>NZ_JAPZVP010000005.1:282289-290809 GCF_027622875.1 Glycomyces luteolus | reverse complement strand
ACGTGTGGGACCGCCCGGACGGTCCGGGGTGCGCGGGGTGCCCCCCGATCGAGTCGGCGCCGATCGCAGCGCTGTGCGACGCGATCGGCGCGGACCGGCCGGTGTACACGCTGGCCGATGTCTACGAGAAGGGGACGCACCGCAAGCTCGCGGCCGCCGGTTTCGTGGGCGAGCGCTACGAGCACGACTGGACGCTGCCGGTCGCGACGGCCGCCGGATGGGGCGATGCGGCGCTGGCCGGGTTCCAGCTCGGTCCGCCCGAGCAATTCGGCATGGATGCGTTGCGGCGCTTCGACGACGAGATGCGCGCCGACATTCCGGGGCTGCGCGGCTGGCGTTCGAGCACTGCGTTCTGGGCGGAGGAACACAGGTCCGCGTACGATCCGGCGGTCTATCCGGTCGCGTGGGACCCCGCCGCCGGGCGCTTCGCCGGGATGGTGCGGGTCTGGATGATGGACGCCGGTCCACGCCTCGGCTTGGTCGGTGCGGCTCGTCCGTACCGAGGTCGTGGAGTCGCGGCAGCCCTGCTCGGCGTGGCGTTCCGGGTGCTGCGGGAACGCGGGCACACCAAAGTGGTCACCGAGTGCGACGCGGCGAACCCGGCTTCGAAAGCGCTGCTGGAGAAGGCGGGGGGCACGATCGTGGGCGGGACGATCGAGTTCGTCCGGCATCCGTGAACGCTCAAGCCGGCGCGCGGGTGAAGGCGGCCCGGTAGCCGCTCAGGGTCAGTCCGAGGTGGCGGTGCGGTCGGACGGGAACGCCGCCGAAACCCGTCCGGACCCGGTTCACACGGCGTGAAGCGCAGGGCCGCGACGACGGCGCGGCTCGGCCACAATGGCGCTCACGCGTTTCGCTCGCGAATGCGGGCGAGGCGCTTTTCCAGGGACGCTTCGACTTCGGGCCATTCCTTTCGGGTGATCGAAAAGATGGCGGAGTCTCGGAGGCGCCCGTCCTCGCCGGGAGCCCAGGAGCGGGACCAGTTGCGGAGGACCCCTTCGAAGGTCGCGCCCGCGGCCTCGATGGCGGCGCGGGAGCGGGCGTTGCGGGCGTCGGTCTTGAGGTCGACGCGTTCGACCCCGAGCCCGGTGAAGGCGTGGCGGAAGAGCAGGAGTTTCGCTTCGGCGTTGAGGCCCGTGCCCTGGGCGGAGGCGGCGAGCCAGGTGAAGCCGACCTCGATCGCGTACAGGCCGCGGCCGGGGAGCGAGCGCGGGTCCCAGAAGGCAGTCGCGCCGACCGCGCGGCCGGTGGCGAGGTCGATCTGGGCGTAGGGTGCGAGTTTTCCCTGCGCGTGGCGCTCGAGCTGCTGGTCGATGTAGTCGCGCACTTCTCCGGCGCGCGGCACCCAAGTGAACCGGTACTCGTCGCGATCCTCCTCGGCCGCGATCGCGAGGTCCGCGGCGTGGCGGTGGGCGAGGGGTTCGAGTCGCACCCGCTCGCCTTGGAGCACGGGTCCTTCGAGCAGGGGTTCCATGGCATCGTTCCTTCGTTGTCGCTGCCTGAAAGGTAAGGGGAACGCGTGCGGCGGTCACCTGATTTCCACGATGCGGGAGCTGCCCACCGGTCCTTGGACCACCGTGTAGGTGGGGAGGAACGCGGGCATACTCTCTGATCGTGCGAGTTCGGAGGGGCAGGTGAGTCGGATCGAAACCGCTGACGTCGTCGTGATCGGGGCCGGGATCATCGGTGCCGCATCTGCCGAGGCGCTCAGCGCCGCGGGTATGCGCGTGCTCGTGGTCGACCGCGGCGCCCCCGCCGGAGGGACCACTGCCGGGGGCGAGGGCAATGTGCTCCTCTCCGACAAGGCCCCCGGGCCGGAACTCGACCTTGCCGTCGCGTCGCGGCGGCTGTGGCCCGAGCTGATCGAGTCGCTGCGGGCCGAGCTCGGCGACGAAGTCGCGCGGGTCGAATGGGAGCCCAAGGGCGGCTTGGTGGTCGCCACCGACGAGGACGCCGTGGGGCCCCTCTCGATCCTCGCCGAGGCGCAGCGCGAGGTCGGCGTCGAAGCGGTCGACCTGAGCCGGGACGAGGCCCGCGCGATGGAGCCGCACCTGACCGATGAGGTCGCCGGTGCCGTCCACTACCCGGGGGACGCGCAGCTGCAGCCCGTGCTCGCCGCGACGGCGATGCTCACGGCCGTGCGCGCCCGCGGCGGCGAGGTTCGCGGCTGGACCGAGGCGCACGGCCTGGTCTTCGATGATGCCGGGAAGGTCGCCGGGGTGCGCTTGGGCGACGAGACCATCGCGTGCGGCGCGGTCGTGAACGCGTGCGGGCCGTGGGCCGGGCATTTCAGCGTCGCGGCGGGCGCGCCGATCGAGGTGCTGCCGCGCCGCGGCATGGTCCTGGTGACCGCCCCGCTCCCCCATGTGGTGGGCCGCAAGGTCTACGCCGCCGACTACGTCGCGGCCGTGGCGAGTTCGGACGTGGACCTGCAGGTGTCGGCGGTGGTCGAGTCGACCGCGACGGGCACGGTGCTCATCGGTTCGAGCCGCCAGCGCGTCGGTTTCGACGAGGCGCTGCAGGTCGAGGTGCTGCGGAGGTTGGCGCGCAGCGCGGTGAAGCTGTTCCCGGTCCTGGCGGGCGTGCCGGTCATGCGGACGTACGGCGGGTTCCGCCCGTACACGCCCGACCACCTGCCGGTGATCGGCGCGGACCCGCGGTTCGCGGGGCTGTGGCACGCGTCGGGGCACGAGGGCGCGGGCATCGGGCTGGCCCCGGCGACGGGGCGGCTGCTGGCGGATCTGATGTGCGGGCGGGAGCCCGAAGTGGACCCGGCCCGGTTCAGGGTGGACAGGCCTGCGGTGATCGCGGAGGTGCGGACGTGAGAGTGCGGTTCGACGGTGTGGAGGTCGAGGCCCAGGAGGGCCAGACCGTCGCGGGGGTGCTGCTGGCGAAGGGGATCCGCTCGTGGCGGACCACGCGCGGCGGGGACCGGCCGCGGGGGCTGTTCTGCGGCATCGGGGTGTGCTTCGACTGCCTGGTGAGTGTGAACGGCGTGCCCGATGTGCGGGCGTGCCAGCGCGTGGTGGCCGAAGGCGACGAGATCCGCACCCAGGCCGGGGCGGAGCTGCCGTCATGAGGCGCATCGTGGTGATCGGCGCGGGTCCGGCGGGGATGGCGGCGGCGAGTGCGGCTGCGCTGCACGGTGTCGACGTGGTCCTGATCGACGCGGGCGCGAAACTCGGCGGCCAGTACTTCCGGCAGGACGCGCTCGCGGCGGGCGACCGGTTCACGTTGCCGCGGAATGTCGAGCATGTGGCGAGCGCGGCGGTGTGGGCGATCGAGCCGGTCGACGGCGGGCATCGCGTGCACCTGCGGATCGGACCGGCCGACGGCCCGGACCGGCGGGGCCGGGCGGTCGAGGCGCGGGCGCTCGTGCTCGCCACGGGTGCGTACGACCGCGCGCTGCCGTTCCCGGGCTGGGATCTGCCGGGGGTGTTCACCGCCGGTGCGGCGCAGGCGCTCGCGAAGGGCCAGGGCGTTGCGGTGGGCGACCGGGTCGTGGTCGGCGGGACGGGGCCGTTCCTGCTGCCGGTGGCGGCTTCGCTGATCGGCGCGGGCGCGCGGGTCGTGGAGGTCGCGGAGGCGAACGCGGCGGTGACCGGTTGGCTGGGGAACCCCGTGGGGGCGCTCGCGGGCTGGTCGAAGGGCGGGGAGCTGGTTCGGTACGCGGGGACGCTGGCGCGGCACCGGGTGCCGTACCGGTCGCGGAGCGCGGTGATCGAGGCGCACGGCAGTGATGTCGTGGAGTCGGTGACGGTGGCGCGGCTCGATGCCCTGTGGAATCCGGTGCAGGGTTCGGAGCGGCGGCTCGAGGCGGACGCTGTGGCGGTCGGGTTCGGGTTCACGCCGCAGTTGGAGCTGGCGTTGGCGGCGCGGTGCCGGGTCGAGGATGGGTTCGTGGTCGTCGATGCGGCGCAAGGGACTTCGGCTCCGGGGGTGTTCGCGGCCGGAGAGCTGACGGGCATCGGCGGGGCGGACCTGGCGGCGTCGGAGGGCGCGGTCGCGGGTGCGGCGGCGGCGAAGTTCGTGGGCGCGGCGGTCGAGCCGCCCGTGCGGGCGATGGCGCGGGTGCGGTCGGGCCGGCGGTTCGCGGCGGCGTTGAACGCGGCGTACCCGGTGCGGTCGGGCTGGCACGACTGGTTGCGCGACGACACGATCGTGTGCCGGTGCGAGGAAATCACCAAGCGCGCGCTCTACCGGGCCGTGGACGAGCGGGACGTGGGCGGGGTTCGCTCGCTGAAGCTGGTGAGCGGGGCCGGACTGGGCCTGTGCCAGGGCCGGGTCTGCGGCCGGAACGTGGCCGAGCTGGCGGGCGTGGACGGGACCGGTTTCGCGAAGCGGCCGATCGCCTCGCCGATCCGCTTGGCGGAATTGGCCGAGGAGGAGCCGGTGGAGACGCCGATCGACGCCGAGGAGTCCGGTCGGGTGCTGGGCGTCGAGTACTGACGGCCAGCGCCCGGTCGCAGCTTCAAGCGAGGTTCGGCAGCTCCGTTGCGGCCGCCGGCAGGCGGACGGCGGCGTCGATGAGCTTCGCCACGGTGTCCGCGGGGACGGGTGCGCCGGGGATCTGCGTGACCCATGAGAGGAAGTCCGTGACGCCTTCGGCGGGCAGCTCCCCCAGGTAAGGCATGACGTACACCGGCGTGTCGGGCGCGCTGCGCCAGCTCTCGGCTAGGGAACCGAAGTCCACGGTGTCCCAGCCGAGGGCGTCCAGGAGTGCGGCCGCCTCGTGCTTCGCGGCGGCGTCGTCGCCCGCGATGGGGAGGGCGCTGCGGTCGGGTGCGTTCGCGGGCCGGGCGAGTGCGGCGATGAGGCTGAACGCGATGTTGTTGAAGGCCTTGACGACCCGGGACTCGGGCAGGCGCTGCTGCAGCAGGGCGCTGGAGGTGAGCTCGTCCGAATCGAGCTCGGGCAGGTGCCCGTCGCGCTGCGGGTAGTAGTTCCCCGCGTCGATCACGGTCTTACCCGCCAGCGCCTCTACGGGGAGCCGGTCGAGGGCCGTCAGCGGGACGGCGATGACGACCAGGTCGGCGTCGCGGGCGGCTTCGGCCGGGGTGGCCGCGCGGGCGCCGGGGCCGAGGTCGGCGACGAGTCCGGCGAGGGTCTCGGGGCCGCGCGAGTTGCTGAGGACTACCTCGTATCCCGCTTTGACGGCCAGGCCCGCGACGGCGGTGCCGATCATGCCGCTGCCGATGAATCCGATGGTTCCTTGCATTGCTGCGCTCCTTCGTTCGGATGGGGGTTGCCGTCGATCAGCCTGGCGGATCGGTGGCGGCGCTGCCAGATCCCTGGCTTGCGTACTCACGGCGTGATCACCCTCGGCGGGTACCGTTGCGCTCATGGACAATCGGACCGAGTTGCGCGATTTCCTCAAATCTCGGCGGGCCCGGCTGCACCCGGGCGATGTGGGGCTGCGCGACTACGGTCGGGCGCGGCGGGTCGCGGGGTTGCGGCGTGAGGAGCTGGCCCGGTTGGCGAGCGTGAGCATCGCGCATTACACGCGGCTGGAGCAGGGCAACGGGGAGTCCGTCTCGGACGAGGTGCTGGACGCCGTCGGGGCGGCGCTGCGGTTGGACGCCGACGAGCTGGCGTACTTCCATGCGATCGCGCGGCGGCCGCGCCCGTGCACCGGATTCAAGAGTCCCGAGGCGGTGCCCGAGGGCCTGCGGTTCCTGCTGGATTCACTGCCGCTGACCCCCGCGCTGCTCGTGGGGCCGCAGACCAAGCTCGTCGGCTGGAACGGCCTCGCGGTCGCGGTGTTCGGCGATTTCGCCGCGATCCCCGAGGAGCGGCGCACGCTCTCGCATCTGCTGTTCACCGAGCCGGGCGTGCGGGAGCTGCACGGGGAGGGCTGGGAGCAGGCCGCGCGCGACCACGTGGCGCACTTGCGCTTCCTGTTCGGACGTTTCAGCGGGAGCGCCGAGATCGCCGCGCACCTCGACGACATGCTCGAGTCGAGTGCCGAATTCGCGGGGATGTGGGCCGAGCACCCGGTCGCGCAGATGCGGACCCGGACCCATGTGCTGCACCACCCTGTCGCGGGTGAACTGACCTTGCACGCCGAGCGCATCGCGCTGCCCGACCGGCCCTCCTGCTACGGCATGGACCTCTTCGCTGCGGAACCGGGCTCGGCCACCGAGAAGGCGCTGCGCGAGCTGAGCGGCGTGTAGCGGGCGCGCTTCAGGTGCGGCGTCCGCGATCGGGGATGTCGCGGTTACGGGTTGACATACGCTCCCAGGATTGCGTACGGTACCTCTGACTACGTAGTCATAAGGAGCCGCACATGAGCAACTGGCCGAACCCGATCCTGTTCGGGGCCGCTTACTACTTCGAGTACCAGCCGGACGCCGCCGAAGGGTTCGACACCGAGGCCGCCCGGACGCGGCTCAAGACCGACCTCGACCTCATGGTCGAGGCCGGGTTCTCGGTGATCCGCGTCGGCGAGTCCGTATGGAGCACTTGGGAACCCGAGAACGGACAGTTCGAGCTCGACTGGCTGCAGCCGGTCCTCGACGGCGCCCGCGAACGAGGCATCGCCGTCATCCTCGGCACCCCCACCTACGCGGTCCCGCCGTGGCTCGTGCGCCTCTACCCCGAGATCGCCGGCGAGCACCGCACCGGCGAGCGCTTCGGCTGGGGCGGGCGCCAGGAGGTCGATTACACCCACGCCGCGTTCAAGTTCCACGCCGAGCGGGTCATCCGCAAGATCATGGCGCGCTACGCCGACCACCCGGCCGTGATCGGCTTCCAGGTCGACAACGAACCCGGCCTCCGGATCTTCCACAACGAGGGCGTCTTCCAGCAGTTCGTCGACCGCCTGCGCCACCAGTACGGCGACGTGGAGACCCTCAACCGCGAATGGGGCCTGGTCTACTGGTCCCACCGGCTCACGACCTGGGCGGACCTCTGGCGCCCCGACGGGAACGCGCAGCCGCAGTACACGCTCGCGTGGCGCAAGTTCCAGGCCGACCTGACCACCGAGTTCATCGCCTGGCAGGCCGACATCGCCCGCGAGTACGCGCGCGAGGAGCAGTTCGTGACCACCTGCATCTCCTACTCGCGCCCCGGCATCGACGACCCCTCGCTCACCGAGGGCCTCGATGTGACCGCCGGGAACCCGTACTACGCGATGCAGGACGGCCTCGAGATGCCCGCCAAGGGCGGCGGCGACGCCATCGACTGGAACACCAAGGGCGCCTGGGCGCTCTACCACTCGGCCGACCGCATGTACTCCTCGAAGCAGGCGCCGTACCTGGTCACCGAGACCAACGCGCAGGCCATCGGCATGTCGTGGTGGAACGAGCCGGCCTACGACGGGCAGTGGCGCCAGGCGGCCTGGTCGCTCGTGTCGCGCGGCGCGGCCATGATCGAGTACTGGCAGTGGCAGACCCTCCACTTCGGCGCGGAGACGTACTGGGGCGGGGTCCTCCCCCACAGCGGGCAGCCCGGCCGGACCTACCGCGAGCTGGCGCAGATCGGCAAGGAGCTGCGCAAGACCGGTGGGGCGCTCGCGGGTCTGGTGCCGGGGGCCGACGTGGCGGTCCTGTACTCCAAGCGCAGCGAATGGGCGCTGACGGCCGAACCGCAGATCCAGGCCGACGACGGCAACCCCGAGTACCGGTCCTTCGAAGTCATCCACGGCCCGTTCTACCGGGGCGCGTTCGATGCCGGGCTCCAGGCCCGGATCATCCACACCGGACAGCTTGGTGCGCCCGAGGAAGCGGCGGTGGAGTACCCGGTCCTGGTGGCCGCGGGCCTGTACGCCGAGGACGACGACATGCTCGAATGGCTCACCGCGTACGCGGCGGCGGGCGGGCATCTCGTGGTCGGTCCGCGCACCGGCTACGCCGACGAGGAGGCGCGGGCGCGCCAGGAAGTGCAGCCCGCGAGGCTCCGCGACGCCGCCGGGGTCTGGTACGAGGAGTTCGCGAACCTCACGGGCGAGATCGCCGTGCGGGCGCCGGAAGGTTCGCCGCTGCGGCTGGAAGCCGATGCGGCGGCGGTGAAGTGGGCCGACGGCCTGTACGTCGACGGCGCCGAGACCCTCGCCGAGTACGTGCACCCGCACTACGGCCGGTTCGCCGCGGCGACGACGAAGCCACACGGCGAAGGCCGGATCACGTATGTGGGCACGATCCCCAACTCGGCCTTCGGGAAGTCGCTGTTCGAGTGGCTCGTCCCCGCAAACGCGTGGCGGCCCGAGCACCCGAGCCTCACGGTGACCAGCGGCGTCACCGGCGAGGGCCGCACCGTGCGGTTCGTGCACAACTGGTCCTGGAACGAGGTCGACTACCCGCTGCCCGCGGCGGCGACCGACGCGATCGACGACGCCGTTTACGAGGCCGGCGCCGCACTGCACCTCGGACCCTGGGACGTGAAAGTCCTCATCGAGTCCTGATCGGAGGAATCCGTGCGCCGGTCGCCTCAGGGCGACCGGCGCACGGCTCCTTCCGGCTCAGTCGGCCCGGAGCGCCCGGGCGGTGGCGGTGCCGTCGAGCCGCTCGACGGGTCCTGCGGGGA
>NZ_JAPZVP010000005.1:271960-282279 GCF_027622875.1 Glycomyces luteolus | reverse complement strand
TCCACCCCCCCACTCTCCCGCCCCCCCCCCCCGCCCGCCCGCCCCCCCCCCCCCCCCCCCCCCCCCCACGGCTCCTTCCGGCTCAGTCGGCCCGGAGCGCCCGGGCGGTGGCGGTGCCGTCGAGCCGCTCGACGGGTCCTTCGTAGAGCACGCGGCCGCCGTGCCTGCCCGCGCCAGGGCCGAGGTCGACCACCCAGTCGGCGCGGCGGATCACGTCGAGGTGCGCTCGATGACGACCACGGTGTGCCCGCGCTCCACCAGCTGGTCGATCACCGCCACAAGCGTGTCGATGTCGCGCAGATGCAGCCCGGTCGTGGGTTCGCCGAAGACGTACAGCGACGGCTCGGTCGCCTCGCGCAGCTCTTGCACGCGCTGATCCGGAGTGGACGGGACGGGCCCGGCTCGGGCTGCCTGGTCGACTCGGGCCGGCGTCGAGCGGTCCAGCGGTCAGTCCGCGAAGGCCGCCAGTTCCAGGGTCGCGATCGTTTTCGGGTCGTTCATGATGTCGATGGCGGCGATCTTGCCGTGGACCACGGTGAAGGCCAGCACCGAGCGGGCTTGACCGCCTGGGGCCCACATCGCGCCCGCGAGGCCGTCGACCAGCACAGTGATCGCGTCCTTGGCCTGGCCGTTGAAGATCGCGGCGACCGCGGCGGCGCCGACGACCTCGCGTCCGGCGAAGCCGGTCGCGACGGCGTCCTCGTCGGCGACCACGATGATGCCCGGGTCGAGCACGGCGAGCAGGTCCTCGAAACGGCCCTCGCGGGCGGCGGCGAGGAACGCGTCGACCACCGTCTTCTGCTGCCGCGCATCGCGATCCGCCTCAGCGCGCTCCCTGCCTTCGCGCACGCGCCTTCTCGCGCGGCTGGCAAGCTGGCGCGTCGCCTCGGTGGTTCGGTCGAGGACCGGGGCGATGCGGTCGAAGGGCACGCCGAACAGGTCGTGCAGCACGAACGCCACCCGTTCGGCGGGACCGAGCGCGTCGATGACGACCTGGAGCGCCATGCCGACCGAGTCGGCCATGACCGCGTCGGACTCGGGATCGCCGCCGGAGCTCGGGGCGGCGGCCAGCGGGAGGTCGGCGTCGAGGGCGTCCTCACGTCGGGTCCGTCGCGAGCGCAGCAGGTTCAGACAGATCCGCGAGACCACGGTGGTGAGCCAGCCCCGCAGGTTCTCGACGTCAGCGGTGTCGTTGCGGGCGAAGCGCATCCACGCTTCCTGCACCGCGTCGTCCGCCTCGCCCGAGCTGCCGAGCATCCGGAACGCGACAGCCCGCAGGTGGTCGCGGTGCTCCTCGAAGCGTTGCACCGCATCGTGGTCGAAATCGACGCCGTCGTTCATCGCATCCTCCGCTCGGGGCCATCACTCTACTGACCCGCCGCGGATGGGGAACGTGACGAGCGGGTGGCCCGGAGCACATCCCCTAGCGGCGCTAGATGTTCGAGCGGAGATGTGCTAGCTTTCTCTTGAATCTAGCGACGCTAGATTTCCTGCCCTCGTTAAGGAGCGCCTCATGGCCCGCCGGATCATCGCAAACGTCCTGACCTTCATCGTCGCTCTCGGCATCATGTACGTCGGCGTCTCGTACCTCTTCGCTCCCGCCTTCACGGCCCCCAGCTTCGGCTTCTCAGTCTGGCCCACCGGCGCCGAGGCCGACATCCTCAGCGTCAAGGGCATGCGCGACATCGTCTCGGGCGTCATCCCGCTGGTGCTGCTGGCCCTCGGCCAGCGCCGGGCGCTCGGCTGGGTCCTGCTGTGCGAGGCCCTCATCCCGCTCGCGGACGGCACGCTGATCCTCGTCCACGGAGGGAGCGCCGCCGCCGCCTTCGGCATCCACTACGCCACCACCGTGCTCGTGGTCGCCGCGGGCGTCCTCCAGCTCCAGGTCGCGCGCCGCTCCTCACCTGCGTAAATCCGTTGCAGGCGTTGGGACCGGCTGTGATACTCGGCCGGTGACTTTCATCCGACGCGAGACCGAGGGCGACGCGCCTCTCCTCCACGCCCTTCACGACGCCGCCTTCGCCACGGTCGCTTACGCCTCCGGGACGGAGGCGGCGATCGTCGACGCACTGCGCGGCAGCGAGGACTGGGTGCCGCAGCTGTCGCTGGTGGCCGAGGCGGACGGCAAGCCGGTCGGGCACGTCGTGTGCTCATACGGGCGCCTGGCCGGGGAGCGGATCCTCGGGCTAGGCCCGATCGGCGTCGACCCCGCGCTGCACGGCAAGGGGATCGGCTCGGCCCTCATGCACGCGGCCGTCGCGGCGGCGGACGCCCTGGACGAACCGATGATCATCCTGCTCGGCAATCCGGACTACTACGGCCGCTTCGGTTTCGAACCGGCTTCTCGATACGGTATCGAGCCGCAGGAACCGGACTGGGCGCCCTCGTTCCAGGTCCGCCGCCTCGCCAACTGGCGCGAAGACCTGCGCGGACGCTACGTCTACTCCCCCGGGTTCGACGCGCAGAACTGACCGAGGCCCCGAACCCTGCACGCCGACATGGGCATCCCCGCACCGACGGCGCCGAATACGAGGTCACCATGACCTCCGTCGGCGTCGGCGGCGGCACTTGGAACGTCGAAGTGGTCGTCGCCTCCGAGCCCAACTAGCATCCGAGTCTCGCCCGCCCCCGCCCCGAGGGACGTGAAGTGCCCATGGCCGCAAGGAAAGTCAAAGCGTTCGCCGACGAGGCGCGCTACGTCCCGGCCGGCGAATGGGCGCGGGGCCTTCGCCTGGCGGGCGGATCGGCGCGAAGGGCCCGTGGGCGATGCTGATCCGCACGATTCTGCTGCCCCTGGCGGTCCTCGCTGTGATCACTGGCGGTACCGCCGACGGGTCGTTCAGCCGGACCAGCATCGATGTCGCCCTGACGCGTCGGCTCGCCGAGGGCGACCCGGTCGACGGCGTCCAGGTGCCGCCGCACCGTCCCTGATCGCGGCCGGGATCAGGCGGCTCGAGCCGGTTCCGGTTCGGGCTCGGCTTCCGGCCTCGGGAGGTCGCGCAGGTTCCGCAAGGGCGAGAAGAAGACCGGCAGGAACGCCAGGCAGACGCCCGCCGCGCCGATCCACAGTGTCGCCCGCGCCCCGACCAGTTCGCCGAGGACGCCGCCGATGAGCGCGCCGATCGCGCTGAGGCCCCAGGCCAGGAAGCGGACCGTGGCGTTCATGCGGCCGAGCAGCCGGTCGGGAGTGAGGCGCTGGCGGAAGCTCACCTGGTTGACGTTGTAGACGACCGAACCGACGCCGACCGCGCCGAGCCCGAGTGCGGCGACCCAGACCCGCCACCCGGGTTCGGCGGCCGGGAGGAGCAGCAGGCCCGGTGAGGTCACGAGGGTCGAGAACCAGATGGCGCGGCCTTCGCCGAACCATGCCGTCACGGGCCCGGTCACGAACGCGCCGATGAGGCCGCCCACGCCGAAGACCGCGAAGAGCAGTCCGATTTCGCCGGGGCTCATGGCCAGGTCGCGCGGCAGGAACACCACGACCATCGCCATATAGGCGCCCATCCAGAGATTCCACCAGCTGGTGGCGGCCACGATGGACGCCAGGATGCGGTTGCTGAAGACGAAGGCGAGGCCTTCCTTGATCTCCGTGACGATCCGAGCATCGTGGGCGACTTCGGGTTTGGCCTCGCGGCGGCGGATGCGGAGGAGGAAGATCGCGGAGGCGCCCAGCGCGACGGCGTCGAACGCGAGGGCCAGGGGCGCGGTGAGCCAGCCGATGAGCTGCCCGGCGAGCACCGGGCCGCCGAGTTGCGCGGTCGAGCGGACGACCTCGAGCTTCGCGTTGCCTTCCACCAGGTTGTCGCGGCCCACGAGGTGGGGCAGGTAGCTCTGGTAGGAGACGTCGAAGAAGACGGTGAAGACGCTGATCGTGAACGCGACGGCGTAGAGCTGCCAGATGGTGAGCACGTCCGCCCACCAGGCGATCGGGACGGTCAATAGGACGGCGGCGCGCACGAGGTCGCTGACGATGAGGACTCGGCGGCGGCGCATCCGGTCGACCCACGCGCCGGCGGGGAGGCCGATGAGCAGGAACGCCATCATCGTCATCGACGAGAGCACCCCGACTTCGAACTCGCTGACGTCGAGCGCGATGACCGCGGCGAGCGGCAGTGCGAGCGTGGTGATCTGGTAGCCGAACTGGGCCACGGTAGTGGAGAGGAAGAGGCCGCGGAAGTCGTGGTCGCGCAGGAGGCCCAAGCGGTCGCGCGGTTCGGACGCGTCGGGGCGGGGATCGCCGAGGGAGATCATGCGATTGAGTATTCCCAATTGATTGGGAAAAGTCAATCGATTGGATCTCCGGGGACGTCGCGGCCGCTAGGATGATCTCGTGGCAGAGCAGCGCGAACCCGAGGGATTCAAGAAGGACCGGCCGGTGGCGACCGAGGCCGAGGCGAAGGCCGTGGCTTCGGCGGTGCGGCTGCGCATCCTGCGGCTGTGCCTGGACCACCCGTTGACGAACAAGGAGATCGCGCAGCGGCTCGGGGCGAACCCGGCCACGGTCCTGCATCACGTGCGCAAACTCGTCGACACCGGTTTCCTCGCGGCGCAGGAGGAGCGGTTGGGCGCGCGTGGAGCGCGCGAGATCCCGTACCTGGCGACGCGGAAGTCGTGGGCGCTGCAGTTGGGCGAGGAGTTCCACTCGGACATGACCAAGGCGATGCTGGAGGCGTTCCGGACCGAGGTCTCACAGGTGCCGGACCCGGCCGAGGTCTACGCGGCGCGGCTCGGCCCGCGTCTGAACGAGGCGCAGTACCGCGAGTTGACGGACCGCTTCGGAAAGCTGCTCAACGAGATCGCAGCGATCGAGCCGGGCCCGGACGCGAAGCCGTACTCGCTGTTCCTCGCGATGCACCCGGACACCGGCAGGGACTGACCGCGCGAGAAAGGCCGGGAACGAGAACCCCTCAGATCTCGTTCCCGGCCGCTGGGTGAAGCTTGCGGACCGTCAACCGGTGCGGCCGCCGGTCACTTCCGGTCGAGCAGTTTCTGGATCTTGGCGCGGACCTCGGGCGTGTCGAGGCCGCGGATCATCAGGGTGGTGCGGCGGCGCAGGACGTCCTCCGCTGTCTCCGCCCACTCGACGTCGCGCGCGTAGACGACCTGGGCCATGATCTCCGGCGCGTCCGGGTGGACGCGCTCGGCCAGCTCCGGGTGCTCCCCCGCCAGGCGGGTGATGTCGAAGGCGAGCGAACCGTAGTGCGTCGCAAGGTGCTTCGCGGTGTCCTCGCCCAGGTTCGGCAGCGGCGCGCCGCCGTCCGAGAGCAGCCGGTGCTCGACCGCGTGCGGGTTCGCGATGCCCGGCAGCGGCAGGCGGTGCGGGAGGTTCGCCACCGGCTCCATCTCCGAGCCCAGCGAGTAGCCCGGCAGGGCCGCCAGCTTCTTCATCACTGTCCGTCCGATATGGCGGAACGTGGTCCACTTGCCGCCCGCCACCGAGAGCATCCCGCCGCGCCCCTCGGTCACCACGGTCTCCCGCTTGGCCTTCGAGGTCGCGCCCGGACCGCCCGGCAGGACCCGCAGGCCGGCGAACGCGTACGTGATGAGCTCGGGGTTCAGCTGCTCCGAGCGCACCGAGACGCTCGCCTCGTCGAGGATCTGCTTGAAGTCGGCCTTGGTCGGCGCGACCCGGCCCGGGTCGCCTTCGTAGATCTCGTCGGTGGTGCCGAGCAGGAGCATGTCCTCCCACGGCAGCGCGAACGTGATGCGGTACTTGTCCACGGGCGTCGCCAGCGCCGCGCCCCAGTCGGCGGTGCGCTTGAGTACCAGGTGCGCGCCCTTGGAGAGCCGGATCGACGGGTCGGCCGCCGGGTTCTCCATGCGGCGCAGGTGGTCGACCCAGGGGCCGGTGGCGTTGAGGACGACGTGGGCGTTCACGCCGAACTCGGTGCCGTCGACCTTGTCGCGCAGGTCGGCGCCCGACACGCGGCCGTCAGTGAAGCGGAGGCCGGTGACTTCGGCGTAGTTCAGCACCGCGGCGCCCGCTTCGAAGGCCGCGCGGGTGGTCATGAGGGCCATGCGGGCGTCGTTCATCTGGCTGTCGCCGTACACCGCGACGGCTTTGAGGTTCTTGACGCGCAGTTCCGGCACGGCCGCGCGGGCCTTGGCGGGGCTGAGCAGGTGGCCGACGCCGTCGTCGAAGCCGGAGAGCGCGGAGTAGGCGAAGACGCCCGCGCCGAGCTTCGCGGCGCCGTGCGGGCCGCCTTTGTAGACGGGCAGGTAGAACTTGAGCGGGCGGGACAGGTGCGGCGCCACCTGACGGGTGACGGCGCGGCGTTCGAAGTGGTTCTCCGCCACGAGTTTGACCGCGCCGGTCTGGAGGTAGCGCAGGCCGCCGTGGAGGAGCTTCGAGGAGGCCGAGGAGGTGGCGCCGGCGAAGTCGCCGGCGTCCACGAGGGCCACCCGCAGCCCCGACTGAGCGGCGTGCCAGGCGGTGGAGATGCCCAGGATGCCGCCGCCGATGACGAGCAGGTCGAACGTGGCGTTCGAGAGCTGCTCGCGCGCTTCGGCTCGGCCCATCCGCTGCGTGAAGTGGAGGGGACCGGTCGGGTTCGCCTCCGGGCCGGAGACGTGCTGCAAGGTGGTCATCGCGATGCTCCTACTCGACTGTCCTGCTGAGGTCGATGCGTCTAATCATCGATCCAGCCCATGGTCCGCTCGACGGCCTTGAGCCAGTTCTTGTATTCCCGGTCGCGGACCTCGGCATCCATGCCGGGGGTCCATTCGGCGGCGCGGCGCCAGTTGACGCGCAGGTCCTCGACGCTGTCCCAGAAGCCGACGGCGAGGCCCGCGGCGTAGGCGGCGCCGAGGCAGGTGGTCTCGGCGACCATGGGGCGCACGACGGGAGCGTCGAGCACATCGGCGAGGAACTGCATGAGGAGGTTGTTGGAGGTCATGCCGCCGTCGACCTTGAGCGCGACCAGTTCGACGCCGGAGTCCTTGATCATGGCGTCGCTGATCTCGCGGGTCTGCCAGGCGGTGGCCTCCAGGACGGCCCGGGCGATGTGGGCCTTGGTGACGTACCGAGTGAGGCCCGCGATGACACCGCGGGCGTCGGAGCGCCAGTACGGCGCGAAGAGCCCGGAGAACGCCGGTACGAAGTAGGCGCCGCCGTTGTCCTCGACGGACATCGCGAGGGTCTCGATCTCGGCCGCGGTCTTGATGAGGCCCATCTGATCGCGCATCCACTGGACGAGCGCGCCGGTGACGGCGATCGAGCCCTCGAGGGCGTAGACCGGGTCCTGGTCGCCGATGCGGTAGCCGACGGTGGTGATCAGGCCCGACTCGGAGTGGATGAGCTTCTCGCCGGTGTTCATGAGCATGAACGTGCCGGTCCCGTAGGTGGACTTGGCCTCGCCGGTGCTGAAGCAGGTCTGTCCGAAGAGGGCGGCCTGCTGGTCGCCGAGCGCGGAGGCGACGGGCACGCCCGCGAGGAGGCCGCCGAGGGGGCCGCCGGTGACGGTGCCGTAGACCTCGGAGGAGGAGCGGATCTCGGGGAGCACCTGCATGGGCACGCCCATTTCAGCGGCGATCTCCTCGTTCCATTTGAGGTCGTCGAGGTTCATGAGGAGGGTGCGCGAGGCGTTGGTGACGTCGGTGACGTGCACGCCGCCGTTGACGCCGCCGGTGAGGTTCCAGATGACCCAGGAGTCCATGGTGCCGAAGAGGAGGTCGCCGGCTTCGGCGCGTTCGCGCAGGCCCGCGACGTTGTCGAGGAGCCAGGCGATCTTGGGTCCTGCGAAGTAGGCGGCGAGGGGGAGGCCGGTCTCGCGGCGCCAGCGGTCCTGGCCGACATCGCCGCCGAGCTTCTTGCAGAGCACGTCGGTGCGGGTGTCCTGCCAGACGATGGCGTTGTGGACGGGCTTGCCGGTGTGCTTGTCCCACAGCATGGTGGTCTCGCGCTGGTTGGTGATGCCGATGGAGAGGATGTCCTCGCGCGAGGCGCCGGCCTTGACCATGGCACCGGAGACGACGTCCTGCACGTTCTTCCAGATCTCGGCGGCGTCGTGCTCGACCCAGCCCGGTTTCGGGAAGATCTGCTCGTGCTCCTTCTGGTCGACCGCGACGATGCGGCCGTCGCGGTCGAAGATGATGCACCGTGAGGACGTGGTGCCCTGGTCGATGGCCGCGATGAACGGGCCGGTGTGCGTGTCGGTCATGGTTCACTCCAGAACGTCGTTGTCGTGGTGGGAGTCGGCGAGGGATACCTCGATTGTGGCCGCATGGCTATGCGAGGGCAATGTTGTAGAGGCCGCCTGCGACGGCCGCGCCGACGAGCGGGCCGACGACGGGGATCCACGCGTAACCCCAGTCGGAGCGGCCCTTGCCCTTGAGGGGCAGGAGGGCGTGCACGATGCGCGGGCCGAGGTCGCGGGCGGGGTTGATGGCGTAGCCGGTGGGGCCGCCGAGGGAGAGGCCGATGCTGACGACGACGAGCGCGGTGATGAGCACGCCGAGGGTGCCGAGGCCGTTGCCCTCGCCGTTGAGCCCCTGGGTGAGGATCGCGATGACGAGCGCGAAGGTGCCGATGATCTCGGTGAGGAGGTTCTGCACGGATTTGCGGATCTCGGGCCCGGTCGAGAAGATGCCGAGGACCGGTCCGGCCTTGGCGTCGTCGGGGCCTTCGACGGCCCCGGGCTGGTTGGCGAGGTCGGCCATGTGGACCTTGAACTGGCCGTAGTAGGTGACCCAGGCGAGGAAGGCGCCGAGCATCGCGCCCACCATTTCGGACGCGATGTAGAGCGGGACGTCGGCCCACTCGGTGCCGCCCTGGATCGCCAGGCCGAGGGTGACGGCCGGGTTCAGGTGGGCGCCGGAGACGCCCGCGGCGACGTAGGCGGCGGTGAGGACCGCGAAGCCCCAGCCGAAGGCGATGGCGAGCCAGCCCGCGTTCTGGGCCTTGGACTTCTTGAGGGTGACGGCGGCGCACACGCCCGCGCCGAGGAGGATCAGCAGGGCGGTACCGAGGACTTCTCCGATGATGATGTCTGCGTTGGACACACCGACTCCTTTGTCTGCGTCCGAGGACTTCGCCGGGGGGCTCTGACCTCGTTGGAAGGGCTTGTTCGACTCGGAAGGCGGAACGCACACTGAAAACCGTTAAGCGTTCGACAATGCCGACCGATGTACGAAAGTGTTCTCCTTCCTTACCGAAGCGTCAAGTAGAATGTGATCGCCATCACATCCTCAATTGACAACCATCAGAAACGCCTGCAAGACAGGCATACCAGGGTCACACGACAGGTGCAGGAATGTGGCGAAATCGGGCGAAACGCTAGAAGGGCTTGGCTCCGAGGTCGCGCGAGACGGAGCGGGCCGTGTCGCGGACGGCGGCGACGAGTTCCGGACGCAGTTCGCCGTCCCGGCAGACCCGTTCGACGGCACCGGTAATGCCGACCGAACCGACCGCGAGGCGGCGCCGGTCGTAGATCGGGGCCGCCACCGCGGCGACTCCTTCGAAGGTCTCCTCGTTGTCCGTGGCGTAGCCCTGGGCGCGGGTCAGGTCCAGCGCCCGCTCGATCTCGTCGAGCTCGGTGACCGTGCGGGCCGTGAACGGCTCGCGCTTGGCGTCGACCAGCTCGGCGTGGGCCACGGGGTCGGTCGCGGCGAGGACCTTGCCGAGGGCGGTCGAGTGCAGCGGCTGCATCGCGCCCACCTCGAGGACCTGGCGGCTGTCGTCGGGGCGGAACACGTGGTGGACGATGAGCACGCCGTGCTGGTGCAGCACACCGAGGTAGACCGCCTCGCCCGAGGAGCGCGCGAGGTCGTCCGTCCACACCAGGGCGCGGGCCCGCAGCTCGTGCACGTCGAGGTAGGTGGTGCCCAGGCGCAGCAGCTCGGCGCCGAGCTGGTAGCGGCCCGAACCGGGGTCCTGCTCGACGAAGCCCTCGTGCTGGAGGGTGCGGAGGATGCCGTGGGCCGTGGCCTTCGCGAGGCCGAGGGAGGAGGCGATGTCGGACAGGCCGAGGCGCCGCTCGCCGCCCGCGAGCAGCCGCAGCATGGCCGCCGCCCGCTCCAGCGACTGGATGTGCTTGGCCATCCGAGCGCCTCCGTTCCTTCGGGATCCCACCCGGCCGCAACCGATGACGGCGCACGGGTCGCGCCGAGCTCGGCGGGGACCATCTTAACGCTGCCGCGTTCGACAATGCTAAACGCTATCGGCTCTTGCCGACCAGATGCGCGGCGAGGGCGGGGCGGTCCGAGGCTTGGGAAGGCTCGCGCACGGGGACGGGGGGGGGGGCGCCCGGGCCCCCCCCCGCGGGGGGGGGGGGGCGGGGCGGGGGGGCGGGGGGGGTGGGGGCCCCCCGGGCCCCGCAACC
>NZ_JAPZVP010000005.1:151348-271950 GCF_027622875.1 Glycomyces luteolus | reverse complement strand
GGGGGGGGGTCGGGGGGTGGGGAGGGCCCGCGCCGGGGGCGGGGGGCGGCCCCCCCGCCCCGCCCCCGTCAAGGGGAGGGACTAATAGCCGTAGCGGCTCTTGAGGTGGCGCCACCAGTCGCGCAGCATCCACTGGTCGAACGTGGTGATCGTCGAGGAGGAGCCGGCCTTCATGATGAAGCAGCACTGGCCGGTCGGCGTCCAGTCGTAGAAGTCGTCCAGGCCGAACGTGTGGCCGAGCTCGTGCAGGTAGATGGTGATCTGGCTGGAGTTCAGCGAGTTCACGAAGTACTCCTGGCCCATGCGCTGGCCCCAGTCGCCGCCCGCGCCGCCGCCCATGCCCTGGGTCAGCCACAGGCTCTGGTCGTAGTGGTGCGCCGCGCCGCCCGGGCACTGGGAGTAGTTCCCGTCCTGGTGGAAGAACCGCCCGCAGTCCTCGGAGCACTGCGGCGCGTCCTCGCGGATGTCCCCGATGTAGACGTCGACCGAGCCGTCGCTCCATTGGAGGAGGTTGCGGTCGTAAGCGGCCCAGCCGACGACGTTCACGTCGATCTGGTCGAACGGCCACTCGCTCCAGCCCTTCATCTGGTCGAACCAGAGGTTGTACTGCTGCTGGAGCTTCGCCTCGATCGCGTCGCGCGTCTGAAGGGACACCGAGTTCCGCGAGTCCCAGCGGACGCAGTAGTTGATCGTGCCGCCGGTGGCCATCACCTGGTCCCAGCCGAAGTTGCGGAAGTTCAGGTTGTAGGTGTCTTCGACGTGCGCCCAGACCTCATTGAGGGGCTGGACCAGGTTCGAGGGCGGGTTCCACTCGTCCTGGCCCGGGCCGCCCGTGGGCACCTCGGTGGGCGAGGCGGTGACGTTGGTGGGCGGGTTGGTGGGCGAGGGGCCGGTGTCGCCGGTGCACGTGGCGCCGTTGAGTTTGAACGTTTCAGGCACCGCGTTGGCGCTGCCGGTGAAGGTGCCGCTGAAGCCGAAGCTCGCTGTCGAGGCGGCGGCGATCCGCTTGTTGTAGTCCACGCCCGAGGCGGTGACGTGCTGGCCGGACTGGGTCGCGCTGGTGTTCCAGGCATTGCCGATCTTCTGCGTGCCGGGGAAGTCCCATTCGAGCTTCCACGGGTCGATCGCGGTGTCGCCGAGGTTGGTGATGTCCACGTTGGCGTTGAAGCCGCCAGGCCACTCTGCGGTGACCTGGTAGTCGACCTCGCAGCCGGTGGTGGCGGCCTCGGCCGTCATCATGGTGAACGCCGTCGCGCCCGCGCCGACCACGGCCACCGCTGTCGCGGCGATCGCGGCGCGCAGGCGCCGTCTACTGGGGAGTGCCGGTCCCATGTTCGTTTCCCGTCTCATAGCGTCGGCCGGGCCCGTCCCGGCCGACGTCGGATTGAGCTAACGTGAGTGCGGCTTCGCGCCGCTTTCAGTGACCGTGACGAGACTGTGCACGATCACACGATCAGGCTATATCGAGGAGTTTCGATGCACAATGCTCCGGTGGGTTTCCGAAAACTCGACGAGCGCTTCGCGGTCGCGGGCGACGACTACCTCGAATGCCTGTTCTCCGGCGGACGCTGGACCGAGGGACCGGTGTACGTGCCCTCCGGGAAGTACCTGCTGTTCAGCGACATCCCGAACGACCGGATCATGCGCTGGGACGAGACGGACGGCTCGGTCAGCGTCTTCCGCTCCCCCGCCGGGTACACGAACGGGCACACCCTGGACCGGCAGGGCCGCCTGGTCTCGTGCGAGCACGGGGCGCGGCGCGTGACGCGGACCGAATTGGACGGCTCGATCACCGTCCTCGCCGACCGCTGGGAGGGCAAGCGGTTCAACAGCCCCAACGACGTGGTGGTCTCGGGCGACGGCGCGGTCTGGTTCACCGACCCGCCGTACGGGATCACCAGCGACTACGAAGGGCACCAGGCGGAACCGGAGATCGACGGCTGCCACGTGTACCGGGTGGACCCCGGATCCGGCGCGGTCGAGCGCGTGGCCGACGACTTCGAGCGGCCCAACGGGCTCGCCTTCTCCCCCGACGAGTCCGTGCTCTACATCGCCGACACCCGCCGCGGCCACCTCCGCCGCTTCGACGTCGACGGCGGGAAGCTCAGCGGCGGCGAGGTGTTCTGCGAGTCCCCCGGCGGGAACTTCGACGGGCTGCGCGTGGACGTCGAAGGCCGGGTGTGGGCCGCCGCGGCGGACGTCTACTGCTTCCACCCGGACGGGACCCACCTGGCGACCCTGCCGATCCCGCAGCCGTCGGTGTCGAACCTGGTGTTCGGCGGCCCGAAGCGCAACCGGCTGTTCATCACCGCCACGGACTCGGTCTACTCGATCATGCTGAACACCAACGGGACCTGGAAGCTCTAGGGCCGGACCCTAACCGATGGCGCGGGCCATGACGGCGATCGGGCCCGGCAGCGGCAGGACGACGTTCGAGAAGGCGTAGACGATCGTGTAGACCATGAGCGGCGTCGTGCTGCCCGCGGCCGGTCCGCGGACGTGGCATCATGTTGCGGCAATGAAAACTTTCTTCACTTCATTGACAACTCAAGAAGTGTTCCGTCATTCTGGTCGGTACATCGAGGACCGGTGGCGTGCCCGCCGGGGCGCCCGAATCCTGGAACGGAATGCGAGGACTTGCACCCCATGAATCCCCACGCCCTGATACGGCGGTGCTTCTCCGCCGTCGCCGCGCTGGCCCTCGCGGCCGGCGCGCTCGCGGTGGCCGCTCCCGGCGCCGCCGCTCAGGAGGAGGACACCGACACCCTCCGGATCGCCACGAACCAGGAGGTCGACACCTTCAACCCGTTCAAGCGGCGGTTCGTGATCACCTACGAGACCAGCATGATGACGTACGAGACGCTGGTCCGGATGAGCGCCGAGAACTACGAGCCGGTTCCGGGCCTGGCGACCGAGTGGGAGGAGTCCGCGGACGGTCTTACGTGGACGTTCAAGATCCGCGAGGGCGCCACCTGGTCGGACGGCGAACCGCTCACGGCGGACGACGTGGCCTACACCTACGGGCTGCTCATCGAGAACCAGGCGATCCGGGACTGGAACATCGACTTCGCTCAGAACCTCGTGAGCGCCGAGGCGACCGACGAGTCGACCTTCGTGCTGACGCTGGCCTCCCCCGCCCCGGCGGAGGTGCTCAGCCGCGAGGTCTACATCGTCCCTGAGCACATCTGGTCCGAGTACCCCGATCCCTCGGCTGACGACGCGAACCAGCTGCCGCTGGTGGGCTCGGGCCCGTTCCAGGTCACCGAGTACAAGACCGACGAGTTCATCCGCCTCGAGGCGAACGAGGACTACTGGGAGGGCGCGCCGGGCTTCGACGAGGTCGTCTACGACTACTACGTCGAGACCGACGCGGCGGTGGCAGCGCTCGAAGCGGGCGAGGTCAACATCGTCGGCAACGGCATGCAGGGCGCGCTCAACCCGGCCCAGATCGACGCGCTCAAGTCCCAGGAACACGTGACCACCAACGACGTGCAGGGCCGCCGGTACGTCTCGCTCACCATCAACCACGGCACGGTGACGAAGGACGGCACCGAGTTCGGCGACGGGCACCCGGCGCTGAAGGACCCGTTCGTGCGGCAGGCGCTGCACATGGCGATCGACAAGCAGGCCCTCGTGGACACCGTGCTCGACGGCAGCGGCGAACCGGCGACCTCGCTGATCCCCTCGATCTTCGAGCAGTGGCACTGGGACGGGGGCGACAAGCTCGTCCAGTTCGACCTCGCCGAGGCGAACCGGCTGCTCGACGAGGCCGGCTACGCGCGCGGCGCCGACGGCATCCGCACGATGCCCGGCGGCGGCGAGCCGCTGAACTTCCGGTTCTACCACCACGCCGACAACACCGCGTACGCCACCATCGTGGAATTCGCGACCGAGTGGTGGGCCGAACTGGGCATCGCGGTCGAGGCGCAGGCGATCGAGCAGGGAACCCTGAACGACCTGGCCTACCTGGGCGAGTTCGACATCGCGTTCTCCGGTTGGGGCGTCGGGCCGAACCCGACCGAGCAGCTGGGCATGCACACCTGCGCGGTGCTGCCGACCCTCACCGACGGATCGGAGCGCTCGAGCGAGAACTCCTACTGCAACGCCACATTCGACGAGTTGCACGAGCAGCAGAAGGTCGAGTCCGACCCGGGGGCGCGCGCCGAGCTCGTGAAGCTGCAGCAGGAGATGCTGTACACCGAAACCCCCGTGATCTGGCTGTACTACCAGAACGTCATGGAGGCCTACAACCACGACCGGGTCACGGGCATGACCCCGCAGCCGGCCGGCGGTATGGTCACCGGCCAGCAGGGCTTCACGTGGTCGTACTACACGGCGCAGCCCGCCGGTACCGCCGAAGACGGCGGCGTGCCGATGGGCGTGTGGATCGCGGTCGCGGCAGCGGCAGTCGCCGTCGCGGCGGCCGCGGTGGTCTTCGTGATGCGGCGCAAGAAGACGGTTGACGAGCGCGAATGACCGAGCGTTCCCTGCCCGCGGACGGCGCCTCGCTCGAGGCGCCGTCCGCGGGGCGCGGCCGAGTCTCGAGCGGCTTCGGGCGGTACCTGTTCAAGCACGTGAGCGGCGCGGCCGTGTCACTGCTGCTGGTGCTGTTCTCCTCGTTCTTCATCTTCCGGCTCATCGCCGGCGACCCGATCGACCAGCTCACCAAGGAGCGGCCGGTCTCGGCCGAGCAGCGCGCGGCGATGCGGGCCGAGCTGGGCCTCGACCGGCCGCTGTGGCAGCAGTTCTGGGACTACATCGCCGGCACGCTCACTATGGACCTCGGCGAGTCCTTCCAGTACCGGCGGCCGATCTTCGACCTCATCGTGGAGCGGCTCCCGGCCACGCTCCTGCTCTCGGGCACCGGGATGGTCCTCGCGGTGCTGCTCGGGTTCTGGATCGGCACGCGCTCGGGCTGGAAGCAGGGCAGCCGGTTCGACAAGGGGCATGTGGCGACCGGGCTCGTGCTCTACTCGGCGCCCACGTTCTGGCTCGGGATGATCGTCATCCTCATCTTCGCCCGGTACCTGGGGCTGTTCCCCGTCAACGGGATGCGCTCGCCGAGCACTCCGCCGGACTTCTGGTCGCAGGCGGTCGACATCGGCCACCACCTCGTGCTGCCGGTGCTCACCTACACGGCCGTGGTCTACGCCGGGTACCTCATGATCATGCGGTCGTCCATTCTGGATGAACTCGGCAGCGACTACCTGACCACCGCCCGAGCCAAGGGACTGCGCGACGACGAAGTGCGCCAGCGGCACGCCGTGCCGAACGCGCTGCTGCCCACCGTGACCCTCGTGTTCCTCGCGCTCGGCTCGGTCGTGAACGGCTCCATCGTCACCGAGACCGTCTTCAGCTGGCCCGGCCTCGGCACACTCTTCGTGAACTCGATCTTCTACCCGGACCGGCCGGTGCTGCAGGCGCTGTTCGTGCTGTTCTCCAGCTCCACCATCCTCGCCGTGCTGTGCGCCGAGATCCTCTACTGGTTCATCGATCCCAGGATTCGCAGGTCATGACGACGACAACAGTCTCACCGCGCGCGCTCAGACGGGCGCGGCGGCGGCAGTCCTTCGCCCGCTCCTGGGCCTCCTACCGCAGCCAGCGGACCGGCGTGATCGGCCTGGTCCTGCTGGGCGCCATCGTGATCCTCGCGCTGGCCGCCCCCATCCTCATCGACGAGTCCGCCCTCAGCGTCACCCGCGCCACGGGCGGACGGATGGCCCCGCCGAGCGCCGAATACCCGCTCGGCACCGACGAGACCGGCCGGTCGATCCTCGCGCTCACCCTCTGGGGCTCGCGCCTCTCGCTCGTGATCGGACTGACCGCGACCGTGGTCGCCATCGTCATCGGCACGGCCGTGGGCGTCACGAGCGGCCACATCGGCGGCTGGTACGGCTGGATCGCGCTGCGCCTCTCCGACTGGTTCATGGTGCTGCCCAGCCTCGTCGTGGCCATCGCACTGCTCGCCGTCCTCGGCCGCAGCATGGCCACCACCATCACCGTGATCGCACTCGTCTCCTGGCCCGGCACGACCAGGCTCGTGCGCGCCCAGACGCTGACCGTCCAGTCGCGCCCCTACCTGGAGCGCGCCAAAGCGCTCGGCGCGGGGCACTGGCACCAGATGACCAAGCACATCCTTCCCAACGTGCTGCCGCTGGTGCTCGCCAGCGCCACGCTGCTCGTGCCCTCGGCGATCCTCATGGAGTCCTCGCTGGCGTGGCTGGGCCTGGGCGATCCGAGCGTGGTGTCGTGGGGATCGATCCTCAACCGCGCGTCGGAGAACGGGGCGGTCTCGGCGCACGCGTGGTGGTACCTGCTGCCGCCGGGTCTGGCGATCCTGGTGGTGGTGCTGGCGTTCATGATGTGCGGCCGAGCGCTGGAGGCCGTGTTCAATCCGAGGCTTCGGGGTGAGTCGTGACGCTGCTGGAGTTCAAGGACCTGCACGTGACGTACCGGGGCTCGCGCGGGCGGCTGCCGGCCGTGCGGGGCGTCGATCTGCGTGTGGACGCCGGGGAGACGCTGGGCATCGCAGGGGAGTCGGGGTGCGGGAAGTCGACGCTGGCGATGGCGGTGCTGCGGCTGCTGCCGAAGAGCGCCGAGGTGAGCGGGGAGATCCTGCTCGACGGCGAGGACCTGCTCAAGATGGGGTGGGGGCGGCTGCGGGCCGTGCGGTGGACGGGCGCTTCGATCGTGTTCCAGGGGGCGATGCATTCGCTGAACGCGGTGCAGCGCATCGGGAGGCAGATCGCGGAGCCGATCCTGGTGCACGAGGCGAAGACGACGCCTGCGGCGGCGGCGAAGCGCGCGGAGGCGCTGCTGGAGCGGGTCGGGCTGCCGCCTTCGCGGGCGCGGAGCTTCCCGCATGAGCTGTCGGGCGGGCAGCGGCAGCGCGTGATGATCGCGATGGCGCTGGCGTGCGACCCGGATCTGATCATCGCGGATGAGGCGACGACGGCGCTGGACGTGATGGTGCAGGCGCAGGTGCTGCGGTTGATCTCGGATCTGGTGACCGAGCGCGGGGTGGGTCTGGTGATGATCAGCCACGACCTGTCGGTGCTGTCGGCGGTGTGCGACCGGGCGGCGGTGATGTACGCGGGGCGGATCGTGGAGGAGGGCCCGGCGCATGAGGTGTTCGCCCATGCGCGGCATCCGTACTCGGCGGCGTTGGGGGCGGCGTTCCCGGTGATCGGGGACCCGGCGGCGCGCATGAACCCGGGCGGCCTGGCGGGCGACCCGCCGGATCCGGCGCGCCTGCCGCAGGGGTGTTCGTTCCGGCCGCGGTGCGCGGTCGCGGTGGAGCGGTGCGGCGCGGAGTCGCCGGAGCTGCTCGAGGTCGGGTCCGCGAGGGTGAGTGCTTGTTTCGTAGCGCAGGAAGGGATGCCCGTTGTCCTCTGAGGAGAAGACGCTGACGGCCCGGGGTCTCCGGGTCGAGTTCGGGTTGCCGGGCGGGCGGGTCGCGCGGGCGGTGGACGGGGTGGACCTGGACGTGGCGCCGGGCGAGATCGTGGCGCTGGCAGGCGAGTCCGGTTGCGGGAAGACCACGTTGGCGCGGACGCTGCTCGGTCTGGAGCGGGCGACGGGCGGCACGGTGGCGTTCGACGGCGTGCCGCTGCGGTATTCGACGCGGGCGTTGAAGGCGTACCGGCGGCAGGTGCAGCTGGTGCTGCAGGACCCGACAGGCGCGTTGAATCCGCGGCACACGGTGTATGACGCGGTGGCGGAGGGGCTGCGGATCCACGGGATCTCCGAGGATGAGCCGGGCCGGGTGGCCGAGGCGCTGTCGCGGGCGGGCCTGCGGCCGCCGGAGCAGTTCTTCCTGGCGTATCCGCATGAGCTCTCGGGCGGGCAGCGGCAGCGGGTGGTGATCGCGGGGGCGCTGGTGCTGCGGCCGAGCCTGCTGGTGGCGGATGAGCCGGTGGCGTCGCTGGACGCGTCGGTGCGCGGGGAGATCTTGTCGCTGCTGTTGCGGCTCAAGGAGGAGCAGGGTCTCGGGGCGCTGGTGATCACGCACGACCTGGGTCTGGCGTGGAGCATCGCGGACCGGATCGCGATCATGTACCTGGGTCGGATCGTGGAGCAGGGCCCGGTGGAGCAGGTGCTCACGGCGCCGCGGCATCCGTATACTCGGGCGCTGGTGTCGGTGCTTCCACGGTTTTCAGAGGCCCAGTCCCCTGTCGCCGAGCCGATCGTGCTCGCCGGGGAGCTGCCGGACGCGTCGAAGATCCCGGGCGGGTGCCGGTTCCGACCGCGCTGCCAGGAGGTGGCCTCGGGGAACGCCGCGGCGGTGCTGCACCAGTGCACCGGTGAGGACTTGAAGATCCTTGGGCCCGAGGCGGAGCCGCATCTGGTCGCGTGCCATCTGGACCGCTCGTTGCACGGGGATGCGAGGATGGCCGTGTGAGAATCCTCGTGAGTGCCGACATGGAGGGCGCCACGGGCGTCACTTGCCCCGACGATGTGCTGCCGGGAGGGCCCGGCTGGGAACGGATGCGGCCGTTGTTCACCGATGAGGTGAACGCGGCGGTGGAGGGGCTGCACCGGGGCGGCGCCCGCGAGATCGTCGTGAACGACGCGCACTGGTCGATGCGGAACCTCATGGCCGAGCGGTTCGAATGGCCGGTCACGCTCATCGCCGGGCGCCACAAGGATCTGTCCATGATGGAAGGCGTGCAGGGCGCGGACGCGGTGGTGTTCCTGGGATACCACGCCGGGGCCGGCTTGGAGGGGGTGCTGGCGCACACCTACTTGGCGAACACGATCACCGGCGTGTGGCTCGACGGGGTGCGCGCGAGCGAGGGGCGGTTGAACGCGGCGGTCGCCGCCGAGTTCGGGGTGCCGGTGATCATGGTGACCGGCGACGACAAGACCGTCGAGGACGCGCACGCCTACGCGCCCAAGGCGGTCGGCATCGCGGTGAAAGACTACATCTCGCGGTACGCGGCCGCGTGCCGCACCCCGAAGTGGGCGATTCGCGCAATCCGCAAGGGCGCGGCCGAGGCGGTGGCGCTGGCCGGGCGGCGCGAGCCGGTACAAGAGCCGCACCGGATCGAGGTCGAGTTCGACGCCGAGCACCTGGCGGGGGCCGTCACGGTCGTCCCTGGTGTGGAGCGGGTCGGCGAGCGGCGGGTCGGGTTCGAGCTGCCGAGCATGTACGAGGCGATCCGGTGCTTCAAGGCGGTCACGACGATCGCCTCCGCGGCGATGGAGGAGGCGTATGGGTGAGCCGATCGACGCGGCCGCGCTCGAGGAGGTCGTGCGCTTCACGTCGGAGCTGATCCGGATCGACACCACCAATCACGGCGGCGGGGACGGGAACGAGCGCGAGGCCGCCGAGTACGCGGCAGAGCGGCTCGCGGAGGTCGGCATCGAGGCGCAGATCCTGGAGAAGGCCCCGAACCGCTCCAATGTGGTCGCCCGGATCGAAGGTTCGGACCCCGATGCGGATGCGCTGCTGGTGCACGGGCATCTGGACGTGGTCCCGGCCGAAGCGGCGGACTGGAGCGTCCATCCGTTCTCCGGGGAGATTCGCGACGGGATGCTGTGGGGCCGCGGCGCGATCGACATGAAGAGTATGAACGCCATGGTCCTCGCGACCGTGCGCGCTTGGGCGAGAGCCGGTGTCAAGCCGCGGCGGCCGATCGTGTTGGCGTTCACGGCCGACGAGGAGGCCAGCGCCGAGTACGGCGCGGGGTACCTCGCGGAGGCGCACCCAGACCTGTTCGAGGGCTGCACTGAGGGCGTCTCGGAGTCGGGCGGGTTCACGTTCCACGGCGGGAACGGGCTGCGGCTCTATCCGATCGCGGCGGGCGAGCGGGGCACGGCGTGGCTGCGGCTCTCGGCTTCGGGCACGGCCGGGCACGGTTCGAAGGCGAACCCGGACAATGCGGTCGGGAAGCTGGCGGCCGCCGTCGCGCGGATCGACGCGTACGAGTGGCCGCTGCGGTTGACGCCCACGGTGCGGGCCGCGCTGACCGAGCTCGCCGTGGTCTGCGGTGTCGAGGCGGACCTGGACGACCCGGAGCTGCGGAACATCAGCGGGCTGCTGGCGAAGCTGGGGCCGGCGGCGCAGCTGGTGGCGTCGACGCTGCGCAACAGCGCCAACCCGACGGTGCTGCGGGCCGGGTACAAGGTGAACGTGATCCCCGAGCACGCCTACGCTGAGGTCGACGGCCGGGTGCTGCCCGGCGGTGAAGCCGAGTTCGAGGCCACGATGGATGCGCTGTGCGGGCCCGACGTGCGCTGGGAGTACCAGCACCGCACGCAGCCGCTGGCCGCTCCGGTGGACTCCCCCGCGTTCGCGGCGATGCGCGCGGCGGTCCGGAAGTTCGACCCCGAGGGGCACCCGGTGCCGTTCTGCATGTCGGGGGGCACGGACGCGAAGCAGTTCGCGCAGCTGGGCATCACCGGTTACGGCTTCGCCCCACTGGGGCAGACGGCCGAGCTCGGGTACGGGCGGCTCGCGCACGGCGTCGACGAGCGGGTCCCGGTC
The DNA here is from genome assembly GCF_027622875.1 of Glycomyces luteolus. Classification (GTDB taxonomy): domain Bacteria; phylum Actinomycetota; class Actinomycetes; order Mycobacteriales; family Micromonosporaceae; genus Glycomyces; species Glycomyces luteolus. Next base: position 261,461 of record NZ_JAPZVP010000005.1, on the reverse strand, counting down.
GACGGGCTGCATTTCGGGTTGCGGGTCCTGGACGACTTCCTGCGGAACGCATAGAGGAGTACACCATTGCAGCAGTCCCCTTACGGCGCTTGGGCATCGCCGATCACGGTCGAGATGGTCGCCGAGTCCGACGGCTGGCCCGGAGCGCTCGGAGCGGTGGGCGGGGAGCTGTGGTGGACCGAGCCGCGCCCGGCCGAAGGCGGGCGGCGGGCGCTGATCCGGCGGCGTGAGGACGACACCACCGAGTCGGTGCTGGCGCCGCCGTGGAACCCCCGCAACCGGGTCCACGAGTACGGCGGCCGCCCGTGGGCGGGCGCGATGCGCGAGGACGGGCCGCTCGTGGTGTTCACGAACTTCGCCGACCAGCGGCTCTACCGGTTCGAGCCGGACGGCGGCGGCGAGCCGGTGCCGCTGACGCCGGAACCGCCGGTCCCGGCCGGGCTGCGGTTCTGCGAGCCGGTGATCGTGGAGCGCTTCGGCGAGGTCTGGGCGGTCATGGAGGAGTTCACCGGGGAGCGCCCGACCGACCTGCGGCGGGTGCTCGCGGCGGTCCCGCTCGACGGCTCGGCCGCCGCCGACCGGTCTCGGATCAGGGAGCTCACCGACGGCTCGTACCGGTTCCTGACCGGACCGAAGCTCAGTCCCGGCGAGGAGTCGGTCGGGTACATCGCCTGGAACCATCCGCAGATGCCTTGGGACGGCACGGATCTGCGTATCGCCGAGATCAACCCGGCGGGCGAGCTGTGGGTCGACCGCCGCATCGCGGGCGGACCCGGCATCTCGATCGCGCAGGTCGAGATCGGCGGGAATGAGGGCGCCGCCGGGATCTACTACTCGTCTGACAAGACCGGCTGGTGGAACCTGTACTGGCACGACTGGTACGACAATTCGAGCGGGACGCTCGTCAAGGCCGAGGAGGAGTTCGCCGGCCCCATGTGGACGCTGGGGTCCCGGTGGTTCCTGCCGATCCCCAGGCCGGGCGTGCACAACGCGTTCGCCGTGATCCACGGCAAAGGCGAGAGCCGCCTCAGCCTGTACGGCGACGGGACGCAGGAGCGGCGGCCGGTCGAGGGCCCGTGGACCGACTGGCTCGGCGGGCTCTGCGTGATCGGCGACAAGGTGTACGGCTTGGCGGCGAGCCCGGCCTCCGGATACGAACTGGTCGAAGTGGACTCGCGCACCGGCGAGGGCCGAGTGATCGCGAACGCGCACCATGACAAGGTCGACCCGGCCTACTACCCCGTCCCCGAGCACCGGACGTTCGAGGGGCCGGGCGGGCGCGAAATCCACGCCCACGTCTACCCGCCGCGCAATCCCGGATTCGAAGGGCCCGAGGGGGAACGGCCGCCCTATGTGGTGTGGGTGCACGGCGGGCCCACGAGCAGCGTGCGCGCGGTGCTCGACATGGAGCTGGCGTACTTCACCTCGCGCGGGATCGGCGTGGTCGAAGTGAACTACGGCGGGTCCACCGGCTACGGCCGCGAATACCGGGAGCGGCTGCGCGAGCGGTGGGGCGAAGTGGACGTGGAGGACTGCGCGGCCGTGGCTCGGGCGCTCGCCGCCGAGGGCACGGCCGATCCGGCGCGGCTCGCGATCCGGGGCGGCAGCGCCGGGGGCTGGACCGCCGCCGCGTCGCTCACATCGGAAGCGACCCAAGGGGTCTACGCGTGCGCGGTGGTGAAGTACCCGATCCTCGACCTCTCGGGCTGGACCGGGAACGGCACGCACGACTTCGAATCGCAGTACGTGTACTCGCTCGTGGGCCCGCCCGAGGTCCTGGAGGAGCGCTCGATCGAGCGCTCACCCGTGCACCACGCCGAGCGCATCGAGGTGCCGTTCCTCCTCCTGCAAGGTCTCGAGGACGCGATCTGCCCGCCCGAGCAGGCCGAGAAGCTGCTGCGGGCCGTGGAGGGCCGTGGCGTGCCGCACGCCTACCGCACCTATGCGGGCGAGCAGCACGGCTTCCGCCAGGCGTCGACCATTGTGGATTCGGTGCTCGCCGAACACGCTCTGTACGCGCAGGTCTTCGCGTTCCCCGGCCCCGACTTCACATTGGAGCTGCAGTCGTGAGCCTCGAGCCGCTGCGCCGCCCGAGGCGGCTCGTCCCGGGCGATCGGATCGCGATCGTCTCCCCCGCGAGCCCGTTCCCGGAAGGCGGCCTGGACGCCGGGCTGGCGGTGCTGCGCGGATGGGGCCTCGAACCGGTCGTGATGCCCAGTGCCACGGCGTCCACGGGGTTCTTGGCCGGGGCGGACGGCGACCGGGCCGTCGACTTCGCGAAGGCCTGGCTCGACCCGTCGGTCGCAGCCGTGATCGCCTCGCGCGGCGGCTACGGCTCGCAGCGGATGATCGAGCACCTCGACTGGGAGGCCCTGGCTTCGGTCGAACCGAAGGCGTTCATCGGCTTCAGCGATGTGACGGCGATGCACGAGGCGATCGCGCTCGAACTGGGCGTCGCCTCGATCCACGGCCCCATGCCGACCTGGACGCGGTTCACCGGGAACCCCGAGGTGCAGGAGCACCTGCGGCTCCAGCTGTTCGCACCCGAACGGGTCCAGCGGATCGCTTCGCGCACCGCCAGGCCGCTCGCGGGCGGCACCGCCACCGGCGTCACCTTCGGCGGAACCCTGACGCTTCTGGCGGCCGAAGCGGGGACCGCGCATCACCGGCGGGACGTCGCGGGCGGACTGCTGCTCCTGGAGGACATCGGCGAGGAGCCGTACCGGATCGACCGGGCCCTGACCCAGTTGGAGCGGGCCGGGTACTTCGCCGAGCTCGCCGGGGTCGTGCTCGGCTCCTGGGCCGACTGCGGCCCCTACGAGGAGGTGCGCGCGGTGCTGATCGACCGGTTCGCCGGGCGGGGCGTGCCGGTCGTCGAGGAGTTCGGGTTCGGCCACTGCGCTGGATCGCTCACGATTCCCTTGGGCGTCAAGGCGACCCTGGACGCCGACGCGGGGGCGCTCCACTTTGCGGTACCCGCGCTCGTCTGAACACTTCTGAAAATTTTTTCCGTAGTCTTGCCTTCACATGAAGTTTTCTGCCAGGATGAGCCGATCGGGTCAAGAGGGTCGAAAGACGACCCTCCCCGAGCCCCCGCGCCACCTGGAGGAGCCCATGACGCATCCCCGTCGGACCGTGCTCGCAGCCGCCCTCGGCGCCGCCGCGGCCGCCGCCACCGCGAGCGCCGCAAGTGCCGGAGGCGCCCCGAGCGAGAAGCGGTTCGTCAAGCGCCGTTTGAAGGCCATGAGCCTCGAGGAGAAGGTGGGCCAGCTCTTCACCGTCTACGCCTACGGACGCACGGCCGACACGAGCGACCCCGCCGACGTCGCCAAGAACCAGGAGATCCACGGCGTGGACAACGCCGAGGAGCTCATCGCCGCCTACAAGGTCGGCGGCATCATCTACTTCGCCTGGTCGAACAATGTGGCCGACCCGGCCCAGATCACCGGTCTCTCCAACGGACTCCAGGCTGCATCCACAGCGGACGGTGAACCGCTGCTCATCGCCACAGACCAGGAGCACGGCCTGGTCGTACGCATCACCGCGCCCGCGACGCAGCTGCCCGGGGCGATGGCGCTCGGCGCCACCCACGACCCGACCGCCGCCTACGAAGCGGCCGTCATCAGCGGCACCGAGCTGCGGGCGATGGGTCTCAACGTGAACTTCGCGCCCGACGCGGACGTCAACGTGAACCCGGCCAACCCGGTGATCGGCGTGCGCTCCTTCGGCTCCGACGCCGAGCACGTCGCCGGATTCGCCGCCGCCCAGGTCGAGGGCTACCAGGCCCGCGGCGACCTCGCGGCCACCGTGAAGCACTTCCCCGGACACGGCGACACCGAGGACGACAGCCACACCGACCTCCCGCAGATCGACCACACCTACGAGGAGTGGCAGGAGGTCGACGCGCCGCCGTTCCGGGCCGCGATCGACGCCGGGGTCGGCGCGATCATGAGCGCCCACATCCAGTTCCCGGCCCTCGACCCGACCCTGACGCCCGCCACCCTCTCGAAGCCGATCCTCACCGGGCTCCTGCGCGAGGAACTGGGCTACGACGGCGTCATCGTCACCGACTCGCTCGCCATGGAAGGCGTGCGGGAAGGCTACGGCGACGACCGGATCCCGGTGCTGGCGCTCCAGGCCGGAATCGACATGCTGCTCATGCCCGTGGACCTCGACCTGGCGTACAACGCGGTACTCGCCGCCGTCGCGGCGGGCGAGCTGACCGAGCAGCGCATCGACCAGTCCGTGACGCGCATCCTCGGCCTCAAGTACCGGCTCGGGCTGTACGACGACCCGTACGCCGACCCCGACGCGGTCGCGGGCATCGTCGGCACCGCCGCGCATCTCGAAGCGGCCCAATCGCTCTCGGACCGGACCACGACGCTCGTCACGAACGACGGGACGCTCCCGATCCCCACCGACGGCGGCTCGCTGCTCGTGACCGGCTGGGGCGAGACCACCACGAACCTGCTCACCGCCGAGTTCACCAAGCGCGGCTTCACCCCCGCCCGGGTCGTCACCGGCATCGCCCCGACCCGGGCGCAGATCGACGCCGCTGTAGCCGCCGCGAACGGCAAGGGCTTCATCGTGGTCAGCACCAACGGCGTGGCCGCCAACCCGACCCAAGTCGACCTCGTCAAGGCGCTCGCCGCCACGGGAGTGCCCGTGGTGGCGCTCGGCGTCCGGAACCCGTACGACATCGCGCACCTCACCGACGACGTGAACGCCTACCTGGCGACCTACTCGTACGCCGCCGACGGGCTCGAATCGGCCGTCGCGGTCGTACTCGGCCACCTCGCACCGCAAGGCAGGCTGCCCGTGGACATCCCGCGCGCGGACGACCCGCAATCGGTCCTGTTCGGCTTCGGCCACGGCCTCCCGTACGAGTGAAGCGGCATACCATGCAGCGCAGGAGGCTCCTCGGGAGCGCACTGGCCGGGGCCGCACTCGCGACCGCCGCCGCCGTCCCGGCCCACGCCGGAGGCAGGCGCGTCCGCACCGGCATCGAAGTCCTCGCCGAGGACGGCTTCGCAGAACTCGCGGGCCAGCGGGTCGGGATCATCTCGAACCCGACGGGCGTGCTCCCGGACCTGAGCCACGAAGTCGACCTCATGCACGCGAGCGGCAAGGTCGACCTCGTGGCCGTGTTCGGGCCCGAGCACGGCTTCCGCGGGGTCTCGCAGGCCGGAGAGGGGGAGGACTACTTCCTCGACCCGAAGACCGGAATACCGGTGTACAACGCGTACAACAACAAGGACCGGATGGCCGAGCTGCTGGCCGAAATCGGGGTCGAGACGCTGGTCTTCGACATCCAGGACGTCGGCTCGCGGTTCTACACCTACATCTGGACCATGTACCTCGCGCTCGAGGCCGCCGGGCAGCTCGGACTGCGGTTCGTCGTCCTCGACCGCCCGAACCCGGTCACAGGCCGCGAGGCGAGCGGGCCGGTGCTGCACCCCGAGCACGCCACCTTCGTGGGGCTCAAGCCCATCGCCCAGCGCCACGGCATGACCGTGGGCGAACTCGCGTCGCTGTTCAACGGCGAGTTCGTGCCGACCCCGGCGGATCTCACCGTGGTGAAGATGCGCGGCTGGAAGCGGGACATGTACTTCGAGGAGACGGGCCTGCCGTGGGTGGCGCCCTCCCCGAACATGCCCACCGTCGACACCGCGGTCGCATACCCCGGGACCTGCCTGTTCGAGGCCACGGCGCTGTCGGAGGGGCGCGGGACGACGAAGCCGTTCGAGCTCCTCGGCGCGCCGGGGATCGACCACGCGTGGGCCGAGGCGGTACAGGAACTCGCGGGCGCGCGGTTCCGCGAGGCGTACTTCACGCCGACGTTCTCGAAGTGGGCCGCCAAGGTCTGCGGCGGCGTCGAGATGCAGGTGACCTCGCGGCGCGAGTTCGATCCGATCCGGACGGCACTGGCGATGATCATCGAGCAGCGCCGGGCCTTCCCGCAGTACGGGTGGCGCTCGCAGGACACGACCTCGTTCTGGCTGGACAAGCTGACAGGGAATCAGGCGATCCGCCTGGCGATCGAGGCGGGCGCGGACGTCGACGAGGTGACGACGCTGTGGGCCGCCGATTTGGATGCGTTTTCCGAGCAAAGAGAGTCGTATTTGCTCTATCGCCGCACCGCTTAGTGATGGCACGATAACCAGGAGACACGAATGCAGCGTCGAACCATGATCGGGGGCGCGGCGGGGGCGGCGCTGGCGCTCGCGTTCGCCTCCCGTGCCAACGCCGAGGAGATCCCCTCAATGCCCGAACTCACCGGCCCGCCAACGGCCGGCCCCTACGACGTGACCTTCCCTGAAACGCCAGTTCACCTGCGGTACGGAACCTGCCGGGAGGCCCGGCTCAGCGCCGCCCACATCGCCCGCATCACCCCCGGCCTCAATGCCTTCATGGAGGGGGCGGCGCCCGCGTTCCCCGGCTACACGGTGATCGCGGCGCGTGACGGCGTGGTCGTCGAGCACGCGGCCGGCGGCCACCGGCTGCGCTACTCCGGCTGGGACGAGGCGACGAAGACCGCGATCGAGCTGCCGAAGGACGCTTGGCTGCCCGCCGAGACGGACACGGTCTACGACCTCGCCTCCATCTCCAAGCTGTTCACCGCCACCGTCACCGGCGCGCTCATGGACGAGGGCCTCATCGACCTGAAGCTGCCCGTCATCGAGTACCTGCCCGACTTCGACGCGCTCGACCCGCAGAAGACCCCGATCACCTTGGGGCACCTGCTGTCCCACACCTCCGGGATGATCGCGTTCATCAACCTGTACAACCTGCCCGACGAGCAGGCCCGCATGGAGGCGATCTACGCCCGGCCCCTGCGGCGCCCGCCCGGGAGCGGCTACGAGTACTCCGACCTCAACCTCATCGTGCTCGGCAAGATCCTGGAGCTCGTGGCCGAGAAGCCGCTGGACGCGCTCGTGGACGAGCTCATCTGCGAGCCCTTGGGGCTCAAGGACACCGGCTACAACCCGGTCGACCGGGCACGGACCGCCGCCACCGAGTACCAGCCGTGGACCGGCCGCGGCATGGTGCACGGCGAGGTGCACGACGAGAACGCCTGGGCCTTCGGCGGCGTCGCCGGGCACGCCGGAGTGTTCGCCACCGCCTGGGACCTCGCGGTGTTCGGGCAGATGATCCTCAACGGCGGCCGCTACGGCGGCGCCGAGATCCTCACCGAGAACACCGCCCGGATGGTCTTCACCGACATGAACGCCGGGATGGGCGAAAGCGCCGCGCGCGGCCTCGGCTGGCAGCTCGGCCAGCGCTGGTACATGGACGCGATGAGTTCGCCGGTCACCGTGGGCCACACCGGTTACACCGGGACGTCGATCGTGCTCGACCCGCTCGCCGGGGCCCTGCTGGTGCTGCTCACCAACCGGGTGCATCCGACGCGGAACTGGGGCACGGCCAGCGCGTACCGGCGGGCGGCGAGCCGCCCGATGGGCCGCGCCGTGCCGGTGCGGATCAAGGACCGGGCCTGGTACGCCGGCCAGGCCGATGCCGCGACCGCGACGCTGACGGGGGTGCTGCCGCGCGCGGTCTCGGGAGCGAGGGCCTCGTTCAAACTCTGGTACGACACGGAGGCGACCGATGTGGCCGTGCTGGAGGCGAGCCCGGACGGCGGCTCGTGGACGGCGGTGCCGCTGGATCTGCGCACGGAGGACCACTGCTGGCGGGTGGAGAGCGTGTTCTCGGGTTTCGCGGGTCGGCAGTGGATCGAGGCGGAGGGGGTGCTGCCGGAGGGGACGTCGCGGGTGCGCTGGCGGTACACGAGCGACCCGAACTACCAGGGCCGCGGCGTGTACGTCGACAAGGTGCGGGTGCGGGAGGGCCGCGCCCTCTTGTGCGAGGACGCGGACCTGGTGCCGGACGGCTGGGAGCTGGTGGAGGACTAGATCGCGCGCGGGGCGTAGCGTTCGGCGAGCCAGTCCATGGTCTTGTCGATGTCCGCGTTGACGAGCTGGTGGTCGAGGTGGTTGTCGTACCAGTCGACGACTTCGCGGGCGCCGAGCTTGTACGGGGTGGCGCCGAGGCCGAACTCGGGGACGAGGCGCTTGACCTTGGTGTTGTCGAAGACCATGGAGTGGGCCTTGTCGCCGAGGAGGCCGGCGCCCCAGCGCGGGTCGGCGGCGGCGATGGCGTCGCTGGGGACGTGGACGAGATTCGCTTCGGCGCCAGCGGCTTCGGCGACCCAGGTGAAGATCTGGTTCCAGGTGGGGGCTTCGTCGCCGGTGATGTGGAAGGCCTCGCCGATGGCCTCGGCCCTGCCGAGGAGGCCGGTGAAGCCGACGGCGAAGTCGCGGGCGTGGGTGATGGTCCACAGCGAGGTGCCGTCGCCGTGCACGATGACGGGCTTGCCGGAGCGCATGCGGTCGACCACGGTCCAGCCGCCGTCGAAGGGCAGCATGGTCTCGTCGTAGGTGTGCGAGGGCCGGATGATGGTGGCCGGGAAGTCGCTGTCGCGGTGGGCTTGGACGAGGAGGTCCTCACAGGCGATCTTGTCGCGCGAGTACTGCCAGTAGGGGTTCTTGAGCGGGGTGGACTCGGTGACGGGCAGGTAGGCGGGCGGGGTCTGGTAGGCGCTCGCGGAGCTGATGAACAGGTACTGGCCGGTGCGGTCGGCGAAGAGGTCGATGTCGCGCTGGACTTGCTCGGGGGTGAAGTTGACCCAGTTGACGACGGCGTCGAAGGTGCGGTCGGCGAGGGCGTCGCGCACCGACTGGGGGTCGCTCGCGTCGCCGGTGAGGAGGGCGACCTCGGGGGGGAGGGTCCGCTCGGCGGTCCTGCCGCGGTTGAGGACGGTGACCTCCATGCCCTGGCGCACGGCCTCGCGTACGCAGGAGGTGGAGATGCGGCCGGTCCCGCCGATGAACAGCACGCTGACGGTCATATGGAGCCCCTTTCGTCACTTCGACGGCCCCACCCTACCCGTGTCCGCGACCGCGGGATCGGTCCCGCCTGAACGGGCGTCGCGACGCCGCACCACATCTACGTCTGTCGATATCTAAGCTCATTGGCACCACTTCTTCTCACGCTTAATCGAAGGGCTTGACTTTCTCGATACCTGCTGCGATGATCGCCTCCACCATTCGATTCAGGAGGCCGACATGCGTCGCCGTTCACTCATCACCGCCGCCGGCGTCGGCGCACTCGGTTCGGGGGCGGTCGCCTCCGCCGCCCGAGCCGACTACACGACCACCGTCAACCCCAGCGCGAACTGGGGCACCTGGGAAGGCTGGGGTACCTCGCTCGCCTGGTGGGGCAGGGCCTTCGGAAACCGCAACGACCTGGCCGACATCATGTTCACCAGGAACTCCGTGTCCTTCGGCGGCGCGACCCTGCCGGGCCTGGGCCTGAACATCGTGCGCTACAACGCGGGCGCGTGCTCGTGGAACTCGATCAACGGCGAGTCCATGGTCGTCTCGCCGAACATGATGCGCTCGCGCCAGATCGACGGGTACTGGAAGGACTGGAACTCCAGCGACCCGGCCTCCTCCAGCTGGGACTGGTTCGTCGACAGCGCCCAGCGCAACCTCATGTGGAAGGCCCGTGACCGCGGCGCCAACATATTCGAGCTGTTCTCGAACTCGCCGATGTGGTGGATGTGCGTCAACCACAACCCCTCCGGCGGCTCGGACGGCAACGCCGACAACCTCCAGTCTTGGAACCGGCAGCAGCACGCGGTCTATATGGCCACCATCGCCAAGTACGCGCACGACAACTGGGGCGTCGACTTCGACTACGTCGACCCGTTCAACGAGCCGATCGCGAACTGGTGGACGGCCACCGGCACGCAGGAGGGCTGCCACTTCAACGTGGCGACCCAGTCCATCGTCATCGACCACCTGCGCGCCGAACTGGACGCGCGGGGGCTGTCGTGGATGCCGATCACCGCCTCCGACGAATCGCTGTACGACCAGGCCGTGAGCACCTGGAACGGGCTCACGAGCTCCGCCAAGGGCAAGATCGCGAAGGTCAACGTCCACGGCTACCAGTACGAGAACGGCAGGCGCGACTCGGTCTACAGTGCCGTCAGCGCGGCCGGGAAGAAGCTCTGGAACTCCGAGTACGGAGAGAACGACGCCAGCGGGATGCGCTTGGCGCGCAACCTGAACCTCGACTTCCGCTGGCTGCACCCGACCGCGTGGTGCTACTGGCAGGTGCTCGACGGCGGCGGCTGGGGCATCATCGACGCCAACAACGAGACCGGCACGCTCGGCTCGGCGAACGCCAAGTACTTCGTCTACGCCCAGTACGCGCGCCACATCCGGCCCGGCATGCGGATCATCGACGGCGGCGAGGCGAACACCGTCGCCGCCTACGACGCCGGCGCGCGGCGGCTCGTGCTCGTCACCACGAACTACGGTAACGCCCAGACGATCACGTACGACCTCTCGCGTTTCGCCACGGTCCCCAATGGAACGGTTACCCGCTGGTCGACCCAGACCGGCGGCTCCGAGCGGTACGCCCGGTTCACCGACACACAGGTCACCTCCAAGCGGTTCTCGCGGGCGTTCCCGGCGAATACGGTGCAGACCTTCGAGATCGAGGGCGTCGTGCTCTAGATTCGCGTTCTGCTCGGCGCGTTCTTTGGCAGTTTTCGGCATGATCGTCCCGTGCCGAATGCTGCCGGGACGCGCCACTTCATCCTTCGCCACCAGGGGTCTCGCATTTCGATTCCGGATCTTGAGTGCTCGACCCAAGCCGCCGACCTATCCTGGCGAGGAAGGATCCCAGAGGGGTCGTCGAATAGCACGAAAGCGATGCTATTGGAGGTAGTGATGCATTCACCGTCCTCGTCATCAGTCCACAACGGACGACACGAAAAGCACTCTCACCGCAAACGCCCACTGACTCGGACGCTGCTCGAAGCAGCGGGGGTCATGACGCTCGTCTTGGGCGTCATCGCGACTTCGCCCGCAGGCGGAGAACGAACGCACGAAAGCGAAGTCAGCCACGACTTCGAACTGGTCGACTTCAAGCCGCTCGACACGGGCGACGACGAAGCCATGATGGAGGAGTCGGACGACGGCACCTCGGCCGAAACGCAGACGGAGGAGCCGGAGCACGGCACCTCGGCCGAAACGCCGACGGAAGAGACCGACACCGAGGAAACCGGGTTCGTCTACGAGAACTGCGACGCCGCTCGCGCAGCCGGCGCGGCGCCCGTCCACGAAGGCGAACACGGATTCGGCCCGCACCTCGACGCTGACAACGACGGCGTCGGGTGCGAGAACTGGTCGGGACCTTCGCAGGCTCCGGCGCCGGGCTCTGAGTACCCGAACTGCGAGGAGGCTCGCGCTGACGGGAAGACTGACATCCAGGAAGGCGAACCTGGGTACGCGGAGCACCTGGACCGCGACAACGACGGAGTCGCTTGCGAAAGCTAGTGACGCGAAACAGCAGCGCCGCGCGCCCCGTGGGCGGGCGGCGCCCTGCCCGGGAACCGGCGCCGGCGGGGGCCCGGGGGCCGCCCCCCCCCCCCCCCGGGGGGGCCCCCGGGGGGGGGGGGGGGCGGGCCCCCCCCCCCCCCCCCCGCCGCCCTGAAACGTTCCAGACCGGGGTTTGCGTCATCCCGTATCGGCTCGGCGAGGAGAAGCCCGCCTCAGACGGGTCGCGGCCGGTGGCCGAGCCGCTTGATCCGATCGGCGATGATGTCGGAAGCGATCGGCGGAGAGGGAGCGCGGATGAGCAGAACGGTGCCGGTGATTGCCGGTGAAGCGATGTTCTGGGCCTACGATGCGGCGCTGGGAGTGCTCTTCATCGAGGCGGCGCGAGTCGGTGCGGAGATCCCGGCGAACCTGCGGTCCTCGGCCTGGCCCGAGTTAGAGCAGCGTCTCCTCACCCAGGCGTTGCAGGGCGCCAACGCTGCTCTCCTGCTCGACGACTTCCCTGTCGAACAACGCCAGGTGCTGCTGCACTGCGTTTCGGAGGCGGCCAGACGGATCGACGCGCGCGGCGGCGTGAGCAAAGAGGAGGTCGAGAGCTGGCCCGCGATAGAGGCGGGCACGCGCGGATTTCTCCGCGGTGCGACGCATGTAGCCGCTGGTCCGGTCGTCGAGTTGGCGCAGGCCCTGGTCGATCTCGCTGCGGGCACGCTATCCCCGGCCCCGGACGGCCGCCATTGGTACTACGGCACCGCGGAGGGACGGATCGTGCAGGGCTGATAAGGCGCACTGCCACAAGCAGCCCGACGGCCGCGACGGCGATGATCGGACCCCACGCGAATGCCAAGGGCAGCAGCCGGTCGCCGAGTGCGGCGTCCATCTCGGTGGGGGATCAGGCCTTGCCGTCATTGCGGAAGCGGGCGAGCTTCTCCTGGGTGTCGCGGATCATCTCGTCGAGTTCGGCGGCGGCTTCGGGATCCGCACGGCGCCACATTTCGTGGATCTGATCCATGGCGGCGCCCCGGCCCTGTTCGCCGACTCCGGAAGCGGCCCAGCAGAGGCGGTGGAGTTCGGGCTCGGCCGAGGGGTCCATGGCGAGGATCGTGCCGACCCGGTCGCGGCCGAACGCGGCGGGACGGGCGACCTTGTTGGCCTCGCTGAGCACGGCCTTCTTGTCGCCGCCGGTGAGCTTGACCTGGGTCCACGCGATGCCGTAGACGAGGAGCTGGATGAGGAGCAGGATGATCGGGCCCGCGCTGATCCCGAAGAACGCCTTCATCCAGATCGAGTCGCCGTTGGGCGCGAAGATGATGAAGAAGACGGAGCCGAGGGCGGCCGCGATGAGGTACCACCAGCGCCCGACCCGTTCGACGGTCTGGAACCAGCCCGGTTTCGGCCCGGCCCAGCCGCCGCTCAGGCCGTCATGTCGGTTCATGGCCTCGGCGACCTCGGCCTCGGAGGCGGTGGAGCCGGGCGCGATCACGAAGAGGTTCTTGGAAAGGCGGCTCTCGCGAAGCCATGCTGCGGCCGACATATGGGTCCTCTGCTGCGGGGGCGTGGGCTCAGCCCACCGTATCGCAGGACCGCAATCGGTCAGGGGAGGATCGAGTCGACGTACCCGCCGTCGACCCGGACGGCTGCACCCGTAGTCGCGGAGGCGAGCGGGGAGCTCAAGTACGCCACCAGGTTCGCGATCTCCTCGGGTTCGATGAGGCGGCGCAGCAGCGACTGCGGCCGGTGGAGGCGCATGAACTCGCTCTGCGCCGCGTCCCACGGCAGGTCCCTGTCCACGAGCTGGTAGACGAAGTCCTCGACGCCGCCGGTTCGGGTCGGCCCGGCGATCACGGAATTGACGGTGACGCCGGTTCCGGCCGAAGTCTTGGCGAAGCCGCGCGAGACGGCGAGGAGCGCGGTCTTGCTGGTGCCGTAGTGGATCATCTCCTCCGGAGTGACGACCGCGGAGTCGCTGGCGATGTTCAGGACGCGGCCCCAGCCTTGAGCGGTCATCCCGGGCAGGTAGGTGCGGATGAGGCGCACCGCCGAGAGGACGTTGACCTCGAAGTAGCGCCGCCACTCGTCGTCGCCGATCTCGAGCGCCGGTTCGGCACCGAAGATGCCGAGGTTGTTGACGAGGATGTCGACCACGGGCAGGCCCTCGGCGACCGAGGCGGCGCCGTCCTCAGTGGCGAGATCGCCGGGGGCGGCGAAGCAGCGGTCGGTGAATGTGGCCTCGTTGAGGCGGGCCACGGCGGCGTCGACGGTCTCGGGCTTGCGGCCGTTGACGCCCACGCGCGCCCCGGCGAGCGCGAGCTTCGCGGCGATGGCCTCGCCGATGCCCTGGGTGGAGCCCGTGACGAGCGCGGTCCTGCCTTCGAGGTCGATCGAGATCATGGGGCCACCCTAACGCCGATCGCAGCGGGCCTCGCCGGTTCGAGCGTCCCTGGCGGCCGGGCTCGGCCGCCAGGGCGTGCGCCTAACGGGGGATGAGGCGTTGGAGTTGGGTGACGTGGCCGGGCTCGAGTTCCTCAAGGCTTGCGACGCCGAGGAGCTTCATGGTGCGTTCGATTTCTTCTTTGAGGATGGCGATGGTGCGGTCGACGCCGTCCCTGCCGCCCGCCATCAGCCCGTAGAGGTACGCGCGGCCGATCATCGTGAAGCGCGCGCCCAGCGCGATCGACGCGACGATGTCCGCCCCTGACATGATGCCCGTGTCCACGTGCACCTCGGTGTCCCTGCCGACCTCGCGCACCACCTCGGGCAGCAGGTGGAACGGGATCGGGGCGCGGTCGAGCTGGCGGCCGCCGTGGTTGGAGAGCGTGATGCCATCGACGCCCATGTCCGCCAAGCGCTTCGCATCGGCCACGGTCTGGACGCCTTTGACGACGAGTTTCCCGGGCCACTGCTCTTTGATCCAGGCCAGGTCCTCGTAGTCGACGGTGGGGTCGAACATGGTGTTCAGCAGCTCGGCCACGGTCCCCGACCAGCGGCTCAGCGAAGCGAACGCGAGCGGCTCGGTCGTGAGCATGTCGAACCACCAGTTCGGGTGCCTCGCCATGTCGAGGATCGTCTTCGCTGTCAGCTCGGGTGGGATCGCGAACCCGTTGCGCTTGTCCCGCAGGCGCGCACCCGCGACCGGGACGTCCACGGTGACCAGGAGGGTGTCGAACCCGGCGGCTGCGGCCCGGTCGACCAGCGCCATGGACCGGTCGCGGTCCTTCCACATGTACAACTGGAACCAGTTGCGGCCGTGCTCGCCTCCGGCGGCGGCAACGTCCTCGATCGGGGTGGTGCCCATCGTGGACAGCGCGAACGGGATGCCGGCGGCTGCAGCGGCCGAGGCCCCGGCCCGCTCCCCTTCGGTGTGCATCATCCGCGTGAAGCCGGTGGGCGCGATGCCGAACGGCAGCTCCGAGCGCCGGCCGAGCACATCCCAGCCCGTGTCGAGCTTCGAGACGTCCCGCAGGATCGCGGGGTGGAACTCGATGTCTTTGAACGCCTGCCGGGCCCGGGCCAGGGACAGCTCGGCCTCGGCTGCGCCCTCGGTGTAGTCGAACGCCGCGCGCGGGGTGCGGCGCTTCGCGATGGCACGCAGGTCCTCGATCGTCAACGCGGCCTTCAAACGGCGGCGCTTGGCGTTGAAGTCCGGTTTCTTGAACCTCACCAAGGGCAGCAGGTCCTTGGGGCGGGGGAATCGTCGCTTAGTCATATTCGGGCCTATCAAGAGGTGTTGGGTGGATGCAACGTAAAGACCGGGTCGCCCCGGCGATCCGCACGGCGGCCGCGTCCCATTCGGCAGACGGACGCACTCGTAGCGGACGATGGCCTGCGTCTGGCGCACCAGCGATCGCAGGTGCGCGAGGTCGGTCACGACGCCGTCGGCGCGGGCCTGGACGAGGAGGCCTCCCGGTGCGCTCGCCGCCGCGACCGCGTTCCGGTGGCCGATCGCAAGGCTCCAGGATGCAGTGGACGATCGAACGGCGCGACTCCAATGCGCCGTCGATCCCGGCCTCGTTCCGACGCGGATATTCGACCACGGGTTGAATCGATTCATTAGATGGTGGGCGTGAGCCTATCCCACTCGCCGCTCCTGCACCAGACCCCCGGCTCCGGGGCGACGCAAGCGCTCCGGAGCCGGGGAGCATTCACGAACCGTTCCGCAGCCAGACCGTGGTCTCGGCGGGCAGCTCGCCGTCGATCGGGCCGCTCGAAAGCAGCACCTCACCGGCGGGCAGCGGCACGGCGGTCGAGCCGAAGTTCGCCACGGCCTCCCAGCCGCCGGCCCGGCGCAGGTGCAGCACCTGCGGCTCGGAGGGCACCCAGGTGAGCGACTCGTCGGTCTGCAGCCTGCGCCGCTGCGCGAGTGCGTCGCGGTACAGGTTGAGCGTCGAGCCCGGGTCGTTCGACTGCGCCTCGACCGAGACCGCGCCGAACCATTCCGGTTGCGGCAGATGGGCTTCGGCGCTGCCGAACCCGTACGACTCGCCTTTCGCGGTCCACGGGATCGGCACGCGGCAGCCGTCGCGGCCCACGTCCACGCCGGGGCTGCGGAAGAAGGTCGGGTCCTGCCGCGCCTCGTCCGGGATTTCTGCCACCTCGCCCAACCCGAGCTCTTCGCCCTGGTAGAGGTACGCGCTGCCCGGGAGCGCGAGCATGAGCAGGGTCGCTGCTCGGGCGCGGCGCAGCCCCGCCTCCGCGTCGACCGCGGGTTCGGTGCCGCGCGAGAGCAGCCACGCGCGGTTGTAGTGGCGCGGCCGGTCGCCGTTGGGCGGCAGGCCGTACCGGGTCGCGTGGCGGACCACGTCGTGGTTGGAGAACACCCAGGTCGTAGAGGAGCCGCTGGTCGCGGCCTGGTCGAGGTTGTCGACGATGATCTTGCGGAACGCGTCCGCGTCGAAGTCGGCTTCGAGCAGGTCGAAGTTGAACGCCTGGCCCAGGCCCGAGGAGCTGGCGTAGCGGGCGCGGCGCGAGGGCGGGTCGACCCAGGCCTCGGCGACGGCGATGCGCGGCGGGTCGTACTCGTCGAAGACGCTGCGCCAGTCGGCGTAGATGTCGTGCACTTCGTCGCGGTCCCACAGCAGGTGGGTGCCGGTGGCGCGGTCCATCGCCTGGAGCTCGGCCTCGGACGGCAGATCGTCGGGCAGGTCCTTGGCGAGGGCGTGCGCGACGTCGACGCGGAAGCCGTCCACGCCCCGGTCGGACCAGAAGCGCAGCGTCTTGAGGAAGTCCGTTCGCACGTCCTCGTTGCGCCAGTTGAAGTCCGGCTGCTCGGGCGCGAACAGGTGGAGGTACCACTGGCCGTCGCCCACGGCCTCCCACGCCGGGCCGCCGAACATGCAGGTCCAGTCGGCGGGCGGCAGTTCTCCGTCCTGTCCGAGGCCGTCGCGGAAGACGTACCGGTCGCGTTCGGGCGAGCCCTTGGACGCGGCCAGCGCCTGCTGGAACCACTCGTGCTGGTCGGAGGAGTGGTTGGGGACGATGTCGACGATGAGCTTGATGCCCGCGGCGTGGAGGGCCGCGATCATCGCGTCGAAGTCGGCGAGGGTGCCCAGGCGCGGGTCGACGTCGCGGTAGTCGGCGACGTCGTAGCCGCCGTCGGCCAGCTCGGAGGGGTAGAACGGGCTGAGCCACACGGCGTCGATCCCGAGCCGCGCGAGGTAGTCGACGCGGGAGGTGATGCCGGGGAGGTCGCCGATGCCGTCGCCGTTCGCGTCGGCGAAGCTGCGCGGGTAGACCTGGTAGACGGTGGCCTGGCGCCACCAGTCGGCGTCGATGCGCTGCCGCGGGGTCGTGTCGGTGGTGCTGGTGAGCAGCTCGGTCATGGACGAGAGCCTTTCAACTATTGATATCCTGATTAAATCTAGTAAGAAAATCAACTTGCTCCTGCCATACTGGGGCACGGAAAGCCGAGGTGTCAAGAGACTTGCCCCGAGTAGACGAGAACTACGCGTTCCCGCAGAAGCGGGCGAACGCCGCCGCCGTGCTGGACTACGCCTGGGACCAGGCGGCCTTCACCGCGAGCGACGCGATCGCCGCGACCGGGCTGACCCGCTCCACCGTGATCGCCTTGTGCGACGAGCTCGTGGAGCGCGGCTGGCTCTGCGAACTCCCCAACGCGCGCGCCGCGGGCGAGTACCGCAAGGGCCGCCCTGCCCGCCGGTACGAGCTGCGCGCCAGCGCCGGTGCGGTCGTCGGCGTCGACGCCGGCCAGCACTGCGTCACCGCCGCCGTCGCCGACCTGCGCGGCCGCGAGCTCGCCCGCGCCCACACCGAGATCGACCCCGACAGTGCCGGGCAGCGCCTGGCCGTCGCCGACGCGACCATCGCGAACGCGCTCGAAGCCGCTGGCATGCAAGAACAAGCGGTCCTTTGCGTCACCGTCGGGGTGCCCGCCCCCACCGACCTCGACGGCGCCTCTCCCGAAGGCGAACTCGAATTCTGGTCCCGCATGAACCCCGGCTTCGCGGCCCACCTCCGTGAACGGAGCAGCGAGCAGGGCCGTGAACGCGGCCGGCTCATCGAGGTCGAGAACGACGCCAACCTCGCCGCGCTCGCCGAAGGCGCACTCGGCGCGGGGGCGGGCGCCTCCTCGTACATCGCCCTCATGACCGGCGAACGCCTCGGCGCGGGCTATGTCGTGGACGGCCACCTCGTGCGCGGCAAGCGCGGCGCCGCAGGCGAACTGCGGCTCCTCTCCCTCGTCGAAGGCGTCGGCTCGACCCACGGCATCTCGGCCCTGCTCCGCACCTGGGCCCTCGACCTCCGCGCCTCGGGCGCATTGGACGATGCCAGTCCGCTCATGAAGACCCCCAAGGCGAACCTCGGCGCCGAAGCCGTCTTCCTGGCGGCCGAGTCCGGCGACCCGGCGGCAGTCGGGCTCATCGACCGCATGGCCGAACGCCTCGCCCGCGTCTGCGCGGTCCTCGGCGGCCTCCTCGACGTCGAGCGCATCGTCTTCTCCGGTGCCGTGGCCGCCTCCCTCGGCGGGCTCCTGCCCCGCACCGCCGCCAGGTTGGACGACCTGACCCACCCGCCCGCGCCCGACCTCGTCGCCTCGCCCCTCGGCGGCGGCGTGGTCAGCATCGGCGCGGTCGTCCGAGCCCTGCAGATCGTCCGCGCGAACGCGCCCGTCCTCGAGCCGCTGCTCCCAAAACGGGAACAAACGATTCCGTTCTGATATATACTCGAACGACATCGCTCCGCCGCACGAAAGCGAGTCGCCATGAGTTCCAAACCCGAACCGATCCCCGAGGGCTACGGCACGGTCACGCCGTGGATCGTCACCAGCGACACCGCCCGAGCCATCGAATTCATCAAGGCCGCCTTCGACGGCGAAGAACTCGGCCGCGTCGAAGGCCCCGTGCCCGGCCGGATCGGCCACGCCGAAGTGCGCATCGGCACCTCGATCGTGCTCCTCTTCGACACGCCGTTCAAGACGGACACGCCCGCCCTGCTGCGGCTCTACGTCGAGGACGCCGCAGCCGTCCTCGAACGCGCCGTCGACGCCGGCGCGACCATCGTGACCCCGTTGACCGACGTCCAGGCCTGGGGCGACCGGATCGCGAGACTCCGCGACCCGCTCGGCAACATCTGGTGGCTCCAGGAACGCGTCGAGGCCCCGAGCCCCGAAGAGGCCATGCGCCGCATGGAAGCACCCGAGTACCTGAAGGCCATGGAGCAGACCCAGGTCATGGATGCACCCGGACTGATCTGAACACCGGAGGGCCGGGGCAGAAGCCCCGGCCCTCCGCAATGCCTACTCGGCGCGGATGTCGTCCACGTAGACCGTGCCCGAGGCCGTCGTCCCCCCGTAGCCCAGGTACAGGTTGAACGCCGACACCTCCGCCAGGTGCTCCGCGTCCAGCAGCTGGTCCGCGTGCCCCGTATCCCAAGGCGCGGGCTTGAACTCGGTGAACGGAGCGACCACCTCGGCCCCGCTCGTGTTCGAGAGCCCGGTGTTGTACTCGAAGTACGCGCCCTTCGACACGACCTGGATCGTGGCCCCGTTCGTCGAACCGTCGCCCTGCAGCCACAGCTTCAACGCGCTGAACGCCGTCCAGTCCGCCCCCACCGACCTGCCGATGCCCGTGTACCCGGCGTTCGAGAAGTCGTACGAGTACGCCAGACCATAAGCGCCCGCAGCCTTGTGGTCGGCCGAGAGCGTGGTCGTGTTCGAGTTGACGTGGCTGTACGCCTCGCTCAACGTCAGGTCGTCCCCGGCGTACCCCTCGAAGTCGTCGATCCAACCCGCCGGAAGCGGCTCGACCTCGCCGAGGAACACCAGCGCCGAATCCGTGCAGGTCTTGTTCCCCACCTTGGCGCTCACCGACACCGTCACCGTCCGGTTGTCCAACCAGGACGGATCGATCGCCCACTTGCCCGAGTAGAACCCCGCCGAGTCCCGCGCCAGCGCCACCGGAGCGCCGCCGTTGATCGAGTACGTCGCCCTCCGCGACGTCGCCGAGGTCAGGCGCATCCGGATCGTCGTCTCGGCCGTCGTGATGCGCTGGCGGTCCGTCGGCGTCACCAGGTGCAGGAACGGCGCACTCGGCACCGCGTACGTCGGGGCGTCGAACACGCCCTCCAGGTCAGAGGCGAAGAGCGAGTACGGGTCCTCGTAGTAGGCCATGAAGTTCGGCTCCATCGCGTGCCCCGGGAACGGCACGTACGCGCGGTTGTTCCCGCCGAAGTTCGCCCAGGTCAGCATGTGCGACACCCGGCTCGCGTCCGGATCGGCCTGCAACGCGCCCAGGAGATCGGTGAACCAGTTCAGGTTCCGCCCCTCCTCGCCCGACTCGCCGAACTCCGTGAACGCCGGCACCTTCCCGCGCTCGTCGGCCAGGCCCACGACCATTGCCAGGTCCTTCACCGTGCCCGCCAGCCACTCCGGCGAACCCGCCGAGTTGTCGTACGCGTCGTAGCCGAGGATGTCCACGAACTCGTCGCCCGGGTACGTCTTCAGGTACACCTGCGGGTCCCCGCCGAAGCCCGAGTTCGGCGAGTAGGAGTACAGCAGGTTGTGCACCTTCTTGGTGTCCCGCAAGTACTCCACCGTGTAGCGGAAGATCTCGATGAACTCCGCCGACGTGCAGTGCCCCGCCCCCCACCAGAACCAGCCGCCGCTGTTCTCGTGGAACGGCCGGAACACCACCGGGATCAGCGTCCCGTCGGACCGCTTGGCGCCCTTCACCGCCGCCGCGATCCGGTCCAGGAACTCGTTGAAGTCCGCGTGCTTCGGCCCGCCCGGGAGGATCTGGCTCACCACGCGTCCGGTCGTGTCCCAGAAGTCCCCGCCCGTGACGAAGTTGTACATGTGCGCGCTCAGCACATTGATCCCGCCGAGGGCGTCCGACTTCTCGAAAGCCCAGCTCAAGGCCTCGATGTTCTGCTCGATGGTCCCGCCGTACACGCCCGGCTTCTGGAACCCGTTGAGGATCAGGGTGTCCCAGCCGAACACCGCCGGGTAGTCGCCGGTCGTGGCCTCCACATCGGAGGTCGTCTCGGTGAAGGTGTCGAAGGTGAAACCGTCGGTGAGGGTGTGCTCGTGGCCGAACAGGATGCCCTGGCCCTGCTGGTCGAGCATGTACTGGAACAGCGCGCGCGTCTGCGGGGTCGCGCAGTCGTCGACGATCGCGACCCGGGCGCGCCGGGCGGTCGTCTCCGCGCCGGCGGCGAGCGGCATGGCGGCGGCCGCGACCGCGGCGGCGCCCAAGGTGATCACGGCGCGCCGGGGCGCTCGGAATGCGGAGAAAGGCACTTGCGTCTCCTTTGGAACGAAGAGCCCTCGCAGGAGAGGGTTGGATCCGGTATGCGGCTACGACCTGGGGTTTCGGAAACTGAATCGGTTAAGCCGATTACAGAATATCCATAGGTATTCATCGATGTCAACGGCTGCAATCCCTGATCCGGACCCAGCCGGTCTGCTTGACCGGTTCGGGAACGCGCTCGGAACGCGCGCTGTCCGGGACGGAGGCGGACGCCCGCGGGCCCTCTCCGGCGGGCTGGGATCGCCTAGGATTGTTGGGCATTGACCGCCCTGCCCACCCCTGAGCCCGTTGCGAGGTGCAGCCGTGGAACCCGGATCGCTGATCGTGGGCCGCTATCGACTCGACGCGCCGATCGCCTCCGGCGGGATGGGCACCGTGTGGCGCGGCTTCGACACCCGCCTCAAGCGGGCGGTGGCCGTCAAGATCCTGAAGTCCGGCTTCGAACGCGACGAGAACGCCCGCGCCCGCTTCGAGCACGAGGCGCAGGCCGTGGCCTCCCTGCGTCACAACGGCATCGCCGCCCTCCACGACTACGGCGAGACGGCCGACGAGCAGGGTGCGATCCTCTCCTACCTCGTGATGGAGCTGATCGAGGGCCGCTCCCTGGCGGAGGTCCTGCTCGGCGGTCCGATGGACCCGGCCGAGGCGATGCGCCTGTGCGCCCAAGTCGCCGGGGCCCTGCAGGCCGCCCACGAGGCGGGCATCATCCACCGAGACGTCAAGCCCGCCAACATCATCCTCGACGAGCGCGGCCGCGCGGTCCTGGTGGACTTCGGCATCGCCCTCTCGGCCGGGCGCACGGCCATCACCGAGTCGGGCCTGCTCCTGGGCACCCTCTACTACGCCTCGCCCGAGCAGCTCGAAGGCCATGAACTCACCATCGCCACCGATGTCTACTCGCTCGGCGCGGTCGCCTACGAATGTCTCGCAGGGACACCGCCGTTCACCGGCGACACGGCCGGGACGATCCTCAACGGACACCTGAACCAGCCCCCGCCCCAGTTCCCGGAGACGGTGCCGCCCGCGCCCGCCGCAGTTGTCTTCCAAGCCCTCGCCAAGAGCCCCGAGAACCGCTGGAATTCGGCATCGGCCTTCGCCGAAGCGGGCCTCCGTGCCGCCGAGCACCCTGAAGAGCCCCATGCCGACCCCGCCCTCTTCGCACCGGCCCCGGCGATGCCCGCGCCGACCGGCCCGCATCCGTTCCCGGCTCCGGTGCTCCCGCCCCGGCCCTCCAAGCGCAAGCGGCTCATGGTCATCATGCCCACCGCTGCCGTCGCGATCGTGGCCGCCGCCGCGGCCGTGATGCTCTCGCCCTGGTTCAGCGAGGCCGGAGACGGCGGCGGCGAACAGGGCACGCTCGCGGTCGAAGGCGCATCCTCCGCCAGCGAAAGGGCACCGGCGGCGGCCGCCACCTCGACCCCGGGACCGTCCGCTTCGGAGACCACGAGCACCGCTGCGGCCGAGGCCGACGGGAAGACGACCGAGCCTGCTGACGACGGCGGCGCCGAGGAGGCCATAGGCGGCGAGGATGAGAACGAGCCGTCTCAAGGCTCCACCGAGGACGATTCGGGCACGGTCGAGGGCAGTCCGCCGAACCTCCCCGACGTGCGCGGCATCGACTACATCGACGCCAGGGACGAACTCGTGTCCCAAGGCTGGGAGAAGGTATCGCTGGTGCCGGACTCGAACGACCCGGACAACGGCCAGACCGAATGCAGTGTCCTCTACCAGGACCCGGACCCCGGCAGCCCGACCGACTACGACACCCCGATCACCTTGACGTACCTCGAATTCGCGGACGGCAACTGCTAGGGCGGAACGTGGAACGCGGCAGGCGGGATTCGCGCGCCCAGGCGCGATGCGGCGCCGGACCAGTTCACGCCACGATCGCGCCGCACAGGCCGTGCCTGTGCGGCGCACTCGATCCCTTGCCGCTACGACAGGAAGCTCCCGTACGGTCCGTTGCGGATGCCGTTCTTCTGCTGGTCGTTGAAGTGGCAGTTCGGGTACGAGTAGAACGACGCCGACATCGGGGTGCCGTCCGTGTAAGTGGAGTCGGGCAGGCCGAGGGCGTGGCCCATCTCGTGCACCATCCCGCCGTACCAGCGGTTCATATCGCCGCCGAGGCCCGCCGCGCCGTCGGCGTCGTGGCCGGACAGGATCGCCCAGCCGCCGCCACCGCCCCCGCCGGAGACGCCCTCCTTCTCGGCGCTGATCTCGCCGATGTTGATCCACCGCCTGTCGGGCGCGTTCAGGCCGAGCCTGCGCATGAGCTCCTGCTGCATGTTGAACACCACCCACCAGTACTCCTCGCCGCCGTTGGGCGTGTTCTCGTACCAGGCCGCGTCGTGTTCTCCCGCAACGACTTCCACCACCGGGTCGTTGAGCTTGAAGGTGACGCCGAGCTCCTGCCGGTAGTAGCGCTGGGTCTCGCGCATGACGTTCGCGATCCCGTCCGGGTACCCCTGGTCGTACGGCACGTCCGTGGGCCGCAGCCAGTAGACGCGGACCGTGCCGTTCGGCGGGGCGGCGCTCGCGCCTTCTGCGAACGCGAGGGAGCCGAGCGCCCCCGCCGCCGGTGCGGCGACTGCGCCGAGCAGCGCGGCGCGCCGCGAGAACCGGGTCGACGATTGCCGTTCTTGCATTGCATACCTCCGTGAGTGTCGGCAGGTAAGGCCGGTAGCCACCCGAAACATCCGAAAAGGTTTTCGGATGACCTTTTCGCCATACTATGGCCCGCACCGGAGTCGGTCAATCCATAGACTCCCATCTATAGTTTCCGAAACTTGGAAGCCCGGCACCGTGCGAGCGGTCCTCGCGCTGTGGGTAGGGTCGGCTTGCTAGATCCACATTCCATCGGCGGCCTCGGGCCGCCCGTGGGCATATCGAAGGACGAAACCGGCATGAGTAAGCCTTCGCAATCTCCGGCTTCCGATGAACGGAAGCCCCGCTTGGCGAACTGGAAACGCGTCTCCATAGTGGCCGCCGCCGCGGCCGCACTGTTCGCGGGAACGACGGTGGCCACGGCCCTGGCGTTCCCGTCCACCGACCCGGAGCCCTCCGACGAGGCGGCGTCCTCCCCGACGAGCGCCTCCGAAACCGCCTCGACCACCGAAGCGGCTCCCGACGCGGCCGCGCTCCCCGGGCCCTCCGCATCACCATCGCCCGAAGCGGCCGGTGACTGCGACCGGGTGCCCAGCGGCACACCGGAAGTCACGATCACCGAAGTGGACACCGGAGGCGGCGTCATCGGCAACGGGCAGGAGGGCGACACCGACCGCCTGCCCATGGCCATCGCGGCGAGGCCCGGCGGGTCCTGGCTCGCCTGGGTCGGGACCGACGACAAGATCCACCTCGGCAAGCTCGACTGCGAGGACCGGCTCGAAGGCGACCCGATCGCGTTCGAGGGCCTCGACCTGCAGGACGTGCAAGCCGATGCGAACGGCGTCGTGGTCCTCGTGACCCGCGAAGGCGAATGCGGGGACGGCCCGCTGTGCGGCGGGGAGTCGAGCCCCTGCAACACGATGCACTTGGTGCGCTTCGACAACGACGGCAACCAGGTCTGGGAACGCCAGGTCACCAACCTCGGCGACGGCCTCGACGGCTACGACGACGGCGCGCGGTTCGTCTGGTGGTACCAGCACCACGGCCGGCTCGCGACCGACGGCGAGAACTATGCGGCCTACTTCGGCGTCGCGATCACCGTCGCCAACGGCGACTGCGTGGACATCCACCAGGGCGACCGCATGCAGGTGGTCGACGCGGACGGGAACCTCGTCGACCACGCCGACAGTTTCGAGGTCGGCTGCAGCCACAGCTGGACCACCCGCATCGTCTGGGATCCGAGCCAGGAAACGTTCGCGATGGTCTGCGCCACCGACAACGAGTGCCGGATCGCCCAGCCCGACCCGTACGAGACCGTTGCCGAAGGGACCTGCGACGGCACCCTCTTCGGCGGCGACCTCGTCCTCGCAAGCGACGGCCCGCGCTACTGGACCGCCTGGAGCCAGGGCGGTCAGGTCCGCCTCGAGCACTTCGAGCCCGGCGGCGCCAGCGTCGATCCCGGGATCGAGGCCGCCCACCCGCACCTCGTCACCTACGGGTCGACGCACATGCTGCTCGTCTGGGAGGACGGCGACGGCATGCGCGCCCAAGTCCACGACTCCGGAACCGGTGACGTCGTGGGCGAGGCGTTCGACATCGACGTGCCCGACCACGACTACCAGGCGTTCAAGGCCTACGACGACGGCAGCGTCGCCTACCCGGCCGCGGGCGGCGAGGGCACGATCCAGATCGCCCGGGTGATGCCGCTCGGCGGCTGACCCGGATCACTGGATCGGCCGACTCCGCGACCGCCCGCGAGCACCTGTGTCAGGCTTCGCATGGGCGGGTACCACCGCCCCAGTGATTCGGACTGTGGAGGCAGGCAACATGAGCGTGGTCGTCATCGGAAGCGCGAACCTCGACCTCGTCTACGAGGTCGAGCGCATCCCCGCTCCGGGCGAGACGGTGCTCTCGCGCGGACTCGCCTCCTTCCCCGGCGGCAAGGGCAACAACCAGGCGATCGCGGCCGCCCGCGCCGGGGCCGAGACGCGCTTCATCGCCGCGCTCGGGGATGACGCGGCGGCCGACGCGCTCGCCGAGCAGGCCCGGGACGCGGGCATCACGCTGCTCGCCCGCCGCGTGGAGGCGCCGACCGGCACCGCCGTGATCTTCGTGGACCGCAAGGGCGAGAACTCGATCGTGGTGAACTCGGGCGCGAACGCCCACCTCGTGGACCTCACCGAGGCCGAACTCGCCGAGATCGCCGCCGCCGACGTCATGGTCGTGCAGCTCGAGACGCCGCTGCCGACCGTGACCGCCGCGATCCGCGCGGCGCGGGCCGCCGACACGACCGTGGTCCTCAACGCGGCGCCGAGCGGCGCCTTCCCCGAGGAGCTGCTCAGCGAGGTCGACATACTCATCGTCAACGAGCACGAGGCCGCGGAGCTCGCGGGCGAGCCCGCCGGTACCGGCGAGCGGTCGCTGATGTCGGTCCTCACCTCGCACGGCTGCGACGTGGTCATCACCTTGGGCTCGGAAGGCGCCTTCGTCGGCGGCCACGGCACCGAGCCGGTCAAGATCCCGTCGTTCCCGGTCGAGGTCAAGGACACGACGGGGGCGGGCGACGTGTTCGTGGGCGCGTTCGCCGCCTCGCTCGACCGCACGGCCGACCAGCGCTCGCTCGTCGCGGCCACCGAGTTCGCGACCGCCGCCTCGGCGCTCGCGGTGCAGCGCAAGGGCGCGGGCCCCTCGATCCCGACCCTGGACGAGGTGCGGAAGCTGCAGGCGTCCTGAGCGAGCCCGCGGGGCCGATACGACGAAGGCCCTGTGCGGTTCGCGCACAGGGCCTTCGCTCTGGTTCGGCTAGCGGGCGGCCGTCGTCGGTTCGCCGATCAGGCGCGGGGCGATGACGACCCGGTCGATGTTCGGCGCCCACGCGGCGGCGTTGCCCAGCCGCAGCGTCTCATCCGCAGTGGACAGTGTCACCGGGATCGTGCGCTGCGAGAAGCTGTTCCACGAGTACGTGTAGCGGAAGTACGCGTGGCCCACCTGCTCGGTGCCCTCCTGGACTTCGAGCAGCCGGTCCACGACCTGCGGGTTGTAGTCGTGCTGGCCGGAGGTCTCGGCGTTGGCGTAGTGGACGGTGAGGTCGTAGTCCCCGGCGGCGGCGAAGCCGTCGCGGGCGATCTCGACGGTATTGGCGGTGCCGTTGCCGATCCAGCCCGCGAAGGCGTTCCCGGAGGCGTTGGTGCCGGTGCTGTCGGCGAGCGTGGTGATCGAGGCCTGGCCGTGGAGCGTCATGTCCTCGGCCTCGACGGTGACCGCGGCGTCATCGGCGGCGCGGTCGCGGATAGTGGTGAGCGACTGGACGACGGCGCCGTCGGGGGAGTGGAGTTCGATCTCGTTGATGCCCTCGTTGAGATGCACCGTGGCGTTCGAGCGCCACTTCCCGGCCGCATCGGCGTCCACTGCGGCGACGGTGTCGCCGTTCACGGTGAGCTCGACCGAGGAGGCCTTGGTCGAGGCCCAGTCGACCTGCACGTCGTAGTAGCCGGTCTCGATCGCCGTGGCGTACAGGTCCGCTCGGCCGTCGCCGCTGATGGCCGCGCCGCCCTTGCAGTTGCCGCTCCACTTCAGCGCTGCGCCGTCCTCGAGGCGGAAGCCCGAAGCCGGGTACAGCGTGGGTTCGCCTTCCTCCACAGAGGTCAGTGAAACCTTGTCTAGGGTGATGTCCGAGTTGGGGAGCCTGGTGGTCCCGTCGGCGCTGGAGCGGATCGACAGGGTGTGGCCGCCCGCGGTCAGGTCGACGAGCAGTTCGGCGCTGCCGCGGTACTTCCACCTGCTGTTGGCGTTGAGCGCCAGGTCGGCCGCGTACTGGATCGTGCCCGACGAGGCGTCGTCGACGAACAGCGCGTGCCTGCCCGGGACGCCGGGAGCGCCGCCGATCACCTGGAGCCGGTAGGTGCCGTCGTGCGGGACCTCGACGGTCCATTCGGCGCGGGAGCCGACCTGGTTGAAGGAGCCGACGTCCTTGCCGCCGGAGGCGAGGAACTGCCAGCCGCCGTTGGCCTTCGGGTCTTGCGTGTACACGGTCGCGGCGGTGAGGTCCATGTTTTCGGCCTCGATCGAGTCCCGCCAGGGCTGCGCGGCGGCGTCGGCCTCCACATCCCGGCTCTGGCTCGGGGTGATGACGAGCTGGTAGCCCGCGTACCGGTCGTAGGTGGGCACGTCGAGCCGCAGTTCACCGTCCTCGAGCTCGATCCCGTCGTAGGCGGCGATCACGCGCGGGGTGTCGGCGAGGCCTTCGGCGCCGGTGAGCGCGTTCTCGCGGATCTCCACGTCGACCTTGTTCCCGAACACCGATTCGTCGAGCCCGCTGAGGTCAAGGGCCACATCGCTGTCGGTGCCTCCCCAGAGGACGGTGGCCCTGCGGTTGGCGTCGTCGACCGCGCCGATGCCCTGGAGGGTGTCGACGCCGTTCGGGGTCGGCGGGGTCACGCGCACGGTCTCGCTGCCGTCGAGGTCGCCGTACCACTTGAACATCCACCAGCCCGCGTTCGCGCCGTTCGGCCGGGCGGTGTTGTCGGAGAGGTTGCCCGCGTAGTTCCAGTACGCGGTCTGGGCGTCCACCTTGGTGTCCTCGAACATGGTGAACCACTGGATGAGCTGGCCCGGGACGCTCATGTCGCGCAGCATCCCGTACTCGGTGATGTTCACCGGGATCGGGTCGAGGCCCAGGGACGCTTCGAGTTCGCGGTAGTCGGCGAAGTTCTGCCGGTACGAGCCGAGGTTGTTGATGCCCAGCTCATGCCAGATGAAGATGTCCGGCAGGGAGCCGTTGGCCTTCGCGAACTCCAGGATGTCGGCACTGCGCTCGGGCTGCCAGCGGGTGTCGCCGGGGCCGCCGATGCGGGCGTGGCCGAGGCCGTGGCGCTCCCAGACCTCCTGGATCTTCTCGTAGGCGGCCTGCCAGTCGGCGAGGAACTGGTCCTTCTGGTTCGCCCAGTCGGGGTACCAGTTGCCGCCGTCGGGTTCGTTGTAGGGGATGAAGACGTAGTCCTCGGGCCGGTCGGAATCGGTGGCGACGGCCTCGGCGACGAACTCGACGACCTCGAGGTAGTCCCAGACGCCGTTCGCGCCTTCGGTGTAGGTGCCGTCCTCCAGGTTGTAGGTGCGGGTGTCGCCGGGGCGCTTGCCGCCGTGGTAGGCCCAGTCGGGGTAGTAGTCCTGCACGTAGATGTACATGTCCTCGCCGTGCTTGGCGAAGAAGCCGTCTTCGATCTTGATGGCGTCGCCGGACGGGTGCTGGGTCCCGTAGGGCGCCTTCTGGGACGAGTTGGTGATGTGGGCGCCGTTGATGAGCGACTGGGTGGGAGCGCCTTCGTCGCCGAAGCCGTAGAGCGTGCCGGACGCGCCGCCGCGGAAGTCGCCGGTGCGGTCGGCGAAGTCCACCGCCACCACTTCAGGCTCGGCGCCGGCCGCCGGCGTGGCGAGACCGGTGACGGCGGTCGCGGCGACCGCCGCGGCAGCACCAGTGCTCATGAGTCTCCTCAACATCAGGGGTCCTCTCTTCATTGAGATGGGGGTATTTCGGGCCGTCGGGCCGCAGGTAGACCGTACCGATTCTTGATAACGATTTCAAGACATGACTTGAAATCGATTTCAGAATTGGGCTAGGGTTCGAACCGTTGAACGACACCGCGGCCGACTCCCGTCCGCGATCCCGACATACGGACAAAGGGGTATCGTGACCGATCAGTTCTCCTGGGGCAGTGGACGTCTCGAGTTCGGATTCGCTTGGGGCGCCGACTCGCCGGTGCGCATCACCGCCGTCACCCGCGACGGCGCCGCGATCCCGGTGCACGCGGTGCCCCTCGTCGAGGTCACGACCGCCCAGCACGGCAACAGCCCCGGCGCGGACCGCATCTCCCACACCGAGCTCGGCCTGGCCCTCCGCTACGCCTCGCACGCCGAGGAGCGGGACGGCGGCACCCGCACGCTGGCCATCCGCCAGACCGCGCCCGGCGTCGAAGCCGTCATCACCCTCGAAATCCTCGACACCGCCGAGGCCGCCGTGCGCTCCCGCGTCGAAGTGCGCGCCACCGGCGGCACCACGCTCGTGCTCCGCTCCGTCGCCTCCTGGAACGCCGGGTTCACCCGGCCCGGCACCGTCGACGACGACAACCTCGCGGGCTGGCACCGCGTCCAAGGCGTCAGCGACTGGTTCGGCGAAGGCCGCTGGTCCCGCACCCCCTTGCGCGGCATCGACTTCCCGCGCCTCTCCACCCAGCTCGCCCACAGCACCCACGACCCGCGCGGCCACTACTCCGTCACCTCCGACGGCACCTGGTCCACCGGCCGCCACCTCCCCGTCGCGGGCCTCGAGACCACCGGCCTCGCCTTCGCCTGGCAGATCGAGCACAACGGCGCCTGGCGCTGGGAGCTCGGCGAAGACCTCCAAGGCGGCTACTTCACCCTCTCCGGCCCCACCGACGCGGACTCGTCCTGGACCCGCGTCCTGCGCCCGGGCGAGTCGTTCACCAGCGTCCCGGCCACCGTCACCCTGGGGCGCGACTTCACCGAAGCGGTTGCGGCCCTTACGGACTTCCGCCGCGCCGCCCGCCGCCCCCACCCCGACAACGCCGCCATGCCCGTCGTCTTCAACGACTACATGAACACCCTCATGGGCGACCCCACCACCGAGAAGCTCCTTCCGCTCATCACCGCCGCCGCCGCGATCGGCGCCGAGATCTTCTGCATCGACGCCGGCTGGTACGACGACGGCGGCAACTGGTGGCCCAGCGTGGGGGAGTGGCAGCCCTCCACCACCCGCTTCCCCGGCGGCCTCGGCGAGGTCATCGACGCCATCCGCGACGTCGGGATGACCCCCGGCCTCTGGCTCGAACCCGAAGTCGTCGGCGTCGACAGCCCCATGGCCGGCAAGCTCCCCGACGAGGCCTTCCTTCAGCGCCACGGCCAGCGTCTCGTCGAGCACCAGCGCTACCACCTCGACCTGCGCCACCCCGCCGCCATCGCGCACCTCGACGGCGTCGTCGACCGGCTCGTGAACGACTTCGGCGTCGGCTTCTTCAAATTCGACTACAACGTCAACCCCGGCCCCGGCACCGACCTGAACGCCGACAGCGTTGGCGAGGGCCTCCTCGGCCACAACCGCGCCCACCTCGCCTGGCTCGACGGAGTCCTCGACCGCCACCCCGGCCTCGTCATCGAGAACTGCTCCTCCGGCGCGATGCGCATGGACTTCGCCGTCCTCTCCCGCCTCGCCATGCAATCCACTTCGGACCAGCAGGAGTTCGCCAAATACCCGCCGATCGCCGCCGCCGCGCCGATCTCCCTCCTGCCCGAACAGGCCGCCAGCTGGGCCTACCCCCAACCCGAGATGAACGACGAGGAAGTCGCGTTCTGCCTCGTCACCGGCCTCCTCGGCCGCTACTACGTCTCCGGCCACCTCAACCGGATGACCGAAGCCCAGCGCGCCACCGTCGCCACCGCCGTCGCCACCGCGAAGCAGCTGCGCGGCGCCATCGCCACCGGCCACGCCTACTGGCCCGCCGGGCTCCCCGACTGGACCGAGCCCTGGGTCGCCCTCGGCCTGCGCGGCGAAGCCGAAGACCTCGTCTCCGTCTGGCGCCGAGGCGGAACCGCCACCACCACGCTGCACCTCCCGCACCTCGCCGGACGCGACCTCACCGTCGCCACCGTCTTCCCCGCCGACCTCCCCGAATGGAAGACCGACTGGGACGCCGCGACCGGCACCCTGACCGTGCAGGCAGGGGACGCCGAAACCGCCGCCCGAACCCTGCGCATCACCACCGATTCCTAAGTCCCTCACATAAGGAGAAAGTTCAATGAAGAACAGGTTCCGCAACGCGCTGGCGATCGCCGCCGCGAGCGCGATCGCACTCACCGGCTGCTCCGACCCCGGCGCCGACACCGGGTCCGACGGCCCCGTCACCTGGCCCGCCCAGGACGCCGACCTCTCCGGCACCACCCTCACCATCTGGGCCGCCCAGAACTCGAACACCGTGCCCGACAGCGTGATCGCGGGCTTCGAGGAGCTCACCGGCGCCGAGGTCGAGGTCGTCACCATCCCCGACCCGTACGAGCAGGGCGTCCAGACCAAGGTCGCCACCGGCGACAAGCCCGACCTCGCGTTCTGGCAGCCCACGGCCTCCCAGCTCACGGCCCTCAACGCCACCCAGAACCTGCAGCCCCTCGACGACGCCCCGTGGCTCGACGCCTACCAGCCCGAACTGCGCGACATCACCGGCATCCTCGACGACACCCGCTACGCCACCCTCATCACCACCCCGGCCGTCGAAGGCGTCTACTACAACAAGGAGGTGTTCGCGGCCAACGGCATCACCGCGACCCCCACCGACTGGGACTCCTTCCTGCAGACCGCCCGCGACCTCAAAGCCGCCGGCGTCACCCCGTTCCACGAGATGGCCGCCGACAAATGGGCCACCCAGTGGTGGGTCCAGGTGCAGCTCGCCGACGCCGCCGCCGACGGCCTCTGGGACCGCGTGAACGCGAACGAGGAGTCCTTCACCGATCCGACCATCCAGGGCGCCATCGACAACTACAAGGCGCTCATCGACGAAGGCCTCTTCAACGAGGACATCAAGACCGCCACCTTCGAAGACCAGGGCGCCGCGCTCCTCGCGGGCGACGCCGCCATGGTCATGCAGGTCAACTCGTTCTTCGGCCAGCTCCAGTCGCTTGCCGACACCGAAGAGCTCAACCAGAAGATCGGCTTCTTCCCGATCTCCCCGTCCGGCAACACCGGCACCTTCATCCCCGACCAGTCGAACGCCCTCGTCGCCTTCAAGACCGGCGACGAGAAGCGCGAGGCCGCAGCCCGCCAGCTCCTCTCGTACTGGATGGGCGACGGCTACCAGGACTTCGTGAACGCCCAGTCGACCGTCTCGCTCCAGACCGGCGTCGAGACTCCGGCCGACGTCCCCGAAGCCCTGCTCACCGTCAGCGAATCGGTCGGCACCTCCGTCGGCTCCATGCAGGCCCTGGCCATCGCCAACCCGGACCTGTACCTCTACCTCGCCGACATGATCCAGGGCACCAAGACGCCCGCCGAGGTCGCCGAGGCCACCCAGTCCCAGTTCGCGGAACTCGCCAAAGCCCAAGGCGCCGAAGGCTTCTAATCGGAGGGGCGCCGGGCAAGGGTCAACCCCGGCGCCCCTCACACCCGCAACGCCGCTACCAGGAAGGCCGAACTCCGTGACCACCATGCTCGCCAAGGGCAAGGCAGGACCCCGCCGCCAAGACCATCCGCTGTGGTTCCTCATCCCGGCGCTCGCAGTCCTGGTCGTGTTCTTCCTCGTCCCCACCGTCTTCAACTTCGTCTACGCCTTCACCGACTGGTCGAGCTTCAAGAGCGCCATCAACTTCGCCGGCGTCGACAACTTCACCTCGCTGTTCTCCAACGGCACCCTCGTCAACGCCCTCAAGGTCACCCTCGTCTACGCCGTGCTCGTCGCGATCTTCCAGAACGCCTTCGGCCTCGGCCTCGCGCTGCTGTTCGAAAAGGACACCCGAGTCAACCGCGCCGTGCGCGTCGCGTTCTTCGTCCCGGTCATCATGTCCGCGCTGGCGGTCGGCTACATCTTCCAGGCGCTGCTCAAGCCCGACGGCGCCCTGAACGGCATCATCGGCTGGTTCACCGGCACCGAGGTCTCCATCCCGTGGCTGGGGAGCACCACCTGGACCATCGTGGTCGTCGCGATCGTCCACGCCTGGAAGTGGATGGGCCTCTCGATGCTCATCTACCTGGCCGGGCTCAAGACCATCAGCGAGGACGTGCTCGAAGCGGCCCGCCTCGACGGTGCCGGGCGCTGGACCATGTTCCGCTCCATCCGGTTCCCGCTGCTCGCCCCGGCCGTCACGTTCAACGTCGCGACCGCGCTGCTCGGCTCGATGAACGGCTTCGACATCGTGCAGGCCACCACCGAAGGCGGCCCCGGCGGCACTACCGAGCTGCTGAACATCTTCATCTTCCGGACCTTCGGGCAGGGCCTGTTCGCGCAGGCCACGACCATGAGCCTGGTGCTGTTCCTGCTGGTCACCATCCTGGCCTTCCCCGTGATCCGGTTCCTGCGCAAGCGAGAGGACGTGCTGTGACCATCACCGCCGAACGGCCGGACACGGCCACCCGCATCGCGCCGGCCCGCCGCAAGCCCCGCCGCCGCTTCCCGGTCCAGCCGGTCGCGGCGATCCTCGTCGCCGTCCTCGTGCTCGGCGTCCCGTTCTGGCTCGTGATCGCGACCGCCGCGAAGGACCAGGCGGAGGCCCTGAACCCGGACCTGTCGCCGCCCAGCGAATGGCGTCTCTTCGACAACTTCGCCCAGGTCTTCGAGGACGGCCGCATGGTCGCGGGCTTCTTCGGAAGCCTCCTCGTCATGGTCCCGGCCGTGGTCGGCGTGCTCATCCTCGGCTCGATGGCCGCGTGGATCCTCGGCCGCCGCGGCGGCCGCCTCACCGCCGCGATCTACGCGCTGGGCATCTCCGGCATCGTGCTGCCGCCCGCGGTCGTGACGATCGTGCTCCTGCTGCGCCAGCTCGGCCTCGCCGGGACCGCGCTCGGCATGATCGGCGTCTACATGGGCATGTACCTGTCCACAGTGATCTTCTTCGTCACCGGTTTCGTGCGCACGATCCCGCACGAATTGGAGGAGGCCGCCCGGGTCGACGGGGCCGGACCGGTACGCACATTCATCCGCGTGATCCTGCCGCTGCTGCGGCCGGTGCTCGCCACCGCGACCATCCTGATCTGCCTGTACATCTGGAACGATGTGTTCTACGCGCTGTTCGTGATCGGCGGCCGCCTCGACACGCTGCCGCTCAACCTCTACCAGGTCGCGAGCGCGGGTCTGTATCTCCAGAACTGGCACCTCATCTTCGCCTATATCATCCTGATGAGCCTGCCGCTCCTGATCACATTCGTGGTCGCCCAGCGCAGGATCATCAGCGGCATCACCAGCGGAGCGGTGAAATGAGCTCGAGCACCAGCGGTGCCGTCAAGTGACCGAACGGAGGACCGTGGCCAGAGCGGGCAGGAACCCGACGATCTCGGACGTCGCCGAACTGGCGGGCGTCTCGGTCCCCACGGTCTCCCGCGTGCTCACCGGGGCCGCCAAGGTGAGCCCCGCGAAGCGCGAGCTGGTCGAGGCCGCCATCGCGGAGCTGAACTTCCGGCCCAGCGCCGCCGCCCGGGTCCTGGTCTCCCGCAAGTCCCGCACGATCGCGGTGATCGCGGGCAACACCTCCCGCTACGGCTACGCGGAGACCATCCGCGGCATCGAGATCGCGGCGCGCGCCGAGGGTTACACGGTGATGATCACGGTCGTGGAGAGCGCCGACGCGGAGGAGGTCGACCGCGCCGTCTCGGCGACCCGGATGCAGACCCTCGCCGGGGTCGTGGTCCTCAAGTTCGACCCGCCCGGCGTCGCCGCGCTCCACAAGCTCGGCACGGACCTGCCCGTGGTCGCCCTCTCGGGCACCCGCGAATCCGGTGTGCCCCAAGCGGTCCTCGACGAGGCCGCCGCAGCGGAGGAACTCACGGAGTACCTCCTCGGCCTCGGCCACAAGACCGTCCACCACGTCCGCGTGCCGCCCTCCCGCCGCGTCGACGGCCGCACCTCCGGCTGGAAGCGGGCCCTGACCAAGGCTGACGCCCCGGTCCCCGCGGTCCGCGACGCCACCTGGGATCCCAAGAGCGGCATAGCGGTCGGCCGCGAACTCGCCGCCGACCCCGAGGTCACGGCCGTCTTCTGCGGCAACGACGAGATCGCCATGGG
This sequence comes from Glycomyces luteolus, assembly GCF_027622875.1. Taxonomy (GTDB): domain Bacteria; phylum Actinomycetota; class Actinomycetes; order Mycobacteriales; family Micromonosporaceae; genus Glycomyces; species Glycomyces luteolus. The sequence continues at coordinate 225,914 of NZ_JAPZVP010000005.1, read as the reverse complement.
CGTCATGCGCGGGATCACCGAAGCGGGCCGCCGCGTCCCCGAGGACATCTCGGTCGCCGGTTTCGACGACCACCCGCTCGCGGAACTCTGGTCGCCACCGCTCACCACCGTGAAGCAGGACTTCGCGAGTCTCGGCGTCCGGGGCTTCCAACTCCTGAAGCAGGCCATCGACGACACCGCCGCGCGCCGCTACTCCAGCGAGCGCCCGGTCCTGGTCCTGCGCGAGAGCACCGCCGCCCCGAGAACCCGCTGACCGTCGGCTTACAACGAGAGCATCGCCGCCGACACCTCGTCGGCGGCCGTGTCGGGCAGGGCGGTCGCGGCCTGTTCGAGCACGAGCAGTCGAGCGCCGGGGATCTCGCGCGCCAGCGCCTCCCCGTTGCCGACCGGGAAGAACCGGTCTCGACGGCCGTGAACGACAAGCGTCGGTACCTCGAGCTCGGGCAGGCGCTCGCGCCAGCGTGGCCCGCAGTCGAGCTTGGAGAAGACCATGCCGAGGTGGTTGGCCATCTGGACCGCCGGTGCCGTGCTCTGTGCGCGGTCGTAGATCCGTTCGGCCCGCACGCGTGCCGCGTCGGGGTCGTCGCCGAGGATCTCCGCACCGTCGGCTGCGAACCGGGCTACGGCGGTGCGGTCGGACCAGTCGGGCATCGGGCGCGAGAAGAGCCGACCCATCGTGGCGCCATCGTGGTCGGGCAGGTCGCCGTCGACCGGGCCTGGTGCGACGGGCCGCGTCCCGACCAACGTCAGTGCCGAGAACACCTCCGAGTGGTCGAGCGCGGCGACTTGAGCGACCATGCCGCCGACACCGATGCCCGCCAAGTGAGCCGGCCGGTCGTCGAGTTCGCGGGCGAGCGCGGCGGCGTCGGCGGCGAGGTCCCGCAGCGTGTACGCGGGCGCATCGGGGTCGGCGGTCGTTGACTCGCCGCAGTCGCGCAGGTCGTAGCGCACGACATGGCGTCCGCCGCGGGCCAGCGCCTGGCAGAGCGGATCGGGCCAGGAGAGCATGGTCGTGCCGCCCGCAAGCAGCAGGAGGGGCGCGGCTCGATCACCGAAGTGCTCGACCCCGAACTTGATCTTCTCCGACATGCAGTACTCCTTCGCTTCCGGCAGCCCGGCGGCCGCAGTCGTACTGACGAGGTCTGGCGCCGAAAGTCATCGATTAGAGTCGCCCCCATGGTCGATCCCTCCACGGACGCGGTTCCGCTCGAAGGCGGGCGTATGTCGGTCGGGATCGCCCGCGTAGGCGACACGGTCCGCCGCCCGCTCTCCTCTTCTTCGGACTTCATGGCCGCGCTGCTGCGCCTGCTCGAACGGCGGGGCTTCGACGGCGCCCCGACATACCTGCGCCGGGCGGATGGAGCTGACGTTTTCTCGTTCATTCCCGGCGAGGTCCCGACCCGATTCGGCGTCTGGACGGACGACCAGGTCCAAGCGGCCGCCAGACTGCTGCGGGGGATGCACGACGCGACTCGCGGCAGCGACCTCGCCGGACGGTTCGACGTGGTCTGCCACCACGACCCCGGCCCGAACAACGCCGTCTTCCAAGACGGCGTCCCGGTCGCTTTCATCGACTTCGCCGAGGCCGCGCCCGGCGGCCGACTCGAAGACGTGGCCTACATGGCCTGGACCTGGTCGATCGCCTCGAAGCAGACCCTTCCTCTCGGGCGCCAAGCGGAACAGGTGCGGCTCATCGCCGACGCGTACGGCCTCGAAGCGGCGGAGCGGCACGTCCTGGTGGACTGCATTCTCGAACGCCAGGCCCGCAACGTGCGCTTCTGGGCCGAGTTCCAGGCCAAGCCCGCAACCGCCCCGGCCACCGCCGAGCAACTGGCCGACCGCATCGAGTGGAGCCGCCGCGAGCACGCCTTCGTCGCGGAGCATCGCGACGTGTTCGACTGGGCTTTGAGCTGATCTCGACCAGTGCCTACTCGCGCTTCGGCTACCCGCAGTACGCGGCGAATCTACGCAAGCGACCGATCTCCTCGTTGTCCGTAGCCTCGCCGCGACTTGACTTCACTTGCGCTACAACCATCAGCGACGGAACAGTGGGAGATTGACCCGGGCACGGGTGTCCGGGGCCGGGCGACTCTGGGTGAGGTTCAGGCAGTCAGCGACGGAAGCGCGGGTCGGAACCGGCTCCCTTCCGGGGCCGGGCGGCGATCCGGCCCGGCTTCAAATGGGCAGCGATGGAGGGGTGGGCGTTTGCTCGGGGTGGCTGGCCGGGGCCGGGCCGTCTTTGGCGTGCGGTTCAGGCGGGCGGCGATGGAGGGACGGGAGTTCGCCTGGGGCCGCCGGTCGGGGCCGGGTTGTCTTTGGCGTGCGGTTCAGGCGGGCAGCGATGGAGAGGTGAATGGCTGCCCGGGGTGCGTTGCCGGGGTGGGGCTGGTCGTCGCCACCCCGACAGGCGATGCGGGCCGGGCGGATTCGAGCCGGTGCCGAAGCGACCGGGCGAGTCCGGCTCGAAGCCGCAGCGACGGTGGTGGACGGCGGAGCGACAAAGCGGGCGGCGCTGCGGGAGCCGTCAGCGGCGGGCATTGCCTCGGTCGAGGTTGCGGTGGGGGTCGTGTGCATGGTCGTGGTCGTCATGTCCTTCTCGCCTCCTTCCCGCTGCTCCTCGCGCTTCCCGTGCCTCGGCTTCCCTGGCCTAGGCTTCCGGCCGGGGCCCTTCGGCTTCCGACCGGCCTTCGATCAGCGGCCCTGACCTTCCTTCGCAGGCACCAGCCGCCAGACCCCTGCCGCCGAGACGTTTCGGGGCACCGGCCTCCAAGCCTTTGCCCCTCTTGCATTTCAGGGCACTGGCCTCTGAGCCTTTGCCCCTCTTGCATTTCGGGGCACTGGCCTCCAGACCCTCACTCCCACTTGCAGATCGGGGGCCGCTGGCCTCTGCTTCCTTGGCCCTTTTGGCTCCTGATCGTCTGATCGGGCCTGGGCCTGCCGGCAGGCACCATGTGGGTGCTCGCCGCTGTCCGTCCCGGGTCTCACCCCGGTCCGGGAGTACACGCCGTGTCCCTGTCCCTGCCAGGACAGTTCAACAGCTCATCGCAAAGGGCCGTGGCCGAGTGACGCCGGAGCTCCTCATGGCTCCGACACCGATCTCAACGTCCGTGCAATGCAGGCATATGGCCAGAGGCTTATGTCGTAGTCTGCTTACCACCATATCGTTCACCTACACGGATTCCGTATCCCTGTACGTACCTCAATTATCCCCACTACAGACCCCGCCGTCATCACCCACACGCAGGGAAAACCCTCACGTTCGGCGCCCGGCCGCGCCCCAAACCCGACCAGACCCCTTGCGCCTCAACCCAACACAAACCCGCCGCCCGACATCCGAGGCCATCCATCCACCTCCCCGTCGCTGCCCATCTTTAAGCCTGAGCCTCACCTCCCGTTGACTTGATTCTGTGCTGGTCGCATCACTCAGGTAGACCCTTATTCAACCAACTGGTTGACAAATACCGGTCGACGGTCTAACGTTGTATTCAACCAAGTAGTTGAGGAAGATTCGTGGGTGACAGTACACAGCAGCTCGACCGGGCGTTCGCGGCGCTCGCCGACCCGACCCGGCGCGACCTGGTCGCCCGCCTGTCCGTCTCGGACGCGACCGTCGGCGAACTGGCAGAACCGTACGAAGTGAGCTTCCAGGCGATCTCCAAACACGTGAAGGTGCTCGAAGACGCCGGCCTGGTGACCCGCAGCCGAGACGCCCAACGCCGACCAGTCCATCTGAACCCGGAGGCCCTCGACCTGATGACACAGTGGATCGAACGCTATCGGCGCGAGGCCGAAGAACGCTACCGCCGCCTCGACGCCCTCCTGGCCCGCACGGCCCAGGACGACGAGGACCGGCGACCCGACAAGGAGCAAACATCATGACCAAGCACGAAACCCAGATCGTGGCGGATGCCAAGGTCCCGACGATCGAGATCATCCGCGAGCTCGACGCGACACCCGAACGCGTGTTCAACGCCCACGTCGACCCCGAGCTCTACGCCCAGTGGGCCGGGCCCCGCTCGACGATCATGCAGATCACCCGCTGGGACGCCCGCACCGGCGGCGAGTGGGCGTTCAGCGGCACGAGCGACGGCGGGACGTACGCCTTCTTCGGCAGCTTTCACGAGGTTCGCCCGAACGAGCGGATCGTCTGGACCTTCACTTACGAGGGGGATCCCGACAGTGTCTTTCTCGAGACGCTGACCTTCGAACCGCTCGAAGGCGGTCGCACGCGGCTGCGGGTGCTGAGCGTGACGCAGGACTTCGAGACCCGCGACGGCATGCTCGCGAGCGGCATGGACGTCGGCGTCAACGAAGGTTACGAGAAGCTCGACGAGCTGCTCGAGTCGCAGGAAGGGGCGTAGACCATGGCGCAGAGCCGAACGCTCGAGTCCGACGACCCCGCCGGGCGGCACGCGCGCGACGCAGCGTACTTCACCGCCCTGGTCGAGTCGGCGACCGCCGAAGACTGGCCCCGCCCGAGCCCGGTCGCCGCATGGACCGCCCTGGACGTCGTGAAGCACCTGGTCGAATGGCCGCGCGGCTTCCTCAAGGGGGCAGGGATCGAACTGGAGTCCTTGGACATCGACGCCGACCCGGCGGCCGCCTGGCGCCGCCACGTCACCGACATCCAGGACATCATCGAGGGCCCCGCCGGGCGCGTCCTCAGCAACCCGCACACCGGCGACAAGCCCGTGGACGAGGCGATCGACCAGTTCTACACCGCCGACATCTGGCTGCACTCCTGGGACCTCGCCAAAGCGCTGGGCCGCGAACCGGAACTCGGGCAGGAGCGCTGCCGCACCGCGCTGGCGGGCATGCAGCCGATCGACCAGATGCTGCGCGAGAGTGGACAGTTCGGGCCCGCCGTGCCCGTCGCAGACGATGCCTCTCCGCAGGACAAGCTGGCGGCGTTCATCGGCCGCGATCCGGCCTGGAGGCCCGATATCTGAGGGGGAGACGGCGAGGGCCGGGAACCGCGTTGCGGTCCCCGGCCCTCACTTGTAGCGCATACTTGCGGTCAGATGCCCGAGCCGCCGCCGGAGGTGTTGGTCCACCAGGCGTGGTATTCGTTCAGGTTGTACCGCTTCGGCACGCCGCTGGTCGAGGTGATCTCGAGGCCGAACTGCATGGTGTCGAAGGTGGTGTTGCGCAGGCGGCCGTTGTCCGCGGCCCATTTCCAGGTCGCCAAGGCGTCCACATAGCCTTCATTGTTCTGCTGGGCGGGGATGAACTGCAGGACGTTCCAGCCTGGGTCGGCCTGCCAGACCGACTGGTAGAGAATGCCGCCGATCGTCACGTTGCTCGCGATCTGCGTGCCCCAACCGCCGGCCGGTCCCTGCGGGTTCCAGCTGGTGAAGATCATGACCTCGTCCTGGTTGTTGGTGGACCAGATGTCCGCCGTCCAGTTCCACCAGTCGTCGCCGCTGGGGGCGGCTGAGGACGTGTTGTACGTGAACCCCGCGTTCGCCATCTGCGACAGGGGAGTTCCCGGCCTGACCGAGGTGTTCGGGTACGACTTGATGCCGCCGCCGGACTGGGTCGAATCGACGTACCACGAGTTGATGCTGTTGACGCGCAGGCACTGCGATTGATTGCCCTGGTTGCCCCAGACGTTGTTGTAGATCGTCCAGTCATTCTGGTGGTACTCCGCGAACGTGGCGCACGAGGAGAACACCTGCGCCTGCGCCGGGGATCCGAAGCTCAGGAGCCCGGCGATCACGAGGACGGCCAAGGCGAGCCGGGCGACAGCGGCCGACTTGCTTTTGACGAGTTTCATCTGACCTTTCCTTCTTGCGCACGGCCGATGAGGGTCACCGTACGCACACAGATCGTGTCGGAACGTACCAGGAGTGGCACCTGGTGCGATATCTAGACATTCTGGTGCATCGCATGGAGGAATGTCAATGTTTGCACGCGTAAATAAACAAATAAAGATCAGATGAATGTAATGACGCCGGCGGGTCGAGCGCGGCGACTCGTTCGAGATCGGCGCCAACGGTGTCACCGGATCCAGGTGCACTCGAAGGCGACGATCCCGGTCACCACCGGCGACGCACGGTCGCCTTGCCGCCGGTCACCAGGCTCGCCGCCGGAACGTCATCGGCCACGATCGCGCCCGCCGCGATCACGGCGTCGCGCCCGATACTGACTCCGGGCAGGATCGTCGCCCCGGCGCCGATCCATACGTTCTCCGCCACGGTGATGGGCGCGCCGGTCAGCCAGCCCCGCCGCTCCTCGGGGTCGACCGGGTGGCTCACCGTGATGAACGTGGCCTTCGGACCGATCATCGTGCGCTCGCCGATCGTGATGCCCGCGTAGTCGAGGAACGTGCAGTTCTGGTTGATGAACACCCGCTCGCTGAAATCGAGGTTCAGGCCGTGGTCGGTGAAGAAGGGCGGGTAGATCGTCACCCTCTCGGGCAGCGGCCGACCGAGGATCAGCTTGAACAGCTCTGCCTTGCCCTCCTCGTCCTCGAAGGGCAGGACGTTCAGGCGCGAGGTCAGCTCGGTGGTCCGCAGGACCCGCTCGGACATGGCCTTGAACTCGGGACTGTGGATCTCCATGAGGCGGTCGATGGACATGCTGCGATCCTTTCGGGTGCTTCGGAACTGGACGCCGTTCCAGGAAGCTTTTCCATCCTCCTGGTCGTAATCGGTTGGAGCGCAACAGGTTCACCATGCGGTCGAGTTGAGCGCATGCTCGCCCGACTCAAAGCCTGGGCGATCCTCGACCAGGCGCCCTGCGCCCCAGACTGCATCACCCAGATCGCCAAAGCCGTCCAAGTCCTCGACGACTTCGACCGCCATGCTCGGAAAGCCGGTCTCACTGCCAAACGGTGCGAGTGTGCGTTATCCCGAACCCATAGCGAGCGAGGTTGTCATGGCTGGGGGAGGCATAGGCGGCGGTGACCACAACCAGACCATTGTCCTCGCGCGCGTCAGCCAGTCGCCGGTTGATGAGCGCGGCTTGGCAACCCCGCCTTCGGAAGTCCGGCAAGGTCGGTCGCACGCCGGTGTCGGCATAGAACTCGATGACCTCATTGAGCATCCGGTGATCCGCTGACTGGTACCCGCGCACCTTGTTGTACGGCACACGCTGCGGCAGCATCGGGAGTCGAGTTGCTATCGACGCCCCAAACCGGCGAAACACCGCGCTCGGATCCTCACCGGCTGCAACCGTGAAGTCGAGCTCAGCCTTTCGCGTGATCACCGCTTCGGCCTGCTGGACCAGGTCTCTCCACATGTGTCCAGTCTCGTCGAAGCCCATTCCAGGTTGCATCAGGCTCAGTAGATCCTAGTGTGCGCGGGGAACGCAGCGCTGTGTGGACTGAAGGCTGAAACGGCATTGAATCGCCCTGATGATACGGCTGGTTCGGCGACTTCCACAGGGGCCCGGGCTGCTGATCGGTGCCGTAGGCGGCGTTGACGGCGCGCATCCGCTGGATGGCGTGGGCAAGGTCGTTCCTGGTGCTGTCGCGAGTCGATTCCGTGGCAGTGGCGCCAGGTCGCAATGATCACGAACCCCGTGCCTGCTTCCTTACGCGCCCAAAGCCTCTCAACCGGGCCTTCTACGCCACCGCGGAACTTGAGAGCACCCTGGTGTTCAGCATCTTCCGTGAACTCCCTCAGTGCCGCAGCCGAGAGCAACTGAGGGCCGGTCGATCCCAGGTGGGGGATCGACCGGCCCGCTACTGCTTGTCGCGCATCTGCTTCCGGTCAGATGCTCGATCCGCCGCCTGACGTGCTAGACCACGAAGCGTGGTAATCATTCAGCGAGTACCGCTTCTGCACGCCGCTGGTCGAGGTGATCTCGATGCCGAACTGCATGGTGTCGAAGGTGGTGTTGACCAGGAGCCCTTCGGCCGCGGCCCATTTCCAGACCGCGAGGGCGTCCACGGTCCCGCTGTTGCTTTGCTGAGCAGGGATGAGCTGCAGGACGTTCCAGCCGGGAGCGGCCTGCCAGACCTCGGCGTAGAGGATGCCTCCGATGGTCACGTCGGTCATGATCTTCGTTCCCCAACCGCCTGCCGAGGGCTGCCAGCTGGTGAAGATCATGACCTCGTCCTGGCCGCCTGTGGACCAGATGTCGCTGGTCCAGTTCCACCAGTCTCCGCTGGTGAAGGGGGCTGAGGTGGTGTTGTAGGTGAACGTCGCCGACTGCATTTGCGCCAGCGGGGTCCCCGGACTGACCGAGGTGTTCGGGTACGACTTCACGCCGCCTCGGGACTGGGTCGAGTCGACGTACCACGAGTTGATGCTGTTGACGGTGAGACACTGCGTGCCCTGCCTCTTGTTGCCCCAGACGTTGTTGTAGATCGTCCAGTCGCCTTCGGTGTAAGTGCCCCACCGGTCGCATGAGGTGTACACCGCCGCTTGCGCCGGAGTGGCGAAGCTCAGGAGGCCGGCGATCACGAGGACGACAAGCGTCATCCTGGCGAGGACGGCCGTCTTGAAGTTGAAGGATTTCATCTGACCATTCCTTCCTGCGCGCTGCCGGTCGGACCTCCGGCGGGCGCAGATCGGTATCGAAACGCGCTAGGAGGGACGCCTGAGCGCGCGATATAGGCAGTCTGCTATGTCCCACGTGTTGGTGTCAATGTTTGATCGATTCAACAAACAAATTAAGACCTGATGAATCTTGATGCGCTGCATGGGAGGAGCGGGCCTTGTCGTGGGTCGCCCGATCGAGAGGTCTGGAGCGGGATCGCTGGGCCAAACAGAACGCTTCGTGTCGATTGACTGACCATTGGGGACTCGTTGCGTATCGATAACATGTCGTCACGCTGGGGGAACACTGCCGTCGCGGAGGTGCGAGGTCGTCGATGCGGGCCACAAGGGACCCACCGTTCCGGTCCGTGTTGGTAGCGTGACTTCTTGCCAGGTCACCACGCTTGGCGTCGGGCCCGACTCTCGTAATCCCCCTCCTTCTCGATGAAGAGCAGATCGGATTTATCCCATGAAGAACCCCATCACGAAGCGCGTGCTCATCGCGCTCGTGGCGCCCGCCCTGCTGCTGGCCTATCCGGCAGCCGCCACCGCCCAAGAGAACGACCCCGACCCCAAGGACGGCTACCAGAACCCCGAGGAAAGCCTCAAGGACGAACTCAGCAACACCGCCGAGACCCACGGCTGGACCTTCGAAGAAGCCGAGGCCCAGTACAAGGTCGCCGAGACCATCGGCGAGATCGCGGCCAGGATCGCCCCCGAGCGCCTGGATGTGTTCGTCGGCACCGCCCTGTCCGAGAAGCCCGGCGGCACGCCGACCCTCTACATCAAGGGCGAGGCCGACTCGTTCGTGTACGAGGTGATCAAGGAGAGCGGCCTCGACGTGATCGTCGCCGACCAGCAGCCGTACTCGTTCCTCGAACTGCAGGAGCGCAACCAGCGGCTCAACCGCGAGCTGACCGGGCTCGGCTACGGCGACATCTCCAGCGGCTTCGACATCACCGCCGACGGCACGATCAGCGCCGAACTCGGCGCTGACCCCGAGCTGCCCTCCGACCCCGAAGAGATCCTCAAGGGACTCTCCGAGGAGTTCCAGAAGGGCGTCCAGCTGACAGTCTCCGACAAGCTCGGCAACACCGCCGAGCACGGCTACGGCGGCATGGCCGCCTACGTCGGCAACACGTTCAACTGCACCACCGGATGGACGGTCGTGGCCCCCAACGGGACCACCGGCGTCAGCACCGCCGGGCACTGCACCGGCATCAGCCAGGCCTGGCAGCCCGGCCACGGGTTCATCGACCTGGACTTCCAGCAGCAGCACCGCGGCTACTGGGGCGACATGGAATGGCACACCACCCCGGGCCACATCGACGTCGCCGAGTTCTACGCCTACCCGAACATCCGCCGCGACACCCTGTCGGTCGAACCGTGGTGGGGATTCAGCGTGGGCGAGTCGATCTGCATGTTCGGCCGGTCCACGAACGTCCGCCACTGCTCGCTCGACGTGCAGAACCCCTGGTGGTCCTGCACTCTCGACGGTTTCCTCACGGACAGCCTGGTGCGCATGGACGGGGACGTCACCATCGGCGGCGACTCTGGCGGCGGCTGGTCCTGGAACAACCGCGCGTACGGATCGCACGTCGGCGACTGCAGCTGGCAGAACGTGTTCTCCAGAGTGGATGACATGAACGAGGCGATCGGCGTGAGCGTCCTTACGCAATAGCCCCGACCTGAACCGCGGCCCTGCACTCCAGCGGGGCCGCGGCCCGAACGCCGTTGCAGCCGGCGCCGAGCCACCCCGGCGCCGACTCCGGCCTCGGCCCATGTTCGCGTCGCCCCTGGCACTGCGGTCAGTTCAGTCCGTCATCGCCTTCATCGGGGAGTTCAGCGCCGTGGCTCGGCGGGCGAGGTCTCGGAGTGCTGACGCGAATGCGTCACCGATGTAGGGGCGGAGCGCGGCGGCGAAATCGGCGATGTCCTGAGCGGTCACCGCCGACCCGAAATGCTCATCCAGGCCGCACCACCCGTTGCTCTCGTGCCAGTCCCGGACCAGCCGCGGGAACGTCGCATACGCGGTCGATGGCGCCGCCTCCATGTACTCCTCGATCGCCCAGTCCACGCCGATCCGATCCGCATCGACGGTGAAGAGCGACCCGGCGTGCTCGAACCAGAAGCGGTACCGGCCCATGCACAAGCTGCCGCAGGTGCACGCGGGCTCGAGAAACTCAGCGACCGCTACGACGTCCACGACCCGCTCGGAGGCTTGGCCGTTCGCGAACACGGTCCATCGTTCTTCCACAGCCGCAGAATAATGTGCCAGCGCGCGGGCTGGCCTCCGACACCGTTCGTAGTCGAGTTCGAGCGAAACGGCTTTGTCCGCGTCCACATCGTCCTATAGTCGCTTGCGGAAGTCAGGACTCGTGGCCGCTGACCTGCGGCTGCGCCGTATCTCGAACGGAGCAGAATGAACACGAACGACAACCGCGACACCAGCACCGACAAGACCGCCTTCCGCTTCGCCCGCAGGGCGGCCGTGATGGCGCTGCCGCTGGGCCTGCTCGCGGCGACGGCCGCCGGCCCGGTCCAAGCCGCCCACACCGATCCGGCGCCCCTCGATCCGGCCGCCGTGCCGGTTCCCGCGAGCGTTCCGGTCAACGTGCCGATCGCCAGCGAAGGCGCCGAGTTCACGATCAAGAACTGGGAGGCCAAGGGCAAGACCAAGAGCAAGACCTACGGCACCGGTCCGCTGGAAGGCCAGGCCACCCTCGCCGAGACACCCGAAGGCGCATCGGCGACCGACCTGATCCTCTTCAACCCGGTCGGCGAGGAGGGCGATCTCGGGCAGGTCCGAGTGACCTCGGTCGATCCGGAGACGCCGGATGCGGATGCCGCGAAGCAGTACGTGGTCGCATTCGAGGTCGAGGCGCTTCCCGGCCACCAAAGGCCCGTGACGCTCCAGACCGCGCCGTTCGAGATCAAAGCGGTCGCTGAGGCCACCGACGTGACGGCCTTCCCGCCGGTGAACCAGCTGTACCAACTGCAGGAGCCGGTGAAGCTCTACGAGCAGGAGGACGGCCAGGCCGCTACCAAGTCCATCGGTGAACTGGAGTCGTTCGACGTCATCGTCAACCACTCCGATGACCCGGCGGTGCGGTAGCACCCGGCTGCAGCGTCGAGGCGTGCTTCCATCCACGGGAGCACGCCTCACCTGGGAGAACGTAGGCCGATGCGGACGGCGGGCAGTGGCCGCTTTCGGCCGTCAGCCCAGCGCGTCGAGGAGGTCGGCCACCGGCCCGGCGGTGAGCATGCCGCTGCCCGCACCGGCCAGTTCACCCGCCGCCGGCGCGAGCGCCGCTTCGACCCTCGCCTTCACGCCCTTGTCTCCCAAGGCGATCGCTGCCCGACCGGTGAGGACCCACATCGCCTCGGTCAGGAGGTCCCCAGGAGGCACCGGCGTCCGGAGAAGTGCAGCCTCGGCTTCCTCCCGAGTGCCCGTCTCCAGCAGGAGCAGCGGCTGAACCCAGGGTCCGTAAGGGCCCCAATCAGTGTCGTCCGGGAAGAGCAGTGGCTTCCTGTGCTGCAACCGCAGGCACAGCAGGGCGAGTGGCAGCAGGCCCCGTTGCACCCCAGGCATTCCCGCCCCGTCGAGCCGCGAACCCGCAGCCCGGTAGGCGGCCTCGGCCGCCCCGAACGGCGCGCCATGAGCCGCGAGCCGCATCGCCTGGTACCAGTCGGTGAACACTCTCGCGAGCGGCCGCTCATGACGCTCCGCAAGGAGGTCCACCGCCTTGGCGTGCTCGTCCGCGCCGCCGAAATCCGCCAGCGCACTGAGTGCCTGGAGCCGGATGAGATGCCCCAGGATCGCGTACGCGGGCAAGCGATGCCGAGTGGCGAGCGCGATCAGCTCGGCCCCGATCCCGTCGCGCTCCGGGGCGAGCCCGGTCCGGTGGAAGGTCTGCATGAAGACGCCGTTGAGCGCGAACGCCAGCAGTGACGGTTCACCCAGGCTCCGGGCGAGCCACTCGGCCTCGGCGGCGGCATCGGCCGGGCGCGGCCCGGGCACGCCCCGCGATTCGACCGCGATGACCGACAGCAGCCTCGCCCGGTCGACGTCATGCGCGTCGGATCCCAAGCGCGCCAAGGCATGTTCGGCGGCGGCCACGATCCTCGCGGACCGGGCCGGATCGTCCGAACGCGTCCAGATCGCGGGCACGTCGTAACCGCCGATCACCCGCGCGGCGAGTTCCGGGTCGTCCAGGCGCTCAGCGGCCGCGACCGTGGCGGCCCGCTGCTCCTGCGCCGTCCCGAGGCCGGTGCCGCCCGTGTACGCCAGGCTGCGGAGCAGGCCGACCGTTGACTCCAAGCGCGCGGGGGACTGCGGCCCCGCGGTCTGGTCGTACGCCGCCGCCGTCACGGCCCAGACCTGTTCGGCCCCTTCAGCACCGGGATCGCTCTGGCGGAGCAGGTCGGTCTCCAGGCGCCGCAGGCGCACGTTCGGCTCGACGCCGTGCCGCTCATCGAGCAGCGCCCTGGCCCGCCGCAGCACCGCGAGCGCGTCCGCCTGCCGACCCGTGCGGTACAGCGCGAGCGCCAGCAGCCGCCAGGCCTCCTCGCGCCACGGATGCTCCGCCACCAGCGCGTCCAGATCCGGGACCGCCTCGCCCGGCCGCCCGAGCTCCAGCAGCGCATCGGCCCGCCGCTCGATCGCGGCCAGCCGCAACTGTTCGAGCCGGGCGCGTTCCGTTCCGGCCCAAGCCTCATCGAAGTCCGCGTACGCAGGGCCCCGCCATTCGCCAAGGGCCCCATCGAGCAGTTCGAGCGCCTGATGCGGTGGCGCGCTCGCGGCTTCGGCGGCGGCCGCCTCGAACCGCCACGCGTCCACCGCGTCCGACTCGGGCCGCAGCGCGTATCCCGGCCCTTCGGTCACCAGCAGCCGTGCGGGCGCGCGCGGCCGCCGGTCCGGTTCCAGAGCGCGCCGCAGGGCCGCGACGAACGTCCGCACCGCGCTCACCGCTCCTGCCGGCGGCTCGGTCCAGAGATCGTCCACGAGCCGGTCCACAGGCACGACCCGCCCGTGCGCGGCCACCAGCCGCGCCAGCACCGCGCGGTGCCGGGGACCCCTGAGAACCAGCTCGGACCCGGCCTCGTCCCAGGCCAGGACCGGGCCGAGCACACCGATTCGCACGCGCAAGGGCACCTCCATCCGCACGTAAACTATCGCGCTCATCGAACGCTCATCGGCGACTCGCAGACTCGGAGAGACCCACCGAACCAGAAGGAGCGACCATGAGCCTTTCGATACCGGGCTTCGACTACCAGCGGATCAGCGCCGACGACGGCGTCGCGCTCAACGCGGCCGTGGGCGGCGAAGGCAGCCCGATCGTGCTGCTCCACGGCTTCCCGCAGACGCACCTGATGTGGCGGCACGTGGCCGCCGACCTCGCGGCCGACCACACCGTGATCGTCCCCGACCTCCGCGGGTACGGCGCGAGCGACAAGCCCGCCGAAGCCGGAGGCGAGACCTACGCGAAGCGCACCATGGCCGCCGACATCGTGGGGCTCGCCGCGGGGCTCGGGCATGAGCGGTTCGCGCTGGCCGGGCACGACCGGGGTGCGCTGGTGGCGGTTCGCGCGGGTCTCGATCATCCGGAGTCGGTCTCGCACCTCGCGATCCTCGATGTGGTGCCGACCCTGGACATGTGGGAGGTCCTGCACGGGGTGGACGCGGCGGTGGCGTTCCACCTTTATCTGATGGCGCAGCCGCCCGGCCTGCCCGAGCGGATGATCGCCGCGAGCGCGGACGCGTTCTTCGGGTGCTTCCTCGACGCCTGGACGAAGGACCCGGAGGCGATTCCGGGCCCGGTGCGCGAGGAGTACCTGCGGGCCTCCCGTGAAGCGGTCGTCTCGATCGTGGCGGACTACCGGGCTTCGGCCGGCATCGACGTCGAGCACGATCGGGCCGACCGCGCGAACGGGAACCGGCTTCGGATGCCGGTCACCGTGGTGCAGCAGGACTGGGGCGCGGCCCTCGGCTACGATGCGGCGGCCGTGTGGCGGGCGTGGGCGCCGGACCTCGACCACCGGCTCACCGACGCCGGGCACTTCATGGCCGAAGAGGACCCGGCGATGGTCGTGAAGGCCTTGCGGGACTTGCTGGCCCGCTAGTGAGAGGCGGGGGTGCGGACGGAGGGGGGCCGCCCCGGCGCCCGGGGGGGGGCCCGGCGGGGCGGCGCGGGGCGGCCCGGCGCGGCCGCCCCCCCCCCCCGCCCCCGCCCCCCACGCCTCTGCTCAGGCGGTCGCGGGTTCGGTGGCGCGCTGCCACAGGGTCGCCGAGAGCCAGACGACGGCCGCGGCGAGGACCACGAGCGCGAGTTGGAGTGCGATTTCGGGGACGAAGGCGCGCAGGCCGATCGGGAACGTCGCGGCGGCGTACAGCCCGAGCGGGAGGCGCGGTGCCCCGCTGCGCCAGAGCCCGGCCGCGTAGGCGACCGCGGCGAGGATGAACAGGATCGAGGCGACGGTGAGCGCGGTGCCGAGCGGGCCGGCGCGGAGTGCGTCCACTTGGGCCGGTTCGAGGTAGGCGAACACGAGGTTGATCACGAACTCGACGCCCACGAGGGCCGCGATCGACGCGAGGCTGGCGATGAACCCGACGGTGAGCAGGCCGCTTCTGGTGCCGCGGCAGGCGATGTAGAGCCCGATGATGAAGCCGATCGCGAAGATCTGCGCGAGCGGGGCGAGGAGCTGCGTGACCGCGGTGGTCGGCAGGATCTCGGCCCGTTTCGCGGTGTTGACGAGGATGATCGCGGCGCTGAGCCATCCGGCGAGGGCGGCGAGCCGCAGTTCGAGGCGGGCGAGGGGTGCGGTCATGGGAGGCCTCCAAAGCGAGAAGGAATAACGCTTGTTATCTCAATAACGATTGTTATGCTGGCGGAGGCGCCCTGTCAAGCGCGGGTGCCGAACCGTTATCGAGTGTGGAGCCGCCCATGTCGTCACTCACCGTCTCCGAGCAGCTGGTCCACGGTGGACGCGAGCTGATCAGCCGCGAAGGCACGGGAGACCTCTCGGTGCGCCGCCTCGTCGAGGCCGCGGGCCGCTCGACCATGTGCGTCTACAGCCACTTCGGAAGCCGGAAGCGGCTGCTCGCCGAGGTCTACCGCTCCTGCGGCGAGGACCTCCGGGCCGCACTCGCCAACGCCCGCAATGCAAACGACCTCGAACACGGCTACGCCGCTTACGCGCGCAAGGAGCCCCGCCACTTCCAGTACCTCTTCGCCGCCGACCTCGACGGCTTCGGGATCGACCAGTCCCTGCGGCTCGACCTGATCGAGTCGGTCGTGGACCTGGCGGCGGACCGCCTCGGCGCGTCCCGGGACGAAGCGCTCGCCTGTTGGCTCCGCGTCCACGGCGCGGTCTGGCTCGACACCATGCAGCGCCTCGCGGGAGAACCCAAGCGCTTCAACACGGCAGCCGCCCGCTAGGGGAATCCTCCCGGGACCGGTCCCACGGCCGACCCGCTAGTTTCGGTGCGGCCGCGCTCGGTGCGCCGGTTGCGCGGGGGCCAGTACGGGTGAGGAGCGCCGTTGAGCCAGCGGAAGCGACTGAAGAAGCCGAAGGTGAAAGGGGCCGAGCGGCGGCGGGCCGCACGCCAGGCCGAGGCGGAGCCCGCCTCGGAGGATCCCCGAGACCGGCTGCAGCTGTTGCGGGACGAGTGGGAGCAGCGGTCGAGGGAGCTCCTCCGCGAGGCGGCGCAGGACGGCGCCCGACTCTACGCGCTCGTCGCCGAACTCCGCGCACTTCCGCAGCGGCGCCACCGAAAGCGCGAAAGCCTGCTCAAAGCCGCCCGGCGCGAGCAGCGGAACTACCGCTCACAGCTGCAGCTGTGGCTGGACATCTACGGCAAAGCGGCCGTCCCGGAGTCGACTCAGACGTGGCTGGCCGAGGATCTCAAGGCGCTTCGCGAGGAGATCGAGGCCGAGCAGCGCCGACAGACCGCGGCCGAGGAGTCCAGCATGCGGTTCGCGGAGGAGCTCCGGCCGCGGTATCGAATCGGCGACGACCATTCGTTCCAAGAGTTCGCCAAGCGGTTCATCTACGACCAGTAGACGACCGGTCGGCGGTCGCGACCGGGGGCCTCCCGTCCGAGACGCGATCGAATACCGTTGTGGTCGTTGCCCTCCACTCCCGGATCATGAGGACCGCCATGGCCGATATCCCGCTCACCTCCCGTGCGTTCGAGACTGGCCTGACGCTCGAGGAGATGGCCTTCGGCTGCGAGCGGACCGTGTCGTACGAGGCGCCGATCGACTGCGTCAACTGCGAGGGCACCGGCCGCGACGACGGCGGCACCTGCGCGTTCTGCGACGGGGCCGGCACCATCGTCGAACTCCGGCGCTCCACGATCACCCTCCCCGGACCGCTCGACGACGGGGAAGTGCTGGAGCTGCAGGCGAAAGGCGTCCCCGGGACGCTCGCCGTCACGGTCCGGGAGCTGCCGCACGCGGTGTTCGAGCACGACGGCGAGAACCTGCGGACCTCCCTCGACGTCCCCGCGAAGATCCTCGCCAGCGGCGGCCTGGTCAACGTCGAGACCCTCGACGACGACCGCGAACTCGAGGTCCTGCCCGGCAGCGGGGAAGGCTCGATCGTGCCGCTGCGCGGCCACGGCTTCCCGTCGAAGGAGGACCCTGAGCGGCGCGGCGACCTGCTCGTGAAGCTCCGCGCATCGCCGGAGACGACTCTGGTGGAACGGGAGGCGCGGCGCTGGGGTGCGGGCCTCACCGCCGTCGGGACCGCGGTCGCCCTCGTCGGCATCGGGATCATGGTCGCGGCGCTGGTGATCCGGTCGAACGCCACGGTCTGCGAATCGACGGAGACCACGGTCTGCATGGTCGTCATCGACGGCGAGCGCTCCGAAGCGGCCGACTCCGCCGAAACGCAGCGCAGCGAGCAGAACGGAGCCGCGGCACTGGGCGTGGCGATCGGCATGGCCGTGATGGGCGTCGGCGGCTGGATCACCACCCGGGGCATCCGCGAGATGGGGCGCGACAGGATCGAGCAGCGACGGGCCTGACGACCGCGCCCGTTCGGCCGGTGCGGCTAGCATGGCGCGGTGACCGCCGCCTTCTTCACCGGGCTCGCCCTCGGGCTGGCGCTGATCGTGCCGATCGGTGCGCAGAACGTCTTCGTGTTCGGGCAGGGCGTCACGCTCGGGATGCCGAGAGCACTGTGGGCGGTCGTCGGCGCGGCCGTGTGCGACACCATCCTGATCGTGCTCGGCGCGGCCGGGACCTCGGCGCTGCTGGACTCGGTGCCGGGCCTGCGCCCGGCGATGCTCATCGCGGGTGCCCTCTTCCTGACCTACCTCGGCGTGAAATCCCTGCGCGCCAAGCCGACCGAGCTCGACGACGAGACCGGCGTCTGGTCCCGCGGCCAGGTGCTGCGCCGGACCATGGCCGTCTCGCTGCTCAACCCGCACGCCATCCTCGACACCGTGGGCGTCCTCGGCGCCGCCATCACCGCCCAGGCCGTGGGCACGCGCCTGCCGTTCGCCGCCGGGGCGGTCGTCGCCTCGTGGACCTGGTTCCTCGTGCTGGCCACTGCCGCACATGCCTTGCGTCGCTTCATGACCAAGGAACGCCGCGTCTGGTTCGACCGGATCTCGGGCCTGATCCTGCTGGTGTTCGCCGGGTGGCTCGCGATCGAGTTCGCCCTGACGTTCACCGGGCACTAAAGGAATATATATCGACAACGAGGCATACTGCCTCGGTCAGCCGGCCTCGCTCGCCCTCGTCACCGAAGCTGCGGCGATGCCGTTGAGCACCAGCTCCATCCAGCGCTCGCGGGCCTTCGGGGGCTGGTCGACGGGGACGGTGGCGAACAGCAGAAAGAAGTCCTCCACGGACAGATCGGCCCGCAAATGCCCGGACTGCTTGCCCACCTTGATGATCCGCTCCATGGCGGCGATGCCGCGCTCGATCGGGCGCTCGATGTCGAGCTGCGCGCCGAGCGCCCGTGCGGCCGCTTTGGCGGCCTTGTCGCTGGCGGCGAGCTCGACGGTGCTCAAGAGGAAGTGCCGGAACTCCTCGAGGGCGTCGGCGCCGGCCTCCATGCGGTCGGCCGTGGCCTCGACCTCGGTCATGATCCATTCGACGTGGCCCTCGACGACCGCCGCTACCAGGGCGTCCTTAGTGGGGAAGTGGCGGTAGAGGGTGCCGACCGCGACTCCGGCCTCTTCCGCGATGGCCTCCATGCGGACCTCGGGACCGTGAGCGATGATCTGCCGGTCGGCGGCCTCGAGGATCTTGGAGCGGTTGCGCGCGGCGTCGGCGCGCAGCGGGCGTTCCGTGCTCATCCCGTCTCCTCTCGTTCGGATCCGCATCGTATGGCATCGCGGCGCGTGTCGAGCGCCACGCGGCTTGCAATAACCTGAATCATGGTTCATGATGAAGATGAACCTAAGTTCAGCTTACCTCGTGACCGGGCCGCCGCCCGGCGCGAAACCGACAGGAGGCAGGCGATGAGCAGCAAGCAGTGGACCGCCGCGGACATCCCCGACCAGACCGGCCGCACCGTCGTCGTCACCGGCGCCAACAGCGGCCTCGGCATCGAGACCGCCCGCGCGCTGGCCGGGCGCGGCGCGCACGTGATCATGACGTCGCGCTCGGAGGCGAAGGGCCGCAAGGCGGCTGATGAGATCCGCGCCGATCACCCGCGCGCGAACCTGGAGGTCCGCACGCTCGACCTCGAAGACCTCGACTCGGTCACGGCGTTCGCCGAGAAGCTGAACGCCGACCGCAATCGACTGGATCTGCTGGTCAACAACGCCGGCGTCATGGCACCGCCGCGGTCGCTGAGCCCGCAGGGCCACGAGCGCCAGTTCGCCACCAACCACCTCGGGCACTTCGCCCTCACCGGGCGGCTCCTGGGCCTGCTCGAGGCGGGCCGTGATCCGCGCGTGGTCACCGTTTCCTCGCTCGCGCACGGGCACGGGCGCATCCACTTCGACGACCTCAACGGCGAGAAGCGCTACAGTGCGATCGCGTTCTACGGGCAGTCGAAGTTCGCCAACGCCGTGTTCGGTCTCGAGCTCGACCGGCGGCTTCGGGCCGCCGGGAGCCCGGTCCGCAGTCTCCTCGCGCACCCGGGTTTCTCCGCGACGCGGCTGGTCGCGAACGGCATGAACGCGCCGGTGCGGCTGATCTCGAACCTCATCATGCCGTTCGTGACCCAGTCGCAGGCGGACGGAGCGCTGCCCCAGCTGCGGGCGGCCACCGACCCGAAGGCGCAGGGCGGGCAGTACTACGGCCCGGCCGGCAAGAGGGAGCGCAAGGGGGCGCCGGTCGTGGTCGACACGATCCCGGCGGCGAAGGACCTTGAGACGGCCGCGCGACTGTGGACGGTCTCGGAGGGGCTGACGGGCGTGAAGTTCCAACTCGCCGCGGCCTGATCACCGGCCGATGTCGGGGGGCGCTCGTACGATCGGGTCAGGATTCGGGCGCCGTCACCCTTGGCGGCGCTGAGCAGGGAGTGGCGCGATGAAGCGGTTTCTGATCTCGTTCGACGACGGCGCGATGGCGGACCTCTCCGAGGAGGAACTGCGGGAGGCGGGGGTGGACAGCCACAAGGTGGTCGCCGAAGCCAAGAAGGCCGGCGTGTGGGTGTTCGGCGCGGGGCTGCCCAGCCAGCGCGCGTCCATCGTCGCGACGGACGGCACCGTGGCTGAAGGCCCCGACCCCGAGACGAAGACGGCCATCGGCGGGTTCTCGATCATCGAGGTTCCCTCGCGTGAGGAGGCCCTCCGGTGGGCCGCCGAGATCGCCGCGGCCTGCCGTTGCGCGCAGGAGGTCCGGGAGCTCTTCTACGATCCGGAGAGCTGAGGCGTTAGGGCGCGGTCTCGTCGAGGTGCTTGAGAATGCGCGCGGCGATGTCGCCGAGAGCGTCGAGCTCCTCGGGGGGGATGGCGTCGAGCACGAGGCGGCGGACGGCGGCCACGTGCTTGGGGGCGGCGGCCTCGATGGTCTCGCGGCCCTGGTCGGTGATGGTGACGAAGGCGCCGCGGCCGTCCTCGGCGCATTCTTCGCGGGCGACGAGGCCGCGCTTGATCATGCGGGCGATCTGGTGCGAGAGGCGGCTCTGCTCGAAGTCGATGGCCTTGGCGAGCTCCTGGAAGCGCAGACGCCCCGAGGGGTCGTCGGTGAGGGCCACGAGGATCGCGAAGTCGGCGCCTGACAGCTTCGACTGCGTCTGGAGTTCGCTGCCGAGGCGGGCGAAGAGCTTCTGGTTCAGCCGGATGAAGGCGCGCCAGGAGTGCTGCTCGCGCGGGCTGAGCCACTGGGTGTCGTCGTTCATGATGGCTTCATCCTACTCGATTATTGACACATCATCTATTGCGAGCTACAGTTCGGAATGAAGAACATGACGCATCATGTACGGTCGCGGGACCTCCGCGCCGGTGCGCCGTGAAGGAAAGCAGAGGCATCGCCATGCCCGCCGTCACCGTCGAAGACGTCCTCGTCCTGCCCCGGCTGCCGCTCCCCGACCCGGCGCAGACCCGCTTCCGCGAGGTCAAGCGCCTCGTCACCGCGACGCTCGGCATGGAAGGCGAGGGCTTCCAGGTCCGCCGCGGCTTCGCGGGCATCCCGATGCACGAACTCGACCCGTTCGTCCACTTCGACCACATGGGCGAGGTCGACCTCGCCCCGGGCGAGCCCACCGGCGCGCCCTGGCACCCGCACCGCGGCTTCGAGACCGTCAGCTACGTCATGGACGGGGTCATCGAGCACGAGGACTCCAACGGCGGCGGCGGCCGCATCACCGACGGCGACACCCAGTGGATGACCGCCGGGGCCGGAATCCTCCACAACGAGATGCCGCCCGAGAGCTTCGTCATGAGCGGCGGCGTCGTGCACGCCACGCAGCTCTGGGTCAACCTGCCGCGCGCCCAGAAGTTCGTGGCCCCGCGCTACCAGGACATCCGCGGCGGCGAAGCCGCGCTCGTCACCACGCCCGACGGCGGCTCGCTGATCCGGATCATCGCCGGGGACATCGCCGGGCACCGCGGGCCCGGCTCTACCTACACGCCGATCACCTTGGCGCACATCACCGTCGAGCCCGGCGCACAGGTGGACCTGCCGTGGCATCCGGAGTACAACGCGATCGTCTACGCCCTGGCCGGAGCGGGCACCGTCGGCACCGACCATCGGCCGTTCCAGATGGGACAGACCGCCGTGTTCGGCCCCGGCGACGCGATCCGCGTGGCCGCCTCGCCGCGCCAGGACTCGCACACTCCGAAGCTCGACCTGTACGTGCTGGGCGGGCGGCCGATCCGCGAACCGGTGGCGCACTACGGGCCGTTCGTCATGAACACCCGCGCCGAACTGCTGCAGGCCTTCGAGGACTACCAGGCCGGGCGCCTCGGGGTGATCCCCGCGAAGCGCCTCCCGCACACCGACTAGGGATGCTTGAACGAGCGGCCCTCGACGACCAGGTCCTGGTACTCGGGGTGCCGCTCGATCCAGCGGGCGTAGTACGGGCACAGCGGCCGCACCCGCTCGCCCCGCGCCCGCGCGTCGTCCAGCGAGGCGCGCGTCAATGCCGCGGCCGCGCCCGATCCGCGGGCCTCGGGGAACACCTCGAGGCGGGTGAAGGTGACGGTCCCCTCGCGGCGCACGTAGTCGGAGAAGGCGATCAGCTCTCCGTCCCGGTGCGCCTCGTAGCGGGCCCGGTCCGGAGCATCGGTCACGTCCACGTACCTGCCTCCTTCCCCTCCCGCCAAGCATGGTCCCCGGGTGCCGCGGCGTCCACCGAACGCGGAGTCTTAGCGGTCCCGCCGGAATCGTGGAATCCTGGGGCGAAACGGCATCGAGCGCGGGAGGCCTTACCGATGGCGAACGAGCAGTACCGGATTCGCACCCTGCCGGTGGGCACCGGCGCGACCGGGAAGCGGATCGAGACCGACTCGATGGGCGCGATCGAGGTCCCGGCCGAGCACTACTGGGGCGCGCAGACGCAGCGTTCCCTGCACCACTTCGCGATCGGCGAGGACCGGATGCCCACCGCGGTCTACCGGGCGTTCGGGCGCGTGAAGGAGGCCGCGGCCGTCGTGAACGCCAAACACGGCCTGCTCGACCCGCTGCTGGCCGAGGCGATCGTCGTCGCGGCGGGCGAGGTCGTCTCCGGCGACCTCGACGCGGAGTTCCCGCTCTCGGTGTGGCAGACCGGTTCGGGCACGCAGACCAACATGAACGTCAACGAGGTCATCGCCAATCGCGCCAACCAGCTCCTCGGCGGCGGGATCGGCACGAAGGCTCCGGTGCACCCCAACGACCACGTGAACCTGAGCCAGTCCTCGAACGACAGCTTCCCCACGGCGATGCACCTCGCGACCCTGCTGGCGCTGCGCGACCGCACGCTCCCGCAGCTCGACGCGCTGACCGAGGCGATCCGCTTCAAGGCCGAGCAGTGGGTCGACGTGGTGAAGATCGGCCGCACCCACCTCCAGGACGCGACGCCCCTCACGGTGGGGCAGGAATGGTCCGGCTGGGCCGCGCAGCTCCGCGATGCCCGTGTGCGCCTTGAGGACTCGCTGGCGAGCGTCTGCGGCCTCGCCGCCGGAGGCACGGCCGTCGGCACGGGCATCAACGCCCCGGAGGACTTCGGCGAGGCGATCGCGGCCAAGCTCGCCGAACTCACCGGCCTGCCGCTGGTGACGGCCCCGAACAAGTTCGCGGCGCAGGCCTCCCTCGACGGCATGGTCGCGGTGAGCGCCGGCCTGCGCGGCGTCGCGGTCGCACTCATGAAGGTGGCCAACGACATGCGCTGGCTCGCCTCGGGCCCGCGGGCCGGGCTCGCCGAACTGCGCCTGCCCGCGAACGAACCGGGCTCCTCGATCATGCCGGGCAAGGTGAACCCGACCCAGCAGGAGGCGACGCTCATGGTCTGCCTGCAGGTGATCGGCGAGGACTCGATCGTGGCCGCCGCCGGGGCGCAGGGGCACTTCGAGCTCAACACGATGCGCCCGGTGGTGATCGCGAACGTGCTGCATTCGGCCCGCATTCTCGGCGACGCGGCCGAGAAGCTCAAGGACTTCAGTGTCGAAGGGACGCAGCTCGACCGTGCGAAGATCGGCGAGCACGTGGACCGCTCCCTCATGCTCGTGACCGCGTTGAGCCCGCACATCGGCTACGACAAGGCGACCGAGATCGCCCACAAGGCCGACGAAGAGGGCTCGACCCTGCGCGAGGCCGCCCTCGCGCTGGGCGTGAGCGCGGCCGACTTCGACCGCATCGTCGACCCCACGACGATGGTCGGCAACCCGCGCAAGGACCTCGGTCTGGAGTAGCCGGTGTGGCAGCCCGACCACTCCGGTCGCGACCTCGTTCCACCCTGGAAGCCCAATTGCCTTACGCTCGAGGCATTTACCGGAGGAGGGTCGATGGCGCGGGCGTCACGGACGCAAGAGGTGGTCGAACAGGTCC
The DNA here is from genome assembly GCF_027622875.1 of Glycomyces luteolus. Taxonomy (GTDB): domain Bacteria; phylum Actinomycetota; class Actinomycetes; order Mycobacteriales; family Micromonosporaceae; genus Glycomyces; species Glycomyces luteolus. The sequence continues at coordinate 201,991 of NZ_JAPZVP010000005.1, read as the reverse complement.
TCGACGCCATCATCGACGGCAAACTGCGACCCGGCGAACCCCTGCCGCCCGAAGGCGACCTCGCCGAGGATTTCGGCGTCTCGCGGCTCACCCTGCGCGAGGCCGTGCGGCTGCTGCAGGCCCAGGGCGTCATCGTGCAGGTGCCCGGCCGCCGCCACCGCGTGGCCCCGGTCGCGCAGTGGACCGGCCTGGAAGCGGTCGTGCGGCACGCCCGCAGCGCGGGGGAGCGGGAGCGGTCCTCGCTCGAACTGCTCGAGGTCCGCATGATGATCGAAACGGGCGCCGCCCAGCTCGCGGCCGAGCGCCGCACCGAAGCCGACCTCGACGCGGTGCGCCAGCTCATCGGGCGCATGAAGGCCGCCCACGCGAGGACCGACGTGGCCGAGTTCGTGGCCGCCGACCTCGAATTCCACGACGTGATCCTCCGCGCCGCCGACAACCGCATCCTGGTAGCGGCCCTCCTGCCGCTGACCACGCTGCTCGCCGAGACCCGCAGCGAGACCAGCGCCGTGCCTGAGATCCGCGAGCACGCCATCGCCGAGCACACCGCGATCGTCGAGGCGCTCGCCTCCGGCGACCGCCTCGCCGCCCGCGACGCCATGGCCAGCCACATGGATCAGACCCGCGGCGACCTGCTCGAATACGTGCATTCGCGCCGCTAGCGCACCGCCTTCGCTCGCCTCGACTTGACGACGCCCGAATCCGAGTCCATGCTCGGCCTGCTCGGATTCCTGATCACGGCGGGCCTGCACGTCGCGATTCCCGCCGGCTGGAAGGCTCCGGGTCCGGCGCTTCGGTCAAGACGGGCGCAGGCCGGGAGGCGCGCGTCGACGAGCGCGCTCTCGTTTAATATCGAAGATATTGACTCCATCGATGTTGATTGTTACCCTTCACATCATCATTTCGGCTGCAAGATCCCTGGAGAGTCAATGTCGACACCACCCTCACGCCACGTCACGCCGCGGCTCAGCCGCCGCGGCCTCATCGCGGCCGCGGCCGCGGTCCCCGCCGCCGCGCTGCTCCCGGCATCACCCGCGGCGGCCCAGACCGCCTACACCGGCTACCTCATGGCCCACTTCATCGGCGAGGGCACCGGCGGTGAGCAGATCTACCTCGCCCACTCCGACAACGGCCTCAACTGGACCGACCTCAACCGCGGCCAGATCGTCCTGCGGACCCCCATCGGCACCAAGGGCGTCCGCGACCCCATCATCGTCCGCAACCCCGCCGGCAACCGCTACTGGATCATCGCCACCGACCTCCACATCGGATCGGGCACGTCCTGGACCGACGCCCAGCACATCGGCAGCCGCAACCTCGTCGTCTGGGAGTCCACCGACCTCGTCAACTGGTCGATCCCGTGGCTGCTCCCCGTCGCCGCATCCATCGGCGACGCCGGTGACGCCTGGGCGCCCGAGGCCATCTGGGACGCCGCCGCCGGGAACTTCCTCCTCTACTGGGCCACCAACTCGACCCTCAACGGCATCAAGAAGCACCGCATCTGGAGCGCCCGCACCACCGACTTCCGCTCCATCACCACGCCGCAGATCTACATCAACCTGGCCGGGTCCGAGCAGCTCATCGACACCCAGATCATCGAGGCCAACACCGGCGGCTACCGCTACTACCGCGCCTCCAAGACCACCCAGATCGTGATCGAGGGCAGCAACTCGCTGACCGGTTCCTGGACCCGCCTCGGCGACCTCGCGAACCTCACCGGCGGCGGCGTCGAAGGCCCCATGTGGGCGAAGTTCAACGACCGCAGCGAATGGGCGCTCTGGCTCGACCAGTACGCGACCGGCCGCGGCTACATGCCCGTCCTCACCACCAACCCCGCGGCCGTCTCCGGCTACCGCAAGGTGACCAACTACAGCCTCGGCTCCAACCTGAAGCGCCACGGGTTCGTCCTCAACCTGACCCAGGCCGAGGAGACCCGGGTCCTGGGCCGCTACCAGAACCCGGTGTTCAACCGCCTGCAGTCCTACAACTACCAGGACCGCTATGTGCGGCACTACAACATGGACGTGCGCATCGATCCCGGTGTCAGCCCCGTCGCCGACTCGCAGTTCCGGCTCGTGCCCGGCCTGGCCTCCTCCAGCGCCGTCTCCTTCGAGTCGGTGAACTTCCCCGGCCACTTCCTGCGCCACGCCAACTACGACTTCGTGCTCGCGCCCCGCGAGTCCGGCGGCACGTTCAACGCCGACGCCACCTTCAACCGGGTCGCCGGGCTCGCCGACTCGTCGTGGAGCTCGTTCACGTCCTACAACTTCCCGACCCGCTACATCCGCCACTACGGGTACGCGCTGCGGCTCGACCCCGTCAGCACCACCCAGGAACGCGCCGACGCGACCTTCCGCGTCACCACGTAACCGAGACCCGGCAACTCAGCCGCCCGGCGCGGGCCCCACCGCCCGCGCCGGGCTCTCAGACCTTGGGCTTGCGCGCCGCGGGCGAGCAGACCAGGGCGATCGCCACGAGCACGAGCACCACGTAGAACGCGTTCCGCAGGCCCACCTGGTCGCCCATGAGGCCGATCAGCGGGGGACCGATGAGGAAGGCGCAGTACCCGACCGTGGCCACGACCGCGACGTTCGCGGTGGCCTTCTCGGGGTCGTCCGCGGCGGCCGACATCCCGACCGGGAAGCCGAGCGACGCGCCGACTCCCCACAGGACGGTGCCGACGATCGCGACCGGCGCGGTCGGCCCGAGGATCACCAGCAGCAGGCCCAGGAGCGCCAGCAGCGCCGACCCGGCCAGGACCGGCACGCGCCCGAACCGGTCGAGGAACAGCCCGCCGAAGGCGCGCCCGGCCGTCATCGCGGTGACGAACACGGCGAAGACCGCCGCACCGCCCGGGTTGGTGAGCCCGTAGCCGTCGACCATCGCCAAGCCCAGCCAGTCGTTCGCGGTGCCCTCGGTGAACGCCATGCCGAGGATGATGAGGCCGATGAGCAGCACCCGCAGGTCCGTCCACGCGGCCAGGCGGGTGCGCCACCCGGCCCGCTCGCCCGGCTCGGCCGTGCGCGGCTCTTCGGCGGGCTGGAGGAACCTGACCACGTACACGGAGGCGAGCAGTACCGCGAGGCCCACCACGGTGAGATGCGATCCGGCCGAGACGCCGAGCTGCTCGGTGAGCGCGCCCAGGCCCGCGCCGAGCATGGTGCCGACGCTGAAGCCCGCGTGGAACATCGGCATGAGGGTCCTGCCGATGCGCCGCTCGTTGGCCGCGCCGGAGAGGTTCATGGCCACGTCGAGCACCGAGTTGCCCGCGCCGAGGAGCATGAGGGCCGCGAACAGCGCCCAGTACGAGGGCGCGAGCCCGGCGATGAGGCCGATCGCGACCAGGCCGACGGCGGTGACGGCGAGGAACCAGCGGATCGCCGCGGTCGCCCCGAGGTGGGCGACCACATGGCCCGAGGCGATGAGCCCGAGCATCGCCCCCGCCGAGAGGCCGAGGATGAGCACGCCCATCTCCTGCGTGGTCGCTCCGAGGATGTCGCGCATGTTCGGGACGCGCGCGGCCCAGTTCGCGAACACGAACCCGGAGAGGGCGAACACCGCGAACACGGCGTTGCGCCAGTGCACGAGCTCGGGCGCGGTGCGGGCGGACGCGGGCAGGGCGGTGCTGGTCACGACGGTCCAATCGGGCGGCGGCATGGTGGTCCGGCACCCAGCTTGCACCGAGCTTCAGCGTTCGACAAACGCATTCGACGAACCGGTGCCGCCGGCCGCGGTCGCCGATTTGGGCGCCTCCCGCCAGAGCGCGGCGCTTGCCGCCGGTTCGGCGGGGCAACGCCGCCCGACCCTCACGCCGACGACGGGTACGGCGTGAAGCCGCTGCGGTGGTCCGTCACGTCGAGCGGCCTGCCGATCGCCGGGAACGCCCGCTGCGGGCAGCCCGACCGGTCGCACACCTTGCAGCCCGGACCGATCGGGGTCAGCGCCGCCGGGCTCGCCAGGTCCAGCCCGTCGGCGTACACCAGCCGGTGCGCATAGTGCAGATCGCAGCCCAGCCCGATCGCGAACGTCTTCGCCGGCGTCCCGTACCCGCCGTAGCGGCGCGTCACCGTGCGCGCCACCCACAGGTAGGCGCGACCGTCGGGCATCTGCGCGAGCTGGGTCCGGATCTCCCCGGGATGCGCGAACGCCTCATACACGTTCCACAGGGGACAACTACCGCCCACCCGCGAGAAGTGGAAGTCCGTCGCCGACTGCCGCTTCGAGATGTTCCCTGCCCGGTCCACCCGCACGAAGAAGAACGGCACGCCCCGCGCGCCCGGCCGCTGCAGCGTGCTCAACCGGTGCGCCACCGTCTCGAACCCCACCCGGAACCGCCGCTGCAGCAGATCCATGTCATAGCGCAGTTCCTCTGCGGCGCTTCGGAACACCCCGTACGGCAGAATCAGCGCGCCCGCGAAGTAGTTCGCCAGGCCGATCCGCGCCAGCCCCCGCGCCTCCGGCCCGGAGAGGTCGGCGGCGGCCACCAGGCCGTCGATCAGGTCCGCGTGCTCGACCAGCGCGAGGTGCGTGGCCAGCTGGAAGGAGCGCTGGCCCGGAGTGAGGAGCGGCGAGACGCGCAGGACGCGGCCCTCGGGGTCGAAGCGGCGCTTGGCCCCGGCCTGCTCTTCGGCGCCGAGCGCGGCGACTGTGGTGCCGTGGCGGTCGGCCAGCAGCCGGGCGAGCTCCGCGTCCAGGTCGGCCGGGTCCAGTCCGGCGGCGATCCGCTCGGCGACCTCGTCCAGCTCGGGCACGTAGTTCCGCTTGGCGTAGAACAGGTCCCGCACCTCCTCGTACGCCGTGGGCGCGGCCCCGGCATCCAGTTCGGCGCTCATGGCGGTGTTGCGCTCGACCGCGTGCCGGTACCGGCGATGCAGGTCGACGACGTACCGCGCCAGTTCGGGCATGCCCTCGGCGAGCTCGCGGGTCTGGCCGTGTGAGACCTGCTCGGCGTGGGCGGTGTCGGCGAGCGCGTCCCGCAACTGCGCGTCGAGGCGGTCGCTCTCGGCGGCTGAGAAGCGCTGCACGTCCACGTCGAAGACTTCGGCGAGGCGCAGCAGCACGGGGCCGGTGATGGGCCGCTGGTTCGACTCCATCTGGTTCACGTAGCTGGTGGAGATGCCCAGCGCGGTGGCGAGCGAGGCCTGCGTGAGGCCCTGCTCCTCCCGGAACCGGCGCAGCCGCAGGCCGACCTTGGCCGTCTTCAACGCCATCCACTGGTCCTTTCACAAGGTTCACAAAATCCGGCCGATATTTCCACAAGAAACCACATGTTCAGTGCTTTCATAGGGATCGGTGGCTGTACATACTGTGAAGATAACCCAGAAGGAGCCGCCGCATGATCGAGCACCCCGTCCGCGTCCACGCCTCGCGCGAGCACTTGCCGCGCGAGGCGCAGCTGGCCTGGAAGCTCGCCGAGGTCGCCCGCGACCCGGTCCCGGTCGAGCCCGAGGTCGCCGAGATGATCGGCAACCGGGTCATCGACAATGCCGCCGTCGCGGCCGCGTCGCTCGCCCGCCGCCCGGTCGCCAACGCCCGCGCCCAGGCCTTCGCGCACCCGTACCGTCCCGGGGCGGCCGTCTTCGGCGCCGCGACCGAGGTGCGCAGCTCGCCCGAATGGGCCGCGTGGGCGAACGGGGTAGCGGTGCGCGAGTTGGACTTCCACGACACGTTCCTCGCGGCCGACTACTCGCACCCCGGCGACAACATCCCGCCGATCCTGGCCGTCGCCCAGCACCGGGGCCTCGACGGCGCGGCGCTGGTGCGCGGCATCGCCACCGGCTACGAGGTCCAGATCGACCTCGTGCGCGCGATCTGCCTGCACGAGCATCGGATCGACCACATCGCACACCTCGGTCCCTCCGCGGCGGCCGGGATCGGCACCCTCATGGGCCTCGACGCCGACGTGATCTACCAGGCGATCGGCCAGGCGCTGCACACCACCACGGCCACCAGGCAGTCGCGCAAGGGCGCGATCTCCTCCTGGAAGGCGTACGCCCCGGCGTTCGCGGGCAAGGCCGCCGTGGAGGCCGTCGACCGGGCCATGCGCGGCGAAGGCGCGCCCGCGCCGATCTGGGAAGGCGAGGACGGCGTCATCGCCCGGCTCCTCAGCGGACCGGACGCGCGCTACACGGTGCCGCTGCCCGCCCCCGGCGAACCCAAGCGCGCCATCCTCGACTCCTACGCCAAGGAGCATTCGGCGGAGTACCAGAGCCAGGCCCTCATCGACCTCGCCAGGCGGCTCGCGCCGCGCATCGGCGACCTCTCGCGCATCGCCGAGATCGTGATCCGCACCAGCCACCACACCCACAACGTGATCGGCACCGGCGCGAACGACCCGCAGAAGTTCGACCCGGACGCGAGCCGAGAGACCCTCGACCACTCCATCATGTACATCTTCGCCGTCGCCCTCGAAGACCGCGACTGGCACCACGAGCGCTCCTACACTCCCGAACGCGCCCACCGGGAATCCACGGTCGCCTTGTGGCGCAAGGTCCGCACCCTCGAAGACCAGGAGTGGACCCGCCGCTACCACGACCCCGACCCGGACAAGCGCGCCTTCGGCGGCCGGGTCACCGTCGTCTTCGACGACGGCACCAGCATCGACGACGAACTCGCCGTGGCCGACGCCCACCCCCGCGGCGCCAGGCCCTTCGCGCGCGAGCAGTACCTCCAGAAGTTCCGCACCCTCGCCGACGGCGTCATCGCACGGACCGAACAGGACCGGTTCCTCGACCTCGCCTGCCGCATCGGCTCCCTCGGCGCCGCCGAAGTCAGAGCCCTCAACCTCGCCGCCCCGCCCGGAGCGCTGACCGCACCCACGAGTGGAGGACTCTTCCGATGACGCAACGCATCTCGCCGTCCCAGAAGCGCCGCGCCCTGCGCGCCGGGCTCGCCTCCGGCCGCCTCCAGCGGCTCCCCGGGGCGTTCTCGCCGCTCGTCGCCCGCGCCGTCGCCGACCGCGGCTTCGAAGGCGTCTACGTCTCCGGCGCCGCTCTAGCGGCCGACCTGGCCCTGCCCGACATCGGCCTCACCACCCTCACCGAGGTCGCCGGGCGCGGCGGCCAGATCGCCCGCGCCACCGGCCTGCCGACCCTCATCGACGCCGACACCGGTTTCGGCGAGGCCGCCAACGTCGCCCGCACCATCGCGGCCTTCGAGGACGCCGGGATCGCGGGCTGCCACCTCGAGGACCAGGTCAACCCCAAGCGCTGCGGCCACCTCGACGGCAAGGAGGTCGTGCCGACCTCCCAGATGCTGCAACGGGTCCGCGCCGCCGTCCAGGCCCGCACCGACCCGGACTTCGTCATATGCGCCCGCACCGACGCCCGCGCGATCGAAGGCCTCGACGCCGCCGTCGACCGCGCCAAAGCCTATGCGGACGCCGGGGCCGACATGGTCTTCCCCGAGGCCCTGCGCACCGAAGCCGAGTTCGCGGCCTTCCGCGAAGCGGTCGACGTGCCGCTCCTGGCGAACATGACCGAGTTCGGCACCTCGCCCGCGCTCACCGCCCGGCAACTGGAGGACCTCGGCTACAACCTCGTCATCTGGCCCGTCTCCAGCCTCCGCGCCGCCATGGGCGCCGTCGAAGACCTCTTCGACGCCTTGGAGACCGAAGGCACCCAGGCCACCCATGTGGACCGGATGCAGACCCGGGCCCGCCTCTACGAACTCGTCGACTACGCCTCGTACAACGCCTTCGACAAGCAGCTCTTCGACTTCGAAACCCCCGGGAGGGACGCATGAGCACCGACATCCGCAAGGGCCTGGCCGGAGTCGTCGCCGACACCACCGCCATCAGCGAGGTCGTCCCCGAGACGAACTCCCTCACCTACCGCGGCTACCCCGTCCAGGAGCTCGCCCGCGGCTGCTCCTTCGAAGCCGTCGCCCACCTCATCTGGTACGGCGACCTGCCCGCCGCCGACGCCCTCACCGGATTCACCGAACGCGAAGGCGCGCAACGCGAAGTCACCCGCTCCACCATTGCCGTCATCGACCGGCTCCCCGACAACTGCCACCCGATGGACCTGCTGCGCACCGCCGTCTCCTGCCTCGGCGCCGAAGACCCGGCCGAGGACGACAACAGCCCGGCCGCCAACCGCGCCAAGGCCGAAGCGATGTTCGCCAAGCTCCCCACCGTCGTCGCCCACGACTTCCGCCGCCGCAGGGGGCAGGGCCGCATCGCCCCCGACCCGGGCCTCGGCTTCGCCGAGAACTTCTTCCACATGTGCTTCGGCACCGTGCCCGCACCGGAAGTGCTGCGCTGCTTCGAGATCTCGATGATCCTCTACGCCGAGCACAGCTTCAACGCCTCCACCTTCACCGCCCGCACCGTCGCCTCGACGCTCTCGGACATCTACTCGGCCGTCACCGCCGCCATCGGCGCCCTCAAAGGCCCGCTCCACGGCGGCGCCAACGAAGCCGTCATGCGCATGATGCTCGAGATCGACGACCCCGCGCTGGCCCGCGACTGGCTCCTCGAGCGGCTGGCCGCCAAGGAGAAGGTGATGGGCTTCGGTCACCGCGTCTACAAGGACGCCGACTCGCGCGTGCCGACCATGAAGGCCGCCTTCAAGGACATGGCCGAGCTGACCGACGGACGGCGCTGGGTCGCGATGTACGAGGAGCTGGAGGCGGCCATGATGGAGGCCAAAGGGATCCACCCGAACCTGGACTTCCCGGCCGGTCCCGCCTACTACCTCATGGGCTTCGACATCCCGATGTTCACGCCGCTGTTCGTCATGTCCCGCATCACCGGCTGGACCGCGCATGTGATCGAGCAGCTCGAGTCGAACGCCCTGATCCGCCCGCTGAGCGCCTACACCGGGCCCGCGCAGCGCGCGATCCCCTTGGCGGCCTGAGCGTCACGGCGCCGAGGCGCCGCACGTGTCGCAGTGCAGTTCGACGAGCTTCCTGCCCGTTTCGGGGCGGTGGATCACGAAGGTGGTGAGCCGGTAGCGCCGTTCTTCTCCGACCCAGAGGAATCCGAAGGCGGGGCTGGTGCCGGTCAGGTGTCCGATCTGGATGTTCGACCGCTTGCGCAAGAACATGCGGGCCTCCACTTCTTCCCGCTCCCGCCTGAGCGGTCCGTGCCGGGTCCTCTCCCCGTCAGAGGGCGCGGCGGTCGCGGGTACGGGCGCGTTCGGCGAGCTTGCGGGCGATGAGCGAGGCCGAGCCCGCGATCGCCGTGACGTTGAACGCCATCTGCACGCACACCAGGACCCGGGCGAACTGGCCCTGTGCCGTGACGTCGCCGAACCCGACCGTGCTCAGTGTGCTCAGCGCGAAGTAGAGGGCGTCCACGCGGGTGTGCAGGCCGGCGAACTGGTCGGGCCGGTACACGGCCACCCCGTAGTCGACGAGCGCGAACAGCAGCACCCCAGCGAGGATGCCCACGATCAGGGCCCCGAGCGGCGCGTCGGGTTCGCGGAGCTGCCGCACCGCCTGCCTGCGGATGACGATCGCGACTCCCGCGAGCAGCACGGCGGTGCCGCACCAGCGCAGGACCAGGACGACGGGATCGGGCTCGCTGCGGATCGGCACGACGAAGTAGAGGACGATGAGCGCGAGTCCCGCGAGCAGCCAGCGCAACCGGTACGATTGCGAACGCTCGTTCCCCTTGTCCTGCATGCCCACCCCCTACGTCGCCTCGGGCACGGGCTCGCGGTTGCCGGTGCGGTCGATGAGCTGCTCGGTCACGAACGCGACGACGACGGCGATGAGCACGATCGGGGTCATCCCGCTCGCCCCCGACCCGAGCAGCAGCGTGACTAGGACGGCCGACGAGACCGGCAGCGGCAGGATCGCCGCGGTGGCGGCAGCCATGCCCGCGGCCATCGCCGGGGCGATGCCGAACCCGGGGAGCCCGCTGAGGAGCGCACCGGCGGCCGCGCCGAGGAACAGGGCCGGGAAGATCGGGCCGCCGCGCAGCGTCGCGAGCGACACCGCGTACGCCAGGCCCTTGAACACCAGCAGCCCCACCAGTGCCCAGACGCCGGGCACGTCGCCCGTCCCCGTGAAGACACCGAGCGCCTCCTGTCCGGACAGCAGCACCTCGACGGGGGAGCGGCCGGTCAGCAGCGAGTAGGCCGCGGCGGCGGCGGCGGTGACCGCGACGGCGGCCATCGCCATGAGCGCGGGCCGCCGGTCGGTGTGCGGGACGAGGCGCCGTCCGAGGTGGTGGACCTGGCGGACGCCCACGGCGATGAGCACCGCCAGCGGGATCGTCCACAGCAGATCCGCGAGGTCGGGCCGGTCGGGGACGTCGAGTCCGGGGAGCTGCAGCGAGGTCACCCGCAGGCCCGTCCATTCGCCGAGTCCGGTGAACACGAGCGCGCCGATCCCGGCCGAGAACAGACACGGCAGCACGACCCGGATCGGCCGGATCCCGGCGCGGCCGGCGGATTCGAGGATGAACACGGCCGCCACGAGCGGGCTGCCAAAGATGACGGCGACGGCCGCCGCGGAACCGGACGTGCTGATGAGGGCGTTCTCGGGGCCGCCGCGCACGACCCATCGGCTCGTAAGGATCGTGGCGAAGGCCGCGCCCACGGCCATGAGCGGCGCTTCGGGGCCGAGCACGACGCCGAGCGGCAGGCCGCCGAGCGCCGCGAGCAGGACTCCGGGCAGGTGCGAGGGCGGCGCGGGGTCGGGCGAGAGGCCCTCGATCGGGACGTGCCCGCCGTGCCCTGGCAGGCGGGTGATCGCGAACGCGACGATCGCGCCGCCGACGAGGAGCCAGGGGGCCGGCCACCACCACGGCACCGGTTCGAGGCCCCAGTGCTCGGGCAGGTCCTCCCAGACGAAGTCGGTGAGCCAGTGCAGGAGCGCGAGGAACGCGAAGGCCGCCACCGAGACCGGGATGCCGATGAGGCCCGCGAGGGCGAGCACGCGAGCGTACCGGCCGCCGAGCCCAGCGCCCCGGCCTCCGGAAGTCTCGACCATGGTGCCCCCACATCGCCCTATGCTGCACTGTGGATCTTCCTACAGCGGCGCACAGGGCCGCAGCACATTGCATTTCTCCGCCTCCGGGCCGCGCTTGCAAAATACCCTATGGGGGTATAACATCTTCCCGGTCGCGGCCACCCCGGGCCGCCGATTAGCGAGGAGCACGCTGTGGACCACTCCGCCCATGAGCACCACCAGCACCACGAGCACGACGCCCAGGACCACGCGGGACACGGGCATACCGGTCACGAGGACCACGCCTCCCATGGCGCCCAGGCGAAGACCGCGAGCTGGGGCATGGCCGCCTCGGCCACCCTCCACTGCCTCACCGGCTGCGCCATCGGCGAAGTGCTCGGCGTCGTCATCGGCACCGCCCTCGGCTGGCACGGCGCGGCCACCATCGCGCTCGCGATCGCGCTGGCCTTCCTCTTCGGCTACGCGCTGACCATGCGCGGCGTCCTGCGCGCCGGACTGTCCTTCAAGGAAGCGTTCAAGGTCGCGCTCGCCGCCGACACCATCTCGATCGCGGTCATGGAGATCGTCGACAACGCGTTCATCCTCGCCATCCCCGGCGCGATGGAGATGGGCCTGGCCGACCCCCGGTTCTGGCTCACGCTGGCGGCCGCGCTCGCGATCGCGTTCGTGGTCACCGTTCCGATCAACCGCTGGCTGATCTCACGCGGCAAGGGCCACGCGGTCGTCCACCAGCATCACCATTAGGCCGAGGCGCCCGCGGGACGCAGCGCCGCCATCGTCCGGTCCAGGCACGGCCCGAACACCTCGGGCTCGACGCCGCAATGGTGCATCGCCGCCTGCAGGCACGCGAACGCCCCGCCCACGAGCGCGCGCAGCACCACCGGATCCGTCTCGCCGCCCGGGTTCCGGGCGGCCCGATCGAGCAGCAGCTCCGAGAGCGAACCCTGCAGCCGGTCGAGCCGCCCCAGGTAGGCCGCGAGCAGCCGCGGGCTCGCGTTCACGATCCCGTGGATCGCCCGATCGTGATCGCGCGCCTCGGGGTCGGACAGGCGGTCCACTACGGACGCGAACGAGTGCCGCAGCGAATCCCACTCCGGCTCATCCGCCGGACGCGCCTCCAGCCGGGCCGTGAGCTCCTCGCCCAGGCGCTCGAGGCTGTCGAGCACCACCTCGTCCTTCGATGCGAAGTAGCGGAAGAAACTGCGCTGGGACATACCGACGGCGGCGGCGATCTCATCGACCGTCGTCTCCTCGAAACCCTTTGCCACGAACAGCTCTTCGGCGGCCCGCGCGATCCTCGACTGCACGGCCCGACGTGACACTTCTCGCAAACTCCCACCGGTGCCCATGACGCGGATGGTAGCAACTGCAATGATTGACAGTCACTGACACTTTCCGGTGCGCGCGTCCCGTCACCCTCCGACACCCCGGTGGGCCCCGGCACGGGCCAGCCGTGCACCGGGCAGGAACACCACCGAAGGAAACAACCCCATGACCGTTGACCAACGACCGGCCGACACGCCCGAGGCCGAAGCGACGCCCGCGCCCGCACCGGGCATACCGCGCCAGATCAAGATCGTGCTCGGGGTGCTCCTCGTGGCCACGTTCGTCATGATCCTCAACGAGACCGTGATGGGCGTGGCACTGCCGCGCCTCATGGAGCAGTTCGAGATCACCGCCGCCACCGTGCAGTGGCTGACCACCGGCTTCATGCTCACCATGGCAGTCGTCATCCCCATGACCGGGCTCATCCTGCAGCGCTTCACGACTCGCACGGTGTTCCTCGCCGCCATCGGGCTCTTCTGCGCCGGCACCCTGCTCGCGGGCGCGGCCACGGTCTTCCCCGTGCTCGTCGTCGCCCGCGTCATCCAGGCCAGCGGCACCGCCGTCATGCTGCCGCTGCTCATGACCACCCTGATGACCTTCGTCCCGGCCGAACGCCGCGGACGCACCATGGGCTTCATCACCATCGTCATCGCCGTCGCCCCCGCGATCGGCCCGACCTTCTCCGGGTTCATCCTCAACAACCTCACCTGGCGCTGGATGTTCCTGTCCGTGCTGCCGATCGCGGTGCTCGCCCTCGTCCTCGGCGGGGTCCTCATCAAGAACCTCGGTGAGACGCGCCCGGTCAAGCTCGACCTGCTCTCGGCGCTCCTCTCCGCCGTGGCCTTCGGCGGCCTCATCTACGGCCTCAGCAGCTTCGGCGAGTCGGCGGCCGGGAACGACACCCCGATCCCGCCCTACGCCGCCGTCGCGGCCGGCGCCGTGTCACTGGCCCTGTTCGTCTTCCGCCAGCTGCGCCTCCAGCGCCGCGACGCGGCCCTGATGGACCTGCGGCCCTTCAAGCACCGCTCGTTCACCGTCGGCATCATCATGCTGCTGGTCTCGATGGCGACCCTCTTCGGCTCGCTCATCCTGCTGCCGATCTACCTCCAGAACGTCCTGGACCTCAGCACGCTCCAGACCGGCCTGGTGGTCCTCCCCGGCGGCCTCGCGATGGGCCTCTCCGGCCCGTTCATCGGCCGCATCTTCGACAAGGTCGGCCCCCGACCGCTCGTCATCCCCGGCGCGATCGTCCTCGCGGGCGCCCTCGGCCTCATGACGATGCTCGACCAGAGCAGCGAGACCTGGTTCGTCGTGGTCATCCACGTGCTGCTCAGCCTCGGCCTCAGCAGCCTCATGACCCCGCTCATGACCTCCTCGCTCGGCGCCCTGCCCATGGAGCTCTACCCGCACGGCAGCGCCATCATGAGCACCCTCCAGCAGGTCGCGGGCGCGGTCGGCACCGCCGTGTTCATCACCCTGATGACCACCGGCGCCACCGCCAGCCTCGAATCGGGTGCGAACCCCGTCGCGGCCCAGGCCGACGGCATCCACCTCGCCTTCCTGTGCGGCACTGTCATGGCCCTCGTCGCCGTGGCCGCCGCCTTCCTGGTGAAGAAGGTCGACAACCCGAACGCCGACGCCGTCCCGGCCCACTAGGAGCACGAACACCGGCCCGGTCCCGCTCGCGGGGCCGGGCCCTTTCGCGCCCCCGCCGTAGGCGGCGGATGCTACCGTCCGAAGATGCCGCGCACCGACCAAGCCAGCAGGGACATACCCGCCTCCGTCGAACGCGTCTACGCCGCGCTCACCGACCCCGACGCGCTCGCCGCCTGGCTCCCGCCCGCCGGCATGACCGGCCGCTTCGAGCACTACGACCCCCGCCCCGGCGGCGGCTACCGCATGACCCTCACCTACGACGACCCCGCCGACGCCCCCGGCAAGACCACCGCCGACACCGACACCGTCGAAGCCCGCTTCATCGAGCTCGTCCCGAACACCCGCATCGTCACCGAGGTCGACTTCGTCTCCGACGACCCGGCCTTCGCGGGCACCATGACCGGCGCGTGGACTCTCGAACCCATCGCGAACGGCACCCGCGTCACCATCACCGCCGAGAACGTCCCCGACGGCATCAGCGCCGAAGACCACGCCGAAGGCCTGGGCTCCTCGCTCCTCAACCTCGAGTCCTACCTCGAACGCTGAAGGCCGGACCCCATAGGGGCCCGGCCTCGTTCACGAGGTTCGGAGGGAATCGCGCTACTCGGTGATCTCCTGGAAGACGCAGTCGTTCGCCTCCGGGTCGTTCGCGCCGTCCACGGTGCAGACCTCCATCACGTACTCCTCGCCGGTGAGCACGTTCCACTGGAACGTGGTGAACTCGCCCGCGCCCAGTCCGTTGTAGATGCTCTCGAGCTGCACCCACTCGCCGTCCTCGACGAGGTAGAGGCTGCCGCGGACGCCGTGGCCGTCGGGGTGCCAGTCGTGCACGGAGAAGACGTCGCCCTCATCGTGGTGGATGATCTCGGCGACCAGGTTCCCGCCGGCATCGGTCAGCTGGGCCTCGACGTCGGCGGCCTGCGCGGGGGCGGCGATGCTCGCGGCGAGCGCGAGGCCGGCGCCGAGCGCCAGACCGGTACGCGCGATCCAGGTCTTGTTCATTGTGGAGGCTCCAATTCGCTTGGGGCGCACTGTTATCAGTGCGCCGTTCGTACCCATCAAGACGCGAACCGGCCGCACTCTCCATACCCCCAAGTACCAGTGATCCGCGCCACTCTGCGGTGGCGGGTTAGCGGCTGTGCCCTTAACGGCCGTGCTCTTAACGGAAATCCCGCGACGGCGCACTCGGGCTGTTCAAGTCCAGGAGCGTCAGCTTGTCCGCCACGATCATCGGCATCACGTCCCCCTCCGCGTCGTGCGGCTTCTCCACCGCGCCCCTGATCACCAGCGCCCGCGCAACCGACGCCACGCTCTGCCAGCGCTTCCAGAGCCCTTGGGAGCACACGATGTTCGCGATACCCGTCTCGTCCTCCAGGCTCAGGAACGTGACGCCCTTCGCGGTCGAGGGGCGCTGGCGGTGCGTGACGATCCCGGCGACCTCGATCCGCGTCCCGTCCTCTATGTACGGCAGCCGCGCGGCGGGCAGGACTCCGGCGGCGTCGAGCGCGGTGCGGACCAGCTCCATCGGGTGGGTCTGGACCGAGAGTCCGAGGCCGGTGTAGTCGGCGCGGGCGAGCTCGGCCGCGCTCATGCCGGGCAAGGTGGGCGGCGGCGCGGCCGGTCCGGTGCCGGGGATGGTGCCGGGCCGCTCGTCCACGGTCCCGGCCGTCCACAGTGCCTTGCGGCGGTCGGGTTCGAGGCTTTCGAGGGCCCCGGCGACGGCGAGCTTCTCCATGCGCTCCTTGCCGAGTCCGGCCCGGCGGGCCAGGTCGGCGAGGCTCTGGAACGGGCCGTCGGCCTCCCGCTCCGCGACGATGCGCTGCGCGGCCGGTTCGCCGAGCCCTTTGACGTTGTCGAGGCCGAGGCGCAGGTCCGCCTCGCCCAGGAGCGGCGCGCGAAGCTCGCGTTCGGTGGGGATGAGCGAGGCGACCTCGTTGCTGGCGTTCACGTCCGGGGCGAGCACGGTGAGGCCGTGGCGCTGGGCGTCGGCGATGAGCGAGGCAGGGGAGTAGAAGCCCATGGGCTGGCTCGCGAGGAGTCCGGCGTAGAACGCGGCCGGGTAGTGGCATTTGAGCCAGGCCGAGGAGTAGACGAGGAACGCGAAGCTGGCGGCGTGCGATTCGGGGAAGCCGAAGTCGGCGAAGGACCGCAGCTGCTCGTAGAGCCGGTCGGCGTCGGCGCCGGTGATGCCCCGCTCGGCCATGCCGGAGTAGAGGCGCGTCCGGAGTTCCTCCATGCGTTCCTCGGATCGCTTGGCGCCCATGGCGCGTCGGAGCTTGTCGGCCTCGCCGGCGTCGAATCCGGCGGCGTCGATGGCGATGCGCATCAGCTGCTCCTGGAACAGCGGCACGCCGTAGGTGCGCTCCAGGGTCTTGTGGAGGACCTCGGGGACGAGGTGCCGCCACGGTTCGCCGTGGCGGCGGCGCAGGTACGGGTGGACGGCGCCGCCCTGGATGGGCCCGGGGCGGATGAGCGCGACCTCGGCGACGAGGTCCTGGAACGTCCTGGGGCGCAAGCGGGGCAGGGTCGCCATTTGGGCGCGGGACTCGACCTGGAAGACGCCCACGGAGTCGGCCCGGCAGAGCATGTCGTACACGGCCTCGTCCTCGGGCGGCAGCCGCCACAGGTCGACCCGCTCGCCGTGGAAGCCGCGCACGAGGTCGGCCATGCGGTGCAGGGCCTCCAGCATGCCCAGGCCGAGCAGGTCGAACTTGACGAGCCCCGCGTCGGCGCAGTCCTCTTTGTCCCATTGCAGGACGGTGCGGTCCTTCATGCGGGCGGGCTCGACCGGGACGATCTCGCTGACGGGCTGCTCGGTGAGGACCATGCCGCCGGGGTGGATGCCCAGGTGCTGCGGCATGTCGCGGAATTCGGCGGCGAGCGATTGGACGTCGGCGGGGATGCCCTCGGCCTCGCCGGGGTCGATGCCGCCCCAGCGGTGGAGGCGCTTGGACCACGCGACGGCCTGGTCGTGGCCGTAGCCGAGGGCCTTGGCGGCGTCGCGCACCGCCGAGCGGGGCCGGTAGGTGACCACGTTGGCCACCAGAGCGGCCCGGTCGCGGCCGTACTTCCCGTAGACGTACTGGATGACCTCCTCGCGGCGGCCGGACTCGATGTCGATGTCGATGTCGGGCGGTCCGTCGCGCTCGGCGGAGAGGAACCGCTCGAACAGCAGCCCGAACGACACCGGGTCCACATTGGTGACGCCGAGGGCGTAGCAGACGGCGCTGTTCGCGGCCGATCCCCTTCCCTGGCAGTAGATGTCGTGCTCCCGGCAGAAGTCGACGATGTCGGCGACGATGAGGAAGTAGCCGCTGAACCCGAGCTGCTCGATGACCCGCAGCTCGTGCCGGATCTGCTTCCAGGCCCCGGGGACCTGCTCGGCCTCCGGCGGCCCGTAGCGCTCGGTCCCGCCCTCGTCCGTCAGCGCTTCGAGGTACGAGTCGTCGTCGAGCCCGTCGGGGACGGGGAAGTGCGGCAGCCGCGGGGCCAGCAGCTTGAGCCGGAAGGCGCATTCGGCGGCGATCCGCACGGATTCGGCCACGGCCTCGGGGAAGTCGGCGAAGCGCTGCAGCATCTCATCGCCTGAGCGCAGGTGCGCTCCGGCGTTCGCCGGCAGGTGCGGGTCGGTCGCCTCGAGGGTGCTGCGGGCCCGGACCGCGGCGAGCGCGGCGGCGGTCCGGGCGCGGTTCGGGGCCGCGTAGTGGACGTTGTTGGTGGCCACCGTGGGCACGCCGAAACGGCGGGCCAGGCCAGCGAGCGTCTCGATCCGCTCGGTGTCGCCGGGCAGGTCGTGGCAGGTGAGTTCGACGGCGAGGTGCTCGGGGCCGAAGGCGTCGGCGAGTGCGCGCAGCGCGTCCTCGGCGGCGTCGGGTCCGCCGGAGTCCAAGGCCGCGTTGAGGAAGCCCTTGCGGCAGCCGGTGAGGACCTGCCAGCCGCCGTTCGCGTGAGCGGCGAGGCCGGCGAGCGAGTAGCGGGGCAGGTCCTTCTCGCCGCCTTCGAGCTTGGCCGCGGTGATGGCGCGCGAGAGGGCGCGGTAGCCGTCGGGGTCGCGGGCGAGGACGACGAGATGGCGTCCGGCCGGGTCGACCTGGCCGCGGCGTGACCGGAGCAGGTCGAGGTTCAGTTCGGCCCCGAAGACCGACTGGAGGCCGAAAGCGCTTGCGGCCGAGTCGAACTGCGGGATCGCATACAGGCCGTCGTGGTCGGTGATCGCGAGCCCTTTGAGGCCGAGTCGATGGGCTTCGGAGGCGAGCGCGGCGGGGGCGTCCGCGCCGTCGGCGAAGGAGTAGTGGGAGTGGCAGTGCAGCTCGGCGTAGTCAGTCATACCAGCCCACCGCCTTCCATTGCCCGCCTTCGCAGACGAGGAGGGCGGCGCGGCCGTCGGCGAGCTCGACCTGGAGTCGCGCGTAGCGGCGGACCGCCGGGCTCCACCAGCGCTCGGACACCGGCCACGGCCCGGCCCAGGCGACGACCGGGACCTTCTTGCCGCCCAAAGCGATCAGGGCCGGGGCGGCCGACAGGTCCCCTCGCGCGAGGGCCTGCACGGGGGCCCCGGCCGCGTCGAGGACGGCGACGTGGTCGTCGGTGCCGATGAGGCTGGGCAGCGGATCGGGCAGCGCCCCGGGCCACGGTCCCGAAGGCGGCGGCGGTGCGTGCTCGACCTCCCATGCGGCGGTGCCGTACCGCTCGTCGAGGTCGCGGCCGTCGGTGGCGGCGGCGATCTGCACGGCGTCGGGGCCGAACCGGCTCTGGGCGTGCCGCAGCGCTGCCTCGGCCTTCACGTCCCGGGCGCCCTTGTCGCCCCACAGGCCCCGCCCGGCGACGACCAGGCCGATCAGCCCGCCGGGGGCGAGCTCGAGGACGGTGATGGCGTGCGCGTTCTCGTCGACCTGGTCGCTTGCGGCGCTTGAGGAGAGCCAGCCCTCGAGCTGCCAGCGCACCCGCCGGGCCAGTTCGGCCGCGCCGATGGCGGGGTCGAGCTGCCAGATGCGCCGCCGCTCCATGCCGCTGCCGGTGCGGGCGGTGATGGTGACGCGGGTGCAGGCGAGGTTGCGTTCGTCCAATAGGGCCAGTAGGCGCTCGGCCAGGGGCCGGGCGGCGAAGACGGCCTGCTCGACCGTGGCGTACGGCGTCTCGGGGGTCTCGGCCACGGTCAGCTCCGGCGCGGCCGGGCGGGGGACGAGCGGGCGGGCGAGCTGCCCGGCCGCGAGCAGCTGGGCCCGCCGCACTGGCGCGCCGAACCGCTCGGCGACGGCCTGGCCGGGCAGGTCACGGAAGGCGCCGAGGGTGCTGATACCCAAGTGCCGCAAGGTCTCGCAGGTCTCGGCGTCGACCAGGCCCGTGGCCTGGAGATCGCGGATGTCGCGCCGGGAGAGGAAGGCCGCGTCGCGTCCGGCCGGAATGATCCGGCCTTCGTACGCGGCGAGGACCGCGGCGAACAGGCCGTCGGCGACCCCGGTCAGGCAGTCCTGGTCGACGAGGCCTGAGACGGTGTCGATGAGGGCCTCGCAGAACGCGGCCTCGTCGCCCGCGCCGCGGCGCAGCGGCACGGCGACGACGCCGGGCTCGAGCACCTCGACATAGGGAGTGAGCAGGTCGAGCGCATCGAGCACCGGCTCGAACGCGGTCGAGTCCTCGGCATCCCAGTCCACGAGCCGCATCACCAGCACCCGGCTCCCGGACCGCCGCACCTGCACGCTCACGGGAGGTCACCTCCGCCGCGGCGAAGCGGAACCACTTCGGGCAGTGAGATCGCGGTCACCGAGGGTGCTGAATTGTCGTACCCCCCTGCCACACTGGAACAGCCGGCGGATGCATCCGCTGCACCGGAACGAATCCGGAATTTTCCGGAGGCACCGGAGGCATCACCACGCTCGACCGGAGCGCGCCCGGTCGAGCTGGAAGCCGGCAAGGCGGTGGTGGTGGCGGGGTGGGTGGGCGAGGGGGAGGGAGGGAGGCCCCCAGAGTCCGCGAGGTCGGCCTGATGGTCCGCGACCTTGATGCGTTCGCCGAGCCGCCCGCGCTGAGTGCCGTTCGCGCGATGCGGGGCGCTGTTCCGTTCGACGGTATCGCGGTCCACGATAGACCTCGACCGCAGGTCGATGACGTTCTCCCGGGTGGGCCGCTCCGCTCCGGTGCGGCTCGCCCCGGTCTCGCCGCCGTAGGGCCAGATCCGACCTTGGCGGGTGCCTCCGGAGCGCCAGTAGGCGGCGACCTCCAGTTCGCAGGCGTCGAGGCGTCCGGCCCCCCAGCGCCGTCCGTCGTTGGGGCGCAGTCCTTTCCAGCGTGCGCGGGCGACCTCGAGCCGGGCGTCGGCGCCGACCACCGGGCGGGTCTCCCACCAGACGATCGCGGTCCCGCTCCTGCGGGCGCGGGCGGCCAGCCGCCGCGCCTGCGTCGGGGTGAGGCCTTCGCTCGGCACCACCACCACGGCGACGCCCTCGGCCAGCGTCCCCGCCGCCTCGACCACGAGCGGCCCCGGATCGACCAGCGCCACCCGTCCCAGGTCGACTCCGGCGGCCGTCGCCGCGAGCGGGTACACCCGCGGCATCCCGACGAGCGCGCACCAGGCCCCCGACCCGGTCGGACCGGCCAGCAGCCGCCACAGCAGCGAGGTCGCTCCGCGCCGCGAGGCCATGATTGCGGTCACAGTCGCGAGTCCGCCGTAGGGCAGCAGCGCGGAAATGTCGGGGGTGACGGGCAGGATGTTCCGCGAAGGCTGGACCTCACCGGGAGGGGATTCAGGAGCGGGCCGCTCGACGGCATCGCGGGCCGCGCCCGCGCGTTGTGGCTCAGCGGTCAGCGGCGGCTCGCCCGCGAAGCGGGCCGCGCGCCCTGACCTCGCTTCGGCTGCGGGGCGCAGCTCTGCGGCGGTGCGCAGGCCGAGCTCAGCGGCCAGCGCGGCCGCGACGGATGTCGCCACCAGTTCCCCCGTGTCATGTCGAACATGTGTATCAAGATCAACATACCGAACTGGTGGCAGCGCGCAAGCTCAAACAGGTGTTTGATAAATCTCTTGGCGGCATTTTGCGACTCCGCCCAGCTCACATGGCACGGAATGGCCATGAACCGGCACTTCCGCGATGATCGCGCCCATCCGGCCCACAGCGATCAACTCACGAGGAAAGCGGCCGAACGGCCGGGGTTCCGGGATCGCCTGGAGGCCGGTCGACGGCGCCGCCCGCATGGCCTACGGCGAGCGCCTCGCGCGAAAGCGGGTGAACGGCGGCTCGAGCATCGAGGCTGCGGCCCCGTCCTCGGCGCGTCGGCGGCCGTCGGGCTCGATCTGCCCGGCTGCCCGCCGATCCCCGGAAACACGAAAGGGAAGCGGCCTGCGCCTCTTCCCTCTTCAGAATATAACCCTGGGGTGCCGAACCAGGGTGCACCGGGGTGTGTTTTCGCAGGTCAGCATGGTTCACAATCGTACTTCCAGCTTGAAGGGAGCCGCTGAGTGAACCCTGAAACCCGCAGTGCATTCGAACTGCCCGAGCGCCTCGCCGCGAAGGCCGACCCGAAGCTCATCGCCGACGACGAGCGGCACTTCGCCGCCGTCGCGGCGAGCCTGGAGCAGTCGATCGCCGAGGTCACCGCCCAACTCGCCGCCGCCCGCAAAGCGCCGGGCGGCACCGGCCAGTTCGACGGGCAGGCCGCAGCCGACCGCGACCGGGAGATCCACCGGCTGACCGGCCGCCTCGGCGCCCTGCGCCGCTTCGGCCTGGACCTGTGCCTCGGCCGGACCGTCACCACCGAAGGCGAGACGGTCTACATCGGACGACTCGGCCTCACGGACGGCGAGGGCCGCCGCCTGCTGCTCGACTGGCGCTCGCCCGCGGCCGAGCCGTTCTTCGGCGCGACCCACGCCGACCCGATGGGCCTGGCCAGTCGCCGCCGGTACCGCTGGACCCGCGGCCGCATCAGCGACTACTGGGAGGAGGTCTTCACTCCCGATGGACTGGAAGACCATGCCGCCCTTGACGATCAGTCCGCGTTCATCGCGAGCCTCAGCACCAGTCGGTCCGAGCGGATGCGCGACGTGCTCGGCACCATCCAGGCCGACCAGGACGCCGTCATCCGGGCCGGATCGAGCGGCACGCTCGTGGTCGACGGCGGCCCCGGCACCGGCAAGACCGTCGTCGCGCTCCACCGCGCCGCATACCTGCTCTACTCCGACCCGCGCGTCGGCCACCACAAGGGAGGCGTGCTCTTCGTCGGCCCCCACCAGCCCTACCTGGCCTATGTCGCCGACGTCCTCCCCAGCCTCGGCGAGGAGGGCGTGCAGACCTGCACCGTCCGTGACCTCCAACCCGAAGGCGCGGACGCGCCGGACGAAGCGGACCCGGCCGTCGCCGCTCTGAAGGCCGGCGCGGACATGGTGAAGGCCATCGAACCGGCCGCGCGCCGCTACGAGCACCCGCCCGCCGAGGGGATGGCGGTCGAGACGCACTGGTCCGAGGTCTGGCTCAGCGCCGACGACTGGGCCGACGCGTTCGACGCGGCGGGTCTCGGCACGCCCCACAACGAAGCGCGCGAGCAGATCTGGGACGAACTGGTCGCGATCATCGCCGAGAAGCACGACGAGGACGAGATCGACGTGGACCTGCTGCGCCGGTCGCTCGCCCGCAACCGGGAACTGGTGCGCGCCTTCGATAAGGCCTGGCCGCTCATCGAGCCCACCGACCTCGTCGCAGCACTGTGGGCGGTCCCCGACTTCCTGCGCATGTGCGCCCCTTGGCTCGACGAGGACCAGGTCGCGCTGCTCTACCGCGAGGACCCGGAGGCCTGGACGGTCGCCGACCTGCCGTTCCTCGACGCCGCCCGGAACCGCCTCGGCGACCCGGAGGCCTCGCGGATCGCCCGGCGGCGCGAGGCCGCGATCGCCGCCGAGCGCGTGGTCATCGACAAGGTCGTGGAGGACCTCCTCGAGGCAGGCGACGGCAACGTGGAGGAGATGATCCTGCTCAAGGGCGCGGACCTGCAGGACGCCCTGGTCCACTACGAGGACCTGGAGACCGCCGAGCCGGACCTGCTCGCCGGGCCGTTCGCCCACGTCATCGTCGACGAGGCCCAGGAGCTCACCGACGCCGAATGGCAGATGCTGCTGCGCCGCTGCCCGTCCCGGAGCTTCACGATCGTCGGCGACCGCGCCCAGGCGCGGCACGGGTTCACCGAGTCCTGGCGGGAGCGGTTGGCGCGTATCGGCCTCGACCACGCCCGCCTGGCCTCCCTGAGCATCAACTACCGCACGCCCGAAGAGGTGATGGCCGAGGCCGAGCAGGTCATCCGGGCCGCGCTCCCGGATGCCAACGTGCCCACCTCGGTCCGCAGCAGCGGCATCCCCGTGCAGCACGGGTCCATTGGGGACCTCGATGCGATCCTCGAAGCGTGGCTCGCCGGACACGACGAGGGGACCGCCTGCGTGATCGGGGCTCCCGGCCTCCAGGAGACGGAACGGGTCCGCTCGCTCACCCCGGTGCTGGCCAAGGGGCTCGAATTCGACCTGGTCGTGCTCGTCGACCCCGAGGCCTTCGGCGAGGGCATCGAAGGGGCGGTGGACCGGTACGTGGCGATGACCAGGGCGACGCGGCAACTGGTGATCCTCACCAGTTCGTGAGGCCCCGGCATCGGCTGACCGCCCACACGAGCGCTCCTGCCGCCGACAGCGCCGCGAACAGCCCGATCACATGCAGTCCAAGGGAGGCCAGCCCGCGCTCGGGCAGCAGGAACCCGTACGGCACCCAGCCGTCGGTCGCGCCGCGGACCAGCACGACGGCGAGCCACAGGGCGGGGTAGGGGATGACGAGCCATACGCGGGGCCAGGGCAGCGGCGGGCGGTCGCCGACCAGGAGCCAGTCGAGGAAGACCACTGCCGGAAGCACGATGTGCAGTGCGGCGCTCACCAGCGGAGGGGCGGTGCCGGTGCCGGGGACCAGCACGTTGTAGACCACCGCGACGATCAGCATGCACGCGGTGGCGACGGCCCGTGCCGCGACGAGCCACGCGGGCACGGGCCTGCCGAGGAGCGGGTGCAGGCCCGTGGCGATCAGAAGGGCCGCCGTGAGCAGGCTCGTCAGGTTGGTGAAGAAGCCGAAGTAGTTGAACGGGTTGAGGCCGTTCGCCTCGCCGCCGAGGACGTAGGCGTACAGCAGCACGCCGACGGCGAGGATTCCCGCGATGAACCTCGCGAGGCCGATTTCCCTTGCATGGACGCGCATCTCGTTCGGGGAGGTCACGCCGGCAGGGTAATCGCGACCCGCTCGGCACCCGGCGCGGCGAACGAGCCGGATATCGAGGCATGAGCATATGGAAAATTCTATGCTAAAGTTCAGACAGTTCTTGCAAGAACTGCAAGAACACCTCTGGGAACGGCAAGAAGCAACCTGACCACCTCGCCCACAGGAGTTCGACATGACCCGCGGACAACCCCGCCGTTCCCAGCGGAGCCGCCTGCTCACCGCTGCACTCGCCCTGGCCGCCATGCTCATCGCGCTGCTGGCCGTGCCCTCGGCCGCGAGCGCGGCGAGCGCGGCCACCGTCTACTACCGGGCCTTGACCGCCTGGACCACTGTGAACATCCACTACGCGCCCACCGGCGGGTCGTGGACCCCCGTCCCCGGCGTCCCGATGGAGGCCGCCTGCACCGGCTGGTACTCCCACGAGATCGACCTCGGCACCGCCGCCGGCGCGCAGGTCTCCTTCAACAACGGCTCCGGGACCTGGGACAACAACAACGGCGCCAACTACGCTGTCGGTTCGGGCGACTTCACCATCGCCTCCGGGGTGATGAGCACCGGGAACCCTTGCGGTGGTGAGCAAGCGGTCGTCTACTACGACCTCGCCTCGATGGGCTGGACCCAGGCGTACCTGCATTACGCGGTGAACGGCGTCTGGACGACCGCGCCCGGCGCGGCGATGGTCGAGGCCGCCTGCGCGGGCTGGGCCCGCCTGACCGTGCCGCTCGGCTCGGCCGCGAACCTGAAGGCCGCGTTCAACAACGGCTCGAGCCTATGGGACAACAACGCCGGCGCCGACTACACCATCGGGGCGGGCGTCACGACGGTCTCAGACGCCGCGGTCACCGCCGACGCCGCCGATCCATGCGTCGCGGCCGAACCCGACACCGTCGCTCCCGCTGCGCCCCAAGGGCTCACAGCCACGGTGAACGCCACCACGATGATCCTGTCGTGGACGGCCGCCACGGACGATGTGGGCGTCACCGGCTACCGGCTCACCCGCACCTCCGCCGACGGCACGGTCGCCCGCACCACCGCCTCGACGAAGTTCACCGACGCGAACCTCGACCCGAACACGGCCTACACCTATGCGGTCGCCGCATTCGACGCGGCCGGGAACGTCTCCGCCGCAAGCGCTTCGGTCTCGGCTACGACCGGTGAGGTCCCCGACGCCGCGACCACCGGCGAGATGCTCGGCGGCGACCCGCGCCAGGACCCGATCTACTTCGCGATGACCGCGCGCTTCTACGACGGCGACGAGTCGAACAACCGCGGCGGTTCCAAACACGAGACCTCCGGCAACGCCGAGAACGACGATCCGATGTTCCGCGGCGACTTCTCCGGCCTCATGGATCGCCTCGACTACATCAAGGCGCTCGGCTTCTCGGCCGTGTGGATCACCCCGGTGGTGCTCAACCGCTCCGACTACGACTACCACGGCTACCACGGATACGACTTCTACGAGATCGACGCCCGCCTGGAGTCGGAGGGAGCGTCCTATCAGGACTTCATCGACACCGCCCACGACAAGGGCATGAAGATCTACCAGGACGTGGTCTTCAACCACTCCTCCCGCTGGGGCGCGCTCGGCCTCGAGACCCCCACGGTCTACGGCGTCCAGGACAGCCAGTGGGGCGACTTCTACGACACCTACAACCCCGACTTCACCTACGACGGCCTCTCGGTCGAGCCGAACTCGGGCCGCTCCTACTACAACGGCGACCTCTGGTCCACCGCGGAGCCCGCGGACAACACCTGCAGGAACTGGGGCGTCTTCTCCGGCAACTACAGTTCCGAGGGCTGGAAGGTCTACAACCGCCAGTGGCCCAGCGCGACATCGGGCATGTTCTCGGCCGAGAACTACCACCAGTGCTGGATCGGCAACTGGGAAGGCGAGGACGCCCGCTCCTGCTGGCTCCATGAAGACCTCGCCGACTTCAACACCGAGTCAGAGGCCGTGCAGGACTACCTGATCGGCGCCTACAAGCAGTACATCGACATGGGCGTCGACGGGTTCCGGGTCGACACCGCCGTCCACATTCCGCGCGTCACCTGGAACCGGGTCTTCCTGCCCGCCCTCCAAGAGCACCTCGAAGCGAAGTACGGGGCCGAGAAGGCCCAGGACTTCTACATCTTCGGCGAGGTCGCGGCCTTCGTCCACGACCGCTGGAACCGCGGCTCGGTCAACCACTCCGCCCAGTTCTACACCTGGCAGGAGCGCCGCGAGTACGCCGCGGACGACGCGACCGCCGCGCTCGAGCAGTACGACTGGGAGAACGCGCAGGGCACCGAGAACCAGCCCACCAGCACCAACGCGTTCCTCCAGGGCAACACCTACCACGCCCCGGACTACAGCCGGTTCTCCGGCATGAACATCATCGACATGCGCATGCACATGAACTTCGGCGAAGCGAGCAACGCGTTCCACAACGGCAAGGACTCCGACCCCTGGGTCAACGACGCCACGTTCAACGCCGTGTACGTCGACTCGCACGACTACGGCCCCAACAAATCCAGCAGTCGCTACTCCGGCGGCACCACCGCCTGGGCCGAGAACATGAACCTCATGTGGACCTTCCGCGGCATCCCCACGCTCTACTACGGATCGGAGATCGAGTTCCAGGCCGGCGCCCAGATCGACTGCGGGCCTTCCTGTCCGCTCGCGGAGACCGGCCGCGCCTATTACGGCGACCACCTCGAAGGCACCCTCTCGGTGAGCGACTTCGGCCAGGTCGACTCGGCCACCGGAGCGATCGCCACCACGCTGAACCAGCCGCTCGTCGAGCACCTGCAGCGGCTGGGTGAGATCCGGCGAGCGGTGCCCGCGCTCTCGATGGGCCAGTACTCCACTGAGAACATCAGCGGCGGCATCGCGTTCAAGCGCCGCTACACCGACTCGTCCGTGGACAGCTTCGCGCTGGTCGCGATCTCGAGCTCGGCGACGTTCAGTGGCATTCCCAACGGCACGTACACCGACGCGGTGAGCGGCGCGACCACCACCGTCACCAACGGCACCCTGACCGCCTCCGTCTCGGGCCAGGGCGACATGGCCGTGTACGTCCTCGCCACGGCGCTGACCGCCGCGCCCGGCCAGGTCGGCGACGCCGGGCCCTACCTCTCCTGAGGCTTGCCTCCCAGATGAGGGACCGGCCGCGCGGCGATCCCGCGCGGCCGGTCCCGTGCCCCTATTCGAGCTTCTCGAACCAGAACTCGTGCTTGAGGAACGAGGTGTCGTACTCGTGGCCCGGGTAGGGCGGGATCAGCTGCGAGGCCTGGAAGAGCCGCCAGCCGTCACGCAGGGCCTCGGTCCCGGTGTCGTACGGCGGCAGGTCGCTGTCGCCGGTCGTGGGGTTGGTCTTGCCCGTGCCGTCGTAGTACGCCCAGGCCAGGACGTCGGCATCGAGTGCCGAAGTGTTCAAGTAGAGAACGAGGACTTGCTGCTTCATCAGACCCTCCCGGGGCGGTTGGCGACGCGGGTCGCCCAGTAGTCGATGTCGAACGAGGGGTTGTTGGTCAATGCCCGCCACATCTTGATGCGGTTGTAGACCTCCAGGCGGGAGGTCGCGTGCTCGGACCAGGGGTGGTAGACGTTGAGCTCGGCCGACACCTGCGGGTCGTCCAGGTCGGACACGTCCCAGGTGCGCACCTGCGGCACCGTCGGGTTGAAGCGGATCTTGTACATGTAGCGGCGGATGTCGGAGTCGTTGCGGCGCCCGCCGTGCCAGATCCCGTGGTGCAGCAGGACGACCGTGCCGGCGGGGCAGGTGAGGCGGGTCTGGCCGCGCAGGTTCTGGTAGCGGCCGGTGTCGGACTCGTTGGTGCGGCGCAGGTGGCTGCCGGGGACGGACAGGGTCCCGCCCATGGTGCCGGTGACCTCCTGCGGGTAGTACATGAGCTGCACGTCGAACGCGTCGACGCGGGTGTCGATGATCGCGTCGGCGTGGAGCGGCTGCGCGGCGCCCTCGTGCGGTTCGCGGATGTGGATGGCGTGGTGGTCGACCGTCGGGTCGTCGCCGACGAGGCTCCGGAGCGCCCCGGCCACCGCCGGAATCTCCAGCAGCCGCCGCGTGAACGAGCCGGGCTCGTAGGCCTCGTCGACGGGGGTCCCGTAGGGGACCGGGCCGAGCCCGGCCTCCATGATGCCGATCGCTTCGGCGTTGAGGTCGGAGGGCACGATCGCGTCCATCCGGTGGAAGCCGTTGGCGACGAACCGCGCGACCTCAACCGAGGTCAGTAGATGCTTGGTGGTTGTCATACACCGAAGATAGGATCAGATTCCGCTGTTGTAATTGGCAGTAATCACCAACTAGTGGTCGGTTTTCATCATGCGCACGGTGACCCTTTACCTGGACGAGCCGCCGGACGTCGTCAACGCCGGTGTCGGCATCGGCGGCCTCAACGTGTCGGAGGAGAGCTTTCTCCTGCCCGACCTCTGGCAGATCCACATGCACAAGTACGAAGGCGCGATCGAACTCGGCGGCACGCTCCACCCCATCAAGCCCGGCTACGTGAGCCTCATTCCGGCCGGGGTCGAAGTCCGCTTCCACTATCGGGGCCGCTCGGAGAACTTCCACATCCACGCGCGCCTCCCGAAGCACGGCAGCCCGAACACCGTGCCGGTCATGCAGGACCCCGGTGCGACCACCTCCGCGCTCGCGGAGATGTTCCGCCAGGCCGTCACCGCGAACCCGGAGGCTCCGGCCCGCGCGAACGCCGAATCCTGGGCGCTGCTGTGGCGGATGGCGCGGCTCGATGCGGGACCTGCCGGCGGAGGCCACCATCGTTCAGTGGAGGCCGCCCTCGCCTATATCGAGGAGCACCTGCCGGCTCCGCTGGCCGTGCCGGAGATCGCCGCCGCGGTCGGCTTGTCGCACAACCATTTGACGCGCCTCTTCCACGCCGCCACCGGCACCACCGTGGTCGCCCACATCCGGCGCCGCCGCCTCGAACGGGCCCGTCACCTGCTCCTGGAGTCGACCCTGTCGATCCCGGCGATCGCCGCCGCGGTGGGCATCGCCGACCTCCAGGCGTTCAACAAGGCCTGCCGCCGCGAGCTCGGGGCCTCGCCGCGGGCGGTGCGCGAGGCGGTCCGGAAACTCTGAGCCTTCGAGGGGTTACGGGGGCGCGTTACTCTGCGGTACCTTCACAAAAGTTACTCACGCCACGCTCGGAGGTGCCAGTGGCCGCAACGCCGCGTTTGCCCGACTTCGCTTGGGGGGTGGCCACTTCGGCCTTCCAGATCGAAGGCGCCACAGTGGAGGACGGCCGCGGGCCGTCCGTCTGGGACACGTACACCGGCACGCCAGGGAAGATCCGCGACGGCCACACCGCCGCGACCGCCTGCGACCACTACCACCGCTACTCCGAGGACATCGCCCTCATGCGCGACCTCGGCATCGACGTCTACCGCTTCTCCATCGGCTGGCCCCGGGTGCGACCGGGCGGCACCGGCCCGGCCAACGGGGCCGGGCTCGACTTCTACGAACGCCTCGTCGACGGACTCCTCGACGCCGGGATCACCCCGATGGCGACCCTCTACCACTGGGATCTCCCGCAGCCCCTGGAAGACGCGGGCGGCTGGCTCGACCGCGACACGCCCCACCGCCTCGCCGAGTACGCCGCGATCTGCGCCGAGCGGCTCGGCGACCGCGTGCGGCACTGGATCACCCTGAACGAGCCGTTCGAGCACATGGCCCTCGGCTACGCGCTCGGCCAGCACGCCCCCGGCCACACCCTGCTGCTCGACGCGCTCCCCGTCGCCCACCACCAGCTGCTCGGCCACGGCCTGGCCACGAGCGCCCTCCGCGCGGCAGGCGCGCCGCACGTGATGCTCACCAACAGCTACACGCCCGCGGTTCCCTTCACCGGCAACGAGAACGACCTCACCGCCGCCGAGGTCTACGACGTCCTCCACCGGCGCCTGTTCACCGACCCGGTGCTGCTCGGCCGCTACCCGGACCTCTCGGCCCTCGGCCTCGAGTCCCTCCCGTTCGTGAAGGACGGCGACCTGGAGGCCATCGCGCAGCCCCTCGACGGCCTCGGCGTCAACTACTACAACCCGACCCGCGTCGCCGCGGCCCCGTCGGAATCCCCTCTGCCGTTCGAGATCGTCGAGTTCGACCACGTCAAGACCACCGACTTCGACTGGCCCGTGATCCCCTCCGGGCTCACGCAGACCCTTGTGGAGCTCACCGAGGACTACGGCACCGCCCTGCCGCCCCTGTGGGTCACCGAGAACGGCTGCTCC
This sequence comes from Glycomyces luteolus, assembly GCF_027622875.1. Taxonomy (GTDB): domain Bacteria; phylum Actinomycetota; class Actinomycetes; order Mycobacteriales; family Micromonosporaceae; genus Glycomyces; species Glycomyces luteolus. The sequence continues at coordinate 171,610 of NZ_JAPZVP010000005.1, read as the reverse complement.
TACAGCGTCGAGCCTGCCGCCGACGGCTCGATCCCCGACCAGGACCGCATCGACTACCTTGCGGCGCACGTGAAAGCCGTCGACAACGCGATCGCGCAAGGCGCCGACGTGCGCGGCTACCTCGTGTGGAGCCTCCTCGACAACTTCGAATGGGCCGAGGGCTACCACCAGTGCTTCGGACTGGTGCATGTGGACTCCGAAACACAGGACCGCACCCCGAAGGCCTCCTTCGACTGGTACCGGGAACACATCGTGCAGAGCAGACGTCCGTGACCACCGCACCCGAAGCCCCTCCGCCCACCGCCCTCGCCGAACCCGAACACAACGTCGGGAAGGTCTGGATCGGCGGCATCACCACCGGGATGCTCGGCCTCTACATGGCCTTCTTCACCCCGATCCAGGTGCTCCTGCCGCTTCAGCTCGCCGAGATCGACGAGGACGGCAAAGTCGCCGCGTTCGGCCTCGTCACCGGCTTCGGCGCGCTCGTCGCCGTCGTCGCCAACCCCCTCGCCGGAGCGCTCTCCGACCGCACGACCGGCCGATTCGGCCGCCGCCACCCGTGGACCCTCGGCGGCATCGCCGTCGGCGCCGCCGGGCTCTGCCTCCTCGGACTCCAGACCACCGTCATCGGCGTGCTCCTGTGCTGGTGCCTCGCCCAAGCCGCCCTCAACGCCGGATACGCCAGCCTCAACGCGGGCATCCCCGACCACGTGCCGGTCCGCCAGCGCGCGGTCGTCTCCGGCTGGATCGGCTTCCCGCAGGCGCTCGGACTGGTGGTCGGCGCGGTCATCGTGACCATGCTGGTGACCGACCTCCCGACCGGCTACCTGGTGATCGGCTTGGCCGCCTTGGTGATGGCCCTCCCGTTCGTGCTGTCCACTCCGGACCCGCCGCTGTCGCGCGCCGCGCGCCCTCCGTTCTCGTGGCGGGCCCTCCTCGCGACGTTCTGGGTCTCGCCGCGCGCCCACCCGGACTTCGCCTGGGCCTGGTTCACCCGCTTCCTCGTTATGCTCGGCAACGCCACCGGCACCCTCTACCTGCTGTTCTTCCTGCAGGACGCCGTGCACTACGAGGAGCTCTTCCCCGGGCACAGCGCCGACGAGGGCGTCCTCATCCTGACGCTCCTGTACACCGGCGGCGTCGTCGCGACCTCCGTCGCGGGCGGCGTGCTCTCCGACCGGATCGGCCGACGCAAACCGCTTGTGGTCGTGTCTTCCGCGGTCATGACCGCGGCCGCGCTGCTGCTGACGTTCTGGCACACTTGGCCCGCCGCGATCGCCGCCGCCGCGATCATGGGCGCGGGCTTCGGCATCTACCTCTCCGTCGACCAGGCCCTCATCACCCAGGTCCTCCCGGCCGCGACCGACCGCGCCAAAGACCTCGGCATCATCAACATCGCCTCCACCGCGCCGCAAGTCCTCGGCCCGGCCCTCGCCGCCCCGATCGTGGCGGGCCTCGGCGGGTACTCGGCGCTCTACGCCTTGAGCGCGATAGCGACCCTCCTCGGGGGCATCCTGGTGTGGCCCATCAAGTCCGTGCGCTGAGGCGCGTACCCACCGGGTCGCACGCGGCGGGTAGCGTCGGAGGCACGTGCCGCATCTCAGGAGGAACGATGGACACGCGATCCCTCGCGCGCCGCTGCACCACCGCGGCCGCTACGACGGCCCTGCTGCTCACCGGCGCTTTCGCGGCGGCGCCCGCGCAGGCGCAGACCGACTTGCGGGCCCCATGGACGTGCAGCGGCGGCAAGAACGCCGACAGCGGCGACGCCGGCGGCGTCGACGTCTTCGCCACCTGCTCGTCGTCGGGGAACCGGGTCTCGGCCCGCTTCAACGCCGACGGCGAGCACCTCATCGTCTGCGACCACTACCCGAACGGCCACAGCACGATCGCTCGACTCACCGTGGCGGGCAACGGCACCGCGACGTACCGCAGCTCCGGCAGCGGCCAGTGCACCGACTTCAACCTGAGCTTCGACGAGGGCCTGTCCGCGAGCGTCGTGGTCTGCACCGCGGACACCAGCGAGGCGCTCTGCAGCGGCCGCTCGCGGGGCGGCGTCACCTGATCGACCCGGCGGCAAGCGGTTAGCATTTCGAGATGCCCGCCGCCATCCTGTACTGCGCCGACATGCTCGCCCCGCGCCGCCCCGACGAGCACTACGCCGCCGAGGCGGCCCTGGCGGCCGGGTTCGGCGCACCGATCGCGCTGATCGACCACGACGCTTTGACCCGCGGCGAGACCGCGCGGGCGGTGGCACGGGTCCCCTCCGGCCTCGGCCAAGCCTGGTACCGGGGCTGGATGGCGACGGGCGACCAGTACGCCGGACTGCACCGGGCGCTCACCGCTCGCGGGGTCCACCTGGCCACCGCCCCCGGGCAGTACCGGGCAGCGCATGAACTGCCCGGCTGGTACGGCGCCTTCGCCGCCTTGACTCCGGCGAGCCGATGGATGCCCTTGGAGCCGAGGCAGATTCCCGACGACGGGGTGCTGGCCGCGCTGGCGGGGGAGCTGCCGAGCGGGCCGGGAATGGTCAAGGACTACGTGAAGTCCCGCAAGAGCGAACCGGAGGCGTGCTTCGTCGACGACCTCGCCGACACCGCGTCCCTGCACGAGACCGCCGCGACCTTCATCGAGCGCCAGGGCGCCGATCTCGCCGGAGGCCTCGTCGTGCGCGCCTTCGAGGACTTCATCGGCTCCTCCGGCCGGGCGGCGGAGGCCCGGGTCTGGTGGGTGCGAGGCGAACCGGTCGTGGTCGGCCCGCACCCGGACCAGCCGGGGACCGCGGTCGCACCCGACCTCACCGGCATCGCGGCAGCCGTCGCGGCCCTGGGCTGCCCGTTCATCACCACCGACCTCGCGCAGCGCACCGACGGCCGCTGGAGGGTGATCGAAGTGGGCGACGGCCAGGTCAGCGACTTCCCCCGAGGCACCGACCCGGAGCCGCTCCTCCGAGCGCTCCTGCGTGCGCCTCACCCGCTGTAGAGGCGGTCCAGGCCGACGAGCGCCACTGCCGGGTCGTGCGCGGCCGCCGCGGTGAGGTCGGGGCTGAAACCGGTCAGGGAGAACACTCCCAGCACCGCCCGGTCGGTGCGGTAGCCGAGTCGGGCGAGCGCGTCGCGGATCTCCTGGAGCCGGGCCAGCGCCGCGGCGCCCTGGCGCTGGCCGGTCGCCTTCGCCTCGCCGATGAAATTGACTGTCTTTCCTTCGACCGCAAGCACATCGACTTCGAACTTGGCGCGGCCCGCGTTGTCGTGGACGTTCCCGGTGCCGACCTCGCCGAAGCCCTCGGGGCGGTCGAGTTCGTCGGGTGCGAAGCGGTGCACCCATTCCCGGGACAGCTCTTCGAAGTGCGGGCCGAGGATCTGCGACCGGAACGTGTCGCGCATGGCGTTCCAGACCTGGACCGAGCGCCCCAGTTCGAGCTGACCCGCGCGGGGGGCGGTGATGAGCCGGTCGAAGCGGATGATCGGGTCCCGCACTGCGATCGAGCTGCGCCCGCGCACCAGGTCGGGGCGGCGGGCGACGTAGCTGCTGGCTTCGAGGGTGCTGAGCAGCGGCCGGACCGCGTCCTTGCTGCGTCCGGTCTCGGCGCCGATCTTGGCGAGCGTGGTCGATCCGCGGGCGATCGCCCCGAGCACGTCGTGGTACGCCGAGCGGTCGGTGATGCGCGGGTCCTCGCGGAGCAGGTAGTCCACCTCGGCGGTGGTGAACGCGCCGAAACCGGTGCTCAGCAGGGTGTCGGGCACCCATTGCTCGAATTCGGCCGGGTTATGGGGCACGCGGTCGATGAGCCGCTTGTAACCGGGGTAGCCGCCGACGCACGAGTGGACCTTCAGGTTGGTCTCGGCGTCGGCGATCCCCCAGAGTTCGGCGGTCTGCCGGTAGTCGAGCGGACCGAGCTTGAGGTCGACCATGGCGCGGCCCCGCAGCGGCTTCGTCCCGGACAGGAGCTCGCGCATGACGCTGAGGGAGGAGCCGCAGAGGATGACCCGCCCGCCCGGCGCCTCGCCGCGCTGCGCGCGGTCGTAGAGGAGCTGGAGGATGCCGGGCAGGTGGGGCGCTTTCGCCATGGCGTAAGGGAACTCGTCGATGATCAGCAGCGGCGGCCGGCCGCCCGGGGTGGTTCGCGCGGCCACTTCCAGCGCGCTCGTGAGCAGGGACTCCCAGTCGGCCGTGGAGGCGCCGGCTATCCCGCCGTGGGCGCTGATCCCCGAGGCGAACCGGGCGCGGGCGGAGAGGTCGCCCTCCTCCTGGACGCACACGTGGTAGAGCCCGCCGACGGCCTTGGCCGCGGCGGTCAGCAGGTGGGTCTTGCCCGCGCGGCGGCGTCCGGAGACGATGCCGATCTTGAGCGTGGCGTCGCCGCTGTCGCGCAGGAACCGTTCGAGGACCTGCCATTCGAGGTCGCGGCCGATGATCGAGTCCGGCTTGCGCATGGAGCACCTCCGCTTGAATTCGTGTAGTCGAGACTACACGAAATTCGTGTAGTTGGAGGTACACGAAAAGCGTGTAGCTCGAACTACACGAATTTCGCGATGCGATTATCGGGCGGGCGTGCCGAGGTCTTCCGGTCCGAGGCTCAGGGCTTGGCTGATGGCGAGGACGTCCTGGTATTCGCGCCAGTGCAGGATCCGGCCCTCGCGGACGCGCAGGACCGCGATGAAGGTCGCCGATGCGCGGACGCCGGTGGTGGTGATCGTGCCGGCGAGTTCGTATTCGACGACGAGGACCTCGGGGTCGGCGGTCTCGAAGGTGGTGAGCTCGCGGAACTCTTCGAAGCGGAACGGCAGCGGCCTGCCCGCGTAGAACTCGAGCCAGGCTTCGCGGCCTTCGTGGCGTCGCATTCCCGGTGGGGAGAAAGGGGTCTCGACCACGATGTCGTCGGCCAGCAGGTCGGCCGGGAGAAGCGTGGCGCCGTCCTCGCGGAGCACGGCCGCCTGCATCCGGCGGTAGGTCTCGAGGGGAGTCGCGCGGGACATGGCGGTGCCTCCGGAACTAAGATGAGTAGGACTCGATTTCGAATATAGTGAGTGGCACTCACTTTGGCAAGGGGGATTGGCGGATGAGCCGAGACGGCATGGTGCCCAAGGGGGAACGGCCGGTGCGCGCCGACGCCCGGCGCAATCGGGCGCGGATCCTGGAGGCGGCGGAGGCGGTGTTCGCCGAGCATGGCGCGTCCGCCGCGACCGATGCCGTGGCCGCCCGGGCCGGGGTCGCGATCGGCACCGTCTTCCGGCACTTCCCGACCAAGCCGGACCTGCTCAAGGCCGTGGTGATGAACCTCCTGGACCGGCTGATCGACGAAGCCGACACGATGGTCCGCGAACAGGGCGACGGGGCCGCCCTGTTCGAGTTCTGCGCCCTCGTCATGTCCGTCGGCGCCACCCACCGGACCGTCTTCGAGCGGCTGGCCGAGACCGGAGTCCAGGTCCGCGTCGGCGACGCCCTCGAGCGCCTGCGGCCCTCCGTCGACGTCCTCCTCGACCGGGCCCGAGACGGCGGCGTCGTCCGCGAGGACCTGCGCACCGATGAGCTGATCCCGCTGCTCGCCGCACTGTGCCAGGAGGCGATCGCCGCCGACTGGGACGAGCGGTTCCGCCGCCGCGCCCTCGACCTCCTCTTCGACGGCCTGAGGAGCTGACGGCGGTCGCGGGTCGTGGTGACGATGCCGCCACAGGCTACTGCACCCGAACGCGACTCAGCCCGCGGTCGCGGCCACCGCCCGGTACTGCGACGGTGCGAGACCGTACTCCCGGGTGAACGCCTGGCGCAGCGCCTCCGCCGAAGCGAAACCGCACCGCGCCGCCACCCGGGCCACCGGCAGATCCGTGGTCGAGAGCAGTTGCGCCGCAGCGGTCACGCGCGCCTGCCGGACGAAGCGGCCCGGCGTCTGGCGCAGATGCGTGCGGAACAGGCGGGTCAGATGCCTTGGGCTCACTCGCGCCACCCCCGCCAGGGCCTCTGCGGACAGATCGCCGTCCAGGTGTTCGCTGACATGGTCGGCGACCTTGCGGACCACGTCGTGGTCCACCGCCGGAGCGGCCGTGAACATGCTCATCTGCGCCTGATTGCCGGGCCGGTGCAGGTAGGTGACCATCGCGCGGGAGACCCAGCGGGCCAGGTCCGGCCCGAAGTCGGCTTCTATGAACGACAGCGCCAGGTCGAGCGCGCTGGTCACTCCCGCTGCGGTGTAGACGTTCCCGTCCCGCACCCAGATCGGCCGCGGATCCACCTCGACCCGCTCGTACTGCTCGGCGAGGCGCTTCGCGAAGTGCCAGTGAGTGGTCGCGCGCTTCCCGTCGAGAAGACCCGCCGCCGCGAGGACGCTCGCGCCGGTGCACAGCGAAGCGACCCGTTCGCTCTCGCGGGCGAGCCGCCGCACGTGGCCCACGAGCCGCTCGTCGCCGGCCGCGCGCTCATGTCCGAGCCCGCCGGAGACGACGAGCGTCCCGATAGGGCCGCGAAGTCGTTCCAACGCCGTCTGGCCGTTGAGGACCAGTCCGGTCGAGCAGGTGATCGGACCCCCGCCGGGGGTCGCCAGGGCCAGGTCGTAGCCGAGCGCCGGATCGATCACGCGGACCGCGTCCAATGTGGTCGTGACGCAGGCGATGTCGAGGAGTTCGGCGTCGTCGTAGCCGACGACGACCACGCGGTGCGGTGCCATCCGCTCAGACTAGGTCTGGAAGACCAGGATGCCAAGATTTCGGACCTGCCGAGTACGAGCGATTGACCGGTCTTGCGGAGCGCGGGACCGTAGAAGGGTCAGATACCCCCTCTAGGTATTCAAGGAGCATCGTCATGACCGCCACGACACCCGAAACCCTGCCTCGTTCGGGCGACCCGCGCCGCGTCCTCCTGCGGCGCTGGCCCACCGTCGCCGGGATCGCCATGGCCGCCTTCACCGCTTGGGGCGCGACCTCCGGATCGGATCTCGCGCCGGTCCTCACGGCCTCCGGGTTCGTCTACCTCGGTGCGGCGGCCTTCCAGCGGCGCGGCGCGGCCTGGCCGGTGTTCTTCGTGTCCTTCGCGGTCATCGGCGCGACCGGGTTCACGGCCTACGACACCGAACTCGGCATCTGGATCATGATCGGACTCGCCGTGCCGCTCGCCGCCTACGGCCTGTTCCGGGGCGCCGCCCGGCCCGCCGAAGGCCTGCCGCTCCAGAGCCTCGCCATGGTCGTCGTCGGGGCGGTCGCGGTAGCGGTCCTGCTCGTCGGCGGCGACCTCGGCCTCTACCTCGTGGCGGCCGGCCTGCTCGCCCATGCCGCCTGGGACGTGTGGCACCACCGCACCGAACGGGTCGTCTCCCGCTCGCTCGCCGAGTTCTGCGTCGTCCTCGACACCCTGGTCGCGGTCGCGATGGTGGTCGTGGCCCTCCAGAACTGACCGCGTTGGAAGCCGTTGACATCCGTGCGTTCGATGTGCACCATATATTGAATATGTTCGATGTGATCGCATTCCTCCCGCGATCGCACGGCGCGCGACGACGCGAAGGCGGTCATCATGACGAATCCACCGCAGGCGGGCAGCTCCCGGCGCACGGCACTCAAGCGGATCGCGGCCACCGCGGCAGCGGCCGCCACCGCGCCGCTCATCGGCACCGTCGACCCGGCCAGGGCAGCCGACGCGGCCGCCCAGCAGATCGGCGCGGCGGCCTGGGAGACCCTCATCGACGGCAACTCCTTCGCCAGCCGCGCCGCCCTCGAATCCGAGTGGAACTACCTGTATCCCTGGGGTTCCGACCACAACGGCACCGCGCGCATGTACGCGTCCTCGACGGACAACAACCACTGCTACCTCTCGCCCGCGGGCGTCCTCAACCTCAAGGCCACCCGCATCACCTGGAACGAGGGCAACAGCAGCAAGGACCCCTACCTGCCCATCCACTACCACTCCGCGGCCGTCCACGCCAAGAACCAGGTCCTCGTCAGCGACCGCTACCCCAACTGGGAGATCCGCGGCGAATTCCAGGCCCCCTCCGCGCGCGGCACCTGGCCGGCCTTCTGGATCACCGGCGCGAACTCCTGGCCGCCCGAGAGCGACATCCTGGAGTACAAGGGCGACAACCGAAACTGGTTCAACACCTACGACGGCGCCTGGGAGAACACCCTCGTGGCCGTCTCCTCGCCCGGGAGCTGGCACGAGTACCGGATCTGGATGACCAAGACCTCCGGCACCGACGTGCAGATCCACTACTACCTCGACGGCGCCTGGAAGGGCGCCCACACCGGCTCCAACTTCGTCGGCAAGACGATGAACATCATCATCAACCTCCAGATGGAGGGCGCCTCAGGCTCCTCCGGTCCGGCCGGCGACACCTACTACAAGGCCCGCAACGTCTACGTCGGCCGCACCAACAACGGCTGACCTCCACCGTCGACGGGTCCGGCCGCCTGGCCGGGCCCGTCGTGTCCGCCTGCGGGGGTTGGCTTTGGGAAGCGATTGCCCTACAATCGCATTGACAAATATAAATGCCCGGATTGCTGAGGAAACTCCCGGCATGTCTCAGCGACCGGCCCTCCGATGGAGTCGACATGTCAGTGAATATCGAAAGCCGCCCGCGGCGCAGGCGCCTGGCGGCGGTGCTCGCCGTCGTCCTCGGCGCGGTGATCGCCGCGGCCGGGAGCTTCTTCGTCACGACCAGCGCGCAGGCGGTGGAAACCGGTGTCTGGTACACCGTCGAATCGCGCCACTCAGGCCTCGTGATGGGCATCCGCGCGGCCTCGACCGCCAGCGGTGCCGAACTCGTGCAATGGGACAGCAACGGCTCGTACGACCAGCAGTTCCGCTTCGTGGACGCGGGCGGCGGCTACTACAAGATCCAGGTGCGGCACTCGGGGATGGTCCTCGACGTGGCGGGCGCGAGCAAATCGGACGGCGCGACGGTCCAGCAGTGGGGCGACGCGGGCAGCATGAACCAGCAGTGGACGGTCACCGAAAGCGGCGGATACGCGACCTTCGTCAACCGCGCTTCCGGTAAGGCCCTCGACGTCTGGGAGTGGTCGACCGCCCGCGGCGGGCGCATCTCGCAGTACACGCCCACCGGCGCCGCCAACCAGCAGTGGCGGCTGACACCGGCCGACGGCGGCATCGAGGCCGACCTCATCGTGGCCCCCGACGGCTCCGGCACCCACACCACCGTGCAGGCGGCCGTGAACGCCGCCGCTTCGGGCTCGACGATCCTCATCAAGGCGGGCACCTACAAGGGCAACGTCACGGTGCCCTCGTCCAAGACCGGGCTCACCTTCATCGGTGCGACGGGGAACGCCGCTGACGTGGTGATCCACGACAACCGCTGCGCCAGTTGCGACAACGGCTCAGGCGGGACCTGGGGGACCAGCGGCAGCGCGAGCGTGCTCCTGCAAGGGGCGAACTTCACCGCCGAAGACCTGACCTTCGCGAACACCTACAACGAGGCCGCCAACGGCAACAGCCAGGCTGTGGCCGCCAAAGTCCAGGGCGACCGCATGGTCTTCGACAACGTGCGCTTCCTCGGCAATCAGGACACGCTGCTGACCGACTCGCCCTCGGCCTCGACGGTCTCGCGCCAGTACTTCCACAACTGCTATGTGGAGGGCGACGTCGACTTCATCTTCGGGCGCGGCACGGCCGTGTTCGACGACTGCCGGATCCACTCGCTCACCCGCGGCTCGACCTCCAACAACGGCTACATCGTCGCACCGAGCACCGAGATCACCAACCAGTACGGGATGCTGTTCTACCAGTGCGAGCTGACGAGCAACGCCCCGTCCAACTCGGTCTACCTCGGGAGGCCTTGGCCCGCAGGCGGTTCCACCACCGCGCGCGGCCAGGTCCTCTACCGCGAGACCGTGATGGGCCCGCACCTCCGCACCGCCGAGCCGTGGTCGGACATGTCCGGTCTGGCCTGGGAGGACGCGCGCCTGCGCGAGTACCAGAACACCGGCGCCGGCGCCACGGTGAACGCCAACCGGCCGCAGATGTCCGCCGCGGACGCGGCGAACTACGAGCCCGCGGACTACCTGCGCGGCAGCGACGGCTGGAACCCGATCCGCTGATCCCGGGGGCGTTCCCGGAACCCTGACGACCCTTGGGCGCGGTCCGTCCGATCCGGACGGGCCGCTTTCGCGTGCCGCCTCGCCGGGTTTCTGCACCGAACCGCGCCGCGCGGCGCTCCCCGGTGGTTGTCTGGAAGCACCGCCAGCAACTACGAGCCGGGCGGCGAAGCGCCCGGCCGACGAAGGAGGCAGTGCATGTCCAAGGTCAAACCGATACCCGACGAGTACCCGCGAGTGACGCCGTACCTGCACGTCCAGGGCGCGGCCGAGGCCATCGAGTTCTACAAGACCGTGTTCAGCGCCGGCGAGCGCGGTCGCATGCCCGGCCGGGACGGGAAGATCGGCCACGCCGAACTTGAGATCGGCGGCTCGATGATCATGCTGTCCGACGAGGATCCGGACATGGAAGCTTACGCCCCCGGGCACTTCGGCGGGTCGCCCGTGTCGCTCCACGTGTACGTCGAGGACGTGGACGCGGTCTTCGCCGCGGCGCTGGCCGCGGGCGCGAAGTCCCTCAGCGAGGTCGCCGACCAGTTCTACGGCGACCGCACCGGCACCTTCGAGGACCCGTGGGGCCACAAGTGGCACGTCTCCAGCCACGTCGAAGACGTCCCGCCCGCGGAGATGGAGAAGCGCGCCGCCGCGCAGATGCAGGGCTGAACCGCGACGGCACGGAGAAGCGGCCCGTCCGAGGTCGGACGGGCCGCATGAAGGAGCGGGTTAAAGCACTACCACCCTGCCGCCCAAGGTCACCACGAGCTTCCCGGTCGAATCGAAGGACCAGCCCAGGGCGCCCGAGTAATTCGAGCACCGCGAACCGTTCGAACCCGACCAGAACTGGTTCGAGCTGTCCGAGTTGCCGGAGATGCTGTCGTTCGTGCCGCCGCTGAAGAAGCACGAGGTGTTGCCCCGGAACACGTGCGAACCGGCGCTGAACTGGAAGTTCCGCTCCTCGCTGTCGATGCTCAGGTTGTTCGAGATCGTCATCGAGCCCGGGTTCGAGTTGAACGTGAACCCGTGCTGGCCGTTGTCGAACGCGATGCTCCGCACCACCGTGTGGTTGATCGGGACGTTCTCACCGCCCAGCTTGTAGCCGTTGCGGTCGCCGTTGCTGAAGACCGTGCCGTTGGAGAGGGTGCCGTTGCGGTACGACAGCGAGTCCTCGATCCGCACCGTCCCGATCGGGTCGTAGTCGGAGTAGGTGTACAGGTCCCAGCCGTCGTCGGCGTTGTTGTGCGCCACCGCGTACCGGAACACGTTGCCCGGGCCCACGGTGAGCTTCGCGGCGAATCCGTCCGCGTCCTCGCCGTCGGAGTCCGCGTTGTCGTGCGACTCGGCGCTGATGATGAGGTTGTTCGCGGGCCACGAGGCCGTGGTGCTGGTCGACGACTGGCGCGAGAGCTGAAGCCCGCTGTCGCGGTTGTAGCGAGTGAGGGTGCGCTCCAGAATGTTGTTGCTGCCGCTCACGAAGATGCCGTTGTCACCGGCGCGCTCCACCGTGAGCCCCTTGATGTGCCAGTAGTTCGCGTACAGCGCCAGACCGCGGTTCGCGGAGGCCTCGGACTGCGCCGAGAAGTTCAGCACCGGCCGCTCACCCGGGTACGCCGCGAGCGTCGTGCGGGCGCTCGATGAGCCGCTGTCCTGGTCGATGACGATCGTGGAGGAGTAGTTGTAGGTGCCCCCTCGCATGTAGATCGTCCCGCCCGCGTTCACGCGGCTCAGCGCCGAGGCCAGGGTGGTCGGGGCCGCCTCCGTGCCCGCGGCCGAGTCGCTGCCGCCGGGGGCCACGTAGATCGCGTTCCCCGTGGGCGGCGGGGTGGTGGGCCCGGTGCCGCCGACCTCGAAGTCGAGGTAGTCGATGTTCGCGAGCCCGTCGGCGCTGGTGGACGTGAGGCGGATCGTGTTGCTGCCGGCGTTCACCGGCACCGTGAGCGTCTTGGTGGACCAGGTGGTCCACGCGCCCGTGCCGTTGAAAGCGCTGGCGGACTGGGCGACCGAGCCGTTGACGGTGATGTCGGCGGGGCGGGTGGCGGTGGTGCCGTTGGCGTACCGGATGCCAAGGGTGGCGGTGCCCGCGCTCGCCGCGTTCACGGTGAACTGGGCGGTCGCGCCCGTCTGGTTGGGGGTGTTGCAGAACCCGCTGCCGGAGAAGCCGGCGTTGTTGGAGTCGATGGTGCCGGAGCACGTGGCGGGCGAGGTTTCGGCCTCGTAGCGGACGGGCGCCGCGGAGGCTGAGTTCATCGCGACCAGGGTGGCCGCCGTGGCGATGATGCCGGCGAATCCGGCTACGAGCGCGGTGCGCACGTTTCTTCGAGACATGTTGCTTCCCTTCGCAACTGCGTTGTTGCTGTGCCAATTGACGGTTCGCGAGGTGTACCGGGACCGGGGGATGGGAGGGTCCCCCACCCAGTGACACAAACATTGAAATACATGAATCCAACCGGTTGCCATGAGCGTAAGGAAAAGGCTTTCCTCTGTCAAGGGTGCATATCGGACATTCACGCTCCGGTTCGGATTTCCGGCCGCGACTCCCACCTGGGCGATTGACAAAGTTTGGTGTCCCAACTTAGTCTTGTATCGAGGATGCTCGATACAAACCCCGGTACGGGCACCCCTCCCCCCGAGAGTCGCAGTGGACATGAAGGAGTGCCATGCAAGGCGTCAAGAGACGAACCCGCAGGTTGATCGCCCTAGCGATAGCCGCGGTCGCCACCGTGGCGGCCGGCCTCGCCATACTCGCCCCCTCCGCCGCGTACGCGGCCGAAGGCTGCAAAGTGGAGTACAAGGTCGCCTCGGAATGGGGCGGCGGCTTCACCGGCGACGTGAAGATCACCAACCTCGGCGACGCGATCAACGGCTGGAACCTGGTCTGGACCTTCCCCAACGGCCAGCGCATCACCCAGATTTGGAACGCGTCCTACACCAGCTCCGGTGACCAGGTCACCGCCAAGAGCCTCGGCTACAACAAGTCGATCGCCAAGGACGCCTCAGTCTCCTTCGGCTTCAACGGCTCATGGAGCGGCACCAACGGCGTGCCCGCCCAGTTCAAGCTCAACGGCGTCGTCTGCACCGGCTCGATCGGCGAGCCCAGCACCCCGCCCACGACCACTCCGCCGCCCACCGGCGGCGCCACGGCGATGGAGACCGTCGCCGCGATGGAGCCCGGCTGGAACCTCGGCAACACGCTTGACGCCGTGGGTGCCGACGAGACCGCCTGGGGCAACCCGCGCGTCACCCAGGAGCTCGTGAACAACATCGCCGCCCAGGGCTACAACAGCATCCGCATCCCCATCACCTGGGACAACCACCAGTCCAAGACCGCCCCTTACGCCGTCGAGGACGCCTACCTCGACCGCGTCCAAGAGGTCGTCGGCTACGCGCTCAACGCCGACCTGCACGTCCTCATCAACATCCACCACGACTCGTGGATCTGGATGGCGGACATGAACACCAACCGCACGGTCGTCGAGGCCCGCTACGAGGCCATCTGGACCGAGCTCGCGACCCGCTTCCGCGACGCGCCGCCCGAGGTGCTGTTCGAGAGCGTGAACGAGCCGCAGTTCAACAACGTGGACGACGCGACCGCCCACGCCCTCCTGGACGACCTCAACGTCCAGTTCCACGAGATCGTGCGCGGCACCGGCGGCGGCAACGCCACCCGCGTGCTCGTCCTGCCGACCCTGCACACCAGTGCCGACCAGGTCCACCTCGACTCGCTGAGCAGCACGATCACCTCGCTCAACGACCCGAACATCGCCGCGACCATCCACTTCTACGGCTTCTGGCCGTTCAGCGTGAACGTCGCGGGCTACACGAAGTACAACGCCGAGGTCCAGGCCGACATCGAGGGGTACTTCAACCGCGCTTACGACGAGTTCGTCGCGAACGACATCCCGGTCATCGTCGGCGAGTGGGGCCTGCTGGGCTTCGACGCCCACACCGGCACCGTCGAGCAGGGCGAGAAGCTGAAGTTCTTCGAGTACGTCGGCTACTACGCCAAGCAGAAGGGGCTCACGCTCCAGCTCTGGGACAACGGCCAGCACTTCAACCGCACCACCTACCAGTGGCGCGACGCCGAGCTCTACAACATGATGAAGGCCAGCTGGACCTCCCGCTCGGGCACGGCGTCCTCGGACCAGGTGTACGTGGCGAAGTCGGGCACCGTCGCCGACGTCTCGCTGACCCTCAACCTGAACGGGACCACGTTCCAGGGCCTGCGCCTCGGTGCGACGAACCTCGTGCAGGGCACCGACTACACGGTCTCGGGTTCGACGCTCACGATCAAGGCGAGCCGGCTCACCAGCCTGCTCGGCGACCGCAACTACGGGGTCAAGGCCGACCTGCACGCGGTGTTCTCGCAGGGTGCGCCCTGGCGGATCAGCATCATCTCCTACGACCAGCCGACGATGTCGGCCGCGACCGGCGCCTCGAGCACGTTCGCGATACCGACCCAGTTCAAGGGCGACCAGCTGGCGACCATGGAGGCGAAGTACGCCGACGGCACGAACGCCGGCCCGCAGAACTGGACCTCCTACAAGGAGTTCGCCCGCGCGTTCAGTCCCGACTACACGGCCGGGACGATCAGCCTCCCGACCGCGTTCTGGAACGACGTCGCCGACGGCCAGAAGGTCACCCTGACGTTCCACTTCTGGAGCGGCAAGACCGTCACCTATTACGTGACCGAATCCGGCGGCAACGTCACCGGCTCGCTCACCTGATGTGAACAGTGAGAGCGGCCCCGGCGCGAAAGCGCCGGGGCCGCTTGCCGTTCCGGGCCCGAGAAATACTCGTGGGAGCGGTGCAACCGCCCGCGAAGGCATTGGCGTATTGCTATCTGACGATCCCCAACGTCCACAGCGGCCTCGGCCGTTCCCTCGAAAATCGGAGACAGCATGTCGATTCGCTCATCGAAGCTCCTCGTCCGCGCCTGCACGGCGCTCGCCGCCGCGCTCCTCGCGGGCTTCGCGCTGGCCCCCAGTGCCGCTCAGGCCGCCTCCAGCGGCGTCGCGTTCTGGAAGAACCCCGACTCGATCTACAACGGCGGCCGCGCCGAAAGCTCGAGCTCGGGCGAGAACCTCGCGCTCCTGGACTTCCGCGCCGACGGCTGGGGCACCCGCGCCCAGCTCCAGGTGCGCACCCTGGACCCGGCCGGGTACTGGTACTGGAAGAACACCGGCCCCGTCTGCTTCGACGACACGAACACGAGCAATTCCGCCGGCGGCATGACCGTCTGCGACAGCAACGTCGCGGAAGGCGCCACGTACCGCATCCACATCTGGGCCTCCAGCGGCGGCACCTACAAGTGGCACGACTACAGCGGTGACATCACGGCCTAAGCGGCCACTGCACTGAACCGCCGACCGGTTCGGAGCAGCCCTGGCGTTGGGGGCCAGGGCTGCACGCGACGAACGGCGTCACCTCAGGCTTCGCCGCGGGCCAGCAGGGCGTCGAGCAGTCCTGGGAAGACTGCCTCAATTTCGTTGCGGCGCAATGTATTCATGCGCGAGGTGCCGACATACCGCTGGCGGATGAGTCCGGCCTCGCGCAGCACGTTGAAGTGGTGGGTCGCGGTGGACTTGCTCACCGTCAGGTCGAAGGTCCCGCAGGCCCGGTCCTCGTCCGAGGCGTACAGCTCGCGGACGATACCGCGCCGCACCGGGTCCACGAGGGCCTCGAGCACCTGCTGCAAGGACACGTCGCCGACCTCCGGGTGTGCGGGCACCCGCCCCCGGCCCTCTCGCTCTGCCGTTCGCATCGGTATCGACCTCCCGCGCCCATCATACGATGGTCATCGAAGTATGATCACCATCGAACTTCGATCACGATCGTACTTATCCGGTGAAGGAGCCGAGCATGGCCAAGACGGTGCGCTTCCACGAATACGGCGGCCCCGAGGTGCTGCGCGTCGAGGACGTCCCTGCGGGCGAGCCCGGGCCGGGCGAGGCGATGATCCGGATCGAGGCCGTCGGCCTCAACCGGGCCGAAGCGCTGTTCCGCAGCGGGGTCTACATCGAGCAGGCCCGGTCCTTCCCGGCCCGCCTGGGTGCCGAGGCCGCAGGAGTCATCGAGTCGCTCGGGGAGGGGGTCACCGGATTCCATGCGGGGCAAGCCGTCAGCGTGATTCCGATGTTCTCGATGAACGACTACGGCGTGTACGCCGAACGCGCCGTGGTCCCGGCCGCCGCACTCATCGCCCGTCCCGCATCGCTCGACGCCGTCGAGAGCGCGGCAGTGTGGATGCCGTACCTCACGGCCTACGGGGCGCTCTCCCAGATCGGCGGCATCCGGCCCGGCGATACAGCGGTGATCACCGCCGCCTCCAGCAGCGTCGGCCTCGCCGCGATCCAGATCGCGAACCGGCTCGGCGCGGTTCCCATCGCGACCACCCGAACCCGGTCCAAAAAGGATGCGCTGCTGAAAGCCGGTGCGGCCCACGTGATCGTCACCGATGAGGAGGACCTCGCCGCCGGCATCCTCGAACACACCGACGGCCGCGGCGCCGAATTCGCCTTCGACGCCGTCGCCGGGCCCGGCGTCACCGACCTCGCCGGCGCCGTGGCCCGCGACGGCACCCTGTTCCTCTACGGCGCGCTCTCCGGCCAGCCGACGCCCTACCCGGGCTTCGACCTCGGCATGCCCGCCTTGAACATGCGCACGTTCCTCGTCCACGAGATCACCCGCAATCCCGAACGGCTGCGCGTGGCGGTGGCGTTCATCGGCTCTGGACTGCGTGACGGCACGTTCACGCCGACGATCGACCGGGTCTTCGCCCTCGGCGACATCGCCGACGCCCACCGCCACATGGAGCAGGGCGCGCAGTTCGGCAAACTGGTGGCCACCGTGCGCTGAGCGCGGCTCGGCCGAGGCAGGCCGGGCGGCGGATTCAGCGGGTGGACTCGCGGATCTTGAGTTCGAACGGGGCCGTGTGCACTTCGGGGGGCCGGTCCGGGTCCTCGAGGCGTGCGGCGATGAGCTCCACGGCCTTCTCGGCCATCCACCGGTGATCGGGGGCCACAGTGGAGAGCGAAGGTGAGAGGAACTCTGACACGGAGATGTCGTCGAAGCCGATGACGCGCACGTCCTCGGGGCAGCGCAGGCCCAGGTCCGCCAGGCCGCGGATGACGCCGATCGCGACGGTGTCGGTGATGGCGACGACGCCGTCGAAGTCGACGCCCGCCTCGTGGAGGTCGTGCACCGCCCTGCGGCCGGTCTCCTGGCCCATGCCGGACAGGCACACCAGCGTCGGGTCTACCGGGATCCCGGCGGCCTTGAGCGCGTCCGTGTAGCCGCGATGGCGGCGCGAGCCGACGTGCACGCCCTCGAGGCTCCAGCCGGTGACGTTCGCGATCCGGGTGCAGCCGCGCTCGATGAGGTGCTCGGTGGCCGCGCGCGAACCGGCCTCGTTGTCCATGCCCACGTGGTCCATGGTCTGGCCGAAGTCGCGCTCGCCCAGCAGCACGATCGGGAAGTCCTTCCAGCTGCCGGGCTGCTCGCGCGGGTCGAGGATCACCGCGCTCAGGATGAGCCCGTCGAACTGCAGCCGGTGGGACTGGCTGATCGCCTCGGCCTCGCCTTCGGCCGCCGCGCCGGTCTGCTCGATCGCCACGTGGAAGCCCTTGGCCCCCGCCGCCGCGATCACGTGCTCGCCGAGCATCCCGAAGTACGGCTGGTCGACGCCGGGCACCGCTAGGCCGATCACCCCGGTGCGCCCCGCCTTCAGTGTGCGGGCGTTGACGTTGAGGCGGTAACCGGACTGCTGGACGGCTTCGAGCACGCGCCGGCGCACGGGGTCGCTCACCCCGGGCCGGTTGTTGACCACATTGGATACCGTCATCTTCGACACCCCGGCCAGCCGCGCCACGTCGCTCATCGTCACCATCGTCGGTTACCGCCTCTCATGCTGCCTTCCTATCTTCCCATCATCCGACCGGTCGCACGACGGCCGTCGCGAACGACCACGGCGGCAGCTCCAGGTCGAAACCGCTGTCGCCCTTCAAGTAGGAGTCCACAGGGGTCACCGGCGAGGCCTCGAACGGACGGCCGGCGTCCGGGTCCGAGACGCCCGCGAGGAGCCGCACGTCGGCCCGGACCGGGCCCGGTGCGCCGGGCAGGACCACTTCGGCCGTGCGCGCGGACGCGGTCGCGTTGACCAGCCGCACCACGTACTCGCCAGTGCCGTCCGAAAGCGCGCCGCGCGAGAGCGCCCCGGCCACGACCCGCTGCTCGGGCCGCAGGTCCTGCTCGTAGTCGTGCCGCAGCTCGCCGTCCACCCAGACGCGGACGCGCGGTCCCTCCAAGCGGATGCGCATGCGCACCGGCTCGCCGGTCCGGACGCCCGGCCACGGGATCGGCCCGTGGTCGTTCTCGCTGATGCCGTCGCTGCTGCGGGCCACGCCCGTGGACTTGTTCTGCCAGCCGCCGGCGAAGACCTCCAGGAAGCTCTGCGGCGCTTCGGGACCGAGGCGCACCGTGAAGCCCTCCTCGCCGTCCCGGCGGACCGCCGTGAACTCCAGTTCGGCGTCGCGCGGGTCGATGCCGCCCAGGAGCACACCCTCACCGCCCGGCGCCGTGACGGCGTCCGGCAGCGGGTTGCCGTCGAGGACCAGGCCGGTGAAGGCCACCGTGGCGTGGTCGGAGCGGAGCTTGGCCGTGCCCGCGGTCGGCAGCGCCACCGGTTCGCCTTGGACGCCGTCGAGTTCGACCGAGTGGACCCGCTCGCCGCGCTCGGCGCCGAACATCTGCTGCACGTGGTACGAAGCGCTCGGCAGCACGTCCTCGGCGGTGAAGTAGATGAGGTCGGGAACCCACTGCGTATGGCCGACGCGGGCCAGCAGCGGTGCGTACGAGGCCAGCTTGACCACCTCGGGGCGCCGCTCCAGCCCGATCATGTACGCCGCCTCGGCCAGCGCCGAGCGCACGGTGCTCGACCGGGCCGCGTACTCGCCGATGTAGACCTTCGCCTCGGCCGGGTCGTAGGACTCGTACCGGTCGATGTTCTGGTGGAACCAGCGGGGGACCTGGTAGCCGTGCTCGTCGACCATCGGGGTGCCGCGCTCGCGCGCGTACGCCCATCCGGCCTCGTAGTCGGGCCCGAACGGCTGGGGGCCGGTCGTGCCGATCACCGTGATCTCGGGGTGCGCGGCGACCACCGCGTCCTCGATGCGGGCGTAGCGGTCCCGGAAGGCGTCGGTGATCTCGTCCTCGTTGC
Source organism: Glycomyces luteolus (assembly GCF_027622875.1). Taxonomy (GTDB): domain Bacteria; phylum Actinomycetota; class Actinomycetes; order Mycobacteriales; family Micromonosporaceae; genus Glycomyces; species Glycomyces luteolus. The sequence goes on along the minus strand of NZ_JAPZVP010000005.1, from coordinate 152,365 downwards.
CGATGCCGAGGTACCGCAGCCCGAACGGCTCGGGGTGCCCGAGTGCGGCGCGCTTCGCACCCCAGGCGGTGTCGGTGCCGCCGTTGGCGAACTCGACGAGGTCGAGCACGTCCTGAACGTAGGCGTCCATCTCCGACTCGGGGATCGGGGCCCCGCCGCCGGGGGTGTTCTGGCAGCACACGCCGGCGGCGACGATCGGGATCGGCGTCGCGCCGGTGGCCTCGCACAGCTCGAAGTACTCGACGTACCCGATCTGGCGGGACTGGTGGTAGCCCCACAGGTTGCGGATCTGCTCGCGCTCGTGGCGCGGGCCGATCGTGCGCTTCCAGTGGTACATGTTCTCCAGGCCGAGGCCGTGGGCCAGGCACCCGCCGGGGAAGCGGATGAAGCTCGGCCGCAGCTCCTGGAGCGCCGCGAGGAGATCCAAGCGGAACGTCAGCGGCTCTCCATCGGAACCCAAGGGCCGCAGCGAGACGCAGTCGAGGTCCACCACGGCGTCCGCGGGCACGGCGATGCTCAGTTCACCCCGCTCGTCCCGGACCGCGGTCAGATCGAGGTCCACACGCTGCCAGTCGCCCTGTCTCACCGTGAACGCGGCGCGGGCGGACCCGTCGCCGATCTCGACCGCCAACTCGACCGGATCGCCTTGCGCACGAGCGAAGCACGAGAAGCGGAAGCGGGCGTCGGCGGCGAGGCCGATACCGTCCCAGCCCTCGTTCACGAGAACGGCCGGGCCGACCGCGCGGACGTGGTGGGCGTTGTTCGCGTGCACCGGGTCCTCCCGGCGCACCTCGACCTCGCCGACGGTCTCCCAGCCGGTGAGGGCGTTCCAGCCCTCCCGGTCGGCTTCGTTGAACTCGAAGTCGCCGTTGCGGATCAACTCGGCGTTGAGTCCGCCGTCGAGGGCGTCGTTGAGGTCCTCGATGAACAGACCCCACAGGTCGGGGGCCGGGGGGGGGGGGGGCGGGGGCCGCCCGCGGGGGGGGCGCCCGGCGGCCCGGGGGGGGCCCCCCCACG
>NZ_JAPZVP010000005.1:0-151338 GCF_027622875.1 Glycomyces luteolus | reverse complement strand
TCCCCGCGGGCGGGGGCCGGGTGCGGGCCCCGACCCACCCCCCCCCCCCGGGGGGGGGGGGGGGGGCCCCCCCCGCCCCCCCCGCGGACGGTGAACCGCTCGCTCACGCGAGGGCACCCGAAACGGTCACGAACGAGTGCGCCGGAAGGTGCACGCGCAGCGTCGAACCCTCGAGCTTGACGCCCTCGTGCGCGCGCGGCGCGACGGCCTCGAGCTGCTCAGGCGTGTTGTGTGCCTGCAGCGTGTCGGCGGTGAGGATGAGCGACTCGAACTCGCTCAGGCCGCCGCCGCGCAGGTCGATCTCGACGTCCTGACCCTCGCTGGCATCCAGGTTGGACAGCGAGACGAGCAGGCGGCCGTCCTTGCGGGAGGCCGAGACCGAGACCATCGGCAGCTCCTTGCCGTCGACCTCGCGGGTCGGGATGCCCTTCGGGGCGTCCACGCGCAGCGACGCGGCGTCCTGGTGGCCCTTGTTCATCTGGAACACGTGGTAGGTCGGGGTGAGCACCAGCGCGCCCGTGTCGGGGTCGGTGAGGATCATCGCCTGCAGCACGTTCACCGTCTGCGCGATGTTCGCCATGATGAGGCGGTCGGCGTGCTTGTGGAAGATGTCGAAGTGGAGGCTCGCGACGAGCGCGTCGCGCATCGTGTTCTGCTGGTACAGGAACCCGGGGTTGGTGCCGGGCTCGACGTTCCACCAGGTGCCCCACTCGTCCATCACGATCCCGATCTCCTTGGTCGGGTCGTACAGGTCCATGACGTTCGAGTGGCCGGTCAGCAGCTCGTCGGTGCGGTTGGCCTTGAGCATCGTCGTGTAGTACTCGTCGTCGGTGAAGACGGTGGCGTCGCCCTTGTCGTCCCAGGTGCCCGCGATCGTGTAGTAGTGCACGGAGACGGCGTTGTAGAGCTTGCGCTCGACGCGCTGGCAGCCGATGTGGCTCAGCTGCTCCATGAGCGTCTTGGTCCACGAGTAGTTGAAGTCGGCGGCGCCGGCGGCGATGCGGTAGAGCTTGTTGTCGCCGTAGTCGCGGCAGTAGGTGGCGTACTTGCGGGCGTCCATCGCGTACTGCTCGGCGGTCATGTTGCCGCCGCAGCCCCAGGTCTCGTTGCCGAGACCCCAGAACCTGACCTTCCAGGGCTCTTCGCGGCCGTTCTGCTTGCGCAGGCGCGCCATCGGGGAGTCGCCGTCGCGGGTGATGTACTCGACCCACTCGCTCATCTCGCGGACGGTGCCGGAGCCGACGTTGCCGGAGATGTACGGCTCGGTCTCGAGCATCTCGCACAGGTCCATGAACTCGTGAGTGCCGAAGTGGTTGTTCTCCTCGACCCCGCCCCAGTGGGTGTTGATCATGACGGCGCGGTCCTCCTTGGGGCCGATGCCGTCCATCCAGTGGTACTCGTCGGCGAAGCAGCCGCCGGGCCAGCGCAGGTTGGGGATGTCGAGGTTGCGGAGGGCTTCGACCACGTCGAGGCGGATGCCGCGCTCGTTCGGGATGTCGGAGTTCTCGCCGACGTAGAACCCGCCGTAGATGCAGCGGCCGAGGTGTTCGGCGAAGTGGCCGTACACGTGCTTGCTGATCTGGGGGCCTTCGATGTCGACGTTGATGACGGCTGAGACGGCGTCGTTGCTCATGAGGGAGCCTTCCTGGCGGTCGAGCTGGTGGTGCGAACGATCTTTATCGGTAAAGCGCGGTTCACTCTACCCGGTCGCACACCCGCCGTGTCAAGCCCGATGCGCACGCGGACCCGATGCGTCCCGAGCTATGAGCATCACCCGGTACCCGTGGACACGGACAGGGTTCCCGTGATTCCATGCGGCATGGCCGAAAGCACCCGCAAGCTCGTCGAACTCAACCACCCCATCACCGAGGGCATGACCACCTACCCGGGCATGCCCGGGCCCGCCATCACCCCGTACCTGACCTGGGAGGAATCCAAGTCCCACTACGAGGAGGGCACCGAGTTCTCGATCGGCCGCATCGAGATGATCGCCAACACCGGCACCTACCTCGACACCCCCAGCCACCGCTACCGCGACGGCTACGACCTGGCCGGGCTCGACCTCGCCAAAGTCGCCGACGTCCCGGCCACCGTGATCAACCTCAGCGGCGCCGAGACCCGCGCGATCGGCCCCGAAGCGCTCGCGGCCCACGTCGTCGGCGGCACCGCCGTCCTCCTGCGCACCGACTGGTCCCGCCACTGGGGCACCGATGCCTACTTGGACACCGCATCGGCCCCGTTCCTCTCCGCGGAGGGCGCCCAGTACCTGGTCGAAGCGGGCGCGGTCCTCGTCGGGATCGACAGCGTCAACATCGACGACGCCTCCGGCGCCGGACCCCGCCCCGCCCACACGACCCTCCTCGGCGCCGGCATCCCCATCCTCGAACATCTCACCGGCCTGGAACGGCTCCCCGTGACCGGCGCGCGCCTCCACGCGGCCCCGCCCCGCATCGTCGGCTTCGGCACCTTCCCCACCCGCGCCTACGCCGTCATCGAGTCCTAAGTCCCCGAGAGGACCGCCCCTCATGAACGCCCTCATGGAATTCCTGTACCTCCCGCTGTTCACGATCGCCGGGGTCCCGACCACCCTCGCCGAAGGCCTCGCCTTCGTCACGGGAGCGCTGTGCGTGTGGCTCGTCGCCCACCAGCACATCGCCAACTGGGGCATCGGCATCGCCAACTGCCTGCTGTTCATCCTGATCTTCACCGACAGCGGCCTCTACGCCGACGCCGGACTCCAGGTCGTGTTCATCGCCCTCGGCGTCTACGGCTGGTGGAACTGGGTGCGAGGCGGCGGACCCGCCGACACCCTCCCGGTGAGCCGCACCGGACACACGGAGTGGATCGCCCTCACCGGCGCCGGAATGGTCGGGCTCGCGGGGATAGCGCTGCTCCTGACCGCCGCGACCGATTCGGACGTGCCCCTCTGGGACGCCCTCACCACCGTGCTCTCGCTCCTCGCCACCTACGGGCAGTGCCGGAAGCGGGTCGAATCCTGGTACCTGTGGATCGCGGCCGACATCATCTACGTACCGCTCTATGCGTACAAAGGCCTCTACCTCACATCGATCCTCTACATCGGATTCATGGCGCTGTGCGTCACGGGCCTGCTCAGCTGGAAGAAAGACCTTGCCGCGCAAGCCGAACCGGTGGAGGCCGCCGCATGACCCGACCCGAGCACGGCCTGGTCCTCGGCAAGTTCTACCCGCCGCACGCCGGCCACCACCACCTGATCCGCACCGCCGAGGCCGGGTGCGAGCGCCTCACCGTGCTCGTGTCCCACGCGACGGTCGAGTCCATCCCGATGGCCACCCGCGTCGCCTGGCTCCAGGAGGCCCACCCGAACGCGCGGGTCATCGGCACCGTCGACGACGTCCACATGGACCTGGGCGACGAGGCGATCTGGCAGGCCCACGTCGACATCTTCAAAGCGGCGGTGCCCGAACGGATCGACGCGCTCTTCACCTCCGAGTCCTACGGACCGGAATTGGCCCGGCGCCTCGGCGCCGTCCACATCGAAGTGGACCAGGACCGCGGAGCCTTCCCCATCTCCGGCACGAAAGTTCGCGCCGACCCGGCAGGCAGCTGGGACTACCTCGAAGGACCGGTCAGAGCCGGTCTCGCCCTCCGCGTCGTGGCCCTGGGCGCCGAGTCCACCGGCACGACCACCCTCGCCGAGGCGCTGGCCGGGCACTACCGCGAGCGCGGCGGCGTCTGGTCGCGGACGCGGTGCGTGGGGGAGTACGGCCGCGACTTCAGCGAGGAGAAGCTGCGGGCCGTGCAGGCCGCGAATCCGGCGGCGACCTGGCAGGACGTCCGCTTCGAGACGGAGGACTTCCCGCTTGTCGCCCGGCGCCAGAACGAACGCGAGGAGCAGGCCGCGCGCACCGGCGGCCCGGTCCTGTTCTGCGACACCGACGCGTTCGCGACAACCGTCTGGCACGAGCGCTATCTGGGCGGACGCAACCGCGAGGTCGAGGCGCTCGCGGACGCCCTCGCCCACGACCTCTACCTGCTCACCGACCACGAGGGCGTCCCGTTCGAGGACGACGGCCTCCGCTCCGACGAGCACCTGCGGCCGTGGATGACCGCCCGCTTCGAGGCCGAACTCGACCGCACGGGCCGCCGCTGGGTCAAACTCCAAGGCCCGCATGAGCAACGCCTCAAGCAGGCGGTCGAAGCGGTCGACGCTCTGATCGAGGACGGGTGGCACTTCGCGCAGCCGCTCCCCGAATACCGCTGACGGGCGCACGAACCCTCGGACGGCGAACGGCCCGGGTGCGAAAGCGCCCGGGCCGCCGTCCTTGCCGATAGACCCCGCCGCTAGACCTCGATGTGGGAGCCGACGATGACCGTGCGGTCCCTCGGGAGCTGGAAGTGCTCCGCCGCGTCCGAGGTGATGTGGGAGGTGGCGATGAACAGGTGCTTGCGCCAGGTCGCCATCGTGGGTTCGGTCCCGGCCTTCAGCTGGATCGTGGAGAGGAAGTAGACCGCCTTGTCCAGGCGCAGCTTCCGCCCTTCCGACTGCTCCGGTCGCACGAGTCGCAGCGCCCGCGGCACGTCGGGCGTCTCGGCGTAGCCGAAACGGGCCGTCACGTGGATGACCGAGTCCTCGCAGTGGCCCAGGTCGTCGACGATGATCCGCTCCTCGTCGGGCACCCGCGGCACCGGCTCGGTCTGGACCGAGAGCACGACGGTCTGCGCGTACCGGGCGTGATTGAGTTCCAAGGCGGCCCGCAGCGCCAGCGGCGCGGAGTCCTTGCCGCGACCGAGGAACACGCCCGTGCCGGGCACCTGGGCTGCCTTCGGCTCGCCGCGGCGCATCTTGTCGACGAACTCGCGAAGCGGCCCCTCGCGCCGTTCGCGCTCGGCCGAGACGACCTCGCGCCCGCGCTGCCAGGTGATCATCACGGTGAACGCGGTGACGCCGATGAGCAGTGGCAGCCACGCGCCGTGGATGATCTTGGTGCTGCTCGCAGCCAGGAACAGCACGTTGATCGCCAGCAGGAGGCCGCCACCGACGGCCAGGAGCCATCGCGGCGCACCCCAGCGGTTGCGCGCGATGTACAGGAACAGGATCGTGACGATGACGATCGTGCCGATCACGGCCATGCCGTAGGCGAACGCCAGCGACTCCGAGGTGCGGAAGGCGAACACCAGCGTCAGGACCGAGACCATGAGCAGCCAGTTGATCCACGGCACGTAGATCTGGCCGAAGTGGTGCTCGGAGGTGTGGGCGATGCGCAGCCGCGGCAGGTAACCCAGCTCGGAGGCTTGGGCGGCGACCGAGAAGGCGCCGCTGATGACGGCCTGGGAGGCGATCACGGTCGCGGCGCCGGTCAGGACCAGCAGCGGGATCCGCGCCCACTCGGGCGCGAGGAGGAAGAACGAGCCGGCGATGTTGGCGGTGTCCTCCAGGATGAGCGCGCCCTGGCCCATGTAGTTGAGCAGGAGCGCGGGGAAGACGATGAACAGCCAGGCGCGCGAGATGGGCTTGCGCCCGAAGTGCCCCATGTCGGCGTAGAGGGCCTCGGCCCCGGTGAAGGTCAGGATGACCGCCGCGAGTGCGAAGAACGCGATGCTGAAGTGGCCGAAGAGGAAGTCGATCGCGTACAGGGGGGAGAGGGCCCGGAGGATCTCGGGGTTGCGGGCGATGCCGCCGATGCCCAGCACCGCGAGCGTCGAGAACCACACGATCATGATGGGGCCGAACCAGCGGCCGATGACCGCGGTGCCCTTGCGCTGGAACGCGAACAGCATCACGATGATGACCACGGTGACGGGGATGATGAACGTCTCGAGATCGGGGTTGACGGTCTTGAGGCCCTCGACCGCCGAGAGCACCGAGATAGCGGGGGTGATCATGCTGTCGCCGAGGAAGAGCGCGGCGCCGAAGATGCCGAGGGCGGCGAGGATGAGGCCGGCCTTGCGGCCGCGGCCCTGGCTGTGGCGGCGGATCAGCGTGATGAGGGCCATGATGCCGCCCTCGCCATCGTTGTCGGCCCGCATCGCGAGCGAGACGTAGAAGACCGTCACGATGAGCACGAGCGACCAGAAGATCAGCGAGATGACGCCGTAGACGTTCGCGATGTTCGTCGGCACCGGGTGGGGGTCGGCGGGGTTGAAGATCGTCTGGAGGGCGTAGATGGGGCTGGTGCCGATGTCGCCGTAGACGACACCGAGGGCGCCTACGAGGAGGGCGAGCTTCGCAGTGCCGCCGGCTGAGGCTCTTCTCAGGCCTTCCGGCAGGGGCGCTATGTCCGGATCGGCTAGGCCTTCAGTACTTTGAGCGGTCACGGGTGTGCTCCTTTCCGCAGCAGGATGCTAGTCGCTGGAAAGGGTCGAAAACGGGATCGTGATGGCTACTCGCGAATTCATACGTTTTCTTGACGGCGATCCCGCCGCTGCATACGCCATCTTGACGGCCCGACTGAAAATCGGAAATCGACATGTATCGATGCTTGACCCGGTGTCGGGAGCGGTGTCATAATTTGCGCGGATGTTAGCGCGCCCATCCACCTGCTCCCTCGCACGTGCGACGCCGCACGAGATAGGCCGGCCCTCATGAAAGCCGCATCCGCCGTCCACTCCCCGCCCCTTCGGGGGCGCTCCCTGCTCCGCCTCATGATCGGCGCGCTGGCCGCGCTGGTCCTCGTCCCCGTCGTCGCCCTCTCCGGCGCGACGCCCGCCGCCGCGAACACCAGCGCCTTCCGGGGCTTCAACTGGGCCATGCTGGGGGACAACTTCAACACCGGCCCGCTCGTCCTCGACGGACTGAGCCAGTCCGACAGCTACGACACCGTTCGCGCCAAGGCCGACGCCGCCTACAGCGACATGGAAACCCTCATGGGCGCCAACACGATCCGGCTGCCCGTCAACACCCACACCGTCGGCACCGCCTGGTGGAACGCCTACTCCGGGGCGATCGACGCCGCCACCGCCCGCGGCTTCAAGGTCATCCTCGCCTACTGGGAGGACGGCGCCGCCTCAGGCGGCCGCATCACCAACATGGCCGCGTTCAACACCATGTGGAACACCGTGGTCGCCAAGTACGGCTCCAACAGCCTCGTCCACTTCGAACCGATGAACGAGCCCCACGGCTACAGCGCGACCGAATGGGCGAACGTGGCCGCCGCCTGGATCAGCGCCCGTCCCTCGGTTCCCAAGGGCCGCATCCTCATCGACGGCGCCGGATACGCCCAGGACGTCAAGCCCCTGTGCGCTGACAGCCGCCTCAACGGCACGCTCCTCTCCTACCACCACTACGCCTTCTTCTACGGCGAGCACGACTACAACTGGTGGGTCCAGAGCTTCAAGGACGGGGTCGGGAACTGCGCCTCCCGCGCCGTGCTCACCGAGTACGGCTCCCCGATGGACAACGGCCTCAACTACGCCGACCCGGCGAGCACCCAGAACTTCGTCCGCTACCTGCGCGCCGTCACCGACGCCCAGCGCCAACTCGGCATGGGCTCGACCTACTGGCCCGCCCTCGGCGGCAAGCTCACCGGCACTTCAGGCTACGACTGGTACTCCATGTTCGCCAAGAGCGGCAGCGGCACCGACCTCAACCTGACCATCCGCAACCGCTCGGGCGCCGACCGCATCCTGCACGGCTGGGGCCAAGGCACCGGCGGCCCGCAGGTCACCGACATCGTCAGCCGCGTCTCCGGCAAATGCGTCGACGTGGTGAGCGGCTCCACCGCCGACGGCGCCGAGATCATCCAGTACGACTGCCACGGCCGGGTCAACCAGCAGTGGGAACTGCGCGACGCGGGCGGCGGCTACGTCCAACTCGTCTCGCAGGCCTCGGGCAAGTGCATCGACATCAGCGGCGCCTCCACCGCCAACAACGCCCGCGCGATCCAATGGACCTGCGGCAGCGGCACCAACCAGCAATGGCAGGTGCGCGACGCCGGCGGCGGCTACGTCCAACTCGTCGCCCGACACTCCGGCAAATGCCTCGACGTCATCGGCTCCGGCACCGCCAACGGCGTCCGCCTCCAGCAGTACGACTGCAACGCCGGCACCAACCAGCACTGGACCCTCTAGGGCCCGCCGATGCTCTCCTGAGGGGCGGTCGGGGCGAGCGATCGCCCCGACCGCTGACGGCTAGGCCCCGAGGTAGTCCTGGGCGCTGTCGAGGTGGCCCTGCATCTGCTCCTGCCAGGCGACGAGCTCCGTCTCGATCGGCTGGTACTGCTCGACGATCATCGCGGCCCAGCCCTCTTCGATGGCTTCGCGCAGGCCGCTCTCCTGGCCGCAGGCGGCGAAGTCCGACGCCATGGCGCGTTCGAGTTCCAGCACGTCCATGAAGTCGCCCGGGGTCTCCTCAGGCCCTTCGGGAACCTCGCCGCCCTCTTCGCCGGCGTCGAAATTGGCCGGGTCGTACAGCGGCCCGAAGTACTCCCAGAGCGGCGGGTAGAACTCGTCGCCGAGTTCCCAGCCCTCGTATCCGGCATCGATGAGGCAGCTCTCGAACGCGTCCTCCTCGTCGCCGAGCCGGGCGACGAGCTCGCCGGTGCCCTCGAACTCCTCGAGCGTGAACACCGGGCTCGGCTCGTGGGCCATCGGGATGCTCTCCTCCCCGTCCTCGCCTTCGACCATGTACGGCTCGCCGTACATGGTCTCGACCATCTTCAGCCAGCAGCCTCCCGGAGGCGCCGAGACGTCCATCTCGACCTTCACACCGTCGTTCAGCGCGGGCGACCCCCAGTAGGCCTCTAGCCATTCGGCCTCGTACTCCTGGCCCTGCGCGTCCCATTCGCTGGAGTCGGGCTCGCCGCCCTCCCCCCCTCGGGAATGCCGAAAGCGGTCCTGGCCTCGGGGGTCAGCAGCTCCTCGGCCAGGTCCTCGTTGCCCGGGTTGAACACGAAGTCGGCCCAGAGGCCGAAACCCCACTGCTCGGCGGCCTCGGGAGTCGGCACGGCCTTGATCGGCGCGTCGGTGAGGTAGCCCGCCGCTCCGCCTCGGCGACGGCGTCGGGTCCGGGTTCGACGCCGCCGGCGAAGGGCTCGTCTTCAGCGGTGCAGGCGCCGACCGCGGGCAGGACGCAGGCGGCGGCGAGCGCGGTGAGGGCGCGGCCAGGTTCGAATCGCACTTGGCGTGTTCCTTTCGGCGGGGTGGGATACGCCTCATACGCGCGCCAAGCCGAGGCCGTTGCCCGCGCCGAACGGCCGGTTCGGTGTGAGCAGTGCCTCCCCTGGATCGGAATAGTCCTCGGCCCCGGGTCGTTAAGGTAGATGCAAACGCATGAAGATCGCACCGCCGCGGCGGGGAGAGCAGGGAATACAATGCAGTTCGGTGTCTTCTCAGTCAGTGACATCACGCGCGACCCGGTCTCGGGGGAGACTCCGACCGAGGCCGAGCGGATCGACGGCATCCTCAAGATCGCCGTCAAAGCCGAAGAGGTCGGCCTCGACGTCTTCGCCATCGGCGAGCACCACAACCCGCCGTTCTTCTCCTCCTCGCCCACGACGCTGCTCTCGCACATCTCGGCGCTCACCGAGCGGCTGATCGTCTCCACCGCGACGACCCTGATCACCACCAACGACCCGGTGCGCATCGCCGAGGAGTACGCGATGCTCCAGCACCTCTCCAAGGGACGCATGGACCTCATGCTCGGCCGCGGCAACACCGCCCCGGTCTACCCCTGGTTCGGCCAGGACATCCGCCAAGGCCTGCCGCTCGCACTCGAGCACTACAACCTGCTGCACCGCCTGTGGCGCGAGGACGTCGTGGACTGGGAGGGCGAGTTCCGCACCCCGCTCCAGGGCTTCACCTCCACGCCCCGGCCGCTCGACGACGTGGCGCCGTTCGTGTGGCACGGCTCGATCCGCACGCCCGAGATCGCCGAGCAGGCCGCGTTCTACGGCAACGGCTACTTCGCCAACCACATCTTCTGGCCCACCTCGCACTCCAAGCGCCTCGTCGACTTCTACCGGCAGCGCTTCGAGCACTACGGCCACGGCACGCGCAAGCAGGCGATCGTGGGCCTCGGCGGGCACGCGTACATCGCGAAGCGCTCGCAGGACGCGGTGGACGAGTTCCGCCCGTACTTCAACGAGGCCCCGGTGTACGGCCACGGCCCGTCCCTGGAGGAGTTCACGAAGGGCACGCCGCTCTCGGTCGGCAGCCCGCAGGAGGTCATCGACAAGACCCTGACCTTCCACGACGCGTTCGGCGACTACCAGCGGCAGATGTTCCTCATCGACCACGCCGGGATGCCGCTCAAGATGGTGCTCAACCAGCTCGACCTCCTCGGTGAAGAGGTCGTCCCGGTGCTGCGCAAGGAGCTCGCCGCCCGTCGCGACCCGGAGTCGGCCGGCGCGCCGACGCACGCCGGGCTCGTGCAGGCGAAGTACGGCGACGCCCCGGCCCGCCAGCCGCGCCCGAACGCCAACCGCGGGGACAACACCGCCGGCGACATGCCGTACCAGGACGACGAGAGCTGAAAGGGGGCGACCATGACACGCAGCAGGAGCCGCCGCGCGAACGAGGCGTGGGAGTCGCTGCTCACCGCCCACGCCTCGCTCATGAAGCGGTTCGCCGCCGAGCCGATCTGGGGCGAGCTGTCGATGCGCGAGTACGACGTCCTCTACACCCTGTCCAAACACGATGAACCGCTGCGGCTCTTCGAACTGGGGCGCGGCGTGCTGCTCAGCCAGCCCGCCCTGTCCCGGCTCGTCGACCGCCTCGCCGAGCGCGGCCTGCTCGAACGCATCCCCGACCCCGAGGACGGGCGCGGCGTCAGGCTCGCCCTCACCGAGGCCGGCCGCGAGCGGCAGCGCCGCGTCGGCGGCCGCCACGCGGTCGGCGTCGCCCGCGCCGTCACCGCCGCCCTCACCGACGAGGAGATGGCCCAACTCGAGGCCATCGGCCGCAAACTCGCCGCCCAAGGCGCGGCGACCCCAGCACAGCGCAACCGGCAGGAGGCCGTCCTGTGACCGTTCAGCAGCGCCGATCCGAAGGCGCCCAACCGTTCCGATTGGTCGTCGTCAGCGGCGGCACCAGCGACCCGTCATCCACGCGGATGCTCGCCGACCGCATCGCCGACCGCGTGCGCACCCTCGCCGAGGACCGCGAGGAGAAGGTCGCGACCGACGTCATCGACCTCCGCGAACTCGCCACCGAGATCTCGACCGCGCTCGTCTCGCAGCTCATGGGCCCCAAGATGACCCGCGCGATCGAGCTGCTCGGCCGCGCCGACGCGATCGTCGCCAGCGCCCCGGTCTACAAGGCCGCGCCGAGCGGCCTGTTCAGCTCGTTCTTCCACGTCCTCGACAACGACCTGCTCATCGCCAGACCGGTGGTGCTCGCCGCGACCGCGGGAACGGCACGGCACGCCCTCGTGGTGGACGACCAGATGCGTTCCCTGTTCGCGTACCTGCGCACGATGACGGTGCCGACCTCGGTCTTCGCCGCCACCGAGGACTGGAACTCGAAGGAGCTGGGGGAGCGGATCACGCGCGCCGCGATCGAAGTGCTCCTGCTCATGGAGTCCGGTTTCGCGGAGAAGGTCCGCAGCGAGTCCTGGAAGAGCTACCAGCACGAATACGGCAGCGCGGGTGGTACGGAGCTCGAGATCGACCTGAGCACCGACCTGATGCGCCTGGCGACGGGCGGCTCGGCCAAGCCCAACCGCAAGGCCTAGCGGACCCCGGTCGTGGCTCCCGACCCGTACTGTGGAAGGGAGCCGCGAACACTGGAGGGCGCGATGGGCGACGGCGATGGCGGCGACGCGATCGACTACTCGGCCGCGGAAATCCCGGTCGAATTCGGCACGGAGGTCGTGGTGTCGGCCGCGGGCGGCGGCGACGACACGTTCGAGGAGCTGATCGTCATCCCAGCGGACGTCGGTGGGGACTCGGGGCGACTCCCGTCAGAAGAAGAGGACCTCGTCGAACTCACCTGGGTCGAACCGGACACGCACTCGGGACCCTGAACCGGTCCGGCCTCGGCACCGATGAACGCGATTCGGGCCTCCCACGCAGTCATCACTGCGGATGATCCACAGGGAGAACGCGAGTGAGGCCCTTCAACGCAGCGACCGGACTGATTCCGGCCTAGACCGTGGTCGTCCTGGCGTAGCTGGAGTTCCAGCCGCCGTCGAGTTGCCAGACGAGTTTCCACCTGATCTGGTGGCCTTCGGTGAAGTTCTTGTTGCAGGCGGTCCATCCCTTCGCCTTGCCGAGGTTGTCGATGCAGTAGCCGTAGCGGCCGCTGTTGAGGTCCTCCCACTCGATCCAGACTTCGTGGCCGTTGGCTACGTTGTCCTTGACCCAGAAGACGTCACCGTTGGGTTGGAGGCATCCTTCGACATATGTCGTACTGATGCACGACTTGTAGTTGTCGTCGTTCCAGTCGACGTCCACGGCGTAGTCATTCTCGGTGGCGGCCGCGGCCGGGGAAGCGAGCCCGAGGACGACGCCCAGCGAGAGGGCGAGCGAGGCCAGGACCGCCGCAATGCGTTTGCGCATCAGAGCATTCCCTTTCAAGGTCGGTCGGCGCTCCTCGATCGAGGAGCATCTGATCAGCGGAAGCTATGCGCTCCAAAATGTTCGGGCGCGAATGTCCGAAGCAGATACTCCTTCGAGGCCTCGGAAGGTTGCCTCGTCTCGCCAAGTTTCGCGGGCCACGGGTGGTGCGCGGCGGCACCAAGGTCGCCGCGCACCACCTCAGGCCGCGCGGTACGCGGCCACCGCCGCGTCGGTGTCCTCGTTGACCAGCTCCATGTTGATCTGGGCCCCGGCCATCGCGCCCGCGGCGGCGGCGGCGCCGACCTGGGCCATGAGGTCGGTGACGTTGCCCGCGACCCAGACGCCGGGCACGTCAGTGCGGCCGAACGGGTCGGCCGGGACGTGCTCGCCCGCCCCTGAGGGATGCTCGACCGCGTTGAGCCCCAAGTCCTTCAGGAACCCGGCCCGCGCCTCCATCCGGGAGGCCGTGGCGAGCACGGTCCGCTTCACGAATTCGCCGCTCGCCAGCCGCACACCGGTGATGCGCCCGTCCTCGGACTCGATCCGCTCGATCGCGCCGTCGACGATCCGGGTGCCTCGCGCCTTCAGCTTCTCGATCTCCTCGGGCGGCAGGGCGAGCCGCTCGTTGGTGAAGACCACCAGATCCGCCGTCCACTGCCGGAACAGCAGCGCGCCGTGCATCGACATCGGGCCGGTCGCCACGATGCCGATCGGCTGGTCGCGGACCTCCCAGCCGTGGCAGTAGGGGCAGTGGACGACGCCCCTGCCCCATTGCTCGGCCAGGCCCGGGATCTCCGGGAGCCGGTCCGCCAGGCCCGTGGTGACGAGCAGCTTGCGGGCCTTGACCTCCCGGCCGTCCGCGAGTGCGACGGTGAAGCCTTCCGCGTTCGCCTTCGCGCTCGTGACGGCGCCGTCGACCACGTGGCCGCCGTACTGCCGCACCTCGCCGCGCCCGATCTCCAGCAGCTGCGAGGGCGGCATGCCCTCCCGCCCGAGCAGGCCGTGGACGCCCTCGGCGGGGGCGTTCCGCGGCTCGCCCGCGTCGATCACGGCCACGGACCGCCGCGCGCGGGCGAGCATGAGCGCCCCGTTCAGGCCCGCGGCCCCGCCGCCGATCACCACGACGTCGTACTGTTCCCTCAGTTCATCGGTCACTGCGACCACCTCCGAGGACGACCGTAAACCTGACCGCGCGAAACTGGCAAACCTTCTTGCCGTTATGGCAAACTCAAACCATGGACGACGACATGGACCAGGCGCTCGACGCGGTCGGCCCGCGCCTGCGCGCGCTCCGCAAAGAACGCGAGGCGACCCTCGCCGACCTCTCGGAGCAGACCGGGATCTCGGTGAGCACCCTTTCGCGGCTCGAATCCGGCTCCCGCAAGCCGACCCTGGAGCTCCTGCTGCCCTTGGCGAAAGCCCACGGCGTGACCCTCGACGACCTGGTGGACGCCCCGCCCACCGGCGATCCGCGCGTCCACATGCGGCCGATCACCCGCCACGGCATGATCCACCTGCCGCTCACCCGCCGCCCCGGCGGCATCCAGGCCTACAAGATGATCATCCCCGCCGGCTCCCGCAAGGAACCCGACCTGAAGGTCCACGAAGGCTACGACTGGATGTACGTCCTCAACGGCAACCTGCGGGTGGTCCTCGGCGAGCACGACTTCGTGATGAAGCCCGGCGAGGCCGCCGAATTCGACACCCGCACCCCCCACTGGTTCGGCAGCGCGGACGACCAGCCCGTGGAGATCCTGAGCCTCTTCGGCAGCCAGGGCGAGCGTGCCCACCTGCGCGCGAAGCCCAAGTCCAAAGCCGACTGACCCGGACGCTCAGGCCGGCTCGTCGCCGTTCGAGGGCGACACCGGGGGAGCGGAGCCGAGGAGAGCGCCCAAGCGGTCCCCGAAGTCCTGCGGCAGCGGACCGTCGCAGTCCAGGCCGAGCTGCTGCGCGAGTTCGCGGGTGTGGAGCCGGACCGCGGCCTCGACCAGCCGCGCGTACCCGTCCGTCGCGCGGCGGATGCCGCGATGGGCCGCTATCCCGAGCAGCAACGCGATGACGCCCGACGGCCACCACGCGAATGCCACCAGCGTGTACAGGACCGTCCAAGCGCCGAGCTCCGACGCGCGGGTCACGGCGGTGCGGGCCGCGATGATCTCGGCCCGTTGATGATCGGGGAGCGTCAGCCACAGGTGCGGCCAGATCCTGTCGAGCTCGAGCCGGTGGTCGCGGCGCAGGCGTACGGCGACCGCGTGCATCCGGTCGCCGCTCCACGTGGGCCGGTCCGGCCGCTCCAACGCGATCGCCGTCCGGCCGCGCAGGACCGCCTGCCGCGCCTCCGGATCGTGGGGGCGACGGAGCGCCTTGGCGCGCGCGGCCGCCTCCCACAGGCTGCTGTACTCCTGATGCGCTGCGTCCCAACGAATACGGCGACGCGCGGTCCCGCGTTCCGCGACCACGCGCAACGGCGCGGGCCACGAGCGCCAGTCCGCCGCCAGGACCGCTCGCTCCACCGACGAGCCCAAGGCGCGGGCGGCGAGGCCTATCGCGGCCGCCGCCGCGAGCACCGCCGCGAACAGCACGACCTGACCGCCCACGGTGGATGCCGCAGGGTCCTTGGCGCGGGCGGAGATCCAGTCGATCAGCCGTGCTACGTCGAGTGCGTGGGCCTGGCCGAGGACACCGGCCGCGGCGCATGCGGCGACGAAGAGCGCGCCGCCCATCGCAAGGAGGCTCAGCCACCGGTCGGCGAGCTTGGTACTGAGGTCGGAGCCGAACCCTCCGAGCAGGTCGGTCATGGCCCGAGCGTCGTGCGTCGAAGGGGGCCGCCTGCGATATGGCAGAACCCGCTGCCGGTTCCGGGCCAGGCGAACCGGGCGCACGGCAGGTCTTCGCGGGGGCACAGGAGCACCGGTTCGCCCGCAGCGCCGTAGTCGATCCCCGCCAGGTACGACATCGAGGCGTCCCGCGTGTGGCCGAAGACCCCGACCGCGTCCTGCGCGCGGCGGAGCGCCCGGTGCACCGCCTCAAGGGGTTCGCTGGGATCCGTGCCCTCGCTCAAGGCGGCGAGGAGGCGACCGAGGTCCTGCAAGCCTCCGGCCGGGCCCCGTTCGAGAGTGCCGCGGATCTGTCCGATGTGCTCGCAGACTCGAGCGATGCCCTCGGCGATCTGATCCGCCGTCCGCCTGCCGTCGCGTGGCACTGGCCCTCTCCAAGGCTGCCGTCGATTTCCCGACATCGAAGCCGGGCAATGCCATCGTACGCTGAACCGACCCGCTGCGCGAGGAGGGCTCATGCGAGGTCGCGACGAGCTGCTCGAGATGCTCCACCAGTCCCTGGCATGGATCGAGTCCAGTCAGGACCCGTCGATGGCGTGGTCGCCCGGCGTCATGGCCCTGGCCGAGCACCTGCGGGCCAGCCTCGTCGAGACGCAGGCGTCCGACATCCACGCCAGACTCGCGCTGGGCTGGCTGACGTGGTACCAGGTCCTCGCTGCGCCGAGCGCCGCCGTCCGCGACGCGAAGACCGCTGAGGCCCTTGACCTCCTGGCCGATCCGGCCGTCGCGGGCTTCGGGCACTTGGACCTCCCCGAAGCGCTGCTGCCCGCGCTCGCCGACCGCTCGGTCGCGCGCATGCTCGACCTGCTCAACTACGCGGCCGCCCAAGCGGACGCCCAGCTCTTCTCGGACCTGGTCGACCAGTGGCTGTTCCTCACCTCGGTCACCCCGCAGACGCACCCGGAGCGGGCGCGCCGACTTGCGTGGTGCTGCGGCATGCTGGTCGTGCGGCACCAGCGGACCGGAGCCGCAGCCGACATCGAGCGTGCGGTGGCCGTCGGAAAACTGGCAGTCGAACTCGGGTCGGGCGATCACGACCTGGGAATCCATCTCTCCAACCTCAGCGCCGCTCACAAGACCCGCTACGACCTCCACCATGAACCGGCCGATCTGGACGAGGCGATCGCAACCGCCCGTCGAGCGGTCGCTATCACGCCCGGCCCCGCCGTCCTGGCCCCGGCCACGAACCTCTGCGGCGTGCTCATCCTGCGATACAAACGCGACGGCGACGATGCGGACGTGACGGAGGCGGTGCGTATCGGGCGCATCGCCGCCGCACATGCGCAGTCGGACGCACCCGATCGTGAATTGGCCCTTTACAACTTCGCCAACGCGCTGTACTTCCAATACCAGTCCACCGGGTCGCCGCCGGTGCTGCTCGAAGCAGTGCAGGTCGCCAAGGAGGCCGTACGGACCGGTGAGGGACGGCCCGATGCGGGTATGCGGCTGGAACTGCTCGCAGACGTGCTCCAGGAAAGGTCCACTCTCAACAGATCGGTCGCCGACCTCGACTCGGCCATATTGGCGGCACGCCGCGTGATCGAACTCAGCGCGACACCCAAACCCGAACACTCCCACCGGCTCGCCGGGCTCCTGTTCGACCGCGCCTCCCGCTTCATGGCCGACACCACCATCGAGGACCTGGACGAACTCGTGGCGGTCAGCCGGCGATCAGCCGCCAGCCCGACAGAAGCGTTCGTGATCACCAGCCTGAGCATCGCGCTGCTGGCCCGCTTCAGCAAGTCCGATGCCGAAGCGGACCTGGATGAGGCCGTCGAAGTCGCCCGCCGAGGCGCCGCCTTCGACCCGGCGACGCGCGGCGGCGGGCGGGGGGCGCTCCAGCAGCTCGACCAGGCACTGTGGGCACGATGGGAGCACCGCGGCGAAACCCGCGACCTGGACGAGCTGATCGCCACGAGAACGAAGATCGTCGAGGCGACCCCGGCGGCGGACCCGGCGCTGAGCGAACGCCGCTCCCGCCTCGCCCAATCGCTCTTCACCCGCTACGCAACCACCGACGCGGCAGCGGACCTCGAGGCGGCCGTCTCCGCCCTGCGGGAGGCGCTGGCCGCCGCATCCGACGGCACCGGCCGACTGGTGCACCGGACCGATCTGAGCTGCGTCCTCCACGCCCTCTACAGCCTCAGACATTCGCGGTCCGACCTCGCGGAGGCCGCCGATCACGCCAGGGCGGCCGCGGCCGAAGCGCCCGCGGCGTCCGCGTCGAGCCTCCTCTACAACCTGGCCGTCGTCCTGCATGACTGGGCGCGCAAGAGCGGCGACCTGGGCGACCTCGACCTGGCGATCAGCCTCGCAAAGAGGGCGCTTGCGGCGCACGATCAGCCGGGCGAGGCGATCCGCGGGCATTTTCTGGCCTCGCGGACCCGCACCGGTCAGCTGCCGTCCACGCGACTCGGCCCGGACGATCTCCACGTCATGATCGAGGACTACCTGGCGCACCGCTTCGAGTGGACGAACGCGAAAGCCGACGCGGACACCCTGGTGCGGTTGCGGCGGGAGGCGGCCGACCGATGGGGCGGAGAGGGCCGGGCCGGAGCGGGAGGCCCGGAAGCGCTGGCCGCGGCGTTGAAACTCCGGTTCCTCCTCACCTACGACCCGGCGGACATCGACGAGGCGGTGGTCCACTACCGAGCGGCGCTCGAACGCGAACCTGAATCCGCCGGCCGCATGGTGCCCCTGAGCGACGCTCTTCGGCACCGGGCCAACGCCACGCAGGAGGAATCGGACCTCGAGGAGGCCCTGGAACTGGCCCGCCGGGCCGTTCGCCTCGGGCCGTGGTCGCACGCCTACGGCAATCTCGCCATGGTCCTGCTCGACCGGTTCAAGGCGGAGCGGTACCTCTACGAGGAGCTCGATGAGGCCG
This sequence comes from Glycomyces luteolus, assembly GCF_027622875.1. GTDB lineage: Bacteria > Actinomycetota > Actinomycetes > Mycobacteriales > Micromonosporaceae > Glycomyces > Glycomyces luteolus. The sequence goes on along the minus strand of NZ_JAPZVP010000005.1, from coordinate 133,141 downwards.
TTGACGCCGCGCGCCAGGCCGTCGATGCGGACCCCGAGGGCGTCGACCGTCCGAAATGGCTTTTCACGCTCGGCGAGGTGCTGCTGATGCGGGTCCAGCGCCCCAACCGGTTGCCCGGTTCCCGGGGCGACGAGGGTCGCGAGGAGGACCGCAAGGAAGCACTGCGTGTGCTGGCGGAACTGGTCCGTATGCCGGTCGCGCCACCGCAGTACAGGGTCCAGGCCGCGAAGCGGGTCGGCTGGCTGGCGGTCAACGCCGTCGAAACCGCAAGGGAGTTCGAGGACTACGAGCCGGAGGATCTGGCGCTCGCCGCCGACGTGCTCGCAGTCGCGGTCGGACTCCTCACCGATGTGGCGCCGCGCCGGATGGGCCGCGGTGAGCAGCAGCAGGCGATGGCGTCGATGGCCGGGGTCGCGGGTGACGCGGCGATGCTCGCGCTGGTCGACCCCTCCCGTCCGACGAAGGAGCGGGCCCGCCGGGCACTCGCGCTGCTCGAGCAGGGGCGAGCGGTGCTGCTCGGACGGGTCCTGGACACCCGCGGCGGGCTCGCCGAGCTCCGGGCCGCGGATCCCGCACTGGCAGAACGCTTCACGATGCTTCGTGACGCGCTCGACAGGGACCCCGATGCCACCGTTCCGGCCGACGACGACCGTATCGACACCGCGGCCGGGCTGGAAGCGCTGCTGAGGGAGATCCGCAGACTCGACGGTTTCGCCGACTTCGCGATGCCGCCGGACGTTGACGACCTGTTCGCCGTTGCCGCCCAGGGCCCGATCGTCTGCTTCAACCTGGCGAGCGGCGGCACCGCACTCTTGATTTCCACTGAGGACGTCAGTGCGCTGGACCTGCCTGGGGTCAATGCCGCCACGGTCACCGACCAGGCCAACGAGTTCCATGTCGCGCTGCGCGAAGCCCACGACCCGGCGGGGGACCGCATCAGAGCGCAGCAGACGCTGACCGATGTCCTGAAATGGCTGTGGGACAACGTCACCGGTCCCGTCCTCGACGCGCTCGGCATCGACGGCACCGCCCCGGGCGACGCACCGCTGCCCCGGATCTGGTGGGCGCCCGGCGGCTACCTTGGCCTGCTCCCGCTGCACGCCGCCGGTCACCACGATCAGCCCGGAAGCGGCATGACGGTTCTCGACCGCGCCGTGTCCTCCTACACGCCCACCGTGAAAGCCCTGCGCCACGCGCGGTCGCGGCAGGCGACCGGTGGGGCCCGAGGCTCCCTGATCGTCCCCATGCCCACCACGCCGGGCATGAGCGACCTGCGGCATGTGCCCGAGGAGACCGAGATGCTGGCCGAACTCCTGCCGGAAGCGCTCGTTGTGGACGAGCCCGATCGCGACCGCGTGCTCGCCGCGCTGCCGGGCCGGTCCATCGCCCACTTCGCGTGCCACGGCAGCTTCGACCTCAACGACCCGGCCGCCAGCCGCCTCGTGCTACACGACTACAAGGACCGGCCGCTCACGGTCGCGCAGCTCGCTTCGATCGACTTCGAAGGCGCAGCGCTCGCCTTCCTCTCCGCCTGCCACACCGCCCTGAACGCGACCGAACGGCTGCTGGAGGAGGGCATGCACCTCGCCGCGGCCATGCAGGCGGCGGGCTTCCCTCAGGTAGTCGCGACCCTGTGGGAAGTCGACGACGAGATCGCGGTCGAGATCGCCGAGGACTTCTACACGGACATGATCGATCCTCGGACCGGCCGCCCCGAGACGGCCCGCGCGGCGCGCTCGCTGCACCGGGCAGTGCGATTGCAGCGCGACCGCTATCCGGCCACGCCGTCGCTGTGGGCCTCGCACCTGCACTTCGGGGCGTGAGCCAGACCCTAAGTCGGCCCGAAGACGATCCGGCGCAGCTCCGGCACGTATCGCACCACCGGGTCGCCTTGGTACGACAGCGGTCCGGGCCTCAGGACGGTCGCCCCGAACGCGGGAGCGTCCGGCCGAGGGCCGTGCACTCCGGCCGGAGTCCCGTCACCGTCTATATCGGACGGTGTCGCGTAGACCCGCCCGTCCATCCGCAGTTCCCGCGCCGAGGCGACCCCCGCGCCCGGGCAGCCGAGCAGCACCAGGGCGTCCGCCTGGAGCCCGTACTGCTTGGCGGCGATGCCCGCGACCAGGCCGCCGTAACCGTGCGCGATGACCGTGGTCCGGGCCGGCGCGCGCCAGCGCCCGAATCGCTCCGCGGTGATCGGCAGTTCGATGAGCATCCGCGCGAGCCTGGCAGCCCCTGGGGCGGCGTACCGCGCGTCCCGGGCCTGGGCCGGGGAATCGGGCGCCACGTAGTCCATCCAGGTGATGACGCTGAGCGAGTCGTCCTGATGGTGCGAGGCGAGCTTCCGGAAGAGGTCCTCGGCCCGCTGGGTCAGTGTGCTCATGGAGTCGATGCCCGCGCTGATGCCGGGTACCATCACCACCACTTGGCGGGCGTTGTCGGGGTTGTTCCGTGCGATGACCATCCGTCCTTCGTCGACGTCGACGCTGAGGAGCAGGATCCGATTCTCCGTCATCGGCCACATTCTCCCCGGAACCCGAAACGGACACAACCCCTTGGAGTGCAGCCGATCGGGTCCCGGGGACGCGGCTCAGGCGAAGGCGTTCACCCCGGTGAGCTCGGCCGAGAACGCCCAGAGCCGCTGCGCCTGGTCGGGGTCGATCGCGTGGGGTCGCACGCCCGAACCGGCGTCGAGGTCGGGGTTGACTTCGGCGACCTCGCAGTCCTCCAGGTAGAGCCCGCCCAGCCCGTCGAGTTTCGGCGAGGTCGCCGCCCACGTCTGGGTCGCGGCACCGGCCTCCGTGGACTTGAAGTGCGCCGGGGGATTGCCGTGCTCGTCGATCCAGCCGATCTCGCGCTGCTCGGCCTCGCTGAAGTACCGCTGGAGCGGCGTCAGGATCGCACCCGGGTGCAGCGAGAACGCCCGGATCCCCGAGGCCGCGGCGAGGCGGTCGAGTTCGACGGCGAACAGCACGTTCGCGGTCTTCGACTGGCCGTACGCCTGGCCCCGGTCGTATCCGGTGGTGAAGTGCGGGTCGTCCCAGCGGATCGGCGACTGGCGGTGGCCGTTGGAGGAGACCGAGACGACGCGTGCGCCTTCGAGCAGCGGCAGGAGCCGGTTGACGAGCGCGAAGTGCCCGAGGTGGTTGGTGGCGAACTGGAGTTCCCAGCCCCGCTCGGTGCGCGTCTCGGGGCAGGCCATGATGCCCGCGCTGTTGACGAGCAGGTCGATGCGCCGCCCGTCTGCGATCCGGCGTTCGGCGAATCGCCGGACGCTGGCGAGGTCGGCGAGGTCGAGTTCGTCCACTTCGGTGTTCGCGATGCCGTCGAGGTTCGCGGCGGCGAGGTCGGGCCGCCGCGCGGGGACGATGACCTCGGCCCCGGCGTTCGCGAGGGCCCGCGTGGTCTCCAGGCCGATGCCGGAGTAGCCGCCGGTGACGACGGCGGTCCTGCCGGTGAGGTCGAGGCCGTCGAGCACTTCGGCGGCGGTGGAACGGTTGTCGAAGCCCGAATTGATCGGCTGCTGCTTTTCGTTCATGCCCCGACGCTATGACTTGGAGTGCACTCCAAGTCAAACCGGCAGGTCAGGTCGAACTGTCCTCAGCGGAGGCCGTGCTGGTCCAAGAAGCCGAGCACGTGAGCCAGGCCGCGTTCGCCGGTGCGGACCTCGCCCGGGAGGATGTACGCGCGCAGGCCGCTCGCGGCCGCGCCGCCGTCCTTTGCCGGGTTGTCGCCGACCATGAGCGTGCGGCGCGGGTCGACGCCGAGGCGCTCGCAGGCGGCGCGGAAGAGCACGGGGTCGGGCTTCTCGGTGCCGAACTGGTAGGACACGACGCGGACGTCGATGAGGTCGGCGAGGCCGAAGTGCTCCATGTGGACGCCCACGTCCCAGGGGAAGTCGGAGACGATGCCGGTCTTGATCCCGCGGCGGCGCAGCTCGCGCAGCAGCGGCTCGGTGTCCGGGTAGGGGACCCAGGCGTCGGGGGCGGCGATCGCAGCGTACGCCTCGGCTTCGACGCCTTGGAGGAAGTCGACGTGCTCGAACCAGCCGAGCAGTGCCACACGGTGTTGTTCGGCGGACTCGTCGCGGCCGACCTGCAGGGCGGCGACCTCGGGAATCCGGTAGGCCTCGCCGAGCTGCGCGGCGGTCTTCTCGATCAGCGCGTCGTCGATCGGGCGGCCGGTCTCGGCGGCGACACGGCGCAGCCAGGTGCCCGCGTCGATGAGCTTGAAGATGGTGTTGCTGAAGTCGAACAGGACCGCCTCGATCGGCGGCACGGGCTCGGACTGCTCGGCCTCGCTCGGCTGGTACGCGGCGGCGGAGTCGAAGAGGCTGTAGATCACGGCGGGCCTTCCGTCCTGGACTGCGGCGGTCGGGGCAACCGTAACCGAGCGCGGGCGGTCAGACCACGGTAACGGCCCCACTTCACACCGCGAACCAGGAGTTCCATCGCCGTTCAACCGCTCGCCCACCCGGGTACCGCCGCCGCATACTCGGCAGATGCGTCGACTCCCGCACGGCTACACGAACCTGACCAACGGCGACCGGGCCACCGTCGTGAAGCACTACCAAGGACCTGATGCCGCCCTGCGCCTCGAGCGCGAGCGGTTGCTGATCACCGACCTCGCCGGGACGATCCCGGTCCCCCCGCTGCTCGGCGCGGGCGAGGGCGCGCTGACGCTCGGCTTCGTCGAGGGCGCACCGGGACAAGAACTCCTGGACACCGATGCCGCGGCCGTGCTGCGCTCCTGCGGGACGGTCCTGCGCCGCATCCACGCGGTGGCCTCCTCCCTCGGCGAGGGCGTCCTGGTCCACGGCGACTTCGGGCCGAACAACCTCCTGCTCGATCCCGGCACCTTCGCTGTCACCGCGGTGGTCGACTGGGAGTTCGCGCATCTCGGCGACCCGGTCGAGGACCTGGCGTGGTGCGAGTGGATCGTGCGGATGCACCATCCGGACCGGGTCGCCGCGCTCGACGCCTTCTTCGCGGCCTACGGCGCGCCCGTCCCGGACTGGCCGCTCCGCCGGGCCGCCATGGTCGACCGGTGCGTCGAACTGCGCGAGTTCTGTCGGCGCTGGGACCCGGACGGCCCCGCCGTCGCGGAGTGGGAGCGCCGGATCGGGGTCACCGCGAGCTGGTGACCGCTCAGTAGAGCGGGTTCGCCCCGGGCGGGCGCTCCTCGGGCGCGACGGGTCCAGGTGCGGTGCCTTCACCGAAGGGGCTGCCGCCCAGGGACTCCCGGCCGTGCTCGGAGAGCCAGTTCTCGAGGTCCGGGCCGGCGGGCACGACCTGGGTCGGGTTGATGTCCTCGTGCACCACGTAGTAGTGCCGTTTGATCTGGTCGAAGTCCGCGGTGTCCCCGAAGCCGGGGGTCTGGAAGAGGTCGCGCGCGTACGCCCACAGGACCGGCATCTCGGTGAGCTTGCTCCGGTTGCATTTGAAGTGGCCGTGGTAGACCGGGTCGAAGCGGAGGAGGGTCGTGAAGAGCCGCACGTCCGCTTCGGTGATGTGGTCGCCCATCAGGTACCGGCGGTCGGCGAGGCGCTCCTCCAGCCAGTCGAGGGCCTTGAACAGGCGCTGGTACGCCAGTTCGTAGGCGCGCTGCGATCCGGCGAAACCCGCGCGGTACACGCCGTTGTTGACCTCGGTGAAGATCCGCTCGATCACCGGGAGCATCTCGTCGACGAGACCGGCCGGGAGGAGGTCGGGCGCACCCTCGCGGTGGTGGGCGGCCCACTGGGTCGAGAGGTCGAAGGTCAGCTGCGGGTAGTTGTTGGTGACCACCTCGCCCGTGGGCACGTCGACGATCGCGGGGACGGTGATGCCGCGCGGGTACTCGGGGAAGCGCTTGAAGTAGTGCTCTTGCAGCCGTTCGGTGCCCAGCACGGGATCGCGGCCGTCGGGGCCCAGGTCGAACGTCCACGAGCGGACGTCGTGCACGGGGCCGGGCGTCGCCAGCGAGAGCACCGATTCGAGGCCGAGGAGGCGGCGGACGATGATCGACCGGTGCGCCCATGGGCAGGCCCGCGCGGCCACGAGCCGGTAGCGGCCCGGTTCGACCGGCCAGGCGTGCGCGCCCTCGGTGAGCCCGGCCATGCGGGGGTCGCCGATCTTGGAGTGCGGCTCCACGGGGGCGGCCCGCACCGCGTCGACGTCGGCGACGATGCGGTCCTCGATGTAGTTGGTGTCCCTGGTGAACTCGCCGCCGGTCACATACGCGCCCTTGGTGGAGTGCTCGGTGCCGCCGGTCCGGTTCGGTTCGCTCTGTGCCACGGGCCCAGCCTACGCATTTTCCGTGTCGACTTGTTTTGTCAACGGTTGGAAAAACCACTCGACAAACTACGCGGCGGTGGCGAATACTTGAGCGCGATGCCAGCCTCCAAACGCCGCCGCATGTTCGCCCTCGGAGCGCTCGCTTTGGGCGCGTTCGGGATCGGCCTCACCGAATTCGTCGTAGTCGGCCTTCTCGGCCCGCTCGGCGACGACCTCAACGTCTCGATCTCCACCGCCGGACTCCTCGTCACCGGCTACGCCGCCTCAGTCGCGATCGGCGCCCCCCTCATGACCGCCGCCGGGACCCGCCTGCCGCGCAAGACCATGCTCGTCATCCTCATGAGCCTCTTCATCGCCGGCAACGTGCTCGCCGCGGAGGCCCCCGACTACGGCGTCCTCATGACCGGCCGCGTCGTCTCCGCCCTCTGCCACGGCGCGTTCATGGGCATCGGCCCGATCATGGCCGCCGGCCTCGTCGCCCCCGAACGGCGCTCCCGCGCCATCGCGCTCATGATGACCGGCCTGACCCTCTCGAACGTCGTCGGCGTGCCCTTCGGCACCGCCCTCGGCCAGCAGCTCGGCTGGCGCGCGGCGTTCTGGGGCATCGCGATCATCGGCGCGGTCTCGCTGGCGGCGATCATCGCGTTCGTGCCCTCCCGGCCCGGCGACACCGGCGGCTCCCTGCGCACCGAACTCGGGGTCTTCCGCAGGCCGCAGGTCTGGCGCGTCCTGACGGTCACGATGCTCGGCTGGGGCGCGGCCTACGCCGCCATCACCTTCCTGGAACCGATCCTCACCCGCGTCTCCGGATTCGACACGGCCGCCGTGCCCTGGCTCCTGATCCTCTTCGGCATCGGCCTCACCTGCGGCAACCTCCTCGGCGGCCGCCTCGCCGACCGCGCGCTCATGCCGACCCTCTACGGCACCATCATCGCCGCCACCGCCGCCTTGGCGGTATTCGCCTTCGCGGCCCAGTACGCGGTCTCGGCCGCGATCATGGTGTTCGTCCTCGGCGCGGCCGGATTCGCGATGGTCCCGGTCTTCCAGACCCGCGTCATGGACGTCGCGAAGGAGGCTCCCGCGCTGGCCTCCTCGGTGAACGCCGCGGCCTTCAACGTCGGCATCGCGCTCTCCGCCTGGTTCGGCGGCCTCGCCATCGACGGCGGCCTCGGCCTCATCGCTCCAGTGTGGATCGGCGTGGCCCTGGGCCTCACCGCCCTCGCCGTGGCCGCCGCCTCCGGTGCGGCCGAACGCCGCACCGCCGGCCGCCCGTCCTCCGAGCTCGCGGCGGCACGTCCGAGCGCGTAGTGTGCGGGGAAGGCCGGAGACTCCGCTCCGTTCGGTGAGGAGTTCTCATGCAGTTCGCCAACACGATCACGATCGACCGCCGGCCCGCCGAGGTCTTCGCCTACCTGGCCGACCTCGAGAACATTCCCCGCTGGAACTATGCGATCGGCGAGACCCGCAAGACCTCGGACGGCCCCGTTGGGGTCGGCTCGCAGTACGCGCAGGTCCGCACCATCCCCGCCCACGCCGAGGAAGCCTTGGAGATCACCGGCTTCGAGCCGGACACCAGGCTCTCGATCCAGGGCGTCCTCGGTCCGTTCCACGGCGAGATCACGTACGCGCTGGCCCCAGCCGACGGCGGCACCGTCCTCACCAACTCGATGGACCTCCAGGCCTCCGGTCCGGCGCGGCTCATCGCACCGCTGGCGGCGGCCCGGGTCAAGAACGCGGTGGCCGCCAACCTGGAGGCTCTCAAGCAGCTCCTCGAGAAGGCCTAGCGCGGCGCTCTCAGTTGAGCGCCAGAAGGCTGACCGCGGCGGCCGCCGTGCCGAGGCCGATGAGCTGACCCCGATGCAGGCGTTCCTCCAGCACTTTGCGGGCCAGCAGCACCGTGCCGGCCGGGTACAAGGCCACGATCACGGCGACGACCGCCAGATCGCCGCCCCGCGCCGCCAGCAGGAACAGCAGGTTCGCGACCGAGTCGAGCGCGCCCGCCGCGGCCGGCATCGCGTAAGCGGGCCGCTCCGCACCCAGCCTGCGGCGCAACAGGAACGCCGCGCTCAACGTGAGCGCCGACGAAACGGCCCGGCCGACGATCAGCGGTCCGACCCCGCTCCCGGCGGGCGCCTGGTGCAGGAACACCAGCTGCAGCGCGATCGCCGCGCCCGCGCCGAACGCCAGCAGCAGCGCGATGCGCGAAGGCCGCGACGACCGCATCCCCGGCCCGGCGCTCACCAGCACCACCGCCACCAGTGCGAGCGGCAGGCCCAGCATCCCGGCCATCGCCAAGTGCTCGCCCTGGAGCAGGCCCACCCCGACCGGCAGTGCCGCCGAGACGAGCGCCGTGATCGGCGAGAGCACGTTCATCGGGCCGATCGCCAGCGTGCGGTAGAGCAGCACGAACGCCGCCGCCGAAGCGACGCCCGAGGCCGCGCCCCAAACCGCGGTCGCCGGATCGAACGAGGCCCCGAGCAGCGGCCACAGCAGCAGCTCGACTACGAGGCTCGCCGGGGCCGCCACCATCACCGTCTGCAGCACGTTCGCCTTCCTCGCGCCGAGGCCGCCGAGGAAATCCGCGCAGCCGTAGGCGAGCGAGCTGCCCAGGGCGAGCACGAGCGCGATCACGGCATCCCACCATTCTTTATCGAAACGACCGAGTAGAATAGTAGAACGACCGACGGCGGTCAGTCAAACGACCGCTTGAACTATTCCAGTGACCTACGCGTCAGGAGAGGCGAGCCCATGAGCGAGGCGGAGGCGGCGCTGCGAACCGTCGCGACCAACGTCAAGGCCGCCCGCGTCCGAGCGGGCCTCTCCCTCGACGAACTCGGCCGCCGCGCCCGCGTCAGCAAAGGCGCGCTCGTCGGCCTCGAGAAAGCCCAGGGCAACCCCAACCTCGCCACTCTCGTCCGGCTCGCCGACACCCTCGGCGTCTCCGTCTCCGCCCTCATGGAAGGCACCGCCGGGGACCGCGTCCGCATCGCCACCGCCGAGGCCATCGCGCCACTGTGGACCGGCGAGCACGGCGGCGAGGCCCGGCTCATGCTCACCACCCCCGGCCCGGCCCCGGTCGAGGTCTGGCGCTGGCGGCTCGAACCGGGGGACGAGTACGCCAGCCACCCGCACCAGGCGGGCGTGCAGGAGACCGTCAGCGTCGTCGACGGCCGGATGGTCCTCGTCGTCGACGGCGCCGAACACGAGCTCGAAGCGGGCCAGACCGCTGCCTTCGGAGGCGACGTCCCGCACGCCTACCGCGGAGCGGGCACCGGCACCTGCAGCCTCGTCATGACGGTCAACCTCCCGCCGGGATCCTGAACCGCAAGCGGCCCTTCGAGAGAGCGGCAGTGGCCGACGGCCGGGTTCCCGCGAGCTGATCGGGAACCCGGCCGCCGACGGTCTCGGGCGACGGGGTGGCGATCCGGGAGAACGGGCTCGAACCGATCGAGAACGGTCCCCCGCCGGGTGAAGGTGCGCGACACCCGGCGGGGAAGAACGGTGGCCGCTCAGCTGTCCTGATGCAGGCCCCAGGACGAGCGGATGCGACTGTCCGCGGCGCGGAAGAACGCGTCCACCACGATGCCGATGGCCAGGACCGTGATGATCCAAGTGAGCACCCGCGCCGCGTCGTTGAACTCCCTGGCGCCCTGCATGAGCGCCCCGATCGAGCCCTGCCCGGCCACGATCACCAGCAGCTCGCCCGCCATGAGGGACCGCCACGCGAACGCCCAGCCCTGCTTCAGGCCCGAGACGAACGAGGGCAGCGTGGCGGGGAGGACCACGTGCCGGTACAGGTTCAGGCCCTTCATGCCCAGCACCGCACCGACCCGCTTCCACGCCGGCGGCACATAGTCGATCCCGGAGATGATGCCGCTGGCGATCGAGGGCACCGCCCCGAGGACCACCACGAACATGATGGTCGACTCGGAGATCTGGAACAGGAGGATCGCCAGCGGGAACCACATGATCGACGGCATCGTCTGAAGACCGGTGATCAGCGAGCCGATCGCCGCCCGCAGCGGCTTGAACCGGGCCACCGCGATCCCGAGCAGCGTGCCGATCACCACCGACAGCGCGAAACCGGTCAGGGCCCGCTGCAAGGTGATGAGGATGGCCTGCCAGTAGTCCGCGGTGGCGGCGTACTCGCTCAGGTCCTGCCACACCGTCAGCGGCGCGGGGAGGACCCACGACGCCTTCCACCCGCTGAGGAACAGCAGCTGCCAGGCCCCGACCACGAAGACCAGCGCCAGCACCTTCGGCCAGGTGCCGGCCCACAGCTTCGCGCCCAGGCGCCCCCACCGGGTCTCGGTGACCGGGGTCTTCTCGAGCTCGTCGAGCCCGGAGACCCATTTGCGGGACGGGTCCCGCTCCACTTCGACCGTCTCAACCGGCATGGCGCGACACCTCTGCTCGCAGTGCGTCGGTGATCTCGGCCGCCAGGTTCGCCACGGGAGCCGAGTCGATCCTGCGCGGCCGGTCCATCGCCACGTCGTAGACGTTGAGCACCCGGCCCGGCCGCGAGCTCAGCAGCACCACCTGGTCGCCCAGGCGCACCGCCTCACGCACGTTGTGCGTCACGAACAGGACCGTGAGCTCCCGCTCGCGCCAGATCCGCTCCAACTCGTCGTGCAGGATGTCGCGGGTCATGGCGTCGAGTGCCCCGAAGGGCTCGTCCATGAGCAGCACCGACGCATCCTGCGCCAGCGCCCGCGCGAGCGCCACGCGCTGCCGCATGCCGCCCGAGAGCTCGTGCGGCCGCTTGTGCGCGAAGCCCTCCAGCCGCACCGTGTCCAGCAGCTCCGCGGCGCGCTGGCGTCGTTCAGCCCGACCGACGCCCCTCACGCGCAGTGCGAGTTCGACGTTGCCCGCGACGGTGAGCCACGGGAACAGCGCCGGTTCCTGGAACATCATCGCGACCGGCCGCTCCACGTCGTCGATGGATCCGGCGGTCAGGTCGTCGAGTCCGGCCACGAGCGAGAGCAGGGTGCTCTTGCCGCAGCCGGAGGCGCCGAGCAGGCAGGTGAAGCTGCCGGGCTCGACGCGCAGTGAGACGCCGTCGAGGGCCGTGACGGCGCCCGGGCCCCGGCCGTAGCGCTTGACCACATCGGTCAGCACCACGGCTCCGGAGGCCCGGGCGGCGTCGCCGACCCGCGCGCCCGTGCCTTGCGGCTTCGCCGCGCGGATCAGGCTCATCCCAGGTCACCTGCCGAGACCTCGGCGTCGCCGCGGTCGGAGAGCACCTGGTTGAGGGCGTCGAGTGCGTAGATGCCTTTGAGGTCCACCTCTTCCAGCAGCCCGACCTCGACGGCGTGGTCCTTGCTGCCCTGCAGAGAGGCGGCGACGGGGTCGGCGGTGAAGCTCAGGTTCTCGAAGGCCGCGGCGATCACGGCGTCGTCGAGGCGCTTGTCCGTCAGCGCCTCGATGCGGTCGTTGGAGGCCGTCCGGGCCTCCTCGGGATTCGCGGCGATGTAGTCGAGGGCGGCCAAGTGGCCCTCCAGGAACGCCTTCACCAGGGCCGGTTGCTCATCGAGGAAGGTCTTCGAGACGATGACGTGGGTGGTGACAAATTCGCCGCCCTCCCACAGCTCGCGCTCGTTGAGGAACTCGACGGCGCCGTGCTTGAGGACCAGATCCGAGTAGCGCGGCTCGACGGCCCAGGCCGCCTGCACCACGCCTTCGTCGAAGGCGGCGGCGACCTCGGAGTTCTCGATCGGGGTGACGGCGACGTCGCCGCCGCCGCTCTCGTCGGTCTCGAACCCCTGCTCCTTGAGCCAGTAGCGGGCCGCCACGTCCTGGGTGTTGCCCAGTTGCGGGGTCGCGAGGGCCTTGCCGCGCAGGTCTTCGGCGGTGGTGATCGACTCGTGCACCACGAGCCCGGCGCCGCCGGAGGTGGAGCCCGCGATGATGTGCAGGGCTTCGCCGCCGGACTGGGCCCAGCCGTTGATGGCCGGGTTCGGGCCGATGTAGGTGATGTCGATGGCGCCGTTGAAAAGGGCTTCGATCGCGGAGGGACCTGCGTTGAAGACGGTCGCTTCGATGGTGACGGCGCTGGGCAGCGTGTCGTTGAAGACGCCGGCTTCGAGGCCGACGAGGGCGGGGGCGTGGGTGACGTTCCCGAAGTAGCCCAGGCGGATCGTGCCGCTGGCGGTCGCGCCGTCGGCTTCGGCGGCGGCCTCGGAGCCGCTGCCGCCGTCGTTCCCGCAGGCGGCCAGCACCGGGGCCGCGGTGAGGGCCGCGCCTGCGGCTGCGATGACACTTCGTCGTCTGATGCTCATGGGAGGCTTTCTGATTGAGAGGGCATGATTCCTACTAGTTCGATTAACTAGATCAAACTAGTAGGAATTCTAGGTTCGCGGATCGCGTGCGAGCAACCCCCGTCCCAGTAATTGGGCCGCTGTTCGGGGCGGGAGCTCGCACAACGCTCGCCGACATGCGTGCGTTCCACGCATTGGGACGCGAAAGGGGCGCATCGGACCCGATGCGCCCCTGCCGCTAGCGGGCGTGGGCGAGGACGCCCTTGACCGCGGATTCGAGCGCCTCGCGCCGCCGCGGGTTCTCCGGGCGGGCGAGTCCGTAGTGCTCGCGGAGCGTCGAGCCGGTGTACTCCGTGCGGAAGCGCCCGCGCTCCTGGAGGATCGGGACCACCCGGTCCACGAACGCCTCCAGGCCCGAGGGCAGGACCGCGGGCATGATGTTGAACCCGTCGGCCGCGCCGTCGTCGAACCACTCGAAGATCGCCTCCGCGACCTGCTCGGGCGTACCGCTGAAGGTGCGGTGCCCGCGGCCGCCGCCGAGGCGGCCGATCAACTGGCGCACCGTGAGGCGCTCGCGCCGGGCCAGTTCCACGATGAGCGTGAAGCGGCTCTTGGCACCCTCGATCTCGTCCTCGCTCGGCAGCGTTTCGGGCAGCTCCCGTTCGAGGTCCAGTTCGGACGGATCGAGTTTGAGGAGCCGGGCGAGGTTGCCCAGGGCGTACTCGGGGACGATGAGCCGGTCGAGCTCGGCCTCGAGTTCACGGGCCTCGGCTTCGGTGTCGCCGATGACCGGGACGATGCCCGGCAGGACGAGCACCCCGTCGGGATCCCTCCCGGCCGCCGCGGCCCGCCGCTTGATGTCGGCGTAGAACGCCTGGGCCTCTCGGAGGGTCTGCTGCGCGGTGAAGATCGCCTCCGCGTGGAGCGCCGCGAACGCCTTGCCGTCCTCAGAGGATCCGGCCTGCACGAGCAGCGGATGCCCCTGCGGCGAGCGCGGCACGTTGAGCGCCCCTGCCACCTGGAAGTGCTCGCCCGCGTGGTCGGCGGGGTAGACCAGGCGCTCGTCGCCCCACAAGCCCTGCTCCTTGTCGCCCAGGATCGCCGCGTCGTCCCAGGAGTCCCAGAGCTTCTTGGCCACCTGGAGGAACTCCTCGGCCCTGGCGTAGCGCGAGGCGTGGTCGGGGAGCTCGTCGAGGTTGAAGTTGCGCGCGGCGTCGAGGGTCGCGGTGGTCACGATGTTCCACCCGGCGCGGCCGCCGGAGAGGTGGTCGATCGAAGCGAAGCGCCGGGCCAGGTTGTACGGCTCGTTGTACGTCGTCGAAGCGGTGGCGATGAGTCCGATGTGCTCGGTGACGGCGGCCAGTGCGGCGAGGACCACCGTGGGCTCCAGGGACGCGGACGGCCGCCGGCCGATGGTGCCCCACAGCGACGGCGAGTCGGCGAAGAACACCGAGTCGAGCTTGCCGCGCTCGGCGATCCGCGCGAGTTTCGCGTAGTGCGCGATGTTCGTGGAGGCGTACGGGTCTGATTCGGGGAGCCGCCACGAGGCCTCGTGGTGGCCGGTGTTCATCAGAAAAGCGTTGAGGTGCAACTGCCTCGGGTGACCGCTCATGATTCCTCCTGTTTGATCTCGGCGCCGCCGGCCAGGCCGAGCGCGGCGAGCAGTTCGGTGCGGATGGCCGCGAAGTGGGGGTCCGACGGGTCGCGACGGCCGTCGAGGTCGACGCGCCGCTCGGTGCGCACGTGCCCGGAGTCCAGGACCAGGACGCGGTCGGCGAGGACGATCGCCTCGTCGACGTCGTGGGTGACGAGCAGGACGGCGGGCTTGTGGCGTTCGTAGAGGGCCCGCAGGAGCCCGTGCATCTTGATGCGGGTCAAGGCGTCCAGGGCCCCGAAGGGCTCGTCGGCCAGGAGCAGCTGCGGTTCGCGCACCAGCGAGCGGGCGAGCGCCACGCGCTGCTGCTCGCCGCCGGAGAGCTCGCGGGGCCAGGCCCGCTCGCGTCCGGCCAGGCCCACCTCGGCGAGGGCCTCGCGGCCCCGCTCCTTGGCGTTCGGGCCGTCGAGCCCGATGACGACGTTGCGCAGGACCCGCTGCCACGGCAGCAGCCGCGAGTCCTGGAAGACCACCGAGACCTGTTCGGGCACTTCGATGTCGCCCGTGCCCTGCGCGTCCTGGTCCAGGCCCGCGAGGGCCCGCAGGAGGGTCGACTTGCCCGAACCGCTGCGGCCCAGGAGTGCGACGAACTCGCCGGGTTCGATGACGAGGTCGAGTCCTGAGAGGACCGGCCGGTCGTCGGTGAAGGAGCGGTGCAGGTCGCGGATGCGAACCGCGGTGGCCGCGGTCAGTCCTCGAGTGTGCGTCGCCATGACAGGACCCTCCTCTGGGCGATGCGGACGATGGCGTCGGAGCCGAGGCCGAGCAGCCCGTAGAGGACGAGGCCGACGATGATGACGTCGGTCTGCCCGTACGTGCCGGCCAGCAGCATCATGTAGCCGATGCCGCTGGTGGCGTTGACCTGCTCGACCACGACGAGCGACAGCCAGGAGGCCGTGACGGCGAAGCGCAGCCCCAGGAAGAACCCGGGGAGCGCGCCGGGCAGGACCACCCGGCCGATGAAGGCCGCGGGCCCCAGCCGCAGCGTCTCGGCGAGTTCGGCGTAGCGGCCGTCGATGGAGCGCAGGCCGTTGTGGGTGTGGAGGTAGATCGGGATGAGCACGCCGAGCGCGATCGTGATGATCTTCATCCGCTCGTCGATGCCGAACCACAGGAGCAGCAGCGGCAGGAGCGCGAGGTTCGGGATGGACCGCTTGATCTGCACCGGTCCGTCCACGATGGCCTCGCCCCAGCGGCTGAGCCCGGACACGAGGGCCAGTACGAGGCCGGCGCCGACGCCGAACGCGAGGCCGAACGCGAAGCGGCGGGCCGAGACCAGCAGGTCGGGGCCGAGCCGTCCGGACTCCCACAGGTCCCACGCGGTGGTCGCCACGGTCCACGGGGCGGTGAGCACCCGCGGGTCGATCCAGCCCGCCGCGGAACCCCAGAACCACACGCCCAGCAGCAGGAGCGGGCCGATGAGGTACCCGAACGGGATGGCCTTGCCCGGCCCGAGGCGGCGCTTGCCGCGCGGCCGCGAGGCCCGTCCGGCCGCCTGCTCCTCGTCGTCCACGGGCGGAATCTCGTGGTGCCGCCGCTCAACGGCCTTCTCGACGCCTTTGACGGCAGTGGCCATCACGCACCTCCGTCGCCGTACTCGGCGATGCCCTCGGCGACGAGGGCCTCGAAGCGGCGGTCGTACAGGTCCTCGGCGTCGAGCACGTCGTTGCCGGTGCCCTCGGCGAGGATCTCGATCGTCTGCTGGTGGCGTTCGATGGTCTCGTCCCAGGTCTCGGGGAAGTCCGGTTCGCCTTCGCGGTCGTGCAGGTAGTTGCCGTCCTCGACCGAGAGGCCCTCGTGCTCGACGTACCAGGCGTTGATCCACTCGTCCCGGTTCGCGCGGGTCCACAGTTTGGCCGCGCCCCACAGGCGCACGTACTCGGCGATGGCGCCGGCCTTGTCGGCGTCCTCGAGGACGTCCACGGGCGCGTAGAGCACCCACGGGTCGTCCCGCAGGCCGTGCGGGATCGTCGTCGCTCCGTCCGCCCCGTACTTGTTCACATAGGACTTCACCTGGGTGCCGCCGATCGGGGCGACGTCGACCTCGCCCCCGGCGAGGGCGTTCGAGTAGGTGTCGGCGGTGCTCGGGAGCTCCACCAGCTCCACGTCGTCCTGGCTCAGCCCGGAGGCGTCGAGCACCCGCAGGATGAGCGCGCCCTGCGCCTGCCCGGGGGAGTAGGCGATCCGCTTGCCCGCCAGGTCCTCCAAGGCCTTCACGTCCACGCCCGGGGCGACGCCGAGGTCGTAGATCGGGTGCGCGAGCGGGTCGATCCGCCCGCCCGCGGCCACGATCCGAGTGGGCAGGCCCGTCCAGTTGGTGTGGATCGGCGGGATGTCGGCGACGGAGGAGAGGTCGAGCGACTTGGCGCGGAAGGCTTCGGCGGACTTGGGTCCGCCGGAGATGTTCGCCCACTCCACATCGAAGGTCAGCAGCGACGCCAGCCCGGAGAGCTCGAACGCGACCTGCTGGGACGGGTCGCCGATGACGAGCTTCGTGCCCTCGGGCACCGCGGTCGGCAGGTCGGCGTCGGCGGCGAGCGCGGGCCCGCCGTCCTCTTCGGAGCAAGCGGCGAGGGCCAGCGCGGCGACGGCGGGCGCGCCGGCGAGCAGTGTACGTCGAGTTGTTCTGTGCGACATGGGGATTGGCCTTTCAAGAGCAGCGCGGGCAAGGGGTCGGGCGGTGCCGGCCCGAACGGGACGGGCCCGTTCGGACGCGGCCGCCGGGGTGGCGGTCATTCGAGCGGAGCCGCGGCGCAGTAGCCGCCCGCGTGGTAGACCAGCGGTTCGTGGTCGCCGCCGGTCTCGGCGTCCACCACCAGGGCGAGGACCACGTGATGGTCCCCGGCCTCGATGCGATCGGTCACGACCGCCCGCAGGAACGACGGGGCGTTGTCGAGTACCGGTTCGCCGGTCTCCAGTCGCGACCACAGGGTGGGGCCGCCGAAGCGGTCGATCCCGCTGGTGGCGAAGCGGGTCGCGATCTCGTGCTGCCCGGCGGACAGGAAGTTGACGGTGAGGCTCTCGGCCTCCCGCACCGCGGGCCACGCCGACGATCCGGTCGCGATCGCGAACGACACGAGCGGCGGATCGATCGACACCGAGGTGAGCGAGGTGGCGGTGAACCCGGCCGGTCCGGACCCGGCGTCGGCGCACACCACGGTCACTCCGGCGGGGTGGGCCCGGAACAGCGACCGGAAGGATTCGGGGGCGACCCCGGCCTGGGCTTCGAGGCGCGCGCTCATGCCGCCGCTCCGACCGGCCTGCGGCCCGATGCGAGCGAGGCCTCCAGTACCGGGGCGTTCGCCTCGGTCCAGATCCGGAGGTGCTCGTCCAGGTCCCGCAGTTCGCTCTCTCGCAGTGCCAGCGACGGCACCGAGAGGCTCGCGCCGAGTTCGGCCAGGACCGGCCGGAGCTGGAGGTCGGCGAGCAGCCGGTGCTCGGCCGAGGCGGCGATGGTGACCGGCACGGCCAGGGTCCCTTCGAGGGCGCGCGGCGGCAGCTGGTCGAGGAAGAGCTTGAGCAGGCCGGTGTAGCTGGCCTTGTAGACGGGCGTGCCCACGATGAGCACGCGGCTCGAATGGATCTGCGCGGCGGCGTGCTCGAACCCGCCGTGCGGGGGCTCGATGCCGTCCAGGTAGAGCTCGGCGAGGTCGATCGAGGCGGCGCGCGGTTCGGCGCCGAGCGTCGAGCCGATGGCCGAGGCCAGGGCTTCGGCGGTGGTCAGGGTGCGGGAGAGTCGCTTCGGATTACCGACCACAGTGGTCAGTGTGATGGCAGCGGTCACGTCAGGGTCCTTAATGGGAGGCTGGCGATGGCAGGCCGGCGGAGGGGCGTGCCGAGGAACGGGCCCGGAAGGGCCCGCGGGGAATCGCAGTGGGAGAACGGATCGAGCGCAGCGGTGCGCCAGGCGGGCTGCGCTCTAGCGCATTCGCGGCTGACACAGGGCGCTGGCGGCGCGCATCTGGTCGATCTCGCGCCGCCGCGTGAGGAGGTCGGCGGTCGTCATGGACAGAACAGTACCAGTATTCCTATAGAAATACTAGGAATTCTTAGATGCTGAGAAGCCGGTCAACTGCGGGAGTGGCCGGACTGGTCCGGTACTCCACGTCGCGGCTGCGGGCGAACCGGTAGCCGACACCGCGAACGGTGCCCACGAGTCCGTCGAATTCGCCGAGTTTGGATCGCAGGCGCCGCACGTGGACGTCGACGGTGCGGCCGGGGATGCCCGTGTCCGGTGTCTCCCAGACGTACTCGAGGAGTTCCGCTCGGGTGTGGACCGTCCCGGGGTACCGAGCCAGGAAGGCGAGGAGCTCGAACTCCAAGCGGGTCAGGGCGACCGGTTCGCCGCGCACCAGAACCTCGCGGCCGGGCACGTCGATGACCAGCGCGGGCCGGGGCGCGGAGGCCTGCGGCGGCGCGGTCGGGCCTTCCGGCGCGGCCGGGACGCCCTCGGAGGCGACCGAGACGCGGCCGCCGCTCAGGGAGAGCGCGCCGAGGGCGGCGGTGATCCGCCGCGCCAGACGGGGGTCGTCGGCGGGGACCTCGATGGTGACGGTGATCGTCGCGAGGCCGGAGCGGCGGTGGACCGGGGGTCGGGTGTGGGTCTGGACGGGAGTCATGGCGGCGCCTTCGCGTTCGGGTTCGAATGGAGTACCGGGAAGGGCGACGCCGTGGGCGGGAGCTCGGAGGCCTTGCGGCTCAGCGAGTTGGACCGGCGCCGACGGTGCCGCCCGGGCGACACAGGGCCGAGTCCGAGCGTGAGAAGTCGATGTGGCGGCGCTTGGTCCGCCTCGACTCCGCGTGTTCGCTGATGCGGTTCACTGTGCGAGCATATCCTATCGATCAAGTAGGATTCAAGTCGACGTTCCGTTCCGCCCCAGAACCATGAAGGGAGCCTGGCGCAATGCAGGTCTCCGCACGCGGCGAGTGCGCCGTCCGCATCGCCCTCACCCTGGCGACCGACCATCCGCGCACCATTTCCGCCGGCGCGCTCGCGTCCGCGCAGGGCCTGCCCGGCAAGTTCGCCGAAGTGATCCTCGGTGATCTGCGCCGGGCGCACCTGGTCGCGAGCGCCCGCGGGGTCGAGGGCGGCTACCGCCTCGCCCGCGGGCCGGAGCGGATATCGGTGGGGGAGGTGCTCCGCGCCGTCGACGGGCCGCTCTCCGAGGTGCGCGGGCGCCGGCCCGAGGAGACGAGTTATGAAGGGGCCGCGGTCAACCTGCCTCGGCTGTGGGTCGCCGCCCGCGCGGCGGTGCGCTCGGTCCTCGACGAGGTCTCGCTCGAGCAGGCCGCGACCGGCGAGTTCCCCGTCCGTGTCGCGGAATTGACAGCGCAGGAAGGGGCCTGGTTCCCCCGCTTAGGTTGCGCGGCGGGCACGCGAGACCTAAAATCTACATATCCTATTGAGTAGATAGGATAAGAACCGCTCGGAGGTCACCCATGTCCGACGCCTCGCTCTTCGTCGCGGCCCCGCCCCTCACCGTAGACGCGGCCTTCGACCACATTGCGGCCCAAAGCTTCCGACCCGCACCTCCGGAGCGGATCGGCGCCGAGGTCGAATCGATCGTGAGCAGCCCGGCCGACCGGCGCCGCCGCCTCGACCCCGAATCCCTCAAGGCCCTGCTCGCCGTCCGCGACGCCCTGCCCCGAAGCAGCCGCCTCAGCTTCGAACCCGGCGGGGCCGTCGAACTCAGCTCCCGGCCAACCGCGTCGGTGGGGGAGTGCTTCGCCGAGCTCGAGGCCGACCGGCTCCGCGTCGCCTCGGCCCTGAGCGGCGAGGGCCACGAACTCCTCGGCCTCGGCCTCGACCCGATCCGCCTGCCCCGCAGGGTCCTCCGCACGCCCCGCTACCAGGCCATGGAAGAGCTGTTCGACCAGGACGGCCGCGCCGGGCGCTGGATGATGTCGAACACCGCCTCCGTCCAGGTCTGCGTCGACATCGGCGCCGATGCGCCGGGCCCCCACGGGATCACCGAGCGCTGGCACCTCGCGCACCTGCTCGCACCCGTCCTCATCGCCGCGTTCGCCAACTCCCCGCTGCGCCGCGGCGAACCGAGCATGTGGCGCTCGACCCGCCAGCACGTGTGGGCCGCGATCGACCCCACCCGCTCCCGCCCCGCCGCACAGGGCCTTCCGCACGACCCGGCCGATCCTCGTGAATCCTGGGCCCGGTACGCCCTCGACGCCCGGGTGATGGCCGTCCGCGGCCCCGGCCGCTGGACCGTCCCGCGAGGACTCACCTTCCGCGACTGGGTCAACGGCGACTACCATCAGGCCCCCACCCTCGACGACCTCGACTTCCACCTCTCGACCCTGTTCCCGCCCGTCCGCCCGCGCGGCTCCTACCTGGAACTGCGCATGATCGACGCGCAACCGGGCCCCGACTGGATCGTCCCCGTCGCGGTCGCCGCCGCGCTCTTCGACGACCCGGTCGCGGCCGGACGCGCCCGCGCGGCCCTCGAACCCCTCTGGCACCGCGCCACCGCCGCCGACCTCTACCTCCGCGCCGCCACCGCCGCCCTCCATGACGACCCGATCCACCGCGCGGCGACCGCCTGCTTCGCCGCCGCCCTTGCGGCCCAGACCGATCCGGCGATCGCCGCGATCATCGACCGCTTCACCGGCGCCTACGTGGCCCGCGGCCGCACCCGCGCCGACGACCTCGTCACGACCTGAACCGCGGACCGGGGCGCCAACCTCAAGGCCGGAAGCGGTAGCCCATGCCCGGTTCGGTGAGGAGGTGCACCGGTCGGGCCGGGTCGGCCTCGAGCTTGCGGCGCAACTGGGCCATGTACTGGCGCAGGTAGTTCGTCTCGCGGTCGTAGTTGGGACCCCAGACCCGGTGCAGGAGTTCGCGCTGGCTCACCAGCTTGCCCGGGTTCCGCAGCAGCACTTCGAGGAGCTGCCACTCGGTCTTCGTAAGGCGCACTTCCTCACCGTCGCGCAGGACCTCCCGGGACGCGAGATCGACTGTGGCCGAACCGATCTCGGTGACCGGCGAGTCGCTGGCGGCGTTCCCGCGCCGCGTGGCCGCCCGGACCCGGGCGAGGAGCTCGCCGATGTCGAACGGCTTGGTCACGTAGTCGTCCGCGCCCGCGTCGAGGGCGGCGATCTTCTCCGCGCTCGCGGCCCGGCCCGAGAGCACCAGGATCGGCACGCTCGTCCAGCCCCGCAGACCCGCGATGACCTCGCTACCATCCATATCGGGCAGTCCGAGGTCGAGCACCACGAGATCGGGCATGAGCGCGGCGGCGGCGCGCAGGGCCTGCGCCCCGTCCGGCGCGGTCGCCACCTCGTATCCGTGCGCGCTCAGGTTGATCCGCAGCGCGCGCGCGATCTGCGGTTCGTCGTCAACGACCAGGATCTTGATCACTCCGTGCCCTTCTCATCCGCTTGCGGCAGCGCCAGCACCATCGTCAGCCCGCCGCCGGGGGTCGCCTCCGGGACGAGCGAACCGCCCATCGCCTCGGCCAGCCCGCGCGAAAGCGCGAGCCCCAGACCGACGCCCGTCGTATTGTCGCGGTCGCCGAGCCGCTGGAACGGCGTGAACATCAGCTCGCGGTCCTCGTCGGGCACGCCCGGGCCGCGGTCGACCACCCGCAGCTCCACCAGCCCGCCCTGCTTGCCCGCGATCACCAGCGGCGGCACGCCCTCAGGGCTGAACCGCAGCGCGTTCGCCACCACGTTGACCAGGATCCGCTGCAGCAGACCGGGATCGGCCCGCACCTCCGGCAGGTCCGAAGGCACGTCGAGCCGCACCGCGGCCGCAGCGCCGCCGAGCTCGTCGAGCGCCCAGGGCACCGCGTCGTCCAAGGCCACCGGCACCGGGTTCGCCCCGAGCACTCCGGCCTGCAGGCGGCTCATGTCGAGCAGGTTGTCGACCAGGCTCGTGAGCCGCGCCAGCGAGGTCTCGGCGGCTTCCAGCAGCTCGTCCCGCTCCTCCGGCGTGAACAGGTCCCCGGTGGTCCGCAGGCTCGAGACCGCGACCCGCGCGGACGCCAGCGGCGTCCGCAGGTCGTGCGAGACGGCCGCGAGCAGCGCCGTGCGGAGCTTGTCGGTGTCGGTGAGGCGCTGCACGGCCGCCGCCTGCCGCTCCAGCCGCTCGCGTTCGAGCGCGGCGGCCGCGTGCATCGCGAAGGCCTGCGCGATCCGCCGGTCCGCCGCGTCCAGCGTGTGCCCGCGCAGCGCCAGCGCGAGGTCGTCGTTGATCGGCAGATCGTTCTCGGCCGTTCCCGGGCTCGCGCAGCCCTCGCCCGCGCACGCGACCACCCGCCACAGCTTCGGGTCCTGCCGCTCGGCCGGGCCCGCGCCGGGCTCGATCCGCTCCAGCAGCGTCGCCGATTCGAGCGAGAACGTCTCCCGGAGCCGGTCCAGCAGGTCCTCGACCCGGCTGCCGCCGCGCAGCACGGTCCCGGCGAGCGTCGCCAAGGTCTGGGCCTCCGCGCTGGCCCGCGCCGCGAGCCGGGCCCGCGCCGCCGAGAGGTTCACGACGCTCGCCCCGCCGAGGGCGAGCGCGATGAAGATCGCCAGGGAGACCAGCTGCTCCTGGTCGTGCACCTTGAGCGTGTTGTACGGCTGGGTGAAGAAGTAGTTCAGCAGCAGGCTGCCCGACAGCGCGCCCAGCAGCGCGGGCCACATGCCGCCGGTGAGCGTCAGACCCATGACGGCGGTGAGCACGATGAGGATCATCGTGGTGAGGGAGAGCTCTTCATGCACCGGCAGCAGCGCCATGCACAGCGCCGGAATCCCCAGCAGCGCCAGCGCGTTCCCGAGCAGTTTGCGGCCGCCGCCGATCACGCCCCGGCCCGGCCGCGCCCGTTTCACCGTCGCGACCCGCTCGTGGCTCACGAGGTGGACGTCGATCTTTCCCGAACTGGCCGTGGTCGTCACGCCCACCCCGCGCGAGAGCGCCTGCGCGAACCGGCCTCGCCTGGAGGCCCCGAGCACCAGCTGGGTCGCGTTCACCCCGCGCGCGAACTCCAAGAGCGCGTTCGGGATCGCGTGCCCCACCACCTGGTGGTAGGAACCGCCGAGGTCCTCCACGAGGTTCCGCTGCCGGGCCAGGTTTCGCGCCGACCGGGCGGAGGTGAGCCCGTCGCCGGTGGCCACGTACACGGCCTTCAGATCGGCGCCGCCCGATCGCGCGGCGATGCGCGCGGCCCGGCGGATGAGCGTGTCGCCCTCGTCGCCGCCGGACAGCGCTACGACGACGCGCTCCTTCGACTCCCACGTCGCGGTGATGTGCTGGGCCTCGCGGTACTGCTCCAGCTGGTCCTCGACCTTGTCCGCCAGCCACAGCAGCGCGATCTCCCGCAACGCGGTCAGGTTCCCGACCCGGAAGTAGTTCGCGAGCGCCGGGCCCACCTTCTCCGGCGGGTAGACGTTCCCGTGGAGCATCCGCCGCCGCAGCGCCTCCGGCGTGATGTCGGCGAGCTCGACCTGGTCGGCGCGGCGCACCACCTCGTCGGGCACGGTCTCGTCCTGCGGCACTCCGGTGATCGCGGCGACCACGTCGTTGAGCGAGGCGAGGTCCTGCACGTTCACCGTGGAGATCACGTCGATCCCGGCGTCGAGCAGCTCGTCGATGTCCTGCCAGCGCTGGTCGTTGCGCGACCCCGCCGCATTGGTGTGCGCGAGCTCGTCGACGATCGCCACACTCGGGGCCCGCGCCAGCACGGCGTCCACGTCCAGCTCGAGGGAGCCTCCCAGGACCTTCCGCGGCACGACCTCAAGGCCGTCGAGCAGCTCGGTGGTATGCGGCCGCCCGTGCGCCTCGACGAAGCCCACGACCACGTCGGTGCCGCGCGCGCGGCGCCGGCGGGCCTCCTCGAGCGCGGCGAAGGTCTTGCCGACCCCCGGGGCCGCGCCAAGGTAGATCCGCAGTTGTCCACGTGACACGGACCCATCATTCCCCGCGCGCGGGGAAGCGGCCAGTGCGAAGGCGTGAAAGGTGACCTCGGCCGGTGCCGGCTGCGTCAATCACCCGAATCCATGCCGAACCGGACGCCCGCGACAGGGCGCCCGAGGTCGTCCCCGTCCGCAACGGTCTCGAGTGCCCGCAGGAACTCGAGTGGCCGCGCCGCCGAGCGGGCCCGCGTCCTCAAAGGGCGCTGGCCCGGCGCCTCTCACACCCCGCTGCGTGTGCCGACCGATCACAGGACCGGGTCTGGCAAGATGTCCCCGTCGCGCCGGGAGCCGCAACACGGCGCGCGCGACGACTGACCGTCGATGCGACGAAAGAAGCGCCAATGCACATTTCCCCCTGCAGGACCCGTGCCCGGAAGGAGGCCTCCCGGTGGTCGACATGACCTGGTTCGAGGCCATCGTGCTCGGGGTCGTCCAGGGCCTCACCGAGATGCTGCCGATCTCCTCCTCGGCGCACCTGCGCCTCACCTCGGCGCTGTTCTTCAAGGAGGACGCGGGCGCGTCCTTCACCGCGGTGACGCAGCTCGGCACCGAGACGGCGGTCCTCCTCTACTTCTGGAAGGACATCGTCCGCATCCTAGTGGCCTGGTGGAAAGGCTTGTGGGACAAGGAACTGCGCGGCGAGACCGACTACCGCCTCGGCTGGTACGTCATCATCGGCACGCTCCCCATCGTGTTCTTCGGCCTCATCTTCAAGGACGCGATCCGCGAAGGCGCCCGCAACCTCTGGCTGGTCTCCTTCAGCCTCATCTTCTTCGGCCTGCTGCTCGCGCTGGCGGAGCTGGTGGGCAAGAAGACCCGCACGTGGGACGACTTCCGGATGCGGGACGGCCTCATCCTCGGCTTCGCCCAGGCGGGCGCGCTCATCCCCGGAGTCTCGCGCTCGGGCGGCACGATCACGGCCGGGCTCTTCATCGGCCTCGACCGCACCGTGGCGGCACGGTATTCGTTCCTGCTGGCGATTCCGGCGGTGTTCGGCGCGGGCATCCTGAGCCTTGGCGACGTGTTCGACCCGGCCGCCGAGGGCTCGGTGCCGAGCGGCGCGCAGATGCTGGTGGCGACGATCATCGCGTTCTTCGTGGGCCTGGCCGCCGTGCACTGGATGCTGAAGTGGGTCGCGAAGCACAGCGTATTCCTCTTCGTCTGGTACCGCTGCATTCTCGGCGTCGCCGTCGTCATCATGCTCGAGACGGGCTACCTCTCCGCCACCTGACCCCGAGCACGACAAGGAGGGCCGGTCCGATGGACCGGCCCTCGCTGCTTGCTTCCTAGCGCCGGGATTCGGCCAGCGCGAGAGCCGTGATCGAGCCGAGGAGGACTACCGCGCCCGCAACGGTGGCGACGGTGAGCGGCTCCTCGAGGACCGCGACGGCAAGGAACGCGGCGGTCACGGGTTCGATCAGCATCATCACCGAGGCCGTGGTGGCGCGGACGCGGGCGGCGCCGGCGAAGTACAGCGGGTACGCGAGCGCGGTGGTGAACAGCGCGAGGTACCCGATGACCGCGAAGGTCCGCACCGGATCGCCCGTGGAGGGCGCGAGGCCTTCGAACCAGGCGGGGGCGAAGAGCAGCGCGGCACCGATCCCGAAGGACCACATGGTGAGTGTGAACGGGTTCTCGCCGTCGCTGCGGCGGCCGGTGGCGCGTCCGAGGAGCGTCACGGCGGCGTATCCGGCGGCGGAGAGCAGCGAGAGGGCCACCCCTGCCAGGTCGATGACCCCGGAGCCGTTGCCGAGGACGAGCACGCCGAGCCCGCTGACCGCTCCGGCGACGGCGAGCGCGCCGCCGCGTCCGAGGTGTTCGCCGAGGAGGATCCTGCTGCCGACGGCGGTGAGGACCGGACCCGAGCCGAGCGTGAGGAGCGTCGCGGCCGCTACGCCGGTGGCCTCCACGGCGGCGAAGTACGCGGTCTGGAAGACCGCCATGCCGGTCCCGACCCCGGCCAGGAGCAGCGCCCGCCGGCGCAGCGGGGTTGTCGATGCGGTGCGGGTCCGCTTGGGGCGCAGTGCGGTGAAGGCGAGGAGCAGGACGAGGCCGCCGAGGTGGCGCCAGAACGAGACGGCCGCGGGCCCGAGATCGCCTGCGCGGTAGACGAGTTCGGCGGCGGCGCCGGTAGTGCCCCAGGCGAGGCCGGTGACGGTGAGGTAGCCGAGGCCGCGCCTGGCGGCGGGCACGGCGGGGCGGGCGAGTGTGGACGTGGACATGCGTTCTCCAGATGAGCGTCGCGGATGAGTGGCACTCGTCTGCGGGCATGCCTGGAAAACGCGCCGGGACCCAGCCCTTGCGCGGTCGTTCGGGAGCCCGCCTTAAACGGCGGGCGGGGAGATGCCGAAGCCCATGGGCGCGACTCTATCCCGTCAGTCCTTCGCGCAGCCGCTTCAGGCCCTCTTCGAGCACGTCCACCGGCTTGCAGAACGCGAACCGCACCTCCGGCCGCGCCTCCTGGTCGAGGTAGAACGCCTGGTTGGGGACGGCCACGACCCCGCAGCGCTCGGGCAGTTCCAGGCAGAACGCCATGCCGTCCCCGTAGCCGAACGGCGCGACGCTCGTGGTCACGAAGTAGGTGCCCTCGGGTTCGTGCACCTCGAAGCCGATCGCTTCGAGCCCGGCCACCATGAGGTCGCGCCGTTCCTGGTAGCCCGCGATGTAGTCCCGGTAGTAGCCGTCGCCCGAGGCCAGCGCCTCCGCGATCCCGTACTGGAACGGGGTGCCGGAGGCGAACGACAGCCACTGCTTGACATCCTTGACCCGCGCGATCAGCCCGGCGGGGCCGGTCGCCCAGCCGATCTTCCAGCCGGTGACCGAGAAGGTCTTCCCGGCGGAGCCGATGGTCACCGTGCGGTCCCACATGCCCGGCAGCGACGCGAGCGGCACGTGCTCGCGGCCGTCGAAGACGAGGTGCTCGTACACCTCGTCGGTGACCACGAGGAGGTCGCGCCGGGTCGCGAGTGCCGCGATCGCCTCCAGCTCGTCGCGGTGGAGGACCGTGCCCGTGGGGTTGTGCGGGGAGTTGACCAGCAGCAGCTTCGTGCGGTCGGTGACGGCGGCGGCGAGGCGCGCCGGGTCGAGCCGCCAGTGCCCTTCGGCCCCTTCGGGGGTGTCGAGCCGCACCGGGACGAGGGTCCCGCCGGCCATGGTGACGGCGGCCTTGTAGGAGTCGTAGCTCGGTTCGAGCGCGATCACCTCGTCGCCCGGATCGACGAACGCGAGGATCGCGGCGGTGAGCGCCTCGGTCGCCCCGGCCGTGACCGTGACGCCGTCGTCGGGATCGGGCGCGAGCCCGTACCAGTGCCGCTGATGCGTGGTGATCGCATGGCGCAGTTCGGGAATGCCCGCGAGCGGCGGGTACTGGTTGTGCCCCTCCCGCATCGCGGTCGCGGCGGCCTCGATGATGTGCGCGGGCCCGGACTCGTCGGGGAAGCCCTGGCCGAGGTTCACCGCGCCGTGGCGCTGCGCGAGCGCGGACATGAGCGTGAAGATCGTGGTCTGGGGCCTCCGGCCGGGTCCGTTCATGGTGCCTCCTCCTTGACGAACCCGGCCATCATCCCAGGCGGCCGTCTCAATCGCCGGCAGGCCAGCGCCCGTCGGCCTTCGCCCGCTCGATCTCGGCCAGCCCGCGAGGCCGCATCCGGCCCGCCGCGATGAGCGCCTCGGCGATGCCCCGGTTCCGCTTCGACCAGGGGCTGCGCTTGGTGCGCGGCGAATAGCGCTGCAGGAACGAGTCGCCGTCGAGGCTCTTGCGGTGGCCGTCGATCCACCCGAAGCACAGTGCCGCCTCGAGCGCGGGCCCGATTCGCAGCCGCCCCTCGGGCGAGCGCTCCTTGCCGATGCGCAGCCACACCTCCCGCTCGCCCTGATGGGTTTCGAGCCAGGCCTCCCATGCCTCGCGGTCGGCGAGATCGAGCGGTTCCACGGTCAGGCCCCCTTGCGGACCGAGGCGAGCGTGTCGAGGTAGTGCTGGTTGTACATGACGGCCAGGAGGTTCCCGAAGGGGTCGACGAACGAGGCCGTCTCGAAGCCCTCGCCGCGCACGATCTTCGGCTCGTACTCCTTGGCGCCCATGGCGGTCAGCCGCTCGATGGTCGCGTCGAGGTCGTCGACCTGCCAGTACGCGATGGCGCCGCCGGGCGCGGCGCTCATGTCGTGCGGCGCCCACTCGGCTTGGGCGATGCCGATCTCGTGCAGGTAGTCGCCCACGCGGAACTCGATGTAACCGGGTACCTCGAAGTAGGGCCCGGCGCCGAGCAGGTCCGTGTACCAGGCCTTGGCGGCCTCCAGGTCCTCGGCGAAAAAGCTGATGGTGCTGAATCCTCGCAGCATGTGCGTACCCCTTCGTTGGTTGTTGAGTCCAAGCTATGGCCCATTGCGGAAGATTCGCTTCCTCAATGCGTGCGAGAATCGGGAAATGTTGGAGACCTCCGCGCGCCTGCTCCGGGTCCTCGCCCTCCTGCAGTCTCAGCGCGACTGGAGCGGCGCGGCGCTCGCCGAACGCCTCGGCGTCTCGACCCGCACCGTGCGCAGCGACATCGACCGCCTCCGCCAGCTCGGCTACCGCGTGCACTCCACGACCGGCAGCGCCGGCGGCTACCGCCTGGAGGCCGGGAACGCCATGCCGCCCCTGCTGCTCGACGACGAGGAAGCGGTGGCGGTCGCCGTCGGCCTGCGTGCCGCGGCCTCCGGCTCGGTGGCCGGGATCGAGGAGACCTCGCTGCGGGCGCTGGCGAAACTCGAGCAGACGTTGCCGTCGCGGCTGCGCCGCCGGATCGACATGCTCATCTCGGCGACCGCGTCGGCGGCGGGAGCGGGACCCACTGTGGATGCTCCGGTGCTCACGCTGATCGCCGAGGCGGTGTACCGGCACGAGCAGCTGCGCTTCGACTACCGCGACCGCGCGGGGCAGGAGACGCGTCGCCGGGTCGAACCGCACCGGCTCGTCTACACCGAGCGGCGCTGGTACCTCCTGGCCTGGGACGTGGACCGCGGCGACTGGCGCACCTTCCGCGCCGACCGCGTCAGCCCGCGGATTCCCAACGGCCCCAGGTTCACCCCGAAGGAGCCGCCGGAGGAGGCGGTCGCCCACGTCCTGCGCGGCCTCGGGCACTCGGCCTGGCGCCACCAGGCCGTGATCCGCCTGCGGGCGCCGGTCGAGCAGGTCGCGGCGATGCTCCCGCCGGGCAGCGGCCTCCTCGAACCCGCGGGCGATGCGGAGTGCTTGTGGCGCACGGGCAGCGACTCCTTGCGGGACCTCACGAACTACATCACCGGGCTCGATCTGCCGTTCAGCGTCGAAGCCCCGCAAGCACTCCGCGATCATCTCCAGGACCTCGCCTCCCGGTACACCGAGGCCGCGGGGCTCGATCCGAGAACATCGAAAAAAGTAATGGAATAAAGTATTCCGTTCTGCTATGATGGTGGTGTCGGAAGCGATAGCTACCGCAGACACCGCAACGGAGCATGACATGACCACGACCGCTTGGCCCCTCCTCGCCGAAGCCCACGAGGCACTCCTCAACGCCGTCAAGGGCGTCGGCGACGACCAGTGGCAGCTGCCCACCCCCTGCGACCAGTGGACCGTCACCCAGGTGCTCCAGCACGCCGCGGGGGACCAGCTCGCCTACGCCGCCGCGCTCACCGGCGGCGAGGGCCCGGCCGACAACCCGTTCGCTCCTTCTGGCACGCTCCTCGTCAACCCCGTCGCGCACCTCACGGCCGCGACCGAGGCCGCCGCCGAGGCTTGGGCGAGCGTCGCGGACGACGCCGCGGCCGTGCCGGTCCCGGTGCCGCCGAACACGCTCGACGCGGTGACCGGCGTGGGCGCCTGCGCCCTCGACGCGGCGGTCCACGCCTGGGACATCGCCAAGGCCACCGGCCAGGGCCAACCGCTCGGTGAGGACGCCGCTGGCGCGATCCTCATCGCCGCCAAGCAGATCGTCGAACCGCTGCGCGCGTGGGGCGCCTACGCTCCCGCGCTCGAGCCCCAGCCCGGCGACGACGCGGTCGCGGCCCTCCTGCGCTACCTCGGCCGCGACCCTGAATGGACCGCCTGAGGGTGGACTCTAGGCCGGGTTACGGCGGGCAACGACGAAGAGGCGGCGACGGGGGGCGGGGTGGAGGCGGTCCTCGGGTCGGCTTCGGGACCTGGCGGCGGTGGCCCTCTTGACCGGGGGCGTGTCTCCTTGCGGTGCAACGTGGCCGGTGCGAGAACGTGAGTGGCTTCCACCGTTGCGGGGGATGACGCTCGACCCTGCGCGACGGATACTTGAGGTACGTACAAGGACAGGGAAAACGTACAGGTGTTGAGTAGGTGCAAGCAGACTAAGCCAAGCCTCTGGCCTCTCGCAAACCGGACTGATTCCGAGGCGACGACCCGGTAAGCCAGGGTTCTCCTCCACATGGAGGCGTCCGATCTCATCCTCATCGTGCTATCGCGTTCCGCAGCTGACTACGGCTCCTCACCGGGCCGTACTGGGCGGGAGATCGCTGGCCGGGATCACCTCGACCAGCGGCAGTGCTCCGAACGAGGCACACGCCAGGCGAGCAAGCCCTGAGCGCAGCGGAGGTCTGGTCGGGCATGAGATGACCGGGCAGCAGAGCTGATTGCGCAAGGCACGCACCATCTACAGAGTTCCGTCGCGATTGAAGGAAAGGTAGACGAACGCACATGGATCGTGGCGTCTCAGCGATGGGCGCCGGGTCCCTGGTCGACTTGACTGGGGGACATGAGCAAAGAGAACGACATCATCCTGGTCACCGGCGCGACCGGCAAGGTCGGCCGCCGCCTCACCGCGCAGCTTCATGAAGCCGGGCACAGTGTCCGCGCAGTCTCGCGGAGCACCGAGATCCGCTTCGACTGGCACGACGAGTCGACGTGGGCGGCAGCCTTCGAAGACGTAACCGCCGCCTACCTGATTCCGCCGGACGAGCCGTTCCCGGCAGTGGCGATCGCGGCAGCTGCGGCGGAGGCCGGGGTGCGCCGCTTGGTCGCCCAGTCCGGCCGACGCATCGAAGTGCTCGCCGAAGCGGCGGGCGCCGAACCCGAGGCGATCGGGATGTACGCGGCCCAGGAGGCCGCGATGGCCTCAGGGCTTGAGTGGACTGTGCTGCAGGCCAACAACTTCAACCAGAACTTCAGTGAGGGGGACATGCTCGAGGCGATCCTCGCCGGCGAGCTCCGCCTGCCGGTGGAAGACACTGTGGAGCCGTTCATCGATGTGCAGGAGCGGCCCTGAATCGCTCACCTTCGCCGCAGCGGTCGAAGCGATCGCGGAGGCCACCGGCCGGGACATCGTGTTCCAGGACGTGAGGCCGCAGCGGTCGAAGCGATCGCGGAGGCCACCGGCCGGGACATCGTGTTCCAGGACGTGAGCCCCGAGGACTACGCGGCCGCGCTGCGCGCCGAGCAGCTCCCCGAGGACCTCGTGTTCTTCCTCGACGTCATGTACCGCGTCATGCGCGAAGGCAAGATCGGTGACGTCGCCGACGGTGTCGAGCAGGTCCTCGGCCGCAAGCCGGTCGCCTTCGCCGACTGGGCCAAGCGCACCGCGGCCGAAGGTGCCTGGGCCACCGCTTGACCGCATCCCGGCCGGGCCCGTCCAGGCCCGGCCGGGACTCATTCGTCGAGCGCGGCCCCGAGTTTCGCCAGCAACGCACCCAGCTCCGCCCGCTCCTTCGCTGTCAGGACCTCGATGAGCTTGCGCTGGTTCTGCAGGTGGACTTCCATGAGCGCCTCGGTGAGCCGCCGGCCCGTTTCGGTCAGCGTGATCCTCCGGCCCCGCGAGTCCTCTTCGGTCACCGATCGCGTCACCCATCCGCCCGCCTCCAGGCGGTCCACCCGCTTCGTGATCGCGCCGGTCGTCACCAGCACGGTCCGGCTCAGCTCGCCCGCCGATAGCGCATAAGGCTCGCCCGACCGCCGCAAGGCCGCGAGCACGTCGAAGTCCCCGTTGGCGAGGCCCGCTTCGGCGAAGGGCCCCCGCAGGGACCGGTCCCACCGGTTCGCCAGGTGAAGCACCCTGCCCACCACGAGCATCGGTGAGGCGTCGAAGTCCGGGCGCTCGCGCCCCCACTGCCCGACCATGTGTCCGACCGTGTCGGCCGTCGCTTCCGCATCCATGCCTTGCATTATATCTTCCACGGAAGATAGTATGTCTTCCATGGAAGATAAAACCGCTACGACCGCCGTCGACTGCTACTTCGACCCCGCCTGCCCCTTCGCATGGATCACCTCGCGCTGGCTCATCGAAGTCGAATCCCACCGCCCGATCGACCTCCGCTTCCGGATCATGAGCCTCGCGGTCCTCAACGAGCACCGCGAACTCGAACCCTGGTACCGCAAGTTCAACGACCGCGCCTGGGGCCCCGCCCGCGTCTGCGCCGCCGCCGAGCAGCGGCACGGCACCGCCGTCCTCCGCGACCTCTACACCGCCCTCGGCACCCGCATCCACCGCGACCGCGACAAGGACTACCACCGCGTCATCGCCGCCGCCCTCACCGCGACCGGCCTGCCCGCGGACCTCGCGGACGCCGCGCACACCGACACGTTCGACACGGCGCTGCGCACGAGCCACCAGCGCGGCCAGGACGCCGCCGGCGAGGAAGCCGGCACGCCCCTCACCGTCATCGACGGTATCGGCCACTTCGGACCCGTCCTCACCGCCATCCCCAAAGGCGAGCCCGCCGCGCGCCTCTTCGACGCCGTCCGCACCCTCGCGGCCGTGCCCGCCTTCGCCGAACTCAAACGCCGCCGCGGACCGCTCGACCCCTCCTGAACACCGCCGACCGAACGAGGACCCCATGAACCGCCCCTCTGCCCCCGCCCGCCGCCGCTTCATCGCCGCCAGCTTCGTAG
The DNA here is from genome assembly GCF_027622875.1 of Glycomyces luteolus. Lineage (GTDB taxonomy): Bacteria > Actinomycetota > Actinomycetes > Mycobacteriales > Micromonosporaceae > Glycomyces > Glycomyces luteolus. The sequence continues at coordinate 100,183 of NZ_JAPZVP010000005.1, read as the reverse complement.
ACGCCGTCGGCAACGGCATCTACGTGCCCCTCACCATGCTGTTCGTCCACCACCTCACGGGCCAGTCCCTCACCGCGATCGGCACCGGCCTCACCGTCGCCGGACTCGGCGCCCTCGCCGCGATGCCCGCCGTCGGCGTCCTCATCGACCGCCACGGCGGCAAACGCGTCTACACCGGCGCACTCGCGCTCCGCGCCGTCGCCTTCGCGCTCTACCCCTTCGCCACCACCTACCCGGCCTTCCTCGCCGTGGCACTCGCCGTCGCCGTCGCCATGTGGGCCTCCGCGCCGGGCCAGCAGTCCCTCATCGGCGACATGGCCGACGGCGCCGAACGCGACCGCCTCCTCGCCTGGAACCGCAGCCTCCGCAACGGCGGCATGGGGTTCGGCGCCCTCGCCGCAGCCGCCATGCTCGCCCTCGGCAGCGGCGGCTACCTCGCGGCCGCGCTGGCGCTCGCCGGGGCCTTCGCCACGGCGGCCCTGCTCGTCGTCCGCATTCCCCTGCGGGCGACCAATACGCGCAGGCCTGTGCAAGCCGACGGCGGCTACCGCACCGTCCTCGCCGACCGCCGCTACCGCCGGCTCACGTTCGCGAACTTCCTCATCGGCTTCGGCTACACGGCGCAGGCGATCGCCATGCCGGTGTTCCTCACCCGCGACGCCGACCTCCCCGACGCCATGGCGGGCATCGTCTTCGCCGTCAACACCGCGCTCGTCGCCGGGCTCGGCGTCCCGGTCGCCCGCCTGATGGCCCGGATCCGACGCGGGCGCGGCGCCGCCCTCGGCACCGCCGTCTTCGCACTCTCCTTCGCGGCCTTCGCCTTCCTGCCCGCGCTCGACGGCACCACCGCGGTCATCGCGGTCCTCGCCGTCGCCGTCGTCTACACCGCGGGCGAACTCATCCACTCGGCACCGGCCGAAAGCCTCGCCGTCCACAGCGCACCGGACCACCTGCGCGGCCGCTACCTCTCGACCTACCAGCTCTCGTGGTCCCTCTGCCGCACCCTCGCCCCGATGCTCCTCGGCCTCCTCCTCGACGCCGGCACATGGCAGCTCTGGACGGCGCTTGCCGCCGCGGTCCTCATCGGAGGCGCGATCCTCCTGCACACCGACCGGAGTCCCGCCCGCCCTGCAACGCAGCGGGAACCGGTGCCCGCGACCGCCTGAATCCACGGGACCCTACGCACCGTGATCGGGGCGTAGCCTGGAGAGTGGCCGTGCCCCGATAGGACGGCCGACCCCCTCCGAAGAAGGCCGCCATGTCCAGACTCCTTGTGACCCTTCGCAGCACCGCCGACCGCGACACCGTCCTCGAGACCGGCGTCGAAGTCCTCGCCGAATACCCCGACCAGCTCCTCGTCACCGGCACGCCCCGCCAGGCCCGCGACCTCGACGCGCGGGGCCTCGAGACCACGCCCCTGCCCGAGCAGCCCGTCCAGACCGCGGGCGCCAGCTTCCAGTTCGCCGCCGCCCTCGACGCCCAGGCCGCCGTCACCCTCGCGCCCGAGCCCGGGCGCACCGCCTACTACCTCGTCAAGCTCATCGGGCCGCCCACCGCCGCCTGGCTGGACGAGCTCGCCGGAGCCGGGGCCGAACTCCACGGCAGCCTCTCCGGATTCACCCTGCTCGCCGGGTTCCTTCCCGAACGCGCCGAAGGGATCCGGGCCCTGTCCTGCGTCGAGGAGGTCACCCCCTACCGCCCGGCCATGAAGGTCTCCCCGAAGCTCCATCCGGCGCCGCGCCGCGACCTCGACGCCGCCTACCTCGCGGCGGTCGACCCCGAGGACTTCGCCGACGACGGCCCGCAGATGATCGAGGTCGCCGTCTTCCCCGGCGAGGACACGGTTCCGCTCGCGAGGCGCATCCGGGCCGCCGGGGGCGCGGTGTTCACGGCCCTCCCGAAGTCCCTCGTCGCGAGCGTCCCGCGCTCGGTGATCGCCGAACTCGCCGACCTCGAAGGCGTCCAAGCGATCGTGCCGTACGCGTTCTCGCAGACCAGCAACGACAAGGCCGCCGCGATCATGGGCGTGCCCGCCGACCACCGCTTCGGCGGCCTCGCGCTCGCGGGCGCGGGGCAGATCGTGGCCGTGGCCGACTCCGGGCTCGACAACGGCGACCCCGAGACCGTGCACCCGGACGTGCGCGGCCGGATCGCCGGGATCACCTCGTGGCCGACCCGGGAAGTCCTGGCGCCCTTCACGAACGACCCGCCCGGCCACGACGACGGCCCGGCCGACACGGACTCCGGGCACGGCACGCACGTCACCGGTTCAGTCCTCGGCAGCGGCGAGGCCGCCCGCCGGGCCGGAGCCGGACCGGTCCCCGCCGGTATCGCCCCCGAAGCGACTCTCTTCTTTCAGGCGGTCAATCAAAAAATCCGGTGGAAGACCCGCGCCGAACTCGCCGCGGCGGGCCTGCGGCCGTTCACGTCCCCTTGGCCGCCACCGGAATCCGGCCTCTACGGGATCCCCGGTGACATCGGGGCGCTGTTCGCCGAGGCCTACGAGGCGGGCGCCCGCGTCCACACCAACTCGTGGGGCGCGCCGGTCGCGGGGGAGTACGGGCAGAACTCGCGGGCCGTCGACGAGTTCATGTGGACGCACCCGGACATGCTGGTGCTCTTCGCGGCCGGGAACGACGGCGCGGACGCCGACAACGACGGCCTGATCGATCCCGACTCGATGGGCTCGCCCGGCACCGCCAAGAACTGCCTCACCGTGGGCGCCAGCGAGAACCTGCGGCCGAGCGGTTCCGAGCCGCCGCCCGGGATCGACCGGAACTGGAGCCAGCTCGGGCGCTATCAGAAGCTCGGCGCGGCCGGCCACGTCTCGGACGACGCCGACGGCATGGCCGCGTTCTCCTCCCGCGGCCCCACCGACGACCTGCGGATCAAACCCGACGTGGTCGCGCCGGGCACGAACGTCCTGTCCATGCTCACCTCGGTGTACGCCGGAGACGACGAGCCGCTGTGGGGCCGCCTGCCCGAGGGCCATCCGCTGCGCGAACGCTACTGCTGGAGCGGCGGCACCAGCATGGCCACACCGCTCGTCGCGGGCGCGGCGGCGCTGGTGCGCCAGCATCTCGTCGAGCAGGGCCACACCGAGGAGGGCCGCCGCCCGTCGGCGGCGCTCCTGAAGGCGCTCTTGGTGAACGGCGCGGTCGCGATGCCCGGCCAGTACCCGGGCGAGGTGCCCGCGGGCCCGAACCCGGTGAGCGGCTTCGGCCGCATCGACGTGACCCGCGCGGTCGGCGGAGCCGCCCGCAGTCGCTTCGCCGACGCGCCCGCCGATGCGGTGGCGACCGGCGAGATCCGCCGCTACCGGATCGAACCCGACGACCCGGGCGAGCCGCTCAAGGTCACGCTCGTGTGGACGGACGCGCCGTCCCTCGAAGGCCTCGGCGGCCTGGTGAACGAGTTGTACCTCCAACTCGAGACGCCCGCGGGCGAGCTCCTCAACTGGGACGACAACCCGGCCACGCGCGTCACCAACAACGTCCAGCAGATCATCGTCGCCGCACCGGAAGACGGCGTGTACACGGTCCGCGTGCGCGGCGTCTCGGTCACCCAGCACGCCCCGGGCGCGGCCCCTTCGGACGGCCTCCGCCAGGACTTCGCGCTCGCCGCGTCGAACGCGATCGCCGAAGCCGACGGCGACGCCGCACTCGCACCGATGAACGCCTCCCGGTGAGGCGGGACGGCGGGGTCCGCGTGGAAGCCCGCCGTCCCAAGGGATACGACAGGCCGTGACCGAAGGTGAAAAACCGGGTCGGTCGCGGCTCGAGGCGGTCTGCGTCGCGCTCGGGGACGGCCTCCAAGTGCGGTGGCTCTAATACCCCGACGTCGCCGATGAGCCCCGGGCCCACCTCGAGACGCTGCTCATCCGCTGACGTCCCGGCGGGCCATGGGCGGGCGGAACAGGATCTCCACGTAGACGATCCGCTCGTCGAGGACGTCGAGAACGAGCATGCCCTCCTCCGGATCGAGGAGGACATTCCGGTGCCCCGGCCCGTACGGAGCCCCCTCGGGGTGTTCAGCGGTGCGGATGCTCTGGCAGAAGTCGTCCTTGCACTCGCATTCGGCGACGAGCCGGAGGTCGTGCGCCAGGATCGCCAGGTACCGCTCGCCCTCGGCCTCCAAGAGGCGGGCGAGCTCGGCGACGAGTTCGGGATAGACCTCCCGGACCAGCGGATGCTCCTCCATGACCGCCAGCATAGTGAGGCCGCCTCCCGCCGATACGCCATTGCCCCGGCGCCTCCGATTCCCTAGGCTCACTGCATGGACTGGGTCGAGGACTTCTACTCCCGCACCGGCCGCTGGTGGGCCGAGGCCGAATCGGGCGTCGGCGACCGCGATCGCGGCCGCGTCGAACTGCTGCACCGCGTGTGCGGCCCGGATCCGAGGCGCGTCCTCGAACTCGGCTGCGGTTACGGCAGCACGTCCGCCGCCTTCGCCGAGGCCGGGCACCGGGTCGTCGGCGTCGAACTCACCGACCGCGCCGATCACGCCAAAGCCCACCTGGAGCGGCTCGGACCCGAGCGCCTGCGGATCGTGCGCGGCGACTTCTACACCGTCGACCTCCGCGACCGCTTCGACACCGTCACCTACTGGAACGGCTTCGGGATCGGCTCGGACGCCGACCAGCGCCGCCTGCTGCGCCGGATCGCCGCATGGCTCGAACCCGACGGGACCGCGCTGGTGGACGTGTTCAATCCGCTGGTCTGGGCCAGTTGGCACGGCGAGACCGAACTGCTGCAGGCGAACCCCGGGCGCGGCTACCATCACGAACTCCAGCAGGAGACCGTCTTCGACCCGGTCACTTCCACCGCCGTCGACACCTGGTGGGACGCCGCCGAGCCCGAACGCCGGATCACCCAGCGCCTGCGCTGCTACAGCCCGGCGGACCTGCGGCTGCTCCTCGAAGGCACCGGGCTCGCCCTCGCAGGCGTCCTGGCCGGAGGCGAACCGGTCGATCTCGCCGCCGACCACACCGGCGACGCGGCCTGGCTCAGGGACCACTACGAATACCTGGCCGTCCTCAAGCCTGCGACACGATCTGGTGAAGATCCGCAAGGCGTCTGAGCCCGGAGGGGCACGATCACAGCGACGATCCCGCCGGTGCAGACCGGGGCGGATCCCGTGAGAGTCTCAGTGCCCCGCGGCAGCCGGGCCGCTCGATCGGCGCCGCCGTCTTCGACGGCCCCGGTGTCGTCGACCTCCCGAACCGCGGCCCGTGACCGCGCCACCAGGAGCCCCATGGACCTCGACCGCTTCTTCGCGCCCTTGGGCGCCAACGTATCCGCCCACATCCGCGACCTCTCGGACGGCCGCGGCCTCGGCGTCCGCGAGACCGACCCGGTGATCCTCGTGTCCGTCGTGAAGCTCTTCATCGCCTGGGAGTTCCGGTGCCAGGTCGAAGCGGGCCTGATCGACCCCGCCGCCCCGATCCGGGTCACCGCCGCCGACCGGCTCGGCGGCACCGGCGTCGCCGGGTTCCGCTACGACTCGCAGATCGCCGTGTGGGACCTCGCGTCGCTCATGATGGAGGTCTCCGACAACTCCGCCGCCGACCTCGTCGTCAAGCACATGGGCGCGGGCGCCCTCCGCAGCCTCCCCGCCCGGCTCGGCCTCAAGCACACCCGCCTGCTCGGCTCGCCGCGCGTCATCCTCGAAGAGGTCGCCCGCGACCTCGACATCGCCGACCTTGAAGCGCTCGCCCACGTCCTCCAGAGCGGCGCGGTCACCACCGCGGAACTGCGTGCCACCAGCGCCTGGGACCCGATGCGCACCAACGCGTCCACACCCGCCGACATGACCGCGTTCCTGCGGCACGTCTGGAACGGCCCCGCGCCGGTCGCCGCCGACCTGCGGCACTGGATGGGCCGCCAGCTGACCGGCGGCCGCCTCTCCCGCCTCGCCCCCAGCGAAGTCAAGCCCTTCGGCCGCTCCGGTTCACTCCCCGGCTGGCTCAACGAGGTCGCCGTCTGGGAGTGGCCCGACGGCCGCCGCCACGCCATCGCCGTGTTCGCGCAGGTCACCCGCGGCAACTTCCGCGAAGTCGAACTCGCCATGAGCCGGGCCGCCCTCGCCCTCACCGAGGCGCTCGGTCAGTAGATCGACGACCACGGCCGCGGCGGATCCGCCCGATCCGTGGCGGCCGCCCGGCTCACCAGCGTCCGCATCCGCTGATGCGCGCGCAGCAGCTCCGGCGCCTCCCGCATGAGCACATGCCCTGCGGGCGTCAGGTGGACCTGCCCGCCGCTGCGGTCGAACAGGTCCGCGCCGAGCTCCTTTTCGAGGCGCCGGATGCGCTGGCTCAACGGCGGCTGCTCCATGCCGAGACGCTCGGCGGCCCGCCCGAAGTGACGTTCTTCACCTACCGCCAGGAAACACTCCAAGTGCCGCATGATGTCCACGCGGCAACGATATCAACGCCCGTATCGGCCCATAGGCGCGTTGATATTGGACGGTAGGGGACACGGCGGCTTGAATGTCACCCATGACCACAGCCATCGACCACACGCCACCGATCCGCCGCCGCGGCCTGCTCATGGGCACCGGCGCCGCCGCGCTCGCGGCCACCGCCACCGCGGGCGGCATCGCCGCCGCCCAGACCGACGACGCGACCGCTCCCGCGGTGCGGCTGCGCTGGCTCGGCACGAACGCCTGGGAGTTCACGACCGAGGCGGCCACGGTCCTCATCGACCCGTGGGTGAGCCGCTTCCCCACGGGGGCTTACACCTCCGAAGGGGCTGATCCGGAGACCGAGATCGAGGTCCACGAGGACGTGATCGACGAGCACTTGCCGAAGGCCGACACGATCCTCGTCACCCACGGCCACTGGGACCACATCGCCGACGTCCCGTACCTCGCGGCGCGCACGGGCGCGACGGTGCTCGGCACCGAGACGCACCTGAACCTGCTGCGGGCCATGGACGCCCCGGAGGCCCAGCTCTCGCAGGTCCTCGGTGGCGAGCTGTACCAGTTCGACGGCTACACGGTGGAGGTCTTCCGGTCCTCGCACTCGGCCAGCGGCGAGCACAAGCAGATCCTGTTCGGCGGCACCCGGCCCGGCCAGGTCCCCAAGCGCCCCAAGAAGATCAAGCACCTCATCGAGGGCGGCAGCCTCACCTACCTGATCGACTTCGGCGGCGTCTCGTTCTTCAACGCCGGCTCGGCGAACTTCCACGAGCACGAGATCGCGCACCTGCGTCCCACGGCGGTGTTCGTGCAGCCCGGCGGCGGGCACACGCCCGGGTACGTGGAACGGCTGCTGGAGGCCACGGGCTTCCCGCCGTATGTGATCGCGACCCACTGGGACGACTTCGACAAGCCGCTCACCGAGCCGGCCGTCGCGGGGGGCAATGTGGAGGCGCTGCGCGAGCGGGTAGCGGCCGCGAGCCCCGATTCGGAGTTCCTGCTCATCGACCACTTGGAGAGCCATGACTTCTGAGGTCCACGTCCGCTGGCTGGGCACGAACGCCTGGGAGGTCACGGGGAACGGCGCCACCGTGCTCGTCGACCCGTACGTGTCGCGCACCTACACCGGTGCGACCAAACCGGGCCAGTTCAACCCGGAGACGCCGATCGCGATCGACGAGGCCGCGGTCGACGAGCACATCGGCGCCGCCGACTCGATCCTCATCACGCACGCCCACTTCGACCACATCGCGGACGTCCCGTACGTCGCCGAGAAGACCGGCGCCACGGTCCTCGGCACCGAGACGCACCTGAACCTGCTGCGCGCCATGGGCACCCCGGCGGGGCAGCTGGCGCAGGTGGGCGGCGGTGAGCTGTATCAGTTCGAGGACTACACAGTGGAGGTCTTCCGCTCCTCGCACGGCGTCACCGGGAAGCACAAGAGCCTGCTGTTCCCGGGCACGCGCCCGGGCGAGGCCCCGGACCGGCCCGCGGTGATCAAGGACCTGGTGGAGGGCGGCAGCCTCGCCTACCTCGTGACGTTCGGCGGCGTCTCGCTCTACTTCAACGCGGTGCCGTCGTTCCATGAGCGGGAGATCGCGGGCATCCGGCCCACCGTCCTGTTCATGCAGGGCCCCAACCCGAACTACCCGGACTACGAGGAGCGGCTGTTCGCCGCGGTCGGCAGCCCCCCGTACGTGATCCCGACGCACTGGGACGACTACGAGGAACCGCTGACCGAACCGGCCGTGGACCTCTTCGGCGGCGCGGCATTGGGGGAGAAGGTGGCCCAGTACAGCCCCGACTCCGAGTTCGTGCTCCTCGACCACCTGGAGTCGTTCACGATCGGCTAGAGCGTGTTTGCGAAACCCCGCCGGGGCTTCTCAAACACGCTCTAGATCCAGCCCTGCTCCCAGGCGTGCTGGGCGGCGGCGTGGCGGGTCTTCTTGTCCAGCTTGCGCATCGCGGTCGACAGGTAGTTCCGCACGGTGCCCGGCGCGAGGTGGAGCTGGGCGGCGATCTCCTCGATCGTGCCGCCGCCCCTGGTCGCGCGGAGCAGGTCGAGCTCCCGTTCGGTCAGGGGCGAGCGGTCCTCGGTGAGGGCCGTCGCGGCGATCTCCGGGTCGATGTAGCGGCGGCCCTGACTGATGTCGCGGATGATCTGCGCGAGCCGCTCGGCCGGGGTGGTCTTGGGGACGAAACCCGAGACGCCGGCGGCGAGGGCCCGGCGCAGCACGCCGGGGCGCGCGTGCCGGGTCACGAGCATGACCTTGACGCCGGGGTTGTTCTCGCGGATGCGCATCGCGGCCCAGAGTCCGTCCTGCGGCGGCATCTCCAGATCGAGGACCGCGATGTCGGGGAGCCGGGAGTCGGCGAGCACCACCGCGTCGGCCCCGTTGTCGGCCTGGGCGATCACGGTGATGTCGGTTTCGAGCCCGAGGAGCACGGCCAGCGCCTCGCGCACCAGCGTCTCGTCGTCGGCGACCAGGAGCCGGATCATCGCCGCGTCCGCTTGCGGGCGATCCGCCGCACCGGCGTCCCCCGTCTCGGCTTCGCCGCCTGGCGCTGCGGCTGCGGCGGCACCTGCGGTTTCGGCACGGTTCCCTTGAGGACGAACCGGTCGCCGTCGTGGGTGTGCTCGACGGTCCCGCCCGCTTCGGCGAACCGGTCACGGAGCATCGCGAGGCCGTTGCCGTTCCCGCCGGGCTCGGGCGCCCCGTTGTTGGTCACCGTGACCGTGACCTCGGCGTCGACCTCCACGATGGACATGTCGGCGGCGGTCGGGTCCGCGTGCCGGATGAGGTTCGTGGTCGCCTCGCGCACCAGGAGCCCGAGCAGCTTCTCGGTGTCCTCGTCGAGCGACGGCGCCGCGTCGGGCACCGTGGCCTGCACGCCCGCCGATTTGAGAATCCTTGCAGCCGAGTCGATCTCGTCGGCGAGTGCGACCTTCCGGTATCCGCCCACGACCTCCCGCGCGTCCTTGAGCGCCGCCCGGGCGAGCTGTTCGACGGCCCGCATCTCGGCCTCGGCCCGCTCGGGGTCGACCTGCACGAGCCGCCGCGCGACCTGCGCCTTCAACGTGATCGCCTGCAGGTTCCCGCCCTGCACGTCGTGCAGTTCGCCTGCGAACCGCAGCCGCTCCTCGGCGACGGCGAGCTCCGCCGCGAGGCCGCGCGCCCGCTCGAGCTCCTGCGCCACCTGGTAGTGCCACAACTGGCAGACGACGGCCGTGCTCATGGTGGGCACCATCAGGATCGACACGATCACTGCTCCTGGCGAGAACCAGCCCAGCTGCGCGAACGCGATCACCGCGCCCAGCACGACCGCGCAACCCAGGAGCAGCGCCCGCGCCCGCTTCCCCGGCTTGAACCACAGCGCGAACTCCGCGACAAGCAGACCCGCGGGCGCCGCCCACATGCCCTCGATCTGGCCCGCCCGCGCCTCGACCGCGGCACCGAGCACCAGCGCCACGAGCGCCGCCGACCAGAAGATCTTCCGCCGCCACGGACCCTGCCCGTGCCAGTGGAGCGACAGCGCGGCCGTGCACAGCACCACCGAGACCGTCGCGGCGCCGCCCGCAAGCGCCAGCTCGGTGCCCCCGAGCCCGGATCCGGCGAGCGAGAACGCCGCGAGGAGCAGCACCGTCGGCCCGGTGCCGATCACGGTGAAGAACGTGTACGTGCGCAGGCGGCGCAGATTCCGCGCGGAGGACTCAGTTTCTGGGGGCACCGGGAGATTCAACCACCCCGGCCCCGGATGACATTTGTCAGACCGCCCCCACACGTCCGTCACCTCGACCGATGCGGTTCCGGCACTACCTGCGGCCCTTGGGAACCCGCAGGATTGAACCCATGAACGCGACCCCCCACGAAGACCGGCCCGCCGTCGAGGTCCGCGACCTCGCCTGCCGCTACGGCTCCTTCACCGCCGTCGACGGCGTCTCCTTCACCATCGCCCCCGGTGAGCTCTTCGCGCTCCTCGGCACCAACGGCGCCGGGAAGACCACGACCGTCGAGACCGCGGTGGGACTGCGCCGACCCGCCGCGGGCATCGTCCGCGTCCGCGGGCTCGACCCGTACCGGCACCGCCGCGACCTGGCCGGGCGCGTCGCCGTCATCGGCCAGGAGACCGGCTTCGCCGACGACCTCACCGCGGCCGAGACGCTCCGCCTGTGGACCGACCTGCACCGCCTGCCCTCACGCGGGGAGCTGATCGGCCGCGTGGACCTCTCCCACCGGGCGGGCGTCCGCGTCGGCGCGCTCTCGGGCGGCGAGCGGCGGCGCCTCGACCTGGCGCTGGCGCTGGCGACGGATCCGGTGGTGCTGTTCGCGGACGAGCCGACCACGGGCCTGGACCCGGCGTCGCGGCGGCGCACCTGGGCGCTGCTGCGCGAGCTCACCGATCGCGGGACGGCGGTGCTGCTGACCACCCACTACCTGGACGAGGCCGCGGAACTCGCCGATCATGTGGCGATCATGGACCGGGGCCGTATCGCCCGGTTCGGCACGGTCGAGGAGATCACCGGCGCCCACGAGGCCCGGATCACGGTAAGCCCCAAGCCGTTCGATCCGCTGGACCTGCCGGCGCTCGCGGGCCGTACCGCCGTGGCCGACGGGCGGTTGACGATCCGCACCACCGAACTGCAGGCGGACCTGCACCGCCTCCTCGACTGGGCCGCCCGCGCCGGTGTCGACCTCGGCGACCTGCGCGCCGGACCGGCCACGCTGGACGAGATCTTCGCCGAACTCGAAGCCCAGCCCGCCGCGTGAACCGCTCCCCGAACGGAGTCACGAGGGACCAGCCCTCATCAGCCACACCCAGCCCTCCCGTGCTGCCTAGTACCTTATGGAGACACTCATGACCGCCCTGACCCTCGCCGTGGCCGAGTCCCGCCTGATCCTGCGCAACCGCACCGTCCTCGTGACCGCCGCGATCCTCCCGATCGCCATGGCGTTCTTCGTGAGCCGCTCGAACATCGAGAGCCTGTCCGACCCTGGCACGCTCGCCTCCATGCAGCTGGCGATGCTGCTCGTGTTCGGCGTGTTCATGACGAGCACGATGACGCTCGCCGCCCGCCGCCAGCAGCGCTACTTGAAGCGCCTGCGCAGCTCGCCGGTCTCCACGACCTCCATTGTGGCCGGGTTGACCGGCCCGCTGGTGCTCGTCGCCGCCGTGCAGACCCTGGTCGTCCTCGCCTACACGGCTTGGGAGTCCGGCGTGGCCCCGGAGCATCCCGAACTGCTGGTCCTCGCCTTCGCCAACGGCGCCGTCACCTCGGTGGCGCTCGGCTTCCTCACCGCCTCGTTCACGAAGAGCCCCGAGGCCGCCCAGATCACGGTGCTGCCCGGCACGCTGGTGTTCATGGCCGGGATCGCCTTGGGCCTGTTCCCCTTCGAAGGCGTGAAGTCGGTCCTCGTCGCGGCGGTCCCGGGCGCGGGCATGGCCGAGCTGACCCGGCACGCCTGGGACGGCTCGCCCGACGGCTACGCGGCCGCCCTCGAACCGCTGCTGCTCTCCACGATCGTCGCCATCGCCGCCGTCGTCATCGCCGCCAGGCTCTTCCGCTGGCAGCCCCGCCCCTGAACCAGCGCGCCGAACGGGATCCCTTGGGCCCGCCGATGGGGCCAGGCCGCATCGACTGAACACCTGATTTACCAAACCGTTGCGCCGCGGACCTTGCCGTCCGTGGCCGCCGGCCATAGCTTGAAAGCATCGCGTCAATCGCGACCGGACCCCGTCCCCCGTGCACTCCGGTGCCCGCTCCCCAGATCCGGGGGAGCGGGCACCGGCTTTCTGTCCTAAGCCGAGGAGCAGGTCACCTTCGGCGCCGCGCTCGGCCCGGACGCGATGAACCCGAAGGCCTCCCGCGTCTGGCCCGCCGCGACACTGCCGTTCCAGCCCACGTCGCCGGCGGTCACCGCCGTCCCCGACTGCTGCCAGTCGACGTTCCACGACGAGCTGACCTGCTGCGAGCCCGGCCAGGTCCAGGTGAGGCTCCAGCCGCTCAGCGCGGCGTTCCCGGCCGTCACGTCGACGCGGCCCTGCCAGCCCGAACCCCAGTCGCCCACCACGGTCACCACGGCCGTGCAGCCGCTCGACGGCGGCGGCGTGGTGGGCGGCGGGGTCGTCGGCGGTGGCGTCGTCTCGCCGGTCCCGCCGCAGTCGGGGCTCGAGTTCGTCTGCGTCAGCAGCCCCAGCCGCCACGGCAGGCTGTTGTAGTCGCCCGACGCGTTCGGATCCATGCCCTGGTAGAGGTACTTCATGTTGCAGGGGTTGATCTCCATCTTCTGGTTCACCCCGGCCCGGATCATCTCGCCGTGGCTGATGTCCTTCGTCCACACCCCGCCCGGGAACGTCACATTGGACGCGGCCGCGAACGGGTTGGCGTTGCTGTCGGCCAGCGGCGTCCAGGGCCCCGCGATGCTCGTCGACGTCCACGACCGGAAGTAGCGGCCGACCGACCCGAAGGCCTCCACCAGCAGCAGGTACTGGTTCGTGCCCTGCACCTTGTAGATGTTGCTGGCCTCCCACAGCGCGTACTTGTTGTCGTCCTGCATGGCGATCACGGGCTGGCTCATGCCGTTCGGGAAGTTCGCGACCGAGGTCTGGGACCGGTAGAGGTGCCCGTTGTCGTCGGAGGAGAACAGGTGGCAGTTCACGTCGTCGCACGTGACCCACATGTCGACCCAGTAGCCCGAGCCGATGTTGTCCTGGATGATCTGCGGCATGCCGGAGTAGAAGTGCTTCGGCGCCGACCACCCGGCCGGGTTGGCGATGTCCGGGTTGGTGGAGTAGGCGGCGTTGCCGTCCTGGTACACGAGGTACCACAGGCCCTGCGGCTCGTAGTAGAACACCTCGGGCGCGGCCCGGTAGCCGGTGCCGATCGCGGACCGGTCGAGGAAGTAGTGGCTGGCGCTCGCCGCCTGCGACCAGTCGGCGAAGTTGAAGTACACCATGTTGTATCCGGCCGAGCTCGCGATCGACGCGAACACGTGCCACTTGCCGTTGTGGAAGACCACCGAGGGGTCCTTCAGCCCGGCGATGTTCGGGTGGGCCGAGTCGGGCTTGGGGCCCGCGAGGACGCCGCTGGAGCTCCAGGTGAAGCTCGCGGGGAGCGCCTCGGCCTGCACCGGGGCGGCCGCGTCCTCCTCCGTGTTCTGGGCGTGGGCCGTGAGGCCCGCCGCCATGGTGGCGGCCATCGCGGCGGCGAGCAGTGCGATGCGCACCGCCCGCAGCCGCGTTCGGATCGAGATGCTCATGGTTCTTCTCTCCTTGGGGTACAAGGCGTCCGCGCGTGCAATCCGAAAGTTTCAGGAGATTTCGGAATTATCGCGGACCGCACGAACAGGTTACCGATAAACATCGATACATGTAAATGGATGCTGAAGCAGTGAATAGTTTCGGAACTTCCGGACGGTGCCGATTAACGGCTCGCAAGCGTCGCCGAGGCCCGAGTACAGTCCAGCCATGACCATCATCGACGCCCAAGGCCGCCCCGAACCGCCCGCCGGCGGCGACGAGGCCGCCACCCTCCTCGGCTTCCTCGACTTCCAGCGCGCCACCCTCGCCTGGAAGACCGCCGGACTCGACAGCGCCGCACTCAACACCACCATCGCCGCCTCCACCATGACCCTCGGCGGCCTCCTCAAGCACATGGCCTATGTGGAGACCAGCTGGTTCAGCCGCTCCCTCTACGGCCGACCCATGGGCGAACCCTGGGACTCCGTCGACTGGAAGGCCGACCGCGACTGGGAATGGCACTCCGCCGCCGACGACACCCCCGAAGCCCTGCACGCCATATGGCAGCACAGCATCGAAGGCGCCCGCGCGTCCGTCGCCGAGGCGCTGGCGAACGGCGGCCTGGGCACGAGCGCGCGCTTGGTCTGGCCGAACGGGCTCAGCCCTTCGCTGCGGTGGATCCTCTGCCACATGATCGAGGAGTACGCGCGCCACAACGGCCACGCCGATCTCCTCCGGGAGGCGATCGACGGCGAGACCGGCGAATGATCGAATCCGACTGAATCAGTCTGAAATGGAGGTAGGGGCCGTGGCGGCGCGAATGCGGCAGAACGCTTCTCGCGCAGGACTTCAAACGGTGACCCGGTTGCGCTACGCTCCGGGGGCGTTACCCCCTTTGGCGTCGAATGCCAACGCAGAGAGGACATTCCATGCGCCGGACCACCGCACGATTGCGCCTTGTCAACGCCCTCACCGCTCCCGCCGCGCGGGCGCGCCACGATCCCTACCGCTTCTTCGACCGCCTCATGGACGCCCAGCGCTCCGCGAGCGCCGGTGTGTCCCTGACCGAGGAGGACGAGTCGGAGCTGCAGCACCTGCGGCGCTTCCTCGGATTCGTCGCCGAGGTCCCGTCGCTCAGCGGCGTCGGGTGGCTCTCGGTGCAGGACATGGTGAAGACCCGCATCCGCAACCGCTTCCTGGTGCGCCGCCTGCAGGCTGAGCACCCGGCGATCCGCGAGGAGCGGATCGAGGCGCCGGTGTTCGTGATCGGGCTGCCGCGGACGGCGACCACGTTGACCCACAAGATCCTCGCGAACGCGTCGGGCGGGCGCGGGCCGTACATGTGGGAGATGGACAATATCGGGCTGCCCCGGCCGGAAGCGGAGGTGGCGAGGCTCCGGCGCCAGACGCAGAAGCGGCTCGACCAGATCCTCATGCTGAGCCCGTCGTGGTCGCGCATCCACCCGGTGCGCGCCGACTGGGTGGAGGAGATCTACTTCCTGCTCAACCAGAGCCGTCTGCACAACACGATGGCGCCCATGCCGAAGTACGTCGAGTTCCTGCGCACCTATGACGCCAGGCCCGACTACCGGTTCGTGCGCGACGTGCTGCAGGTCCTGCAGTACGGGCGCGAGACGCCGCGCTGGATGCTGAAGCACCCGGACTGCCTGGGGGAGACGGCGGCGATCCACCACGTGTTCCCGGACGCGAAGTTCGTGTGGACGCACCGGGATCCGCACACGGTCATGGGCTCCATGTGCTCGATGGCGGAGTCACTGGGGTACCTGCACAACCACCCGAAGTCGGTGGATCCGGCCGCGATCGGGCGGATCTGGCTCTCGATCCTGCCGGAGATGGTGGAGCGGGCCCGGCGCGAGCGTATCCAGATGCCCCGCGAGGCGACAGTGGACGTCGCTTATCACGCGATGATGGCGGACCCGTCCAAGTACGTGCCGGAGCTGTTCGAGAAGCTCGACCTGAAGTGGACGGACGCCGACGAGGCCAATCTGAGCGAGGCGCTCAACCGGCCGCGGGACCAGCGCGGCCACGAGTACTCGATGGTGCACTACGGTCTCGAGCCGGCGATGATCGACGAGGCCTTCGGCGACTACGGCCTGTTCGTGGACAACCTGACGGCGAGCATCCGCTGATCCTCGCTCCTGGTCCTTAGGAGAAGTCGAGGCCGGTGAGGGGGACACCGCGGAACGCGGCGAGCTTCTCGGCCTCGGCCTCGATCGTCTTCCGCTCGGGCGCTTCGAGGTCGCGCCAGGGTTCGACGGCGACGGTGAACTTCTTCCCGGACTTGCGGGGGCGCCACAGGCAGGCGATCTCGCCGTCGAGGAGGACCGCTCCGGGCCGCCCGAGGACGGGCCACAGGGCTTTGACCTTGGCGGGGTCGGCGACGAGGGTGGACCGATCGCGGGCCTGGAGGTACAGGTCGTAGGGGCCGAGGAGCCGCGTCCCGGAGGCCGAGGCGTCCTGCAGCGCGGGGACGTCGGCTTCGAGCATCCACCGGGTCTCCCCGTCGACCTGGACCTCGACGGCGTCCTCGGGCCAGTGGGCCTTGACTTCGCGGACGGGCGCGTCGACGTATTCGGCGACCTGCTTGTGGGTGGCCGGTCCGAGCAGGTGGAGGTAGGCGCGGACGGGGTCGAGGCGGTCCTCGTAGGCGTCGGCGACGGTGAACTCGGGCATGGGCTGCAGCACGGGTGGGGAGGTGTCGGGGACCAGTTCGAGCCCGGCCTGCACGGCCGAGAGCCGGAACGGCATCTCGTAGAGGTGCACGGCCTGGCAGGAGCGGCAGTACCGCTGGTAGGGCTCGGGCATGACCTCGTGGAGGCGGGTGGACAACTCGCCTTTGACCATGGGCTCCTTGACGATGGTGCGCATCTGCCCGGCGACGGCGTCGAGCGCGTCGAGCACGGGGATGTCGGCGTCCTTCAGTGGCTTGGAGGCGTCGAAGATGCGTTTCGACGCGTCGGACTCGGACCAGGGGGCGACGGCGGCGGCGACCTGGGCGGCGTCGGCCCGCCGGTAGCAGTGGGGCGCGCCGCGCAGGGTCCAGAGCCACACGAGGTCGCCGTGGTGCTCGGCCGCGGCGCCGAGCCCGGCGGTGTCGACGCCGCGGGCTTCGAGGGCCCAGAGCGCGCCGTCAGGGCCGGTGTCCTGCACGCCGAGGTCGAGGACCGCGGTGTCGGCGATGGTCCCGTGCTCGCGGTCGAGCTGCTGTACCTGGACGCGGTAGCGGCGCACGTGCTGGCGTTCGATCATCCCTTCACGCTAGCGCCGGGTACCGACAAGCGGCGTCCGTTCCACACGTGGTCCCTTCGATGTCTGAACGATTTTCCGCCGGCGCGATGAATCCGGTCGGCGGGGCTCGTCTACATCAGCAAGAGCCCGATACTCCCGGCTGTTCCTCTTGAAAGGCGAACCCATCATGTCCACCTACGACCGCACCGCGGACGAGACCGTTCTCACCACCACTGCAGGCCCCGGGCGGGCTCTGGGCATCACTACCTGGGTGTTCCAGATCCTCCTGGGCGCGTTCATGATCGTCGCCTCGGGCGCGCCGAAGCTGTTCGGCGCGGAGGCCGCCGCCGAGGGCTTCGACCTCATCGGCTGGGGCGACTGGTTCATGTACCTCGTGGGCGCCTTGGAGATCGCGGGCGGCGTCGGCCTGCTCATCCCTCGCGTCTCGGGCCTGGCCGCGATCGGCTTGAGCCTGCTCATGGTCGGCGCCGCGATCTTCAACGTCGCGATCCTCGACTTCCCGGTCCTCACGCCCCTGATCCTGCTGGCCCTCTTCGCGGGGGTCGCGTGGGTGCGGCGGCACCAGACGCGCCGGTTCTTCGAGCACGGCTTGAAGTCCGTGCGGTGACCCCGCGCGGCAAGGGCCGGTGGCGCTGCCACCGGCCCTTTCGCGTGCCCGGCGCACGGCATGCAAGATACTCACGGCACCTGCTAACATCTGTTGGCAGGTATTTGGAGGCCGTATGGACGAAGGCATCCCGACCGGGGACGACCTGGTCGCGCTCCTGGCGGCGCTCGCCAGCCCCCACCGGCTGCGCGTCGTGGCCGCGCTCGCGGGAGGGCGCAACTACGTGAGCCAACTGGCGCGCGACCTCGGCATCAGCCGGGCGCTCCTCCAGGTCCACTTGAAGAAACTCGAAGCGTCCGGCCTGGTCACCTCCACCCTCGAAGTGTCGGAGGACGGCAAGGCCTTGAACTACTACGAGGTCGTGCCCTTCGCGGTGCACCTCACCCCCGCAGTCGTCGAGCGCGCCTCGGCGACGCTCACCCTCTGAGAAAGGACCGACATGGACAGCCCCTACGACTGGCAGGAAATCATCGGCACCATCGGGCTCTTCACCCTCCTCATCACCGTCGTGCTGTCCCTGATGTGGCGCAAGGCGTTCCTCAAGCGCGCCGAGATGCAGATCCGGCAGGACGACCGGTACAAGAAGCTCGCCGAACGCGCCGACGCCCACCAGGCCGAGCTCGCGCAGCAGCTCGCGGCGCTGGGCGAGCGCATCGCCCGCATCGAGACCAGCAACGCCGCCATCGAGGAGACCCTCAAAGTCGTCGAATAGCGCCGGTGCCCACCAAGCGCACCATCCGATAGCGACAAAGGCCCGGATACGGTCCGGACCGCCGAGCGGCAACTCGACGGACCGGACCCGGGCGCAGACCGCCGGGCGGCAACCCGGCGCCGCAAACCCAGGGAGACGAACCACCTCGCCGCCGCAACGCGACGGCGAGTTCCGCAGGGACGCCCCCAGAACAGGAAAGCAGATCGTGCTGCACGACTTCACCGCAGACCCCCGCACACGGCACACCCCGCACACCCGCCCAGGCGTCGTCGCCGCGATAGCCGACTGGTCCGCCCGGCACCGGGCCCTCGCCATCGGCGGCTGGCTCGCCCTCGTCGCCCTCGCCGTCCTCTCCGGCGCGCTCCCGCTGGGGGAGGACGCCAGGGCCCAAGACCCGGGCGAAGCGGGCCTCGCCGAGGACCTCATCGACGCCGAAGGCGGCTACGCCGTCCGCGAGAACGTCCTCATCACCGGCACCGACGCCGACACGCAGGCGGCCGTCGCCGAGCTCGTGACCGCACTCGACGCCGCCCCCGAAGCGGTGAGCGACATCGGCTCCCCGCTCAGCGAACACGGCGAGCGCTGGCGCGCCGACGACGCCGTCCTCGTCACCTTCGCGATCCTCGGACCCGACGCCGACTACGACGCCCACTACGCAACCGTGACCGACGCCGTCGCCGCCGTCCAAACCGACCACCCGGACGTCGAAGTCCTGCAAGCGGGCGATGCCAGCCTCTCCGGCGCCGTCGACGCCGGCATCAAGGACGACATGCGGCGCGCCGAGGCCACGTCATTGCCGCTCACGATCCTCGTGCTCCTCGCCGTCTTCGGATCGCTCGTCGCCGCCGGCCTCCCGCTGCTCCTCGCCGCCACCAGCGTCGCCGGGGCCTTCGGCCTCCTCGCGCTCCTCGGCCACTGGGTGCCGTTCAACGGCGCGGGTTCCGCCATCGTCCTGCTCATCGGCATGGCCGTCGGCATCGACTACTCGCTGTTCTACCTGCGCCGCTTCCGAGAAGAACGCGCCGCCGGCCACGACCCCGACGCGGCCCTGCGCACCACCGCCCGCACCTCCGGGCACGTCGTCGCCGCCTCCGGCCTCACCGTCATCGTCTGCATGGCCGGGCTCCTCATCACCGGCATCGACGTCCTCAAAGGACTCGCACTCGGCACCGTCCTCGTCGTCGGCCTCGCCGTACTCGGCTCCGTCACCTTCCTCCCCGCACTCCTCGCCGCCCTCCGCCACCGCGTCGACGCCGCCCGCCTCCCCTGGCTCGGCAAACGCCGCATCCAAGCCGCACCCTCCCGCTTCTGGGCCCGCACCGCCGCCACCGTCGTCCGCAGGCCCCTCGTCACCGGCGGCCTCGCCGCCGTCCTCCTCCTCATCGCCGCCACCCCCGTCATCGGCCTCCGACTCCAGGACGCCGCCGTCACCGCCAGCCTCCCGCCGGGCATCGCACCCGCCGTCGACGCCGCCGCGACCATGCAGGAGCACTTCCCCGGCGCCGCCACCACCGCCCGCGTCGTCATCGCCCCCGCCGGCGACGACACCCTCGACCCGACCGCGATCGACACCGCCGTCGAAACCCTCCACACCGAAGCCGCCGCCAGCAACGGGCGACTCCTCGAACCCATCACCACCACCGCAGTCGGCGACCTCCTCGTCATCCGCGTCCCCCTCGCCGGCGACACCACCGGCCCCGAAGCCGACGCCGCCCTCGCCTACCTGCGCGACCAAGCCCTCCCGAACGCCTTCGCCGACGCCGCAACCCGCATCGCCGTCACCGGCAAGACCGCACTCCCGCACGACTTCACCGAGCAGCTCACCGCCCGCACCCCCTACGTGCTCGCGTTCATCCTGCTGCTCGCCTTCGCACTCCTCGCCCTCACGTTCCGCTCCTGGGCACTCCCACTCGCCTCGATCGCCCTCAACCTCCTCTCGATCGGCGCGGCCTGCGGCGCCCTCACCTGGGTCTTCCAGCACGGCCACCTCGAAGGACTCCTCGGCTTCGCCTCCTACGGCGGCGTCGTCAGCTGGATCCCCCTCTTCATGTTCATCATCCTGTTCGGACTGAGCATGGACTACCACATCTTCGTGCTCTCCCGCGTCGCCGAACGCCGCCGCGACGGCGCCTCCAACCCCGACGCCGTCATCGGCGGCATCGCCGCCAGCGCGGGCGTCGTCTCCAGCGCCGCGCTCATCATGACCGGCGTCTTCTCCATATTCGTGACCCTCTCCGCGATCGAGTACAAGATGCTCGGCCTCGGCATGGCGCTGGCGATCCTCATCGACGCGACGGTCGTGCGCGGTGTGCTGCTCCCGGCTGCGTTGGCGCTCATGGGCGACCGCGCGTGGGGCCGGTCGACCGCTACCGGGGGCTGACCGGCGGGAACGCGGCTACCGCGCGGGTTGCGACCGTGAGGCGACTCCAGGGGGACGCGCGGCACCGGCGCCTCCCTCTAGCGTCGGTCCCCAACGACGAGAGGAGGCATCATGCGGGCCAAAGGCATGAGGAGGATCGGGGCCGTCGCCGCGGCGGTCGCGGTGACGCTCACCGCGGGCACGGCGGCGTCGGCGGGCGACCGGGGCCGCCTGAGCGACAAGGAGGCGTTCGACGCGATCCTGGAGCGCCAGCAGCAGGCGTGGGTCGACGAGGACGGGGCGGCGTTCGCGGCCACGTTCCACGAGGACGGCGACATGGTCACGTTCAACGGCGACTACTTGGCGGGCCGGGAGGCCATCGCGGAGGGGATGCAGTACTACTTCGACGGGTACATCGAGGGCAACCGGATCGCGATCCTCGACGAGCACGTGCGGTACGTAGAGCGGGACGTGGTGGTCATCGTGCGCGAGACGTGCCTGATCAACGACGGCGAGTCCGAGTGCCGCGCGGACTCGCTGTCCACTAACACGAACGTGCTTACCCGCGAGCGCGGCGAGTGGCTGCAGACCTCGTTCCAGAACACCCGGCAGTTCAGTTTCTGAGGGCGGAGCATGAGGGGCCGCCCCGTTCGCAGGCTGGGCTGCCCCTCGCGGGGGGTGCGCAACCGCGCGCCGCTCGCCCAAGGGCGTATCACGGCCTCCGGTCCGCCGACGGCGGTCTTCACCGCCGAGCGGCTCAGCGAGGTGTGCCGCCAGCACAAAGCGGAAGTGGATGCGGAAACCGTTGTGCTCCATGTGATCCCCCTGCGGTGATCTGTCCGATCGGGCCTGTCCCGATCGGTCGCCCAAGCATGGACCTCCGAACCTGAAGCCACCCTTAAGCCGCCTGAAGCCGACTTCAGGAATCGCGGCGCGGCACCGGCTCGCGGCCCCGCGCCTCCCGCCACTGCGCCGTGAGTGAGGCGGATGGGCTTTGAGTGTGTACCGGACCCCGGTGCGAGGTGGTGTCTGCTAGAAACCTCCCATGGCTCAGAAACCCGGATTGCCCCTGCGCAGAAGTCTCGCGAACACCCCGCCGCTCACCGCCGGCGTCCTCTTCGGCGCCGGCCTCGCCGTCGTCTCCGCCGCCGTTTGGGCCGTCCAGGAGCTCGGCACCGTCATCACGGCCCTCGTCGTCGCCGCGTTCCTCGCAGTCGGCCTCGAGCGCATCGTCGGCGGGATGACCAAGCGCGGCATGCCCCGCTGGCTCGCGATGGTCCTCCTCTTCCTCGGCGTCGCCATCGTCTTCTGCGGCGGCATCGCCGCGATCATCCCCGCGATCGCCCGCGAGGCCACCGAGTTCATCGAAAAGGCACCCACCTACTACCAGACCTTTATGGACAGCACTCTCGCAGACCGCTTCGGCGGAGAGGGCGGCCTGCTGAAACGCGCCGAGGGCGCCCTGACCGCCGCGAACATGACGAAGGTGTTCGGCGGCGTCGTCGGAGGGGTCGCCTCCTTCTTCGGCGGGCTGGTGTGGACGGTCACGACGATCCTGCTGGCCATCTTCATCCTCGCCTCGTACGTCCAGCTCCGCCAAGGCATGGTCCGGCTCTTCGCCGCCTCCCAGCGCGAGCAGACCGACCGGATCATCGACGGCATCCTCCGCCAGATCGGCTCCTACCTCATCGGCGCGCTCGCCATCGGCGCCCTCGCCGGGATCTCCTCCTGGATCTTCATGGCCATCGCGGGCATCCCGTACGGCGCGCTGCTCGCCCTCCTGGTCGCGCTGCTCGACCTCATCCCGCAGATCGGCGCCACCATCGGCGCCGTCGTCGTCACGCTCGTGGCGCTCGCCATCTCGCCCATGACGGCCCTGGCCTCGGCAATATTCTTCGTCGCCTATCAGCAGCTCGAGAACTGGGTCATCTACCCGACCGTGATGCGCAGCGCGGTGAAGGTGTCGAACCTGGCGGCGATCGTCGCCGTGCTCGTCGGAGGCACCCTGTTCGGCGTCGTCGGCATCGTCCTGTCGGTCCCCGTCTATGCCGCGATCCGCTTGATCGGCAAGGAGATCGTGATCCCGCGCCTCGACAACTCCTGATCCGACCCGAACACGACGAGGCCGGTGGCGTGTACCCGCACGCGCCCCGGCCTCGTCTTCGCGTCCAGGATATGCGGCTCGTGCCAGCCCGCCCGCTCTGAGCTCTCCGAACGTCCGCAGGCGCGAGTCCGGTTCTGCCGCTCATCGCGGGCATCTGGGCAAACGCTTGCGCGCCGTTGCCGCCGCCGCGAGACGCGGCGCAAGCGCCGGCGGGTCACCTAGACTTGAAAGATCAGCCCTCGGAAAGCACGAAGCCCAGCGTCGAATGCATCAGAGGAGATGAGGACCGTGCAAGCGAAAGTGGGCGACCGGCTGCGCTTCAAAGGACGCCAGGTCGGCATGAAAGAACACACCGCGGAGGTAGTCGCGGTACTCGGAGAGGACGGGCAGCCGCCCTACCGCGTTCGCCACGACAACGGACACGAAGCCGTCGTCGCCCCCGAGTCGGACTGCGTCGTCGAACACCACGACGAGCGCGGAACCGGCTGACCGCCGTCGGTCGCCGCCCCGCGGCTGCAACGCACCGAACCACCGCGCCGCTGCGGCCGCTCCGCGGGCCCGGCTACAGTCGAGGGGAGCGGAGCCCTTGGGCGCCAAGGGTTCCACCCCGCGAAAGGACACCCCCATGAGCGACGACCAGACCACCGCGTTCTTCGAGCAGATCGGCGGCGAGGACGCACTGCACGCGACCGTCGACGCCTTCTACGGCTCGGTCCTCAAGGACCCCGTCCTCCAACCTCTGTTCGGCGCGGGCGCACCCCACCACGTCGACCACCTGACCGCGTTCCTCGCCGAAGTCTTCGGCGGACCCTCCCGCTACACCGACGACCTCGGCGGCTTCGACACGCTCCTCACCGCCCACCGCGGACTCGCCATCACCGACGAGCAGCGCGCCCGGTTCATCGAACTCTTCGACCGCGCCGTCACCGAGCACGGCCCCGCCGACCCAGGACTGCGCACCTCGCTCCACGACTACATCGTCTTCGGCACCGAAGTGGCCCAAGTGAACTCGCACGCCAAAGGCGACGACGACCTCCACCCCTGCCAGGAAGTGCCGCGCTGGCCGTGACGGCAGCCGGGTGTCAGCCCGTGGCGAGCTTGGCGGCGAAGGCGATCATGACCGCGCCGACGACGCCGTTGCCCGCCGCGGCCAGACGCCTCCGGCGCCGGAACGTCTGCGCCAGGCCGTCACCCGCGACGATGAGCGTCGACAGGTACACCATCGAGCAGACCTGCAGGATCACGAAGAGCACGCCGTAACTGAGCACCGGCCACGCATAACCCGGGTCCACGAACTGCACGAAGAACGCCACGAAGAACAGGATCGCCTTCGGGTTCAAGAGGCTCGCGATCAGCGCGCGCACGAACGGCCGCTCACCCGCCCGCTCCGCCTCCACGGCCTTCGCCACCACCGGCTCGCCGCGACGCGCCGCCCGCCACGTCCGCCAACCCCCGCGGATCAACCCGAACGCCAGGAACGCCAGATACGCGACACCCGCCCACCGCACCAGGTTGTACAGCACCGGCGACGCCGCGAACATCGAAGCGAGACCCGCGGCCGACGCGACCATCAGCACCGAATCGCCGAGGAACACCCCCGCCGCAGCCTGGAACCCGGCCCGCCGGCCCTTCCGCGACGCCACCGACAGCACGTACAGCGAGTTCGGCCCCGGCAGCAGGATGATGAGCACGGTGGCTACGACATAAGTCCACAAATCGACGGTGCCGAACACGGGCGGATCCTCTCAGGGGCCTGACAGCGGGGGCGAGGAGCGTGAAACCCCGCCAGTCTATGACCGCCCGAACCACGCCGGCAACCGCGATCTCACCCGCCGCCGATCCGCCGCTGGCGCACCATCCCCCGGAACAGTTCCTTCGGGCCCGGCGCGGGCGGCAGCGGCTCCGAACCGCTCTCCGAGAACGCCCGCAGCATCTGGCCGACCAGCCGCTTCGACGCCGCAGGCCCCGCATCGCCGACCGTCCCGAGCACCCCCGCATTGGCCATCAACAGGATCGGCAGGTCCTCGGGGGAGAAGTCCTCCCGCAGCCGACCCTCCCGCTTCGCCCGGCCGATCAGCTCGGTGAACGCCTCGAACGCCTCCTGGCGCTGGCGTTCGAGCACCTTCGCCGTGCCGTAGTTCATGGTGAGGACCTCCGCGAAGCCGCGGTTGACGGCCTGCAGCCCGCAGACCGTCTCGACGTAGCCCCGGAACCCCTCCCAGGCGCTCTCCTCGTCCCGGGCCGCCACCGCGGCGTCCCGGTTGCGCCGCATGGGCTCCTCGAAGACCGCCGCGATCAGCTCCATGCGGGTGGGGAACCGCCGGAAGAGCGTCGCGATGCCGACCCCGGCCGCGCGCGCGATGCTCGCCATCGAAGCGCCGAGCCCCTCGCGCCGGTACACCTTCCGGGCCGCCTCGATGATCCGGTCGCGGTTCTGCTCGGCGTCGCTCCGAAGGCGCCGGGCGCGCTTGCACATGCCGCTCTCAGAGCTCGGTTCCATGCACACATCCTAACCAAGTGGAATGCCCTATCCGATTGTGTTGTTACACTGACCGCCGATTAACGGATAGGCCGCTCCACTTCCCCGGGGCGGTCCGGAACGATCGCCTCTCAAGGAGACCACCCGCATGAACGTATTCCTCTGGATCCTGCAAGGCCTGCTCGCCGCGGCCTTCCTCGCCGCCGGCACCATCAAGGCGACCCAACCCAAGGAGAAGCTCGCCGCGAACTTCACCTGGGTGACCGATTTCTCCGCGGGGACGGTCAAGCTCATCGGCGCCTCGCAGGTCGCCGGCGCGCTCGGTCTCATCCTGCCCGCGCTCACCGGCATCGCGGTGATCCTCACCCCGCTCGCCGCCGTCGGCCTGGGCCTGATCATGGTGTTCGCCGCGATCTACCACCTCCGCAAGGGGGAGTACTCCAGCATCGTGATCAACGCCGTCATCCTGCTCATCGCCGCGGTCATCGCCTGGGGCCGGTTCGGGCCCTACCAGTTCTAGTCGAAGCGGCGGCGGGCCCGCCGGGCCTGCCGCCGTTCACTTCCCCGCGCCCGCGCGCAGCCGCCTGAGCATCCGGGCGTCCGCGAAGCCGACCGCCCGGGCCGCCGCATCGACCGTGGCGCCCTGGCCGATCAGGTGCTCGGCGCGTTCGAGCCGCAGCACCGACTGGTACCGCAGCGGCGACATGCCCGTCGCCTCCGCGAACCGCCGCGTGAGCGTCCGCTGCGAGACCCCCGACTCGGCCGCGAGATCGGGGAGCCGCAGCGGCTCCGCGAAACGGGCGTCGATGCGGTCCTGAACCCGATGCACCGCATCCGACAGGTGCGAGCGGTACCGGAGCATCGCACTCGCCTGCGGCTCATCGCCGTTGCGGCGCGCGAACACGACCATCTCGCGCGCCACCCTCCCCGCCACGGCCGGCCCGTGGCGCACCGCCACCAGATGCAGCGCCAGGTCGATGCCGCTCGCGATCCCCGCGGAGGTCACCACTCGGTCGTCCTCGGTGAATAGGACGTCACGTACTACCGCAGCGTCAGGGAAACGCCGCGCCAGCTCCTCCTGCAGATCGTGGTGCGTCGTGCACCGGCGCCCGTCGAGCAGGCCCGCCTGCCCGAGTGCGAACGCCCCCGAGCAGACGCTCGCGACCGTGCCGCCGCCGCGGTGATGCTCGAACAGGTGCCGCGGCTGCGACGCGGAGAGCCGCGGCCCACCCGCGGTCCCCGGTGAGCGCCAGCCCGGCACCATGACCAGATCCGCAGCGCCGAGTTCCGGCCACGCCGTCTCGGCCCTCACCGGAAGACCTTGGGCCGTAAGCACCTCCGGCGCCTCGGCGACGTACCGCAGCCGATAGGCCGAGGGCCCGCCCGCTTCGGTCAGCACGTTTTCCGCGGTCGAGAAGACCTGCGCCGCGCCCGCCAGATCGAGCAGGTGCAGCTTCGGCACGAGCAGGAACACCACCTTGGACACGGCACCCCGCCTTCGCTCAGCTCACCCGGAAGCACGATCCTGCCACTCGCGCACGAGCGCGTCCACTCCCGTCACCGTCGCGAAGCGGCCCGAGAGCGCGTACTCGGTCCGCTCGATGATCGCGTCCGTCCCGAGCGTGCGCGGGTCCGCCAGGATCTCCTCCAGACTCCGGCCCTCGGGCGCGTCGCGGTGCTCGATCGGGTTCGTCGAGGTGGCGTCCGTGACGAACACGGTCCGGTACCCCAGGTCCGAGGCGACACGCGCGGTCGTCTCGCAGCACTGCTCGGTGCGGATGCCGGTCACCGCGACCTCGCCGACGCCGTGCTGCACCAGGAGCTGCTGCGCGTTCGTGGTGGTGAACGGGTTGTGCGAGGTCTTGAACAGCTCTGGTTCGCCCGCAAGGGGTTTGAGCCCGGGCAGGTACTCGACGAAGCCGCGCGCCGGGTCGAACACGTTGCCGGTGCCGGGTTCGATGTGTCGGACCCACACCACCAGGTCGCCGTTGCCGCGCGCGGTCTCGACGAGCGGGTTGATCGATGCGGCGAGGTCGGGGTTCGACATGGCGGCCCACATGGGGCGGCGGCGGAAGGATTCCTGGGCGTCGATGACGAAGAGTGCGGTTCTCATGCGGTCAATCGTCGTCACCGGGAAGCCGCACGGCCAGACACGATCGCGCCGTGCAGCGGAACGATCTGGTCAGCGAGGCAGCCGTGCCGCCCGATCCGCTCCAGCCCGGTCTCGACCCGGTCGGGCTGCGTCGGATCGGACGGCACGGCAGCCATTGAGGAGTGCCTTACAGGCTGCCGAGGGTCCGCAGCCCGGGGAGCGCCTTGCCGTCGAAGTCGAACAGTGCCTGGTTCTCCCAGCCATTCCCGCTGGCCGGGTCGGCCGGGTCCCAACCAGCGCCCGCGACGCCCGTCCAGGTCGCCTCCCACCAGAACAGGCCCTTGCCGAGCCCGTTCGGCACTGCCTTGACCACGTCGGCGATCGCCTCGATCCAGTACGACTGGTTCTCGGGGCTCGACGGGAAGCCCGCCACCGGCTCGGGGTCGGTCATGATGTTCGCGAACCCGTCCGAGTCCGACGTGGTGAACGGGTACGCCGTCTCGACCACGTACAGCGGCTTCCCGTACCGGGTCGCCAGGTCGTTCAGGTTCGCGGCCAGCCCCGACAGCTCGCCGTGCCAGTACGGGTAGAACGAGGCGCCGATCGCGTGGAAGGGCACGCCGTTCGCCGCCGCGTTGTCGAAGAACCACTGGAACGCGCCGCTGTTGCCGCCCTCGGCGAGGTGCAGGATCGTCTGCGCCTTCGGGAGGACGTCGGCGACGGCGTCGCAACCGGCGGTCAAGAGCCCGGCCATCTGCTCGAGCTGGTCCCAGCGGCCGTCGGGCCAGAGGAGCCCGCCGTTGGTCTCGTTGCCGACCTGCACGAGTCCCGGTTCGACGCCCGCGTCCTTGAGCGCGCCGAGCACGTCGGCGGTGTGGTCGTACACGGCGGTCTTCAGGTCGGCGAAGCTCAAGTCGGCCCATGCGGCGGGCTTGTACTGCTTGCCCGGGTCTGCCCACGTGTCCGAGTAGTGGAAGTCGACGAGGAGGTCCATCCCGGCCCGCTTGGCGCGCTTGCCGAGTTCGACCACCTGGGTCTTGGTGTTGTAGCCGTCGGCGGGGTCGACCCACACCTTGGCGCGGATGCAGTTGACGCCGTTCTCGGCCAGGATCTTCACGGCGTCGCCGCGGCGACCGTCGGCGCGGCGGTAGACCGCGCCGAAGTCCTCGTTCTTGATGAGGCCGGAGATGTCGGCGCCGCGGACGAAGGGGCGCTTCGAGGGTCGGCCGGGTGCGGCGCCGAGCGCTTCGGCCAGGGCGGGGGTCGCGGCGGCAGCCGCACCGAGGCCGAGGACGCCGGCCCCGGCGGCGGTGAGGGCGGTTCTGCGCTTCATGGAGTTCGGTTCCAATCGTCGAGGGATCGAGGGATCGAGGGATCGAGGGATCGAGGGATCGAGGGATCGAGGGATCGAGGGATCGCCCGGGTCCGGGCCCGCGAAGTGCGTCGCAGGCCCGGACCACCGGGGGGAGACGGGTCTAGAGGGTGCCGAGGGTCTTCAGCGCCGGAGTGGCCTTCCACGCGAAGTCGAACAGGGCCTGGTTCTCCCAGCCGTTCTTGCTGTTCGGGTCGTACGGGTCCCAGCCGTTGCCCGCCACCGCGGTCCACGTGGCCTCCCACCAGAACACGCCCGCGCCGCGGCCGTTCGGCACGGCCTTCACGACGTTCGCGATCGCCGTCAGCATGTTCTGCTGCCCCGCGTAGCTGGCCGGGTAGCCGGACACCGGCGTCGAGGCGCTGATGATGTTGCCGAAGCCGTCGCGGTCGCCGGGGTTGAACGGGTACGCGGTCTCGACCACGTACACCGGCTTGCCGTAGCGCGAGGCCATGTCGTTGAGGTTCGACTGCAGGCCCGAGAGCGAACCGTGCCAGTACGGGTAGTACGAGGCGCCGATGGTGTCCCACGTGACGCCGCGGGCCTTCATCGCGTCGAAGAACCACCGGAACACCGAGTTGTTGCCGCCCTCGGCGAGGTGCAGCATGACCTTCGCGGCCGGGACGGTCGCGCGCACGGCGTTGGCGCCCGAGATGAGGAACTGCGCGAGGTTGTCGAGCTGGTCGTAGCGGCCGGTCGGCCACAGCATCCCGGCGTTGAGCTCGTTGCCGACCTGCACCATCTGCGGGGCCGCGCCCGCGGCGACCATCGCGCCGAGGACGTCCCGGGTGTGGTCGTACACGGCGGTCTTCAGCTGCGCGACACTGTAGTTCGCCCAGGCCGCGGGCTTCGTCTGCGCGCCCGGGTCGGCCCACGTGTCGGTGTAGTGGAAGTCGACGAGCACGTTCATCCCGGCCGCCCGGGCGCGCTTGGCGACGTTCACGACGTGGGTCTTGTTGTTGTAGCCGTCGGCGGGGTTGACCCAGACCTTCAGGCGGATCCAGTTGACGCCGCTCTTCTGGAGGATCCAGATCGCGTCCTCCTTCCAGCCGTCGGCCCACATGTACACGCCGCCCTTGGCCTCGGACTTGGCGAGGCTGGAGATGTCGGCGCCGCGCGCGAACGCGGTCTGGGCCTGGGCGGACTCGGCCGCGCCGAGTGCCAGGGCCGGCGCGGCGAGCGCCGCCGCGGCGGTGGTGAGGGCGGTCCTTCGCTTCATTGCGATCACTTCCTTGTGAAGGTAAAGCCTGGTGATGGGGGAGCGGCCTGTGCCGCGGAAGGGTTCAGTTCCCCGCGTGCGCGAGAACGACGACCTCTCCGGCGGGTACGAGTACGCCGCTCTGATAGACGGCGCCGGTGAGGGCGTCGGTGCCCCGGAGGTCCGGGACGTGCTGGTCCTGACCGGTGTGGTTGATCAGGAAACTGAGGGGGCCGCGGCGGACCGCTTCGAGCCCGTCGGGAATGCCTTGCGGGCGTTGGACACCCGCGGTGTCGAGCACTTCGGCGAGGAGCTCGCGCAGGCCCGTCGCGTCATCGAGCGCGGTGGCCGCGTACCAGGCGGTGCCGGACCCGACGCGGTGCCTCGTGATCGCGGGGCGGCCCGCGTCGGGCCCGTCCGCGTCAGTGCCTTTCGCAAACCAGGCCACCGCTTCCGCGCCGTCGAGGCGCACATGCTCGGACCAGATGCGGCCGGTCCCACCAGAGCTGAGGGCGAGCCGGGCGCCCTCGTGCACCGGGTGGAACTCCTCGACCCACAGGCCGAGCGTCTCCCGCAGCACGGAGCCGTGCGCGCCGGGGTGGACGGTGTCGTACTCGTCGACGACACCTGAGAAGTAGGAGACGAGCAGGTGGCCGCCGCCTTCGACGTACCCGTGCAGGTTCTTCGCCGCCGCGGCGGTGAGCAGGTACGAGGACGGCGCGATCACGGCCTTGTAGCGGCCGAGGTCGGCCTCCGGGTGCGCGAAGTCGACCGTGACGTGCTGCTTCCACAGCGACGAGTAGTAGGCCTCGACGCGCTCGCGGAACTCGAGCTCCACCGAAGGGCGCCATTCGAGTTCGAGGGCCCACCAGGACTCCCAGTCCCACAGGACCGCGACCTCGGCGCGCACGTCCGCGCCGACCACAGTGGAGAGCTTCTTGAGGTCGTTGCCGAGGGCGGCGACATCGCGCCACACCTCGGTGTCGGTGCCGCCGTGGGGGAGCATCGCGGAGTGGAACTTCTCGGATCCGGCGCGGGAGGCCCGCCACTGGAAGAACATGAGGCCGTCGGCGCCGCGCGCCACATGGGACAGCGAGTTGCGGCGCAGTTCGCCGGGGGTCTTGGCGATGTTGCGCGGCTGCCAGTTCACCGCGGAGGTGGAGTGCTCCATGATCATCCACGGGCCGCCGGCGACGGCGCGGGTGAGGTCGGCGCTCATGGCGAGCTCGATCTCGTGCTCCGCGCGCTCGGCGATGAGGTAGTGGTTGTTGGAGACGACGTCCACGTGCTCGGCCCAGCGGAAGTAGTCCATGTCCTTGCAGTTGGGCACCATGAAGTTCGTGGTCGCGGGTGCCTCGGAGTGCTTGGCGATGATCTCGCGCTGGAGCCGGTAGTTGGCGATGTGAGCGTCGTTCGAGAAGCGCATCCAGTCGAGCTGCAGGGCGGGGTTGACGCCGGGCGGGGCGATCGCGGGGGCCTCGACCTGGTCGAAGTCGCGGTAGGTCAGGCCCCAGAAGGCGGTGCCCCAGGCCTCGTTGAGCGCGTCCACGTCGCCGTGCTTGTCGGCGAGCCAGCGGCGGAAGTGCGCGGCGGAGACGTCGCAGTAGCACTGGACGTTGGCCCAGCCGTACTCGTTGTGCAGGTGCCACATCTCGACCGCCGGGTGCTGGCCGTATCGGGCCGCGAGCTGCTCCACGATGGACGCGCACGCGTCGTTGTAGACCGGGTGGGAAGGGCACACGCCGTGGCGTGAGCCCGAGGCCATGGTGCGGCCCTCGAAGTCGACGAGGCGGATCTCGGGGTGCGCGCGGCGCAGCCACGAGGGCGGGGCCGAGGTGGGGGTGCCGAGGTCGACGCCGATGCCGTTCTCGTGCAGCAGCCCGATGACCTTGTCGAGGCCGGTCCAGTCGTACTCGCCGGGGGCGGGCTCGATGAGACCCCAGTTGAAGATCCCGAGGCTGACGAGGTTCACGCCTGCTTCGCGCATGAGGCGGACGTCTTCGTGCCAGACCTCCTCGGGCCACTGTTCGGGGTTGTAGTCGCCTCCGTAGCGAATGGTCTGCACCGTGTCTCCTGTGAGGTTCCTTGCATCAATGCCTGTGAACGTGCACAGTACTCGATGCGTGCCGATCACGCAACCTGAGGTTCTGTCGAGCGCTGTTTCAAAATTGTGATCGTTTCATGAAGAATCTTTGTTCTAGAAGCGGACATTAGGCGCATAACTTGGTTGCTAAGTGAGTCTTGAGTCGCTAGATTCGTGTAAACGTTCACAGCCTGGTGGCGCGCTTCATACGCCCAGCGCCGACCAGGCCACCACTCACCGAGACAAGGACTTGACATGCGCAGCAAAGGTGCTCACGCGGGACCCTCCCTCAACCGCCGCAACCTCCTCGCCCTCGGCGGCGGCGTCGCCGCGGCCGGAACCCTCGCCGCCTGCGGCAGTCCCGAGGAAGATGAGGCTGCCCAGAGTGGCGGCCTCGAGTGGGACGCCGACGCCCAGCAGTACGTGATGGAGGACGACATCGCCTCCGGCAAGGCCGCCCTCAAGGTCTGGTTCGAGCAGGACTACGTCGCCGAGGCGATCATCGCCGCCTTCACCGAGCAGTTCAAGGGCGTGAAGGTCGAGTACGAACTCGTGCCCCAGAACGACGCCGTCGAGAAGATGACCACCGCGGGCGAGGCCGGCCAGGGCGCCGACGTCTACATGTCCTTCTACGACCAGCTCTCCCGCGCCATCGACCAGGGCGTGGCCGCCCCCCTCGGCGAGTACGAGACCGTGCTCAAGGGCCGCATGAGCGAGACCTTCACCGGCGTCGTCTCCGGCGGCGAGGACGGCACCATGCACGCCGTCCCGGTCACCACCGAGTCGATCGCCCTGTTCTACAACAAGACCCTCCTCAAGGAGCTCACCGGCTCCGACGCCCCGGCCGCCACCTGGGAAGAGATCAAGGCCCTCGCCGCCGAGTACAACGACGCCTCCAAGAACCAGTGGACCGTCCAGTTCACCCCCGGCGAGATCTACCACGCCTACTCGATCCTCTCCGCGGTCGGCTGGCAGCTCTACCCCGACCTCGACCCGGCCGAGCCGAACTTCGACGACCCGAAGCTCGTCGACGCCCTCGACTACTACGCCGGCCTCCGCGAGGTCTTCAACGTGCCCGCCGCCGACGCGACCGAGGAGAACATCCGCCAGGAGTTCGCCGCGGGCAACACCCCCTACGCGATCAACGGCCCCTGGGCCTTCGCCGACTCCGACGCGGGCGCCGAGGCCAACGGCTTCGAGTACGGCGTCACGGTCCTCCCGAGCGTCTCCGGCGGCCAGCCCGCGAGCTCCTTCGCCGGCATGCACACCGCCGTCGTCTCCGGCTACACCAAGTACCCGGCCGCCGCCCGCGTCTTCGCGGCCTTCCTGGCCTCCGACGCCGGCGCCGCCGCGCTCTACGCCGCGACCGGCCAGATCCCGGCCCTCAACGCCGATCTGCTCGCGGGCATCGAAGGCCTCGCCGACGACCCGCACGTCGCGGGCATCGTCGAGCAGTCCGCCCAGGCCGACCTCATCCCGCAGGTCCCCGAATACTTCTGGGAGGTCGGCAACACCCTCGCCGTCGACGTGTGGGACTCGCTGAGCTCCGCCGCCGACGCCCAGACCAAGGCCGTCGACACCTACAACGAGCTGCACGGACTCTAGGAACCCTCACACGATGAGCAACGCTCCAAGCAGCAAGCTCCCCGCACTGGTGCCGGGCCTCGCCTCGGCACTGGTGTGGGGGGCCGGCCAGCTGATCAACCGCCAGGCGGGCAAAGCCGCCTTCTACTTCGCGTTCTTCGCAGGCCTGGTCGGCTGGGAGATCGCCTCCGGCAACTACTACGCCGGAATGGACTTCACGCCGCGCGGCAACGGCGGGTTCTTCATCAAGGGCCTGTGGGGCCTGTTCACCCTCGGCACCCAGTCCCGGCAGATGACCCTGACCGGACTCTCCGAAGGCGACAACTCCATCACCCTCCTGGCCAGCGGCCTTATCGCGCTGCTCGTCCTCGCCCTCCTGGCGATCATCTGGATCTGGGGCATCCGCGACGCCGCCGCCTACCGCACCGCACTCAACGCCGGCGGCCCCCGGGAATCCTCCGCGGCCTACTACCGCCGCCTTTGGGACAGCGCGTTCGCGTACATCATGCTCTCCCCGGGCCTCGTGCTCGTCGTGTTCATGTCCGTGCTGCCGGTCCTGTTCGTCATCCTCGTCGCCTTCACCAACTACAACCGCGACCACCTGCCCCCCAAGAACCTCGTCGAATGGACCGGCTTCGACAACTTCGGCGCGATCCTCTCCGGCTCCGCCTGGACCGACACCTTCCTCGGCGTCCTCGCCTGGACCTTCGTGTTCGCGCTCGTCACCACCGTCGCCTCGTACGCGCTCGGGTTCTTCCAGGCCGTGCTCCTCGCCAATCGAAGGACTCGTTTTCCGCGGGTGTGGCGCTCGATCTTCCTGCTGCCCTGGGCGGTCCCCGCGATCGTCTCGGCCCTGGTGTTCCGCTCCATGTTCAACGGCCAGTTCGGGCCCGTCAGCCAGTGGCTCGTCGACGTCGGCCTCACCGACGACCGCATCTACTGGTTCACCGACGCCTCCAACCCGAACCTCGCCCGAGCCGTGGTCCTCCTCATCAACCTGTGGCTCACCTTCCCGTTCTTCATGGCCCTCGTCGGCGGCGTGCTCACCAACATCGACGCCAGCTACTACGAGGCCGCCCGCATGGACGGCGCCAGCGCCCTCCAGCAGCTGCGCCACATCACCCTGCCGGTGGTCCACAAGACCGTCGCGCCGCTGCTCATCCTCTCGTTCGTCTCCAGCTTCAACAACTTCGGCGTGGTCTACTTCCTCACCGAAGGCGGGCCCGACAACGCCGACTACCGGTTCGCGGGCAGCACCGACCTGCTCGTCACGTGGCTGTTCAAGCTCACATTCGAGACCCAGCTCTACAACATCGGCGCCGTGATGAGCCTCTTCATCTTCCTCATCGTCGGCACCATCTCCGTGTGGAACCTCAACCGCTCCAAGGCGATTCGGGAGCTCTGACCATGACCAAGATTGCCGAGCGCGCCGCGCCGCGCACCGCAGCCCCCGCGGCCCGCCGCCGCAAGAGCACCCGCCGGGAGGGCCTCTCCACGGCCCTCATCCACCTCGAGCTCATCGTCGTCGCCGCCATCGTGATCTTCCCGCTCCTGTGGGTCGTCGGAGCCTCCCTGAGCCCGGGAGACGGACTCGGCGAGGTCTCGCCGTTCCCGTCGGAGGCGACCATGGCCCACTACGCCGACCTCTTCACCGAGACCGCCTACGGCCGCTGGTACCTCAACTCGCTCTACGTCGCCGTGCTCAACATGGTCGGATCGGTCGTGCTCGCCGCGATCTGCGGGTTCGTGTTCTCCCGCGTCAAGTTCAAGGGCCGCAAAGCGGGCCTGCTGAGCATCCTCATCCTGCAGATGTTCCCGGCCTTCCTGGCCGCCATCGCGGTGTACATGCTCTTCCTGAACTTCGGCCTGCTCGACTCGCTCACCGGCCTCGCGCTCGTGAGCATCGCGGGCGCCCTGCCGTACAACATCTGGCTCATG
This sequence comes from Glycomyces luteolus, assembly GCF_027622875.1. Lineage (GTDB taxonomy): Bacteria > Actinomycetota > Actinomycetes > Mycobacteriales > Micromonosporaceae > Glycomyces > Glycomyces luteolus. The sequence goes on along the minus strand of NZ_JAPZVP010000005.1, from coordinate 64,729 downwards.
AAGGGCTACACGGACAACCTGCCGGCGAGCCTCGACGAGGCCGCCGCGATCGACGGGGCCGGGCGCCTCACGATCTTCGTGAGGATCATCCTGCCGCTCATGCGCCCGATGCTCACCTTCGTGGCGATCACGCAGTTCACGCTGCCGTGGATGGACTTCATCCTGCCCCGGCTGGTGCTGCAGAGCGCCGACAAGCAGACCGTGGCCCTCGGCCTGTTCAACATGATCAGCTCCGAGTACGCCAACTCGTACACCACGTTCGCGGCCGGCGCCGTGGTGCTCGCCCTGCCGATCACCATCCTCTACATCGTCCTCCAGCGCTACCTGGTGACCGGCGCGAGCGCCGGGGCCGAGAAGGGCTAGGTCCGCATGACCAAGCCGATCAGAGGCGCCGACGTCTCGATGACCGCCGAGATCGAACAGCTCGGCGTGGTCTTCCGCGCCGACGGCGCGGCGCACGACCTCTTCGAGCTCCTCGCCTCACAAGGCGTCAACTGGATCCGCCTGCGCCTGTGGGTGGACCCGCGCGACGAATCCGGCGCGCCGTACATGGGCGGCACGAACGACCTGGCGACGACGATCGCGCTGGCCCGCCGCGCCAAGGCGGCGGGTCACGCGGTCCTGCTCGACCTGCACTACTCGGACTTCTGGACCGACCCCAAGAAGCAGTCGACGCCGAAGGCGTGGCGCGGCCTCAGAGGCGCGGATCTCGAAGCGCGCGTGCACGACTGGACTTCCGACGTGCTCGCCGCACTCGCGGCGGCCGACGCGTCGCCGGACATGGTGCAGGTGGGCAACGAGATCACGAACGGGATGCTCTGGCCGGAAGGCAGGACACCCAGGTTCATCGACGCCGAGCGGCGCTTCGAACGCGACGATCCGGCCGCGTTCGACCGGCTCATCGGGCTGCTCGAAGCGGGGGTCGCGGCCGTGCGCGCCGCGACCCTCGAGCGCGGCGCAGACCCGCGGGTGATGATCCACCTCGACTTCGGCGGCGCCAACGAGCTGTACCGCGGCTGGTTCGACCAGGCGACCGCGCGCGGCCTCGACTTCGACGTGATCGGCCTGTCCTACTACCCGTACTGGCACGGGACCCTGAAGGACTTGGGCGCCAACCTGAACGACCTCGCCGCGCGCTACGGCAAGGACCTCGTGGTGGTCGAGACGGCGTACGCGTGGACGGGGGCGTCCCCGGCGGGGCACCACCAGGTGTTCAAGCCGGAGCTGGCCGAGGCGGGCGGCTATCCGGCCTCACCGGAGGGCCAGGCCGCGTACCTGCGCGACCTGTACGCCACTGTGGATGACGTGCCCGGAGGGCGCGGCCTGGGCATCGTCTACTGGGAGCCCGCGTGGCTCCCGGTCGACGGCACCACCTGGGCTTCGCGGGCCGGGATGGAGTACGGCGACGACGTGGTCGACGAGTCCGGCAGCTCGTGGGCCAACCAGGCGCTGTTCGACTTCGACGGGAACGCGCTGCCGTCGATGCGGGCGCTCGGCGGCGGTTGAAGCCGCAGCCGTGCAGTCGTTCGCACGCATCGTGCGGCAGGGGCGGAGAGGCCGCCGTCCCCTTGGGCGGCCTCCCCGCACACCGCTCGACCGGCGCATCGGAGCGGGCCTCGGCCCGTGCCGATGGCCGGGGCGAGCGATAATCGAGTGAGACACAAGGGAGAGCTGAGCATCTTGACACGGAAACGACCGACGATCCACGACGTGGCCGAGGCCTCGGGCGTCTCGCGCGGCACGGTCTCCCGCGTCCTCAACGGCAAGGCGAACGTCTCGCTGTCGGCGGAGGCGGCGGTGCGCCGCGCGGTCGCCGAGACCGGGTACGTGGTGAACCGAGCCGCGCGAAGCCTGAAGACGAGCCGGACCGGCTCGATCGTCATGGTGCTCTCGGAACCGCAGGAACGCCTGTTCGAGGACCCGAACTTCTCGGTGCTCATGCGGGTGGCCACGAACCAGCTCGCCGACCGCGACATGTCGCTGGTGCTCATGATCGCCGGCGACGACGGCGGTCGCGACCGGGTGGCCCGCTACCTGCGCGGCGGCCACGCCGACGGCGCGCTGCTCATCTCGACCCATGCGGGGGACCCGCTGCTCGACGAGATCGAGCGGGCGGGCGTGCCCGCGGTCGCCTTGGGCGCGGTCCTCGGACGCGAATCGGTCATCCCCTACGCCGCGGCCGACGAGCGCGGCGGCGCCCGAGCCATGGCTGAATACCTGGTCGAGCAGGGGCGCCGGAAGATCGGCATGATCACCGGCCCGCTCGACACGCCCGGCGGCTCGCTGCGCCTGGAGGGCTTCACCGGGGTGCTCGGCCGGAAGGCCGGAAAGCAGATGGTCGTGCACAGCGACTACACGCAGGCCGGCGGCGAGGCCGCCATGCGGCAGCTGCTGCGGAACGTGCCGGACCTCGACGCGGTGTTCGTCGCCTCGGACCTCATGGCCGCCGGTGCGCTCCAGGCGCTGCACGCGGCCGGACGCCGAGTCCCCGAGGACGTCGCCGTCGGCGGCTTCGACGACTCGGCGATCGCCTCGGCGACCCGACCCGCGCTGACCACGGTCCGCCAGCCCCTCTCGAAGGTCGCGGAGGAAACGGTGCGGCTCCTCATCGCGCTGCTGGACGACGAGGAAGTCGAGCCGGTGATCCTGCCGACCGAGCTGATCATCCGCGACAGCGCCTGACACCGGCTCGGCCTGAACGCTCCGGTTCCGGCGCCATCCTGTCCAAACACGACTGCCGCGGCCCGACCCCTTGCTAACCTTTCGTCACTGTACGTAACAGGACGATGTGGACAAGGTGGTGGCGGGCTTGACCGCTTGGATGGGCCGAGTTCCCGCGCTGCTGGCGGCGTTGGTCATCGCGACTATCGGCATGCTCGCCGTCCCCGCCCCTGCCGGGGCCGGCACCTTCGCGTCCGAGATCGTCGGCACGTACATCACGCCGACCGCGCACCCCGACCTCTGCATGTCGGCCTCCTCCGCGAGCAACGGCGGCACAGTCAGGCTGCGCAGCTGCGGCGAGAACGACGCCTTGCAGCAGTGGACCATCACCATCGACGACCGGCTGCTGCTCACCTCGAACCCCTCGCTCTGCCTCGACAACTCGGGGAACCAGAGCAACAACAACGCGCCGCTCCGACTCACCAGCTCGTGCTCCTCCGGTGCGAACAACGCCACCTGGCCCTACCAGCTCAAGGCCGTCGCCGACACCGGGACTCCCGAGGGCGCCTTCCGCAACACCTACGCCGGCGTGTGCCTGGCGGTGAAGGACGGCGACTTCAGCTCGTCGGTGCTGCTCGTCCGCCGCGCGTGCAGCAGCACCGCCGTCGACGAGCAGTTCTCCATCGGCGGTGCCGACATGAAGGTCACAGGAGTCGCGGGCGTCTCGGGCAGGCCCGGTGCGACCGTGGAGCCGCAGCTGCGGATCGAGAACCTCGGGCCGCAGGACGCGACCTTCAACAGCCTCGCGGTCACCGCCGATCCGGGCCTCACCGTCAACAGCCTCCATGGCTACCACGCCGCCAGCACCGGCTACGGCGACTGCGCCCTCGCCTCCGCCACGGCAGGGTCCTGCCCCGCCGGTTCGACCTGGTCGGTGGGCGCCATGGGCATGGTCTACGTCAACGCCACCATCCCCGCGAACGCCGCGCCCGGCACCACCTACGACGTCTGCGGCACCAACACGCTCGCCCCGACCAACGACGCGAATCCCTCCAACGACACCGGGTGCGCCCAGATCACCGTCGCCCACCGCAGCTCCGACCTGGCGATGACGGACACCGGCACCGGGGCCCGGACCACCGCGACCGCGGTCGATCCCGGTGCCACCGCCACCATCCCGTTCACCCTCACCAACAACGGCACTGATACGGCCGGCATCCCCAAGGCCACGTTCACGGCACCGGACGGATTCACTGTCACCGGCGTCTCCGGCCCCGGCGGCTGGACCTGCGACCTGCCCGCCAAGACCTGCACCGGACCGACCGACGCATTCGCGTCCACCGCCACCGCCGCGTTCACCGTCACTGGCACCGTCGCCTCAGGACTGACGGCTGGAGGCGGCATCGGCGACGTCACCGCCACCGCCTCGGTCTCCGGCAAGTCCAGAGACACGGTTCCGGGCAACAACACCGCCACCAACACGCTCTCCGTCGACGGCGACGTGACGGTCGACGTCGCCAAGACCGGAGCGCCCGCGGCCAATCCCGGCGACGACATCGAATACGTCGTCACCGTCGCCAACGGCGGCGACTCGGGCCTCGTCGGAGCCGAGATCGCCGACACCGTCCCCGACGGCGTCGCCGTCTCCTCATGGACCTGCACCGTCACGGGAGGCGGCTCGTGCGGCGCGGCCTCGGGCACCGGCAACGACATCGCCACCACACTCGACATCTCCGCAGGGGAGCAGTCCGTCATCACCATCAGCGGCGCCGTCGAGACGGCCGCGGCCGGGACGACGCTCACCAACACCGCCATCCTCACGATGCCCTCCGGCCTCGTGAACAGCGGCGGCGCCAGCGCCTCGGTGGACACGGCCGTCAACGCCCTCACCAATCTCGCGATCGCCTCGGAACCGATCGAACTCGCACCCGGGACCGGAGGCACCGTCACCACCACCGTCGAGAACACCGGCACCGCCGCCACCGTCGGCTCCGCCACCGTCACGCTCGAACTCCCGCCCGGCCTCACGGTGTCGAATCTGGACTCGCGCTGCACCGACGACGGAAACCTCACCGCCACCTGCACCCTCACCGGCTTGGAGGAAGGGGCTTCCGCCGAATTCAGCTACACCGCGGCCGTTCCGGCCGACACCGCGCCCGGCACCGCATTCTCAGGCACCGCCACCCTCGCCTACGACCTTGACAGCGACACCGGCGACAACACCGCCGAAATGCTCGTGAACACCGCAGACGCGGTCGCCGACTTCGGCATCACGGCCTCAGACGCGTCCACCGTCACCCCGGGTCGCAGTGGCGCCGTCATGTTCGCCGCCACCAACCACGGGCCTTCCACCTCGATCTCCGACACCACCGTGACCCTGAGGGCTCCGGCCGGGACCACCTGGGATTCCGGCAGTCTGCCCACCGAGTGCACCGCCTCCTCAGGCACCGATCTCACCTGCCTCATCGCTTCCGGGGCCGCGCCAGGAGCCGCGACGGAATTCGGTCTCGATTACATCGTGGACGCGAACGCCGCCTCGGGCACCGCCACCGGTACCGCCCGCGTCGTCAACGCCGAGGACGGCGAAGCCGCGAACGACTCCGCCGAATGGCAGGTCGACATCGCCGCCGCCTCCGCCGACCTCGGTATCGCGAAGACCGCTCCCGTCGACGCCGTCAGGCCCGGCGACCAGTTCTCCTACACGCTCACCGTCGACAATGCCGGGCCCTCCACCGCGGCGGGCGTCACCGTCGCGGACACGCTTCCCGCGCAACTGGCCTTCGTGTCCGCCACAGGCGAGGGCGCGACGTGCTCCCCGTCCGGTCAGACCGTCACCTGTGCCTACGCCCAGCTGGCGCCGGGCGCCCGGAGCGTCACGCTCACCGTGCGGGTGGACGCCGCTTACACCGGCACCGGATCCGACCTGCCCAACAGCGCCACCGTCGACGCCGACACCGACGACCCCGGCGCGTCGAACAACACTTCCGGCGCCGTCACCCCCGACGTCGCCGAGGCGAGCGCGGACCTCGTCCTGACCAAGCAGACCACGACAGAGGCGCCGGTCGCGCCCGGCGAGACCTTCACCTACCTCCTCGACGTCGTCAACGACGGCCCGTCGACCGCCACGGGCGTCGTCGTCACCGACACCCTCCCCTCGGCGCTCGCGTTCGCGGCCTCCGACTCGGGATGCACCGGCACCGCAGGGGCATACGGAGGCACCGTCACGTGCGCGGCAGGGACCCTCGGGGTCACTGACGAGGCGGCCCTCCTCGTGACGGTCCGGCTCGATCCCGCCTATGCCGGGACCGGTTCGGACGCCGCGGTCACGAACACGGCCGTGGCGAGCGCGGACACCGCCGACCCGGACAGTGCCGACAACAGCGGCACCGTCGGCCTGCCCGGCGGGGCGGCCGCCGCCGCGAGCGCCGACGTCGAGGTGGTCAAGGAACAGGTCACGGCCGGCACGGTCGCGCCCGGCGAGCCCGTCACGTACACGATCGCCGTTGAGAACGAGGGGCCCTCGACCGCGGTCGATGTGGACGCCACCGACACCCTGCCGGCCGGGATGACCTTCGTGTCGTCCCCGGACGGGTGCACCGCCTCGGGCCAGTCCGTCACCTGTCCGCGGATCGCCTCGCTCGCACCGGGTTCGGCCACCGCGTTCCACGTGGTCGCGAACGTCGACGCCGGCTACACCGGAGACGGCGCCGACCTCGTCAACGCGGCGGCCGCGGCCTCGCAGGCCACCGCCGACCCCGACACCGCGAACAACGCCGATTCGTCGCCGCTGCCCTTGGGCGGGTTGGCCGATCCGTCCGCGGATCTGTCCGTGGCCAAGTCGAGCGCCGCCGACGCCGGTCATGTCTCGCCCGGCGAGACGTTCACCTACACGCTCACGGCGGCCAACAGCGGCCCGAGCGACGCGTCTGACGTGGTCGTCACGGATGTCCTCCCCAGCTCGGTCTCGTTCGTCTCCGCCGACGACTGCACGGGGGTCGTGGGCGAATTCGGCGGCACCGTCACCTGTGGACCGCTCGGCGCGCTCCCCGCGGCGTCCGGGAGCAACACCGTCGACTTCGCCGTCACCGTGCGGCTCGACCCCTCGTACTCCGGCACCGGCGCCGACGTCGTGAATGCCGCGACCGTCGCCTCCGCCACCGCGGACCCCAACGGCGCCAACGACAGCACCGACCTGGCCGGCGTGCCGGCCCTCGCCGACGGCAGCGCCGACCTGGAGATCGCGAAGTCCGTGGTCGGCACGCCCGAGATCGCGCCGGGGGAGACCTTCGACTACCAGATCGGCACCACCAACCTGGGCCCGTCGACGGCCGTGAACCCGACGCTCACCGACACGCTCGGCGCGGGCATGTCGTGGGAGTCGTACCCGAGCGACTGCGTCGTCGACGGACAGACTCTGACCTGCCCGCCGAGCGCTCTGGGCGTGCTCCAGCTCCCGGTGGCGCAGACGGCGACGGTCACGACCACGGTCAAAGTGGACCCCGGCTACACCGGGGGCGATCTGACCAACACCGCAACGGCGGCCTCCGACACTGCCGACCCGGTGCCGGGCAACAACACCGCGACCGCCACCGGCGGCGTTACCGTGACCGGCCCGTCTGCCGACATCCAGACCACGAAGACGCTCACGACCACTGAGGAGGTCGCCCCTGGCGACCACCTCGACTACCGGATCTCGGTCCACAACGCCGGGCCGTCGAACGCCGCGGACGTGACGGCCCAGGACACCCTGCCCGACGGCCTCACTTTCGCGGGCGCGACGAACGGCTCCTGCACCGGGGACGGGCAGACCGTGACCTGCGGACCGACTGGCACGATGGCGCCGGGGGACACCGTCGTCCACCTGTATCAGGTCACCGTGGACCCCGGTTACACCGGCTCTGGCGCCGACCTCGGCAACAGCGCCACGGCGACCTCGTCGTCCACCGCCGACCCCGACACCGCGAACAACACCGCCGCCGCCGTCCTCCCGACCATCGGCGCGCCTTCGTCCGACCTGCAGCTGGCCATGCGGCGCGACGGCTCCGGCGCGGTGACGCCCGGCGACACCTTCCGGTACGCGCTCACCCTCCAGAACGCGGGCCCGTCCGCGGCGCAGAACGCGACCATCACCGACACGCTCCCGGCGGAACTCACCTTCGTCTCGTCCACACAAGATGAATGCTCGGCCGCGGGACAGATCGTCAGCTGCGGGCCGCTGGCGTCGATCCCGGTGGGATTGCGGACGATCGTGCTCACCGTGCGCCTCGCCGCGGACTACACCGGTGACGGCTCCGAGATCGCCAACACGGCGGTCGTCGCCGCCGACACGGCCGACCCGGACACCGCCGACAACACGGGCACCGCCGGGGCAGGGACCCTCGGCGCGGCCGCACCGAGCGCCGATGTCTCCCTCACCAAGGCCGCCATCGGATCCGACCCCGTCACCCCCGGCGGCCAGTTCGACTACACGCTCACCACGGCGAACGCCGGGCCCTCGGCCGCCACCGGCATCGTCGTCACCGACACGCTCCCGCCCGGCCTCGGCTTCGTCGCCAGCGACGACTGCACCGCCGTCGGCCAGGACCTCACCTGCACCCAGATCGATGCGCTCGCGGTCGGTGCGCAGAACGTCCACACGGTGACCGTCCAAGTCGACCCGGGCTACACCGGCACAGGCGGCGACCTGGTCAACACCGCCGCCGCGACCTCGGCCACGGCTGACCCCGACAGCGTGAACAACACGGGCACCGCGACCGTGCCCGCCGGGTCCGTCGCGGCGCCGAGCGCGGACGTCAGCATCACCAAGACCGCGCTCGGCACCGACCCGGTCACTCCGGGCCAGACCTTCGAGTACCAGCTCACCGTCCACAACGCCGGACCGTCGACCGCCAGGGACATCGCCGTCACCGACGCGCTCCCCGCGTCGCTGGCGTTCGTGTCAGGCGCGGACTGCACCAGCAGCGCCGGCTACGGGGCCACCGTCGCCTGCGCCACCATCGGCGAGCTCGCCGTCGGCGCCGACGCGGTCTACACCCTCACCGTGCGGCTCGACCCCGCCTACACCGGCACCGGGGCCGACCTGGTCGACCTCGCGACCGCCGCCCCCGCGACCGCCGACCCGGACTCCGCGAACAACACGGGCACCGCCACGGTTCCGAGCGGCAGCACGGCAGCGCCGCAGGCCTCGGTGTCGATCACTCAGACCGGCGGCTCCTCTGCGGCAGCCGGCGGCGGCAGCGAGTTCGCGGTGACCGTCTCGAACACGGGGTCCTCGACCGCGCAGAACGTGACCGTCATCGACACGCTTCCCGACGGGCTCGCTTTCGCGTCCGCGTCGGGCGCCTCCTGCACTGCGAACGGCGGCACCGTCACCTGCGACGTCGGCACGCTCGCCCCCGGTGAGTCGGCCGCCATGACGATCGCGGTCGAAGTGGACTCGGCCGTCCCGGACGGGACGGTCCTCACCAACGCTGCCGAGGTCACCACGAGCACCGCCAACAGCTCCGGCGACACCACCGCGAACGCCGAGCTCACCGTCACCGCTGAAGCGGGCCTGTCCCTCTCCCAGTCTCCTCCGGGGACAATGACCGCCGGAGCGGCGGCGGTCTACACCTTCACCGTCCAGAGCTACGGCCCGTCCGACGCGACCGGCGTGACGCTCGCCGATCAGCTCGACGACGGACTGACGTTCGCGTCCGCCGACGGCGCGACCTGCGCGGTCGACGGCGCGAACCTGCTCACCTGCGATTTCGGGACAGTGCCGGATGGAGCGACGGCCGACCTCGCCGTCACGGTCATGGTCGATGCCGCCACCGCCCCGGGCACGCAGTTCACGAACACGGCCACGCTCGCCACCGCGACGCACAACACCTCCACCGACACGAGCGCCGAGGCCACCGGCCCGCCGGTGAGGGCGAGCGCGGACCTCTCGATGACGAACGCCGCCATCGAGACCACCGCCGTGGCACCCGGAGAGACTTTCTCCTACCGCCTGACGGCCGAAAACAGCGGGCCTTCCGCCGCGGTGAACCCGGTCGTCAGAGACCGGCTCCCCGCAGCCCTGGCCTTCGTGTCCTCCGCCGACGGCTGCACCGGAAGCGCGGGGGTGTACGGCGGCGCCACGGTCACCTGCGGGGCCGGCGCGAGGCTGCCGGTCGGGGGCGAGGCGTCCTTCACGATCACGGTGAGGCTGCACCCGGCCTTCACCGGTACCGGCACCCGCATCGTCAACCGGGCTACCGTCGCCGCTGTCACGCCCGACCCGGTGCGCGCCGACAACACCGCGAGTGCCGGCCTGCCGACCGGCGCCGCCGCCGCGCCGAAAGCCGACCTCTCGGCCGTCATGACGCTGGATCCCACCGGCCCGGTGACGCCCGGCGGCACCTTCACGTACACGTTGACCCTCGCCAACGCGGGGCCGTCGGCCGCCGCGGGCCTGACCTTCACGGACACGCTGCCCGCGCCGCTCACCTGGGTCCAGGCCGTCCCGCCCGGCAACGCATGCAAGCGCGACGGCCAGACCGTCAACTGCTCCACGACCCAGGTCATCCCGGTCGGTGCCACCAGGACCGTCACTGTGACCGTGGCGCTCGACCCCGCGTACACCGGCGACGGCTCCGACCTCGTCCATTCCGGGGTCATCGATTCAGCCACCGCCGATCCGGTGCCGGCCAACAACACCACCACCGCCGCGACTGTCGACTCGGCCGCACCGCAAGCCGACCTCATGCTCACCAAGGGCTTCGCCGCCTACCCGGGGAGCCCGGTCGCGCCCGGCGACTCCATCGACATCCTGTTGAGCGTCAACAACTACGGGCCCGGGACCGCGACCGACGCGGTCGTGACCGACACGCTCCCGCCCGAGGTCGCATTCGAGTACTCGGACTACGGCTGCACCGGCGATCCGGGCGTATACGGCGGCACCGTCACCTGCGAGGTCGCGGACGCCATCGCCCCACGCGAGGCCCTCGCCTTCGTCGTCACCGTGCGCCTGCATCCGGACTACGTCGGGGACGGGTCGGACATCTTGAACACCGGCGTCGTGACCGCCTCGAGCAGCGACCCCGCCCAAGGGAACAACACCGCAGCCGCGAACATGGCGGGCGGCACGGCGCCGACCACGGTCGCGGAGACGGACGTGTCGATCGCCAAGACCGCCCCGGACCAGATGGTCGCCGGAGAAGCAGCGGTCTGGTCCGTGACGGTGGCCAACGACGGCCTGTTCCTCGCCACCGACGTCACGGTCATCGACGAGCTGGATCCGGGCACGACCTTCGTCTCGGCCTCTCCTGCCGTCTGCTCGGCCGTCGGACAGGTGGTCAGCTGCGACATCGGCAATCTCGGTGTCGACAGCACCTCCACGATCGACCTCACCGTCGCGGTCGACGAGGACGCGGCGGTCGGCGAAACGATCGCGAACACGGCCACAGTGGAGGCCCGAAACGATCCGACCCCCGACGAGGCGACCGCGGTCGGCCCGCCGGTCCAGAGCCGAGCCGACCTGGCCCTCACGAAGACGTTCGACCCGGACACGACGGGGCCGATAACGCCGGGCACCGCCTTCGACTACCTGGCCACCGTCGACAACCTCGACACCGCCGACACCGTCGAAGGGGTCACCGTCACCGACGCGATCCCCGCCGGGCTCGACTTCGTCGAAGCCCGGGACGCGGCGACCGATGATCTGGTCGACTGCACCGAAACCGCAGGGACCGTGGTGTGCCCGGTTGCCGACGCACTCGAACCGGACTCGTCGGCGACCATCGCCCTCACCGTCGAACTCGACCCGTCCTACCGGGGCGACGGCCAGGACATCACCAACACGGCGACGGTGTCCTCGGACGCGGTCGACCCGAACGACGGCAACGACACCGCCTCGATCACGGGCCTGCCCGGCGGCGCGGGTGATCCCGTCTACGACCGGATGGTCACGACCTCCGACGAGACCGCCGAACCGGGCGCGACCACCGAGGTGGTCGTCGCGGTCGAGTCGCGCGGCCCTTCGACCGTCGATGCATCGGTCACCGTCACGATCGGGATGCCCGAGCACGTCGGCGCGGTCGCGTCCGAGTTGCCGCCCGCATGCACGGCCACCGCCGACGGCGACACCGTGACCTGCGAGTTCGACACCGACCTGGCTCCCAGCACCGAAACCGACGCGACGGGCCCGCTGGAGCGGCTGATTGAGGCGGTGGCGCTCGCCGAAGCCGGTCCCGCGACCTGGTCGGCGTCGATCCTGGTCCACATCGACGAAGACGCTCCGGTAGGAGCCGAGCTGACCGGAGGGTCCACGGTGCTCAACGCTGACGCGAACGACCCGGACGGCTCCTCCGACGCCGACACGTGGATGATCCGCACGATGGACGGCGACGGGGACGGCGACGGCGACGGGGACGGCGACGGCGACGGCGACGGCGACGGCGACAACGGTGGCGATGGTGACGGCGACGGCGACGGCGGTGGCGGCAACGGGGACGGTGACGGCAGTGCCGACGGAGGCGACGACGGCGACAACGGCGACACCGACCGGGACCTGGCGTCGACCGGCGTCGGCGTCCTGGCGCCGATCCTCACTGGACTGGGCGCGATCGTGATCGGCCTTGTCGTCACCGCGGCGGTTACCAGTCGCCGCGCGCGGCGATAGGTCCCGTGTACACGGCCGTGTCGTCCGGCTCGGGGGCGGCAGGTGGGCTACAACGGACTCGGAACAGTGCACGAGGGATGCGGGAGAACACCATGCGGTACAGGTACATTGCGGCAGTGGGACTCGCGGCCGCGGTCTTGGGCGGCGCCCCGGCGCACGCGGAGGACGGTCCGATCGCGATCACCGTCCTGCGCGGCGGCGACCCTCAAGCCGAGATCCGCGAGGGCGACACCGTCGCTTACGCCATCACCGTCGAGAACACCGGCGACGAGGCCTACGAGGATCTGAAGGTCTCACATCTGCTGCCCGCCGGATTCACCTTGAGCGGCTCCGAGCCGGTCGGAGTGCGCGGCGGCGGCGGGGTCGACTGGGTCCTCTCGCTGGAACCCGGTGAGCGCGTCGAGATCGAGGACACCGTCCGGGTGGGCAGCGGCGACCAGATCGAGCAGGGGCAGCTCGTGGTCGTCGAGCAGCCCGACCTGTCGGCCGCGCCGGCCGAGGGCACGGGCTTCACCACGACCGTGTGCGCGGCGACCGCCGGAGGCGGGGAGATACTCGGCTGCGTCAGCGACCAGGCGGCACTGCTCGACCGCGAGGCTCCTGTGAGCCCCTGGCGGTGGGTCGCTGTCGCCGTCGGCGCGGCAGTGGTCGCGGCGGCGGCCGTCCTGTTCGGCCGCAGATGGCTCAAGGCCCGCATGCGTCGCGCTTGATCGGCGCCCGTCCCGCAGCGGCGGACGCCGATCGGGTGCGAAGCCTCCTCAGAGGGAGGCCTTACCGGTCCGCCGCTGAGCTGCGGGCTCGGGGATGTTGGCGGCCAACGCCATGACGGAACCTGCGGTGAGCAGGAGCAGGCCGAGGGCGGCCGCGACTTCGCCCGCGGCGAGGGACCCGGCCGGGAGGTCTTCGCTGATGCGGAGGTCGCCGCCGTACAGGATCATGGCGCCCGCGAGGCCGCCGAAGGACCAGGCGGTGCGGGTCTCGTGCGTGTGCAGCGTGAAGTACAGGGCGCACCACACGAGGAGCAGCAGCATGAGCCCGAGGGACATGGCGTAGGTCCGGGTGTCGGGCTGGACGCCTGCGACGCCGGAGAGGTGCCAGTAGTCGAGGGAACCGCCTCCCGCGGTGTCGACCCAGGGCATGAACATCGAGCCGACCGTGAGGACCGAGCCGCCGAGTGCGGCCAGGCCGCCGATGCGGGAGTACAGGGTCGAGGGCGTGCGCTCCATCTTCCACCTCCGGTTGAAACCGTTGAGATCTCAAGCGCACCACTGGCGGACGGCGGCGTCAACGTTCTTGACGGGTTCTTGACGCGAAAGGGATGGATCTGTCAGGAACTGGACAGATCGGCACGGCGCTCACTGCTTCGCGGCGAGTCTGACCAGATGGGCATGGGCGTATTCGCAGACGACGGCGTGCCGGTAGACGGCGTGCGGGACGTCGGTGTTGGAGTCGGCGCGGATGGAGAGGTCGCCGTTCTGCCAGCGCAGGAACGTCGGGTCGCCGGTCAGGTCGGCCAGGATGGCGAGGATCGAGTCGTCGAAGCGCATGGAGTGCACGGCCCGCCGGTACTCGTCGGGGGTGAGGCAGGCGGCGAACGGCAGGTTCATGAGGCACAGGGCGGTCTGGATGTCGAGGCGCATCAGGCGGAACCGGTACCGCTCGGGGTCGAGCGCCGGCATGTCGAGGCCGCTGAAGTCCAGCGTCCGCGGTGGCCCGATCCGGTTCCCGTCGAGTGCGATGAGCACTTCGTAGACGTTGATGTCGTGCTCGATGACGGCGCGGTCGCCGAGTCCGGCGAGGTTCAAGGGCCGGAGCGCGACCGGTTCGATCCCGGAGTCGGTGTTGCGGACGATGAAGTTGAGGAGGTTCGTCTCGATCACGAAGTGGCGGATGAGGAGTTCGACCGCGAGTGGGGAGACGAAGCGGCGCAGGAACCACAGGCAGAGCCGGTCCATAAGCCGGTGCGCGGTCCAGCGCACCGGTGTGAGGCGTTTGAGGGCGACGATGACGAGCGCGAGCACCCGCGAGACGGGCCGCAGGACGGGGTAGATCCAGGTGCGGGTCCACCGCTGCTGGTCGTCGGTGACCATGCGAGCGACGCCGGGTTCGAGGGGCATGGCGGGGTCGGCGCACATTGCGTCCCACAGTGGAGGGTCGGCGAGCGGCCCGCCGGCCTGTGCTCGTTTTGGCTGTGCCTCTTTAAACACGGTCGAGTTCTTCCAGTTGGAGGGCGTAGAGGCGGGCGACGACCTTGGCGGTCTTGACGATGGCATCGGCGGCCGCGGCGTCGATGCGGGGTGAGGCGAGGATGGCCTGGAGTTTCGCGAAGTGGTCGTCGTCGGCTTCACCGTGGTAGGCGAGGAAGCTCACCTGGTCGTCGCGGAGTCCGAGGGTCTCCTTGAACCGGGCGGCCCAGCCGGAGGCCTTGCCGGTGCCGAGCCCTTCGATGATGAACATCGCGCCGAGCAGGCCGATGGGGTCGGGCTGGCTCGAGGTATGGAACATAAACGCCGACAGCGCCTCCGAGCCGATGTTCTTCTCGCCCGAGCGGATGTCCTCTATGGATCCACCGCAGGCGGCGTAGTCGCGTTCGATCATCATGAAGTCGCGGTGTTCTTCGGCGGCGTGGCCGATGGCGGCGCTGCGCAGGTCGAACAGCTCGACGGAGAAGTTGGAGGCGGCCCGGGAGATCCAGCGGGCGCCGTCGGCCACCTGCTGGCGCAGGTTGAACAGCAGCCGCCGGTAGTCCTCCATGCTGGCGGTGCCTTCGTTGAGGCGGTGCATGACGGGCACCTGGTCGAGCCGCTGTTCGAACTCCTGCCATACGGCTTCCAGGCGGTCGTGGATGCTCCCCGATTGCGGCGCAACGGGAGTCACCACCGGCGTCGCAGCCTGCACGACGGGCTTCGCGACGGGAACTGCCGCAGGCGCCTCCGTTTCAGCGTCCACGCAGGTCAGATGGGCGAACCCGAACGAGAACCGGCCCGATTCGGGGACGGCCAGCAGCACCGTCTGGCCGGGCTCGAACCGCCCGGTCCGCCAGCATTCCTCCAGCGCGATGAAGA
Source organism: Glycomyces luteolus (assembly GCF_027622875.1). GTDB lineage: Bacteria > Actinomycetota > Actinomycetes > Mycobacteriales > Micromonosporaceae > Glycomyces > Glycomyces luteolus. Next base: position 49,360 of record NZ_JAPZVP010000005.1, on the reverse strand, counting down.
TCGAGGCCGCGCCGGTGTTGCCCCGCGTCTCGAGGTTGGAGAACCACCGGTCGGTGTCGATCTGCGCCCCGGCCGAGGCCAGTTGGTCGAAGACGATGTCGCGGAAGGCGTTCGTCGAATAGTGGCACAGCACGTGGTCGAGCTTGCCGAGGTCGATGAGGCCTTCGCGGGTGAGCGCCTGGAATTCGCGCAGCCCGGCCTCCGCGAGCGCCCCGAGCGCGCTCGTGTCCTGGCGCAGCAGCATCATCCCGGCCTGCTCGGCCGCGGCGGCGCTGCCCATGTCCTGCCAGGTGCGTCCCGCGACGGGGGAGGAGCCTTCTCCCATGCCGGCCCGCATGCACACCGGGTGCGCGTGGGCGAGTGAGACGGTGCGGACCCAGTCGACGCGCAGCGAGGGGCGGTCGGGGCGCGGCTGCGCTTCGACCAGCACGGCCCCGGCGCCGTCGGAGAGCATCCATCGCAGGAAGTGCGCGTCGCCGTCCCCGCCGCCCCCGTGGAACCTCGAGCTGCGCAGCCACCGGCTCGACAGCTCGCTGCCGACGACGGCCGCGCGCCGCCGGTCGCCCAAGCGGACCTTCGCCACGGCCGCGTCGAGCGCGGCGAGGCTGGTGGAGCAGACTCCGGCGGCCGAGAGCACCTGCATCGGCCCGCCTCCCAAGCGCCCGTGCACCATTGACGCGAAACCGGGCACCAGCAGGTCCCCTTGGGTGGTCGCGGTGGCGAGCATGTCAAGGTCGGCGGCGCCCAGTCCGCGCTCGTCGAGGGCGGCGTGGAGGGCGTTCGCGGCCAGCTCCTCGTTCAGCTCGGTCGTGCGCCCCTGCGCGTCCAAGGCGTAGTGGCGCTTGGCGATCCCGTTGGCGGCCAGGATGCGGCGGCGCAGCCGGTCGCCGCGCTCGTCGACCCCGCCGAGGCGCGCCGCGATCTCGTCGTTGCCGACCGGGGGACCGGGGAGGTAGGCGCCGGCGGCGGTGATGTAGGCGTTCATGCCTCCATTGGACAGGACCGGTGCCGCGAGCGCCATCGGCGCTTCTACTCAAAAAGCGAGGGTGAAAGTACTCAGCGCACCGCCGCTCCAGTGCAATTGCCGGGTCGGCGCTCAGTCGCCGTCTATGCCCTGCTCGATCGCGTATCGCACGAGCTGCGCCCGGTTGTGCAGCTGCAGCTTGGTGAGGATGTGCTGCACGTGGTTCTGGATGGTCCGCTGCGACAGGACCAGCCGTTCGGCGATCTCGCGGTAGTTCAGGCCCTTCGCGACGAACCGCAGCACCTCGGTCTCGCGCTCGGAGAGCTTCGGCCGCTCGGCTTCGCCCGCGTTCGCGAGCCGCCGGAACTCGCCGAGCACCAGCCCGGCCAGGCCGGGTGTGAACACCGCGTCCCCGGCCGCGACCCGCTCGACCGCGTCCGCGAGTTCGGCCGCCGACGCGGACTTGACGAGATAGCCCCTCGCCCCCGCCTTGATGGCTTCGAGCACATTGGACGATTCTCCGCTCGCCGAGAGGATGAGCGCCGCCGTCGGGCAGTCCTCCCCGAGCCTTTGCAGCACCGCCACACCGGAGAGGTCCGGCAGCTGGAGGTCCAGGATCGCCACGTCGGGCCGCAGCTCCCGGATCGCGGTCAGCGCCGCCTTCCCCTCGCCGAACACCCCGAGCACGAGATGCCCTGCCCCGGTCAGGTCGCGGGCGATCGCCTCCCTCCAAATCGGATGGTCATCGACTACGATGAGCGTCGCCATCGGCCTCCCCTTCCGTTCTCGGACGCGGCACCCGCATCTCGACCTCCGTCCCCAGTCCGGGGCCCGACACCACGGTCACGGTCCCTCCGAGCTCGCGCACGCGCCCCTCGATCGACTGGGCCACACCGAGACGGCCCTCGGCGGCGGCCTCGGCCAAGCGGCCCGGTGCGATGCCCGGCCCGTCGTCGCGCACGCTCACCGTGACCGCCCCGCCGTCGTCCTCCACCAGCAGCCACACCCGCGTCCCCTCCGGGCAGTGCTCCCGCACATTGTCGACCGCGCTCGCCACGGCCGCCGCGACCTCCCGCGCCGTCGCCGCCGGCAGCCGCACCGGCGTCGCCGGGGCCGCCACGGTCACCGAACCGCCCGCGTGCCGCCCCACGAGCTCCCGCAGATCCCGCCGCCCGTCCAGCGGATGCTGGTACGCCTCAGAGGAGATCAGCGCCCGCAGCGCCTCCTCCTGCCGTCCGGCGAGCCGCCCCAGCTCGGCCGCCTCGCCACCGATCTCGTTGCCGCGCCGCTGCACCAGCGCCAGCACCTGCAGCACCGAATCGTGGATGTCCCGCGCCAGCCGCTCGCGCTCCTTCGCCGCGGCGGTCCGCTCGGTCGCGCGCCGCGTCCGCTCCTCGGCTTCGACCCCGAGCCGCACCAGGTGCCCGACCGTGAATCCCGTGAGCACCAGCAGCGCCGCCTCGTTCACCGTGTTCTCGCTGACGCCGCCCCGGAACACCATGCCGAACAATGCGATCACCCCGCCCGCCACGGCCCCGCTGCGCCGCCCCCACGCCGCGCCCCACGCCAGCACCACCCCGGCAAGCCACGGCCCCAACGAGATCGGCACCGCCCGCCCGTCCACCGCCAGCGCCCACGCCGACACCGCGACGGCCGCGGCCGTCACCGCCAGATCCGCGTAGACCACGAGGTCCTCGTACCCCTTGCGGGTGTACCGGTGGCTGACCGCCGCCGTCCACGCCACAAGCACGACCACCAGCAGCGCCGCCGCCACCGGGTGCAGCAGATCCTCGAACGCCAAGGCGCCCAGCAGCACCGGATAGCCCAGGGCGACGAACCGGAACACCGCGACCGCCCGCCGCAACTGCGTCTGCAAACCCACCCGGGCATTCTCCCAGGAGCCTCGAAAGCACACGGGCCCAAGTGGGATGGGAGTTCCCTACACATCGGCCGGTGGCCCCCGGTCACTACAGTTACGGCATGTCCTTCTCCAGCCCCCGACCCGCCTCGATCAGCGTCGACTTCGGCACCTCGCACACCGTCGCCACCATCCGCCGCGCCGACGGCCGCGTCCACCAGCAGCTCTTCGACGGCTCCCCGCAACTCCCCTCCGCGGTGTTCATGAACGACGAGGGAGGACCGGTCGTCGGCGCCGACGCCGTCCACTCCGGACGCCGCAAACCCGACCGGTACGAACCGAACCCCAAGCGGCGCATCGACGACGCCCAGATCCTCCTCGGCGAGACCGAAATCCCCGTCACCAGCGTCATCGCCGCGGTCCTCTCCCGGGTCGCCCGCGAATGCGAGCAGACCCTCGGCACCCTCGGCCCGGTCACCGTCACCGTCCCGGCCGCGTGGGGCCCCACCCGCCGCCACGTCGTCGCCGACGCCGCCACCGCCGCCGGGCTCGGCACAGTGGACCTCGTGGCCGAACCCGTCGCCGCCGCGAGCTACTTCGTCGGGACCATCGGCGCGAACGTGCCGCCCGGCAGCGGCGTCGTCGTCTACGACCTCGGCGGCGGCACCTTCGACGCCACCGTCCTGCGCCGCGCCACCACCGGCTTCGACGTCCTCGCCGTCGACGGCGCGGACGACCTCGGCGGCCTCGACTTCGACCAGGCCCTCGCCGAGCACCTCGCGAAGCAGGTCCAGCCCGACGACGAGCGCTGGACACGCCTGACCAGCCCCGTCGAACCCGCCGACCTGCGCCACCGCACCGCCTTCATGGACGAGGTGCGCGGCGCCAAGGAACGCCTCTCCCGCAGCGCCTCGACCGAACTGACCATCCCCCTCCTCGACGTGGACGCCCACCTCACCCGCGAAGAGGTCGAACAGGTCTGCGCGCCCCTGGTCGAGCGCACCATCCGCGTCACCCAGGGCGTCATCCGCGAATCGGGCCTCGCCAAGGAGCAGATCGCCGGGCTCTTCCTCGTCGGCGCCGCCAGCCGGATGCCGCTCGTCGCCACGCTGCTCCACCGCGAACTCGGCATCGCCCCGTCCGCGATCGAACAGCCCGAACTCGCCGTCTCCGAAGGCGGCCTCCTCGCCCAGCACACCGTCAGCACCCCCATCTCGGTGCCCAGCCCGGCCCTGCCGCCCCAGACCGCCACCCCGGTCGCCGCCGCGCCCGCGCCGAGCCCGGTGAGCACCCCTACCGGCCAGACGATGCGGCTCCCGCACCCCTCGGCCCCGCCGACGACCTCCCAGCCGACACCGCAGGCCGTGCCCGGCGTCCCGCAGCAGCAGATGACCCAGCCGCACATGACCCCGGCCATGCCCCCGGCGCCGTCGCCCGGCTACCCGACCGGTCCCATTGCGCCGCAGAAGGGTCCGTGGATCAAGTCCAAGCAGGGCATCGCCGTGCTCGCCTCGGCGGCCGCCGTCCTCGTCCTTGCGGTCGGCGCGCTGGCCGCGCTGCAGTACCTGCCGAAGGACAAGCACGATGAACTCTCGGCGAGCGAGAGCCAGCAGGCCGACGAGGGCACCTCGGCCGGCTCCGAAGGCGAGTCGGACGACACCGACGGCTCGGCCTCCACGGGCGATGAGGACGGCCTCGTGGCGCTCGGCGATGCGGTGCAAGGCGATCAGATCGCCCAGATGGCGTCCGGGCACGTCGGCGCGATCACGCACGTCGAGGTCGCCCAGCTCGACGGTGCGAGCGTCGTCCTTACCGGCGGCGACGATGCGATCGTCCGCATCTGGAATCCCGTGGACGGGTCGCTCATCGACGAGTACCGCGGGCACGAAGGAGCGATCCAGAGCCTCGGCGTCGTCACGGAGGCCGGCGGCCGCGTGGCCGTCTTCTCCAGCGATGGCACGACCGACGACACCTGGTACCTCGACGACCCGGCCACAACCGTCGCCGACCGCGATTCCCTCTACGACTCCATCTACTGGTACGGCCTCTGGGACGGCACTCCCGCGTACGCCACCGACTTCGATGTCAAGCAACTGTTCACCGGCAACGTGATCACCGACATCTCCACCTCGTACGGCGACGGACTCCGCTTCATGGAGGTGGGCGGCACGCTTCGCGCCGTCACCCACTACGAGAACCGCGTCGTACTGACCGATCTCGCCAGCGGCGAGCCCGTCGGCGGGACCTTCGACCAGCTCTCCTACGACATCATGGCCCTCGCCGCGGGCCAGGCGGCGGGGAAGAGCCTCGCTGTCACCGTCACGGGCGAAGGCGCAATCCAGGCCTGGGACCTCGCCGCCGCGGAACCGTTCGGTAAACCGGCCCAGGAGCTCTACCAGACCGTGACCGGCTTGCGCGTGGTCGAGATCGACGGCAAAGCCCATGTCCTCGCGTTCGGCGACCAGGGACTCAGCCTGTTCTCGCTCGAGACCGGCGAGCAAGTGGGGGAGAGCTTCGCCGAGCACACCGGCGACGAGGCGATCGCCGCCGCCGAGGTGACCGAGATCGACGGACACCAGGTCGTCGTAGTCGGCACCGCCACCGGCGAAGTCGAGGTCTGGAGCCTCTAAGAAAACGGGCGCGGGGGCGGGGGGGGGCGCGCCCCCCCCCCCCCGGGGGGGGCGGGGGGGGGGGGCCGGGCGGGGGGGGGCGCGCCCGCCCCCCCCCCCCCCCCCCCCCCCCCCCCCCCCCCCCCCGGCCCCGCCCCCCCCCCCCGCCCCCCCCCGCCCCTCTCGGTGCTTACTGGGGAGGTCCCTCGTGGTTAGACGAGGCCCTTCTTCTCCAGGGCGGAGCAGACCGTGTCGACGATCTTGCCGGTGACCAGGTAGGGGTCCATGTTCGCGTTGGGGCGACGGTCCTCCAGGTAGCCCTTCTTGTCCTTCTCGACCTGCCACGGGATGCGGATCGAGGCGCCGCGGTTGGAGACGCCGTAGGAGAACTGGGTGTAGTGGGCGGTCTCGTGCGCGCCGGTGAGGCGGTCGGCGATGCCGTCGCCGTACACGGCGATGTGCTCGGCGGGCTTGTTGTCCTGGCCCAGGGCCTCGCACGCGGCGATGATGGGCTCGTAGTCCTCGCGCATCGCCTTGGTGGAGAAGTTGGTGTGGCAGCCGGCGCCGTTCCAGTCGCCCTTGGCGGGCTTCGGGTCGATGGTCGCGGAGACGTTCCACTCCTCGGCGGTGCGGTAGAGCAGCCAGCGGGCCAGCCACAGGGCGTCGGAGACCTCGAGCGCAGAGGCCGGGCCGACCTGGAACTCCCACTGGCCGGGCATGACCTCGGCGTTGATGCCGGAGATCGGGAGGCCCGCGGCGAGGCAGTTGTCGAGGTGCTTCTCGACGATCTCGCGGCCGAAGATCTCGTCGGCGCCGACGCCGCAGTAGTAGCCGCCCTGCGGGGCCGGGAAGCCGCCCTCGGGGAAGCCGAGCGGCCGGTCGCCCACCATGAAGGTGTACTCCTGCTCGATGCCGAACCAGGATTCCTGGCCGGCGTACTGCTCGGCGAGCTCGGCGGTCTTGGCGCGGGTGTTGGTCGGGTGCGGGGTGAAGTCGGTGTCGAGGACCTCGCACAGGACCAGGATCGAGTCGCCGCCGCGGATGGGGTCCGGCACGACCTTGACGGGGCGCAGCACGCAGTCCGAGGAGTGGCCCTCGGCCTGGTTGGTGCTGGAGCCGTCGAAGCCCCAGATCGGGGGCTCCTGGCCCTCGTCGAGGATCTTGGTCTTGGAACGCAGCTTGGCCGTCGGCTCGGTGCCGTCGATCCAGATGTACTCGGCCTTGATAGCCATCAGGTAGGAGCCCTTCAAACGGTGACGCGGTCCAGCCTGGCTCGATCCGCGCAGTGAAGCAGGCGAGCCGTGAAGCTGTGCTGCCACGCTCCCAAAAAGCAATTTCTCGTTCGTTGAAGTCATGTAAACAGTCTGTTAACCGCTGCTGTGCGTGAGCAGTGAAGCGCTGTGAGTCCGGCTCACCCTATTTTTCAGGGATAAAATCTGTTTCACCCCGTATCCCCGATCAGTCCCTTTTCGTTTTATCCATTGCGAGCGGCCAGAACGCTCGCGCTCAGGATCAGGACGACGGGGGAGACGATGGGACGCATCGCCGGAGGCAGCGAGGTCACTCGCCGCTTCAGCGTGCTCCGATTCCTCCTCGGCGCCGCGCTCATCGCATTCGGCTCCCTGCTTCTAGGGGCCTTCGCGTTGGCCGCATCCGCTTGGGCATCAGATGATTCCGCAGCATCGCAGGGCCTTGCCGCGATGACCGACCCCCTCTCCGCAGAGGTGTCCGACATGTCGCGCCTGGCCGCGCGACTGGTCCCGCAGAACCAGCAGGGACATCGGGCAGCGGCGGTGCAGGGGGAGGTCTCGGGGCTGGTGTCGGGCCTGGACGAGCCGGTGGGATCGCTGATGGACGAGGCGGACGGGGCCGTGCGCACTGCGTTGCAGCGCGATGCCGTGCCTGGCCTACTCGACTTGGATGACGAGTCCGTCGGAGACCGCACTGCCGAAGTAGTGGCACCGCTGGTGGGAAACCTCGTGAAGGGAACGGCCTCCATTGCGGACGGCCCGGCCCGCGCGGTGCCCGGTGTCTACGAGACTGTCGCGCCCGCGACCGATTCGGTCGACGTACTGGCGCGACTGGTGACCGATGGCCTGCGCCTCGGCGATGGGACGACGCCCGGGAGCGTCCCCGTCGGAGACGCAGGACAACCGAGCTTCACCATGCTTGCGGCAAATCAGGCCTCCAACGAGGTGGCGGCGTCGCTCCAAGGAGCGAACAGCGGCCGGCCGGCCGCCGCCGCCGAGTGCTCCGCCGAACATGAGCGGGGGACGGACCGATCCGCTGTCGAGGACGTGCGCGGCCTGCCGCGCACCTCGGCCAGGCCGTGGCTGTACGACGGCCCCGGACTGCCTGACCTGAAGATCATCCCCGGTGGAGCCACTGGCTCAACCGCCGGTATCAGCGTCGACAGCGGCTACAACGCTGTCTGCGTCTCCCCGTCAGCCGCGGGGGAAGAGGTGTCACTCTCCCGCACGGTGATCGGGGAATTGGGGCGGCCGTTGGACCGCGCCGCCGAGCTGTCCGTCGCCCCAGACTAGGGCCTCCGCGCGTCGGCGCGCGGGGAACTTGAAGTCCGCCTTCGAAACTCCCACCGGTTGCAGCGCTTGAGCATTCGCTCGCCAGCGCTATCCGGAGCGCCGACGCGCGGTCAGGCTACATCGGCTGCCTTCACATGAAGTCCGGTCGAATCCAAGAAGGAAGACGCCCGAACGCTCGGGCGCACAACCAAGAAGGAAACGAAAAGCATCATGCGCAAGGTTCTCACCGTCGCCGCCGCCGCTGGTATCGCCGCTCTCGGCGCCGCAGCACCCGCCGTCGCCGCGGGCTCGGGCGTGGACGCCGGCGCTCTGTCGCTGGCCAACATCAACGCTTCGGATGCGGCGCAGTGGCAGATCTGCGGCCAGAACGCGCTCGCCCAGCCGGGCGGGCAGGACTGCGACAACAGCGGAAACGGCTCGGAATCGGGCACGTCCGCCGGCGCGCTGTCGCTGGTGAACGCCGACGGCTCGGACGCGGCGCACTGGCAGATCTGCGGCCAGGAGATCGGTGCGCAGCTGTCCGGCTCGATGTGCGACAACGCGGGCCGCTGAGCCGCCCGCACGGCATCGGGGGCGGGCCGCGCCCGCCCGACCAGTCCAATCCAGAACTCACGAAGTAGGGGAACAACCATGCGCAAGTCCACCATCGTCCTCGCCGCCGCCGCGGGCATCGCCGCGGTCGGCGCGGCCGCTCCGGTCATGGCCGCCGACTCCGGCGTCAACGCCGGTGAGCTCAGCCTGGTCAACGTCGACGCTTCGGATGCGGCGAAGTGGCAGGTCTGCGGCCAGAACATCCTGGCCCAGCCGGGCGGGCAGGACTGCGACAACTCCGACGGCGCCGACTCGGCCGGTGTGGACGCCGGCGCTCTGTCGCTGGTGAACGCCGACGCTTCGGACGCGGCGCACTGGCAGATCTGCGGCCAGAACGTCGGCGCGCAGCTGTTCGGCCAGATGTGCGGCAACAACTGAGCCTTACGGCCCAGCACCGCAGTGAGACCCAGGGGCGGGCCGATCGGCCCGTCCCACCAAACATCGAAAGGAACTGCAACATCATGCTTAAGACCACCGTTGCCGCCGCCGCGGCCGCCGGATTCGCCGTCCTCGGAGTGGCCGGTTCGGCTATGGCGCAGGGCGTCGACGCCGGCGACCTCAGCCTCGCCAACATCGACGCTTCGGACGCCGCTCAGTGGCAGGTCTGCGGTCAGAACATCCTGGCCCAGCCCGACGGACAGGACTGCGACAACAGCGGCTCGGACGCGGGCGGCTCGGGTGTGGACGCCGGCGCCCTGTCGCTGGTGAACGCCGACGCCTCGGACGCGGCGCACTGGCAGATCTGCGGCCAGAACGTCATCGCCCAGCCCGGCGGGCAGGACTGCGACAACTCCGACGAGACCGGTTCGGGCGCGGGCAGCGGCAGCGACCTGTCGCTGGTGAACGGCGACGCCTCGGACGCGGCCCAGTGGCAGATCTGCGGCCAGAACGTGCTCTCCCAGCTCAGCGGTCAGGACTGCGGCAACGGCGCGGAGATCGACGGCCCGGGCAAGGGCGACGACCAGGGTGACTTCTAAGCCCCGCGTCCCAACCGACGATTAGATCGATCGAGCAATGCGATATCAGATCATTGCTGCGGCAGGCGTCGCAGCGGCGGCGATCATCCCGGCAGGGTCGGCCGCGGCATCGACACCGGACTGGCTCACGCTGGCCTCGGTGGAAACCGGGCCGACGCCGGTGTCCGCGCTGTGCGAGGAGGCCGAGGGGTCGTACATCGATCCCGCCTGCGCCAACATCGTCGGCAACGGAGGAGACCGGGCCGCCGAGGTGCATGGCGAGTCGATGCCCGAGACGCACGAAGGCCCCGGCGGCATGCCGACGGTCGCGAACGTCGATCTGCGCGACTTCGCCAAGTGGCAGGTCTGCGGGGTCAATGTCGCCGCAACCGGGACCGAAACGGACTGCGACAACTCGACCAGCGCTGATCGCGAACCGGTCGGTGCGGACAACGGGATGTCGCTCGTCAACGTCGACGCCACCGGCGCGTTCGAGTGGAACGTCTGCGGCGTCGCGGTGCTCCAGGCCGATTCGGCGACCGACTGCTGACCTGAACTGGATCTACATACTGTTCATACCCAACGGCCGGGATCCCCTGTGGGGGGTCCCGGCCGCCCCCTTCGCCACTACAGGCTCCAGCGCTCCCCTGCGCGCAGTCGCACCTCGCGGACCTCGGCGCCCGGCACGGCCACCCGCACCCGCGCCTGCGCGGACGCCTCGAGCTCCAACTCGGTGACTTCCCCTGCGGTCCAACGCAAGCGGCGTATGGTCACGGCACCCCTGGCGCGCAGTCCGCTCACCTCGCCGTCGGGCCAGGCGCTCGGCAGTGCCGGCAGCAGGTCGAGTACGGGGACGCCCTCCTCGGTGCGGTGCGATTGCACGAGCATTTCCGCGATCGCGGCGGTGGTCCCGAAGTTCCCGTCGATCTGGAACGGCGGGTGCGCGCACAGCAGCGAGGCGTAGACCCCGCCGTCCGCGTACTCGGCGCCTTCGCCGCGGAAGCCCACCGGCGTGAGGAACTCCCCGAGCAGGCGGTGCGCGCGGTCGCCGTCGCCGAGCCGGGCCCACAGCGCGGTCTTCCACGCCAGCGACCAGCCGGTGCCCGCGTCGCCGCGCGCTTCGAGGCTTCGCCTTGCGGCGTCGAGCAGTTCCGGCGAGTCCGCGAAGGAGTCGCCGGGGTAGACCCCGTACAGGTGCGAGACGTGCCGGTGGTGCGGCTCGGACTCCTCTCGCTCGTCGGCCCATTCGAGGAGGCGCCCGTCGGCGCCGATCTTCGGCCCGGCGAGGCGCGGCATGGCCTCTTTGATGCCCTTGACGAGCTGGAGGTCCTCGCCGTGGAGGATCTCGGCGACCACGTCGGCGGCTTCGAGGATGAACGCGAAGAGCTCGCGCACGAGGGTCGAGTCCATCCCGGTGGTCTCGTCGACCGCCGAGTTCCCTTCGGGGGTGACGAACTCGTTCTCGGGGCTGGTGGCCGGGCTGGTGACGAGCGTGCCGTCCTTGCCTTCGGAGAGGCGGTCGAACGCGAACCGGGCCGCGCCCAGGGCGATCGGCAGGTGGTCGGCGAGGAACTCCTCGTCGCGGGAGAAGCGCCAGCGCTCGGCGAGGTGCATGGAGAGCCACAGGCCGGCCATGGGCCAGTTCTGCCAGCATGCCCGCTGCTGCACCGGTGTCGTGATGCGCCAGTAGTCGGTGTTGTGGTGGCAGCACCAGCCGCCCGCGTCGTAGAGGCGGCGCGCGGTCTCCACGCCGGTGCGCGCGAGGTCGCCGACGAGGCCGAAGAGCGGCTCGTGGAACTCCGGGAGCGCGCAGGTCTCGGCGGGCCAGTAGTTCATCTCCACGTTGATGTTCGTGGTGTAGTCGCAGTTCCACGGCGGGGTGACCTGGTGATTCCAGATGCCCTGCAGGTTCGCGGGCTGGGTGCCGGGCCGCGAGGAGCCGATGAGGAGGTATCGGCCGAATTGGAAGGCGAGCACGGCGAGGTCTTCGTCGTGGCCGCCGGCGGCGCGGCGGCGCAGGCGCTCAGCGGTCGTCGCGTCGTCCGCAGGGGACTGCGGACGGAGGTCGAGGCTGACGCGGTCCATGATCTCGCGGTGCGCGGCGACGTGGGTGTCCAGAACGGCGGCCCAGCCTGCGGCCGCGGCCCCGCGGGCGTCGTCGCGGGCCGCGTCGAGCGCGGTCTGCTCGTCGAATTCGGAGCGGAGGCCGATGTAGACCTCGACGCTGCGGGCGCCCTGGATGCGGTGGCCGCCTTCGGTTTCGGCGATGTCGCCGTCGCAGCGCACCTGGGCGTTGAGGCCGAGCCGACGCACGCCTTCGGTCTTGGAGTAGTCGGGGTTGCCGCCGACGACGCTGACCGGCGCGATGCCGGTGAAGTCGAATTCGGTGGCGCCCGCAGCGGCGGTGCCGCCTTCGTGGGGCCACTCGAAGCGCAGTTCGAGGTCGAATGCCTCGTCGGCGGTCCAGCGCAGGGCGATGACCTGGTAGGCGGCGGAGGCGAAGGCCCGGTGGGCGACGCGGCCGCGCACGATCGTGGCGACGCCGTCGCGCAGGTCGAGTTCGCGCCACTCCGCCGATGGACGGCTCGCAAGCGTCGCCGAGTCCGACTCGGTGTCGCCGGAGTGGGTCACGACGAAGGCCCCGGCGGGCTGGTAGGCGTCGGCCTCTTTGCCGGTCATGCCGGTCACGAGCTGGTCGGCGGCGAAGTAGTCGCCGCGGCGGACCGCTTCGGCGGCCTGGGCCGCGAGGCCTTCGGCGCCTTCGGGGACGCTCCAGGAGCCGTCGCCCGCCCAGAACTCGTCCTCGTTGAGTTCGATGCGGGGGCCCCACAGCATCGCGCCGATGCGGCCCTCCCCGATGGGAAGGCCCTCGTGCCAGGCGCCGGGGGCGGTGTCATACGTGAGCTTCAATGCTGCAGACATGAGCACGATCCTATAGGATCTTTCTGCCGAGAGCCGGAGCGCGGCCCGGCCGGTCCGCCCGATCCTTTTCCGTCCCCGCCCGGGAAACGGTCTCGCTATAGCGCACGCGGAGCAGGGGACTCGGCGGCGATTTCGTCCTTTTTAGACTCTGACTGCCGGGCGAGCATTCATGGTCCCCGTTATGAAATCGAAACAGCTCAGCAGGACCGCATCCGGATTCGCACTCGCCACCGCCGGCGCACTCGCAGGCTCCGCGGTGCACACGTGTCCCGGCAACCCGAGCGGCGGGACCCAGCCCCGCGTTAGCGTTTCGCGGCACCGAGGCGGCTGATCGCCTCCGGTGCCGACCACGGCAGCCAGTGCCCCCGCGGCCTTCCCGCGGGGGCACTGCCGTGTCCGCCTCCCCGTTCGGCTGCCCTCCGTTACCAGAATGTGCTGCAACCTCGCGTTCTCCGTGCGCGTTATGCAAATGCCCATCACGAATCCGGCACATTCGCTCCCATGGCAGATGAAAAACGGAGAGCAACTCAAGTGGAACTCAAGCAATCCCTCGCGCCCCGCAAGGGTCTTCGACTCGCGGTCGCGCTGGGCCTCCTCGGCGCCCTCGCGCTGGGCTCGCCCGCACAGGCGGCCGATCTGACCGTCCCCATCAACGAAGACCACGTCGGCAAGCCCGCCACCTACTTCGAAGAGGGATGCGGCAGCGACAGCCAGCTCCCCGACGACCTCGGCGCGGACGAAGACGGCTGGGTCTTCGTGCTCCCCGGCGGCAACGACATCTTCATCTCGGTCTCGGTGACCTTCCTGGACGAGGACGGCGGCGAGCACGCCGAAGAGGGCACCGTCGTCACCACCGGTGGCAGCGGCAACCTCAAGCACGCCTACATCATCACGCCCGCGGGCTGGACGATCAAGGAAGCGTCGGCCGTCATCGAGGGCGACAGCAAGTTCTTCAACGTGACCCACACCTGCCCCGGCACGCCGGGCGAAGAAGAGCCCAGCAGCCCCGGTGAAGAGCCGTCCTCCCCGGGCGAGGAGCCCTCGCCCCCGGGCGAGGAGTCCTCGACCCCCGGCGAGGCCTCGACCTCCCCGGCCGGCTCGAACCTGCCCGTCACCGGCACCCCGCTGACGATCGCCCTGGTCTCTGCCGCTGCGCTCGCCGCCGGCGGCGCCGCGCTGTACATGATCCAGCGCCGCCGCCGCGAGGCGCAGGACTGGTAGTCCGCCGATTGGCAGCACGTTGACCGGAGGCGCACCGATCTGGTGAGGACCAGCGGTCGGTGCACGAACCGGCAAGTCCGCCAAGGGGTCACGACTGCCCGGGTCCCCACAGCCCGGCCCGCAAGGCCCTGACGACGCCCCCGAGACCGGTCTCGGGGGCGTCGTCGCGTCCGCCCGAGTTCATCCCGTTTACGCAGGTCAACCGTTCGGCTGATGCCGTTATCAGCCGAACGCGACGCAACGTCGCACCCGGCGCGGGCGTGAATGCAATGCCCACTTCCCGGTCCGGCGTACCCGGTCCGTCCGAACCGGACATTTGTTGCGCACAGGCGTTATCGAACCGGCACTTTCGATTGCTCCGGCCACCCATCACGGAGAGCGAACCCATGAACCTCACACGACGCCAGAAGCGCCTCGGCATCCTCGGAGCCGCAGGCCTCGCCGGAGCGACCGCGCTCGCGATCGGCATCCCCGCCTTCGCCGGCCAGGGCGGCGGCGGTGGTGGCGGCAATGGCGGTGGCGGCGGTGACGAAGACACCGACACCACCGTCACCCTTGAACTCAAAGACGCGCACACTGGCCAGTTCGCTGAGTCCGACCAGTTCCCGCAGATCTGCGGCGAGGCCAACCAGATCCCCGGCGACAAGCCCGCCGACTACGACGGCTGGGTCTTCGTGCTCCCCAACAACGCCGGCGACGAGTTCATCTCGGTCACGGCCGTGTTCGAGGACGAGGACGGCGACGAGCACACCGAGCAGGCCGCGGTCGTCACGGCCGGGAACAGCGGCAGCGCCAAGCGCGCCTACGTGGGCGTGCCGGCGGGCTGGATCCTCGTCGACGCCTGGGCCGAGGTGAAGAACGGGGAAGAGGGGGAGACCTTCCACGTCACCCACACCTGCCCGGGTGAGGCGGAGGAGGAGCCCACCACCGACGCCCCGACTTCGGATGCGCCGACTTCGGATGCGCCCACGAGCGATGCGCCGACCTCCGACGCTCCGACATCTGACGCGCCGACCTCGGATGCGCCGACCTCCGACGCGCCGACGAGCGACGCCCCGACCTCCGACGCGCCCACGTCCGACGCCCCGACCTCCGACGCGCCGACTTCGGACGCACCGACGTCCGACGCCCCCACCTCGGACACGCCGACCTCGGACGCGCCCACCTCGGAGTCCGAGTCCAGCACCTCCCCGGCCGAATCCAGCCCTGCCGAGTCCAGCCCGGCCGAGTCCAGTTCAGCTGCACCGTCCTCCGAAGTGCCGTCGAGCTCCACTCCGGCCCAGGCTTCGACGTCCCCGGCCGGGAGCCAGCTGCCCACCACCGGCTCGTCGCTGACCTACTTCCTCGCCGGCGCGGGCGCGCTGCTCGTTGGGGGCATCGTCCTTCTCGTGCTCATGCGCCGCCGCGCCGAGGACGCCGAGGGCGCGTGACCTGGGGTCGGCGCGAGACCCGCGGGGGTCCCGCGTCGAAGCCCGGTCCGTTACCCAACTGTTATGCAACCGCTTGAGCCGCCATCGCGTTTAGCAGTTGTCTCAAGGCAGGAAGCCCGATTCGTCGGGTAGAGGCCCTTCGACTACCGCCCGCTGCTTGACGGTGCGGTCCTTGTCGAGCCCCCGGAATCCTGCCACCGGGGGCTCGACCCTAAGTCGACGCCCCGGAGCCGTCCCCCCCTTGGCTCCGGGGCGTCGCTTGTTTTCCACGTCATATCGGGCGCGTAAAACTCACATTCGCGGGACCCGAACACTTTCCTTCAATTGGCGGAGCCGGTACATTACCGGCAGGTTCAGACCTGCCCCGTTACCCTGTTTCCCGAGGTGCCAGCTGCCCGGCATCGCACCCGCGCCCGCACAGGAGTGCCCGCCACATGGCCACTGACGCCACAGAGAAGAAGGACGCGCCGCCGGTCGGCAGCGTCGACAAGTTCTTCGGCATGACCGAGAACAAGACCAACTGGAAGCGCGAGGTCCTCGCCGGGACCACGACCTTCCTGGCGATGGCGTACATCCTCGCCGTCAACCCCGGCATCCTCAGCTTCGATCTCTCCGCGGCAGGGGTCGACGCGCCCAACCCGGGCGCGGTCTTCACCGCGACCGCGCTGGCCTCCGCGCTCGGCTGCCTCGTCATGGGCCTGTGGGCCCGCTACCCGATCGCCACCGCTCCGGGCATGGGCCTGAACGCGTTCTTCGCGTTCACCGTGGTCCTCACGCTCGGCATCCCGTGGCAGACGGCCCTGACCGGCACGCTCGTCTCGGGCGTGCTGTTCTTCATCCTCGCCGTCACCGGTGCGCGCGAGGCGATCGTGAACGCGATCCCGGCGCAGCTGAAGCTCGCGGTCGGGGCGGGCATCGGCCTGTTCATCGCGTTCATCGGCCTCAAGGGCGGCGGCATCGTCGTCGACTCCCCGGCCACGCTGGTCACGATCGGCGACTTCACCTCCGGTCCCGTGCTGCTCACCGTGTTCGGCCTGATCGTGACCGCGGTGTTCATGGTCATGGGCTGGAAGGGCGGCGTCTTCTACGGGATGCTCGCGACGCTCGGCCTCGGCATCGCCACCGGCGTCATCGACCTGAAGCTCGCCGAGGGCTTCACCCCGAACCTCGACTCGTTCGGCGCGGCCTTCACCGGCTTCGAGGACGCGTTCACCGTCCACATGATCGCGGTCATCCTGACCATGCTGTTCGTGGACTTCTTCGACACCGCCGGCACCCTCTTCGCGGTGGCCGGCCAGGCCGGGCTCGTCAAGGACGGCAAGCTGCCGCGCGCGGGCCGCGCCCTCGCCACCGACTCGATCGCGACCTCGGCGGGCGCGGTGCTCGGCACCTCGACCACGACGGCGTACATCGAGTCGACGGCGGGCGTCTCGGTCGGCGGCCGCACCGGCCTCACGGCGGTGACGACCGGGTTCTGGTTCCTCGTGTCGCTGGTGGCGTTCCCGGTGTTCGGCCTGGTCGCCAACAACCCCGAGGTGACCGCGCCCGCGCTCATCGTCGTGGGCGTGCTCATGGCGAAGGCGCTCGGCCAGATCGTCTGGGACGAGCTGGAGTACGCGATTCCGGCGTTCCTCATCGTGGCCGTCATGCCGCTGACCTACTCGATCTCGAACGGCATCGCGATGGGCCTGGTGTTCTTCCCGGTCATGATGGCCGCCAAGGGACGCTGGCGCGAGGTGCACCCGATCGCGTGGGTGCTCATGCTCGCATCGATCGGGTACTTCCTCTTCCTGACCGAATAGCTCCGCCCGACTGAGTAAGCAGGACAAGCGAAAAGGGCCCGGGAGCAGTTCCCGGGCCCTCTTTTCGTCGCTTACGCCGTGCGGCGCAGTGCCTCGCTCAGCTTCAGGCGCGAGCCGGTGTACAGCACGCTGCGCTTGTACAGTTGCGCGCCGAGCGCGAGCGCCCCGGCCGCCGCGAGCACGAGGAGCGCGATCGAGAGCGCGATCTCCCAGGCCGGGACCGTGGTGATGGCCATGCGGGTGGGCATGGTGATCGCGGAGAACGGCGGCACGATCGACAGGACCTGCGCGAAGGTGCTCGTGGGCGCGTTCAGTGTGAAGATCGCGCCGATGTAGCTCAAGGTGAGCGACATGATGAGCGGAGTCAGGACCGACCCGGACTCCTCCTGGCGGGAGACGAGCGAGCCGACGCCGCCCGCGAGCGTCCCGAAGAGAACGAGGGCGATGAGCCACCAGCCGATGGTGGAGATCGCCGCGGAGGCGGTGCCCGGCGGCAGGTCGGCGAGCACACCGGTGGCGGCGGAGACGCCGAGGCCGACCGCGACCATCGCGACGAGGTTGACCAGGGAGATCACGCCGAGTCCGATCACCTTGCCTCCCAGCAGCTGCCAGGGCTTGAGGCTGGTGAGGAGGATTTCGACGATGCGGCTGGACTTCTCCTCGACGACGCCCATGGCGATGTACTGGACGGGGGTCATGAGCATCATGAACATGATGATGGAGATGACGAGGCCGGTGAAGTAGCTGGTGACCGGGTCGGTCTCGCCTTCGGCGAGGGTGACGGTCGCCAGCGGCCGCGGCGTGAGCGCGGCGGCGATCTCGGCGTCGCTGAGTCCGGCCTCGGCGAGGCTGGTCTGGACGGCGGCGGCCTGCCAGGCGGCGTCGAGCCGGGTCTGGAGGCCCTGGTCGGGGTTCTCCTCGCTGTAGAGGGTGCCGTCGGCGACGGCGGTGTCGACATCGCCGTCCTCGACGGCCTGCTCGGCCTCGCCAGCGGAGTCGTACATGGTGATGTCGAAGCCGCCCGCGGCTTTGAGCTGGCTTTCCATCGCGGCCGCGTTGGTTCCGGCGAGGCCGATCGTCTCGGCTTCGTCCTCGCCGCCGCCGAGGATCGTGGGCAGTGCGGCGAGCACGCCGACGATGACGACGGTGACGATGAGGCTGACGAGGTTGGCCTTGGAGAGACCGCGGACGCGGATCTCGCGTCCGGCCACGAGCATCAGCCCGCGCATCCGCGAGGTCTCGGGAGTCGGAGAGCTCATCGGGTCACGGCCTCTCTGAAGATCTCGGCGATGGTGGGCTGGTCGTAGGCGAAGTGGGTGACTCGCCCGGCGGCGGCGGCGATGCGCAGGACCTCCTGGTCGTCGGCGTCCTCGACGAGGTAGTCGTCGCCGTCGCGGGTGACGGTGCCGGGGAGGGATTCCGTGAGGTCCTGGGGGGTCTGGACGCTCACGCGCAGCTGCTTGACCTCCTTGGCTTTCAGCGCTTCCACGGACCCGGCGGCGATGATCTTCCCGTTGCCGATGATGACCACGGAGTCGCAGAGCCGCTCGATGAGGTCGAGCTGGTGGCTGGAGAAGATGACCGGAGCGCCGTTCGCGGCGCGGTCCTTGAGGGCGGTGCCCATGACGTCGACGGCGAGCGGGTCGAGGCCGGAGAACGGCTCGTCGAGGATGAGCGCCTCGGGGTCGTGCACGAGCGAGACGGCGAGTTGGACGCGCTGCTGGTTGCCGAGCGAGAGGTCCTGCACGAAGTCGCCGGAGCGCTCGGTGAGGTTGAGCTGCTCCAAGAGGGCGGCGGCGGCGCGTTTGGCCTCGGCGCGGCTCATGCCGTGCAGTTCACCGAAGTAGGCGATCTGCTCGGCGGTCTTCATCTTGGGGTAGAGGCCCCTTTCGGAAGGCATGTAGCCGAACCGGCGCCGTGCGGCGACGTCGAGCGGGGCGCCGTTGTAGACGATCTGACCGCTGTCGGCGGCGAGGACGCCCATGGCGATGCGCATCGTGGTGGTCTTCCCGGCGCCGTTCGCGCCGACGAACCCGACCACTTCCCCGGGGGCGGCGGTGAGCGACACTCCTTCGAGGGCAACGGTGTCGCCGAACCGCTTGTGCAGGTCCTTGATTTCGAGCATGGCTTCACATTAGGACGCGGATCGGGCCGGATCCTCCGCCTTGAGAGGGATTCCGGCCCGGCCGCGTTCATTCGCGAGGAGTAATCGGGGTCGGCTTCGGGACCATCCGGAACGTCTTCACCGTGAACAGCCCGACCAGGAGCGCGGTGACCGAGAGCAGCAGCAGGCCGATCGTGTAGTCGCCGTTGGCCTGGTAGTTCGTGCCCATGATGAGCGGCGGGAAGTACCCCCCGAGGCCGCCCGCCGCCCCCACGATGCCGGTGACGCCGCCGACGCGGGCGGGGTCGACGAGTTCGGCGACGAGCGCGAACACGCCGCCGGTGCCGAGGCCGAGGAACAGGGCCATGAGGACGAACGAGGTCCCGGCCGGGATCTCCAGGGGCGGTTCGAACGCGAGGACGACGGCCATGACCGCGGCGCCGAAGAACGCGGTGACGCAGACCTTGAGCGGCCCGACCTTGTCCGAGAGGATGCCGCCGGCCGGCCGCGCGATGACGGCGGCGAGGCTGAATCCGGCGGTGCGCAGTCCCGCCTCGGTCTGCGCGAGGTCGTACTGGGCGACCAGCATCGTCGGCAGGTAGGTCGAGAAGGCCACGAAGCCGCCGAACGCGACGGCGTACAGCAGCGACATCTGCCAGGTGACCTTGAGCTTCATGACGGCTTTCAGTCGCGGTAGCGCGGGCTCGGTCGAGGCCCGCCACAGCGGGGCGTTGCGCGCGAGCGTCCAGGTGACCATGCCCATGGCGGCGAGCGCGGCGCACATGAGCAGGTGCGTCGCCAAGAGCCCCATGCCGTCGACGAGCCGCGGGGTGAGGAACGCCGAGAGCGCGGTGCCGCCCATGCCCGCGCCGAAGATCCCGGTCGCGAAGCCGCGCTTCGCGGGCGGGTACCAGGCGTTGACGAAGGGGATGCCGACGGCGAACGAGGTCCCGGCGATGCCGAGGAGGAAGCCCGAGACCAGCAGGGCCGCATAGGAGTTGCCGGAGAGGCCCACGAGGAGCACCGGGACGACGGCGACGAAGCAGGAGGCGGTGAGCATGACCCGCCCGCCGAGCTTGTCGGTGAGGATGCCCGCCGGGATGCGCCCGACCGCGCCCACCAGCACGGGGAACGCGACGAGGACCGAGACCTGCGTCGGGTCGAGGTCGAGCCGGTCGGCGTAGGTCTTCGAGAGCGGGCCGATGAGGTTCCACGCCCAGAACGTCAGAGCGAAGGCGGCGGTGGCGAGGGCCAGGTTGCGCCCGGCCCCGCGCTGCACGGCGGTGGACTGGTCGGCGGTGGCGGTTCCCATCTGGCCTCCTCGTCGCGGCGGATCGTTCACCGCCGCAGCACTCCCAGGGTCTGCGGTGCGCGGGACCGGGTATCGGGTCCTTCGACAGTATGCCGATTAGTCCTCTTTGACGGGACCAAAGACCCTAATCTGGGCAGCGGGCGCCTGCTTCGATTCAGGGGTCAGCCAGCCGTCCGATGGGAGCCAGTCGCATGCCGCGAACCGACGAGGCCGCCTCCGCCGCCGATCTCCTCCTGCGCACAGGCGTCTACCTCACCCGCTCCGAATCCACAGAGGACATGCGGGTGGTGTTCAAGGAGGGCGGCCGCGAAGGCGACGTGTTCTACCGCGACCGCTGGAGCCACGACAAGGTCGTGCGCTCCACCCACGGCGTCAACTGCACCGGCTCCTGCTCGTGGAACGTCTACGTCAAGGACGGCATCATCACCTGGGAGACCCAGGCGACCGACTACCCCTCGGTCGGCCCCGACCGCCCCGAGTACGAGCCGCGCGGCTGCCCCCGCGGCGCCGCCTTCTCCTGGTACACCTACTCGCCGACCCGCGTGCGCTACCCGTACGGCCGCGGCGTCCTCGTCGAGATGTTCCGCGAAGCCAAAGCGCGCCTTGGCGACCCGGTCGCCGCGTGGGCCGAGATCACCACCGACCCCGGAAAGCGCCGCCGCTACCAGTCCGCGCGCGGCAAGGGCGGCCTGGTGCGCATCACCTGGGACGAGGCGGTCGAGATCGCCGCCGCCGCGCACGTCCACACCATCGGCGCGTACGGCCCCGACCGCATCGCCGGGTTCAGCCCGATCCCCGCGATGTCGCAGGTCTCGCACGGCGTCGGGGCGCGGTTCGTGAACCTCCTCGGCGGCTCGATGCTGTCGTTCTACGACTGGTACGCCGACCTGCCGGTCGCGTCCCCGCAGGTCTTCGGCGACCAGACCGACGTGCCCGAGTCCGGGGACTGGTGGGACGCCGCGTACCTCATGCTCTGGGGCTCCAACGTGCCCGTCACCCGCACCCCGGACGCGCACTGGATGGCCGAGGCCCGCTACCGGGGCCAGAAGGTCGTCACCGTCGCGCCCGACTACAACGACGCCGCGAAGTTCGCCGACGAATGGCTCGCCCCGCACCCGGGGACCGATGGCGCGCTGGCGATGGCGATGGGCCACGTGATCCTCAAGGAGCACTTCGTGGACGAGCGCACGGAGGCCTTCGACGCTTACGTGCGCAAGTACACCGACCTGCCGTTCCTGGTCGAGCTCGTCGAGCGCGGCGGGAAACTGGTGCCGGGCAAGTTCCTCCGCCGCGACGCCCTGCCCGGGGAGGAGCCGTACGCCGAATGGAAGCCGGTCTTCATCGACGGGCGCAGCGGCGGGGCCCGCGCCCCGCACGGCACCCTCGGACACCGCTGGGACGAGGAGCGGCCGGGCAACTGGAACCTCGACCTCGAAGGCGCCGAGCCGCTGCTCAGCTGCTACGAAGAGGGATGCGAGGTTGAGGCGATCGCCTTGCCGCGCTTCGACGGTGCTTCCGACGACCGTGACGGCGGCTTCTCCCTGCGGGGCGTCCCGGTCCGCAGGGTCGAGGGCCGCCTGGCGACCACCGTGTTCGACCTCCTGCTCGCCCAGTACGGAGTGGCCCGGCCGGGCCTGCCGGGCCGGTGGCCCACCGGATACGACGACGCCGCCGAGCCGTGCACGCCCGCCTGGTCCGAGTCGATCACCTCGGTGAAGGCCGACCGGACCATCCGCATCGCCCGCGAGTTCGCCGCCACCGCCAGGGATTCGGGCGGGCGCGCGATGATCGTGCTCGGAGCGGGCACGAACCAGTGGTTCCACGGCGACACGATGTACCGCGCGTTCCTGACCCTGCTGCTGCTCACCGGCTGCCAGGGGAAGAACGGCGGCGGCTGGGCGCACTACGTCGGCCAGGAGAAATGCCGCACCCAGACCGGTTGGGCCGCTTACGCATCGGCGATGGACTGGACCCGGCCCGCGCGGTTCATGGCCGCGACTCCGTACTGGTACCTGCACACCGACCAGTGGCGCTACGACACCTACAAGTCGGACGCCCTCACATCGGCCACCGGCCCAGGCGATCTCGCCGCCACCCACACCGCCGACCTCGTGGCCGCCTCAGCCCGCATGGGCTGGATGCCGTCGTACCCCACGTTCAACCGCAACCCCCTGCTCATCGCGCAGGAGGCGCGCGAGGCCGGGCTCGAGCCGGCCGACTACGTCGCCCGCGAACTCGCCTCCGGCGACCTGCGCTTCGCGTGCGAGGATCCGGACGCGCCCGAGAACTGGCCGCGCGTCCTCACCGTCTGGCGCGCGAACCTGTTCGGCTCCAGCGCGAAAGGCGACGAGTACTTCCTCAAGCACCTGCTCGGCACCCAGCACTCGGTGCAGGGCGAGGAGGCCGGACCGAAGGACCGCCCGGCCGACGTCGTCTGGCACGGCCAAGCGCCCCGAGGGAAACTCGACCTCCTCCTCTCGCTCGACTTCCGCATGACCAGCACGACGCTCCTTTCCGACATCGTGCTCCCGGCCGCCACCTGGTACGAGAAGCACGACCTGTCCACAACGGACATGCATCCGTTCGTGCACGCCTTCTCTCCCGCGATCGACCCGCCCTGGCAGGCCCGCACCGACTTCGAGTCCTTCCAGGCCCTCGCCCGCCGCTTCTCCGAACTCGCCGAAGACCACCTCGGCACCGCCACCGACCTGGTCGCCGCCCCGCACCAGCACGACACACCAGGGGAACTCGCCCAGCCCGGCGGCATCGCCCCCGACTGGAAAGCGGCGGGCATCCCGCCCGTCCCCGGCAAGACCGCGCCCGCGATCATCAGCGTCGAACGCGACTACCCGGCCGTCGCCGCCAAGATGCAGGCCCTCGGCCCGCTCGCCGAGACCATGGGCCTCCCCGTCAAAGGCGTCTCGTTCACGCCCGACGTCGAGATCGACTGGCTCGCCGGACGCTGCGGCACCTCCGCCGAAGCGCCCGCCGCGGGCAGGCCGCTCCTCGACACCGACGTCAAAGTCTGCGAGACGATCCTCGCCCTCTCCGGCACCAGCAACGGGCGCCTTGCCGCCCAGGGCTTCCAGCGCCTCGCCGCCCGCGTCGGCACCGACTTCGACGAACTCGTCCACACCTCGCTCGAGCGCCGCGTCGTCTTCGCCGACACCCAGCACGGCCCCACCCCCGTCGGCGCCAGCCCCGAATGGTCCGGCAAGGAGGCGCACGACCGCCGCTACTCGCCGTTCACCATCAACCTCGAGCACGACAAGCCCTGGCACACCCTCACCGGCAGGATGCACTGCTACCTCGACCACGACTGGATGCACGAGTTCGGCGAGGCCCTGCCCGTCTACCGTCCGCCGCTCAACATGCACCAGCTGTTCGGGGAGCCCGAGGTCGGGCCGACGGGGGAGCGGGCCGTCGCGGTCCGGTACCTCACCCCGCATTCCAAGTGGTCCATCCACTCCGAATACCAGGACAACCTGCTCATGCTCACCCTCTCGCGCGGGGGCCCCAACATCTGGATGAGCCCGCAGGACGCCGAGGCCATCGGCGCCGAGGACAACGACTGGGTCGAAGCGGTCAACCGCAACGGCGTCGTCGCCGCCCGACTGGTCGTCTCGCACCGCATGCCGCAGGGGACCGTCTACATGTACCACGCGCAGGAGCGCGTGGTCGACGTCCCGAAGACCGAGACCACCGGCAAGCGCGGCGGCATCCACAACTCCCTCACCCGCCTCCTCGTCAAACCCACCCACCTCATCGGCGGATACGCCCAGTTCTCATACGCGTTCAACTACATCGGCCCCACCGGCAACCAGCGCGACGAGGTCACCGTCGTCCGCAAGCGCACCACGGAGGTCCAGTACTGATGAGCCAGCGCATCGGCAAGGTCATGGCGCAGGTCGCCATGGTCATGAACCTCGACAAGTGCATCGGCTGCCACACCTGCTCCGTCACCTGCAAGCAGGCCTGGACCAACCGCTCCGGCGTCGAATACGCGTGGTTCAACAACGTCGAGACCCGCCCCGGCCAGGGCTACCCGCGCCGCCACGAGGACCAGGAGCGCTGGCAGGGCGGGTGGAAGCGCACGGCCGCAGGCAGGTTGAAGCCCCGCGCGGGCGGCCGCCTCAAGAAGCTCGCCACGATCTTCGCCAACCTCGAGATGCCGTCCATCCAGGACTACTACGAGCCCTGGACCTACGACTACGAGCACCTCGTCTCCGCGCCGCTCGGCGACGACATGCCCGGCGCGCGGCCGCGTTCGCTCATCACCGGAGACCCGATGCAGATCAAGTGGAGCGCCAACTGGGACGACGACCTCGCGGGCGGCGAGGAGCTCGGCTCCCAGGACCCGATCGTGCAGAAGATCGGCGACAAGGTGAAGTTCCAGTACGAGCAGAGCTTCATGTTCTACCTGCCGCGCATCTGCGAGCACTGCCTCAACCCCAGCTGCGTCGCCTCCTGCCCCTCCGGAGCGATGTACAAGCGCGCCGAGGACGGCATCGTGCTCGTGGACCAGGACAAGTGCCGCGGCTGGCGCATGTGCGTCACCGGCTGCCCCTACAAGAAGGTGTACTTCAACCACAAGACCGGCAAGGCCGAGAAGTGCACGCTCTGCTACCCGCGAGTCGAGGTCGGCATGCCCACGGTCTGCTCCGAGACCTGCGTCGGGCGCCTCCGCTACCTCGGCGTCATCCTCTACGACGTCGAGCGCGTCGGCCGGGCCGCCGCCGTCAAGGACGAGCAGGCCCTCTACGCGGCCCAGCTCGACACCTTCCTCGACCCCGACGACCCCGCCGTCCAGATCGCCGCCCTCCGCGACGGCATCCCGAGGCGCTGGATCGACTCGGCCCGCCGATCGCCGATATACATGCTGGCCAAGCGGTTCCGCGTCGCCCTGCCGCTGCATCCGGAATACCGGACCATGCCCATGGTCTGGTACATCCCGCCGCTCTCGCCCGTCGTCGACGCGCTCAGCGAGACCGGCCACGACGGCGAGGACGCCGGCAACCTGTTCGCCGCTATCGACACGCTCCGCATCCCGGCCGAATACCTCGCCGAGCTGTTCACCGCGGGCGACGTCGAACCGGTCAAGCAGGTCCTCGCGAAGCTCGCCGCGATGCGCTCCTATATGCGCCGCATCAACCTCGGCGAGGAACGCGACGAGTCCATCGCCGCCGCCGTCGACCTCACCGGCGACGACATCGAGGCGATGTACCGCCTCCTCGCCCTCGCCAAATACGACGACCGGTACGTCATCCCCACCGCGTACGGCGTCGACGAGGCCGACCGAGGCGTCATCGAGGAGATCGGCTGCTCCCTGGACTTCGAAGGCGGCCCGGGCATGGGCGGCATGGGCGGCCAGGTCCCCTTCGGCGAGGCCTCCGGGCGGCCGCAGCCCGCGAGCGTCGAGACCTTCCACGCCCTCCGCGACCGCCAGACCAGCGACGGCCACTCCGGCCCGGCCCGGCGCCTCAACCTCCTCAACTGGGACGGCAAGGGCCGCCCGCCCGGCTTGTTCCCGGAACGGGGCCAGAAGAGCACCCCGGACAGCACGTACCTCACGGGCACCCAGAGCGAGGAGGCGAAATGAACGCGGTGATCCGCCAAGCCGCGGCGATGCTGCTCTGCTACCCCGACCGCGGCTTCTACGAACGCCTCCCGCTGGTGCGGGCCGCCGTCGCCGAGACCGGACCGGGCGAGGCCCGCGAAGCCCTCACCGCGTTCTGCGCGTACGCGGACGGCAAGACCGACCTCGAACTCGGCGCTGCATACGTGCGCACCTTCGACCTCAAGCGCCGCAGGGCGCTGCACCTCACGTACTACACCGACGGCGACACTCGACGACGCGGCCACGCGCTGGCCCGGATCAAGGAGATCTATGCGGCCTGCGGATGGCACCTCGACCCCGGCGAACTCCCCGACCACCTGGCGGTGGTCCTTGAATTCGCGGCCAGAGGCGATGCCGCCCAAGGACAGCGGCTCCTCGAGGCCTTCCAGCCCGGCATCGAGCTGCTCCGCGCCGCCCTCCACGACTGCGGGAGCGCCTACGCCGCTGTCTTGGACGCCGTGGCCGCAACCCTCCCGCCCTCCGACGAAGCCCGCCGCGAGGCCACGCGCATGGCCGCCGCCGGACCACCGGTCGAAGACGTAGGCCTCGACCCCTACGGCACTGGCGCGGTGCCGCTCGGCATGCCGGCCGCGATGGGAGCCGAGCGATGAGCGCGACCGCCCTCGACTACATGCTGTGGGGCGCACTGCCCTACGTCGTGCTCGCGATCCTGATCGGCGGCACGGTCTGGCGCTACCGCTACGACCGCTTCGGCTGGACCACCCGCTCCTCCCAGCTCTACGAGTCCCGGCTCCTGCGCATCGCCAGCCCCGTATTCCATTTCGGACTGCTGGTGGTGATCATCGGCCACGTCGTCGGCCTCCTGATCCCCGAGACCTGGACGGACGCCGTCGGCATCACCGACGACATGTACCACGTGGCCGCACTGTCCTTGGGCGCCATCGCGGGTGTGACCACCCTCGGCGGCATCGCCCTGCTCATCTGGCGCCGCCGGACCACCGGCCCGGTCTTCAGCGCCACCACCGTGAACGACAAGGTCATGTACCTCGTCCTGGTCGCCGCCATCCTCGCGGGCCTGACCACGACCCTGCTCTCCGCCGTCGCCGGCCTCACCGGCGGGCACGAGGTCGACTACCGCGAGACCGTCTCGCCCTGGTTCAGGAGCATCTGGATCCTCCAACCCGACGTCGCCGCCATGGCCGCGGCCTCGAACGCCTTCAAGGTCCACGTGCTCATCGGCCTGGTCCTCTTCGCGCTCTTCCCCTTCACGAGGCTCGTCCACGCATTCAGCGCCCCCGTCTGGTACCTTTTCCGCCCCTACGTCGTCTACCGCTCCCGCGACGACTACAAGCCCCTGACCAGGCCGGTCCGCCGGGGCTGGTCCTAGATCGTTCCCCGCTTCGGGGGACGGTCTTCTTCGGGTCACTCGGAGTCGCGTTGTGAAGGCGGGACCGGCTCTCGGTTGGAGTTCGGGCAGTCAGCGACGAATGAGCTGAACGAGAGTCGGGGCGTGACGCCGGGGCCGGGCCCCGTTTCGGGCGAGCTTCAGGCGGGCAGCGAAGAAGAGCTGAGTGGAGACCCCGGGGCGTCGCCGTCATAGAGGTTGCAGTATGAGGGGGGCCAGCCCGGTCTCGTGCCAGCCGAAGGCGAAGCACCGCAACCTCACCGACCCCGCTCAGGCGAAGTCCCCGACGACCCGGTCCGGAAGTGCTCGCCGAGCGCGTAACCGACCACTTCCGAGGCGTTCGCCGCTTACTGCCGCCGCTATGGCCTGCGCAAATTCGTTGGCAGGACAGGGGTGTGCTGGGACAACGCGATGGCCGAGAGCTTCTTCGGGGTGTTGAAGATCGAGCTGGTGTCGCGTGTCTCATGCGCCTTCTCCTTCTTGGCCGCTGTCCCTGCGCGTCCGCTCTCGGAAGGTTGCCTCCCAGAGGACACCCCGGCTCCAGGGCGGTGGCGTCGGCTCCCCGCGCACCATGAACTCAGGTGCGGGGTCATGCATCCGGGGCACACCGTGGTGTACCGGCCGAGATGGTCCTTCCCGCGCGCACCAAGCTGATGCGAGTGCGGGAGGACGGTGCCGCTGTGCGTGTGGCGTTGCCGAGCCAGGTCCTCAATTGCCTGGTCTGGCATTGCCGCCCGCGCCGGCGGGTCTTGCTCTGATGTGCCTCGTTCTGGACACTGCCTCCGGTCGAGGTGATCCCGACCGGCGATCTCCCACCCAGCACGCCCCAAGGGAGGGTCGTGGTCCGCTGTGGATCCCGATAGCACGCGGGGATTGAGCGCGACGCCCTGAGAAGGAGCGTCGGCTCGGAATCGGTCCGGTTTGGGTTTCGGCCAGAGGCTTGTCGTAGTCTGCTTGCACCTACTCGCCACCTGTACGTTTTCCGTATCCCTGTGCGTACCTCAATCATCCCTCGCACAGTCCCGACTGTCATCACCTACAGGGATAGAGGGTCCTCATGTTTCGCCCCAGGCTGCCTGCACGCCAAAGGAACAGACCGCGCCGACCCCCGCAGCCGGGGGTGTCGCCCGCCGCCCACACCACACCCGCCACCCGCCAACCAACCCCACCCCGAATCCCACCGCTTCGTCGCCGCCCGCCTGAACCGCAACCGAATTCAACCGTCACCACTCCAACGCCGTCCGCGCACCGCCTGCCCATGGAAGTGGAATCAGCGGTGATGGGAGTTTCGGACTTCCGAGAGACCCCCGAATCGGGTGACCGCGGCCGAGGCAGCGGCCAAGCGACGAGGGGATCCCAAGGCAGGCACTTTCAGTCTTGGGCGGATGCTGCCGATCTTACCGAGGTAAGGGATCATGCACGGGTCACCGATTCGGAAGGGGCGCGCGAATGGCGAACGATCGGGAGGTCCGCGCGCGGCTGCGGCACGTGTACTGGATCGGCGGCGGGAGCGGGGCCGGGAAGTCCACCATCGCAAGGGCCTTGGCCGAGCGGCACGACCTGCGATACTGCGGCACCGACGAGTCCATGCAGGACCACGCGCGGCGGACCACCGCCGTCGAAGCGCCGCACCTCCACGACTTCATGGCGATGACCATGGACGAGCGCTGGATGCTCCGCTCGCCCGAGGTCATGTACGAGACCTTCCACTGGTTCAGGGGCGAAGGCTTCCACCTCATCGTCGAAGACCTGCTCGCCATGCCCCCGGATCAGGGCATCGTGGTCGAAGGCTTCCGGCTCCTGCCCGCGCTCGTAGCGCCCCTGCTCGCCGACCGGAACCGAGCAGTGTGGCTGCTGCCGACCCCTGACTTCCGCGCGTACGCGGTCGACAGGCGGGCGAAGGCGACCGACCGGCCCGGCTTCATCCAGCAGACCAGCGACCCCGAGCGCGCCGCCCGCAAC
The DNA here is from genome assembly GCF_027622875.1 of Glycomyces luteolus. Lineage (GTDB taxonomy): Bacteria > Actinomycetota > Actinomycetes > Mycobacteriales > Micromonosporaceae > Glycomyces > Glycomyces luteolus. The sequence goes on along the minus strand of NZ_JAPZVP010000005.1, from coordinate 20,103 downwards.
CTCGCCGCGCGTGAGCGGTACTTCGTCGAGCACCTCCGCGCCGAGACTCGCGAACTCGGCCTCCAGGCGATTACAGTCGACTCGGCCGCGGGCGAAGGCGGGTCGATCCGGCGCGTGAGCGGGCGATTCGGGCTTTCGTGAAGCGGCCCAGCTGAATCCCCTTGGAAGGAACCCCATGCCCCAGGTCGTCATCGTCGACATCGACGGGACCGTAGCGCTCCGCCTCGGCGAGAAGCCCCGGTCGCCGTTCAATTTCCGCCGGGTCGGCGAGGACGCGCCGAACCCGGCGGTCATCGCCGTCGTCCAGGCGCTGGCCGAGGCGGGGCACAAGATCGTGTTCCTCTCGGGCCGCGACGAAGTGTGCCGCACCGAGACGCTCACGTGGCTCAAACTGCACGTCGGCCTGGCCGATGTCGAGCTGTACATGCGCAAGGCCGGGGACGGCCGCCGCGACTCGACCGTCAAACGCGAGCTCTACGACGCGCACCTCGCCCACCGCAATGTCCTCTGTGTACTCGACGACCGGGACCAGGTCGTGCGCATGTGGCGAGAAGAGCTCGGCCTGACCTGTCTGCAGGTCGCATACGGCGACTTCTGACCCCGACCGACCCTCGCCGGAGCGAGCGATTCGCGTATGGGGGATTGCGGGCCCCGTCGGTGGGAATCCGCCGAATGATCCCGATCGCGCGGGATCGCGGGACAATGGGGCCGACCCGCCGCCCGTCGAGCCTGAGGTGCTCACGAGCGGCCTTGTCGATATGGGGGACGCAGATGAACAGTGCACCGTACAAGGAGACGTCGAGCACCGCACCGTACGTCATCGTCGGGGGCGGGCTGGCCGCCTCGAAGGCCGCTCAGACGCTGCGCGGCGAGGGTTTCGAGGGCGATCTCGTGGTCGTCACGGGGGAGGCGCACCACCCGTACGAGCGGCCGCCGCTCTCCAAGGACTACCTGCGCGGCGAGGTGAACCGCTCGGCCGTGTTCACCGTCGACGAGGGCTGGTACGACCACAACGCGGAGCTGCGCACCGGTGAGCCCGCGACCGGGCTCGACACCGCGATGCGGCGGCTGACCCTGGCCGACGGGTCCACCCTCGACTACAAGAAGCTGCTCATCGCCACCGGCTCCAGCCCCCGGCCGCTGCCGATCCCGGGCGCGGACCTGCGGGGCGTGCACTTGCTGCGTACCGTCGAGCAGTCCGATCTGCTGCACGCCGCGATCAAGGACGCCGAGCACGTCGCGATCGTCGGCGACGGCTGGATCGGCATGGAGGTCGCCGCCTCCGCGCGGCAGCTCGGCCGCGAGGTCACGGTGTTCGGGCTCGGCGCGCAGCCGCTCGAACGGGTGCTCGGCCCGGAGATGGGGCTCGTCTTCGGCCGCCTGCACACCGATCACGGCGTGGAGCTGCTGCGGCGCACCCAGGTCGCGAAGATCCTCGGCGAGGAGGGACGGGCGTTCGGCGTGGAGACCGACGAGGGGCGGCGCGTCGACGCCGACGTCGTGCTGCTCGCGGTCGGCGCCACGCCCAACACGGGGCTCGCCGTCGAAGCGGGGATCAACCTGCGCCCCAAGGAGCTCGGCGGCGGGATCGCCGTCGACGGGACGCTGCGCACGAGCGGCCCGGACGTGTGGGCCGCCGGCGACGTCGCGAGCATCCCGTCAGTCCACTACGGACGGCCGATCCGGGTGGAGCACTGGCAGACCGCGCTCGATTCGGGACCGCACGCCGCGAAGGCGATGCTCGGGGACGAGGCGCCCTACGACAAGCTGCCGTACTTCTTCACCGACCAGTACGACCTCGGCATGGAGTACCTCGGCTTCGTGGCCGGGCCCGACGCCTACGACGAGGTCGTGGTCTCGGGGAGCATCGAGTCGCTCGAGTTCGTGGCGTTCTGGACCAAGGCGGGCCGCGTGCTCGCGGGGATGGCCGTGAACACGTGGGACCGGATGGCCGAGATCGAGGCGCTCATCCGCGCGGCCGAGCCGCCGAGTCCCGAAGCGCTGCAGTCATTCCGCTGAGCCGCGTTCCAGGATCTCCTTGAGGTGCCGGTGGCTCACGGGCGCGCCCTTCTCGGCGGCGCGGCGCACCATCGGGAGGAGCGCGGCGCCCATGCCGTGGCTCTCGAAGTCGAGGGTGAACACGACCCTCGAGTGCGCGCCGTCGTCGCGCGGCGAGACGGTGACGGTGGCGTGGGGCCGGACGGCTCCCTCGACGCCTTCGGCGGCCCAGTGCCGCGGCGGGTCGCTGGTGGTGATCCGCTGGAGCGTGGTGCGCTCGGCGCCCACGAAGCGGCGGACCGTCACGAACTCCTCGTCGTCGAGGACCTGGACGCGGACGACGTCGCGCTGCCACTCGGCGAAACGGGTCGGATCGGTGGCGTAGGCGAACACGACGTCGGGGGGCCGGTCGATGTCGATCGTCGAGATCAGCGGGGCCATGATGACTTCCTCGTCGTTGCAGGGCCGGTTGCTCCATCAAGCGTCCCACCGATCGGCGCGGGTGTCGCCCCTCCGGCGGCCGATTAGGCCGCATCAGAGGGGGCATCCTCTCGTCCGGCGGCAAGCGGCCGCCGGGTGATTGGAGGATGAGATGGCCAGGCTACCCATGCGCAGGGGCGCTATCGAGCGCTCCGACCCGATGTCCGTTCTCGATGACTTCGCCGGGTACATGAACCGGATGATGGGCCCGTACTTCCCGGCCGGGGACATGGGCGATCAGACGTGGACACCGCTGGTGGACATGTCGGAGAACGACAAGGAGTACCACATCGACATCGAGGCGCCCGGTGTCATGCGGGAGGACCTCTCGATCGACATCGAGGGCCAGGAGCTCTCGGTGAGCGGCAAGTACCGCAGCGAGGACCACCACGAGGGCAACGACGTTCGCCGCTCGAGCCGGCGGAGCGGCCAGTTCGAGTACACGGTGCGCCTGCCGCACACGGTGGACGCGGGCAAGTCGAGCGCCGAGCTCAAGGACGGGGTGCTGTGCATCTCGGTTCCGAAGAAGGAGTCCGCGGGGCAGAAGAAGATCGCGATCAAGTAGGCGCGTGGACGACCGGGGCCACCCTTCGAACCCCAGGGTGGCGGCCCGGTCGCGGTAGTTCTAGCCGATCGCGTGCTCGTCGATCGCGGCGAGCTCCTCGTCGGAGAAGTCGAGGTTCCCGAGCGCGCCGATGTTGTCCTCGAGCTGCTTGACGCTGCTGGCGCCGATGATGACGCTGGTCATGCGCTCGTCGCGGAGGGCCCAGGCGAGGGCCGTCTGGGCCAGGGTCTGGCCGCGTCCGGCGGCGATGTCGTTGAGGGCGCGCACGCGCGCCATCGTCGTCTCCTCGAGGGCATCCTCGTTGAGGAAGACGCTGGTGCGCACGCGCGAGTCCTCGGGGATGCCCTTGAGGTAGCGGTCGGTGAGGAGGCCCTGCGCCAAGGGGCTGAAGACGATGCAGCCCGCGCCGACCTCTTCGAGGGCGTCGAGGAGCCCGTCCCGTTCGGTCCAGCGGTTGAACATGGAGTACGACGGCTGGTCGATCAGCAGCGGCGTGCCGAGGTCCTTCAGGATCGTCGCGGCCTGCCGCACCTGCTCGGCGTTGTAGTTCGAGACGCCCGCGTACAGCGCCTTGCCCGAGCGCACGATCGCGTCGAGCGCGCCCATGGTCTCCTCGAGCGGGGTCTCGGGATCGGGCCGGTGGTGGTAGAACACGTCCACGTAGTCGACGCCCATGCGCTGCAGGGACTGGTCGAGCGAGGAGACCAGGTACTTGCGGGAGCCCCAGTCGCCGTAGGGGCCGTTCCACATGTGGTACCCGGCCTTGGAGGAGATGACGAGCTCGTCGCGGTACGGCTTGAGGTCCTCGGCGAGGATGCGGCCGAAGTTCTCCTCGGCGCTCCCGGCCGGCGGGCCGTAGTTGTTGGCGAGGTCGAAGTGGGTGACGCCGAGGTCGAAGGCGCGGCGGATGATCGCCCGCTGGGTTTCGAGGGGCCGGGTGTGGCCGAAGTTCTGCCACAGGCCGAGGGAGATCGCGGGGAGTTTCAGGCCGCTGCGTCCGGAGCGGCGGTACTGCATGGTCTTCTCGTAGCGGTCGTCCGCGGGAAGGTAAGTCACGAGTGCAGCCTATCCGGTCCGGCAAGCGTTGTATTCAGGGTGAACGGCAGGTGGACGGCGCCTGGGGCCGTCGGGCGCGCTAGGCGTGCGGGTCGAACTTGTAGCCGAGTCCGCGCACCGTCACGAGGTGGCGGGGCTTGCCCGGCTCGGGCTCGATCTTGGAGCGCAGCCGCTTGACGTGCACGTCGAGGGTCTTGGTGTCGCCCACGTAGTTCGCGCCCCAGACGCGGTCGATGAGCTGGCCGCGGGTGAGCACGCGCCCGGCGTTGCGCAGCAGCATCTCCAGCAGCTCGAACTCCTTGAGCGGCAGCTGCACGTCGGCGCTGTTCACCGTGACGGTGTGGCGGTCGACGTCCATGCGCACCGGCCCGGCCTCCAGCACGGTGACGATCGGGTCGTCGGGCTCGGCCGAGCGGCGCAGCACCGCGCGGATGCGGGCCACCAGCTCGCGGGAGGAGTAGGGCTTGGTGATGTAGTCGTCCGCGCCCAGCTCCAGTCCCACCACCTTGTCCACTTCGGAGTCGCGGGCGGTGACCATGATGATCGGCACGTTCGAGTTCGCCCGCAGCTCGCGGCAGACCTCGGTGCCGGACTTCTCCGGCAGCATCAGGTCGAGCAGGACGACGTCGGCACCGGCGCGCTCGTACTCCTTGATGGCGGCGTCGCCGTCGGCGGCGACCGCCACCTCGAAGCCCTCCTTGCGGAGCATGTAGGAGAGGGCATCGGAGAACGATTCCTCGTCTTCAACTACGAGCACGCGGGTCACGAGTGAACCTTTCTACAGGCCGGCTTGCTGGGTTGTTCCGATTGCATCCGATTCCGGTGCCGTGGCGTCGGACGGAAGGGAACGAGCAGGCAACATCAAGGTAAACACTGATCCAGCTTCAGGCATACTGGACACTTCGACCCTACCCCCGTGATTGACCGCGACATGCTTGACGATCGCCAGGCCGAGGCCGGTGCCGCCGGTCGAGCGCGAACGCGCCGCGTCCACCCGGTAGAACCGCTCGAAGATGCGGTCGAGTTCCTCGGCGGGAATGCCGATCCCCTGGTCGCGCACGGCGATGCACACCATCTGGACCCCCGCCAGATGCCCTGTCGGGGAGGCGATCGAGGTCGAGACCTCGACTGACGTGTCCTCAGGTGAATAGGAGATGGCGTTGCCCACGAGGTTCTTCACGGCGGTCACCAGCTGGGACTCCGAACCGAGCACTTCCGCGCCGCGCACGCCCGAGTAGGTGAGCTCGATGCCCTTCTCCTCGGCGGCGATGCGGGTCTGGTCGAAGGCCTCGGCGATGATCCGGTCGACCTCGACGGGCTCGGGGTCGGGCAGCTTCTCCGCGCCCTGCAGCCGCGAGAGCTCCAGGAGGTCGGTGACCAAGTGGTTCATGCGCTTCGACTCGGACTGGATGCGGGCGGCGAACCGCGCCGACGCGTCGGGGTCCTCCGCGGCGTCCTTGAGCGCCTCGGCGAGGATCTGCATGGCGCCGACCGGGGTCTTCAGCTCGTGGCTGATGTTCGCCACGAAGTCGCGGCGCACCCGCTCGACGCGGTGCAGTTCGGAGATGTCCTGGAACTCGGCCACGGACACGCCGTCGGGCAGCGGCGTGATGCGCACGCTCACAGCGCTCGGCTCGCCCATGACCTGCTTTGGGACTTCGATCTCGGCGTCCCGGTAGCGGCCGGACCGGCGGGCCTGCGCGAGCAGCGCCCGCAGCGTGAGCGAGATGATCTCGTGGTCGTCCACCAGGCCCAGGTCGCGGGCGGCCCGGTTGGTGTAGAGGACGCGGTTGTGGTCGTCGACCAGGCACACGCCGGTGCGCAGCAGGTCGGTCGCGGCCTCCCACGGGCGGGAGTCGGCGACGGGGGCGGTGCGGACTTCGGGGCGGGGCGTGCCGCGGTGCCGGGTGCGCAGGAGCGCTGCGGCGGCGGCGCCGAAAGCGGCTCCCGCGGCCAGGCCGGTGAGGACGCGACCTGCGCTCTTGCGCAGGCCCTCGAGCGGCGGCGAATCGTTGTGGGCCACGACCCCAGCGTAAGCGCGAAACAGCCCGGCGTCGAACGCCGGGCTGTTTCGCATGTCACCCTCTGTTAACCCAGAGTGCGCATTCAGGCTATTTCTTCCCCTGCGCGGCCACCGCGGCGGCGGCTTCGGCGGCGGCCTCCGGGTCGAGGTACTCGCCGCCGGTCACCGTGGGCTTGAGCGTGGACTCGTCCAGTTCGTAGCGCAGCGGCATCCCGGTGGGGATGTTCAGCTTGACGACGGCCTCGTCGGACATGCCGTCGAGGTGCTTCACGAGCGCGCGCAGCGAGTTGCCGTGCGCCGCGACCAGCACGGTCTTCCCGGCCTTGAGGTCGGGGACGATGCCGTCGTACCAGTAGGGGAGCATCCGCTCGAGGACGTCCTTGAGGCACTCGGTGGCCGGGAGGATCTCGGGGGCCAGGTCGGCGTAGCGGGCGTCGCCGTCCTGGGAGAACTCGGAGCCGGCCTCGATCGCGGGCGGCGGCACGTCGTACGAGCGGCGCCAGGTCATGAACTGCTCCTCGCCGTACTCGGCGAGCGTCGCGGCCTTGTCCTTGCCCTGCAGCGCACCGTAGTGGCGCTCGTTCAGGCGCCAGGAGCGCTTGACGGGGATCCAGGAGCGGCCGGCCTCGGCCAGCGCCAGCTCGGAGGTGTTGATGGCGCGGCGCAGCAGCGAGGTGTGCACGACGTCCGGCAAGAGGTCGGCCTCGGCGAGCAGCCGCCCGCCGCGGCGGGCCTCGTCCTCGCCCGACGCCGACAGCTTCACGTCGACCCAGCCGGTGAACAGGTTCTTGGCGTTCCATTCGCTTTCGCCGTGGCGAAGCAGCACGAGAGTAGCGGTCATACCCCTATCCTGCCGCCTCGCCCACTGCCCTGCCGCCCGGTCAAGCCACAGGTGTGGCGGGCGTCGCCTCCTCACAGGCGGGGGCGACCAGAGGTGCGGCCGCGATCGGGGGTGGTTCACGCGGCGGTGAAGTCGAGGCCGTAGGACTGGGCCACGGGGCTCTCGGAGGCGTGGAACCACTTTTCGAGTCCGCGGTCGTAGGCGCTGTCCTGCAGGTCGAACTCGAACGCGAACTCGGCGAGGTCGGCCGGGACCGTGAACACCGCGCCGACCGCCACCCACGTGTCGTCGCCGTGGTCGCCTGCCGCCCTCGTCACTTCCTCGGCGGTGACCTGCGGGAGGACGGTCTGGTCGCCGGCCTGCACCCGTACGGCCTGGGCGGCGTCGAAGGGCCAGTCCTGGTCGTACTCGGCGGAGTAGGTCCTGATCTCGAAGACCGCGGTGAGCACCGCCTCGTCCGGTTCGCAGAGCCAGCCGAGGTCCTCTCTGAACACCGACCGGGAGACGGCCACGTGGTCCCGGTACACCACGCCGTCCATGAACCACGAGTCGTCGACGGTCGCGAACGACAAGGTGGCTTCGACGACGAATTCCCGTTGGGCGAGTTCGCCGTGGTAGTAGGCGGCCACCGGGTCGGCGACCTGGCCGGTGGCGAGGTCGAGCGTCTGCGTGCGTTCGGCGTCGGTGACGGCCACCTGGAGCGGAGCGTCAGCGTCGACCACGGCCGCGTACACCGCGTCGGCGGCCGGGACGCCGTCGAGTTCCCAGGTCTGATCGCCGAACGTGACCGCACTGTGCACTGTGTACTGGTCCGTCGGATTGGCGTCGCCGGTGGTGAAGTGGACGATCGCGAGCCGTTGCGATCCCGTCAGGGCCGGGACCTCTCCGAGGAGGTCGGCCGCCGCCGAGGCGTCTTCGGGCGCAAGGATTGTCAGGCACGTCGGGGCCGACGTGAAATGCGGCCCGTACAGGGCGCCGGGCGCGTCGAGGGGCGCCGCGAGCCCTTCGGGGCAGGCCGCGTCGGCCGTGCCGGTCAGCGCCTCCGCGTACGGTGCACCGCCCCCGGTGCCTCCGGCTTGCCAAGGCTCCCAGTTGAACAGCGCGGACACGCCGACCAGTGCGAGCGCCAGGAGGGCCGCCGCGACGGCGGCGATGCGCTTCCTGCCCCGAACGGACCGCGGCGGCGGTGGAGGCAGCGGAACCGTCGCGGGCTCGACCGCCGCGGCCGGCGGCGTCTCGACCGGAACGGGGGCGTACTCCGCGGCAGTCGCCGCCGAGGACTCAGGCTCCGCAACGGCGGCAGGGGAAGTCCCGTCGCCGACAGGCGCCGATGCGACCGCCGCGCCCTCGGCCACCGCCAGTTCGGGCTGCTCGATCACGACCGGGGCGACATCGAGCGCGTGATGGATGAGGTTGGCCGCCAGCGGCATCCGCGAGGCGCCGCCGACGAGGAACACCGCGCCGAGCCGGTGCCCGGCCGCCTCCGCCGCGTCCCGGACCCGTACGACCTCGTCGATCACCGGTTCGAGCAGCGGCCTGCTGATGGCGTCCAGCTCGGTCCGGGTCAAGTGCAGCCCGGCCTCGATGCCGGCACGCCGACCGGCGCGACGGTGAACCGCGACAGCATCTCCTTGGTCTCGCGCACGTCGGTCCACAACTGGAGCCGCCCGCGCCGCTGCGAGCCGGTGCGCGGATCGTCGATGGCCGCCCAGGCCTGCGGGTGCCCGCCGATCGTGATGGCGCGCAGGTGGTCGACGATCGCGGCGTCGACGTCGACCCCGCCGAAGTCGGCGACGCCGCCCTCCGCCGCGATCGCGAGGCCCCCGCCGTCATCCGCCGCGAGCACCGCGACATCGACCGTGCCCGCCCTGAAGTCGACGACCGCCAGCGCCTCCTCGGCGCCGATCTCCCGACCCAGCACGCCCCGGTAGTAATGGGCGGCGGCAACGGGTTCGGTGACCAGCCGCACCGGCCCGAACCCGGCCTGGGCGGCGGCCTCCTCCAGCACCTCCCGGCGCTGCCCGCTCCACGAGGAAGGGCAGGTCAGCACGGTCTCCGGCAGCACGCCGGTGGACTGCGAGCACACCGCGGCGATGCGCCGCAGCGCGGCGGCGAACATGGCGGCGACGCCGACCTCCCGGTCAGCGAGCAGCACGGACCCTTGCGCCACTTGCCGTTTCGGGTTCGGCTCGAACCGGTCGGGAGACACCGCGGAGAGCCGGACGGCGTCCCGTCCGACGTGCAGTTCACCGGACTCGTCGCAGTACACCCCGACCGGCAGCACCGGCTGCCCGTCGAACAGCAGCGGCCGCGTCCGCCCGTCGGGCCACCTGAGCACCGCGACGGCATGCGAGGTGCCCAGATCGACACTGAGCAGATACGAGGAGGGGTGCACAGCCCGATGATATAGCCGCCGCGCACCCGCCGTCGCGACGCGAAAACCCCTGCGGCGCAGCTCAGTCCATGCGCCGACCTCCGCTGCCCGCACCGGCGGCGGCCGCGCGCCGCATGAGGGGCGCCGGTCGCTCGTGTTGTGCCGGTTCATGATGGATGGTCCACGTTGTGGGACGGTGTGCCATATCCGCCACTGCACCTTGTGGACGTCCGAGGGTGCCGATAGCGTCTTGTCAGCGCGCGGTCACAGGCGCCAACCGAGATGACCGCGCGCCGTGAATCACCCTGCCCTGGAAGGAGTCCGAATGAACAGGGGACCTCGGTCCACTCTAACCCTCGCGCTGCGCCGGCTCGGAGCGGCGACCGCGCTGGCCGTGCTCGTGGCGGGCGGCATGGCCGCGATACCGTCCGCGGCGAGCGCCGGGGGCGTCACCTACACGATGTCATGCGACGACTGGTGGTCCGGTGTCTCGACCACGGTCGGCGACGACTACGGCGAGACGAACCGGTGGCGCTCGCGCCTGACCTCGTGCAGCTCGCACTACGCGTGGGTCAACGTCTACTACGCGAACTCCAGCGGCGGCGGCAGCACCGGCAAGCACCAGTCCTCCAGCCAGGCGACGGTAGGCGACCCGGTGACGCTGCGGTACTACCGCAACGGCGTCTACAAGTCCTGGCATTCGGGCTGCGGCTCAGGCTGCCACACCGAGATGTCCTATGTCTGACCTCCGGGGTCTCCGGGGCCGGGCCGCTCTCGGCGTCCCGGCCCTGCTCGCGGCGGCGCTGCTGGCCGCCTGCGCCGAGCCCCCCGAACCGATCGACCGCGCCACCGCCGAAGCCGTCCTCGCCGACAACATGGCCTCGGCCGACCAGGTCCAGCAGGCCCTCGACCGGGTCGCGCGGCTGTGCGTCGAGCACCTCGGCTTCACGGTGCACCCCCTCGCGGCCGAGTACGAGCCGGACCCCGGCCTCGACGACCTGCTCGGCCCCTGGGTCTACTCCGCGCCCGACCCCTCGCTGCCGCCCGGCGAGATCTACGGCCTCCGGGTCGACAACCCGAACATCACGCTCATGTACGAGGGCGACGACGGCGAGGACGTGCACACCGAGCCGGACCCGTTCTCCGAACTGCCGCAAGCGGACCGGGACGCCTACAACGAGGCGTACTACGGCTCGCCCGGCATGGAGGCCGAGATCGTCCTGCTGCCCGACGTCGGCGAGTCCGAGCGCGCCGGCGGCGGGTGCATGCGCGAGGCCGAGGACGCGCTCGCCGACGGCGCCTACCCCGACTACCTCAACCACGCCGGGCTCGCGGGCGCGCGCGGCGGCACCGACTGGGAGCGGGACGACCGCGTCGCCGAGGCCCGGGCGGCCTGGTCCGACTGCATGAACGAGCGGGGCTACGACTTCGAGGAGCCGATGCACCTGCGCGACGCGCTGTTCAGCCGGTCCGGGGATCTCAAGGCCGCCTGGCAGATCGAGCAGTCGATGTCCCTCGAGGAGGCCGAGGCCGCGCTCGCCGAGGAGGTGCTGGCCGCCGCCGGGGACGACGCCGCATGCCACGCCGAGACCGGCCTGGAGGACGTGCAGGTCGAGGTCTTCTGGGAGTACCTGATCAGGTACGTCAGCGGCCACGAGGAGGCGTTCTACTCGTTCCACCGGCGAGCCGAGGACATGCAGGCCCGCGCCCAGGAGATTCTGGCCGACGGACTCCTCTGACACCCCGGCAGAAAGGGCCGCGGCGACCAGGCGTTCCGCATCGCCGAGCGCCGCTGTCGAGCTGGCTCGGGAAGGCCGTCGAGCCGCACGTCCGGGAAGCGCTGCTCGCGGCCGCGCTGGCGGGAAGACCGCCGGTCGCGGTCTCGCGTTCCGGTGTCGACAGCCGCGTCGACCGCGATCGGTTCGAGCTGTCCGGGGCCCGGACGACATGCTCGAAGCATGGCGGCGCTGAGCTTCGCCGCCGGTCATGTCAGTCGCGAGGGCGGAGGTGCTCGAAGGCCTCGAGGTTCCTCGTGGACTCGCCGCGGGCGAGGCGCCAGGCCCATTCCGCTTCGATGGAGGTCTTGAAGCCCAGTTCGAGGATCACGTTGAAGCTCTCGTCGGCCGCTACGAGGACCTGCCCGAGGACGCGGTCGAGCTCGTCCGCGTCGATCGAGGCGTGCGGGAGGCGGCCGACGAGGTGGATGTCCTCGTTCTCGTCGGTCGCGAACGACACCGCGTACAGTTTCCCGTTGCGGCGCAACAACTCCGCCCAGACCGCCTCCCGGTCCTCCTCGGGCCTGCGCGCCACGAACGCCTCCACGCGCAGGGCGTGGTCCTCGATGACCAGGCCGCAGGCGATCGCGAGCTTGCGCTGTCCGGGGAGCGTGACGACCGCAGCGCGGGGTCCGTCCTGCCGGTAGTCGGCGCCGATCTCGTCGAGGGCCGCGGTGAGTTGCTCGATCACCGGTTCAGGGTAATGGCCTGGGAGCGGGCGAGGAGCGCGCGCCGGTAGGCGCCGCTGAGGCCCTCGGCGGTGGACTGCCAGGAGAAGAGCGCGGCGTGGGCGCGGGCGCCGGCGGCGAGGCGTTCGCGGAGGGCGCCGTCGCCCATGAGGCGGCCGAGGGCGGCGGCCCAGTCGTCGGAGGAGTGGGAGTCGACGAGGAGCCCGGAGGCGCCGTCGCTGACGGCCGTGGTCAGGCCGCCGACTTTCGCGGCGAGGACGGGGGTGCCCGCCGCCTGGGCTTCGAGGGCGACGAGGCCGAACGACTCGTTGTAGCTGGGCACGGCGACGGCGTCGGCGGCCCGGTAGACCTGGGCGAGCGCTTCGCCCGAGCGCGGGGTGCGCCATTGGACCCTCTCGGCGAGGCCGAGCTCCCCGGCGAGTTTGGGCAGCCAGTACAGGTCGGTGTTGGAGGGCCCGCCGACGAAGACGGGGACGATGCGCTCGGCCAGCAGCGGATCGGTCTCGCGGAGGCGCGCGAGGCCGCGCAGCAGCACGTCGGGTGCTTTGGCGGGCTGGATGCGGCCGACGAACGCGACGACGAGGGCGTCGTGGGGGAGGCCGAGGGCCTGGCGGGCGGCGTACCGGTCGCCGGGGCGGAACACCCCGAGGTCGACGCCGGGGTGGATGACCTCGACGCGGCGCTCGTCGGCGCCGTAGTAGCGCTGCAGCTCCCCGGCTTCGGCGGCCGTGTTGGCGATGAGGAGGTCCGCTTCGGTGGTGATCTGCTCCTCGCCGACGACGCGGCCGATCGGCTCGGGCGAGTCGCCTTCGGCGAGTTGCGCGTTCTTCACCTTGGCGAGGGTGTGGAAGGTCTGGACGAGCGGCACCCCCCACCGGTCGGCCGCGACCCACGCGGCCTGGCCGGAGAGCCAGTAGTGGGCGTGGATGAGGTCGTAGTGGCCGGGCCGGTTGTGGGCCTCGGCCCGCAGGAGCCCGCCGGTGAACGCGCACAGCTGCGTCGGGAGGTCGTTCTTGGACAGGCCCTCGAAGGGCCCGGCGGGGAGGTGGTGGACGAGGACGCCGGGGGCGGCTTCGACGGTAGGCGGTTCCTCGGAGCTGGTGGCGCGGGTGAAGACCTCGACTTCGACGCCGGAGCGGGCGAGCTCGCGCGCGGTGTTGAGGACGTAGACGTTCATACCGCCCGCGTCGCCCGTACCGGGCTGCGCGAGCGGCGAAGTGTGCACCGAGACCATCGCTACGCGACGGACGGTCTGCTTTCGGCATCGTGCCCTGAAGGCCGGCGTGCGCCGCTGCTGCATCTGGTTGTCCTCTCCTCGCGGGGCTTGGCGAAGCTTGCGAGCCATGAGTCGGCACTGCTTGGCGAAGCCCGCGAGCCATCGCGCTGCTTGTCCCCTGAAGCAACGCGCAAAACCCTCGCAATCCTTCCGTGTCCGGGTGTTCACGCACAACCGCCGCAACCGTGAGAGTGATGAACTCCGCATTTCGTCAAGCCGTTTCGCGACATGACGGTCGAGACCGCCTGATCGCACCAGTACGGGTGAAGTTGGAAATTCCCTCGCGACACGACCGGGAATGAGCCTCAAATCCGGGCAAGTCGTCCATGATGGGGATACTTGTCATCACAGGGGGGAGACAACACCATGAGCACTGCTACCGTGCCGGCCGCGAGGCAGCCCACGATGTCACCGGTGTCCAAGTTCGGTGCCACGCATTCACTGCGGCGCCTGCCGGTCCAGGAGCGATCGGCCGCCCGCGTGCGCCGAATGCTCGACGCGGCCGCGGACCTGATCGAAGAGGTCGGCTACGACCGGCTCTCGACCACCGCCATCGCCCAGCGCGCCGACGTCGCCATCGGCTCGGTCTACCAGTTCTTCGGCGACAAGCGCTCGCTCGCCGAAGCGCTCAGCCAGCGCTACATCGACCTGTACTTCGAGCGCCTCGCCGCCCGCTTCGACGCCGAACCGCCCGCCGACTGGCGCGGCGGGGTCGAGGCCGCGATCGACGAGTACGTGCAGATGTACCGCACCGCACCCGGATTCCGCGTGCTCCACCTGGCCGACGCCATCGACCCGGGCCGGGCCGACGCCGTCACCACCGGCGGCGACGTGATCGCCGACCAGATCCTCGCCGGACTCGCCCAGCGCTTCGGCATCGGCGGCGACGACGAGCTCAACAAGACCGTCACCGTCGCCGTCGAGACCGGGCAGGCCCTGGTCCGCCTCGCGTTCCGCCGCGACCCGGAGGGCTGCTCCGCGTCGATCGCCGAAGCCGCCGACGTCGTCTGCGACTACCTCGGCCGCCGCCTCTAGCCAGAGGGGTCCCAGGCCACTCAAACGACCGCGCCGGGGCATGGGACCGCACCGGGCCGACTAGTCTCGTAGTCGACCCGGTGCGGTCTCTGACTTTCGAGGAGCAGCATGGCGAACACCCTTGGCGACATCCAGACGGTGCTGCGGATCCGCCCGTTCAGACGCCTCTGGACCGTCCTCGGACTGGCCTCCTTCGGCGACTGGCTGGCCATCTTCGCCACCGCCGGATTCGCGCAGTCCCTGTTCGACGACCCCGCTGCCAAGGGCGCGGCGTTCTCCGCCACCATCGTGCTGCGGCTCCTGCCCTCCCTCGTGCTCGGCCCCGTCGCGGGCGTCTTCGCCGACCGCTTCGACCGGCGCAAGACCATGGCCGCCTGCGACACCGCCCGCTTCCTGCTCATCGCCTCCGTCCCGACGGTCTACCTCGTCACCAACAACACCGCGGTCACCGTCGCCTGGCTCGCCATCGCCCAGCTCTGCATCGAAGGCGCGGTCCTCATCTGGTCGCCCGCAAAGGAAGCGGCCGTCCCGAACCTGCTCCCGCCCGAGAAGTACGAGGCCGCCAACCAGCTCAGCCTCGCCACCACGTACGGCATCGCCCCGCCCCTCGCCTTCGCCGTCCTCGCCGTCCTCGAACGCGGCTCCGCGGTCTGGTCCAACCTCGGCGCCTGGGCCGAGCCGATGGTCATCGCGCTCTACCTCACCGCCGCGATGTTCGCCATCCTCGCCGTCACCGTCTACTTCTTCATCCCGCAGATCTCCGGCCGCATCGGCCACGTCGCCGCCAAGTCCTCCACCGTCTGGAACGACTTCGTCGAAGGCTGGTCCTACCTGCGCACCTCCGAACGCGTGCGCGGCCTCATCGTGGGCATGCTCGGCGCGTTCAGCGGCGCGGGCATCCTCATCGGCGTCGGCACCGTCTACGCCACCACCCTCGGCGCGGGCGAAGCCGCGTTCTACACCCTCGCCGTGTTCCTCTTCCTCGGCCTCGGCTGCGGCATCGCCTTCGGTCCCAAACTCGTCGGCGAACTCTCCCGCCTCCGCTGGTTCGGCATGAGCATCGTCCTCGCCGGCAGCGGCCTCGCCCTCGACGCCGTCGCCCCGCACATGGTCTTCTCCGTCATCGGCTCCCTCATCATCGGCCTCGGCGCCGGCATGGCCTTCCTCGCCGGGATCACCCTCCTCCAGCGCGAGACCGAGGACGAGATCCGCGGCCGCATGTTCGCGTTCATCGCCGTCTCCGCACGCGTCATCCTCATGCTCTCCATGACGATCGCCGCGCCGCTCGCCGGCTGGCAGGCCGCCCGCCAACTCGACCTCGGCTTCACCGAAGTGCAGATCTCGATGAGCCGCATCCTGCTCTTCGTCGCCGCCGCCCTCGTCGTCTGGCTCGGCGTCACCGCCTTCCGCTCCATGGACGACAAACCCGGCGTGCCCGTCTTCGCCGACCTCTGGTCCTCCCTCCGCGGCCGCCCCCTCACCGCCCCCGACCCGGCCCCCGGCAGCGGCTTCTTCGTCGTCTTCGAAGGCGGCGAAGGCGCCGGGAAGTCCACGCAGGCGGTGAAACTCGCCGCCTGGCTCAAGCTCCGCGGCTACGAGGCCGTCCTCACCCGCGAACCCGGCGCCACCGACATCGGCGCGCGCATCCGCTCCCTCGTCCTCGACTCCCCCTCCAAGGACCGCGGCGGCGACGCCGCGCCCACCCCCCGCGCCGAAGCACTCCTGTTCGCCGCCGACCGCGCCCAGCACGTCGACAAGGTCATCCGACCCGCCCTCGAACGCGGCGCCGTCGTCGTCTCCGACCGCTACATCGACTCCTCCATCGCCTACCAGGGCTCGGGCCGCGCCCTCGGCAAGAGCGAGATCGCCTGGGTCTCCGCCTGGGCCACCGGCGGACTCAAACCCGACCTCACCGTCCTCCTCGACGTCGACCCCGAGAACGGCCTCCACCGCGCCAAAGCCGGCGGCGACGGCGACCGCCTCGAACAAGAGCAGCTCGACTACCACGAGAAGGTCCGCGAGACCTTCCTCCAGCTCGCCGCCGCCGAACCCGGCAGATACCTCGTCATCGAAGCGGGCGGCACCCCCGACGAGATCGCCGCCAGCGTCCGCGACGCCGTCGCCGAACGCCTCGACATCCGCACCCAGACCGCCCGCGCCGCGACCGGCTGGCCCGGCCTCGACAGCACCAAGGACGACACCGGAAAGCACACCGCCACCGCCGACACGCCCACCGAGACCAAGGACTACGGCTGGGACACCGTCGCCGAGGAGGCCGGACGGCCGTGAGCGTCTTCGACGAGCTCGTCGGCCAGGACGAGGCCCAACGGGTCCTCGCCGACGCCGCCCGCGGCCTCGGCATGACCCACGCCTGGCTCTTCACCGGCCCCCCCGGCTCCGGCCGCTCCACCGCCGCTGTCGCCTTCGCCGCCGCACTCCAATGCCCCCAAGGCGGCTGCGGCGAGTGCCACACCTGCCACACCGTGCTCGGCGGCACCCACGCCGACGTCACCCGCGTCATCCCCGAAGGCCTCACCCTCGGCGTCGACCAGGTCCGCCGCCTCATCCTCGAAGCCAGCCGCGCACCCACCGCGGGGCGCTGGCAGATCCTCATCGTCGAAGACGCCGACCGCTTGACCGAGGCGGCCGCGAACGCGCTGCTGAAGGCCGTCGAGGAACCGCCGGAGCGGACTGTGTTCCTGCTGTGCGCGCCGTCGACGAACCCGGCCGAGATCTCGGTGACCATCCGGTCCCGCTGCCGCGTCATGGGACTGCGGCAGCCGCCCGCCGGGGCGATCGCCGACCTGCTGGTCAACCGCGACGGCCTCGACCGGCGGGAGGCCGAGCTCTATGCCGCTGCGGCGCAAGGGCATGTCGGCCGGGCGCGGCGGCTCGCCACTGACCCCGAGGCGCGGGCGAAACGCCACGACGTACTGCAGATCCCGCGCCGCCTGACCGGCCTCGGGGCGTGCTTCACGGCGGCGGTCGAGCTGATCGAGGCGGCCGAGGCCGAGGCGTCGGGCGTGTACACCGAGCGCTCGGCGGCCGAGAAGGAAGCGCTGGAGACCGCGCTCGGCAAGGGCGGCACCGGGAAGGGCGCGTCGAAGGCGGCGCGCGGATCGGCGGCGGCCCTGAAGGAGCTGGAGAAGCGCCAGAAGACGCGCGACACGCGCGCCCAGCGCGACTCCCTGGACCGGGCGCTCGTGGACCTCGCGGCCTTCTACCGCGACGCCCTCGCGGCCGGTTTCGGCGCCCGCGTCGCTCCGATCCACATCGACATGGCCGACACGACCCGGGCGGCCGCCGCGAAGCTCAGCGCCGAGTCCCTGCTCCGCCGCATCGACGCGATCCTCGAGTGCCGCAAGGCGATCGAAGCGAACGTCCGCCCCCGCATCGCGGTCGAGGCGATGATGACCCGCCTCTGGCAGAGCTAGTGGCGTGTAGGAACCCCTGACGGCCGCTATCCGGCCCGTTCGCCCGCTCGCTTCGTTGTCGGCCCTCCGAATACAACACCGGTATTCGGAGGGCCTTCCGCGGCCTCGGCGACGCTCGCGAGCGATGACGCCCCGTGCCGTTCCAGTGCCACCGCGTGCGATGCGGACTGATACGGTCCGAATCATCCGTTCGGACACCGATATCTGACCGTTCGGACGATGCACGCCGGACTGCGGTGCCACGTCTTGATGGAGCCGACCCCTATGCGCCCCAGGCGATAGCGAGCCGACCGGCCACCCCGCAGCAGGTGAGCGGCAGGAACCGGTCGAGCGGACGGGTCGGCGCATTGACAGCAGGTGAGCGCTGCGTGCCGCTGCAGCGGGCGCGCAGTTGAAATGGAGATGATGGTGCAGATGAACCGACGTCGGCTGCTGGCCGCCGGAGCCGGGGGCGCGGTCGCGCTCGGACTGCCGGGGATCTCGTTCGCGGCCTCGCGGCCGCAACTGACCCATGGCGTCCAATCAGGGGACGTGAGCGACCGCGGCGCCGTCGTATGGACGCGGGCCGACCGGGCCTCGCAGATGCGCGTCGACATCGCCACGCGCCCGGACTTCAAGCGGGCCAGGACGATCACCGGACCGGCGCTGACCGAGGCCACCGACTTCACCGGGAAGCTCCGACTCCAGGGCCTCGCGCCCGGGACGACGTACCACTACCGGATCACCGCCCTCGCCGACCACTGCTCGGCGCCGCTCAAGGGCTCCTTCACCACCGCGTCGGACGCTCCGGCCGACATCCGCTTCCAGTGGTCGGGCGACCTCGCCGGGCAGGGCTGGGGCATCAACCCCGACCTCGGCGGCTACCGGATCTTCGACACCATGGCCGCCTCCGAGCCGGACTTCTTCCTCTGCTCGGGCGACTTCATATACGCCGACAACCCCATCGCCGCCGAGGTTGTCCAGCCCGACGGGACCGTCTGGCGCAACGTCACCACCGAAGGCAAGTCCAAAGTGGCCGAAACCCTGCCGGAGTTCCGGGCCCAGTTCCAGTACAACCTCATCGACGACAACCTCCGCGACTACCTCGCGAAGGTGCCGATGGTGAACCAGTGGGACGACCACGAAGTGGTCAACAACTGGTACCCCGGCGAGATCCTCGACCTCCCCCAGTACACCGAGAAGAACGTCGACGTCCTCGCCGCGCGGGCCCGCCAGGCGTTCGCCGAGTACACCCCCGGCGCCGTCGGACTCCCCGGCAGCGACCGGATCTACCGCAAGATCGCCTACGGGCCCCTGATGGACCTGTTCGTGCTGGACATGCGCACCTTCAAGGACGCCAACGGCCCCAACAACGCCCCCGAAGGCGGCCGCCTCCTGGGCGACGAGCAGCGCGCCTGGCTCAAAGCCGAGCTCTCGGCCTCGACCGCGACATGGAAGATCATCGCCGCCGACCTGCCGATCGGCCTGATCATCGGCGACGGCACCAATATCTACGAAGGCATCGCCCAGCGCGACAACGGCGCGCCCCTGGGCCGCGAGTTCGACATCGCCGACGTGCTCGCCCACTGCCGCCGCGACGGCGTGCGGAACCTGGTCTTCCTGACCGCGGACGTGCACTACACCGCCGCCCACCACTACAGCCCCGACCGGGCCGCGTTCCAGGACTTCGACCCGTTCTGGGAGTTCGTCTCCGGGCCGCTCAACGCCGGCTCCTTCGGCCCCGGCCGCCTCGACGCCACCTTCGGCCCCCAAGTGGTCTTCCAGAAGCCGCCGCCGGCCGCGAACACGAACCCCGCCGTCGGCTACCAGTTCTTCGGCGAGGTCCACATCGACGCCGAGACCGAGGTCTGCGAGGTGACCCTCAAGGACCTCGACGGCAACGACCTGTTCACCCAGGCCATCGAACCGGCGGCCTAGGGCCGAAACGCCGCCGCGCACCTCGCCCGAACGCAAACGGAAGGTCAGACACCAATGGCAGCAATCGAAGCCGGAGACGGTCGCGCGGGCGACCGCCTGGAGACCGCCGCGCGCTGGCTCCGCGGGCTGATGGCCCTCGCACTCGTGAACCTCGTCGCCAACAGCGCGTACTTCCTGGTCGCGCTGTACCGGGACATCGAGGTGTTCCCCGACAACGAGGGCGGGCTCGCCGTCTTCTCCTGGTACGACTACTCGCTGTTCGTCGTGCCGCCGGCGTTGGCGATCGCGGCGCACTGGCCGCTGCTCCGCGCGGGCTCGAAGCGGCTGGCGGGGCTGCGGGACGGCGACGACCGCGCGCGGCGCGTAGTGCACCTGCTCGCGTACGTCAGCGCCGCCGGCCTGGTCCTGTACGCCTGGGCGACCGTCCAGTACCTCGACATCGGGAACCACGCGGACGGCGTCGCGGTGCTCCATCCGGACATCGCGATGCCGCAGCTGGCCTCGGGTGGCGTCAACGTGCTCGGCTGGACCGGAGTGCTCTCGCTCCTCGCGATCGTCGTCCTGTTCACCGGAGCGCTCGCGGTCGCCGTCCTGACACGCCGCGGCCGCGACTAGGACCGTCCGGTGCGGCGCGCGGCCC
>NZ_JAPZVP010000049.1 GCF_027622875.1 Glycomyces luteolus | reverse complement strand
GAGGCGCCGTCCGAGGCGATGGCGCGGGAGGCCGAGCTCTTCGAACGGGCCCGCGAGCTCCAGCACCTCAACGTGGAGCTGAGCGAGGCCAACATACGCGACCACCAGGTCGCCGTCACCCTCCAGAAGGCCATGCTGCTGACGCCCGACCTCGAGAAGCACACCGATGTCGTCGTGCGCTACCTGCCCGCCGTCGAAACCATGAACGTCTGCGGCGACTGGTACGACGTGGTCGACCTCTCCGGCGGCCGATTCGCACTCGCCGCCGGCGACGTCGTCGGCCACGGCCTGGAGGCCGCCGCCGTCATGGGCATGCTCCGCAGCGTCCTCAACGCCGCCATCCGCGCCCTCGAACGACCCGCCCACGCCCTCGAAGTCCTCGGCCTGTACGCCCGCTCCATGGAAGGCGCGCTGAACTCCACCGCCGTCAAAGCGATGGTGGACCCCTCCAGCGGACTCATCATCTACAGCAACTCCGGACACCCGCCCCCGGTACTGGTGCACCCGGACGGCCAGTGCGAACTGCTGAGCCAGGTCCTGGACCCGCCCCTGGGCGCACGCCCCAAGCACGTCCCCTGCTCGCAGGCCGGACAGCCCTACACCGAGGGCGACTCCCTCGTGCTCTACACCGACGGGCTCATCGAACGGCGGGGCGAGGACATCGACGCGGGCCTGAACCGGCTGTGCGAGACCCTGAGCCGCCACAGCGCCCTCGAACCGCGGCGGATGGCCGACACCGTCCTCGACGAACTCGGCGTCGCCGGCGGCGCCCACGACGACATCTCCCTCATCATCGCCCGGTTGTGA
>NZ_JAPZVP010000048.1 GCF_027622875.1 Glycomyces luteolus | reverse complement strand
CCTAGGTTGCGATATGTGAGCGATAACAGGCGTTCCCCATACCCGCGTCCGCTAAGGAGCACCCGATGACATCGGCCGCACCCGATTGCTCGTTCCTGTCCCGCTGGACCCGAGGCGTGGCCGCGCTCGCGGCGGCCTCCGCCGATTGACCGATCCGGGACCGGACCGCGGCGGCGCATCCGCCGGTCCGCGACCGCCGGTCCCACCCGTAGCAATGAACCCGCATCTCCATGACCCGAGGCATCGGCAACGTGTGGGAAGCGAACCTCGATTAAGGAGGCCACCATGGCCTGGATGGAAACCCCCAAGAGCCGCAGGCGGATGCTCATCGGCGGAGCCGGCGTGCTCGCCGGGGCCGCCGCCGCGACCGTGCTCAACCCGTTCGCCGCGGCCCAAGCCCAGCAGGTGATCGACACATCCGCCTGGTATGTGCTGGTGAACCGCGGCAGCGGCAAGGTCCTGGACGTCAGCGGTGTGTCCACCGCCGACGGAGCCCCGCTTCACCAGTGGACCCGTACGAACGCCGGCAACCAGCAGTTCCAGTTCGTGGATGCCGGCGGCGGCTACTACCGGATCAAGGCGCGGCACTCGGGCAAGGTGCTCGACGTGTCCAGCTGGTCGAGCGCCGACGGTGCCGCCATCCACCAGTGGACCGACCACGGCGGCACCAACCAGCAGTTCCGGCTGGCCGACTCCGGCAGCGGCTATGTGCGCCTGATCAACCGCAACAGCAACAAGGCGGTCGAGGTCCAGAACGCGGCCACCAACGACGGCGCAGCCGTCGTGCAGTACAGCGACTGGGGCGGCAGCAACCAGCAGTGGCAGCTCGCCCGCGTCGAC
>NZ_JAPZVP010000047.1 GCF_027622875.1 Glycomyces luteolus | reverse complement strand
CTAAAGGCTGTCCCGTTATTGGTTCTGGGAGTTGCTGATCGTCGTGTTGGCCGTGGCTGTCTGGAGCCGTTCAGGCGGCGCGGGCGAGGTTGTGGAGGCGTGCGATGCCGAGCATTGCTTCGGTGACACCGTCGCCGCGGAGCCGGCAGTCGCGCAGGATCTTCCAGGTCTTCATCCGGGCGAATGCGTGCTCGACACGAGCGCGGACCTGCCGGTGTGAGGCGTTGTGCTCGGCTTTCCATGCGGCCAGGTCCTCGCCGGGGCGGCGTCGGTGCGGGATGATCGCGGAAGTCGCGATGTAGCCGCCGTCGCCGATCACCGTCGCGTTGCGGACCGCGTGCTCGGCGCCGGACTCGCCGAAGGCCTTGCAGTCGTTGCGGTTGCCCGGCAACGGTGTGCCGACGACGACCACGAGCTGGGTGTCGGCATCGATGACCACCTGGTGGTTGGTGGAGTAGCGGTAGTTCTTGCTCGGTGCGGCGATAGAACGGTCACGGGTGGGGACGAGGGTGCCGTCAACGATCAGCACCGTGCCAGGGGCGAAGCGCTTGCGCGGGCGCAGGGCCAGCTTCGGCCCGAGGTCGTCGATGATGCGGTCGGCCGCGGACTTCGAGACGCCGAACAGCGGCGCGAGCTGGCGCAAGGTGAGGTTGGTCCGCCAGTATGCGGCGACCAGTAGGACCCGGTCGGCCAGTGGCAGGCTCCACGGCCGTCCCCGGCGGACAGCGTCGGCGCCCTCGCGTTCGAGCTGGCGCACGAGGCGGGAGAACACCCTGGGCCGCAGCCCTGAGAACGGCTCGATCCAACACTCCTCAGCCGCTGTCACCACACCCACCCGGGCATCCTAAACCCCTGCAGCACAAGCAATAACGGGACAG
>NZ_JAPZVP010000046.1 GCF_027622875.1 Glycomyces luteolus | reverse complement strand
AGTGAGCCCTTCTCATCCTGGGTGAGTTTGGTTGCAGGGCATGGAAGAAGCTCCTGGTAGAACAACAGCTGTCTACTTCCGTTGCCTCCCAGGAGCTTCGAATGCTGTTGTATCAGGCGGCCTTGCCGCTGTCGACCCGGACCCTGACCTTCACCGCCCGGCTCATCAGTGCCCACCGCAGGACGATCGGGTCTCGCTGGCGGGTGCTCGACCCCGGCCGACAGGCGCTGCTCACTCTCGCCTACCTCCACCAGGGCCACACCTACGAGCAGCTCGCCCCGGGCTTCGGGATCTCCCGGGCCACCGCCGCCCGGCGGGTGAACGAAGTCATCGACCTGCTCTCGGCCCAGGCACCGAAGCTCCGGGCCGGCCTTCGTCGCGCGAAGCGCTCGGGCCGGGGCTTCGTGATCCTCGACGGCACCCTCATCCACACGTACCGCCTCGCTGCCGACCGGCCCTACTACCAGGTCAAGCACCGATCCCACGGCATGAACCTCCAGGCGATCGCCGATCCGGACGGGAACCTGATCTGGATCTCGGGCGCGATCCGCGGCTCGATCCACGACACCGCCGCGGCCCGCATCTGGCAGATCCCCCGGCTCCTGCGTGAGCACGGCCTGTTCGCCTTGGGCGACAAGGGCTACCAGGGCCTGGACCACGACCTGGTGGTCACGCCGTACAAGGGGAAGGGCAAGCCTGAGTATCAAAAGGCACACAACCGGCTGCACGCCCGGCTCCGCGGACCGGGCGAGCGCGTCTTCGCGGAACTCAAGAAGTGGCGCATCCTGCGGAAACTCCGCTGCGACCCACACCGGGCCACCCAAATCGCCCGCGCCATCGCCACTCTCAACTACCAAGAGCGCCAATCAGGATGAGAACACCTCAGT
>NZ_JAPZVP010000045.1 GCF_027622875.1 Glycomyces luteolus | reverse complement strand
CCGCGGTGATGGTTATACCAGTGCAGCCATGCCGGGAGGGCGGCTCGTCGCTCGTGTTCTGACCGGTAGGGGCGGGCGTAGGCCCATTCGTCGGTCAGGGTGCGGTGGAACCGTTCGACTTTCCCGTTGGTCTGGGGCCGGTAGGGCCGGGTCCGCTTGTGCTTGATGCCTTGGTCCGCCAAGAGGTCTCGCCAGGGAAAGGACCGGTAGGGTGCGCCGTTGTCGGTGAGGACGCGTTCGACGGCGATCCCGGCGGCGGCGAAGTGGTCCAGGGCCCGGGTCATGAAGCCGGTCGCGGTCTCCTTGGTCTCATCGGCCAGGATCTCGGTGTAGGCGAGGCGGGAGTGGTCGTCGATGGCGGTGTGGAGGTAGCCGTAGCCGAACTTCGCGCCTTTGCTGGTGCTGTTGTTGGCGATCGGGGCCGACCGGGTGCGGGTGCGGCGCCCGGCGGGGCGGCCCAGGATCTTGTGGCCGCCGCCGTCGGGGATGTTGCCGAGCTTCTTGACATCGACATGGACCAGCTCGCCGGGGCGGGATCGTTCGTAGCGGCGGACCGGCTCGCCGCTGGCGCGGTCCAGGTGCGCGAGGCGGGGCAGGCCGTAGCGGGTCAGGACCCGGTGGACCGTGGAGGGGTTCAGGCCCAGCAGGAACGCGATGCGGGCCGGGCCCCATCGGCGGGCCAGGCGGATCTTGATGATCCGCCGCTCGGTCCGGTTGGGCAGTCGGCCGGGGCTGGTGGCCGGGCGGCTGGAGCGGTCGGTCATGCCCGCTGCGCCGAAGCGGCGGTAGCGGTCGGCCCAGCGCCAGGCGGTGGTAGGGCTGACTTGGAACCGCTCGGCGGCTCGGCGCAGGGGCCAGCCGTCATCGACCACGCACCGGGCCAGGCGCAGTCTGCCGGTCGGGGTCAGCGGGGCGTTAGAGTGGCTCATCGAGGGCCTTTCTGGCTTGGCGTGTCTTGTAGCGATTCACACCGAACCAGAAGGTCCTCTCCTCGTCTCAGCCCGACTCAGCTCGTGAGGTGTTCACAACCTCCCGAGACAGAACA
>NZ_JAPZVP010000044.1 GCF_027622875.1 Glycomyces luteolus | reverse complement strand
CTAGGCGATGTCCCGCAAGTTGATGCCGCGCAGTGGAAGCTCTCTCGATCGGTGATGAACAGGTGGGTTGGATATCGGTCCTGTGAAGCGGCCCGCAATGTGGCCGAGAGTCTGAGGGCCGGTCGTTAGGTTGGGGGGTATGAACGATGCTCCCCGCCTCGAACCCATCACGCCCGCCAATGTCGCCATGGCCTGCCGCATCAAGGTCGCGCCCGAACAGGAGGAGTTCGTGGCCCCGGTTGCGGTTTCGCTGGCCGAGGCATACGCGTCCTTCCCGACCGCGTGGCCGCGTCTGGTGTACGTCGGTGACGAACCGGTGGCGTTCGTGATGGGGGGATTCGATCCGGATGCCGAGATCGAGTTCTTCCGATGCGGCATCTGGCGGCTCAATGTCAGCGCCCGGCACCAACGCGCCGGCCTCGGTCGTTTCGCGGTCGAGGCCGTGCTCGGTGAGGCGCGGCAGCGTGGTTCGAAGCGGGCCACCGTGATGTGGAAATCCGGCTCGACCGGCCCTGAGGGCTTCTACCGCAGGATGGGGTTCGAGCCGACCGGTCAGGAGTTCGCAGGGCAAGTGGTTGGTGCGATCGCGCTGGACTAATGGAGACCCCGAGGCTATTGGGGCGCATGGGATCATGCCTGCGTGGCGGGTGTGATCAGTGCGGTGGATGAGACGATGATCGAGCTGTTCAGCGGCCTTTCGGCCCGGCAGTTCACCAAGCTGGTCCGCCAACTTCGGCGTGAGGGTGCCGATTCGGCGCTCAAAGGACGGCCTTGGGGCCTCGCCTTCGAGGACCGAGTGCTGCTGGTCGCGGTCTACTGGCGCACCAACCTCACGATGCGCCAGATCGCGGTTCTGTTCGGCACCTCGAAATCCGCCGCTCACCGGATCATCGACGACCTCGCCCCCAAGCTCGCACTCCGGCCGCGCAAACGCTATGCACCCGAAACGGTCCTGATCGTGGACGGCACGCTGGTGCCCACCCGCGACCACCAGGTCGCGGCGAAGTCGAAGAACTACCGGTACTCGACCAACCACCAGGTGGTCATCCACGCTGACACGCAGCTCGTCGTCACAGTCGGGGAACCCTTGCCTGGCAACCGCAACGACTCGGTGGCCTTCGGCGAGTCCGGTATCGACCACGCCACCCGGACCGCGACGGTCATCGCCGATGGCGGATACCGCGGGACCAGGGCGGTCATTCCGCACCGCCGGAAACACAAGGACGAGCCGCTGATCGACTGGAAAGAGGCCCATAACGCCTCGCATCGGAAGGTCCGGGCCCGCGTTGAGCATGCCTTCGCCTCGATGAAGACCTGGAAAGTCTTGCGCGACTGCCGCCTTCGCGGAGCCGGTGTCGCTGAAGCCATGGCCGGTATCGCCCGCCTCCACAACCTCACGATGACCGGCTGACCGGCCGATCGGTCTTCGGTTGTTCTGGCTTTCACACAACCGAGAGCAACTTGCGGGACATCGCTTAG
>NZ_JAPZVP010000043.1 GCF_027622875.1 Glycomyces luteolus | reverse complement strand
AACGACCGGCCCTCAGACTCTCGGCCACATTGCGGGCCGCTTCACAGGACCGATATCCAACCCACCTGTTCATCACCGATCGAGAGAGCTTCCACTGCGCGGCATCAACTTGCGGGACATCGCCTAGTTACGTGTGTCGACAAATATGGACGTGCTCATCAAGTTCGACGGCGGCACCTGGATTCATCGGCGATAACGACAAGCGCGAGCGAATACCGAGCAGGGGCACTCCAGAAGACGCTCGGAGAGAAGTACGGCATCAGCAGCTCCGGCGTGAAACGCCTGATTCGCGTTGCACGAGAACTGGATTGAACTCGCCTAGGTCCACATCTGGAGTTTGCCGGAAGCGGTCGACAGCAGCCACACTTGGGAAATGACCTTGGAAGTTGGACTGTGGCGCGCGGACAAGCATGGGCTGACCCGTTTGTCGCCAAGCCGTGTAGCACTCGAATCGAAACTTGAGGAATACATCGAGAACGATCCGACGATCCTCGGCCAACCGTTGCTACTCATCGGCCGCCAAGTGCCAACGGCCCATGGCGGATTCATCGACCTGCTCGCTGTCGATGCCGAGGGCGTAGTCCATGTCCTCGAGTTGAAACGGGACAGGACACCGCGCGATGTCGTCGCACAAACCCTCGACTACGGCTCATGGGTAGCAGAGCTCAGTCACGCCCATATCGTCGAGCTGTTCGAGGCATATCAGCCGGGCATCGCGTTCGACGAGGCATTCGCCCGGCATTTCGGAGGCGAGCCACCAGAGGAACTCAACGCGGCTCAGGTGTTCACCGTTGTCGCCGCATCGGTCGACCCGGCCACCGAGCGGATCGTGCGCTTCCTCAATGAGACCTTCAACGTTCCGATCAACGTCGTGTTCTTCCGTCACTTTGAAGATGACGGAACCTCCTACCTGGCGCGCACGTGGCTGGTCTCCGGTGAGGCAGCACCGCAAAACCCGAGCAGCGGGGCGCAACGTGCGCTGGAACCGTGGAACGGACGAGATTGGTACGTGTCGTTCGGCGTAGAAGACGATGGTCGTTCATGGGAGGACGCACGTAAGTATGGGTTCGTCTCCGCTGGAGGCGGTCTGTGGTATTCCCAGAAGCTCAAGAACCTCCCGATCGGTGCGCGCGTCTTCACCTGCATTCCTCAGACTGGATACGTCGGAATCGGGATCGTGACCGGCGAGGCTGCACGGTTCGACGTGGCCACAGTCACCGTCGAAAATCAGGAGCAGAAGCTCGCAGGACTCGCGCTCAACGGGCATTACCAGCACAACCCCGGAGGCGACGACGATGACGAGGCCGAGTATGTGGTTCCCGTCAAGTGGACGAAGACCGTCCCCACTGACCAGGCAATCTGGAAGCCCGGCATGTTCGCGAACCAGAACCCAGCATGCAGACTGCGCAAGCAGTTCACTATCGAAACAGTGAGCCCTTCTCATCCTGGGTGAGTTTGGTTGCAGGGCATGGAAGAAGCTCCTGGTAGAACAACAGCTGTCTACTTCCGTTGCCTCCCAGGAGCTTCGAATGCTGTTGTATCAGGCGGCCTTGCC
>NZ_JAPZVP010000042.1 GCF_027622875.1 Glycomyces luteolus | reverse complement strand
AGCTTGCGTTTTAACCTTCTTGGTGTGCGCTGCAGGGGTTTCGGGACAAGGCGGATGACCGAAGTATGAATTCGGTGGCGTGCAGTCGGTTACCTATATCGACCGTTTCGGCCACTCGCGGTTGCCGCGGCCCAGGCCATTGGTTCCGGGGCGTTTCGTCTGCTTGCCCGGGTCGTGGCGGGCTGCTCGGCGACGGTTCTGGGCGCCTTTGGGCCGGCCGGGTCCGGGCCGGGAGGGTTTCGCGACACTGGCGGGGCGATTGAGTGTGCCGCGGAGGTTGCGCAATCCTCGGCGGACGCGCCGGGGCGAGCACTGCCCGGGCAGTGTGGGCCGTTCCCAGGGGAGGCGATGGTCGGCGACGAGACCGCGGGCCAACCACAGTTGCAAGTAGACCGCCATCACGATCACCGTCCAGGTGTCGGCGGCGCGCGGGTCGCGGACGGCCGGAGCGGTCCAGCCCAAGTCCTGCTTGATGAAGCGGTGGAAGTGCTCTTGGTCGAAGCGGCGCAGCCAAGCGAACCAGACCGTGTTGATCACGGCCGCTTCGATATCGGCCTGAGAGATCCACAGGTTCACTGGATCGGGCCTACTCTGGTGGGGCAGGTGGTCGACCTCCAGTCGCACTACGGTCCCCTCGATGACCGGCAGCGGCCCGTCGTGGCCGACCCACGCCGACCGGCCGGTCAGCTTCGGGTGCAGGAACCGCCAGAACCGCGACCGGACCTGCCCGTACCGGGTTGAGGGCACGGTCACCGCGCCGTCGGGGACATTCCAGGTGGCTGGGTTCGCGCATTCATGTCGTCGCCCGTGCCTGGGTCTGGGCCCGACCGCACCGGGCGCCTTCGGCTCGGCCTGGCCGTAGTAGACCCGGTCGGATCGCACGCGCGAGCACACCACCACCGGCAAATCGCCGAGCTGCCAGGCCAGCCGGGCCGGGTCATAGCCCGCATCGGTCACCAGGATGATTGGCCGATCGCCCCCGGCCCACTGGCCGGCGGCGACAAGGTCGACCACCACCGCCCGGACCTGCGCCACGGTCACCTCCTGCACGTCGTCATCAGGGCCGATGCGACACGCGCTCAGCGGCACCACCCACGACGAGGATCCCGGCGTCAGCGCCACCACGAATGAATACGGCCAGCCCGGAATCGTCTGGTCGCTGCCCCGCCCGCGCCCGTAGACATGGCAGAACAACCGCTCCGGGCTGCACGCCGCGTCCGGACGCAGCCACGGCGAGACATCCACCGCCAACACGATATGGCCCCGCATCCGCGGCAGGGGCTCGGCCAATGCCGCCGACCGGACCGCTTCGAGATCGATCCGGCCTGCATTGAGGGCCGCGTATACCGAACCATGGCCCCGCGTGAACGCATCCTCGAGTGACAACCCGGGGAGCGAATCGACCTTCCCCTCATGCTCCAAGACCGCATCGGTCAGCTCAAACACCGCATCAGCACGAGCGCCGATCGCGGCATAGAACTCACCACGAAACGCCGACAGCGCTGACAGGTCACTGACCGTCCTGGCTTGCCCCGGCTCAGCAGCGGAAGTAGTCGCAAACTCCTGTGGCACAACCAAGATGATGAACCATCCACCTCACGCTGCCTCCAAACACCCTGCAGCGCATACCAAGAAGGTTAAAACGCAAGCT
>NZ_JAPZVP010000041.1 GCF_027622875.1 Glycomyces luteolus | reverse complement strand
GTCACCGAAGCAATGCTCGGCATCGCACGCCTCCACAACCTCGCCCGCGCCGCCTGAACGGCTCCAGACAGCCACGGCCAACACGACGATCAGCAACTCCCAGAACCAATAACGGGACAGCCTTTAGCGAGAGCGGAGACGGCACACAGCGAGCCCCGTCAGACGGCAGATCCGCGCCACCTGAGCCTCTTCGAACGATCCAGTCACTCCCCAAGACGACTGGCGGCGAGCGAGCCCGGCGAGCTTCGCCAGCATCTACCGCGCCCTAGGACCGGGCGAGCTGCTTGAACACCATGGGCCACCACGCACCTGCTTCGAACGCGGTATCGTCTACGGCGCGGAGCGTGAATTTCAGTCCGGTGGTCAGGACCGTGCCGGGGTCCTCGGTTCCGGCCGATGCCATCGCGTGTGAGACGCGTTTGAGAAATTCGATGAACCACCGATAGGTGGAGTTGACACCGCGTACTTGCACGCTCGACGGGTCGAACTGCAAGACCTGCCCCGTGTAGGGGTCGAGGACGTACAAGAGGTTCGGTGCCTGCTCGAATGTGCCGACGACGATGAGTCGGAGATCAAGCTCGGTGCCTTCGGCACTGAGTGCGATGGTGTCGAAGACGTTGACGTTCCCGGGAATTTGGGTAGTGAACAGGCCCGGGACCCGGTCAGGGACGTCCGTGTCGTCAGGGAGTGATGCCGGATTGATCCCGGCAGCGATCCACGCTTCGCGGGGGAACTTCATGACATCCGGCTTTCAAGCTTCGTGAAGGCCACCGACCACCACGAGTTGGCGTCGGCGAAGGCACTCGGGTCGATGCGTTCAAGTTGCGAGCGCAGTACCGAGGCCCGCTGCGCCCGGTGCTGCTTGCCATTGTCGTATCGGACGAAGATTGCGAAGTGGTACAGGAACTCGCTGAACTGCTTGAAGGTCGCGTTGACCGGCTCCAAGGTCCCGTTGCTCACTCCGAGCATCAGCACTCGTCCCGTACCGCTGTCGAGGCAGAACAGCGTGTTGTCGCTGTCGGCAGGGACAGCGCCGATGACCACAAGCTGCAGTGTGCTTTGCGGGCCCACGTTGAGATTGATCACGGAGTATAGGTCGAACCGGCCGTTGAGCAACGACGTGAACACCACCGACACTTCGATGGGAATGACGTCGACATCCGGGTACGTCTCCCGAGGTGCGGGAAACTGTTCGATCCACGCGTCGCGCGGGAACCGGATGACGTTCGATTCACCCCATGCCTGCACATATGTTTGACGTTCTCGCATTGGATCAGCCTCCGTCACGCCATTGCCACTTCTTGCAGGTAGGCGTACCACGGATGACGGTCCCACCAAGGTTCCTTCTGCTTGTCCTTCGGTCCTTTGATTTCCGCGTATCTTGAACCGAGACAAACGGTGTCCACGAACTCGGGAACATCCGCGCACGTGAGGACCACACCGGAATCCCACTTGTATTTGAAGTAGCTGTACCAGTAGATCATTACCTCGCCCGAGTCCGTATCGAGCAACACTGCATCTTCACCCAGGCCAGCAATTTTGATGCGGGTCCGGTCGTCGATCGGATTGCCTTCGAAGTCGACTGCGCGCGCGTCCGCAAATGACGACTCCGGGGGGAACCGGATCTCGCCGAAGACCGGGCGGTCGGTTAGCTCGTAGAGTGCAGCGAGATCACCGGGGTACTGCCGCTGCAATGCGACGCCGTCATGCAGTGCGAGCATGTCGTAGTCGAACTCGTCGTCAAAATCGTCCCAGCGCCGATCCATTTCTTCGACCGCGCCGAGCTCCCTCAGACGAGCCAGTTTCGTTCGCATTGCTTCTAGATGTGACACAGCTGCACCTTTCTGCCTCTTGACCTTGCATTCTACCGGCCCCTTCGCCTAGGGGGTATACGTGCCCGGCACCACGTTGATGCGGATGAGCGTTCCCGTGATCTCGGCATCGCTGTATCCCATCGCCTTCAACTGGTTCGTGACGGAAGTCAGCTGCGAATTGATTTGCCCGCCCATGCCGTGGTTCGTCGCAGAGTCGATGGCCCACATATTGTCGTGGTTATCTTCACCGCCCAGCTGCAGTTCATGGGCGTGGTCGATTTGCGTATTGTCGAGATCGGCGATCCTCGCATCATATTCGGCTTGGTTTTCCGAACTGTAGAAGATCTCACGTTCCTTTGCGGACCGCCAGCTGTCAACGGCACCTCCACGCTCTTCGCCGTCGCCTGTCTTCAGCTCCAACTTGTCGTTGGCCGCCAAACCATCCAGATGTTGGGCTTTCGCGTCGAAATGCTCCTGGTTCCAGCCGTCGTGCATGCGAAGGTTGATGGTCCACGACCCATCGTCGTTCTGCTTCGGCGCATCCAGGTTCTCTGTGAAGCCCTTCGTCCAGTCAACAGGAAGGTCCCGGTCACGGTCGGCGACAATGGTCTCCCCGTCGTCGGTCCTCCGCGTGTTTTTTCGCGGGTACCGCCCCTTCGGTGGGGTGGGGGCCCCGATCTTCGGACGCGCCCGGCCGGTGAGCGTGTCGAGGTCCTTCGCCCGTTGCGCCCGCGTGTTCGGGGCGTCGGTGTTGCGGTTGCGGCTCGGCGAGGCACTGTCAGTGTCGTTCGTGTCCGTGTTCGTTCGGCGGGCCATATGTGTCCCGCTAATGACCAGCAGCACGCCGATGGCGACCGCGGATCGCAGCACGCCCGCCAATGCGGTGCGTGCGAAGCGGCGTTGACGTCGGGTCACAGGGAGTCTCCGAGTTCGAGGGGGCGACACAGTTAGCCGAGGAGAGCGTTGAGCGTTTCGATGCTTTGGATCAGTCCCATGACGACTCCGAAGATGATCCCGGTCCATTTGATGACCGCGCCGGCAAGCTGACCGGCGACGATTGGTGTCGCCAGACCGGCCGTCAAGACGATCTCGGCGAGCCAGGCGACAACGTGACCGATGCATTCCGATACAAAGTCCCGCACGAAGTCGCGCACCGTGGTGACGACTGTTCCCGCGCCCCGCGTGGCGGCTCCCACCGCCGCAGCCGTTCCGGAAACGGAGTACGCACATTCGGCGTTGAGGCTGAGCATGGTCCGGTAGGCGTCACCGGCCATGCCTTCCCACGAGTCGAGCTCGCCGCTGTCGAGCCGGCCCATTAGGTCGTCGCCGATTGCCGCGAGTTCCGCGGTGATGTTGTCCCACGTGCACGCCTGCACTTCGATCGCTTCAGGATCGCCAGCGAACCAGTCGAGCGCTTCACGTAGCGGATCGCATTGCTCGATCGCCCATGACACGCCCATGGACGCAAGCGAACCGAACGGGTCCAACACGGTGCCGACGGCGTTCAGTGTCGCGCCGAGCCCGGCGATTGCACCGTCGATCCAGCTGCCGGACTCGATCGCTTGCGCAATGCCTTTGTAGTCATCAGCGAACGACATGCCGGTCCAGCCGTCCCGTTGGGACTCCGGGGCGATGTCACTCGTGGTGGCGATTAGAGACTGGTCACTCACAGGGCGGTCCGTTTTCGTTATGAGGAGGAGGGGGCGGGAGACGTCTACAGCTCGCTGGCGAGAGCGCCGAGTTCGCCGCTGGAGTCCTCGTCGGCAGCGGCATAGTCGTCAGCGCACGCTTCGACGGCGTCCGCGAGCATCTCGATGTTCGTCGCGAACTCCTCAGTTACCTGGTCCTGCTCGTCACGATGCCCGTCGAGAATTGGCGGCAGGAACTGGCACAGCTGCCCGAACGCTTCAGTGTCCAACCCGGTCGACGCGCTCGCTGCACGGATCGCATCGAACCGTGTCAGCAGTTCCCGAAGCCCAGCCGCATGCGTCCGCAGCTGATCAGGGTCAACTTTCCAACCCGTGCCACCTCCGCCCGAGCTCGGGGCTGACCCGCCCCCAGTGGCTTTGGTACCCGTGCCGTACGAATCGCCAGCGCCGCCAGAAGATCGTGAAGCCCACGCCACTACTGCCGATCCCCTTTGCCCTCAACGAAGGTCGCCATCATCGCTTTCGCGCTCGCGCTCGTCGGCCCCATCGTCTCGGTGACAATCTCGCGGGCCTGTTCAGCCAGTTGGTCCTTCGCCGTTTGGTACACATCGAGCATGGTCCGCCGCGTGAACTCTGGCGCCTGCCGTTGAATCCGGGCCGAGAACTGGACGTCGACGAGCGCACCGCCAGAGTCGATGGTCACCTCAACGGTCTGGTTCTCGTCGCAGACGGTCACACGCAGTTCCTTGAGCCGTTCAGCCGCCTGCTGGGTCTGCAGGGCGCGTTCGTCCGCACACTGCTTCCATTCGGTGATCTTCGCTCGGGCCGCTTCAGTGTCCACAGGTCCACCCCACAGAGGTGCGAAGGCCGCGCGAACGACATGGGGTGTGGGCGTGCGACACGATGGGGTCCGTTCTCTCCGAGGGGAAGTCAACAGACGCCATCATAAGTTAATCTCACAATAGAGACGGACCACGTCAATGTGCGCCCCCGTGTGCCAAGCCGGGCGTGGGTGAAGGCAGGTGATGTCCGCGCCGTTCGCCGCGAGGATCGCGAATCTGAGGTTGGCTCAACCGGGTCCGCGCACCTACACGAATCGGACTATGCTTCTCGCCGGGCCCACCCCTCAGGGCATGGACGGAGCAGACCCCTTGGCCTCTATGGACGACCTCGTAGCGGCATCACTGCCAGCATCGAGGCCGCCGAGCATGCGCAGGCTGATGTTCGAGGTTCGATTGACAAGGCTGCTGAGCTGGCCGATGCCCTCGATCGCGTTGGGGTCGAGGGTACGGCAGCTCGCGCAAGGGCGGTCGAGACGAGTCTTGGCGAGGTCCACGATGGGCTTTTGAAGCTCGGCGAGATGCTTGGCCAAGTTCGATCGAGGGTTGATGCGCTTCGCGGGGCGGGCGGCCGAGGTGCCTCCGGCTCAGGATCGAAGCCGGCCGCGCGGGTCGCCTCATCTGGTCCGTCAGTTTCGAAGCCCTCTCTTGCGCCCGATCCTAAGCGCGTTCCCTCGGGCCCTCGGGAGGCGTTGGAAGGGGACGCCCGGAAACTGCGAGGACTGCAGCGGCAGAACGAAGCCGCCGCGCTGCTGGCGACCTCGGGGTATGAGGTCCAACAGTGTCCACCACAGCGGGACAACGGCACCCGGCCCGACTTCATCATCGAGGGCGACTACTTCGACTGCTACGCCCCAACCTCGGACAATCCGAAAACGTCCGCACTGGCATCCGTGACAAGGCAAGAAGCGGCAGGCCGACCGCATCATCCTGGACCTGAATGACTCGAACCTGACTCCTGATGCGCTCCGAGATCGCCTCATTCGGGATCCGATTCACGGGCTCCGGGAGATCAAGATCGTCAGGGGCGGTATGGTGACTGACTTCTATCCATGGGATGAGGAGCGCTAAAGGCTGTCCCGTTATTGGTTCTGGGAGTTGCTGATCGTCGTGTTGGCCGTGGCTGTCTGGAGCCGTTCAGGCGGCGCGGGCGAGGTTGTGGAGGCGTGCGATGCCGAGCATTGCTTCGGTGAC
>NZ_JAPZVP010000040.1 GCF_027622875.1 Glycomyces luteolus | reverse complement strand
GGTTCTCCTTGGCGTTCAACAGGATTCAGCACCCGTATGATCGCCCGGACCGTGTCTGCACTGTCATTGCACCCCAACCCGTCTCACCACCGCGAACCCGACATCACCGGCCTTCGCCCGCGCCCTGCTTCAGAACGCGCTCGCGAGCCGCTGCAGGGATCCGGGCATAGAGCAGTTCGAAGGCGTCCTGCTCAGCCTGCGTCTCGATCGCTAGTCCTGCCGCAAGGCGGCGTAGGACGCGGTCCAAGTCCTTGGCGGGGCCGGTGAAGTCCTCTCCGGCAAGGACTAGGAGGTCGTCGGCTTCGAGTGTCGCCGACTGGGCGACCCATCCTGCGACCGTCTCGACAAAGGGCCTTCCCGTACTGACTCGGCGTTTGGCCGAGATGAACGCGCGGCGCCCGTCAGAGAAGGTCACCCGGATATCGTCGGTCGGATCGGAGGTCTCGAAGTCGAGTCGGACCGGATGGACGTCTTCTGGAAGATCAAGGCCAGAAACGGGCCGACCCCGGAGTCCATGCACTGCCAGATGGGTGGCGACCGCACAGCGGAAGACACTGCCGACCTCGTTAGCTTGCCCAGCCCTGCTCAAAACCGTCCCAATCCGCGACCCCCACGGCTTATGGATCTCAACATCACGAAGGACCGCGTTCTCGTGACGACCGCCCTTGGCTCAATTTAGCGAACCACGTTCACGGATGCCGCGTAGAGATCCTCTCCAGGTCGGTTTGCCAGCAAGCGGGAGGCAGCGCCCAGGTGATCTTGCTCAGGGCAGGCCAATCGGGTGGTGGGCCCTGCGGTCATCGATCCGGCTAACGGTCAACCAGGCGACAATGAATCTGAGGTTTCGGGAGGAGAAAACGGGACCATGGCTATGGTGCCCGGCAGGCTACTGAGGAATCCAGTACAGTTACACAGTGGTGAATGAGGCTCACGGTAAGTTGGGGCACCCGGCGGTCGCGCTTGTCGCCAACGCGCTAGCGGAACTCGAACGCGGCATTAAACTTGTCGAGCGCCCGGGCCCGACCAGTCACACGGTTCTCGTCGGCACCGGTTTCGAAACCCCTTCCGTAACCACCGCACTCGGTCGGTATCTCGTCGGCGCGCTGGCTAACGTCGTCGGACTCGACGCCCGCCTGTCAGAGGAGCTCCTCGCCGAGTGGCCTAACGCCCGGGCCGAACTGGATCTCGACCTCCTTGAACTGCTGGGACCCGACAACAACTTCGCCGACCCGACCGCTGCCTTGACCCGGGACGACACGAGAAACCCCTGGATCGCGGAAGGTCTCCTTCACGCACTTCTGGTAGTCCGAGCCCGGACGGTCACGGGCCTGCTCCCCGGCACGGTCCATGCGATCCAAGACCTGCACACCAATGTGAAGAGCCCTGGAATCGACTTGCTGGCGATCTACGATGACGACGTCACCGCCGTCATGATCGGCGAATGCAAGGCGACGAAGTCGAACGGCACTGACAACCTCAGGAAAG
Source organism: Glycomyces luteolus (assembly GCF_027622875.1). Taxonomy (GTDB): domain Bacteria; phylum Actinomycetota; class Actinomycetes; order Mycobacteriales; family Micromonosporaceae; genus Glycomyces; species Glycomyces luteolus. Next base: position 4,930 of record NZ_JAPZVP010000040.1, on the reverse strand, counting down.
CCGCTCACTTCTTCCGAAAAGTCGACGCTGGCGAATACGGCCGCGAACTTCGCAAATCGATCGGCGCCCTCCGGACAGTCCTGCCCGAGACGCTCCGGCCCAAGGTTACCAACGCACTGTGGCAAAATCGCCGCTGTTATGTCCCTGCGATCGCGTTCGCAGAAAAATTCGACCCACACAAGGAGCGGCAACACCTCGCCGAACTCCAGCCACCCCCCACTCACCGTCGTCTGATCTCGATCGAGCTGGTCGACTTCGAGGGCTTCTTCGACGCCGTGGCCGATGCAATGCGCGCAGCCGTAGTCGAGGTGACGTTCTAAGTGTTCAACCGAGGCATCAACCAGCTACTGCAGGCACTACCGCAGCTTGACGACCTCGATGCCGACCACGTGCGGCGACTGCTCACCCGAGCCTGGTTCGAGGCCGAGACTCGGCGACACCTGGGCGGACAACCCCCGGACATGGCTGCTGCGGTAGAGGAATTGCGCCGATTGGCAACCGCGCTTGAAGCGCACCTGATTCTCGTCACCGGCCTCGACCCGCATACGGTCCGAGCCTCAGCGTTCGTCGCTGCCGAGGCACTCGACATCGCAGCCGGGCACGCTGAGCCCGAGCCGGCGCGAGCGCTCCTGGGCGACCAGCTCCGGTATGAGCGCGTCGAGACGGGTCTGCTGTACCTCATCGCGGGATACGACCCCAACGCCGCGGTCGTGGCTCGGACGGTGAGCGCCGCTGCTGGCGCGGGCGCTGAACCGCTCCCGGCCACAGAGGCCTGGCTCCTGCAGATCGTCATCGCGTACCTGACCCTGCAAACCAGTGGCATCGCACCACCACCCACCCCCACCGGCACCCTTCAGTCGTTGCGCGAACGGGTCCGCGACGCGATCATGCGCCGCCTCGGTGGCGCCGTCGCAGGCCACCTGCGGTGGCTCGCCTATCGTGACGGCAACGACGCACCCCTCCGCGACATCGCCGAGATTATTGAGCTGCTTGAAACCCCGGGCGGCTTCGGGACGGCCGCCGAGCAACACTCCGACCTCCACCACCTAGCCGTCTTGCTGCACACCGCGATAGCAGGGACGACCGGCCGCGCCCTTCGAAATGTCCCGCCCCCTCCCGACGATGGCGGGCGATTCCAAGCCTTCCAGCGCGACCAAGCCCGGACCCGACCTCTGTTGTGGCCCGCCGCCGCCGACTACGCTCAGCAGAACCTGCCCGGACCGCGCGGCCACGCCGTCGTCACTGTGCCAACCGGCGCCGGCAAGTCGGCCGTCGCCGACCTCGCAATTGCTCAGGCACTCAACAACGGCTGGGTGCTCTACCTCGCCCCCACCAACGCGCTTGCCGGGCAGATCCGACGCCAACTCGATGCGGCATTCGGCGACGAGCAATCAACTGAGGTCCGAGAAATCGCCGGCGGCATGGAGTACAGCAATCTGGAAGCTCGGGTCCTCGAGACTATCGGCGGGCAGCAAATCCTTGTGATGACACCCGAGAAATGCACCCTCGCGCTGCGCCAAAACCCAGAGGCGTTCGCGGAGCTGAGCCTGTGCGTGGTCGACGAGGCTCATATGCTTGGCGACCGAAACTCACGGGCGTTGGTCACTGAACTCGCGATCGCGGAGATCTTGTATCGCTCTCCATACGTGCGAATGCTGATGCTCTCGGCACTCATCGCCAACCCAGAAGCGGTCGCCGAATGGCTCTCCAACGCCACCGAAGCCGACACCGTACTGGTCAACAACCCCTGGAGGCCCACACGGACGCTTCGTGCCATCGTCGGCGTCGAAAAGAACATCCTGGACGAGCACTGTCAACAGGCCGAGCGCAAGTTGTCCACAATGGCAGCACGGCTGAAGAACCTCCAACTGCAGCTTCCGCTCACCCTCATCGGCGGACTTCACGGCGCCTGGACCAGCCGCGATCGCAATGACTTCGCGCTCATCCGCACCCAGATGACCACCCAGCTCGACTTTCACAGAGACAAGAAACTAGTCAGAGCTGGCTATCTGAACAAGACCGCCGCCGCAATCTCCCAAAGCCTCGCCGAGCAGGGATACCACGTTCTGGTGTTCCTCCCGTTCAATCGCCAGCACTGCTTCACCGTTGCCGAAGCCATCACCGGCCCCCTCTCGTCCGGCAACATCGGGCAGCTCAACGCCGAGACCGCAGCGCTACTGACACTCGCCGAATCCGAACTCGGCGGCACCTCCGTACTCAAGGCTCTCCTTGAGAAAGGCGTGACTGTCCATACCGCAGCCATGCTCCCGGAGGAGCGCCGCGCCAGTGAAATTGCCTACGAACAAGGCACCGCCACCGTCATGTTCGCCACCGGCACCATGGCACAAGGACTCAACCTTCCGGCCACCGCCGTCGTCATCGGCGGCACCAAAGTCGGCGGCGGACGTCAAGACCACGGCCCCGAGACTGAGGCACGAAGCCGGGCATACCTGCTCAACGCCATCGGCCGCGCGGGCAGGGCTACTGTCGCGGCCCGTTCAATGGCCATCCTCATTCCTGACAAGCTCGCGCAGATCCCCACTCACCTTCGCACCATGACCAACCGGCCTCCCTTCCTGGATGAAGAGGACGCCTCAACGGAAATCGAAAGCCATCTTCGAGGGCTTCTGGAACGGAACTTGAGCGGCGATTTGGACGTGCACCGGCTTCCAATCGACGACCAAACCGCCTTCACCATCCTGTCCTTCCGTCCCGACGGTGAGACCTCGGGCGCAGTGCTGCGCCGGTCCTGGGCCGGCACGTATCCGGACCTCGCATCCCACGTCAACCAAGCTGCCCAACGCTTCGAAGCAGCCAGCGCCGACTACCTCTCCAGTCAGGAGAGTCCTGCCTGGGTATCCGCGGCCGCGCACCGAGCAGGTATTAGCCTGCCCGTCGCCGTCGGTCTGCACCAACTGCTCAAACCGTTGCTCACGGCAGGAACTTCGCCAGAGACAGTTTCCGATTGGTCCGAGCTGATGATCGACCTGGTGAGCGGTCTTGACGCGGACTGCCTCCGCTTGGCGCTCCCCTTGGACCCCTTCAAGTCGACCCGGATCGCCGAAATTCACGCCGAAGCCCCGGCCATGAGAAGTACAGGCTGGCAAGCACTCCGCAACACCATGAATAGCTGGCTTGACGGACGGCCGCTCTTGACGATCGCCGAGCAGTCCGAGCGGACTGCGCCCGGGAACAACCTCGGCAGAACTGGAGACGCGCCCCTGCCGCGAACCTGGAAGGTCGTCGACATCGGATTCGGCTTCCGGATGACCATGATTGCCGGCGGCATCGGCGCGATTATCACTGAAGGGCTCGCCAAGGAACCTGACGGTCCCTGGGAGCTCAATCAGCGAAGCCAACGCGCGCTCGGCTTGCTGCCATTGGGCATCCGCTACGGAGCCGCCGCGCCATCAACCATCGCATGGATGCGGGCTGGAGCACGTCCCAGAACCGTCGCGCATCTATTGGATGAACTGCTCCCGGCACCAGAGGCCCTCGACGACGAAGGTCTTCAGCAATGGGCCTGGCAGGAGCTCAGATCCGTGCGACAAGGTCGCACGCCGCTCGGAAGAACTGAGGCCGAGCAGCAGGTCGTTCGAGCGCTTGCGGAGGCCGGATAATCGGCGAGTATCGCAGCCCCGCGAGAGACAGCGGTCTGAATTTTCGCTGTCTCACGGTCCCCGGTGCTGTTGGCCATGGTGATATTGCTCCGAAACTTATTGGTTGATCATCGCGTGTGGTTGTTGTGGGCGATGATCTGAGGGTGGACATGCGCAGGCTCTCACCGTCGCAGCAGGAGACGCTGCGGAAGCGGGTGATGGCCGCGGTCCGGGACGGCATGAGCATCGCTGAGGCGGTGCGGGTGTTCGGGGTCTCGCGTGGTTCGGTCGGGAACTGGAAGGCGCGCTTCGATACCGGCGGCGCGGTCGGCTTGGATTCGGGGACACCAGGCCGACGGGTCGGTGAGCAGACCAAGCTGTCGACTTCGGAGGCCGAGGCCCTTCGGGTCGATCGTGGACTACGAGCCCGATGATCTTGAGCTGGGCGGGAAGTTGTGGACCCGCCGCAAGGTCTGCGTCCTGGCCGAACGATTGTTCGGGGTGTCGTTCACCGAGCAAGGAATGGGCAAGCTGCTGCGGCGCATGGGCTTCAGCTTCCAGCGGCCCGACAAGCGGGCGATCGAAGCCGATCCGGAGGCGATGCGCGAGTGGGTAGAGGAGACCTATCCCGCCCTGCGCGAGCGGGCCCGCTCCGAGGGGGCGGTGGTCTTGTTCGGCGACCAGGTCGGGGTCCGCTCCGATCAACTGTCCGGGCGTACTTGGGGTCGCAAGGGACAGACATCGACCACGGCGCGGACCGGGAACCGGTTCGGGCTCAGCGCGATGTCGACCATCTCCACCAGGGGCGACCTGCACTTCACGATCTTGAGGGACACGTTCAACGCCGAGGTCTTCATCGTCTTCCTCGACCGGCTGCTGGGCCAGTTCGAGGAGAAGATCCACCTCGTCGTCGACGGGCACTCCGCCCACCGCGCCAAGAAGGTCGGGAATGGGTCGCCGACCGGAACGACCGGATCGAGCTGCATTTCTTGCCCGCCTACGCCCCGCACCCGGGCCCCGACGAGCTGGCGGGCGCCGATCTGAAGCACACGCTCGCCGACCAGGTCATCACCGACCGGGCCCAGATGGAGCGATCGGTCCGGGCGTTCTTCCACTGCGTTCAGAAGCTCCCGACCCGTGTGCTCAGCTACTTCCAAGCGCCGCATACGAAGTACGTCAGCTCAACCATCGAGTTCGACTGTGCGGTACTACGGTGGAGCAAATTCCTCCCGGAATCCGTCGGCCGCATTGTGAAGGAACGACCGTGACCCTACAGCGACACTTCACCGCTTCCGTCTGCGTCTTCAATGACGAAGGCGCGATGCTGCTCG
>NZ_JAPZVP010000004.1:297219-349526 GCF_027622875.1 Glycomyces luteolus | reverse complement strand
CGCCCTTTCGGGCGCGGCCCCGCCGCCGTCGTTCGGTCCGCCTCAGAAGGCTGCGCTTCATGCGTCCGCTCAGACTTCGAGGCTGCGCTTCATGCGTCCGCTCAGACTTCGAGGACGTGGGGGACGATCATCGGGCGGCGGCGGTAGGTGTCGTTGACCCACTTGCCGACCGTGCGCCGCAGGATCTGCTGGAGCTGGTGCGGGTCGGTGATGCCGTCCTGCGCGGCGCGCTCCATGGCGTCGTCGATGAGCGGCAGGACCCCGTCGAAGGCCTTGGGGTCCTCGGAGAAGCCCTTGGCCGAGACGGTGGGGCCGCCGACGACCTTGCCGTTCTCGGAGTCGATCACGACGGTGGCCGCGATGAAGCCGCCGTCGCCGAGCATCCGGCGCTCGCTGAGCACCGGCTCCCCGACGTCGCCCACGGAGAGGCCGTCCACATAGATCAGGTTGTTCGGGACGTGCCCGACGAGGCGGGCGCGGCCGTCGATCAGGTCGACGACGTCGCCGTTCTCGATGACGATGACCTGGTCGGCCGGGACGCCGGACTCGATCGCGAGGCGCGCGTGCGCCTGCAGGTGCCGGGCCTCGCCGTGGACCGGGATCATGTTCGAGGGCTTGACGACGTTGAGCACGTACAGCAGCTCGCCCGCGGGGGCGTGGCCGGAGACGTGGACCTTCGCGACGTCCTTGTGGATCACGGTGGCGCCAGTGCGCGCGAGGCGGTTGATGACCCCGTACACGGCGGTCTCGTTGCCGGGCACGAGCGACGAGGCGAGGATGATCGTGTCCTCGGGTTCGACGGCGATATGCCGGTGGTCGCCGGAGGCCATGCGGCCCAAGGCGCTCATCGGCTCGCCCTGCGAACCGGTCGACATGTAGACGATCTCGTCGGCGCGCAGGCGCACGGCCTCGTCCATGCTCACGAGCAGGCCGTCGGGGACGTGCATGAGGCCGAGGTCGCGGGCGATCGCCATGTTGCGGACCATGGAGCGGCCGACGAAGGCGACCTTGCGGCCGTGCGCGTGGGCGGCGTCCATGACCTGCTGCACGCGGTGCACATGGCTGGCGAAGGACGCGACGATGATGCGGCCCTTGACGTCCTCGAAGAGCTTGTCGAGGACGGGCCCGATCTGGCGCTCGGAGGTCACGAAGCCGGGGATCTCGGCGTTCGTGGAGTCCGAGAGGAGCAGGTCGACGCCCTGCTCGCCGAGCCGGGCGAACCCGGCGAGGTCGGTGATGCGCCCGTCGAGCGGGAGCTGGTCCATCTTGAAGTCGCCGGTGTGGAGCACCAGGCCGGCCTCGGTGCGGATCGCTACGGCGAGCGCGTCGGGGATGGAGTGGTTGACCGCGAGGAACTCGCAGCCGAACGGCCCGAGCTGCAGCGTCTCGTTCTCGGCGACGACGACCCCGGCGGGCTTGATGCGGCGCTCGCGGAGCTTGGCCTCCACCAGGGCGACGGAGAACTTGGAGCCGACGACGGGGATGTTGTTCTTGTGCTCGAGCAGGAACGGGATCGCGCCGATGTGATCCTCGTGGCCGTGCGTGACGACGATGGCCTCGATGTCGTCGAGGCGGTCGAGGATCTGCGTGAAGTCCGGCAGGATCAGGTCGACGCCGGGCTGGTCGACGTCGGGGAAGAGCACCCCGCAGTCGACGATGAGCAGGCGCCCTTCGTATTCGAAGAGCGTCATGTTGCGGCCGATGGCGCCGAGTCCGCCGAGCGGGATGACGCGGAGCGCGCCGTCGGGGAGGGCGCCGGGGGCGCCGAGGTTCTTGGGTCGAGTCAGGCCCATCAGGCCTCCTTCAGGTCGGCGAGGGCGGTGGCGATTTCGGCGGCGAGCGCTTCGTGCGCGGGCAGGAGCGGCAGGCGGGGTTCGCCGGCGGGCAGGCCCTGGCCGCTGAGGCCGGCCTTGACGGCGATGATGCCGGGGCCGCGTCCCATGAGGGCGTTGACGGCGGGCAGGAGCCGGTCGTTGATCTGGGAGGCCTTGGCGGTGTCGCCGTCGTCGTAGGCGTCGAACATGGCGTTGAGGTGCTTGCCGATGAGGTGGGCGACGACGGAGACGACGCCGATCTGGCCGCTGGCGTAGGCGGCGAGGTTGAGCTCGTCGACGCCGCAGTAGAAGGCGAGGCCGGTGGCGACGCGGACGCGCTGGGCCTTGGCGAGGTCGCCGGTGGCGTCCTTGACGCTGATGATCCGCGAGTGGTCGGCGAGGCGGGCGAAGGTGGCCTCGTCGATGCCGATGACCGAGCGCGGGGGGATGTCGTAGAGCATGACCGGCAGGTCGGCGGCGTCGGCGATGGCGCTGAAGTGGGCGACGACGCCGTCCTGGGTGGGCTTGTTGTAGTAGGGGGTGACGAGCAGGAGACCGTGGGCGCCGGCCTTCTCGGCCGCCTGGGCGAGCCGCACCGAGTGGCGGGTGTCGTAGGTGGAGGCGCCGGCGATGATGCGGGCGCGGTCGCCGACGGCTTCGAGGACCGTCTCGAGGACCTGGGTCTTCTCGGCGTCGGTGGTGGTGGGGGATTCGCCGGTGGTGCCGTTGACGACGAGGCCCTCGCAGCCCTGCTCGTCGACGAGGTGCCGGGCGAGGGCGGCGGTGCCTTGGACGTCGAGTTCGCCCGAGGGCGTGAACGGCGTGATCATGGCCGCGAGTGTTCGCCCGAAGGGGCGGGTTGCGTTGCGCATGTTGCTTTCACCAATGCTGGTTCCGGCGGCCGGGGCGCCTGCGCCCGGCCGCTCGCTGCGTTTGTAACTGTCTCAAGTTTTTTCCTCGCACCGCCTCGAATCGGCGTTCGCGGCGAAGCCTGCGGGCCGTGCATCGGCTCGCTCGGCGATCCTTGCGAGCCGTGAATTGGCGGAGCGGGGAATTGCCCGCGGCTCTAGCCCTCGGTGACGTAGGGGCTGGAGGCGACCTCGGTGCCGTCGTCGAGCTTCGTGATCTGGAAGTCGGCGAAGACGTTGGCGGCCTTCTCTTTGAGCTGCTTGAGGCATTCGATGGCCAGCGCCCGGATCTCGACGTCGGCGTGCTCGGAGGCGCGCATGGCGATGAAGTGCCGCCAGGCGCGGTAGTTGCCGGTCACGACGATGCGGGTCTCGGTGGCGTTGGGGAGTACTGAGCGCGCCGCTTGGCGCGCTTGCTTTCGGCGCAGCGTGGGGTTGGCGACGTCGGCGAACTGCTTCTCGAGTCCTTCGAGGAGGTCGTTGTAGGCGCTCTGGGCGGCTTCGGCGGCGGCGAGGAAGCGCTGGTGCAGTTCGGGGTCGTTGGCGATGACCTCGGGTTCGACCATTGCGGCGTCGCGTTCGGGGACGTAGCGCTGGGAGAGCTGGGAGTACGAGAAGTGGCGGTGGCGGATCAGCTCGTGGGTGAGGGAGCGGGAGATGCCGCTGAGGTAGAAGCTGACGGTGCCGTGCTCGAGGACGGAGAGGTGTCCGACTTGGAGGATGTGCTCGAGGTAGCCGGCGTTGGTGGCGGTCTTGGGGTTGGGCTTGGTCCAGGACTGGTAGCAGGCGCGTCCGGCGAATTCGGCGAGGGCTTGGCCGCCGTCGGCGTCCGTCTCCCAGGGGACGTCGGCCGGGGACTCGAAGTGCGTCCAGGCGATGAGTCGGACGTCCATCGGTACGATTTCGGGCATCCCCGCTCCCCCTCGTTTCGTGTTCGGTGCGCGTTATTGCTGGTTCTCGACTCCCTGAGGGTACTCGGCTGCGGAGTGTGATCCGACGCGCGCCCGGGTTCGGGCGGGGCCGCGGGGGTGTACGGGTGGGGGTGGTGGTTCGGATCGCACTGTCTGGTTCCACGACGCCGGTTGACAGACGTCAGAAATGATGTCACCATGGTGTCATGGACTTGACGCCGTACATCGAATCGCTCCGCCGGAGCCTCACCGCTGCCGCCGCGCCCGGTGGCGAGGAAGCCGCGCGGACTGCTGAACTGCTGTCCGAGGCGCTCGACGCGGGGGCTCGCCTGGCGCTCATGGAAGCCCTTTCGGAGGCCGCCGCGGAGATCACCGCCGGGCTCGACCAGGCCGGTTCTCCGGCGTCGGTCGATCTGCGCGTGCGCGGCCGGGAAGTGGACCTGCGGGTGAGCGGCGGCGAGACCGCCGAAGTCGCGCCGCCTCCGGCCCCGCCGGTGGACGACGACGTCGCCCGCATCACGCTGCGTCTCCCCGAGTCGCTGAAGGACAACGTCGAGAAGGCGGCTTCCGCTGACGGCTACTCGGTCAACGCCTGGCTGGTGCGCGCGATCAACAACGCCGTCCACGCCTCGCGCACCTCGGGCCAGCCCGCCGGCGCGAAGTACAGCCAGCGCATCACCGGCTACGCCAGGGCTTAGAGGAGCACCTCCCATGAACGAGTACACCGAATTCACCCACGACGGTCCGATCACGGCGGCGATCACCCTCGCCGACGGCTCGGTCACCGTCACCGCCCACGAGCTCGACACCGTGCTGGTGGAGGTCAAGCCCGCGCAGCGCCGCTCCGAAGGGGACGCCGACGCCGCCGACCTGGCGCGCGTCGAGTTCGAGAACGGGCACCTGCGAGTGGTGGCGCCCGAGAAGCCGCAGAACTGGTTCTTCCGCCGGGAGATAGGCGTTCACCTCGCGGTGAAGGTGCCGGTCCGCTCGGAGGTCTCGGTGAAGACGACTTCGGCGCCGATCAGCCTGCACGGCAAGCTCGGCGCGGTCTCGATCAACACGGTCGCCGGCTCGGCGACGGTGGAGAGCGCGACCAGCGTCCGCGCGAACACCGTCTCGGGTTCGATCAGCGTCATCGAGGCGGTCGAGGACTTCCGCGCCAACACCGCTTCGGGGCAGGTGCGGGCCGACCACGTCGGCGGGGACTTCTCCGCGAAGACGGTGGCCGGTTCGATCTCGGCCGAGCGGGTCGACTCGAACGCGAACGTGAACACGCTGTCGGGCGGGATCGAGCTCAGTGCGCTCCGGTCCGGTTCGGTCAAGGCGAACACGGTCTCGGGCCGGATCAGCCTCGGCGTGGTGCCGGGTACGGACATCTGGGTCGACCTCGACGCGAAGGCGGGCTCGGTGACCTCCGAGCTGGCCACGGGCGACACCTCGCCGGCGCCGTCGAGCACCGGCACGAGCCTCGAAGTGCGGGCCCGCTCGGTTTCGGGCGACATCTACCTGCACCGCGCGAACGCCTACGCGTAACGCTTGAACGCAACACTCAAGCGAGGGCCCGATCGCCTCGGCGATGCTTGCGAGCCAAGCATCGGCACAGGGGTGGTCGGGCCTTTGTCATACGTAGAAGAACGTGAACGGCTCCCACGGCAGGTTGCGGGCGATGAAGAAGACGCCCCAGACGATGAGGTACGCGGAGAGCGCGCCGGGGGTGAGGTGGAAGGTCGGGAGCCGCCAGGTGCGGCGCGGGACGAGGCGCGGCAGGGCCCAGGCGAGGTAGAGCCAGACGATGAACGGGGCGGCGAACACGGCCATGAGGTGGTGGCGCGCGGCCTCGGGCAGGTTGAGGGTGGCCAGGTAGTAGAACGCGCGGGTGCCGCCGCAGCCGGGGCAGTCGAAGCCGGTGGCGATCTTGAACAGGCAGGTGCTCGGGCCGGTGTTGTCGGTCGGGTTCGTGGCGACGATCCCGGCCGCGGCGGCCGAGAAGCAGCCGAGGATCGCGAGCGGCGCGAACGCGGGGTGCCCGATCACGCCCGCGACCCAGCGCTGGACCGGATTGCCGCGCTTGGGTTCCGGCGGGGTCTGGCCGGGCTCTGACGCCAGCGTGGCCTCATCGACTGCGCACACATCGCCTCCTCCCTGACAGCGTAACGGGGGCGGGCGAGCGCGCGGGTCCGGCGGGCACGGCCCGAGGGGCGGAGGCTCGCCCGCCGGGCCCCTGGAAACAGGTGGCATGGAGACACGGCATGCCGCTCCGGCTGCGGTATTGCGGACACGGCGAGAGCGACCGGGGCTCGTCCGCAGGGTCCCCAGATCGAAGGGTGGCACCGGGTACGACAATCGGCGTGCGGCGAGTCGGTCGAAACCGCCGAATCGGCGCTATTCCGGGCCTAGGCTCTGGGGCATGCTGGGTCTGCAAACTCGCCGCGTGCTCCTCGCCGCCGCCGCGCTCGGACTGCTCGTCGCCACTTCCGGTTGCCTCCGGCTCGACCTCGGCCTCCAGGTCCGCCCCGACGACACCGTGGGCGGCACCTTCACCGCCGCCTGGAGCGACGACTTCGTCGCGGACGCCGCCGACGAAGGCCTCGACCAGGAGCAGCTCGACGCGTTCCTCGACGCCCTCCTCGACGGCGTCCCCGGCACCGAGCGCACCCCGTACTCCGAGGACGGCTACCGCGGCTACACCGCGAGCTTCACGGACAGACCGCTCGCCGACTTCTCCGAGTTCGGCGGCGACGACTGGGGCTACCTCCGCCTCGACCACGACGGGCGCGAATACGCCCTCGAGAGCCACTGGGACCTGCGCGCCGCCGGGTTCCTCGACCCCGGCGCGTTCGCCGACGCCGAGATCCTCCTCAGCGTCGACTTCCCCGCCCGCGTCACCGAGCACAACGGCACGCTCGAAGGCCGCACCGTCACCTGGACCATGACACCCGGCGAGGAATACGACCTCACCGCCACCGCCGTCGAGAACGACGGCATCGCCTTCCTCATCGCCGGGATCGCGTTCACGCTGGTCGTGTGCGCGCTCCTGTGGCTGTGGCAGGGGCGGCGTTTGCGCCGCCACTCGGTCGGCAACCCGTCCGCTTGAGCCGTTAGCTCCCGCACAAACCGTAGCCGTCTCACATACGGCCCGTATTCTGGTGAGCCTGTCGGCGTGGCGAATGCATGACACCAGTGGGGAGGGCCGGTGACTCAATACGAGTCGAAAAGCAAGGGGCACAAGCAACACGACCCCAACATGGAACTGAGCATCGGCCAGGTCCTCGCCGCCGCGGGAGCAACGGTCCTCGGCGCGATCCTCGCCAAACTCCTCGGCCTGTGGGGCACCCTCGCCGGCACCGCCGTCCTCAGTGTCTGCTCCTCGATCGGCGCCGTCCTCATCCTCCGGGCCATGCGCCGCACCGGCGAGAAGATCAAAGCGCAGATCACCGCGCTCGCGCCGGTCGCCAAGGGCAAGGCCCCGGCGGTGACCGTCGAGCTCAACCCCGACACGGTCACTGCCACAGCGAAGATCCCCGACACCCAACGGCACCGAGCGCTACGCGAGGACACGATCGTCCTCGGGACCAACGCGGCGGACACCGACGAGATCGTCGTCGCCGCCGAACCCGCCCCCGAAGGCCACGTCACGAAGACCCAGTCCAACCAGCGGACCCTCATCGCCATCCTCGTCTCCAGCGTCCTCGTCTTCAGCCTCACCGTCGCCGCCCTCTACCTCCTCGGCGCCCTGACCGGCGAACCCGACCGGTTCATCACCAACGACAACCCGCAGACGATCGTCAGCGAGGCCCCCGTGGAGAGCGGCACCCCCGAGAGCACCGAGACCACCGAGGCGCCCACCGAATCCGCGACCCCGAGCGAGACGCCCACCTCCGAAGCGCCCACCGAGACCACCGCCCCCACCGAGTCCGCGACCACCGAGACGCCCAGCCAGTCCCCCACCCCCGACGCCGGGTCCAGTACCGGCGGCACCGAGGAGACCACAAGCCCCACCCCGCAGGACGGCACCGTCACGGAGACTCCCGCCACCGAATAGCGCGAGACGACGAGGAAGGGCCCCGCCGATCGGCGGGGCCCTTCCTCGTGTTCGTCGTGCGGTGTCCTTGCCGCGTGACAACTCAGTCGAGCAGGTCGTCCAGGCCCACCGTGAGGCCCGGGCGCTTCAGGACCTCGCGCACCGCCAGGAGCACGCCGGGCATGAACGAGGCCCGGTCGAGCGAGTCGTGGCTGATCGCGAAGCGCTCGCCGGGGCCGCCGAAGCGCACCTCCTGGCTCGCCACGTAACCCGCCGAGCGGATCGCGTGGATGCGCACCCCGTCGACCTCGGCGCCGCGCGCGCCCTGCGGGTCCGTCTCGGTCGCGTCGGGCATGTCGGGCAGCTCGGCCTCGGCACGCGCCGCCGCGATCACCCGGGCGGTGTGCACCGCCGTGCCCGAAGGCGCGTCGACCTTCCGCGGGTGGTGCGACTCGATGATCTCGGCCGAGTCGAAGTGCTTGGCGGCCTTCGCCGCGAACTGCATCATCAGCACCGCGCCGATCCCGAAGTTCGGCGCGATCACCGAACCGACCTCCGGGTCCGCGGCGAGGATCTCGCGCGCGGACTCGAGGCGCTTCGCGTCGAAGCCCGACACGCCGATCACGGTGTGGATGCCGTGGTCGACGCACCACTCCAGGTTGCCCATCACGACGTCGGGCAGCGTGAAGTCCACGACCACGTCGACGCCGACGAGCGCGTCCAGCGACTCGTCGCGGTCCACCGTCGCGGCCAGCTCCATATCCTCGGCGGCGTCCACCGCCTCGCACACGGCCTTGCCCATACGGCCGTGCGCACCCAGCACACCCACCTTGATCATGCGAAATCCCTCTGGTCGAACGGCCCCACGGCCACGGTCGTCATCGGTTGCGTCAGGATGGCGGCGGCCACCGCCCGGACCTGCTCGGACGTCACCGCCTCGATGTCGGCGATCTCCCGCTCCAGGCTCCAGTGCTCGCCGTACAGGAGCTCCTCGCGGCCCAGCCCGTTCATGCGCGAACCGGAGTCCTCCATCGACAGCACCATGCCGCCCTTGCTCATGCCCTTGCCGCGCCGCAGCTCGGCGTCGGTGACGCCCTCGGCGGCCACCTTCGCGAGCTCGGCCAGCACCAGGTCGCGGACCTGGTGGACCTTGTCGGGGTTGGATCCGGCGTAGACGCCGAACATGCCCGTGTCCGCGAAGTACGTCGAGAACGAGTACACCGTGTACGCCAGGCCGCGCTGCTCGCGCACCGACTGGAACAGCCGCGAGGACATGCCGCCGCCGAGGATGTTGTTCAGCACCTCGAACGCGTCCTTGCGGGGGTCGTGCCGCGAGAACAGGCGGCAGCCGACCACGAGGTGCGCCTGCTCGGTGTCGTGCCGCTCCACCATGAGCGGCACCGGCTCGGGCAGCAGGTCCTCGTCGTGGCGGCGCTGGCGCGGCACGTCGGCGCCGCCCAGCATCGGCGCGAACGCCTCCGACACGAGCTTCACGGTCTCGGCGTGGTCGACACCGCCCGCGGCGCACACCGTCAAGTTCGGGGCCCTGTAGTGCTGCCGGTAGAACGCGTAGATCTGGTCGCGGGTGAGCGCCCGGACCGTCTCCGGGTCGCCGGCGATGTCGCGGCCCAGGGCGCCGTCACCGAACAGCGCCAGGGAGAACAGCTCGTGGACGACGTCCGACGGCTCGTCGGCGGACGCGGCGATCTCCTCGAGGATCACGTCGCGCTCGACCTCGACGTCGGCGGGGGTCACCAGCGAGTTGCACATGGCGTCGCCGAGCACGTCGACCGCCATCGGCAGGTCGTCGTCGAGCACGCGCGCGTAGAAGCAGGTCAGCTCCCGCGCCGTGTACGCGTTCGACTCGCCGCCGACGGCCTCGACCGCCTCGGCGATCTCGGTGGCCGTGCGCTTCTCGGTGCCCTTGAACAGCAGGTGCTCCAGGAAGTGCGACACGCCGGCGAGCTCGGGGGCCTCGTCGCGGGATCCCACACCGACCCACACGCCCACCGAAGCGGAGCGCATGGTCGGGACGGATTCGGTGAGCACACGCAAACCGCCGGGCAGCACGGTCACTCGGACCGTGCCGCCCAGCGGATCGTCAATCAGCGTGTGAGTCTGGGGTCGACTCATCTACTCTTCCGAGCCTCCGCCTTCGTCGCTGCGGCGGGTGCGGCGGCGGCGGCGCTCGCCGTCGCCCGAACCGCCGCGGTCGCCGCCGGAGGACGAGCGCTCGCCGCGCTCGCCGCCGCCGGAGCGCTCACCGGAGCGCTCGCGGTCGCGGCGCGGGCCGCGGTCACCGCGGTCGCCCCGGTCCCCGCGGGACTCCTTGCGCTCGGCCGGACGGCCCTTCTTGTACCCCTCGGGCTCCTGGCCCTCCGGGTACACCTTGTCCAGGTAGATCTTGCCGCGGTTGTCGATGTCGCCGATCTCGACCTCGATCTTGTCGCCGACGCTCAGCACGTCCTCGACCCGCTCGACGCGCTTGCCGTCGCCGACCTTCGAGATGTGCAGGAGGCCGTCGCGGCCAGGCGTCAGCGAGATGAACGCGCCGAAGTCGGTGGTCTTGACGACCGTGCCGAGGAACCGGTCGCCCACGTTCGGGAGGGTCGGGTTCGCGATCGCGTTGATCGTCTCGACCGCGGCCTGAGCGGCCTCGCCGTTCTCCGCCGACACGTAGATCGTGCCGTCGTCCTCGACGGTGATGTCCGCGCCCGTGTCGTCCTGGATCTGGTTGATCGTCTGGCCCTTCGGGCCGATGATCGCGCCGATCTTGTCGACGGGGATCTTCAGGGTCGTGATGCGCGGCGCGGTCGCGGCCAGCTCGCCCGGCTCGCTGATCGCGTCGAGCATGACGTCGAGGATCGCGTGGCGGGCGTCGTTGGCCTGCTGCAGCGCCTTGGCCAGCACGTCCGACGGCAGGCCGTCGAGCTTGGTGTCCAGCTGCAGGGCGGTGACGAACTCGGCGGTGCCGGCGACCTTGAAGTCCATGTCGCCGTAGGCGTCTTCAGCGCCGAGGATGTCGGTCAGCGTGACGTACTTGGTCTCGCCGTCGACCTCCTCGGAGATGAGGCCCATCGCGATGCCCGCGACGGGGGCCTTGATCGGCACACCGGCGTTCATGAGCGACATCGTGGACGCGCAGACCGAGCCCATCGAGGTCGAGCCGTTGGACGCGAGCGCCTCGGAGACCTGGCGGATCGCGTACGGGAACTCCTCGCGGCTCGGCAGCACCGGCACGAGGGCGCGCTCGGCGAGCGCGCCGTGGCCGATCTCGCGGCGCTTCGGCGAACCGACGCGGCCGGTCTCACCGGTCGAGTACGGCGGGAAGTTGTAGTTGTGCATGTAGCGCTTCTTGCTGACCGGCGACAGCGTGTCGATGGCCTGCTCCATGCGCAGCATGTTCAGCGTGGTGACACCCATGATCTGGGTCTCGCCGCGCTCGAACAGGGCCGAGCCGTGGACGCGCGGCAGGATGCCCGCCTCGGCCGCGAGCGGCCGGATGTACGCCGGCAGGCGGCCGTCGATGCGGACGCCCTCGGTGATGACGCGCTTGCGGACCAGCTTCTTGGTGAGCGAGCGCAGCGAAGCGCCCAGTTCGCCTTCGCGGCCTTCGAAGTCCGCGCCGAGCTTCTCGAGCATGACCGACTTGACGCGGTCGAGCTCGTCCTGGCGGTCGGTCTTGTCGGCGATCTGCAGCGCCTGGTCGAGCTCGGCCGACACGGCCGCCTCGACGGCGGCGTACGCGTCGTCCTGGTAGTCGAGGAAGCGCGGGTAGTCGGCGACGGGCTTCGCGGCGACCTTGGCCAGTTCGGCCTGGGCGCGCACGAGCTCGGCGATGACCGGCTTGACGGCCTCGAGGCCGTTCGCCACGACCTCTTCGGTCGGCTTGGTGCCGCCGGCCGCGATGAGGCTGATGGTGTTGTCGGTGGCCTCGGCCTCGACCATCATGATCGCGACGTCGCCCGAGTCGAGGACCCGGCCGGTGACGACCATGTCGAAGGTGGCCTTCTCGATCTGCTCCAGGGTCGGGAACGCGACCCAGGTGCCCTCGATGAGGACGATGCGGGTCGAGCCCAGCGGACCCGAGAAGGGCAGGCCGGCGAGCTGGGTCGACATGGAGGCGCCGTTCATGGCGACCACGTCGTACTCGTCGCGGGCGTCGACGGCGAGGATCGTGCCGATGACCTGGACCTCGTTGCGCAGACCCGACACGAACGACGGGCGCAGGCCGCGGTCGATCAGGCGGCAGGTGAGGATGGCGTTCTCGCTCGGGCGGCCCTCGCGGCGGAAGAACGAGCCCGGGATGCGCCCGGCGGCGTACATCCGCTCCTCGATGTCGACGGTGAGCGGGAAGAAGTCGAAGTGGTCCTTCGGGTTCTTCGAGGCGGCGGTGGTCGAGAGGACGACGGTGTCGTCCATCTGGACGATCGCGGAGCCCTGGGCCAGCTTGGCCAGGCGGCCCGTGCTGAAGACGATCTTGCGGGTGCCGAAGGCGCCGTTGTCGATCACGGCGGTGGCGTGGTGCTCCCCGAGGTTGAAGGCCTCAGGTGTCCGTTCGTTATCGGACATAGAGTGTCGATCTCCTTGTGTAGTTCGGAATGCGCGGCTCGCCTGCGCGCTTTTCCGGTCTTCGATCGAAGCACTCGGAAGCTCGGCCCCGCGTCGTGCGGGACGTTCCGGATGCCACTACCGAGGACCGGGGCGGTCTCTGGCGGGCCGTGCCGCGCCTCGCTGCGAGGCGCTGCGGTGAGCACTGGTGCTCATCGCCCACCTTACGTTACCCGGCCGACGCGGCGGCACTGGCGAAGTAAAAGTGAGCCGCGATAGGCGTCCGACGGGGGACGCGAAAGGGAGCGCCCCTCGCGGGACGCTCCCTGCTGCAAGCCTTGGATCAGGCGTTGTCGCGGATGCCGAGGCGCTCGATGAGGCCGCGGTAGCGCGCGATGTCTTCCTTCTTCAGGTACTTGAGGAGGCGGCGGCGCTTGCCGACCAGGAGGAGCAGGCCACGACGCGAGTGGTGGTCGTGCTTGTGCTCCTGGACGTGGGCGGTGAGCTCGCGGATGCGGGTCGTCAGGATCGCGACCTGGACGTCGGTGGAACCCGAGTCGCCCTCGCTGGTCGCGTATTCCTTGATGATCGCGGCCTTCTTTTCAGCGTCGAGCGCCATATCGAACACCCTTTCATGATTTACGGCCAACCCGCGGTGTCGAGCAGGCTGGTCAAATGAACAACCTGTCCAGGCTAACAGGGCGTCAGCCCAGGTCCAAAGCCCGGCGGGTGTCTGCGACATCGGTCTCGATCTGCGCGATGAGCGGCTCGATCCCGTCGAAGGCGATCTGCCCGCGCAGCCGCGCGGTGAAGTCCAGCCGGACCTCGGCTCCGTACAGGTCGCCCGAGAAGTCGAGCAGGTACGCCTCGACGGTGCGCTCCTTGCCGTCGAAGGTCGGGTTCGAGCCGACGCTGATCGCGGCCGGGTACCGGTGCGAGTCGCGGTGGAGCCAGCCCGCGTAGACGCCGTCGGCGGGGACCGCCGTGCCCGCGAGGATGTCGAGGTTCGCGGTCGGGAAGCCGAGCGCGGTGCCGCCGCGGCCCGCACCGTGCACGATCGTGCCTTCGATGCCGTAGTCGCGCCCGAGCACCTCCGCCGCGCCCGCGACGTCGCCCTCGGCGATGAGGCCGCGCACGCGGGTCGATGAAAACGCTTCCTCATCGGCGGTGAGCGTCTGCGGCAGAACCTCGAAGTCGTACTCCTCGCCGAGCTCGGCGAGCTTCTTGACGTCGCCGGCGGCCTTGTGGCCGAAACGCCAGTTCTCGCCCACGACCACGGCCTTGGCGTGCAGGCCGCCCACGAGGACGTGCCGCACGAAGTAGTCCGGGCTGAGCTGCGAGAGCTCCTTGGTGAACGGGAGCACGCACACCGCGTCGACGCCGAGCGCGCCGAGCAGCTCGATGCGCCGCTCGATACGGGTCAGCTGCGGCGGCATCGCGTGCGGTGCGACCACGGCGGTCGGGTGGGGATCGAAGGTGACGACGACACTGCGGGCCTCGCGCTCGGCGGCGGCCTTGACGGCGGTGCGGACGAGTGCCGCGTGGCCCCGGTGCACCCCGTCGAACACGCCGATGGCGACGACGGAAGCGGGCCAGCCCTCGGGGGTCGCGTCTATTCCACGCCAGGTTTCCACGGTCCAGATCTTGCCACTCCCGCAAGGCGGACGGCACCCTGATGGGGCGGCAGTGATGCAAGCGTGTTCCGACGCGACCGAGGGCCCGGGACCCTAGAGCATCAGCGACTCGTCGGCGTTGCCGCCCGAGGCGAAGATGAGCAGCAGCAGCACCCCTACGGCCACCACCAGCAGCATGCCGATGAACAGCCAGCCGGTGCTCGCGGGTTCGGCCAGTCGGGGCTGCTCCTCGGCGAGGACTTGCGGTTCTGCGTGGTCGGGGTCCTGCCTGGTCTGTTCGGAGAGGCTCCTGCGGAATTCCTCTGGCAGTTCTTCTGCGGCACTCATACTCATGACGACTCCTGACTGCACTGGTCTGAGAAGCACTTGATGGTGGGGACCTCTCCATTGATTGTTGAGAAAACGTCGCCTATCCGGCCGTCGTTTCCAGGAATCCGCCTGACAACAACCGCATTTCACCCTCGTGGAAATTACACGGCCGTGACGGCCCTACCACGCGAAACGTCCGGTACCCGCCCGAAAGCCCGCCGCGGCCCCGAACCCATGACATGTTCGTGTCTCTGGCACCGACCGATCGGAGGGCACGCATGACCCGGAGCATCATCCCCCTGGTGGCGGCGGGGGCGCTGCTCGCGGCCCTGACCGTGGCCGTCTCGACCGAGGCCGACGCGGCGGGCACCGGATGCGCCCGCACCGGCGGCTACACCATGTGCGCCACGGATCCGAACGGCGCCAAGGACACCTCGATCGTCAGCGAGATCGTCAGGCAGGTCGACGCGACCGGCAAGGGCGACACGATCCGGGCCGCGGTCTTCCAGTGGACGCTCGACGCGCCCGTGGCCCCGCTCGCCGAGGCGATGGTCGCGGCCGAGAAGCGCGGCGTCGACGTGCGGGCCGTGGTCGGCACCCGCTCGGACCAGCCCTCGGCGAACGATCCGGTGATCAACAAGCTCGAGGCCGCTGGGGCGCAGGTCCGCCAGTGCAGCGGCTCATGCCTGCCGAACGCGGACGGGACCCGCAAGGGCCCCATGCACAACCGGTTCTTCCTCATCGAGCGGGGCGGCGCGCCCACCGTGCTGGTGACGAGCTTCAGCTTCGTCCGCTCGCACACGACGCAGTCGCACAACCTGCTCGGCGTCCACGGCGACCGCGGCCTGTTCGACTTCTACACGTCCTACTGGAGCCGGTTGTACGCCAAGAACTGGGACGGCTGGACCGATGAGAACAAGGGCACCACGGGAAGCCTCGCGCGGGCGTGGGTGTTCCCGCGCGGGGAGGACGCGATCGCGGCGCAGCTCGCGGGGATCACCAAGTGCGCCTCGGGCGACCGGGTGCTGGTGGCGCACGCGAACTTCCAGTCCAACCGCCCGGCCGTGCGCAGCCAGCTCGACCGGATCCAGGGCCTGGGCTGCCAGGTGCGGGTGGTGGTGCTCGACGCGGACACGTCGAGTCCGCGGTGGATCGAGGAGAAGCTCGGGTCGGGCAACGTGCGCGTGCATGGGGCGCACCGGAACAAGTACATCGTCGCCGAGGCGAGTTTCGGCGGGAGGCACCGTGCCGTGGTCTGGACCGGGACGCACAACCTCAACGGCAACGGCATGAAGCACGCGGACGACAACCTGCTCCGGGTCGCGAACCAGGAGGTGACCGACCGCTACGCGCAGCATTTCCAGGGCTTGTGGAACGGCGGCAGATAGACGAGGGGGGAGGGGCCTCGCGGCCCCTCCCCCTTTTGACCTGCGTCGCTTAACCCTTGACGGAACCCGCCAGCAGCCCGCGCACGAAGTAGCGCTGGAGCAGCAGGAACACCACGAGCGGCACGATGATCGCGATGAAGGCCGCGGCAGGGAGCCGCGTCCAACCGAAGCCCCAGGTCCCGGCCATGTCGCCGAGGACGGCGGTGAGCGGCCGGGTGGCCTCGCCGGGGGCGAAGGTGCGGCCGACGAGGAAGTCGTTCCACACCCACAGGAACTGGAAGATCGCGATGGAGGCCAGCGCCGGGGTCACCAGCGGCAGCACCACCTTGCGGAAGATCTGCGAGTGGCTGGCGCCGTCGATGCGGGCGGCCTCCATGACGTCCGACGGGAGTTCCCGCATGAAGTTGTGCAGCAGGAAGATCGCCAGCGGCAGGCCGAAGATCGAGTGCGCGATCCAGACTTGCACGATCGTGTTCACGCCGTCGAGCTCCCAGGCGGGCATGACCGTGACGCCGCCGATGTGCAGGCCCCTGCTGAAGATCGACAGCAGCGGGATGAGCGCCATCTGGAGCGGGACGACCTGGAGGGCGAAGATGCCGACGTACAGGAGGTTCCGGCCCTTGAAGTTGATCCACGAGAGCGCGTAGGCGGCCAGCGCGGCGAACGCGACGGGCACCAGCACGCCCGGGATGGTGATGACGATCGTGTTGATCAGGTTGCGGATGAGCCCGCCGCCCTGGGAGTCCGAGTAGAGCACGTAGTTGTAGTTGTAGAGGCTGATCGAGCCCGGGTCGGCGAAGAAGTTCCACCAGCCCGAGGTGCGGATGTCGTCGTCGGGCCGCAGCGAGGAGATGAACAGCCCCGCGGTGGGGATCGTCCACAGTACGGCGATGACGAGGGCGACGAGGCTGGCGACGCGGCTGGAGAGCACGCGGCGCAGGCGTTCGCCGCTGCTCTCGCCGATCCGCGCGACCTTCTCGGGTGCTTGCGTGTCGGTGCTCATCGGGCCTCCAGTTCCTGGCGGCGCATGTTGCGCACCTGGTAGATGACGACGGGGACGACGAGCAGGAACAGCAGCACGGCGAGGGTGGCGCCGCGGCCGTCGTTGTTGAGGCGGAAGGCCTGCTCGACCATGTTGTGGGCGAGGACGTCGGTCTTGTGGTGGCCCTGGGTCATCGCGCGCACGATGTCGAACAGTTTGAGCGTGGCGATGAAGACCGTGACGGCGACGACGAGGATGGCCGAGCGGATCGACGGGACGGTGATGCTCCAGAAGATCTGCGAGGGCTTGGCCCCGTCGATGCGGGCGGCCTCGATCATTTCGATCGGCACGCCCTTGAGCGCGGCCGAGAGGACGACGGTGGCGAAGCCGACCTCGATCCAGACGAGGACGACCATGAGCAGGAAGTTGTTCCAGGGCGCCTCGTTGAGCCAGTTGACCGGCGGGATCCCGAGGTTGACGAGGACGGCGTTGAGCAGGCCGATCTGGTTCCCGCCGGTGCCGCTGTACTGGTAGACGAATTTCCAGATGATGGAGGCGCCCACGAAGGAGATGCCCATGGGGAGGAACACCAGGGCCTTGTAGGTGCGCTCGCCGGCGCGGCCGTCGATGAGGACGGCGTAGACGAGGCCGAGCGCGGTCGACACGAGCGGGACGATGATGATCCACAGTGCGGTGTTGATGAGGATCTGGAGGGCGTCGGGGTCGGTGACGGCCCAGCTGTAGTTCTCCATGCCGACGAAGGCGGTGCCGTCGGCGTTGAAGAAGGACATGACGATGGTGCGCAGGGCCGGGTAGACCAGGCCGATGAGCAGGAACAGCACGGCCGGCGTCAGGAATACGAAGGCGACCGCTCGGCTGCGGTCGCGGCGGGAGGCGAGTTCGGCGAGTCCGTAGAGGGCCAGGAGGATCGCGATGAACGCGACCAGGCCGACGGCTAGGAGGCCGAACCGGTCGAGATAAGCGGAGATGTCCACGTTGAGTGACTCCAGTTGTCCGTGCCACTTGACGGCTTGCCAGCTGCGTCGAAGGGGCAATGGGGCCGAGCGGGGCCGGTGAGGCCCCGCTCGGTCTCGCACTTGCTACGCGGGCCGGATCTTACGGCCAGGAAGCTTCGATGTCGTCGGCCATCTGCTGGGCGGTCTTGTCGCCGTCGACCCACTCGACCACGCCGGTCCAGAAGGACGAGGCGCCCACGGCGCCCGGCATGAGGTCCGAGCCGTCGAAGCGGACGGTCACGTCCGGGTCGATGAGGATCTCGGTGGCGAACTGGTTGATCGGCGTGGTGGCGTTGGCCGGGTCCACGCCCTGGCGGGCGGTGCTCCACGGGCCGGTCTGGAGACGGGCGTTGTGGTAGAGCTCGGAGGCCAGGAACTGGCGGACCATCTCGGTGGGCTCGGAGTCGCTGAACGCGGCCACGAACTCGCCGCCGACGAGCATGGTGTTGTCGCCTTCGTTGGACTCGGGGAAGCGGAAGGCGAACACGTCGCCGTCCTCTGCCACGGTGGTGCCCTCAGGCCACATGGCGCCGTAGAAGGACGCCTGCCGGCTCATGGCGCAGCCGCCGTCGAGGATCGGGTAGCCGGCCTCCTGGAAGGCGGTGGCGCTGATGGTGTCGGTGCCGCCGTAGACGTACTCGTCGTTGGTGAGGACGGTGCCGGCCTTCTCGATGGCCTGGACGATCTGCGGGTCGTTGAACGGGATCTGGTGGGTGGTCCACTGGTCGTAGACGTCGGTGCCTTCGCGGAGGACGATGTCCTCGATCCAGTCGGTTCCCGGCCAGCCGGTGGCGCCGCCGGATTCGAAGCCGACGCACCAGGGCTGGATGCCGGCGTCGACCATCTTGTCGGACAGGGCGATCAGCTCGTCCCAGGTGGTCGGGACCTCGTAGCCGTTGTCGTTGAAGTACGACGGGGAGTACCAGATGAAGGACTTGGCGTTGGACGAGTGCGGCGCGGCGTAGAGCGTGCCGTCGATGGTGCCGTAGTTGAGCCAGTCCTCGGACCAGCCCTCGGTGGCGAGCTTGCTGACCTCGTCGGAGGCCGGCTTGAGGTCGGCGGCGAAGTTGGACATGAGGCCGGGCTGCGGGAAGAGCGCGATGTCGGGGGCGTTGCCGCCGTCGACGCGGATCTTCATGTCGGACTCGAACTCGCCGGAGCCCTCGTACTCGATTTTGGCGCCGGTGCAGGATTCGAAGTAGGACCAGGCCTCCATCATCTCGTCGGCCTCCACGTCTCGGATGGAGCCCAGGATCGAGACGGTTTCGCCCTTGAGGTCGCCGTACTGCTCGTAGTTGGCGCAGTCGGTGGCGTCGTCCGGGACCGCGCCGCGGCCGTCGTCCTCTTCCTCCGGCGCACCGCATGCCGTCACGGCGAGCGCGATGGCACTGGCGGCAGCCGCGAGGCAGGATATGCGTCGTGCGTTGCTCATCGGGGTTTCCCTCTCTTCGCAGTTGTGGTGCCCCCGGCGAGTCCGACTGCCTCCCTGTCCCCACCTTGCGCGGAACCGCTATCACTGGTTCCGCCCCTGGTAAGGACTGCCTCACCCGCCGTTGGGGCGACGCTGGCAATGGTGCTCTGGGTAACACTGAAAGTCAAGTGTGCATTGCCGAATCGTTACCGGGTGCAATTGGATCGATATCTGTTGACTCCCAATGTATGGGAGCGATACCAATGGCGTATCATTCCGGGGCCCGGCATCCAAATGCTGTTCATAAGATACAGCCGATAGTTCGCGAAAGGTGCGATCGATGACGCAGCTGACCTTCCCTCAGGGCTTCCTGTGGGGGACCGCCACGGCCTCTTACCAAATCGAGGGCGCGGCGACCGAGGACGGCCGGGGCCAGTCCATCTGGGACACGTTCTCGGCGACGCCCGGCAAGACCTGGCGCGGCCAGTCGGGGGCCGTGGCCTGCGACCACTACCACCGCGTCGACGAGGACATCGAGCTGATGGCCTCCCTCGGCGTCGACACCTACCGGTTCTCGATCGCGTGGCCGCGCATCCAGCCCGACGGCACCGGACCGGCCAACCCCAAGGGCCTGGACTTCTACGACCGGCTCGTCGACAAGCTGGTGGCCGCCGGGATCAAGCCGATGCCGACCCTCTACCACTGGGACCTCCCGCAGTCCTTCGAGGACCGCGGCGGCTGGCCCGAGCGCGAGACCGCCGAGCGCTTCGGCGACTACGCCGCCATCGTCGGCGCGCGCCTCTCGGACCGCGTCCACACCTGGTGGACCCTCAACGAGCCGTGGTGCTCGGCGTTCCTCGGCTACGGCAACGGCCACCACGCGCCCGGCCGCACCGAGCCCGCCGCGGCGCTCGCCTCCGTGCACCACCTCAACCTCGCGCACGGCCTCGCCGTGCAGGCGCTGCGCGCCGCCGGGGCCGACCAGGTCTCGATCGTGCTCAACCCGACCCAGTGCCGCGGCGAGGAAGAGGCCGTGCGCGTCGTGGACGGCATCGCGAACCGGGTCTTCTTCGACCCGATCCTCCGCGGCCAGTACCCCGCCGACGTCATCGAGCGCACCCAGCACCACACCGACTGGTCCTTCGTCCAGGAGGGCGACCTCGAGGCGATCAACCAGCCGATCGACGTGCTGGGGGTCAACTACTACAGCCCGACATGGCTGCGCGCCAAGCCGGGCGAGCCGGAGAGCGACGTCGGCCCGGGCACCATCGGCATCGAGGGCTACACGCCCGAGGGCCTGGAGTTCACCGACATGGGCTGGGCGGTCGACGCCACGGGCCTGACGGACCTCCTGGTGCGCATCCACAAGGACTACGGCATCGCCACGATGATCACCGAGAACGGCGCGGCCTACCCGACCGGACCGGGCGAGGACGGCGAGGTCCACGACCACGAGCGCGTCGCCTACCTCCGCTCCCACATCGCGGCCGTCCACGACGCGATCGAGGCCGGCGCCGACGTGCGCGGCTACACCGCCTGGTCGCTCATGGACAACTTCGAGTGGGCCTTCGGCTACGACAAGCGCTTCGGCATCGTCCACGTCGACTACGCCACCCAGAAGCGCACCCCGAAGGACAGCGCGAAGTTCTACTCGAAGGTCATCGCCGACAACGGCCTCACGCGTTAATCGAGCGCGGCCCGGAGCTCGCGCACCGCGCGCTCCGGGTCGTCGGCGCGCATGACCGCGCCCATGACCGCGACCCCCGCCGCGCCCGCCTCCCTTGCGGCGCGGGCCCTGTCGGGGCCGTCGACGCCGCCGAGCGCGAACACCGGGACCGGGCTCGCCGCGCACGCCTCCCGCAGCGCGGCGAGCCCGATCGCGGGCCCGTAGCCGGGTTTGGACTCGGAGAGCCAGATCGGCGAATAGGTGCAGTAGTCGAGACCGGGATCGATCGGCTCCCCGGCATGGACCGAGCGGCCCACGAGCGCCGGCCTCGGCTCCGGCACGGGGAAGCGACTCGAGAGATGCGCTGCCGAGACGGGTCCGGCAGGGTCCGAGATGATGAGCCCTCCCCCGGCCGCGTCCACTATCGGCTGCAGCCGCGCCGCCAGCGCCGTCCGCTCCTCCCATCGAAGGTGCTTGTCGCGCAAGATGAGCGCGAAGGGCCCGCCGCGGAGGGCCAGCGCGACCTGCTCGGTGAGCGGCAGCGGGCACCGAGGCAGGTCGGAGACGACGAGGAGCCGGTGGAGCACGCGCCCGATGCTACGTCCGTAGTGGCGCAAGTGCCATGAGTCGCCTCGAGTCCGACTCGCCACGGCTCCACCGGTTTAACACTTGTGTATCGGTCCAGCGCCCGAACTTGCGTAATTCACGACACAGGTGCGAAACTTCATGGGATGAACATCGGCGATCAAATCAACGGGCTGCGCACCGAAGGGGAGCGGATCGCTGTCGCTGGTGGAGAACTCGCGCTCAATGCGAGCGTGCCCACCTGCCCAGGATGGAACGTCAAGGATCTCTTGACCCACATCGGGACCGTCCATCGATGGGCGGCGGCGATCGTGGGCGAAGCGTTGCCTTACGATCCACGGAAACAGGAGTTCCAGCACATCGTGGGGCCCCTGCCCCACGACGACCTGCTGGTCGACTGGGTCCGCGAAGGGCTGCTGCGGCTCGCGGCCGTACTGGAGGCCGCTCCGAGCGGGCTCCAGTGCTGGCAGATGTTCCCCTCCGAGTCGTCGCGCCGCTTCTGGGTCCGCAGGCAGGCCCACGAGACCACCATCCACCGTGTCGACGCCGAGCAGGCCCGGGGCGACGAGATCTCACCGATCTGTCCCGAATTCGCGGCGGACGGCATCGACGAGCTGCTGCTGGGCTTCCACGGCAGGCCGTCGAGCAGGGTGCGGGCGCTGCGCCCGACCGTGCTCCACATTCACGCCACCGACCTGCCGCCGGGGCGCGGCGACTGGTACATCCATCCCACCGACACGGGTCCGCTCGTGACGTTCAGCGAGGTCGAGACCCCGCACTGCGTCATCGAGGGCCCGGTGGAGCTGCTGTACCTGGCGCTTTGGAACCGGCTGCCGTTCGACGATCTGCTGGTCCGCGGGGACCCGGCACTGCTCCACTTGTGGCGCAATTACTCCGCGGTCCGCTGGGTCGACCCTGTGGACGTATGACGATCCTGACTGTGTGCGACTGGAGCGCTACAGTCCGAAACCCCAGGTAGCCGACCGCTCACGGTCCGATTTGTCCGTGCCGTGCAGATTCATGGCTCGCCCCTGCACGCGGTCGGGGCGCGCTGCTGCGCGACAACGGTGACCGGGGATCGTAAGCTCACGGTCGTGAACCAGGATGCTCTGAAGCACAGTCATGTCGTCCCGAACGACGCCGTCCCCCGCGCCGCGCTGTGGATCCTGGTCCCGGCCGCGGCCGCGACGATCCTCGGGCTGATCCTGCTGTGGCCCACCGGGGTCGAGGACGCCGAGGGGATCGAGGGCTACGGCACCGAAGTCGACGGCCACGTCATCACGGTGAACGAGACGGAATGCGAACCGGCCGATGAGGAGCTCAACGACCGGCTGCAGGTGACCGTCTGCGGCGACGTGGTCGTGCGCCTCCTCACCGGCGAGCACGCGAACGAAGAGGCCATCGTCGACATCCCCAGCGGCCCGGGCGCTCCCGTCGTCGAGGCCGGGGACGACGTCATCCTCATCTACACGCCCGACTCGGTCTCGGGCCAGCAGTACCACATCATCGACCACGACCGGTCCAGCGCGCTGTGGGCGCTCGTCATCGCGTTCGCGCTCGCCGTGGTCGCGTTCGGCCGGTGGAAAGGCCTGCGGTCGCTGGTGAGCCTCGGCATCACCTTCGCGGTCGTGCTGCTGTTCATGGTCCCGGCGATCCTCGACGGCTCATCGCCGATCCTCGTCGCCGTGGTCGGCTCGGCCGCGATCATGCTCGTCTCGCTCTATCTGGGACACGGCTGGAACCGCACGACCACGGTGGCCGTGGTCGGGACGCTCGCGTCCCTCATCGTCACGGTGCTGCTCGCCGAGGCCGCGGTGAACCTCACCAAGCTCAACGGGGTCAACGACGAGAACACCACGAACCTGGCGCTGCAGTACCCGATCGACATGTCCGGCCTGCTCCTGGCGGGCATCCTCATCGGCGCGCTCGGCGTCATCGACGACGTGACGGTCTCGCAGGCGGCCACCGTCGACGAGGTCGCCAAGGCCAACCCGAAGTGGGGCTCGACGCGGCTGTTCAAATCCGGGATGCGGGTCGGGCGCGACCACCTGACCTCGGTCGTGAACACGCTCGTCCTCGCGTACGCGGGCGCGTCGCTGCCGCTGCTGGTGCTCATCGCCGCGGCCAACCGGCCCCTGGAGCAGGTGCTCACGAGCCAGACGATCGCCACCGAGATCGTGCGGTCGGTCGCGGGCACGCTCGGCCTCATCGCGGCCGTGCCGATCACGACGTGGCTCGCGGCCTACCTCGCGCGGCGGCAGCCGAAACCGAAGGAGCCGAAGGCGCCCAAGGTGAAGCCGAAGCCCACCCCCAAGCCGGAGGCCGCGGGCTGGGACGAGGACGAGTCGCCGTACCCGCCTTCGCACCTTCGCTGAGGGTCGACTGCCCGTTTCAAAACTGCTCCGCCGCCGCCATGAGCTTCCGCGCGGCCTGGTGCAGCGCCTGCAGCACGGTCATCACCGCCGGGCGGCCCGTGGAGGCCGTCCGGTGGACCACGTAGACGTCCCGGCCCGGCAGATCCTCGGCCACTTTGCGCACGGCCACGTCCTTGCGCTCGGCTGCGGCCATCCACGGCGCCACCGTCACCCCGAGCCCCTTCGCGACCAGGGTCAGGATCGTGTCGAGGCCCTCGAACTCCGAGACCGGCGCGCTGATCCCCTCGGTCCGCCACAGCCGCGCCAGCGCCATCCGCGACGGCTCGCCCTCCGGGGAGGCGATCCAGGACTCCCCCGCCAGCTCGTGCGCCGAGAGGACCTCCTTGTCCGCCAGGGGATGGCGCACGGGGAGGACCGCCACGAGCGGGTCGTTCACGAGGTGGTGGAAGGTGAGCGGGCCCGTGGTGGCGGGGCGGCGCTGGCCGGACCAGTCGTCGATGAGCGCCAGGTCGATCTCGCCCGAGCGCACGCGCGAGAGGGATTCGGAGACGGTGTGCTGCTGGAGCAGCACCATCTGGAGTTCGGGGTAGCGGCGCAGGCGCCGCACGATCGGGCCCGCGAGGGCCACGGCGACGGTGGGGAACGCGGTGACGGTGACGCGCCCGCGCGGTTCGGCGGACTCGGCGGCGAGGTCGGTCTCGGCGGCGTCGATGGCCTCCAGGATGTGCGCGGTGTGGGCCACGAGCCGGCGCCCCGCGTCGGTCAGCTGGGCGGACCGGGCGGTGCGTTCGAGGAGTGACACGCCGGTCTCCTTCTCCAAGGCGGCCAACTGCTGTGAGACGGCGGAGGCGGTCTGGCCGGTCGCCACGGCAGTGGCGGATATCGATCCCTGGGCCGCGAATTCGTAGAGAAGCCGCAGGCGGCGCACGTCTAGCATAAGGAAATCTTACCCTCGGCGAAAGCTAGAAATACTTGCGTTGATGCTCCCTGAAGAGGAGATTGGTGCAGGTCGAACGACCATCCACCAAGGAGTCACCCGTGACCGTCTCCGCCACCCTCGCCGCCAATGAGGCCGTAGCCGCTCGCCGCGCCGCCGGGCAGGAGGTGCTCGCGCTCGGTTTCGGTGAAGCAGGGATTCCGGTGCACCCCTTGCTGAGCCAGCACCTCGCCCAGGCCGCCGGCCGGATCGCGTACGGGCCCGTCGCCGGGACGGAGGAGGCCCGCGAGGCCGCTGCCGGGTACTGGACCCGCCGCGGCAACCCGACCGACGCGGGGCAGGTGCTCCTCGGGCCCGGCTCCAAGCCGCTCCTGTTCGCGCTCCAGCACGCCGTCGGCGGCGAGGTCGTGCTCCCCCAGCCCGCGTGGGTGTCGTACGCGGCCCAGTCGCAGCTGCTCGGCCGCGAGCCGATCCGGGTGCCCGTGCCCGCGGGAGAGGGCGGGGTCCCCGACGCCGCACTCATGGTCGCGGCCGTGCGCGAGGCGCGCGCCGCGGGCCGCGATCCGCGCCTCGTGGTGGTCACTCTGCCGGACAACCCGACCGGACGGCTCGCCTCCGAGGCGTCGGTGCGGGCCCTGTGCGAGGCGGCCCGCGAACTGGACCTGATCATCGTGGCCGACGAGATCTACCGCGACCTCGTCTTCAAGCCCGGCGCGTTCCCGTCCCCCGGTCAGTGGGCGCCCGAGCGGACGGTGACGACCACCGCGCTGTCCAAGAACTACGCGCTGGGCGGCTGGCGCATCGGCGCGGCCCGGTTCCCTGATTCCGAACTGGGGCAGCGGCTTCAGGAGTCGGTGCGCGGCATCGCCTCCGAGCTGTGGTCCTCCGCGCCGCTGCCGATGCAGCACGCCGCCGCGTACGCCTGGTCCGACCCGGCCGAGCTGGTCGACCGGGTCGCCATGGCGCGGCGGCTGCACGGCTCGGTCGCGACCGCCGTCGCCGAGGTCTTCGCGGCCGTCGGCTGCGACGTGCGCGTCCCGCAGGGCGGCTTCTACGTGTGGCCGGAGTTCGAGCCGCTCCGCGCGGCGCTGGCCGAGCGCTGGGGCGTGCGCACGAGCGCCGACCTCGCCCGGGTCCTGCTGGACGAGTTCGGGATCGTGGTCATCGCCGGGGACGCGTTCGGGGACGACCCGGCGGCGCTGACGATCCGCGTCGCCGTCACCGGCATCTACGGCGAGTCCGACTCCGAGCGCCTCGCGGCGCTGCTCTCGAACGACCCGCTGGAGATGCCGTGGATCGCCGAGACCCTCGACGCCCTGCGGGACAAGCTGAAGGCGCTCGTCGCTTAGTGCAAGTGCTCGTAGAGCATGATCGCGACCGACACGCAGACGATCACCACGGCGAGCGCGGCGAAGAGGAACAGCGCGCCCACGAAGCGCTGGATCTCGAGTTCGCGGCCGTCCTTGACCGGCCCGCGCCAGCGGCCGTAACGCCAGTGGTCCCGGCCGAGCTGGTCGTCGCCGACGTCCAGCAGGAGTGTCTGGAGGTCGGCGACGCTGTCGGCCCTTTCGGCCAGCTGCCGCCGCAGACGGTACTCCCGGGTGTCGATCATGCCCCTGCGCCGGGCCCTGGCGAGGCGGTCGAGGGCGATGCGCTTGTCGGTCCTGGAGGCCCGAGCGGCAAATGCGTCCATGACGTGCTCCCACCTGTGCTTCCTTCATCATCGCAAAGACGAAGGCCCTTTGCGTTCCCCGTTTTCGCAGGTAGTACACATAAGGGACACAGGCGCACCACGCGGCGCAGCGGCCACTTCCGGTGCTACGCAAGCAGGTCGCTGACCGCCCGCGCCAGGTCGGTGTCCTTCGCGGAGACCTTGTTCCCGGCGGAATGGGTGGTCGTCGAGACGCGGAGGCGGTTGTAGTTGATCGTCAGGTCGGCGTGGTGGTCGCGCTGCTCGTTGAGGAAGCCGACGGCGGTCGCGGCGGCGAGGGCCTGGAGGTGGCCGCCGAAGGTCCAGGTCTGCTCCAGGCGGTCGCCGATGTGGCTCCAGCCGGGGAGGTCCGACAGCGCGAGCTCGATCTCGGCCTCGGTCAAGGGTTGGTCGCTCATACCCTGATTCTGACAGCTCTTCGCGTTCAGTTCTCGTCGATGAGCGTTACTCTGCCCGTGTCCAGGTCGTAGACCGCGCCGACCACCAGGACGCCGTCGAGGTTCTCGCGGCGGCCCAGATCGGCGACGGTGCGGCGCACCTGCAGGCGCATCGCGCGCGACGCGGCCTCTTCAGGCTCCTTCGTCTCCGACCACGCCTGGGACGCGGGCTGCCACAGCTGCTCGACGAGGTAGTCGGTGCGCGGGTCGTGTGCGTCGTCCTCGACCGCGTGGAGGGCCGCGTTGATCGCCCCGCAGCGCTCGTGCCCGAGCACGACCACGAGTGCCACGCCGAGCTCGGCTACGGCGAACTCGAGCGAGCCGACGGCGGCCCGGTCGGGCACGTGCCCGGCGGTGCGGACCACAAGGAGCTGGCCGAAGTCGCAGTCGAACACGCTCTCGGCGGTGACCCGCGAGTCGATGCATGTGAAGACCGCGGCACTGGGCGTCTGCCCGGGGGCGGCCTCGCGGGCCGCCGTGATGTCGCGCTTGTACCGGGGCTCGCCCGCCAAGAAGCGGCCGTTGCCTTCGAGGAGGGCGACCAGCGTGCTGGCGGCCTGGTGGTGCTCCATCAGCGAGGAGGCGGTCAGTTCTGGCACGCCCTGAATGGTGCCGCATGATTCGAGCCCGCGCAAGGCGGACGGGCGCGGCGTCACGCACCTTTTACAGAGCGCACGTTACCGTTCTGAGATCTGTTGGTCATTTACCAGGACTTGCTGCTGGTCTTACGGGACCTTAGGATGAGTACGTACTACCGCAATGGGATTCACCTGCGGTTTCACCCCGCCGTGTTTTGGAGGAACCGTGCGCACCTACGGCGACGGCTGCCCGGCCGCCCACGCGCTCGACCTCGTGGGCGAGCGCTGGTCGCTCCTCATCGTCCGCGAACTGCTCCTGGGACCCAAGCGCTTCACCGACCTCCGCGCGGGCCTCCACGGGGCCAGCGCGAACGTCCTCTCGCAGCGGCTGCGCGAACTCGAATCGCACGGCGTGATCTCCAAGCGGCGCCTGCCGCCCCCGGCCGCGTCCAAGGTGTACGAGCTCACCGAATGGGGCCGCGACCTCGAGCCCGTGATCGTGTTCCTGCTGCGCTGGGGCGCCCGCTCGGCGGCGATCCCGCTTGACGCGCCGATGGGCGCCGACGCGCTGATCCTCTCGATGCGGACCCTGTTCATGCCCGTGGCGGCGCGGGGCTTCGACGCGGCGTTCGAGCTCTGGGTCGACGACCGGCCGTTCATCGCCGAGATCATCGACGCGCAGCTGCTCCTCGCGCCGGGCCGGCCCGAGCACCCGCACGCGGTGATCCGCACCGACGCCGAGACGCTGAAGCGCCTCACCCTGGGCAGCCGCAGCCTCGACGTCTCGCTGCACGCGGGCCGCGTCACCGTACAGGGCGACCAGGCCATGGCGGAGCGGTTCCTGGGGCTGTTCCGCCTGCCCGAGCCGGCCCCGGCATCGGCGGGGGCGACGCCGGGCCCGGCTTAGCGGAGGAGGCGGATCTCCCCGGTGTCGTTGATCTTGGCGCGGCGGTCGGTGATGAGCATGTGCCCGGGCGCGTGCGTGATCGCGAACGGCAGCTTGGCCTTGACCACCGCCTCCTGCAGCGTCACCCCGCACGCCCAGAACACGGGCACGTCGCCGTCGTGGAGCCAGACCGGGTCGCCGAAGTCGGGCTTGGCGAGATCGCGGATGCCGATGGCGGCGGGGCGTCCGATATGGACGGGAGCGCCGTGGGCGTACGGCATGTCCCCGGTGATCGCCGCCGCGTGGTCCGCCATCGCGGCCGGGACCGGCCGCATCGAGACCACCACGGGGCCGCGGAACCGCGTGGCGCCCAGGCATTTCAAGGTCGTGCGGTACATGGGGACGTTGACGCCCTGCTCGAGGTGGCGCAGCGGGATGCCGGCCCGCTCCAGGAACGGCTCGAACGTGAACGTGCAGCCGGTCAGGAACGTCACCAGGTCGGTGCCCCACAGGTCCGCCACGTCGGTGCGCTCCGCGACCAGCTCGCCCTTCTGCCACACCCGGTACACGGGCAGGTCGCGCCGCAGGTCCGCGCCGAACGCCAGCTCGGTCCGGTACCGGCCCGGCCCGACCACGTCGAGCAGCGGGCAGGCCTGCGGGTTGCGGACCGCGAAGCGGCGCAGCGCGATCGCATGGCGGGCCGGAACGGACACCAGGTTCGCCTGCACGTAGCCGTGCGACCAGCCGCTCGTCGTGGCGACCAGGCCGCCCCGGAACCTGGCGCGGGCCTCCTGCGGCCTGGTCTGGGACTCGGGACGCTGTCTCGTGAACATCGCTCCTCCTTTGCTCGTTACGTCGAGCATCGCGGCGGCCGCGTCAAGACCTTCACGAGTCGTTCATGAGACAAAGACCGGTACCTGCATCGTCACTCTGCGGATACCTGAAGCGAGCGTTCCCAATTGATCATGATCTGCCCATAGACTGGATTCGTCCCCATGCAATGACGGCCGCACCTCGACTCCCCCGGGAGGTGGACCGTGGATTTCGGCATCCTCGGGCCCCTGCAGCTGGCCTGGGAGGGCCTGCCCGTGGCGCTGCCCGGGCGGACCCTGCCCCGGCTGCTCGCCGTGCTGCTCCTGGAAGCCGGACACGTGGTGCCCCTGCCGAAGCTCGTCGACGCGATCTGGGGGGAGGTACCGCCGGCCACCGCGCGGCGGCAGGTCCAGAACACCGTCGCGAGCGCCCGCGGACTCCTGCTCTCCGCAGGCACCAGCGAACTCGAGACCGTCGGCGACGGCTACCGGCTGCGGGTGCGCCCCGAGAAGCTCGACTCGCTGCGCTTCCAGCGGACCGTCCGCATCGCCCGCGAGCAGGAGGCGGCCTCCGAACCCGAAGCGGCCCTCGCGAGTCTTCGCGAAGCCCTCGACCTGTGGCGCGGCCCGACCCTTGCCGGGCTCGGCGGCCGCGTCATCGAGGCCGGGGCGCGCCGCTGGGACGAGGAGCGCGCCGCAGCCGAGGAGAGCCGCGCCGAACTCGAACTCGCGCTCACCACAGGCGTATCGGTCGTCGCCGACCTGCGGCGCGTCCTCGAAGCGCACCCGTACCGGCAGCACACCGCCGAACTGCTCATGACCGCGCTCTACCGCGAGGACCGGCAGGCCGAGGCCCTCGACGTGTTCGAGTCGATCCGCCGCCAGCTCGCCGAGGAGCTCGGCATCGACCCCGGCCAGCGCCTCAGGGACCTGCACACCGCGATCCTCCGCGATGACCCGTCCCTCAGGGCCGCACCGAAACCCGACGCCCCCAAACCGGGGCCGGAACTGCCGTCCCCGGCCCAGCTGCCCTCCGACAGCGTCCACTTCACCGGCCGCACCGAGCAGCTCGCGGTCCTCGACCGGCTGCTCGAAGGGGGCCCGCAGGTCGCCGTGATCTCCGGGATCGGCGGCTCCGGGAAGACCACGCTGGCACTGCACTGGGCGCACCTGGTGCGCGAGCGGTTCCCGGACGGGCAGATGTACGTGAACCTTCGCGGCTTCGACCGGGCGCCCTCACTGGCGCCGCTCGACGCGCTGGCCGGGTTCCTGCGGGCGCTGCGGGTTCCCACCGAGGCCATCCCCTCGGACCTCGACGAGGCGGCCGCGCTGCTGCGCTCGCGCCTCGCGGACACCCGGACGCTCCTCATCCTCGACAACACCCGGAACTCGGCCCAGGTGCTGCCGCTGCTGCCCGCGACGGCCGGATGCGTCGCGGTCGTCACGAGCCGCGGACGGCTCCCCGATCTCGCCGCCGCGCACGACATCCGGCAGGTCACCGTGGGCGCGCTCGACGGCGACGATTCGGTGCGGCTCCTCAGGAGCCTCATCGGCGAGGACCGCGTCGAGCGCGAACCCGAAGCGGCCCAGCGGGTCGCGGAACTCTGCGGCGGCCTGCCGCTGGCGCTGCGGATCGTCGGCACCAACCTCGACGCGCAGCCCGGCACCACCTTGGCGGAGACCGCCACGGCCCTCGCCGGGCGCGACCGGCTCTCCCGCCTCGCCGTCGAAGGCGACCCCACGACCACCGTCGCGGCCGCGTTCGACCTGTCCTACCAGGCGCTCGAACCCGAAGAGGAGCTGCTGTACCTCAACCTCGCGTGCCTGCCGGGCACCGACTTCTCCAAGGGCCTCGCGTGCGCGCTCGTCACGTGGGAACCCGAAGCGGCCGAACGGCTCCTGGCCAGCCTCGTCGCCGCCCACCGGATCGACGAGTACCGGCCCGGCCGCTACCGCTTCCACGACCTGGTGCGCGAATACGCCCGCCGGAAGGCCGAGGCGGCGTTCGACCCGGCTGCGCTGCAACGGCTCCGGGAGCAGGCCGTCGAGTGGTACGCACAGGGCTCCACCCGGCTCCCGGTGCTGGAGTACCGCAACATCGTGGCGACCTTCCTCGAATGGAACGGCCACCCGCAGGTCTCGCGGCTGCTCACGCGGCTCATCGCATTCGCCGACGCCGGATACCGGGAGGACCTCACCGGGCGTCGGCCGCTCGCCGACTCGCAGTACGAGCTCCCCGAACTCGCCCTCGTCGCCGAACGCGGCATCGCGACCGGCGTGCGCTCCGACGAGCCCATGGACGCCGTGCGCGCCTTCGCGCTCGCGGACGCCGTCGCCTACGCGTCCGGGGACCTCCACCAGGCCAAGACGTTCGCGGAGAAGACCCTCGAATACCTCCGCAGGACCCCGCACGGCGACGCGACCGGCAAGGCCCGCAACGACCTCGCCACCACCCTCACCCAGCTCGGCCGCTACCGGGAGGCGGTCTCGCTGCTGCGCGAGGCGATGCTCGCCGCCGAGCGCTCCGGGAACCGCTCCGTCCAGGTCGAGGTGCTGACCTCGCTCGGCACGGTGCTCCGCCGCATGGGCATCTTCGCCGAGTCCGAGACGCTGCTGCTGAAGGCCCGCGAGCTCGACGCGTCCGCCGAGGACGGGCCGACCACGGTCTACCCGCTGCTGTCGCTCTCGGAGCTGTACGCCGACCAGGGCCGCATCAGCTCCGCCGAGGAGCTTTGCCACGAGATCGCCGAGATGCTGCGCGACCACCCGTCCAAGTACTACCGGGCGCGGCTCTACTTCCGGCAGGCCGCGGTGCACCACGCCGACCAGGACTACCCGCGCGCCGAGGCCGCGCTGCTGCACGGCCTCGAACTGGTCGAGCAGGTCAACGCCTGGCGGCACCAGCTCGTCTACACCTATTGGCTCGCCGAGCTCTACGTCGACACCGAGCAGCTCGACCACGCCCGCGACGCCGTCGAGCGGGCGGCGCCGCTGGACCGGTACGAGACCTCGGAGACCCTCGCCGTGAAGGCCCGCGTGCTGTGCAAGCTCTACACCGCCGACGGCGACCTCCGCCGGGCCGTGCACATGGGCAGGCAGGCCTGCGATGTGTTCGCCGCGATGCCCGACCCGCTGCGGCAGGCGCGCAGCCTGCGCGCGCTGGCGGACGCCTACCAGGCGGCCGGGCACCCGCAGGAGGCCGAGCGGTGCCGGGAGGAGTCCCGCGACCTGTTGAGCGGCTTGGGCATCGATCCGGGTTTACGGCACCCCTGACTTTCGTCAGGGGCAGGTTCAGTCGCTCGACAGATGCGGACCCAGTCGCCCCGTTCCTACAGTTGTCTTCACACCCACCGAGGAGATGAGGGACGACATGCACGCGATCAGGCAACACGAATTCGGCGGCCCCGAAGTGCTCGTGTACGAGGAGGTGGCCGACCCTGAGCCCGGTCCCGGGCAGCTGCGCATCGACAGCCGCGCCGCCGGAGTCCACCTGCTCGACACGACCTTCCGCAGCGGCGAGAAGAACGGCCCCTACCCGCTCCCGGACCTGCCGATGATCCCCGGCCGCGAGGCGGCCGGGATCGTCGACGCGGTCGGCGAGGGCGTCGACGCGTCGTGGATCGGCAAGCGCGTGGTCGCCCATCTCGGGTTCGCCTCCGGCGGATACGCCGAGAAGGCCGTGCGCGAGGTCGAGCACGTGCACGAGATCCCCGAGGGCGCCGGGTTCGCGGAGGCGATCGCGATGATCGGCACCGGCCGGACCGCTCTCATGGTCCTGTCGGTCGGCCCGGTGACCCCTGAGGACGTGGTGATCGTCCCGGCCGCTGCGGGCGGGATCGGCACGCTGCTGGTGCAGGCCGCGAAGAACGCGGGCGCCTACGTGGTCGGCCTCGCGGGCGGGCCGGACAAGGTGCGGCAGGTCGCTGAGAACGGGGCCGACGCTGCGATCGACTACAAGGCCGAGGACTGGACTTCGGTACTCGACGAGGCGTTGGAGGGCCGCGAGGCGACGCTGCTGTTCGACTCCGTCGGCGGCGAGACCGGCCGGGCCGCCTTCGACCGGCTGGGCTTCGGCGGCCGGATGGTGGTCTTCGGATGGTCGGCGGGGAAGGCCACCGCGGCCACGGTCGAGGACATCGTGGGACGCGGCCTCACGGTTTCGGGTGCGCTCGGCCCGAAGCTCCTCCAGAAGCTGGGCGGTCTGCGGACCCTCGAAGAGCGATCGCTGGCGGAGCTCGCGGCCGGAAGGCTCCGGCCCGCAGTGCACACCTTCAAGCTGTCCGAGGCGGCCAAGGCCCATCGGGCGCTGGAGCACCGGGGCACGACCGGCAAGGTGGTGCTGATTCCGTAGGGCGGGCAGCATCGCGCACCGGGACGACGGCGCCGCCCCGGCCGGGTCGGCCGAGGCGGCGATGCGGTTCGGGGCCTTCGCTTACGAGGCCCGGGCAAGTTCGGCGGTCGTCAGGTGGCTCGGGACCACCGGCAGGACCTCGGCCTCGGTGTGGGCCCGCGCCAGCGGGACCGAGAGGGCGAGACCGGCCAGGGCCAGGCCGACGCCGACGAGGATCGGCGCGGTCAGGCTCAGCCCGGCCGAGAGGGCCAGGCCGCCGAGCCAGGCGCCGTTCGCGTTGGCGAGGTTGAAGGCCGCGTGGTGCAGCGAGGACGCGAGCGACGGGGCGGCGTGGGCGCCGTCGAGCAGCAGCCGCTGCATGATCGGGCCGACCAGCGAGGACGAGAGCGCCATCAGGAACACCCCGGCGATCGCCAGGACCGGGTTCGCCATCGTGAAGTACATCATCAGCAGCACGGCCGCGATGGTGGTGAACGAGGCGAACAGGCCCTGGATCGGGGCGCGGTCGGCGACGTGGCCGCCGAGGATGTTCCCGGCGGTGAGGCCGAGGCCGAACACCGCGAGGGTGATCGCGATGGCGACCGCGCCGAGGCCGGTGACCTCTTCGAGGATCGGCGTCAGGTACGTGTAGGCCGCGAACATCCCGCCGAAGCCGACCGCGCCGGTGATGAGCGGCAGCAGGACGCGCTTGGAGCGGATCGCCCGGATCTCGTCGGCGGCCTTGGTGGGCACGATGACCCCGCGGGTGTCGGGCACCGTGAACCAGATCGCGGCGGCGGCCACCAGGCCGAGGGCGGCCACGGCGGCGAAGATCCAGCGCCAGGAGAACTGGCCGATGAGCAGGGCGCTCGCGGGCACGCCCACGATCGTCGCCACGGTCAGTCCGGACATGATCCCCGAGATCGCGCGGGCGCGCCGCTCGTAGGAGACCAGGCTCGCGCCGACCACCGCGGCCGCGCCGAAGAACGCGCCGTGCGGGAGCCCGGCGAAGAACCGGGAGGCGAGCAGGGTGCCGAAGTCGGGGGCCAGGGCGGTGACGAGGTTGGCGAGCGCGAACCAGCCCATCAGGGAGATGAGCAGCGGCTTGCGGGGGACGCGGGTGGTGGCGACGGTGAGCAGCGGGGCGCCGAGGACGACGCCGATGGCGTAGGCCGAGACGGCGAGGCCGGCCTCGGCGAGCGAGACGCCCGAGGAGGCGGCCACCTGGGGCAGGATGCCCATGATGACGAACTCGGCGGTGCCGATGCCGAACGCACCGATTGACATGGCGAACAGGGGCATGCGCATGGGAGCAGCTCCGGGAAGGAAGTGGGGAGGGTGAGAACGCTGAGGCTGTCACCGGCTGCGTCCTTGCCTTACCGGTCGCTGTTCAAGAGCGGGAGGCGTTTGCCGCGCCTCTGGAACCAAGCATAGATACACTCGCCGTCCGAGCAAAAGTCCGGGAGATGAAATTCCTGCGTGATGTCGGTCGCCGCGGCGTTACGAACTGCGCGCAGGGGTTTCGGGAGTGACGGGCGCCAATGCGGCCATCGCCGCGAACACCTCGGCGGTGCGCGAATTCGGCTGCGGCACATAGAAGATCATCCGGAAGCAGGTGCCGGGCACCTCCAGGACCTGGCAGTCGAACTCGAGCGGCCCGTACTCCTGGTGCACGACCCGCTTGGTCTGGACGGTGCGGACGCCGACCTCGTGGTCGGCCCACAGCTCTCCGAACTCGGGGCTGGACCGCAGGAGTTCGTCCACGAGCGCCCGCAGCACGGCGTCCCCGGGATCGCGGGCGAGCGAGGCGCGCACGTCGGCCACGCACTGGCGCAGGAACCCCGCATAGCGCGAATCCGACAGGGCCGCACCGGCATGCGGGCCGGAGAAGTTCGTGCGCAGGATGTTCCGCTGCTCGGGCGACAATTTCGAGAGCCACCCCATCAGACGATCCGCGAGCGGGTTCCAGGCGAGCATGTCGTACGCCGCGTTCACCACGTAGGCGGGGAAGTCGTCGAGCCCGGCCAGCAGGTTCCGGATCGTCGGCGGCACCTCGCCGCGACCCGCGGCGCTCGTGTCCGGCCGCTCGTCGGCGAGGTTGAACAGGTGGGCCCGCTCGTCGTGGACGAGCATCAGCGCCCGCGCCAGCGCGCCGAGCACCTGCCGCGACGGCTTCGGCCCGCGGGCCTGTTCGAGGCGGATGTAGTACTCAACCGAGATCCCGGCCAACTGCGCGACCTCCTGCCGCCGCAGGCCGGGCGTGCGCCGCCGCGGCCCCTCGGGCAGGCCCACGTCGCCGGGCCGGAGCGCGGCGCGGCGGGTGCGGAGGAAGTCGGCGAGCTGCTGGCGGTCCATGCCCACGATCATGCCCCGGATCGCCGACCGGAACCAGGTACGGCCGGTACCACCATAAACGGTCCTCTTTGCAAGGCGCCCAATCGAGCGCAGGCTCGTAGGCATGAACGAGAACCAGACACCCGCCAAGACCGCTCGCAACAGTGTTTCCCTCATTACCGGCGCCAACAAGGGCATCGGATTCCACATCGCCCGCGCCCTCGGCGCGGAGGGCCACACCGTGCTCATCGGCGCGCGTTCGCAGGAGCGCGGCGAGCAGGCCGCCGCAGCGCTCCGGGAGGAGGGCCTGGACGCCCGCTTCCTGTATCTCGACGTGACCGACGAGGCCGTGGTCGCCGCCGCCGCGAAACGGGTCGAGGACGAGTTCGGCCGACTCGACGTGCTCGTCAACAACGCGGGTATCGCGCTGGCGGACGGCGACTGGAACACCAGCGAGCTCACCGTGGCGACGGCCCGGAAGGTGTTCGAGACCAACGTCATCGGGGTCGTCTCGGTGACCAACGCGTTCCTGCCGCTCATCCGCAAGTCGGACGCGGGCCGGATCGTCAACGTCTCCAGCGAGGTCGGCTCGCTCGGCTTCATGACCGGCGACCACGAGTTCGCGGCGATGCAGGGCGGCGCGTACGGCGCTTCGAAGTCGGCGCTGAACATGCTGACCGTGTCCTGGTCCAAGGAGTTGGCGCCCACCGGCATCAAGATCAACGCGATGACCCCGGGCTACACCGCGACCGACCTGAACGGCAACCAGGGCTGGCGCAAGCCCGAGGACGCCGCGAAGGCCGCGGTGAAGCTGGCGCTGCTCCCTGCGGACGGGCCGAACGGCGGCTTCTTCCAGGAGGGCAACGAGTACTTCGCCACCGAAGTGGTCCCCTGGTAGGCACCGGCGTCCGGCCATGAAGCCCGCCCGGCGGGATCGGGCTTGCCCCGGGGCCGGGCCGGGTTTACGCTCCCGCCATGGCCGGACCCGTCATCGCCCCCGCCGAACCCGCTGACGCCGGGGAGATCCTGACCCTCTCGCGCGCCGCGTATGTCAGCGAGGCGCAGCTCAACGGCGACCCGTTCATCCCGCCGCTTACGGAGACGGTGGAGGAGGTTGCGGCGCAGATCGATGCGGTCCACGTCCTGAAGGCGGTCTGGAACGGCCGCATCGTGGGCGCGGGACGGGCGCGCCAGGAAGGCGACGTACTGCATCTGGGCCGGATCGTGGTGGCCCCTGACCTGCAGGGCCGCGGCATCGGTTCGCGGCTGATCGCGGCCCTCGAAGGCCTTGCGGCGCATGGCACTGCGCATCTCGCGCTGTTCACGGGCGCGAAGAGCGAGTCGAATCTGCGCCTCTACCGGCGCCTCGGCTACACCGAATCGCACCGCGCTCCGGGCGGACCGGGCGTCGAACTCGTCCACTTGCGCAAGCCCGCCGGACGCGCATGAGCATAAGGAAGGCCCCGCCAAGCGCGGGGCCTTCGCTCTGTAGGGCAGGCAGGACTTGAACCCGCGACCCAGGGATTATGAGTCCCCTGCTCTAACCAGCTGAGCTACTGCCCCGAGCGGGCAATATCCTCTCACACCGCGTGGCCGGGCGGTGTCCGGAGGGGAAGTCGGGGCGCGGAAAAGGGTATCTGGAACGTCGCGCGGATGTCATCAGTCTCGAATGCGCCCGCAACGGACGTAGGGAACAACAGGACGCAACGAAGGTGGTCGCCGGTAACATCTGAGCCACATTTGCAACGGTTCGATAACGACACCTGCAGTTGTTACTCAGCTCTCCATAAGATCCGAGTCACTCCCGACGTTTCGTGTTTCTCGAACAATCCACGATGCGCGGGTTCCGAAGCCCAAACCTCCCGAGGGGGCCCATTGAGACGTGCAGTGTTGTTGCTGTCGGCTGCGTTCGCCGGCCTGTTGCTGGGGTTGGGGGTGAACAGCAGCGCCACCGCCCAGGACGCCTTCGGCGTCCACGGCACGCTGGAGAACCAGCAGGACGAACCGGTCGCGGGGGTCTCGATCACCGTCGCCGACGCGGCGGGCACCGAGATCGCGACGGTCCAGAGCGCCGAGGACGGCACCTGGGCCGTACCGCTCGACGCCGGCGGGGACTACCTCGTCACCCTGGACGAGTCCACCCTCCCCGACGGCCTGGTCGTGCGCAACGGCAAGCCGGAACTCGAAGTCACCATCAGTTCCGACCGGACCGTGCTGTTCCCACTCGACACACAGGTCGTCGGCGGTACAGACCCCGGCGGGGACGAGCCCTCCACCTCCGGCGAAGAGTCCGGCGAGACCGGCGGCGAGTCGACCGCCGACCCTGAAGCCGCGGAGAACGGCGAGAACCTCGGCGAGATCGAGGACGAGGGCGGCGCCACCCGCGCCGCCAGCCTCCTGGTCTCCGGCCTCCACTTCGGCCTGATGATCGCCCTCGCGGCCGTCGGACTCTCGATGGTCTTCGGCACCACCGGACTCACCAACTTCGCCCACGGCGACCTCGTCACCTTCGGCGGGGTCATGGCCCTCCTGTTCAACCTCACCTTCGGGCTCCCCGTATGGGTCGCGGCGATCGCTG
The DNA here is from genome assembly GCF_027622875.1 of Glycomyces luteolus. Lineage (GTDB taxonomy): Bacteria > Actinomycetota > Actinomycetes > Mycobacteriales > Micromonosporaceae > Glycomyces > Glycomyces luteolus. Next base: position 311,352 of record NZ_JAPZVP010000004.1, on the reverse strand, counting down.
CGGTCCTCCTCGGCGCCGCCTTCGGCTGGGTCCAGGACTGGGGCCTGTGGTCGCGGCTGTTCAAACGCGGCACCGGCCTCGTCTCGATGATGATCATCTCGATCGGCGTGGCCCTGCTCATCCGCTTCGCGACGCTCTTCTTCTTCGGCGGCGAACGCAAGCGCTACGACGAGTACGTGGGCCAGCAGCCCTGGGACTTCGGCTGGCTCGTGATCGCCCCCAAGGAGGTCGTGACCGGCCTGATCGCGCTCGGCGTGTGCATCGCCGTCGGCCTCGCCCTCGTCTACACCCGGCTCGGCAAGGCCACCAGGGCCGTCGCCGACAACCCGTCGCTCGCGGCCTCCACCGGCATCAACGTGACCCAGGTCGTGCGCCTGGTGTGGACCATCGGCGGCGGGCTCGCGGCCATGTCCGGCGTGTTCCTCTCGATCAGCGACGGCGTCAAGTTCGACATGGGCCAGCACCTGCTCCTCATGGTGTTCGCCGCGGTCGTCCTCGGCGGGCTCGGCACCGCGTTCGGCGCGTTCGTCGGCGCGATGCTCATCGGCGTGTTCGTGCAGATGTCGACCCTCGTGATCGCGCCCGAGCTGAAGTACGTCGGCGCGCTCGCCGTCCTCATCATCATCATGCTCACCCGGCCGCAGGGCATCCTCGGCCGCCGCGAGAGAATCGGCTAGGAGAGCGAAATGGATTGGCAGTTCGTCTTCAGCCAGGCGCTCACGCAGGCCATCGGGCCGACGATGCTCGTGTACGCCCTCGGGGCCATCGGCCTCAACCTCCAGTTCGGCTACACGGGCCTGCTCAACTTCGGCCAGGCCGCGTTCGCCGCGGTCGGGGCCTACGGCCTCGCGCTCTCAGTGGCGGCCTTCGGGCTGCCGTTCTGGCTGGGAATCATCATCGGCCTGGGCGCCGCGGTCATCCTGGCCCTGCTCATGGGCATACCGACCCTGCGCCTGCGCGCCGACTACCTCGCGATCGTCACGATCGCCGCGGCCGAGATCGTGCGGCGGCTCTTCCGGGCCACCGTCTGGGCCGAGCACACCGGCGGCTCGGACGGCATGCGCGAGTTCTCCGACCCGTTCTTCGAACTCAACCCGTTCCCCCCGGACGCGACCTGGACGCTCGGCTTCATCTCCATGGACAGCGGGCGCCTCATCGTCGACTTCGGGCTGTTCGACCTCCAGTACTCCAACCGCGACCTGTGGGTCATGGCCGTCGGCTGGGCGCTCATCGCGATCTTCCTGGGGATCCTCGGCCTGCTCGTGCACAGCCCGTGGGGCCGCGTCCTCAAGGGCATCCGCGAGGACGAGGAGGCCGTGCGGAGCCTGGGCAAGAACGTGTTCGCGTACAAGATGCAGGCGCTGGTCATCGGCGGCCTCATCGGCGCGGTCGCCGGGTTCGTGTTCGCGCTCGCCCGCGCCAACGTGCAGCCGGACGCGTTCTCGACCGACTTCACGTTCTACTTCTACATCGTCCTGATCCTCGGCGGCGCGGCCCGGCTCTTCGGGCCCGTGCTCGGGGCGGCCCTGTTCTGGTTCCTGTACAACATCTTCGCGCAGGGCCTGAGCGAGGCGATCAACTCGGGGCTGATCTCGACCGACATCATCAACCAGACGCAGGTGGGGCCGCTCGTGTTCTTCCTGCTGGGCCTCGGCATGGTCCTGCTGCTGATCTTCCGGCCGCAGGGGATCCTCGGCAACCGAAGGGAGCTGATGCTCGATGTCCGATGAAGCGCAGCCAGAGACCGAACCGGAAGCGCCGGTGGGCAACGCCAGAGCGGGCATCACCGCGGCGCGCGCGTCCCTCGCGGACGTGCCGCCCGAACCCGGTGCGCCCAAACAGGATCCGATCCTGAAGGCCACCGGCGTGCGCCGCGCCTTCGGGGGCCTCGTCGCCGTCGACGTGCAGCACCTGGAGGTCCAGCGGGGCACCATCACGGCCCTCATCGGGCCGAACGGCGCGGGCAAGACCACGTTCTTCAACCTGCTCACCGGCTTCGACCGGCCGAGCCGGGGCGAGTGGGTGTTCGACGGCCGCCGCGCCGACCGGATGCGCTCCTACCAGGTGGCCCGGGCGGGCATGGTCCGCACGTTCCAGCTGACGAAGGCGCTCACCCGCATGACCGTCATGGACAACATGCTCATCGGCGCCGCGAACCAGGTCGGCGAGCGGTTCTGGGCCGGCCTGATCCCTCCCGTGTGGAAGGCCCAGGAGGCCGCGAACCGCGCCAAGGCCATGGAGCTGCTCGAGCGGTTCAAGCTCATCGACAAGCGCGAGGACTACGCCGGAGAGCTCTCCGGCGGCCAGCGCAAGCTCCTCGAGATGGCCAGGGCGCTCATGCTCAATCCGAAGATGGTCATGCTCGACGAGCCGATGGCCGGGGTGAACCCGGCTTTGAAGCAGTCGCTGCTGGAGCACATCAAGGACCTGCGCGAGGAAGGGATGACGGTCCTGTTCGTGGAGCACGACATGGACATGGTGCACGAGATCGCGGACTGGGTCGCCGTGATGGCGGCCGGGCAGCTGATCACCGAGGGCACGCCGGACCAGATCTCGGCGGACCGGCGGGTCATCGACGCGTACCTGGGCGCCCACCACGACGCGGCTCAGCGTTAGGAGACGACATGAGCGACAACGAGACTGCGGTCGGCATCGGGCCGACGGGCGTGCCCCTGGAGGACGTGCCCGAGTCGGACACCGAGGTGTGCTCCCGCGAGGGGCACCTGGCGGCCTCGCAGGAGGCGCTGCTGCGCGCCGACGAGGTGACGGCCGGGTACCTGCCCGGCGTGTCGATCCTCAACGGCACGGACCTGTACGCGAACGAAGGCGAGCTGGTGGGCATCATCGGCCCGAACGGGGCCGGGAAGTCGACGCTGCTGAAGGCGATGTTCGGGCTGGTGGGCATCACCTCCGGCAAGGTGACCCTGCGGGGCCAGGACATCACGAACCGGAGGGCGCACCAGCTGGTGCCGCTGGGGGTCGGCTTCGTGCCGCAGACGAACAACGTGTTCGCGGCGCTCACGGTCGAGGAGAACCTCGAGATGGGGGTGTTCCTGCGGCCCAAGGCGTTCAAGGCGCGGTTCGACTTCGTGACGGACCTGTTCCCGATCCTGGGCGAGCGGCGCGCGCAGCGGGCCGGTTCGCTCTCGGGCGGCGAGCGGCAGATGGTGGCGATGGGCCGGGCGCTCATGATGGAGCCGACGGTGCTGCTGCTCGACGAGCCGTCGGCGGGGCTGTCCCCGGCGATGCAGGACGAGGTCTTCTTCAACACCAAGCAGATCAACCAGACCGGTGTCACGGTGGTCATGGTCGAGCAGAACGCCCGGCGATGCCTCCAGATCTGCGACCGGGGCTACGTGCTGGACCAGGGCCGCAGCGCCTACACCGGTCCGGGCGAGAGCCTGATCGACGATCCGAAGGTGGTCGAGCTGTACCTGGGCACGCTGGGGAAGGCTCGCTAGAACACGGATAAGGCGATGCCCCCGGGGTCCTGTGGTCCCCGGGGGCATCGCCGTTTCAGAAGGAAACCGGTGCTCTACTCTTCGAGGTCGCCGAAGCGGTACTCGAGGTTCACGAAGGTGTTGTCGGCCTGGTACTGGAAGACGCCGATGGTCGCGGCGGTGACGTCGCCTTCAGGCGAGAACTCGATGGGGCCGGAGTAGCCCTCGTAGTCGATGTCCTCGCCGTCCTCCAGCAGCTTGGCGCATTCGGTGTAGCCGTTGCACTTGGTGCCCTCGCGGCTGACGTCGATCAGGTTGTCCTTGATGGTCTCGGAGTCGACCTTGCCGCCCTGGAGCGCGGCGAGGGCCGCGAGCACGGTGGCGTCGTAGGACTCGGGGCCGTACGTGAAGTCGACGAGCTCCGGGTCCACCTCGAGGAGGCGCTCCTGGATGCCGGCGGTGTCGGCGCCCGGGTAGGTGCCCTTGGCGCCCTCCATGAAGCCCGCGGGGAACTGCTCGCCGTAGTTGGAGAGGTTGCCGTCGACGAGGTACCAGCCGAGGTCCTGCGCGCTCATGTTCTCTTCGGCGAGGGCCGGGGCCAGGTTCACGATCTCGTTGAAGGTGATGAGGACGACCGCGTCGGCGCCGGAGTCGGCGACCTTCCCGACCTCGGCCGAGAACTCGGTCGCGGACGGGTCGTACACGATCTTCTCGACGACGGTGCCGCCGAAGTCCGTGAAGTTCTGCTCCACGGCGTCGGCGAGGCCGGTGCCGTAGGAGTCCTGGAGGGCCAGGATGGCGATCTTCTCGTGGCCGTCGGCGATGATCGTGTCGGCCAGGACGCGGCCCTGGAGGACGTCCGAGGGCGCGGTGCGGAAGTAGTAGTCGCCGTTCGCGTACGTGGTGAACTCGGGCGAGGTGTTCGCCGGCGAGATCTGGACGATCCCCTCCTGGTAGAGCTTGTCGATGAAGCTGAGCGACACGCTGGAGGAGGCGGCGCCGATCACGGTGTGGACGCCCTGGCGGATGAGCGCGTCGGCGGACTGGCTCGCGATCTCCGAGGTGGTGTCGCCCGAGTCCTGGTGGATGACGGTGGCGTCGCAGCCGAGCACGCCGCCGGCCTCGTTGATCTCCTGGATGGCGAGGTCGACGCCCGCGAACTCCGGCGGGCCGAGGAACGCGAGCGAACCGGTCTGCGGCAGGATCGTGCCGATCTTCAAGCCGTCGCTTTCGCAGTCAGTGCCGCCTGATCCTGAATCTTCGCCGCATGCGGTGAGCGAGAGCGCTGTGATACCCGCTGTGGCGACCGCCAGCAGTGCTCGGGGAAAGCGAGACATGGTTGCTCCTAGTTTCTGTTCGAGAGGACCAGCAGGAGATATTGGAGGTTGCGTGATCCGAGTTACACACTATGGCAGTGGTGGTGGTGATGACATGTGTCGTGACCACACCCGATCCTGTTTGTGATGCGTCCGTGACCTTCTCGAACAGGTATTGCAATCGCAGGTCGCCCGTGTTGCAGCCCAGAGTCGTCCCCGCCCAACGTTTCCCGGCGGTTCCCCCGCCCGGGGGAGCACGGACGCCCCTGTGAGGGGAGCGCGGTCGCCCCCGCGCGGGAGGAAACGAGCCTCCGAAACCGCGAATCTGAACGCATGACAACGACAACGCCGCTCCCCCGGCCCACCCGCCTCTCGCGACTGACCGCGATCGCCGCCTTCCTCTGGTCGCTCCTGGCCCTCCCGATCGGGCTCTGGCAGCTCCTCGACCCCGAGCACGGCCCCTACGCGCACGACCTCTACGACCCCACGATCCCGCTCCCCGCAGCGGTTCCCGACTGGACGGCGCCGGCCGCGCTCATCGCCGCCGGCATCGGCGGGCTCCTCATCGCCAGGGCCCGGCCGAGCCTGTGGCCGCTCACCGCGCTCTACGCGGCGGTCTTCGGGCTGCTGCTCACCACCATCACACCGATCTCGTTCGCCGGGTACCTGGCCGCCTTCCTGATCCCGATCGCGGCCGTCGTCGTCCCGGTCCTGCTGGCGCGCGGCACGATCGCGCGCATGGTCACCGCCGCCGCGATCGCGGCGGTCGTCGTCGGCCTCGGCGTCACCGGAGTCGTCGACTACGCCGCCGTAGGCGCATTCGCGGCGGACCTCGGCGGCACGATCGCGGCGATGAGCGGCTACCTCTTCGCCCAGGTCTGGACCGTCGCGGGCGCCGCGATCTGGACCGCGCTGACACTCCAGCTGCTCCTGCGGCGCCGCGACGGCGAGCCCGTCCCCGCCTGGCTCGCCCCTGAGAACGCCGCCAAGTGGGGCCGGGTCGCGGCCTGGACCGCCTTCGCGTGCGCCCTCCCCTACGGCCTGGTCCGCATGAGCTGGCTGACCCCGTGGCCCTACATGGGCGGTCCGCTCGGCGACGAACTCGACCTGACCACCCGCGTCTGGGGCCTGCTGCTCGGCTTCGCCGCGCTCGGCGGCGGCGTGCTGTGCCTGGGCCTGAGCCAGCGCTGGGGCGAGCGCTGGCCGTTCTGGATGTTCGCGGTCAAGGGGCGGCCGGTGCCGCCGATGATCGCGATCGTCCCGGGCGCGATCATGGCGGCGGTGTTCACGTTCATGGCAGTGCCCATGGCGGCGACGGGAATCCGCCAGGGCGCCTACGACATCGTCTGGTCGTTCCCGTTCTGGCTCTGGGGTCCGGCCCTCGGAGCGGCGACGCTGGCCTACGCGATCCGGCGGGGCAAGGTCGGGACCGGAGTGGTCCGATAGCGGCTTGACCGATGGCGGGGCTCGACCTAAGGTCGAGTCCTGCAATCCATTCCAGATAATCCTGCAAGTTCTTGCAAAGGAAGCCAACACATGCTCGACATCCTGGTCGTCGGCGGCGTCGGCGTCGACACCATCGTGCGCGTCCCCGAGATCGCGATCGGCGAGGGCGACTCGCTCGGCGTGGAACCGATCTACGACTACGTGGCGCACACCGGCAACGGGGTCGCGCTCGGCTGCCTCCACCTCGGCCTCGCCACCCGCTTCATCGACTACATCGGCGACGACGAGCAGGGCCGCCTCGTCCTCCGCCACTACGAAGAGCACGGCCTGGACTTCCGGCACCTCATCTCCCCCAACGGGACCTCCCGCTCGGTGAACCTGGTCGACGCGGGCGGGCGCCGGTTCTCCTTCTACGACTACCGCCACGACGGCGACCTGCGGATGCCCGCCGAGTTCTTCGGGCCGCACGTGGCCGACACCCGGCACGTGCACGTCTCGATCCCGAACCACACCCGGGACGTCCTGGCCGCCATCCCCGAAGGCGTGACGGTCTCGACCGACCTGCACGGCTGGGACGGCGAGGCCGAGCACCAGAAGGCCTTCGCGCAGCGCGCCGACCTGGTGACCATGTCGGCCGCGAGGCTCGGCGGGGACCCCGAGAAGGCGATGCGCTGGGTCCTCGACAACGGCCGCGCCTCAATCGTGATCGCGACGGACGGCGAGCACGGCGGGTACGTCCTGGAGCGCGGCGGGTCCCTCGAGCACTACGACGCGATCGACCCGGTGCGCGAACTCGGGTGGACCGACTGGGCGCCCGTGGACTCCAACGGCGCGGGCGACGCGTTCGTCTCGGGGATGCTCTGGGCGCGGGCGCAGGGCGGGGACCTCGCGATGGCGCTCGACGCGGGGCGCGTCGCGGGCGCGTACGCGTGCCGCACGAAGGGCACCAGCACGGCCCTCATCTCGACCGAGCTGATGACCGAAAGCCTTGCGGCGCTGAGGAAGTAGCGGGAGCGGCCCCGGTACCGCGCCGGGGCCGTCCGCTAGCCCGCGGGCTTGTTGGCGGTCATGGCCTTCGCGCGGGCGATCACGTCGTCGAACGGCGAGGGATCGACCGGGGCCGGGGGCATCACGTCGCGCCGCTCGGGCTGGACCACGAGCATGAACAGGCAGCCGACCACGGCCGCGACGACCGGCGCGCCGAGGCCGATCTCGGCGGCCGGCCAGAGCCCGGTGACAGCGCCGGTCGCGATGAGGAACGCGGCCCAGACCGGCACCGCCCAGGCCCCGGCCAGCACCAGCAGGTCGCGGCGGCGGCGCAGCTCAGGCCGGATGAGCCAGACCAGGAAGTCGAGCCACGCGCCCGAGAGCAGGAAGATCCAGACGTACCCGCCGTATTCGAAACCGGAGTAGGCGCCGGCCATGACGGCCGGGTACGCGAACGCGACGGTGAAGAACCCCAACGGCAGCCGGAACCTGCCGGTCATGAGCACCGCCAGCGCGAGCACGAGCACCGTGGTGAACACGATGCCCGCCACTGGGAAGCCCTCGAAGACGTTGGGGCCCTGTAGGGCCGCGCCCACCGCGTACGGCGAGTTCGTGTGCGGCACCAGGTAGGCGAGGAAGAGCACCAGCGCGGTCGTGATGTACCCGAGGGAGAGCGCGGGCGCGGCCATGCGGGCTTCGAGCGGGATCGGCTCCGGTTCCACGGCGAGCGCGGCGCGCCGCCAGGCCGAGAGCAGGGGCGCGGCGACGACGAGGACGCCGCCCGCGGCGAGTGTGAGATGCGAAGGGCTGAAGAGGATCGCGAGGTTCGACTCGACGCCGAGCACTTCGTGCCAGATCATGTCGGCGATGCCGGAGACGATGAAGAGCGGCACGCCGATCACGGCGGGACCGTAGCCGTGCGGGACGGCGGCCATGCCGGTGCGGCCCTCGGCGCGGTGGGCGCGGACGAAGATCCAGGCGATCCAGGCGGCGGTGACGAAGAAGCCGGTGTAGAAGGCCAGGTGCCACCAGGTGAAGAACGATTCGGCCCAGCCGCGGGCGTGGGCGTTGACGTCGAGGATGAGGCCGCCGAAGAACCACGCGGAGAAGGCCGCAGTGGTGAGGTCCTGCCACCAGGTGGCGTAGGCGCGGGGCTGCCGGGAGTCGGTCAAGAGGTGCATCTTGTACTCCAGCAATCGGTCCAGGGGTGTGATGGCCATGACCTCATCATGGCCTACCTGAACCTTCCGCGCAATTCCCGCTTTCGCGACCGGTCTGTTCACTCAGGACGGTTCGTGCGCGGTTCGCTACTCACTGGGGCGCTTCAGTGTGAGGACCTTGGTGACGGTGCCGTCATCTTCGGGCTTGTCGCGGACGTGCTCGAAGCCGAGCTTCGCCATGACCGCGAGCGAGCCGGTGTTCTGGTCGGCGACGGTGGCGTGCACTTCCGCGAGGGCGAGCTTCTCGAACCCGTAGGCGCAGATCGCAAGGGCCAGTTCGGTGCCGAGCCCGCGGCCCCAGGCGCGGTGCGCGAGGGCGTAGATGAGCTCGTGGCCGCCGGACTCCTCGGTGGGCTTGATCTCAGCGTGGCCGATGAGGCCGCCGTTCTCGCGCACCGCCCAGACGTCGAACTTGTCGAGGTCGTAGACGTGCGTGAAGACGCGGTGGAACAGCGCCCTGTTGGCCTCCTCGGGCTCGGGTCCGTCGCCCATCCACTGCGAGACGCGCGGGTCGCCGAAGAGCGCGACGAAGTCCTCCTCGTCCGCTTTCACGTACGGTTCGAGGACGAGGCGGTCGGTGCGCAGGATCGGCGTCATAGCCGGGACGCTACCGCAGTCCCGGCCGGCGGCGAAACGGGTTTAAGGCCAGGTGAAGCGAACCAGGAAGAGCTTGGGCCAGTGCTTGCCGGTGAGGTAGAAGGCGCCTTCCTCTTCGGCGGCGGCGATGCCGTTGAGGACGTCGGCACCGGCCGAGTCCTCCTCGGGGAGGAGCCCGGTGGCGTCGACGCGGGCCTCGATATGGCCGGTCTCCGGGTCGATCGCCAGGATGTCGTCAGTCTGCCAGATGTTCGCCCACACGAGCCCGTTGCTGCATTCGAGCTCGTTGATCGAGAAGACCGGATTACCGCCGGTGTCTTCGACTGCGACCGTTCCGGTCGCTTCGAAGGTGGCCGGATCGCGGAACGTCAACTTGTCGGAACCGTCGCTCATGATGAGCCGTTCGCCGTCGTAGCAGATCCCCCAGCCTTCGCCTTCGTATTCGACGGTCTCGACGATGTCGAGTGTCTCGAGGTCGCGTTTGTAGGCGCGGTGCTCCTGCCAGGTGATCTGCCAGATCGCATCGTCGGTGAGGGTGAGGCCCTCGGCGAAGTCCTCCGCGGGAAGGTCTTGAGAGGCGAGCACCTCACCGGTTTCGGGGTCGGTGATGCGCACGTCCGACTCGCCGTAGAGCCCGGCGCTCTCGTAGAAGACGGTGCCGTATTCGGGGTGCTCGCCGAGCTCCAGGCCCTGGGTGAACGAATCGGGGTCGTGGTCGTAGGCCTCGAGGACTTCGATCGTGCCCTGCAGGTTCGAGTCCTGGTCCGGGATCTCCCAGCGCTCCGCCTCATCGGCGGCGGCGTCGCCGGTGCCGCATCCAGCCAGGGCGAGCAGTCCGGTCGCGCCGAAGGCCAGGCCGCGCCGCGCCGCGCGTTTCTCATCGAACACTGATCTCATCTCCAGCCGGTTCATGGGTGCTGGTTCGTACCGTACTGGTCAAGGCAAACGAGGACAAGTATTCGAACCGATGCAAGAAATTGATTTCCGTCAATGCTTCTTGCGCCAACGGGTCACGTCCGCCGCGACATGGACTTCGATCTTCTCCGGCAGTGCGGCCACAGCCGCGGCGAGTTCGGCGGCGTCGAGGTGGCGGGCGCTCGGGCCCATGCTGACGAGTCGCAGCACCTCGTTGTGTCCCAAGCCGATCGAATACTGAATGTCGTCGGTCCGCTCGGCCTCGAAGAGGGTGCCGAGCTGGTCGGCGGTCCGCTGCGGTTTCGCGGGGTCGACGCTCAGCAAGTCCAAGGCGTCGACGAGTTCGCGCAGGTGGTCCTGCCGGGGGGTGAGGACCACGAGTGCTCCTCGTGGGTGGAGTACGCGCGCGATCTCGTCGGCGTTGCGGGGGGCGAAGACGTTGAGGACCGCGGCGGCCGCGCCGTCGCGGATAGGCAGTCGCTGCCACGCGTCGGCGAGCACCGCGGCGAGGCGCCTCTGAGTTCCGGCGTCTCGCCGCGGTTCGCTTTCAGGAATCACGCGCTTGGCGCAGCGCCGCAGCGCGTACTTCGAGGTGTCGAGGCCGATGCCCTCGCGCGACGGATCGGCCGCCAGCGCGGCGGCGAGGTAATGCCCTGTGCCGCAGCCTGGTTCGATGATCACACCGGGCGCATCCGTGAGCGAGGCCTCGGCGACGGCCGCCATGAGCGGGTCGTAGACGCCCGAGTCGAGGAAGTCCTCACGCGCGGCGACCTGTTCGGCGGTGTCGCCAGTGGTGGCGTTCGATCCGGGTGCGAGCAGCGGCGCGTAGCCCTGCTTGGCGAGGTCGAAGGAGTGCCCTTCGGGGCAGGACAGGCGCCGGTCGGCCTGGTCGAGCGGTTGCGCGCAGTTGGGGCAGGCCAACGCGTCGAGGGCAGGCAGGTTCATTGGGCCGCTTTCGGATCGAGTAGCCGGACGAAGGCCCTGAACGCTGCGGGCATGTCGAACGACTCGGGCTCGTGGAGCCACTGGAACTGGAGACCGTCCATGATCGCGATGACGAGCGGCGCGGCCTCCTCCGGGGTGAGTCCGGACGGGAGCCGGTCACCCCATTCCTGGCGGAGGGTGGCGGCGAGGGCCACGCGGACGCGGCGGTAGCGGAGCCGGAAGTACTCGGCGGCGGGGTGGTCCTCGGTCACGGATTCGCCGAGAAGCGCGGAGAACGTGCGGACGATCGCCTCGCGGTGCGCGTTCGCCTCCACCACACCCATGGTGGCGGCCATGGTCATCGGCTCGGCGGTGGTGTCGCGGCCGCCGGTGTCGGTGCGTTCGCGGAACTGGATCACGCCGATGAGCAGGGCTTCCTTGCTCGGGAAGTAGTGGAGGAGGCCCTGCTGGGTAAGTCCGACCTTCTCTGCGACGGCGGCGAGGCTGGCGCCCCGGTAGCCGCGTTCGGCGATGACCTCGACGGCGGCCCGCACGATCTCATCGCGGCGGGCCTGGCCGCGGGCGCTGTGCTGCGTGCTCGTCATGGGCGTCTCGAATCTGCGGGGGCGGGTGCCCCGAGCATAGAGGGTAACGGTTAGGCCACGAAATCTACCGATTACTCGGTAAGCGTGCAAGACTTTCCATGCCCCCGGAGATCGATGAGGAACACCGAAAGGAAGGGCGTCATGAGCGACTGGAGCGTTCCGGCCGACAGGCCCGAGTACGACGGGGCCGTCGAAGCGGCCTTGGCGAAGATGGATCTGGAGACGAAGGCCGACCTGCTGGCCGGGCTCGACATGTGGCGGACGATCGCCGTGCCCGAGGCGGGCCTGCGCTCGATGACCGTCTCCGACGGCCCGATCGGGGTGCGCGGCCGCTTCTGGACCGTCGCGGACCCGTCGCTGGCGCTGCCGAGCCCGACCGCGCAGGCCGCCTCGTGGGACCCGGAGCTGGTGCGCCGCATCGGGAACCTGCTCGCGGCCGAATCCCGTCGCAAAGACGTGGACGTGCTGCTGGCGCCCACCATCAACCTGCACCGCTCACCGCTCGGCGGGCGCCACTTCGAGGCGTTCAGCGAGGACCCGTACCTGACCGGGCGCATCGCCCAGGCCTACGTGGCCGGGGTCCAGGAGTGCGGCGTCGGCACCACGATGAAGCACTACGTGGGCAACGACGCCGAGACCGACCGGTTCACTGTGGACAACATCATCGGCGAGCGGACGCTGCGCGAGCTCTACCTGCGGCCCTTCGAGATGGTCACGGCCGCCGTGCGCCCGTGGGGCGTCATGACCGCCTACAACTCCGTCAACGGCCGCACCATGACCGCGCACAAGGAGCTCATGGCGGTCCTGCGCGACGAGTTCGGGTTCGACGGCTTCAACGTCTCCGACTGGGGCGCGGCCCGCCACACCGTCGAGGGCGTCGAGGCCGGGCTCGACCTCGCCATGCCCGGGCCGTTCACCGTCTACGGCGAGCACCTCGTCGCGGCCGTCCGCGAAGGCCGCACCAGCGAGACCTACGTCGACGACGCGGTGCGCCGCATGCTCAAGCTCGCCGCCCGCGTCGGCGCCCTCGAAGGCGTCCGGGCTGCTGCGGACGAGCGGATCGAAGCGATCGCCGACCCCGAGGCGCTGCTGCGCGAGATCGCCCAGCGCTCCTTCGTGCTCGCGCAGAACAACGCCCCCGAAGGCGGGGCAGCGCCGATCCTGCCGCTCCACGCCGACGCGATCCGGAAGCTCGCGCTCATCGGCCCGGCCGCGGCCGAGGCCCGCATCCTCGGCGGCGGCTCCGCCACGGTCTTCCCGACCAACGTGGTCTCCCCGCTCGACGGCCTCCGCGAGGCCCTGGGCGACCGCGTCCAGTACGCGCAGGGCGTGGACCTCTTCGAGCAGATCCGGCCCGCCGGCAGCGACTTCGACCTCAAGGTGCGGCCGATGCGGACCGACGGCACCGAACTGCCCGCCGAGCCGCTCGCGAACGGCGACGTCAAATGGATGGGCTACCTGCCGGGCGGCCTCCCGCGGGACGAGTTCGACCGCGCCGTCCTCGACGGCGTCTTCACCGTCACCGAGACCGGCGACCACGTATTCGGCACTCGGGGCTTCGGCCACCACAAGCTCGTCATCGACGGCGACGTGGTCTTCGACGCCGACCAGTCATACGAGACCGACGACCCGTTCGAGGCGTTCTTCGGTCCCGGCGTCGAGCGCGTGACGCTGCATCTCGAAGCAGGGCAGCGGATCCCGGTCAGGCTCGAATTCTCGCCGTTCTCGTTCCCGCCCGGCTTCCCGCCCTCGGTCCTGTTCGGGCTCATGCACACCGGGCCCCGCCCCGACGAGGACCGGCTCATCACCGAGGCCGTCGAAGCGGCCCGCGCCGCCGACGTCGCCGTCGTCGTGGTCTCCACGACCGCGCTCACCGAATCCGAGGGCTTCGACCGGCGCGACCTGCGCCTGCCCGGCCGCCAGGACGAACTCGTCGCTGCCGTCGCCGAGGCCAACCCGAACACGGTCGTCGTCGTCAACACCGGTTCCCCGGTCGAGATGCCCTGGTCCGACGACGTCGCCGCGATCCTCCTGACCTGGTTCCCCGGCCAGGAGGGCGGACACGCGCTCGCCAACGTCCTGCTCGGCGCCGAACCCGGCGGGCGCCTCACCACGACGTGGCCGCGCCGCCTCGAGGACGCGCCCGTGGTCCAGGTCGTGCCCAAGGACGGTGAACTCCACTACGACGAAGGCATCTTCATCGGCTACCGGGCCTGGGAGCAGCGCGACAGCTTCGAGCCCGCGTACTGGTTCGGCCACGGCCTCTCCTACACCGAGTGGGAGTACGAGGACCTGGTCGTCGACGGCGGCGAGGCGAAGATCCGGGTCCGCAACGCCGGCCAGGTGACCGGCCGCGAGGTCGTCCAGGTCTACCTGGCCCCCGAATCCGGGCTCAACATCGAAGGCGGCATCGAGACCCACCGCCTGGCGGGCTTCGCATCCATCGAGGCGGCCCCGGGCGAGACCGTCGAGGTCACGATCCCGCTCGAGGAGCGCTCGTTCCAGTTCTGGAGCGAGGCGGACCACGCTTGGCGGACAGTACCGGGAGCCTGGGCCGTCGCGGCGGGCCGGAGCGTCGCCGACCTGCGGCTGAGGGCCCTGGTCAAACGGCACTAGAGCAGCGGGGGGGGGGGGGGGGGGGCGGGCCCCCCCCCCCCCCGGGGGGTGATAGGGGGACACAACA
>NZ_JAPZVP010000004.1:142216-297209 GCF_027622875.1 Glycomyces luteolus | reverse complement strand
CCCCGCGCCGGGGGGGGGCGGCCGGCCCCCCCCGGCCGGCCCCCCGGGGGGGGGGGGCCCCCCCCCCCCCCCCCGCCGCGCTGTTCCTAATGGATTCAGAACCCGGGAGCGTCCCCACGGAGGGCCCGGTCGCTGCGGACCGGCGTGGTCACCCCGGCGGAGTCCCAGGGCTCGGCTTTCGGGGGCTCGTCCGCACTCGTGGTGAAGTTCTCGACGATGTCGCCGAACTTGGTGCCCTTGATCTTGTCCTGCGCCGCGTTCGCGGCCTTGTTCGCCTGCGTGCGCACCGTCGAGGCGACCTGCTGGACCCTGTCGTTCCCGGTCACTTGCCTGGTGTAGTCGACGATCTGGTCGTAGCGTTCCCGCCCGGCCTTCGCCCCCAGGATGTAGCCGACCGCGAACCCTGCCACGAAATACCACTTCCGCATATTTGCCTCCCCGGCCCGCGGGCCGAACGCCGTTCCGGTTTCACTGTGTTCTGGAGTTCACTGTGCGTTGCCGCATATAGCGGCCATTCTGCCCCATGTTGGGGTGCCCAGGCGGCCCATGACGGAAACGCGCCGCGCGCGTCGAGCCCCGATTGGACCCACACCACACCGACCCCGCTGGCATCCGCTCGCGTCGATCCTGTACTGTCATATCCGGTTCGCACGGCGAAAGCCGAGCTTGAACCCCTTCCCCAATAGCTCAATTGGCAGAGCAGCCGACTGTTAATCGGCAGGTTCTTGGTTCGAGTCCAAGTTGGGGAGCAGACACACAGAAAGGCCGGTCGTTTCCGACCGGCCTTTCCTCTTGCTTCAGACTTCCGGGCGTTGAGCGGCGTCGGCGATCTGTCGGCAGATTGCGGCGGCCGCCCAGCCGAGGGCCAGCAGTAGCAGACCGGCCAGGCCGATCGAGGTGCCGAGGAACTGGCCGGCAGGGCTGGAGCCGTCGAAGCCGCCGCCGTAGGAGTTGGGTTCATAGTCGAAGTCGGTATTGGCGAGCCAGATGACCGCGCCCAAGACGAACGCGGCCGTCCCGCAGACGATCATGGCGGTGAGCGGGCCGTTGTCGAGGGGTCGTTTCTTGTCCATCCTCCGACGGTAGGTGCCGCCTATCGCTCGAGGAATCGGCCGAACTGCCAACACCGCCATCGGGCAGGGCGACTGCCTGCGGGGATAGACTCGTTTGCGCCCTTTCGTGTCCCCGCTCCCTGGACGGATCTGCCATGCCCCCAGACACTCCGAAACGACCGCGCAATCCCGCCGCAGAGCTGATCGCCGAGGCGGAGCTGAGCTCGCAGCTCGAGGCGTACCAGGGCTACAGCGACCGAGTGTGGTCGATGGGCAGGGTGGCCGACCTTCTGTGGCGCCACTCCGATGCCGCACGGCCGCTCATCCGCAAAGCGCTGATCGTCGAACTCGATGACGCCATGGAGCGAGCAAGCATGCCGCTCCCCCTGAGCGACGGGGTTCTGCTCCTTGAATACTGCGGCTCCGTACTCCGACCGCTGCTCGACAACTACCCGGAATCAGCTGAAGCACTGCGGCAAGAACTGCAGATCATCCGGTACGTCGCTCCCTACCGCGGCCCCGATAGTGCGGACTACGTCACCGACCTCTTCGACTACTACATCCTCTACTGGCTCAGAACGGACCAGTACCGGCCCATCGTCGAGGACTGCGACCCCGAGGTCGGGATCCTCATCCTCGAGAACACCGACTGAACCAAGTCTCAAGGTGTGCGCGCGATGGAGTCAGGTTCTCGTGTTCGCTGGGCTGCTGGCTGGCTGCGACGCTCCTGATCGGCCTTTCGTCTTCTTGTCGTGTGGCAGTGCTAGTTTCCGAGCGGTTCATGCCCTCCGACCGTTGGATTCCCGATGCCCTTCACCACGCCTGACCGCCCGTTCGATCTCGTCGCCATGTTCCCCGAGCTCACCACGCTGGCCCGCACTGCTGTGCGGCTGCATCCTCGGCATGGCAATCCGACCGCAGAGCACTCCTCGATCGGTGGGCCCTTGCTGTGGCCCGACGACGAGCCCTGGCCGACATGTTCAGGCCCTCACGAGTGGGACTCGCTGGAGACGTTGGACGAAGTCTTCGAAGATCGGCGAATCAAGGACCTGGCATGGAGCACACCTGGCGGAGGAACACCGGACTCGTTCACGACAGAGGAACAAGCTTTCCTGGACAGCCTTGGCGAACCCGGGCGCGGTGATTCCCGGGGAGACGAGTTCCAAACTGCAGAGGCGCCGCTCCTCCCTGTGGCCCAGCTATTCACACGCGATGTACCAGGCTTGCCGTTCCGCGAACGCTTCGACCTTCTTCAGGTCCTGTGGTGCCCGTATGACCATCCCGAGACTGGGCCCTATGGGGCTTACGAGCCCGCAGTACATCTGCGGTTGCGAGACACCTCCCGATCCGTGCTGAGGCCCGTGTACCCGGCGCGGAACACGCTGGTCGGCTTCAAGGACTACGTGCCGAGTCCATGCGTGCTCGCCCCCGAAGAGGTCACTGAGTTTCCCCATACTGATCTGCTCTCCCCGGAGCTTAGGGAGGAAATCAAGGCGACCACTGAACGGCCGGAAGCCTTCGATTACCACGACAACGCACTGGCACCAGGATGGAAAGTGAACGGCCACGGAGCCAGATGGTGGATTATCGATGCCTTCGATGTCCGCTGCGAATGCGGAGCAGAGGCGAAGCCGCTGCTGACCGCCGCCACCGGAGGACTGGACTCTCCGACATCGCACTGGCGGCCCTTGGAGGAACGCGACGGCGCGGCAGAGGCACCGAAAAGATACGGCTCCGTCGACGTCTACCTCGGTCGCGGCTACGACCTCCAGATCTTCCATTGCGGCCTCGACCCAGAGCACCCACCGGTCATGGAGATGGTCTGACCTGATTCAAGCCTCAAGCTTCGGCTATCGCGGAGTCGGGTTGGCCGGATAGACAGGCCGCTAGGCGGGTTCTCAGGGTTGCTACCTGCGGGGATAGGTGCACATTCGCCTTGAGGAGGGGAGCGGTACAAGAAGGCCGGTCGAGAGACCGGCCTTCTTGCTTTGTCATCGCGAGCCAGGTCGAAGCTCGGCGGCTTGGCGCGGCACGAACCAAATGCAAGCGAAGATCCCCGAAATGTAAGCCTGCTCAACTTGCATTTGGCGGATGATCGGAGACCTCATTCCCCGCTGAAGTCAGCCCCATGCGGCCAAGACGTCTTCCGGCCCCCACACGAGGTCGGCGACCACGCCGTCTGCTACACCGGATCGACTGACCACCACCATGCCGCTCTCATCATCCGAAGCCCCGGGAACCGCCCCCGCGGATTTCCTGAGGCTGTTCAGATCATGGCGGTCGAAGGGCGTGCCGAGCCATTTGATCGAGCCCGTATAGAAGACCGTCCTCGCCACGGGTCCGCGGTCTGCCCCGACGAGGTCCACCTCTGGGTCGAAGCTTCGCGGCCACCAGCCACCGACCTCGACCGCCTCCGGCCACGGAAACTCGTCCGAGGCGGACGCGCGAGCGAGCGCTTCGCGAACCACCGGCTCGATCGCCCGGCCGCGCCAGCTTTCCCATCGCCGCTTGATCATCCGCAGCGCCTGCTCATGACGATCGCGCTTCACTTCCTCATAGGCGCCGGCGAGCATCGCCAAGTACAACCGCAGATACGAATCGGCGACGCGGTACAGCTTGCCGCCATTGCCGGGTCGGGTGGCGAGAGGCTGATCGAAGGCGATCGCGTACTTGTCGTGGAGCCGGTTGAGGATAGGGCCGAGCGAGCCTGACTTGATCGGTTCGTCCGGGCCCCGCCCCGCATGGGCTGCGATATTGCCGAAGGTCCGCTCACCGCTCCCGATCGCCGAGAACACCTTGCGGGTCTGATCCGGTTGCGGGAACTCCGAGTCCAACATCTGCTCACCGATGGTGAACAGGGGACTCGTCGCTCTGCGGCACTGCTCGGCGAAGAAGTCCAGGGCATTCGAACCGTCGCCCCACGTTCTGCAGAGCGCAGGGAATCCGCCGGTGATCAGGTAGGCGTCGAGCGCGTCGACTCCGTTCAGGCCGGTGAGCTCCGCAGTATCCGCGGGGTTCAACGGCTTGACCACCATCGGATCCGCTCGCCCGTAGAACGGACGGTCATAGCCGATGAACGCCTCCATCATGTGGATATCGCTGCCCACCAACAGCAGTAGCACTGGCTTCCTCTTGAGCAGCCGGTCCCATGCCGTCTGCAGATAGCCTTCAAGGCGCGAATCCTGCTGGAACAACCATGGGATCTCGTCTATGACCACGACCGAAACGCGGTCCTCGGGCAGAGCGAGCGCGAGCAGTTCGAACGCCTCCAGCCATGTTCGAGGCGCCGCACTCGGCAGAGCAGAGGCCCCCGGGAGGTCCGAGGTCCGAAGCGCGGCCATGAACAGCTCGAGCGATTCGGCGGTTCCGACCCCCCTGCTTGCTTGGAAGTACAGCCTCGGCAGCGCCGCCTCGACGCAATACTGCTCGACCAGCCTCGACTTGCCCGCCTGCCGACGGCCCCGGATGGCGACGGCGACACCCTCGCCATCACGCTCGACCAGTTCCTGTCGCCACCGCAGATCTGCCATCTCCCGTTTGCGCCCTACGAACGGAGCCTTGCGCATGCCACCCCCGACCAGTTCCGCTAACTTAGATTCCTTCTAAGTTAGCACACCTCTAAGTCAGCAGATTAGGGTTGTCAGGGCCTCTAGGCGGGTTCTCAGGGTTGCTACCTGCGGGGATAGATGCGCATAGGCCTTGAGGAGGGGAGCCGCCTTGAGACAGTGGGAACAGCCCGGACGGCGCAAGCCGGTCCGGGCTCTTTCGCTTTTCCTCCGGAAATGCTGTGGCTCAGGGAGACAGCACCTTGTATGTTGAGTGCCGCACCTCCCGGTGCGCAGTCCGCGGATACTTCATTCCAACGAAACCCCGCTGACGCCTTGATCTCGGGAGGGCTTGTAATCGGAAAGCGGCGCTGCCGGTGCGCAGACGGCGGGTTCCTTCGGATCCAGAGGTCGCGGGTTCGAATCCCGTCATCGCGGTTGCCGCGGTGTGGCTCAGTCGGATAGAGCACTGGCAGTGTCCTGCCGTCGACTCATTCCTCGGCTGCGCCGCCCTCCGCTCACAGGTCCCGCCCGATCGTCGGGAGGCCGGACGTGCAAAGCGGGTGCCCGGTGCGATGGCGCGGGCTACTTCTGGTGTGCGAGCAGGGTTCGAATCCCAAGCGGTCTTCGGACTGCCGGCTCGGTCCCGCGCCGGCCTGAACTCGGGCATCCGCGGACCGTCCGGCCTTCCGGTTCGGAAGGAACCCCTTATGGCGAAGTTCAACAAGGCCACCGCGCGACCCGCGCTCGAATCACCCGTTCGTTCCGGCGCCGACGCCAAAGGGCGCACCTATGAAGGCGCTCCCGGATACTCCCGCGACACCCGCTCGGAGCTCTTCCTGCTCGCGGTCACCAACATGGTCGGCGAGCAGACCTTCTATGAGGCCGCGGACGCCCGCGACGACCGATACCGCGCCCTCGTCCGGACCGCGGCGGTCGACGACCCGGCCTGGACCGCGCGGTTCCTGGCCTGGCTCCGCAACGGCGCGAACCTGCGCTCCGCAGCGCTGGTCGGCGCGCTCGAGGCCGCGAAGGCCTTGGCGGAGAAGGGCATCCCCGGCGGCCGTCAGATCGTGGACTCGGTGCTGCAGCGCCCCGACGAGCCGGGGGAAGCCCTTGCCTACTGGGCCTCCGCGTACGGCCGGGCCGTCCCGAAACCGGTCAAGCGGGGCATCGCCGACGCCGCTGCGCGGCTGTACACCGAGCGGGCGGCGCTCAAATACGACACCGCCGCGAAGGGCTACCGTTTCGGCGACGTGCTCAACCTCGTGCATGCCGCACCCCGCGACGAGCGCCAGGGCGACCTGTTCGGGCACCTCCTCGACCGCCGCTACGGACGGGTCGAGACCGTGCCCGAGCGCCTGACGACGATCCGCGCGAACCAGGCGCTCCGGGCCCGTGCGACCGAGGACCCGAGGGTGGTGCTCGATCCCGATCGACTCCGCGAAGCGGGCATGAGCTGGGAGGACGCGCTGTCGCTGGTCGGGTCGAAGGTGCCCAAGGCCCGGCTGTGGGAAGCGCTCATTCCGTCCATGGGATACATGGCGCAGCTGCGGAACCTGCGCAATTTCGACGAGGCCGAGGTCGCGGACTGGGCCGCCGAACTCGTGGCCGCGCGACTCGCCGACCCCGGCGAGGTCGCGAAGTCCCGGCAGCTCCCGATGCGGTTCCTCTCGGCCTACCGGGCCGCGCCCTCGCTGCGGTGGAGCTACGCCCTGGAACAGGCCTTGGACGCTTCACTGGCGAACGTGCCCGGGCTGCCCGGCCGGACGCTGATCCTGGTGGACACCTCGGGCTCGATGCGTTCCGGTTTCTCCCGCGACGGCTCGCTGATGCGATGGGACGCGGCCACCGTGTTCGGTCTCGCCCTCGCACGCCGGTGCGCCGCCGCGGATGTGGTCTCGTTCTCCGACCGCACCAAGACCTTCCGGCAGCGGCCCGGCGAGTCGCTCCTGCGGGCCGTCGAGCGGTGGAAGTCCGACGGATACTTCATCGGGTCGGGCACCAGTACCGAGAGCGCAGTCCGCAAGCACTATCAGGACCACGACCGGGTGGTGATCCTGACCGACGAGCAGGCTCATTTCGGCGGCGGCCGCGACGTGACCGCAGCGGTGCCCGGGGACCGGATGGTCTACACCTGGAATCTGGCCGGATACCGGCACGGACACGCCCCGTCGGGGGCGGGCACCCGCCATACCTTTGGCGGGCTGACCGACGCCGCGTTCGCGATGATCGGACTCCTGGAGTCCGGCCGAAACGCGGACTGGCCCTTCTGAGAAGCGGACCTCGACAGTGGATCGAGCCCGGACGGCGCAAGCCGGTCCGGGCTCTTTCGTTTTCACTTCGCTTCGCGGGTCTGCTCCCAGGCCAGGGGTTCGGCTTCCAGGAGTTCTCGGGCGAGGGAGCGGGCGGTTTCGGTTTGGAGGGCGGCTAGGCTGCTGTCGATCCAGGGCTGCACGGTCGTGACGCCTTGGTGGCGGTATTCGACGGCTTGGATCAGGCATTCGAGCTTGTCGGCGTCCTTGGCGCAGATCGCTTCGGGGGTCTCGCCCGCTTCGAATTCGGCGATGGCGTCATGGACTGTGGCCTTGACCCGGTCGGGGCATGCGGCGGTCTGGTCGGCGACGACCGAGGCGGCGTCGGTGGCGGTGAGGTAGTCGCGGCCGATCTTCGGGATGTCGCCGATGCGGGTCTCGGGCGTGTCGTGGAGGACGAGCAGCATCGCGGTACGGGAGGGGTCGGCGCCTTCGAGGCTGGCGATGACCATGCCGGTCATCGCCGCCCGCCAGCTGTGCTCGGCGATGCTCTCGGGGTCGCGGACCCCGGCGATCCACCAGCCGGAGCGGCGGGCGCGCTTGAGCATGCCGGCTTCGAGGAGGTATCCGGCGGCGCCGGAGAGATCGTTCATTGTCGGTCCTTCAGGAGGCGGCGAGTCGGGTGCGGGCTTCCATGAGGGCGAAGCCGAGGAGGTTGAGGCCCTTCCAGGTCTCCGGGGAGGCCGCGAGGGGGTCGGTCTCGCCGAGGCCGATGCCCCAGATGCGGTCGCGGGGGCTGGCCTCGACGAGGACGCGGTGCTTCGTGCCGAGGAGGTAGGCGAGGAGGTCGCCGTGGCGGCCGAACTTGGCGAGGCTGCCGCGCACGACGATGCCGAAACGCTCTGCCTCCCAGACCTTCTGGTCGAAGCCGCGGACCTTTCGGCCGAGCGCCTGGGCCTCGCCCGGGTGGCCCGCGGCGAGGATCTTCCTGGCGGAGGCGTCGTCGCCGAAGAGCCAGGCCTTGTGCGCCATCATGTAGTGCTCGGCGGAGGCGAAGCGGTGCCCGTCCTCGGTGAAAGCCGCAGGCCACCACTGGCTGAGGCAGCCGCGCCCGGCGCTGCCGTCCGCCTCGGGCGAGTGGCCCCAGAAGTGCACGTACTTGAACGAGTGGCCGGCCGACGTCAGCGATACCGCCTCGTCGACGCTGCTCGGCAGAACGAGAGCTGCAGACATGCCGCTCACCATGCCACACCCATGCTCACTCCGTCCGGCGGTAACACGGCATCTCGATCGACCAGGCGTCCACTCCCGCATTCGGCACGCCTTCGAGGTGGAAGCCGAACCATCCGCCCAGGGTCGCTTCTCCGAGTTCGAGCGGGTGGAACGGGAACGGGTAGTCGGGGGCGAAGTCGTGGATCGAATGGTCGCCGTTCCAGAACGCGGTCTCGAACGGGTAGCGCTCGCCCAGGTCCTCCAAGATGCCCTCGTCGGGCGTGAGGCTGAGCGAGCGGCGGACGTCCCCGTGCTCCCACACCGCCATCGAGAGGTAGTCGTAGACGCTGTACATGAAGACGCCGCAGGCGTTCCCCGCCGGGGACATGGCGCGGATCCACTCGGTCAGGTCGCTCGGGCGGTCCTGCGCGAGCGGTTTGAAGCAGACCAGGTCGAAATCCGGGAAGCTCACGGCGCTGATCTCCGGCGCCTCCGGCCAGGTCGATGCGGCGAGGGGAGCCCGGCCGACCTCGCTCACGGGCGCGCCGAGCACGGCTTCGGCGAGTTCGGCGGAGGCGACCGGGTCGAACGGCGGCGCGTTCCGCAGCGCGTCCCGCGGCAGTCCTTCTCCTATATAGACAATGGCGGCCTTGGCGCCCATCGGCGTGCTCCTCGTGTCGGCTACGGCTCCCATCTATAGCCCACTCGGTCGAAGTAGGGTCGTGTTCATGGGCGATCCTCAGCTCGCTGCGCTGGCGCAGCGGTACTTCGACTTTCATCTGGCCGACAACCCCACATCGGCCAGCGTCTACGGGATTCCGGGATACGACGACAAGCTGCCGGATCCGAGCCGGGAGGGGGACCGCGTCCGGCTCGCGCACCATGCCGAGATCGGCGAGGGCCTCGCCGCGATCGACGCGGGTGCGCTCGAGGGGCAGGACCGGATCACGCGCTCGATGCTCGCGCGGCTCATCGCCGACCAGACGGCGAGCATCGAAGCGGCCCTCGGGGAGGTCGGGCTCTCGAACACCATCACCGGACCCGTGTCCACGATGCTGTCCTCGCTGCCGCGCCTGAGCCTGAACTCCGAGCAGCGGAGCCGGGACTACCTGGTCCGGCTCGGCTCGCTCGGGGACTACTTCGACGCGGTCCTGGAGCGGTACCGGCTCGCCGCTTCCGAAGGGCGGTACCAGACCCGGCGCGGCGTGCTGGGGGTCATCGAGCAGATCGACGACTACCTCGGGACGGCGGTGGCGGACGATCCGCTCGTCTCGCCGACCCCCACAGGGGTCGAAGGATGGAAGGACGAGGCCGCCGCGCTTGTGGCCGAGCGGGTGCGGCCGTCGCTGCTGCGGTGGCGGGAGGCGCTCCAGGAGGAGTTCCTGCCGAACTCGCGTCTCGACGATTACGTCGGGGTCTGCTTCGTCCCCGGCGGGTCGGACGGGTACGCGGCAGCATCGCGGCAGTTCACCACCACCGACCTGAGTCCCGAAGCGGTGCACCGGATCGGGCTCGAGGAGGTCGCCCGACTGCGGGAGGAGTTCGCGGAGATCGGGGCCCGGGCGCTCGGCACGTCCGATGCCGCCGAGCTCATCCACAGGCTCCGGAGCGACCTGACGCTGCGGTACGAGACCCCGGACCAGATCCTCGCCGATGTCACGCTCGCGCTGCGGCGGGCCGAGGAGGCGCTCCCGAAGGCGTTCCTCGACTACGACATCGCCCCGTGCTCAGTGGAGGTGATCCCGGAAGCGGCCGCGAAGGGCGCGACCCTCGCCTACTACACGGTGCCCGCCGCCGACGGGTCCCGGCCGGGCACGCACTGGGTGAACACGTACGAGCCCTCGAGTCGGGCCCGGTTCGAGTACGAGGCGCTCGCCTTCCACGAGTCCGTTCCCGGGCACCACCTCCAGTTCGCGCTCGGGCAGACCTTGGAGGGGCTGCCGCAGTTCCGGCGGTTCGCCTACGTCACCGCGTTCGGCGAGGGCTGGGGCCTGTACACCGAGCGGCTCTGCGACGAGATCGGGCTCTACAGCGGGGACCTGCAGCGGCTCGGGATGGTCTCGTTCGACGCCTGGCGGGCGTGCCGGCTGGTGGTGGACACCGGGATGCACGTGTTCGGGTGGTCTCGCGAGCGCGCGGTCGCGTTCATGCGGGACAACACGGCGCTGTCAGAGGTGAACATCGACAACGAGATCGACCGCTACATCGCCTGGCCGGGCCAGGCGCTGGCGTACATGATCGGGCGTAGGCACATCGGCGCGCTGCGGGACCGGGCCCGGGAGGCGCTCGGGGACGCGTTCGACCTGCGGCACTTCCACGACCGGATCCTCGCCAACGGGTCGATCCCGCTGGCGACCATGACCGGTGTCGTGGAGGACTGGATCGCCGAGGCGGCCTAGGAGTTCGGGGCCTGACGGGCTGTTGTCGGATCGGTGACAGACAGTTCTGTCCTCGTAATGCACGATATGAGTTGCGGCGGTGGCTCCCCCGGGCGCCGCCGCGACTCATGCTTCATTCGCTGGACTTGCTGCTTCTGATTGCGGCGCAGTGGATTCTTACAGTCCACAAGGGACTTCTGGGCGTTGCCGCGCCTCTCGCAAATGCCTTACGCAGGTTGTTCTCGCAGGAATTCGTGGAGAGCGTCACCATTCGGGATCGGCCCTTCTGCGCGGCCGCCATTTAGGTTAGCCTAACCTACACGTTCCCCGGCATTCCGAGAGACCGTCTCTCAGCGCTGTACCGCTTCGAAAGGTGACCCTCCGTGCTGACAAGCGCCGACCTCCGTCCGGCTCCCGCGCCGCTCGCCAGTTCCGACCCGCCGGCCCTCCTGGGCCGCGAGTCGGCCGCAGCCTACCGCGGCATGATCGCCGATGTCGCCGGCCGCCTTGCCGATCGGTTCGCGTCCGTCGACCGGCCGTGGACCGGCGCCGCCCCCGCCGACCTCGGCCCGGCGATCGCGGCGGTCGACCTCGACCGGCCCCTGGAGTCCTTTGAGGACGCGTTCGACGAGATCGGCGAGCTCTACCTCAAGGACGCGGTCTGGTTCCACCACCCGCGCTACCTCGCCCACCTGAACTGCCCGGTCGCCCTCCCGGCCGTAGCAGCCGAGACCGTGCTCGCCGCCGTCAACACCTCGGTCGACACCTGGGACCAGAGCGCCGGCGGCACCTTCATCGAGCAGCGCCTCATCGACTGGACCGCCCGGCGCATCGGCCTCGGCCCGGACGCCGACGGCGTGTTCACCTCCGGTGGGACGCAGTCGAACCTGCAGGCGCTCCTGCTCGCCCGCGACGAGGCCGTCGAACACGCGCTCCTCAAGCACAAGCTCGAGGTCGGGACGCCCATGCGCGGGGTCGAGGTACTCCCCCGCCTGCGGCTCTTCGCCTCCCCGCACTCGCACTTCTCCGTCGTCAAGGCCGCCAGGCTCCTGGGCCTGGGCGAGGACGCCGTGATCACCGTGCCCGCCGACGACTGGTTCCGCATGAACCCCGCCGCCCTCGACGCGGCCATCGAGGCCTGCCGCGAGCAGGGCCTCATCCCCGCCGCGGTCGTCGCCACCGCCGGGACCACCGACTTCGGGTCCGTCGACCCGCTCGGCCCCATCGCCGAGATCACTGCGGCGCACCGGGTCTGGTTCCACGTGGACGCCGCCTACGGCTGCGGCATCCTCGTCTCGCGGAAGCACCGGGCGCTCCTCGGCGGCATCGAGCACGCCGATTCGGTCACTGTGGACTACCACAAGTCGTTCTTCCAGCCCGTGAGCTCCTCCGCGCTCATCGTCCGCGACCGGGCCTCGCTGCGGCACGTCACCCACCACGCCGACTACCTCAACCCGGCCGAGGCCGTCTTCCCCAACCAGGTCGACAAAAGCCTCCAGACGACCCGCCGCTTCGATGCGCTGAAGCTGTGGATGACCCTGCGCACCTTGGGACCCGACGCGCTGGGCGACATGTTCGACCGCGTCTGCGCGCTCGCCGACCAGACCTGGGACTGGATCGCCTCCGACCCGCGCTTCGAGGTCGCGGCACCGCCCTCGCAGCTCTCCACCGTGCTGTTCCGGCTCGCCGGAGCGGACGACGACACGCACCGGATCGCCCGCGAAGCGCTCGCGGCCTCCGGCGAGGGCATGGTCGCGGCCACCAAGGTGGAGGGGCGCACCGCCCTCAAGCTGACGCTGCTGAACCCGGAGACCGGTCTCGCCGACATCGTCCCGGTCCTCGAGGCGCTGGCGCGCCACGGCAAGAAGGCGCAGGAGACCACGTGAACGTCCGCGACTTCATCGGCATCGGCCTCGGGCCGTTCAACCTCGGGCTCGCGGCACTGGCGGCCCCGATCGAGGACCTCGACGGGATCTTCCTGGAGCGCAAGCCGAACGTGGACTGGCACCCGGGGATGCTCATCGACGGCACCACCATGCAGGTGCCGTTCATGGCCGACCTCGTGACCCTCGCGGACCCGACCTCGCCGTACTCGTTCCTCAACTACCTCAAGGAGAGCGGACGGATCTACCCGTTCTACATCCGCGAGTCGTTCTTCCAGCTGCGCACGGAATTCCAGGACTACCTTCGGTGGGCGGCCGAGAAGCTCGACAATCTGCGGTTCGAACGGAACGTCACGTCCGTGACCTGGGAGGACGGCGTCTACGCGGTCCACTCGGAGGGACCCGGCGGGGCGGCCACCGACTACGCCCGGCGGCTCGTGCTCGGGACCGGCACGCCCCCTTGGATCCCTCCCTCGTGCCGGGAGCTCGAGAGCCCGACCGTGTGCCATGCCTCGTCCTATATGGAACACCGGGAGCGGTTGCGCGAGTGCGGTTCGATCACCGTGGTCGGCAGCGGCCAGAGCGCCGCCGAGATCTACCGGGACCTCCTGGGCGACATCGAGGAGGGCGGATACGAGCTGAACTGGGTGACCCGTTCGCCGCGCTTCTTCCCGCTCGAGTACACCAAGCTCACGCTGGAGATGACCAGCCCGGAGTACGTGGACTACTTCCACGGTCTGCCCTCGGCCAAGCGCGACGAACTCAACGCCGCTCACAAGAACCTGTACAAGGGCATCAACGCCGAGCTCATCAACGAGATCTTCGACCTGCTCTATCAGAAGCGCTTCGAGCGCGGGTCCGTGCCGACCAGGCTGCTCACCAACTGCACGGTGGAGAAGGCGGCGGGTTGCGGGAGCGTCAGGCTGAGCGTGCGGCAGCACGAGCAGGACCGGTCCTTCGAGCTCCAGACCGAGGGGCTCGTCCTGGCGACCGGCTACAGTTACCGCGTCCCCGATTTCATGAACGAGGTACGCGACCGGCTCCGCTACGACGCGACCGGGCGCCTGGAGGCCCGCCGCGACTACAGCGTCGACGCCGCCGCCAACCAGGAGATCTTCGTCCAGAACGCCGAACTCGCCACCCACGGCTTCGTCTCGCCCGACCTCGGCATGGCGGCCTACCGCAACTCCTGGATCATCCGGTCCCTGACCGGCCGGGAGGTCTATCCCATCGAGCGCCGCATCGGCTTCCAGGAATTCGGAGCACCGCAGTGATGACCTTGAAGGCCCCGAGCACGTACTACCACCTGCACCCGCAGCTGGGCGACTTCGGCCTGCGCCCGGTCGACCCGCCCACCGACTCGCCGCTGCTGCACGAGTGGGTGACGCACCCGAAGGCGAAGTACTGGATGATGCAGGACGCCTCCGTGGCCGACGTGCTCGCCGAGCACGAGGCCATCGAGGTCGACCCCGGGCACTTCGCGTACATGGGGCTCTACCACTACCGGGCCCGGTTCCTCGTCGAGGTCTACGACCCCGCGCGGTCCGAGCTCGCCAAGGTCTACGACCCGGCCGCGGGCGACATCGGGATGCACGTGCTCACCGCGCCGACCGAGAAGCCGATCCCCGGTTTCACCAAGGGCGTCATGTCGACCGTGATGCACTTGCTGTTCGACGGGTTCGGCGCGCAGCGGGTCGTGGTCGAGCCCGACGCGGGCAACGAGGCCATCCACCGCCTCAACGAGTTCGTCGGCTTCAAGCCCGAGCGAAGCGTGGAGCTCAAGGACAAGCAGGCGCTGCTGAGCTTCTGCACCCGAATCGATTTCGAGCGGTCCGCCGCGAGAGGAGTGCACGCGTGAGCGCGATCGACCACCTCATCCCGGAACTGTGGCAGCGTGCCACGAGGAACCTCCTGGCCAAGGCCATCGGCGAGTTCGCCCACGAGCGGCTGCTCGTTCCGGTGAAGGACGGCGCGGAGTACACCCTCGCGGCGGGGGACGAGCGGTACCGGTTCACGGCGCACCGCTTCAAGCTCGACCACTGGGTGGTCGACCCCGCCTCGATCGAGCGCACCGACGCCGCGGGCGACGAGCTGGAGCTGGACGCGGCCGCGTTCTTCCTGGCGTTCAAGGGCGAGCTCGGCCTGAGCGACACGGTGCTGCCGGTGTACCTCGAAGAGGTGGCCGCGACCATCAACCGCGGGGCGTACCAGCTCGGCGAGGGCCAGCCCAGTGCGTCGGCCCTCGCGAACGCGGGCTTCCAGGCGATCGAGGCGGGCATGACCGGCGGGCACCCCTGCTTCGTGGCCGGGTCGGGGCGGCTCGGGTTCACCTCGGAGGACTACCAGGCTTACGCGCCCGAGGCCGGCGCGGGCGTGCGGCTCATGTGGCTGGCGGCGCGGCGCGAGCACGCGATGTTCGCGGCCTCGCCGGAACTCGACTTCGGATGGCTGCTGGACACGCAGCTCGACGCGGACTCGCGAGAGTACTTCGCGTCGATGCTCACCGACCGTGGACTCTCCTATGAGGACGTCTACCTGATCCCGGTGCACCCGTGGCAGTGGCGCAACAAGATCTCGGTGACCTTCGCGCCCGAGATCGCCGCCGGGCGGCTCATCCCCCTGGGCGAGGGCCACGACGAGTTCCAGGCGCAGCAGTCGATCCGCACCTTCTTCAACCGCAGCAGGCCCGAGGCCGACTACGTGAAGACCGCGCTCTCGGTGCTCAACATGGGCTTCATGCGCGGACTCTCGACCGAGTACATGGAGGTCACGCCCGCGATCAGCGACTACGTGGCCGATCTGGTGCACGGCGACCCGACCCTGAAGCGGCACGGCGTGACGATCCTGCGCGAGCGCGCGGCCGTCGGCTACCGCCACCCGGCCTACACCGCGGGCGCGCCGAAGGGCTCGCCGTACCGGAAGATGCTCGCGGCGCTGTGGCGTGAGAGCCCGGTGCCGAAGCTCGCCAAGGGAGAGCAGGTCGCCACCATGGCCTCACTGCTGCACGTCGACGCCGACGGCAAGCCGCTCGCGTCGGCCCTCATCCGCCGCTCCGGGCTGCGCCCGGTGGACTGGCTGCGCGGCTACCTCGACGCCTACCTGGTGCCCGTGGCGCACTGCCTGTACCGGTACGGGCTGGTCTTCATGCCCCACGGCGAGAACGTGATCCTCGTGCTCAAGGACGGCGCCGTGGAGCGCGCGTTCTTCAAGGACATCGGCGAGGAGTGCGCGGTCCTCGAGGCCGCCACGCCGGTGCCCGAGGCCATCGCGCGCATCCGGGCCGAGGTTCCCGACAACGTGCGGGCCTTGTCGATCCTGACCGACGTCCTCGACTGCTTCCTGCGGTTCCTGGCCGGGCACCTGCATCTGGACGGCGTGCTCAGCGAGGACGAGTTCTGGCGGGTGGCCGCCGAAGCACTGCGGGACTACCAGGCCGCGCACCCGGAGCTGGCCGAGGCGTTCGCGCGCTTCCCGCTGTTCGAGGACGGCTTCACCCTCTCCTGCCTGAACCGCTTGCAGCTCAAGAACAACCAGCAGATGGTCGACCTCGAGAACCAGGAGGAGAGCCTGATCTACGTCGGCAGGCTCGACAACCCCCTGGCAGCATGGCGCTGAGACGCGCGAACGGCGACGCGACGCGGATGGGCTGACTCCTTGGAGTCGGCCCGTCCCCGATCCGGTCAGGCGACGATCATCCGTTCCAGGGGTCGATCAGCTCCAGGCCGAGCCCTTCGAAGTGCTTCGTGTCGCGCGTCGCGAGTGCCGCTCCGCAGCCGAGCAAACTGCGGCGATCTCCACGTCGGCGAGTCCGATGGCGCGGCCGCGCCGCTCGAGACCGGCCTTCAGGCCGCCATCCTCGATGAGACGCGCCGAACGTTCGTCCGCCGCTGCGATCGGTGCCCTTCGCTGGGGTCGTGGGGGATTCCCGCCACCCGGCGGGTGCGGAGGCTTGCCGGGGCAGGTCATTATGAACGTTATGCAACTGAACAGCCCTGTCCTCATCACCGGTGCCAGCCACGGTCTGGGTATGGCCACGGCCTCGGTGCTCGCCGCCGACGGCGTGCCGCTGGCACTCTGCGCGCGGAACGCCGCCCCGCTGAACGAGTTCGCCGAGAAGCTGCGCGCCGACTACGACGTCCCCGTCGCCACCAGGGCGCTCGACGTCAACGACACCGAGCTGATGGTCGAGTTCGTGTACGAGGCCCAGCGGCGGCTCGGCGACCTCAAGGGCCTGGTCGCCAACGTCGGCGGCTCGCGCGGCCGCAGCATCCTCGACACCGAGCCCGACGACTGGGCGTATTCCCTGAGCGTCAACGTGACCAGCGCGATGACCGCCTTGAAGGCCGCCCTGCCGCAGCTGCGGCGCACCCGCGGCTCAGCGGTACTGGTCTCCTCGATCTCCGGGACCAAGCCCTCCCCCGGCCTCGCGTACGGCTCGACCAAGGCCGCGCTCAACCACGCCGCCACGGTGCTCGGCCGCGAACTGGGGCCGAAGGGCGTGCGCGTCAACGCCGTCGCGCCCGGCTCGATGCTCATCCCCGACCGCAACTGGGACCGACTGCGCCTGGCCGACCCGGGGCGCTACGAGGCGTTCCTGGAGGAGTTCCCGAACCGCGAGCTGCTCGACCCGCGCGACGTGGCCGAGGTGATCGCCTTCCTCCTCTCGGACAAGGCGAAGGCGATCAACGGCGCGGTGGTCCCGGTCGACGGCGGTCAGAACGCCCCCAGCGCGTACGGCTACTGAGCCGACTCACGGTCACGCCGAGGGGACCGTCTCCTCGGCAGGGGCCGGGCCGGTGAGCTTGCCCATCAGGAACGGGAAGACCAGCAGCGCGACCACGGCGCAGCTCACGCACAGGATGCCGTAGCTGGCGTACTCGACGATCGGGCCCGAGGCGAGGCCCGCGGCCATGGCGGCCAAACCCATCACGAGGTCGGAGAAGCCCTGCGTGGACGGGCGTTCGGCCGGGGTGATCGCGCCGGTGACGAGCGCGGCCGAGCCGACGGTCATGGCCGACCAGCCGATGCCGAGCAGGACCAGGCCGATGGAGAGCCGCACGTGGTCGTCGGCGGGCGAGGAGCCCGAGACGGTGCACGCGGCGACGAGGATCGCGGTGCCCGCCATCAGGATCGGGCGCGCGCCGAACTTGTCGACGAGGCGGCCGATGATCGGCGCGAACGCGTACATGCCGCCGATGTGCAGGCCGAGGATGACGCCGACGACGCTGAGCGCCTCCTTGGGGTCGGCCATGCCGTGCTTGATGTGCACGGCGGTCATGGCCATGACGCCGACCATCACGAAGTGGCCCAAGGCGGCCGCGACGACGCCCGTGCGCACGGCCGGGTTGGACTTCGCGGTGCGGTAGCCGTCCGCGATGGAGCGCTTCGGCGCGTCGGTCTCGCCGCTGAGTTCGCGGGCGGTGAGCAGCGGGTCGGGCCGCAGGAACACCAGGATGACGGCGGCCGTGAGGAGGCAGAGGACCCCGATGGCGACCATCGAGCCGACGTAGTCGGGCCCGCCGAACCAGCCGGTCCAGACACGCTCGGCGATGCCGGCGAGCGAGGGCCCGGCGACCGAGCCGATCGTGGTGGCCCACACGATGAGCGCGAGGTGTGAGCCGCGGCGGGCGGCCGGGGCGAGGTCCGCTGCGGCGTAACGGGACTGGAGCCCGGCGAACGAGGCCGCGCCGAGCAGGAAGTAGCCGATGACCGCGAGCACCGCGCTGCCGAGGTGGATGGCGGTGGCGACGACGACCGTGCCGACGACCGCGCACCCGTATCCGAAGGCCAGGCCGCCGCGGCGGCCGAAGCGCTCGGTGATGCGCACGGCGGGCACGACGACGAGCGCGGAGCCGCCCACGAAGAGGCTCTGCGCGAGTCCGGTGAAGGTCGCGGAGCCGGTCATCTCCTCGACGAGCAGGGCGCCCACGGCGATGCCGATGCCCACGGCGAGGCCGCCGAGGATCTGGGTGAGGAAGAGCGTGCGCAGGACCCGCTTCTGGAGCGGCGCGGTGCCGTCGAGCGGGTCGGCGGCTTCGGTCGGGGCGAGGGGCGGTTGGTGTGCGGTCACGAGGGTTCCTTTCTGGAGTTGTCGGCCGGATCGGTGGATCCGGCCGGCGTCCGGCCCCGGGGGGGTGC
Organism: Glycomyces luteolus; assembly: GCF_027622875.1. GTDB lineage: Bacteria > Actinomycetota > Actinomycetes > Mycobacteriales > Micromonosporaceae > Glycomyces > Glycomyces luteolus. The sequence goes on along the minus strand of NZ_JAPZVP010000004.1, from coordinate 278,746 downwards.
GGGGCGGACCGGCCCTGCCCGGCGCCGGCGGGCGCCGAGCGCGGTCCGTCGGTCAGATCGGCGGCGCCGCCGGTCCGGACGCCTGGGCGACGGCCTCGGCCACCGCGTCGGCGAGTTCGGGGTCGAGCCGGGACGTGCTCACGCGGATGCCCTGGTGTCCGTGGAAGGAGTACGCGCGGCCGGGCGCGACGGCGAACCCCGCGTCGCGCAGGGACACGACCGCGGCGGTCTCGTCGGCCACGGGGACCCACAGGTTCAGCCCGGAGCGGCCCCATGCGCGGATGCCGCGTGCGGCGAGCGCTTCGCGAAGCGCCCCTTGCCGTTCGGCGTAGACGCGGCCCGCGCGGGCCACCTGCTCCTCCACGGCCTCGTCGGTCCAGGCCGCGATCACGAAGTGCTGCAGGATGCACGAGACCCAGCCGTGCCCCATGGCCATGCGCCCCTGGATGCGGGCCTTCGTGTCCGGGTCGGCCGCGACGAGCGCGCAGCGCAGGTTCGGGCCGTAGGGCTTGGAGGTCGAGCGCACGAAGAGCCACCGGTCGGCGGCGTCGGCGACGAGGTGGAGCGGGACCTGCGAGAGCTCGGCCCAGTGGTCGTCCTCGATGACGAACACGTGCGAGTGGCGGGCGATGACCTCGCGGAGCGCCGCGGCGCGTTCGGCGGACACCGCCGCGCCCGTGGGGTTCTGGCCCCTCGAGGTGAGGACGAAGGCCTTCGCGCCCGCGGCGAGGGCGGCCTCGAGCTCGTCGGGCAGGGGGCCTTCGCCGTCGATCGCGACCGGGGTGACCTGGTATCCGGCCGAGAGCAGCAGGTCGCGGCCGTTCGACCAGGTCGGCTCTTCGACGGCGACGGTGTCGCCGGGTTCGAGCCGGGCCGCGAGGCCGCGCTCGAAGGCGTCGAGTGCGCCGGAGGTGACGGTGAGGTCGCCGTGGACGCCGTCCGCGGCGAAGCGGTCGCGGGCGAGGTCGAGCAGGTCGGGGCACGGCCCGCCGTCGCGGTAGTTGCCGGGCGTGACCTCGACGCGCGGTTTGAGGGACGCGAGGTCGGGCAGCAGGCCCGGGTCGGGTTCGCCGGAGATGAGGTCGAGCACTCCCGAAGGGACCGTGAGGGTTCCGGTGGGGGTGAAGGCGGAGCGCTGGCGCACGAGGGTGCCCGCGCGGCCGCCGGTCTCCACGACGCCGCGTTCGCGCAGGCGCCGGTAGGCGGAGGCGACGGTGCCGGGGGCGACGCCGAGGTCGGCGGCGAGTTTGCGGACGGGGGGCAGGGTGCGGCCGGGCGCGAGCTGTCCGGAGCGCACGCCGGACTCGATGCTGGCGGCGATCTCGGTTGCCGCCGATCCGGTGATCTGATACTGTACCGACATAACTCAAGTATTGTATCAGTACAAAAATCGGCGATAGGAGCCACCCCCGATGTCCGCCCTTGAATGCCCCCACAGCGGCCAGTTCACCCAGACCGAGCGCACCACCCCCAAGCGCTCCCGCGAGCGGGTCACCTACGAGCGCGAGGCGGCCTACCAGGTGCTGGACGAGGCGCTGTTCGTCGACCTCGCCTTCGTCGGACCCGACGGCGCGCCCCGCGTGCTACCGACGTTCCATGTGCGCGTTGGGGACACGCTCTTCGTGCACGGCTCCACGGGATCGAGCATGGGCCTGGGCGGGCGCGAGGAGTTCGCGGTGAGCGCCACCGCGACCGTCGTCGACGGGCTCGTCTACTCCAAGAGCTGGTTCCACCACTCCATGAACTACCGGTCGGTGGTCGTGCACGCGAACGCGCGGCTCGTCACCGACGCGGACGAGCGCTGGAACGTGTTCAAAGCCCTCATCGACCGGATGGGCGAAGGGCGCTCGGAGCGCTCGCGGGAGGCCAGCGACAAGGAGAACGCGATGTCCGCGCTCCTGGCCATCCCGCTCGAGGAGGTCTCCATCAAGCAGCGCTCGGGTCCGCCGATCGAGGAGCCCGAGGACGAGGACCTGCCGTTCGAGAACGGCGTCGCCACCGTGACCACGACCGTGGCGGGGCGGCTTTGACGGGTGCGCAGGCACCCCCTAAACTGCGATCCGCGCGGTGCCGGATCGGCCTCGGCCTCCAGACGACATGACCGTCCGGAGCGTGGGTCGTGGGAACTTCCTTTCGAGACCGATCCGGCGCCGTCTGGCGCAGGAGGTGCACCGCGCGCGTCGCTGAAAGGATCGGGCGGGCCGAGGTTCGAGACGGCCCGCCCGATCGCTGCCTGCAGTGCGGCCGCTGAAGCTGACTCTGAGGACTGGCCCTAGGCCTGGAGCGCGGCTTCCTTCTCGGACTCGGCCTTGTCCAAGCGCCACACGGCGATCGAGCCGCCGCCGGCGACCGCGACCACGAAGAGGACGAAGGTCAGCGTGTACGGCCAGGCCGGTGCGGCATCGTCCGAGTTCTGCACCAGGGCGCCCTCTTCCCCCGCGCCCCACCAGATCGCCTGGCGGATCAGCTGCAGGAAGTCCCGGTCGCCCCAGGTCTTCCCCTCGCCGCCGGGCGAGGCGTAGAAGACCGGCAGCTCCTCGTTCACCCAGGACACCGCCTGGCCCGAGCCGAGCTGCGCCAGCACGGTCGAGCCCGGTTGCGCCGGTGCGGGATCGAAGGAGTACCAGCGCTCGGTGAGCTTCAGCTCCTCGTCGAGGCCCTCGGTGACCTGGGAACCGGAGTTGAAGGTGACGGCCTCTTCAGTCGTCGCTTCCAGACGCGGCAGCGCGGTCGCGCCGAGCGTCTCGTGGTACCAGGCCCAGTCGGGTTCGCTCTCGATCGCGGTGTTGGTGGTGACCAGGCCGCCGCCCTGCTCGACGAACGTCTCGACTGCCTCCTGCTGCTCTTCCTCGAGGAAGTCGCCGCTGGTGTTGAGGAACATGATCACGTCGTACGAGCCGAGGCGCCGCACGTCGTCGGCGGTGCCCTCGATGAGCGTGAAGTTCCAGCGCCGCGCCTCCATCTGGAGTCGCTCCAGCGCGTAGTCGGCCACGTCCTGCGCTTCGTTCCCGGTCGTGACGACCAGGACTTGCGGCCCTCCGGCGGCGGAGGCCGCCGAAGGGAGGACGAAGCCGGGCGCGCAAGCCAGCGCGGCGATCATGAGGAGTCGCAGCAGGGTTCTCACGCGCCCAGCCTATCGGCCTTTAGCCGCAGTGCTCGAAGCCGCTCAGGTAGGTACTGGAACCGACCGATCCTCCCCATTTGACGCAGGAATTGGCCGCCGACTTGCGGATCGGGCCCGCGTAGTAGGCGTAGCTCCCGGAGTCGGTGGTCATGGTGCCGCCCTCGACCTGGAGGCTGGCCGAGACGGCGGAGGCGGTCCCGATGCTCGTGCTCTTGATCGTGGTGACGCAGTTGTAGCCGTTGCCGCTGTTGTAGAGCAGGTAGACGCGGCCGCCGGTGACGGCCTGGGAGTCGATCACGGTGTAGCCCGAGCCGCAGACCTCTTGGGGCGTATAGGGGTTGGTGCTGCCGCAGGCGTTGGTCGAGGTGATGGCCTTCTTGCTGCCGTAGGGCACCTGGACGCCCTCGACGACCGGGGTGACGACGGTGCCGGAGGCGTTGCGCTGCTCGTAGTGCAGGTGCGGGGCGGTGGAGCCGCCGGTGGAGCCGACGGTGCCGATGATCGTGCCCTGGGATACGGACCTGGAGGTGCCGACGGAGCCGACCATGGTGTCCAGGTGCGCGTAGCGGGTGCGGGTGCCGTCGGAGTGGATGATCTGGACCCACTTGCCGTAGCTCGTGCTGCCCTCGTTGTAGAAGTAGGCGGTGCCGCCGGCGGTGGCGCGCACGTTCTCGCCGTTGATGGCGTCCGAGCCGTAGGTCTGCCAGTCGATGGTGTTCTGCGGGCTGTGAGCCGGGGAGTCGATCCAGTTGTTGGCCCAGAAGGTCTTGTTGCAGTCGAAGGGGCTCTTGTGGCTCACCGCTTGGATGGTGATCTCGTCGGCGTTCGACGCGAGGGCCGGAGCGAATGCTGCGGCGACTGCGGCGAAGAGCGCGGTGACGAGGAGCGCGACGCGCCGTTGGCGCGGTCGGAGGTGGAGGCGCTGTCTCATAACAGGACGGTATCGAAGAAATTCTTGTGAAGGTCACTTCTGAAGAATTTCTTCTTAAGGGACGGAGACGGCCGCGTCTCCTTCCCAGGAAACGCGGCCTGCTGCTTGACCTTGGTTCTATTTGTACAAGGCTTTCGCCAACCGCTTCTGCGCGATCCACATGCCCGTCACGCACAGCGCCATCAGGTAGGCGACGTGCACCAGCATCATCGGGCCGAGCTGCCCGAGGCTGAGGCCGCGCACCAGCTCGATGCCGTGGTAGAGCGGCATGATGTAGACGATCGGCTGCGCGAACGCCGGGTAGGCCTCCACCGGGGTGAAGGTGCCGCCGAACAGGAACATGGCGAACACGACCGCGTTCATCCAGTCGAAGTCGGGCCAGTCGCGGAAGACCGTGGCGAGGGTCAGGCCGATCCCGGCGAAGGCCAGCGCGATGAACACGCACGCGGGCACCGCGAGCAGCGACCACCAGGAGTCGAGGAGCCCGAAGAGCCCCATGACGACCACGAACGCGCCGATGTAGGTGCCGCCGCGGATGAGCGCCCACCAGACCTCGCCGAGGGCCACGTCCCAGGGCCGCAAGGGGGTCGCGAGGATGCCGTCGTAGACCTTCATCCACTTGAACTTCGCGAACACGTTGATGGAGGTCTCGGCGAGCACGCCCATCATGGCGGCGTTCGCGAGGATCGCGGGCGCGACGTAGGCGGTGTAGGAGACGGTGGTGCCGTCGGGGAGCGTGATGTCCCCGACGAGGGCGCCGACGCCGAATCCGAAGGCGAACAGGAAGAGCAGCGATTCGACCGCGCCCGAGATCACCAGGATCCAGGCGCGGCGCATGGCCACCCAGTTGCGGTTGAGCAGGGCCCCCGAGGACTTCAGGGAGGCGCGGGCGGCGCCGTAGGCGATGACCGACATGCGTTGGGCTCCTAGAAGTTCAGGTGCTTCTGGATCCGCCACCGGGCGGCGAACCACCCGGCGACGGCCAGTGCGGCCAGGTAGGCGATGTGGACGAGCGGGGGCAGCGCGGGCGCGACGTCCGCGGTGGCGGCGCGGGCGAGTTCCGTTCCGTGCCAGAGGGGCGAGGCCCACACGAGCGGCTGGAGGAAGCCGGGCATCTCGCTGGCAGGGAAGAACACTCCGGAGAACAGCGAGATGGGCATGATGGCGAACCTGAAGATCATGTTGAGGTTCGCGTCGTTCTTCAGGCTCGAGGCCCAGAAGTGGAGCCAGGGCGCGAGCGAGGCCGAGACGAGCGCGGCGGCGATGACCGCGAACGCGGCCCACCAGGAGGTGGTGTAGACCCCGAAGAACGCCAGGACGACGGCCACGATCGTGCAGTTCGTGAAGGGCCGGAACACGGCCGCGTAGGCGAGGTGCCCGTTGAGCATGTCGACGGGGCGCAGCGGGGTGGCGCGCTGGGCCAGGTAGTGGCCGCCCCAGTCGGCGTAGCCGCCGAAGACGGGGAAGACCATGTCGTTGCCGAGCATCATGACGGCGACGGAGCAGATCAGGCCGGGGGCGATGAACTCGGCGTAGGTCAGGCCGCCTACCGAGGACGAGTCGATGTACGCGCCGACGCCGATGCCGATCGAGACCATGTAGAGGATCGGCAGGAGCACGGAGGTGAAGACCGTGCCGTGCCAGACGTGCTTGTACAGGGCCAGTTGGAGGTTGAAGGCGCGCCAGGCGGCCTGCGCGGTGGTGGGGGCGGTTCGGTCGATCTGGGGGGCGCTGTCCAGGGAGGCGCTGTCGAGGGCGGTCACGCTTCGTCCTCCACGAGGGCGCGGCCGGTGAGGCGCAGGAAGACGTCTTCGAGGGTGGCGCGGCGGGCGAGGGTCGAGGTGGGGCGGATGTCGCGGGCCTCGAGCGCGGCGTTCGTGTCGTCGGCGTCGTTGGTGTAGACCAGGATCTTGTCGGGCAGGGCCTCGATCTGGGCGCCGATCCCGTTGAGGGTCAAGGCGAGTTCGGCCAGCTCGGTGGTATGGGCGGGGCCGAAGCGCAGCTCGACGACCTCCTTGGTGACGTGGGTGTCGATGAGCTCGCGGGGGGAGCCGGAGGCGATGATGCGGCCCTCGTCCATCACCACGAGGCGGTCGCAGAGCTGCTCGGCCTCGTCCATGTAGTGGGTGGTGAGGAGGATCGAGACGCCGCGCTGCTTGAGCTGGAACAGCCGCTCCCACACCAGGTGGCGGGCCTGCGGGTCGAGGCCGGTGGTGGGCTCGTCGAGGATCACGAGTTCGGGTTCGTTGATGAGCGAGCGGGCGATGGCGAGTCGCCGCTGCATGCCGCCGGAGAGCTCGTTCACCTGGTCTTTGGCGCGGGAGGAGAGCTGCACGAACTCGAGCAGTTCGGCGGCCTTGGCCTTGGCGACCTTCTTCTTGATGCCGAAGTAGCCGGCGTAGACGACGAGGTTCTCGAAGACGGTGAGCATCCCGTCGAGGGTGTTGTCCTGGGGTACGACGCCGAGGCGGGCGCGGATCTCGGCGCCCTGGGTGTGGGGGTCGCGGCCGAAGACCTCCAGCTCGCCGCCGGTGGGCTGGGAGACGCAGCCGATCATCCGCATCGTGGTGGACTTTCCCGCTCCGTTCGCGCCGAGGAAGCCGAAGGCCTCGCCGCGCCGGATCTCGAAGTCCACGCCGCGCACCGCCTCGTGCTCGCCGTAGCTTTTCCGCAGGTCCCCGGCGCGCACCAGGATCTCGTTGTCATTTGGCATGGGGCAACCCTAAGCCCGGGGTCCGACAGATCGCAACGCATTTTGAAGCGATTCTTTCATAAATACCGGCCAGTAGTGGTAGTGCTTGCCCTACCCCCATTGACGGGTAAGCGGTAGTTACAACGCGCGCCGGAACGGGAATTATTGAGGAGTCGACGTTTCCCGACAGAACGGACCTTTCCATGACGCTCATCGCCGACCAGGCACCGCCCGCCGCTGTGCGGCCGAGGACCGGCAGCGACTTCGCCGAACTCGGCCGACGGATCAACGAGGCCGGGCTGATGGCCCGCCGCCCCGCGTACTACGTGATCCGCTTCGCGCTCATGGCGGCGGTCTTCGTCGGCGGTTGGACGGCGTTCGCCCTGATCGGCGACTCGTGGCTCCAGATGTTCACGGCTGTGTTCATGGCCCTCGTGAGCACCCAGGTGGCGTTCCTCGGCCACGACCTCGCGCACCGCCAGGTCATCCGCAGCCGCGCCACCTCCGAGCGTCTGGGCTGGTTCACCGGCAACCTCGCCAACGGCATGGGCTACGGCTGGTGGAACGACAAGCACAACCGCCACCACGCCAACCCCAACCACGAGGAACTCGACCCCGACGTCTCGCCGGGCCTGTTCGTCTGGTCGAAGCGCCAGGCCGGCTTCGCGCAGGGCATCACCACCTGGTTCGGCAAGTACCAGGCGGAGCTGTTCTTCCCCATCCTCACCCTCGAAGGCCTCAACCTGAACTGGTCGGGCGTCAAGTCGGTCCTCAAGCCGGGCCTGAAGAACCGCGGCTGGGAAGCCCTGTTCCTCGCGATCCACTGGGCCGCCTACCTCAGCGCGCTGTTCATCGTGCTCTCCCCCGGCAAGGCCATCGTCTTCATCCTCGTGCACAAGGCCGTGTGGGGCCTGTACATGGGCTCGGTCTTCGCGCCGAACCACAAGGGCATGCCGACCTTCGTCGGCGAGACCGAGCTGGACTTCCTCCGCAAGCAGGTGCTCACCTCCCGCAACGTCAAGGGCGGCTGGTTCACCAACTTCGCCCTCGGCGGCCTGAACTACCAGATCGAGCACCACCTCTTCCCGGCCATGCCCTCGGTGAACCTCGCCAAGGCCCAGCCGATCGTCGAGGAGTTCTGCATGGAGAAGAACATCCCCTACCACGCGACCGGCCTGATCCAGTCCTGGCGCGAGGCCCTCACCGAACTCCACGCCCACGGCGAACCCCTCCGCAACCCGCAGCCCGTCAAGGCCGCGTAGACGAACGAGATCGGGCCCGGATCGCATCGCGATCCGGGCCCCTTTTCGCGCCGCGACTACCGCAGGGGGACTTCGACTCCCCCGTCCCCGCTGCCGTGCAGTTCGAGCGTCGCCAGTTCGGTCCCGACCGGGACGTCGAAGACGATCCAGCCCTCGATCTGGCCGCCGATGGGGATGACGGCGAGGTGGACGTTGTTGCCCAGCACCATCGATGCCGCATCGGAGTCGGCCCCGTATTCATTCCCGTCGGTGTCGAACAGCTTCTGATTGATGTCGCTGAAGACACTGAACACCTGGTCGTCGAGGTTCTTCACCGTCACCTCGATGAACACGTACTCGCCTTCCGCCCTTGTGTTCTCGGCCCCGGACACGATTTGAGTGGATCCCTGCTCGACACTGCCCACCGCGAACTCGAGATCGCCATCGGTCACCGTGAGGTCCAGGACCGTGGTCTCGACGTCTCTGACCTCGGCGGCGTCAGTGTCGGCGTCCTCGTCCGACGAATCGATGAGCTTGAACGACATGACCGCCACGACCGGCACCGCCGCCACCAGCGCGATGCCGATGACCGACATGACCTTCTGCGCCTTGGTGAGACCGGTGCGCGCGTGCGGCCGCTCATCGTCGTCGGGCCGATGCGGGTCCACATGGAACGGAGTGGTCATGTGCACGTCCTTCATGGGGCGTCGGCAGGCGGAGAGCGCCTGGGCACACCCTAATGCAGGACGCCCATTCCGGAGTGAACGCTCGGCACGCGCACGCACGCTGCTTCGGCGCGGTCACTCGACCGCGACGAAGTACCGGGGACCGGACTCGATGTACTCCTCGACGCTGATGACGGCGTCCGCGGCACCGTCGGTCGGTACCGAGACGCACGTATTCCCCGTCACCGTCCCGCCCGCATAAACCTCGGGCAGGTACGCGATGTCGTTGGGGATTTCGGCGCCGCAGTACTCCGTGTACAACGTGTTGTTGAAGTAGACCCCGAAGTAGAGCTCGTCCCATGCGAACCGAGAGCCCTCCCCCTCATAGGTGGCCTCGACCTGGAACATGAAGTACTGGTTCCCCGGCGAGGGAGGCATCGCGTACTCGTCGACGAGGAGCTCTTCCGTGGCGTCCGCGACGACGCTGCTGAACGAGACCGTCCAGTACCCGGTCGCAACCTCGGTTCCCGCGGGGAGCGGGGCGGTCGGGTCGGTCCCGTCCACGACCTGGTCCTGCGGTGCGTCCCCGTGGCCGGAATCGCCAGCGTCCCCGGTCCCGGTCTCGTAGTCCGTGGGCCAGTCCTCGATGATGTCCTCGGCCGTCTTCCCGACGGCGACCGTCACGACCACCGTGACGATCAGGCCCAGCACGGCGAGGCCGATGCCGATGATCGACATCAACCGGTGGGACTTGAAGATCCCGATGATGCCGAGCACGATCCCGGCAACGGCGAAGGGACCGCCGATGAAGATCCCCGCGACGGGTATGAGGCCGAACAGCAGCGCCGCACCGCCGAAGACGACGGCGAGGATCGCGATGGTCTTCGACGGCGTCCCTGGCGCGCCTGCCGGCGGCGCGGAGTAGTAAGGCGGCGGGCCCGGAGGCGGCGAGGCGGGCGGTTGCGACATGGCTCCCCCAAGTGCAGCTGTCGATGACTAGCTGGTGCTTGGATCACAACACGTAAATCAGAGGTTGTCTCGGATACCGCCTGGTTCCCGGCTGCTCGGTCAAGCCGCGTACGCGGTGCGGCCGGTCCCCCGATAGCTCCGGGCCTATTCGACCGCGTTGGCGGCCTGGTCGCGCAGGGACCGCACGTGCTGCTCCAGGCCCATGAGCTGGCCGAAGAGCTTCATGTACTCGTCTTTGTCGGTGCTGGGGTTGATGCGCTGCAGGCGGCGCTTCAGGTCGGCGACCTCGGCCTCGACCACGGGCCGCTGAATGCGGGCGAGGATGGTGCGCACGTAGAGGCCGCCGGGCTCCCCCGCGAGGCGCAGTTCCTCCACCGCGAGCTCGCTCACCAGGGCCCCGGCCGCGATCTCGGTGCAGGCGTTCTGGACCGCGGCGATCCAGTTCGGACCCGCGGCCGCCTTCGCGGCTCCCCCGGCCGCGGCGATCGCCTCGCGGACGGCCCGGTAGTTCGGGTCGGTGTACGGCGTCGCGTCGACCGCGTCGAAGTAGGGACCGGCGATCTGCGGCTGCTGGAGGGCGACCTTGAGGACCTCGCGCTGCGCGCGCAACTGGGTCGAGTCGGCGCGCGGCTCGCGCTTCGGGCCCGCGGGGGCCTCGGGCTGCTGGCCGGCGGCCGCGCCCTGGACGGCGCGGCGCAGCTCGGCCTTCTCCTTGCCGAGGCGCCCGGCGTAGACGCCGATGTACTCCTCGACCAGCCCGCGGTCCTTGACCCGGGCGAGCAGGGGCGCGATGGCGCGGGTGGCGTGCAGGCGGCCCTCGGCGGTGTCCAAGTCGTGCTTGGCGATCGCGCGTTCGAGGGCGAACTGGACGAGGGGCGTGTGCCGCTCGATGAGCTCGCGCACGGCCGCGTCGCCCGCGCTCTGGCGGAGCTCGCACGGGTCCTGCCCGCCGGGCGTGACCGCGATGTACGTCTGCGAGACGAAGCGCTGCTCCTCGTCGAAGGCCTTGAGCGCGGCGCGCTGCCCGGCCTCGTCGCCGTCGAACGTGAAGATGATGCGGCCGTCCGCGGATTCGGAGTCGAACAGGAAGCGCCGCAGGATCCGGATGTGCTCGGGCCCGAACGCGGTGCCGCAGGTGGCGACCGCCATGGGGACGCCCGCGAGATGGCAGGCCATGACGTCGGTGTAGCCCTCGACGATGACGACCCGGCCGGTCTTTGCGATCTCCTTGCGGGCCAGGTCGATCCCGTAGAGGACCTGGGACTTCTTGTACAGGGGCGTCTCGGGGGTGTTGAGGTACTTGGGGCCCTGGTCGTCGTCGAAGAGCTTGCGGGCGCCGAAGCCGATGACCGAACCGGAGGAGTCCCGGATCGGCCAGACGAGGCGGCGGCGGAAGCGGTCGATGAGGTTGCCGGTGCGCGAGGGCTTGGCGAGCCCGGCCGTGTTCAGCTCCTCGGCGGTGAAGCCCTTGGCGCGCAGGTGCTTCGCGAGGGCGTCCCACGAGTCGGGGGCGTAGCCGCAGCCGAAGGTGGCGGCCGCGTCGCGGTCGAAGCCGCGGGCGGTGAGGAACTGGCGGGCGGTCAGGGCATCGGGGCTGAGCAGCTGCTTCGTGTAGAACTCGGCCGCGGCGGTGTGGGCTTCGAGCAGGCGCTGCTTGAGGCCGGGCGCTCCGGACGGGCCGCGCTGGACGCGGCCGTCGACGTCCTCGTAGGTGAGCTTGAGGCCGGCGCGGGCGGCCAGGCGCTCGACCGCCTCGACGAAGGTGAGGCCGTCGAGCTCGGTGAGGAACGTGATGGCGTCACCGCCGACGCCGCAGCCGAAGCAGTGGTAGACGCCGCGCGCGGGCGTGACGTTGAAACTCGGCGAGCGCTCGTCGTGGAACGGGCACAGGCCCTTGAGATTGCCGCCACCGGCGTTGCGCAGGGTGACGCGCTCGCCGATGACATCGGCGATATCCACGCGCTCGCGCACGAGCTGGATATCGGCGTCCCGGATTCGCCCCGCCACTGTTCACCTCTTTTCGCTGCCCCATCATTCTGCCCGGTCCCTCCGACAACCCGCTCGCAGACGCCGCCCGGTGTGAGCCCCGAAGTCGATCGGTCCGCCCGAGCCGCGAGCACTCCGTAGTGCCTTGACCTCGGAAAGAAACCGCAGGTGAGGGATCGGCCACCATGGACGGGTCGCGAAGGTCACGCCGCGAAGCCGCTTCGCGGAAACCGTTGGCGCAGTTCAGGACCCGTACCGCGGCCCGCTGTACCATGGTTCCGGTTAGCACCTTTCCCGACCACGCCTCACGCAAGCGCGGTCCGATCCGCTAGAGTCGCCTATCATGCCGGACCCATCGCCCGAGCAGCCGCCCTCCTGGCCTCCCACCAGTGAACCGGCGGCCACACCCACCAATCCGCCCCGGATCACCGCGCGCGGAGTGGGCCACCTGCCTTCCACCTCGCCGGCCTCCGACACGCCGGACGACGAGCAGTCGGCGGCCGACCGGTTCCTGCGCCCGCCGCAGAGCGGGGGCCTCTTCACCGAGTCGCCGCAGCAGCAGTCCGGAGCGTTCGAAGAGCTCGACCCCGAGGCGCGCCGCAGCGAATGGGGCGCGTTCGACGACGCGACCCCTGAGGTGCCGCAGCAGCCCGGAAACCCCCAGTACGGCGAGACGCCGTTCGGAGGCGCCCAGCGCCAGGCCCAGCAGTACGGTGCTCCCGACCCGGTCTACCCCGAGTCGGACTACCGCGACCAGGGCTATCGAGAGTCGGCGCAGCAGGCTTCGGCCCAGCAAACGCCTGCGCCGCAAGGCGACTGGGGCTCCACCGACGACGCCCCCGACTGGCCGCCGAAATCGAGCCAGGACTGGATGCACCAGCAGTCCCAGACCGGCTGGGGCCTGACCGGCGGCGGCGCCTCCTGGACGGGTGCGGGCGAAGCCCCGCCGCCCGCGGCGGCCCCCGCCCCAGAGCAGCAGTACTTCCCCGAGCAGAGCGCGGCACCGCAGGCCCCCGGGTTCGACCCGCCGACCTACGACGCGCCGCGCCAGCCCTCCCCGGAGGGCGGGAGCCTCGAGTTCCCCGAGCTGCGCTCCGACCCGTACGAGGCGGACGTCTACGGCCACGACCAGTACCGCGGCGAAGCGGGCGGCCAGGACCTCTACCAGTCCGACCCGTACCAGGCCGAGCGGCTCCAAGCCGAGGCACAGCAGGCCCGCGAGGAGTACCAGGCCCAGCAGCAGCGGGCCGATCCGTTCCCGCCCGTGCCGCAGCAGAGCTCCTACGGGGAGCAGCGCAGCGGCGCGCCGTACGGCTCGGGCGCCGACGCCTTCGGTCCCACCGGGTCCGCCGCCGAGCAGCAGCAGGACCCCTTCGCGGCGGCCCAGCAGGATCCGTTCCAGGCCGCGCCGCAGCAGGACCCGTACGCGCAGCAGGACGCCGTCCCGGCCGCGCCGCAGTCCGCGTACGGCGCCCCGGCGGGCTACGGCGACCAGCAGTACCCGGAGTCGGCGTACGCCGACCAAGTGGCACGGCAAGCGGCGCCCGAAACCGTTCCCGCCCAGCGCACCAGCGAAGAGACCGAGAAGCCCGAGGCCCCGGCCGAACCCGCGCCGAGCACCACGCGCGTCGCCCCGCCGACGCACCGCGGCGTCCGCTACGCCATCTACGGCATCGGCGGCCTCATCACCTTGGGCCTCATCATCGGCATCGTCCTCATGCTCGGCGCCGAACCGCCGCGCGAACCGACGGAGCCGGGCCAGGAGGGCGGCGACGCCAGCGAGAGCGGCGGCGCCGACGAGGCCCTCACCCCCGAGCGCTACACCGAACTCGCCTCCGCCGCGGGCACCGCCGAATGGTTCACCTGGCGCTACGGCGAAGCGGGCGAGAACGGGGCCGAGGAGCTCGCGGCCGCGAGCGGCGACGCCCTCGCCGCCGAACCGCTGTTCGACGAAGCCGACCGCAGCATCCAGGGCCAGCTCGGCTACGTCACCGACGAATCCGGCCTCACGGGCATCGACCACGTCACGGTCCTCGAATCGACCGACGACTCGCTCGGCCTCACGCCCCGCGCGGGCGGACGCTTCACCGACGAGGGCCGACCCGAACTCGAACTGCAGGAAGGCGCGACCGCCGACTGCGTCGCCGGACTCGGCGGCGAACTCGGCAAGCCCGTGGCGCTCGCGCGGCCCGAGCGGAGCGCCGAGGTCAACGCCCACTCCGTGATCGCGTTCTCCTCCGGCATCATCGCCACCGCGGGCATCAGCGGCGCGCAGGGCGGCACCTGCCTGCAGCTGCCCGACGGGCAGGTCCCGACGGACGTGGCGCTCACCGACGGCAACGAGCTCGCGCTCGTCACCACGTGGACGCCCGAGTCGCAGACCGGTTCGCTCGTCGTGATCGCCTTGGGCGACAAGAAGGGCTCGTACCAGTCGAGCTGGTCGGAGTCCTACCCCGGCCTGCCGAACCCGGGCCACTTCGGCAGCGCCGCGATCGTCGGCACCGTCGAGCTGCCGTTCACCGCGCCGACCTCGGTCGACGCGTGGTCGAACTCAGGCGGCTCGCTCAACTCCGAACGCAGCGACGTCGCAGGCGGGGCCGGACGCGACCAGGTCGCGACCGCCGGTTACGCGATCGTCGGCGACCTGAGCACGAGCCAGGTCGCGGTCGTCGACCTCGCCTCGACGCTCGAAGGCCTTGCGGCCCAGCACTACGACGGCACCGAGTTCGCGTTCGACGCGACCGCCGGTGAAGCGACCGGCTTCGACGGCGGCGTCGCCGACGTGGCCGCGGCCGAGGGCGCCTCGGCCGTCGCGACCGCCGACGGGACCGTGCACGAACTCGACGGCTCGCTCAAGGAGACCGCCGCGACCGAGGTCGGCGCGAACCCGACCTGCCTGGTCGTGGGCGCCCAGAGCGGCGCGTTCATCGCGACCAGCCGCGGCGAGGCCACCATCAGCTGGGTCTCGGGCGGCGAAGTGCAGAAGGAACTCGCCGACTCTCGCATGACCGACCCGCTGTGCGCCTCCGAGACGCCCGCGCTCAACGCGAAGGGCTACGAAGGAACCGCGGCGGTGGTCCTGGTCTCGGATTACACGGGCAAGATGCTCCACTCGTACCTCGACGGCCAAGCCGCCATCCCCGGCGGCGCCACCGTCGGCGGCGAGGGGTTCTCCTACGCCGGGTCCTACGAAGTCGCGGGCAACCCTTGGGGCGCATCGGTGACGGTGGACCTCTAATAAGACGAACACCCGATGGCGGGCCGCCCGGCGCCCCGCCGGGCGGCCCTCGTCATATCGGTTCCCTGGTGCGGACACGACTCTCGAAGAAGGCAGGTCATGGACTACGGATGGAACCTCGCGCTGGTGGGCGTGCTGGTGCTGCTGAACGCGCTCTTCGCAGGCAGCGAGATGGCGCTGGTGTCGCTGCGGGAGGGCCAGCTGCGCACGCTCGAGCGCGAACCGGGCAAGGGTGCGAGCACGCTCGTGCGCCTCGCCCGCGACCCGAACCGGTTCCTCGCCACGATCCAGATCGGCATCACCCTCGCCGGGTTCCTGGCCTCGGCGACGGCCGCGGTGTCGCTGGCCGAGCCGATCGTGCCCGCGCTGGGCTTCCTCGGCGGGGCGGCCGACGCGGTGGCGGTCGGACTGGTCACGGTGGTGCTCACGTTCTTCACCCTGGTGTTCGGCGAGCTGGCCCCGAAGCGGCTGGCGATGCAGTACGCGCTGCGGTGGTCGCTCATGGCGGCCAAACCGCTCGACTTCCTCTCGACCGCGGCACGCCCGGCGGTGTGGCTGCTGAGCAGGTCGACGAATCTGGTGGTGCGGGTCTTCGGCGGCGGCAACGAGACCGACGGCGAGCAGATGAGCCCCTCCGAACTGCGGGAACTCGTGTCCGGGCAGCGGGCGCTGAACCCCGAGCAGCGCGAGATCATCGTCGGCGCGCTGGAGATCCACGCCAGGCGGCTGCGCGAGGTGCTGATCCCGCGCCGCGCGGTCTTCCTGCTGCCGTCTGATATGGACATAGCGGGAGCACGGGCGGCATTGGCGGCCTCGGGCCATTCGCGGGCGCCGGTGACGGGCGAGGCCGGCCTGGACGACGTGCTCGGCGTGGTGCACCTGCGCGACCTCCTCGACGACTCGACGAGCCTGGTCGCGGCGATGCGCCCGCCCGTGGTGTTCCCCGAATCGCTGCGGGTCTCCGACGCGCTGCGGCGCTTCAAGGCCGACCACGAGCAGTTCGCGGTGGTCGTCGACGAGCACGGCGGCATCGACGGCATCGTGACCCTCGAAGACCTCCTGGAGGAGTTCGTGGGCGAGATCTACGACGAGACCGACCGCGACGTGATGGGCGTGCAGCACCGCGCCGACGGCGTGATGACCGTGCCGGGGACCTTCCCGATGCACGACCTCGAGGACCTCGGCGTCGAACTGGTCGACCCGCCGGAGGGGAGCTTCACCACGGTCGCGGGCCTGCTGCTGGCGCGCCTCGGGCGCCTCCCGGAGGACCCGGGCGACAAGGTGCGCGTCGCGGGCTGGGAGTTCGAGGTCGCCGGGCTCGAGCAGCACGCGATCACGACGGTCCGGATCCGCCGCCTGAAGTCCGAGGACTGAGGTGCGGCGCGTCACCGGGCAGGGCGGCGGGGCCGGTCCGCTGGAATAATGGACCGGTGACAAAGCAGCTCGCGCTCGCAGGCGCCCCGGTCGACCCGCCGGTGGTGCTGGCGCCCATGGCCGGGATCACGAACCTCCCGTTCCGCAAGCTCTGCCGTGAGCAGGGTGCCGGGATCTACGTGTGCGAGATGATCACGACCGTGGCGCTCACCGAGCGCAACCCGAAGACCATGCGGCTGATCGAGTTCGATCCCGACGAGCGGACCCGCAGCCTGCAGCTCTACGGCGTCGACCCGGCCGGGATGCGCAAGGCCGTGCAGATGGTCGCCGACGAGAACCTCGCCGACCACATCGACCTCAACTTCGGCTGCCCCGTGCCGAAGGTGACCCGCCGCGGCGGCGGCTCGGCGCTGCCGTGGAAGCGGCGGCTGTTCCGCGAGATCGTGACCGCGGCGGTCGGCGCCGCCGGGAGCATCCCGGTCACCGTGAAGATGCGCAAGGGCATCGACGACGACCACCTCACCTACCTCGAAGCCGGCAAGATCGCCCAGGACGCGGGCGTCGCGTGGGTGGCGCTGCACGGGCGCACCGCGGCCGAGCGCTACTCGGGCACCGCCGACTGGGACGCGATCTCCCAGCTCAAAGAGCACCTGGACCTGCCGGTGCTGGGCAACGGCGACATCTGGGAGGCCGACGACGCGCTGCGCATGGTCGAGCAGACCGGCTGCGACGGCGTCGTGGTCGGCCGCGGCTGCCTCGGCAGGCCGTGGCTCTTCGGCGACCTCGAAGCGGGCTTCCGGGGCCAGAAGCAGCGCATCATGCCGTCCCTCGGCGAGGTAGCGAAGGTCATGTACCGGCACGCCGAGCTGCTGGTCGAGTGGATCGCGGGCGCCGAATCGTACGAGGCCCGGCGGAACATCGACGCCGAAGAGCACGGCTGCCGCGAGTTCCGCAAGCACGTGGCCTGGTACCTCAAGGGCTTCCCGGTCGGCGGCGAGCTCCGCCGCGAGCTCTCGATGGTCTCGCACCTCAATGAGCTCGAAGACCTCCTCGGCAAGCTCGACGCCGCCGCGCCGTTCCCCGAGTCGACCATCGGCAAGCCGCGCGGCCGCACGAACAGCCCCGGCAAGGTGACACTGCCCGACGGCTGGCTCGACAACCGCGACGACCTCACCGTGCCCGAAGGCGCGGAGATCGACTCCTCGGGCGGCTGACCCGCGGTCGGCGGGAGGGGTCCCGCACCTCTTGTCGGCACAATGGAAACCGGCCCCATCTTGCCTGAGAGGACGGTTTCCGATGACGGAACAGGCTTTCTACCCGCAAGTGCTCCCGCCATGGGTGCGCAGCCTCGCCGCGGGAGTTCCGGAGGCGCCCGAGGGCGAGGATCCGCTGCCGTACCCGCCGCTGGGAACGGTCTTCGCGCTCTCGGCCCACCTCGGCTGGGCGGTACCGCCGCGCCCGTTCGAACTGCTCTTCGGACGCGACGAGAACAACGTGAACATCCCGCTCGGCGTGACCGACGACCGGATCAGTCGCTGCCACGGCCGCCTGATCTGCCACGGCAGCGAGTGGACGATCCGCAACGAGGGCCGGCTGCCGATGCTGTTCCCCGGCGACACCATGCTGCTGCGGGGCCAGGAGCGCCTGGTCCAGGACGCCTACACCCCGGTCTACATCGGCAATCCCCGCGAGGAGGTCCATTTCCTCGAGGTCCGCGTGATCGGCGGGAAGCGCCCCGACGGCGAGGCCACTCCAGAGGACGAGACCGCGGTCCCGGTGGTGCACAAGCTGAGCCGGACGGAACGGCTCGTGATCGCCTCGCTCGCGCAGCGGTACCTGCGCGGCCTCGCACATCCGCAGCCCGTGTCCTGGAAACACGTGGCCGAGGACATGAAAAGCCTGCCCGGTCTGCAGGACCGGGACTGGAACGAGCGGACCGTCGCCCGCGTGGTCGCCTCCGTCCGCGAGCGACTGTCCGCCCCGGGGTACAAGCATCGCGTCTACGGCCTGCGCCGCAGCGAAGTGTTCGGCGAGCCGCTCGGCAACGCCCTCAACGACAACCTGATCCGCGCGCTGCTGCAGAGCACGACGATCACGCCCGGCGACATCGAGCCCTTCGACCGCGTCGAGAAGCGCACCGCCGACGCGGACTAGGGTCCCCGGCGGTGAATCCGGAACGCCGGATTCACCGGTCGGACCCTGGGCGCGACGCTCACAAGTACCGGTAGCACATGATCCAGTAGATCTTGTCGGTCGCGGGGTCCCAGACCGCCGCATCGCCTTCATCAGTGTCCGAGTCGGAGTCCCTCCACCGGTACTCGTAGTCGATCTCCTCGCCGCCGCAGGCGAGCCATGCGGCGTCCTCGTGCTCGGGCTGCGAGGGGTTCGGGTCCTCAGGGCTGTAGACGATCCGGTAGACCAGCTCGGTCGCCCCGGCCGAGTCGCAGTCGACCACGACGTAGTAGTCGGGGTCGTCGTTGAGGCATTCGCCTTCGATCGGGTAGCGCGTGGCCGCCTCGCTGCCGGACACCGGCTCCACCGTGGGCGACGGAGGATCGAGGTTCGCGGTCGGCGACGCTGTCGGGGACGCCGAGCCGGTGCCCGCGCCCTCCCCTGCCTTCCCGGCCTCGGCGCCGTCCTCGGGCTCGAACAGCTGGTACAGCAGCAGTCCTCCGGCCAGCGCGACGGCGAGCACTGCGACCAGGGTGCTGAGCAGCATGTTCCGGGTCTGCGCACTCGAGCCGGTCGGCGGTTCGGTTCCGGGCGGCAGAGGCTGGGGGTAGGCCGTCGTGTGGTCGCGGCCGGCCGATTCGGCGCGGAGCCGGTCCTGGATGTCGCGCAGGATCGGCAGTGCGGCGCCGTCCTTGGCGAGGCCGAGCGCCTGCGTGACCGCGACGGCGAGTTCGCCGCAGCTGCCGTAGCGCTGGTCCGGGTCGAGGTGCGTCGCCTTCGCGATCACGGCGTCGATCTCGGCGGGGGCCTTCTCGCGGATGGCGCTCACCGGTATGAGGTCGCCGCTGCGCTGCGCGTCGAGGGCGGCGTTCTCATCATCAGCCTGGTCGAAGGGCCTGCGGCCGGTGAGGCAGTGGTAGAGCACGGCGCCGAGCGAGTAGACGTCGCCGGAGCGCTCGCGCGCGGTGCACGGCAGCAGGTGCCCGTGGGCGGGCGGATCTGTGGTCGCGGCTTCGCTCGAGCGGGCGTCGAACACCTCGGGGGCGGTGTAGCGGCGGGTGCCGACGGTTTCGCCGGTCGCGGTGAGGTCTTCGCCGAAGCGGTCCTTGGCGACGCCGAAGTCGGTCAGGTAGACGTGTCCGTCGGTTCCGAAGAGGATGTTGCCGGGTTTGACGTCGCGGTGGACCACGCCGCGCTCGTGGGCGTGGTCCAGGGCCCGGGCGGTCTGGGCGATCACGTCGGCGGTCTTCGACAGGTCGAGGCGGCCGTCGCCCAGGAGCGTCTTCAGGTCGTGGTCGGCGCGCGGCATGACCAGGTAGAGCAGGCGGTCGTCTTCGGCGGCGGCGGTGATGACGTACATGATGTTGGGGTGTTCGAGGCTCGCCATGAGCTGGATTTCGCGGAGGAACCGCTTGCGGTAGACGGGGTGCAGTGCCAGGTAGTCCGCCATGATCTTCACGGCCACCTTGCGGTGGTGCAGCCTGGTGTCGGTGGCGAGGTAGATCTGGCTCATGTTGGTGGCGTTGATGGGCTCGGGGTCGAGGAGGTAGCCCGGCAGCTGCTCGGCGAGTTCGTCGCGGGGAGGGAACGGAGAGGCGGTGTCGTCCATCTGGCTGGAACCTTAGCGATCGGGTTACAGAAGGGCATGGAATGCCGAACACGGTCGAAACCGGTTCCCCCCGGAGCAAGGACCATGAAATCAGATGAACGCGAGTGGACGCGAAAAGGGGGACCTCCGGTGCCGGGAGGTCCCCCTTAGCCTGTTCGCCGGTTTACTCGGCGGGCGTCTTGCCGTACTTCTTGTAGAACTTGGCGACACGGCCCTCGTCGTCCAGGACGCGGCTCTTGCCGGTCCAGAACGGGTGCGAGGCCGAGGAGATCTGGACGTCGATCACCGGATAGGTCTTGCCGTCCTCCCACTCGACGGTCTCGGCCGAACTGACCGTGGACCGGGTGAGGAAGGCGAAGTCCGCGGCGCGGTCGCGGAAGACGACATAGTCGTATTTCGGGTGAATACCTTGCTTCATTCCTGGTTCCTCTCCTTGCTATCGAAACAACCTTCGAAGGGGTCGGGGTATTCCCGCCATGCGGCGAAGCCTTCGGCGGCTTCGTCGTCGGTGAGGAGGCACGCGTCGAGCACCGCGGCGATCTCGTCGGCTTCGAAGTGAATACCCACGAACGCCAGTTGAATCTCGCGGTCGCCGAATTCGGCGTCCCAGTACAGGTCGGCGTTGACGCGCCGCTCGGGGCTCGACTCCTCCCACTCCTCGTCCGGGGTGGCCGCGAGCCAGCGCCCCATGTCCCCCATCGAGACGCCGCCGCCGCTGGACTCCCAGGCCACGATCGTGTCGGGCTGCCCGGCGAGCCAGAGGTGGCCGCGGCCGCGCAGGGTGCGGCCGGCGAGGGTCGGGAGGGCCCGGTGGAAGCGCTCGGGGTGGAAGGGGCGGCGGGCGCGGTAGACGGAGGCGACGACGCCGCAGTCGGGTTCGGGCTCATGGCATCCGACGGCGTAGCCCTCGAGGCCGCGGCCGTGCGGTTCGGGCGCGTCGGGGTCGAAGCGGCCGCTGCGGCGGATGCGGGCAGAGAGCCATGAAGGCTCCGGGAGCTCGAGGACGAGGTGGCGGGCCCAGGGGTTGAGGCGCTGGAGCAGGACGGCGAGGCGGGTGCGCTCGTAGCCGTTGAAAGCGCTGTCGTGCTCGGAGTCCGGGGCCCAGAGGAGGACGGTGTCGGCGAATTCGATCTGGCGGGCGGCGACTTCGGAGACGGATCGGGTGTCGTCGTCGGCGGCCTGCAGGCGGCGGTCGGCGAGGTCCTGGTCGGAGTCGAGGGTCTCGAGGAGGCTGCCGGGGTCGCAGACGGCGACGACGGAGTCGATGCGGATGGCGTCGGTGACGGGCGCGCCGTCGACGTGGCACCAGCCGCAGGCGGTGGTGACGGCCTCGGGCTCCATGGAGGGCGGGAGGAGGAGGGCGAGGTCGTTGGCGGGCCGGGAGCGGGCGAGGCGGACGAGGGCCGGGAGGAGGTCTTCCCGGATCGTGCAGCTGATGCAGCCGTGTTCGAGGGTCACGCGTTCGTCTTCGATGACGCCGCGCCCGTCGCGCACGAGGCGGCGGACGGTGCCGGTGTCGAGGAGCTCGGCGAGGTCGTAGGTGACGACGAGGAGGCCCGGGTCGGCGAGGGTCAGGAGGTCGGCGGCCTCGCGGGTCGCTTTGGGGGCGAAGCCGGTCAGGAGTGTCAGCGCCGGCCGGAGGTCGGCTGGTGACACAGAGGAACCGGGTTGGGCGAGCTGGCTCATGAGGCCTCCGATCTATTTGAAAACGATTGTCATTATACTGACCATCGCGAGAGGAGGACCACCGTGTCCAGAACATGCGAGGTGACCGGCGCCGGACCCGGCTTCGGCAACAACGTGCCGTGGTCGAAGCACAAGACCCGGCGCAAGTGGAACGTCAACCTGCAGAACAAGCGCTACTACCTGCCCAGCGAGGGCAGGCACGTGCGGCTTCGGGTGTCCGCCAAGGGCATCAAGGTGATCGACCGCGACGGGATCGAGTCCGTCGTGGCGCGGCTGCGAGCCGAAGGGAAGAAGATCTGATGGCGAGCAAGAGCACCGACATCCGGCCGGTCGTCAAGCTGCGGTCGACCGCGGGGACCGGCTACACGTACGTGACCCGCAAGAACCGCCGCAACGACCCGGACCGCATGGTCCTCAAGAAGTACGACCCGGTCGTCCGCAGGCACGTCGAATTCCGGGAGGAACGCTAGTGACGACCCGGAGCATGAAGCACAACGGGGAGGACCGGTAATGGCCAAGAAGAGCATGATCGCCAAGCAGCGCAAGCGGGAGGTCCTCGTCGAGCGGCACCGCGAGCAGCGCGCCGAGCTCAAGCGGCTCATCGCGCATCCCGACACCGATGTCGAGGCGCGGGCGGCGGCCGTGGTGAAGCTCCAGAAGCTCCCCCGCGACTCCTCGGCCACCCGGCTGCGCAACCGGGACGCCGTGGACGGGCGCCCGCGCGGGTTCAACCGCAAGTTCGGACTGTCGCGTGTCCGACTCAGGGAGATGGCACATCGGGGTGAATTGCCCGGATTGCGTAAAGCCTCCTGGTAGTAATTCACCACACATCGGTCAAATGCCGCGCCTGGTCGGCGCCCTCTTGCGACTGCATGGAATGAAAGCGTTATACGCCTGTCGCAAGGGGGCGCTATCGTGGGCGTTGCGAGTCCGTTGTGAGACTGCTCTCAAGCCCGGAACCATGTGAGCTCCTCCTGCGTTTTGACTCGAAGAACGAAGGAGCGGCTCGGCGATGCCTGCGAGCCGCACATGAGTGGAGAAGCGATGGCCCAGCAATTGGAGACCGCCCCCGCCGAGACCGGTGAGCCCAGCCCGCTCGCCGAGACCGCCGCCGACGTGCCCGCCAGCCCCGCCGCCCTGTGGGCGTCGGAGAGCCGTGCGAACTACTCCATCACGCACACCGAGAAGGTCGAGCACGACTGGATCGACTGCGGCTGCGTCATCCACAGCGATTGACCCGCTCCGCCGCTACGCGTCGACCTCGATGACGGCGCGGCAGCTGTCCTCGTAGGTCTCATCGCCGGTTTCGATCGAGAAGCCGGCGTCGAAGTCGAAGGCAGCGTAGAGCCCGTCCACCAGGACAGGGCAGCTCACCAGCGCCGTGCGCGTCTCGCCGTCCTCGGTGATCACCGCCTGCGCCCGCGCCTCCCCCGGCAGCGAGGACTCCAGGCGGAAACCCCGGCTGTGCTCGTACCAGAGCCGCTCCGCGCGCACCTCGGGATAGACCGTGACCTCCCATTGGGCGCCGGGCAGGAGCGCGAGGTCGCGGTCCGGGTCGCGAGGGAACTTGAACGGGCACGCTTCCGCCGAAGGATTGACCGCGCAGTCGTCGAGGAACGCCCGCAGGACCGCGTTCACCTCGTCCTCGCCCTCCTGGGAGACCAGCAGCCAGGGCGAGGGCATCCAGTTGTCGACGACGCCGGACGCGGGTGAGAGGAACTTGTCCCCGAGCACCAGCATCGACCCCTCGGTCTCGAACTCCATCGTGGACGGCATGCCGGGATAGAACTCGTAGTAGCCCGGCAGGAGCATGATGTACTTCGGCCCGCCCTGCAGGTCGATGGGCATCTGGACGCCGTTGAGGTCGAGGTGGTCGAAGGAGCCCCAGGCCTCGGTCTCGGCCATCGCGCCGATGATCTCCGCCTCGCCCCGGTCGACGGCCACTTGGTACCGGTGCCCGATCCGCGAGCCGTCGGGACCCTCGATCTCGGCGTACACCTCGGCCGTGGCTTTGCCGTCGCCGTTGTCGGTGTGCTCGACCTGGGCGACCTCGGTTATCTCCCAACGCGAGTCGAGCGCCTCGGGGACCAGGAACTCGCCTTCGGCGTCCTTCTGGTCGGTGAGGGCGAGCGCCGCCTCCACATCGCCGTCATGGACCGCTTCGAGGAAGTCGGCGACAGTGGACTCGGCGGGCGGCCGGTGCAGCGGGGACCACTTCACGACCGTGACCGCCGCGGCGGCCAGCGCGATGGCGACGGCGGCGTATGCCAAGGCGGCGTTGGGGATCCTCAGGAAACGGCGGGTCGGCGAGGGGGCGGGGTCGGGGGCCGGGCCCGGTTCGCCGACGGCGCCCAGGTCGATCATGTGCTCCTCGCCCCACCGCTGCGGGGAGGCGGATTCGGACACCCTCGCTCCTGTGACTCGACTGATACCGTTGCTTCGGAAAGTGTAGCGGTCTCGGCTAGGAACCCCATGCCCTCGAAACGGTGGCTCAAGCGCTTCGCTCGTGCGTTGCGGGACTTGGCGACCCATGCGCATATGCGGGCGGAGCTGCTGCCGCGTATGCCGTTCGTGATCGCGCTCGTCGTCTCGGCGGTGGCGCTGGTGGCGGCGGTCGAGCACCGCCCGGGGACTGAGGCGGAGGTCGCCTCGGTCGATGAGCTGCCTTCGGTGCAGCCCGAGGAGTACTCCGACGAGGCGGCGTTCGTCGAGGAGGAGGTCGAGCTCGAGATCGTCGAGCAGGGCTTCAGCATGGTCACCGACGATGCGGGCGAGGAGTTCGTGCTCGTCGCGGTCGTGGTCCGCAATCCGCACGACGGCGAGCTCGTCCCCGGTTCGCTGTCGATCCAGACGACGACCGAGCGCGGCTATCCGGTGAACCTCGACACGATCTACCTCGGTTGGCTGCCGCCGCATTCGACCGCGGCGTTCGGGTACGTGATGCCGGTCGGCGCGGGCGAGTACGGCGTGGAGGACCTGACGCTGGAGCAGCTGGATCCGACGATGCTGTACCCCTCGGAGTTCTGGGACGACGAGCTCCAGCTCGACTCGGCATTGCTGCCGACCTTCTCGTTCACAGGGCTCGAGCCGCTGGTGAGCCCCGACGGGTACCGCGTGCACTTCCGCGCCGAGACCCCGGAGGAGTCGGACGCGCAGATCGCGGTGCTGTTCCGCGACAGCGAGGGGAGGCTGCTGGGCGGGCTCCCGGCCGGCAGCGGCTACTACGGTTACACGGGCGGGGCCCGGACGTTCCCGGCGGGCGAGTCGGCGCAGTACGTGGACGTGACGGCCGAGTGGATACCCGAAGGGGCCGACCTCGATCGGATCGAGATCGGCCCCAGCAGGTTCTAGCGGCTTACCGGCGTTCGAGCCGTCAGAGCCTCTGCAACAGGAACTGCTCCACCTGGTCGATGGCGACACGCTCCTGCTTCATCGAGTCGCGGTCGCGGATCGTCACGGCCTGGTCTTCGAGGGTGTCGAAGTCGACGGTGATGCAGTACGGCGTGCCGATCTCGTCGGCGCGGCGGTAGCGGCGGCCGATCGCGCCCGCGTCGTCGAAGTCGACGTTCCAGCGCTTGCGCAGGGCCGCGGCCAGGTCCTTGGCCTTCGGCGAGAGGTCCTCGTTGCGGCTCAGCGGCAGGACCGCGGCCTTGACCGGGGCCAGGCGCGGGTCGAAGCGGAGCACGGTGCGCTTGTCGACGCCGCCCTTGGTGTTCGGGGCCTCGTCGACGTCGTAGGCCTCGATGAGGAACGCCAGCACCGAGCGGGTCAGGCCCGCCGCGGGCTCGATCACGTACGGAGTCCAGCGCTCGCCCTTGGCCTGGTCGAAGTACGACAGGTCCGCACCCGAGTGCTTCGAGTGGGTCGAGAGGTCGAAGTCGGTGCGGTTGGCGATGCCCTCGAGCTCGCCGAACTCGCTGCCGGCGAAGTTGAACCTGTACTCGATGTCGACGGTGCGCTTCGAGTAGTGGGAGAGCTTGTCCTTCGGGTGCTCGAAGCGACGCAGGTTCGCTTCCTTGAGGCCGAGGTCGACGTACCAGTCCCAGCGGGTCTGGAGCCAGTACTCGTGCCATTCCTCGTCCGTGCCCGGCTCGACGAAGAACTCCATCTCCATCTGCTCGAACTCGCGGGTGCGGAAGATGAAGTTGCCCGGCGTGATCTCGTTGCGGAAGGACTTGCCGGTCTGCGCGATGCCGAACGGGGGTTTGCGGCGGGACGCGGTCATGACGTTCGTGAAGTTCACGAAGATGCCCTGAGCGGTCTCGGGACGCAGGTAGTGGGTGTTCTCGGTGTCCTCGGTGGCGCCGAGGAAGGTCTTCATCATCCCGTTGAACATGCGCGGTTCGGTGAAGGAGCCGCGGGCGCCGCAGTGCGGGCAGGTGAGGTCGGCGAGGCCGTTCTCGGGCTCGCGGCCGTCGTGCTTCTCCTGGTAGGCCTCGATGAGGTGGTCCGCGCGGTAGCGCTTGTGGCAGGACTGGCACTCCGTGAGCGGATCCGTGAACTCCTCGAGGTGGCCGGAGGCGACCCAGACCTGCGGGTTGAGGACGACGGCCGAGTCGAGGCCGACCACGTCATCGCGTTCGCGCACCATCGCGTTCCACCATTCGCGGCGGATGTTCTCCTTCAGCTCCACGCCGAGCGGGCCGTAGTCCCAAGCGGAGCGGGTGCCTCCGTAGATCTCGGAACTGGGGAAGACGAAGCCGCGGCGTTTGGACAGGCTGATGAGCGCTTCGGTGCGATCTTGGGACACGATGATTCCTCTCGATCCGGCTGGCGGTCGGTGAGACTGCGGATGGTTGCTCTCGGTTGAGATCCTCTGAGCAGATTGCCCAGGCGGCGGATACTCGGTCGGCCCAGTGTGACGCTGAGTCTTTGACCGAGACGCACGTCAGGTGCGGTCCGCCAGTGAGCAAGCGTACCTCGCAGCCGTCGCGGCCCACTGACCCGGTCACATCAACACACCGCGGCGCTCAAGGCTCTGTCACATCAGCGCACCGCCGCGCTCAAGCCTCGGTCGCGCCTTCGCGCAAGTCCGCGAGGTGCTGCTCGAAGCCCTCCCTGGCCTCGGCGGCCTCCGGCGCGGTGAGCCAGGTCAGGGCGTCCTCCCCCACTGTGATCGCGCCCTGCGTGTCGCCGAGCTCCGCGAGCAGCCACATCGTCTGGTGCGCGGTCAGGCTCGCCCGTTCGAGCAGCAGCGGGCCCTCCCGGAACACGGCCAGAGCGCGGCGCTGGAGGTCGAGCACCGGCTCCGCCTCGTCCCGGTGCAGGCCCTGCTCCCCGGCCTGGCTCTCCAGGAACTGGAAGGTCAGCTGGGCGTGCTGGCGGTAGGTCTCGCCGAGTTCGAAGCGGGCGGCCTCGCGGAGCGTGTCCGGTGACGCGGCGTCGGCGCGCACGGCGTGGAGGCGCGCGGCGATCTGCGCCATCGTCTGGAGGCCCTCGCCGAAGGCGCTGTCGCCCATGATCGTGCGCAGGAGCCAGGCGCGCGCGCGGCTGACGCGGGTCCAGGAGGCGAGGTCGCCGACGGTGTCGGCGGCCTCGATCGCGCGGGAGTAGACCTCGAGGGCGTGGTCGTGCTCGCCGAGCTTCTCGAGGAGCTCGCCGGTGAGGAACAGGGTGTCGGCGTACAGGTTGACGAGGTAGTCCTCCTCGGCGGACTCCATGAGGGCGAGGGCCGCGAGGCCGTGCTCGACGCCCTGGCGGGTGTCGCCCTGCCGGTCGTAGGACTCGGCGAGGTTGAACCGCACGTTGCAAACCCGCCACAGCTCCTGGTCGGGGAGGTCTTCGAGGGCGGCTTCGAGCAGCGGCACGGCCTCGGCGCGGCGGTCGAGCTCGACGAGGGCCACGCCCATGAGGTGGCGGGCGACGGCGGCCGGGACGGTCATGCCGGCGGCGTCGCAGTGGATCGAGGCGGCCAGCGCGTGCTCGTACGTGGCGGCGTGGTCGGCGGCGCGCATGGTGAACTCGGCGGCCTGGAGGTGGAGCTTCGCGGCCACGGTGTGCGAGGGCTCGTCGCCGAGGGCGGCGAGGCCTTCGCGGCAGATGGCAAGGGCCGCTTCGAAGTCGCCGGTGAGGCCGACCTGGTCGGCGAGGTCGGCGCTGGCGCGGGCGACGGCCCATCCGGCGTCGGCTTCGCGGGCGAGGTCGATCTGGGCGGTGAGGAGCGCGGTCTTCGCGGCCGGGTCGGTTGCGAGGCGGGCGCGGAGGTCGAGGAGGTCGCAGCGGCGGATGAGCGCGTAGCGCTGCCCGGTCCAGGCCGCGAGTTCGGCCTCGAGGGCGCGGGCGCGCTCGTCGAGGTCGGCGGGGAGCGCGTTCGGTCTGGCGGTGGAGGCGAGGTATTCGGCGCGCATGGCGAGGACCTGGCTGGTGTGGAAGCTGCGGTCGTCGATGCGCTGCTCGGCTTTGAGGACGCGGGCGGTCGCGGTGATGCGTTCGGCGCCGTCGCGGACGGCCTCGGGCTCGGCCTCGGAGCGGTGGATGAGGAGGAAGGACTCGGCGACGAGGGCG
Source organism: Glycomyces luteolus (assembly GCF_027622875.1). Taxonomy (GTDB): domain Bacteria; phylum Actinomycetota; class Actinomycetes; order Mycobacteriales; family Micromonosporaceae; genus Glycomyces; species Glycomyces luteolus. The sequence continues at coordinate 250,555 of NZ_JAPZVP010000004.1, read as the reverse complement.
CGGCCGGGCTGGCCCGCCGCCCCGAAGAGCTCGATGGCGCGGGTGAGCCCCTCGACCACGGCCGCGGGGTCGTCGGACTGGGCGGACCGGGCGTGGGCGATCTCGGCGCGGTGCTCGGCGATGAGCTCGATGCCGAGCGCGTCGGCGAGGGCGCCGACGCGCAGCCAGGCCTTCCAGGTGTCGGGCGAGCAGGCGTCGTAGGCGGCGTACGCGGCGTCGATCGCGGCGTCGAGGTCGGGGCCCTGGACCTGCCCGGGGGCGGGCGCCTCGACCGGCCGGTGGGGCTTGGGTTCTTTGAGGCCCAGGTGGACCGGCTTGTCGTAGGGCGTGGATTCGACGACGCAGGCGGACATCCGGGAGTGGTGGTCGTTGCCGTTGCGGGCGTCGAAGCGGGCGCAGATCGCGGTCCGCTCGGCCTCGGCCCAGTCGTGCAGGCGCGCCGCCGTCCATTCGGTGCCTCCGGGGCCGGGCATCGCGGTGTCGGCGAAGCCGAGCGCGGTGAGGCGGCGGCAGGTGAGGACGGTGACCTCCATGAGGCGCTGGCGGTCGCGCACGCCGAGGTCGAGGTCGTAGAAGCGGGCGTGGTCGGCGAGGATCTCGACGGCGCGGTGCTCGTTGCCGGTGAGGACGCAGAACTCGACGTGGAGGGCGATCATGGCGACCATGTCCTCCTTGCCCTTGCACATCTGGTAGCCGCGCAGGTGGTTGCCGCGGGCCTCGTCGATGCGGCCGAGTTCGACCAGGGGCAGGAGGGAGAGCGCGAGCCCGTAGTGGGGTTCGTGGGCGCAGGTCTGCTCGCCGGAGAGGACCGGTTCGAGCATCTCCATGGCGGCGTCGGCGGAGTCCTCTTCGGCGTAGAACACGATGGTGGCCAAGGAGGTGTACTGGCAGGCGGTGCAGTCGGACATCTCGTCCTCCTCGGCTTCGCCGAGGGCCTCGATCGCGGCGGCGACCCGGTCGTAGTCGCCCACGTGGTAGGCGAGCTGCATCTCGTAGGCGGCCGGGGCGTGCATGGAGTAGCCGGCCTCGCCGTAGCGGCGGCGCATCTCCTCGAGCCAGTGCTCGATGGATTCCAGCGGCACGTCGGGCTGCTCGATCATCGTGTCGACGATCCACTTGAACGTCCAGTACAGGGAGCGCGTCAGGTAGGCGTCGAAGTGCGCGGGCTGGGAGTCGAAGTTGCGCAGGAGCCGCGCGAAGGGGACCAGCAGGCGGGTGGAGTCGCGCGAGAACTCGTAGGCGTCGACCAGGCCGTTGAGGGCGTAGTTCTGGAGCTCGGGGTCGCCGACGGCATCGGCGGCCTCGACCGCTCGTTCGAGGGCCGCGACCTTCGCCTCACTGGCCTCCTCGAAGCGGGCCTCGTTGAGCAGTCGCCAGATCTCGTCGGGGTCGGGAGTGGCCATACCAGTCCTTAAATGTCCTATGTGAGGAGTGAGCCGATCGGAGACGGGGACGGCTCAGTCCCGGGTGATGTGTTCCAGCAGGTTCATGAAGGAACGGTTGAGGAGTGCGGTGTCGGCGCTGCGCAGCGGCCGGTGGCTCATCAGGAGCGCCTGACCGTACAGGGACTCGACCGCGGTGCCCGCGAGCTGGGGGTCGCCGATCCCGGCGATGCGGCGGACGGTGGGGTTGCGATGGTTGAGGACGAGCTGCGCGCGCGGGGCGTGCTGCTTGATGGAGGCGAGGATACCGCCCCACAGGTCGTCCGCTTCGGCCTCCGCCTCGGCTCGCTGGCGTTCGCGGCGGGATTCGCGGTCGTCGAGGAGCAGCGCGGGCACCGAGACGGGGTTGAACTCGCGGACGACGACATCGACGTCAACGGCGTCGAGGCGGGCCCGCGCGGCGTTGAGGAACGAGCGCAGCGCGAGCTCGGTGCCGGTGTCGACCGGGTCGAGGCTCGCCGAGATGACGCCGGGCTGCAAGGCCTCGACCTTGACCTGCGGGTCGAGGCGCGGCAGCGCCTGCACCAGCTCCGCGTCGTAGGTGTAGCCGCCGTTGACGACGCCGATGCCCTGCGCGGCGGCGATCTGCGCGACCTGCCGGTATTCGTCCACACTGGAGGCGAGGTAGACCGGCTGGTAGGCGCGGGCGAAGTCGGGGAGGTTCGTGTGCCCTGCGGTGGTCTCGAACCGCAGCCACGGCAGCATCGCCGCGAGCAGGTCCAGGTCGTGCCGGGCGAGGGCCTTCACGCCGAGCTCGTGCACGGCGAGGAAGGCTTCCAGGCGGGTCGGGTCCTCGGCGGCGAGGCGGGAGATCCATTCCCGCACCTGCGCGCCGATCGCGTCCCGGGCGACCGCGAGCGCCTCGTCGTCGTAGAGCGACTCGCGGGATGCGGTGGGGCGCAGCGCATCCGTGTCGATCACGCAGCGCACGAAGAACGCCCACTCGGGCACCAGGTTGTCGGCGGTGTCGGTCAGCAGCATCCGCTTGAGGTGCACGCGGTGGGCCGGGCGGGTCGACGGCGACGTGGCGTGCGGGAGGACGAACGCGACGCCCTTGATGCCCGCAAGCGGCACGTCGAGGTCGATCACGTCGAGCGGCGGGAAACCGAGCACCTGCTCGCAGTAGGTGTTCAGCGCGAGGCGGCGGGCCGTCGGATTCGGGTGCTCCCGTTCCCACATCGGCGGCGTGTCCGAGATGTCGATCGGCGTGCCGCCGTCGGAGACGGTGATGCGCACCGGCAGCAGCGAGCCGTACTCGCGGGCGAGGTCCGCGACCCGCTTGGGCTGCAACCAGTCCTCGCCCCGCCGCGCCACGAGTTCGACCGTGGTGCCCGGCTCGGGGTGCTCGGCGAGCGGCACCTCCGTCACGGTGTACGAGCCGTCGTCGCGGGCGGCCCAGCGGACCACCGGCGCCGCCGGGTCCTTCGCCGAACGCGAGGTCACCGTGATGACCGAGGCCACCGTGAAGCACGCGAGCAGACCGATCCCGAACTGGCCCAAGAAGTCCCGGCGGGCGCCCTCGATCTCCTCGTCCCGCTTGGAGGAACCGCCGATCGTCGCTAGGAGCTTGTGGACTTCTGCAAGTGTCAGGCCCACACCGGGATCGGTGATCCGCAGGCGCTTCCCGTCCGTGACTATCGCGACTTCCCGCGCACCAGGATCGAAACCGGGCTCGATCTGGGCGCGGGCGGTGATGGCGTCCACCGCGTTCTGCAGCAGCTCCCGCACATAGACCTTCGGCGAGGAGTACAGGTGGTGGGACAGGAGGTCCACCAGGCCGCGCAGGTCCACTTGGAAGGTATGGGAAGTGGGCGTTGTCTCAACCACAGCGCGTCCTGCTTCACTCGGAGGTCGTTCGGCGTCAGTCAGACTAGCAAACCGCCGCATCCCGGGAACGCGTGAAAAGGATCCTCAGGACGAACAGGCACGCGGACCGCCTGCGCCCCTTCGAACATGCACGAAACGGCACCAACCGGAGCGCACCACCCGATTGGGAACCGCCCGCATTGGAGCGGTCCGGTAAGGTGACCGCTACCGAAAGCCCATGAGAGCAAGAGGAATACGCCCCCATGACCATGCCGCCCCCGCCCCCGGACCGGATGCACCTCCAGTACCAGCCCGCCCCGCCGCCGCAGCCGGGGCCGCAGCAGATGGGCCCCGGCGGCGCGTACGGCCCGGCGCAGTACGCCCTCGAGCAGCCGGTCCCCGGGCAGCTGCCCGTCCCCGGGTCGACGATGAGCAAGCCCGGCACGATCACTGGCATCCAGGTCATCCTCTATATCTTCTTGGCCATCAGCGCGGTCGGGAACGTCTTCTCGATCATGAGCATGGTCGAGTTCTTCAACCCGTTCAGCCTCATCGGGCTCGCGTTCGCCGTGTACTCCGCGATCCAGTCGCTCGCCAGCGGCGTCCAGATCTCGCGAGGCAAGCGCTGGGCGTGGATCTGGTCGCTCGTCAGCGCGATCCTGGGACTCGCACTGAGCCTCACCGGGTTCATCTACGGCGTCGTCATGTTCGACGCAGGCGGCGACATCATGCTCACCGTCGCCGCCGTGCTCGTGGCCCTCTACGGCACGCTCTTCGGGCTCCTGTGCTCCAAGTCCGCGCGGCAGTGGATCCTCATGCACCGCATCCAGAGAGGCGAGGTGCAGGTGCCGGGCGCGGCCATGGGCGGCATGAACGGCGCGCCCGGGATGGCGATGGGAGGCATGGCCCAGCAGGCTCCGGCACCGCAGCGGCCGGACACCAGGCCCGCGCCCGCCACGGTCTCCGCGGCCATGATGGGGCTCCTCTCGGCCCTGCTGGCCTGGGAGACGTACCAGATCGTGAGCGACACGCTCGAATCCATTCGATGGTCCGAGGCGAACGGCTACGGCGGGGGCGAAGGCCTCTTCGGCCGCCTCTTCTATGGAGCGTTCCCCCAGTTCGGGCACTTCATGACCGCTTATGTGGCGTTCCTGCTGTGCGCCGTCCTCACGGGGCTGCTGATCCTCAAGGGCAAGTACGGCGGACGGGTCTTCGGACTCATCTGGACCCCGCTCGCCGCGGCCGCGATCGGGTACGCGGCGGTCTACATCTACGACCTCTACAGCTTCTACCCTCCGGTCGGCCCCAACCCGCTCAGAATCCCTCTGGTCCTGACCGTGGCGATGGCCGTCCTGGCAGTCGCCGTCTTCGTGTCGCTGCTGACCCCCGGAGTCAAGGCCTGGACGCCTTCCATCCCGTCGGCTCCGCTGATCATGATGGTCCCCGTGGGCCAACCGCAGGCCCCGCAGCAGCCGGGCCCGTACGGCCGGCAGCAAGGCGGGTACCCGCAGCAGCAACCCCCGTACCCGCCCCAGTACTGACCAGCAAGGAACGGTGACCGATGTACCAGCCCCAGCCGACTCCTCAGCAGCCTCCCGAACCGGCACCGCGCAAACCCGGCACGGTGCGACTGATCCAGATCCTGATGCCCCTCATCGCCCTGTGCCTGTGCGCGCTGCCGCTCTTCTTCCTGAACATGACGGCCGAGGTGATCGAACGCAACCGCGAGGTCGTCGAAACGTTCGGCGACAGCGGCATGGAGGATGTCGATCTCTCCGCGACGCCGATGGAATACGCGACCAGCGAGCTCATCGTGGAGTTCTCGGTGGCGATGGCCTTGGTCGGCGCCGCCGTGCTCATGGCCCCGCTCTCGGTCGTCGGCCTGCAGAAGCGCCGACGCTGGGCCCGCATCCTCACCGCCGTCTGGACCGGGATCGTCATGCTGCCGTTCGGGTTCTGGGCGGTCTGGGCGGTGGCATCGAAGCTCTTCAACGATGAGCTCCTGCTCGTGGAGGACTACCACGTCGGCCCGATCGACCCGGTCACCCTCGGCATCGGGGCCGCCTCCCTGGCGTTCGTGAGCACCCTGCTCGTCTTCATCCTCGTCCTCACCCGCGGTACGCGCCGCTGGGCGCCGAAGCGATCGGCAGCGCCGACCGCGTCCCAGGCCCCCGCCGCTCCGGCGCAGTTCGGCGGTGCGCCGGGATTCGCGCCGCAGCAGCCGGGCCCGTACGGCCAGCAGCAGGGATACCAACCGCCTCAGCAGCAGTTCCCGCCCCAGCAGCCGCCGTACGGCGGCGGGCGCTAGACCGTCACGGACCGCCAGCCGCAGACGCTCGTGTCGAGCGTCTCGGCGGTCTGCTCGACGGCGATGACCAGTTCGATCGCTGAACCGTCGTCGAATTCGACCGTGACGTTGCCGGTGGTGGCGTTCATGGGCTGGATCTCGGCGCCCTCGGCGTCCCAGGCGTCCCACTCGTCGGTGTACTCCTCGACGGGGCGCTGGCGGTAGTCCTCGCAGAGCATCGCGTAGGCGGTGTCCCAGTCGTCCTCGGCGACCGCGCCGATGAACTCCTCGGCGGTGCCCTCGACCTTGTCGGTGATCGAGTTCGTGAACACGATGAGCGCGACCACGACGGCGACGACGACGCCGATGACGGCCAGCGCACCGCCGCCGATGCCGAGGCCGAGCTTCAAGCCGAAGTACCGGGAGTGCCCGGTCGGCGGGGCCGCGAACGGGACCGGGACGCCGGTAGGCGGCGGAGGCGGGGCTGAAGGAACGGGCGGGGGCTCGACTTCCTTCGTGGTGGGAGGCAGTGCGAGGGTCTGGTCGGTCTCGGCCGCGAGCGCGACCGGCGCGACCGGATCGGGGGCGGAGGGCTCGGGCTCCATCGGGATCGGGGCGGCCTGCGGAGGCGCCGAGGTGAAGGGCGCGGGGGCGATCTGCGCCGGGGCGGCGGGTTCGGCCACGGCGTCGACGGAGGTGTGCGGCTCGGCCTCGACCGTCTCGCGCGACTGCGGCGATTCGGGTTCGGGTGCCGGTTCGGCGACCGAAGTCGGCAGCGGCGGGGTCGGTTCCATGGGAATGGGTTCGACCGGGACCGCCATCGGCACGGGGTCAGGGGACGGGGCTGCCGCTTCGGAGGCTGCCGGCGCTTGCGCGGGCGGCGCAGCGGCGGCCTCCGGTCCGGGGTGCTGTTCGGGCCCTTCGGAATGCACCGGTTCAGGGGTCGGCCGGTCGGTCATCGGGCGGCCTCCCGGCGGGCCTCATCGGGGTCGACCGTGCGGTCCGAGCCGGTGCGCCGCGGCTCGCCGCCCGGCGCGCATTCGGCGAGCACCTCGAAGCCGGAGGCCTCCGGGAGCGCGCGGGAGAGCAGCGGGGTGGACATCTTCACCTGGTAGTTCGAGAGCGCCCGGCGGTAGGAGCCGACGTCGCCCCATTCGGTCCAGAGGAGCCAGGCGGCGTCCTCGCCGTCGGTGAACGAGTCGAGCGCGCGGCCCAGGCCGCCGCGTTCGTAACCCTCGCAGGAGGCCAGCGCCGCGAGCGCGTCTTCGGCATCGCGGGCGAAGGTCTCCGTCTCGCCTTCGGTTACGGCGAAACGATATACAACCAGCACGGCGCCACCTTACTGTGCTTCGATAGTGCGCGAGCAGTCAGCGCAGAGGCCGTGGAGTTCGAGCGTGTGCCCGACCTCGGTGAAGCCGTGGTCGGCCGCGACCTTGTTGGCCCAGCGCTCGACCGTCGGCCCCGCGACCTCGACCGTGCTCCCGCACGAGCGGCATACGAGGTGGTGGTGGTGCTCCTCGGCCGAGCAGAGGCGGTAGAGGTGGTCGCCGCCGGGCAGACGCATGACGTCGACGATGTCGGCCTCGGCGAAGGCCTGGAGGGTCCGGTAGACGGTGGTGAGGCCGATCTTGGAGCCGGCCTCGCGCAGGATCGCGTGGAGGTCCTGGGCGGAGCGGAACGCGTCGTCGTGCTCGAGCAGTTCGAGGATCGCGGTCCGCTGCTTCGTGGAGCGGGCCATGTTCTCGGCCGGAGGCTTGGTGGCCACTAGCGTTCCTCTCGGGCGTGGTGGACGGCGTCGGTGACGATGTGCGCGATGTGGTCGTCGATGAGCGAATAGGAGATCTCGCGGCCCGACCTGGTGCCGCGCACGATACCCGCTCCCCGGAGCACCCGCAAATGCTGGGAGACGAGGGGCTGGGTGACACGCAGGGTCTCGACGATCTGGTGCACGTACTTCGGCCCGGCGGCCAGCTCCATGACGATCGCGATGCGCAGGGGCGCGGCGAGGGCTCGCAGCAGCTCCCCGGCCGCTTCGTAGTCGGCAGGGGTGGATTCTTCGGCTAGCTCGCTCTCGGTCCGCACTCCGCAAAAATATCGCGTCCCGGCTCCGTTCTGGGGCTCAGGTGGCGCGGGTCCCGCTCCGGTCATGCGTTCGAGACGGGCAGTTCGACCTCGAGCGGCTCGCCTTCGGGCGGGAGATGGGCGCGGCGCACCCGGCGGACGCGGCGCACGAGGGCGGCCAGGACGGCGGTGACGACGAAGACGGCGACGCCGATGAGCACGATCGTGGAGCCCGGCGGGACGTCCTTCGCGGCGGAGGCGAGGACGCCCGCGCCCGCGATGAGGAACCCGGCGCCCATCGCGGTGAACATGGTGGCCTTGAAGGATCGCGTGAACTGCTGGACGGTGACGACCGGGATCACGAGGAGGGCGCTCACGAGGAGGAGGCCGACCGCGCGCATCGAGACCGAGACGGTGACGGCGGTGGTGATCAGCAGCAGCAGGTTGAGCGCGGCGACGGGCAGGCCGGAGACGCGCGCGTACTGCTCGTCGGCGCAGATCGCGGCGAGCCAGGGCCGGAGCACGAGCATGAGGGCGGCGACGATCGAGCCGCCGATCGCGATGGTCCAGACCTCGTCCCATCCGGCGGTGAGCAGCGAGCCGAACAGGTACTGCTGGAGGTTCGCGACGCCCTTGTCGGAGGCGATGCCGGTGAGGTAGACGCCGCCGGCGATGCCGCCGTAGAACATCATGGCGAGGGCGACGTCGCCGGAGGTCTTGGAGTGGCTGCGGAGGATCTCCATGACGACCGACGCGGCCACGGTGACCGCGAGCGTGGTCCACATGGGGGCGGCACCGGTGAGGAAGCCGATCGCGACACCGGTGAGGGCGATGTGTCCGAGGCCGTCCCCGATGAGCGCCAGGCGCTTCTGGACGAGGAACACGCCGACGGCGGGGGCGCAGAGGCCGACGACGAGCGCGCTGATGAGGGCGCGCTGCATGAACTCGTACTGGAAGTAGTCGAGGATCGAGAGGTCGGGGTTCATTTGCCGCCCCAGATGGCTTCGTCGGCGCTGTCGCCGTTGGCGTGCGGGTGGGCGTGCTCGTGGTGGGGGTCGGCGTGCTCGCCGACGGGGCGCGGCGGGGCGCCGTCGTGCACGACCTTGCCGTCGGCGAGGACCACGGCGCGGTCGAGCCGGTCGGTGAGCGGGCCGAGCTCGTGGGTGACGAGGAGGACGGCGCATCCGGCGTCGATCCGGTCCGCCACGACCTGCGCGAGCGCGGCCTGGGTCTCGGCGTCGACGCCCACGGTGGGTTCGTCCATGATGAGCAGCTCGGGGTCGGTGGCGAGCGCTCGGGCGATGAGCACGCGCTGCTGCTGGCCGCCTGAGAGGGTGTCGACGGAGCAGTGGGCGTGGTCGGCGAGGCCGACCTCGGCGAGGCTGCGGTTCACGGATTCGCGGTCGGCGCGGCTCGGGGGCATGCCGAGGAACCGGTGGGCGAGGCGGCCCTGGGAGACGACCTCGGCAGCGGTCGAGGGGACCCCGGAGGCGGCGCCGGTGCGCTGGGGGACGTAGCCGATGCGCTTCCAGGCGCGGAAGCGCTTCTGCGGCGTGCCGAAGAGCGCGATCGAGCCGCCCGCGAGCGGGACGAGCCCGGCGACGGCCTTGATGAGCGTGGACTTCCCGGAGCCGTTGGCGCCCATGAGGGCCACGGCTTCTCCGGGTTCGACGGCGAGGTCCACGCCGCGGACGACGGCGCGACCGCCGTAGGAGACGGTCGCACCGCGGACGTTGAGAACGGGCATTCGTGTAATGCTGCCTTACGCCGCACCGAGAGCGGTCTGCAACGCGGCCAGGTTCTCGCGCATCACAGTGAAGTAGTCGGCGTCGGCGTCGATCTGCTCTTGGGTGAGGCCTTCGAGCGGGTTGAGGACGGCGGTCTGCGCGCCGGTCTCGGCCGCGAGCGTGTCGGCGATCTCGGGCGAGACGAGGGTCTCGAAGAAGATCGTGGTGATGCCGTTGGCCTCGACGTATTCGGCGACCTCGGCCATGTGCTGGGAGTCGGGCTCCTGGTCGGGGCTCAGACCGGAGATGGCGATCTGGGTGAGGCCGTAGCGGTCGGTGAGGTAGCCGAACGCGGAGTGGGAGGTGACGATCGCGTTGCCGGTGCGGGTGGCGAGGGCGTCGGTGAACTCGGCGTCGAGCTCGGTGAGCTCGGTGTTGAAGGCCTCGGCGTTCGCGGTGTAGTCGGCCTGGTTGGCGTCGTCGAGGCCGGCGAGGCCTTCGGCGATGGCGGTGCCGATCTGGCCGTAGCGGGTCGGGTCGAGCCAGACGTGCGGGTCGGTGCCTTCGGGCGCTTCCTCGTGGTCGTGGCCCTCCTCCTCGGCGTGCTCGTCCTCGGAGGCGGTGGGCTCGTCGGAGGCGGTGGGCTCTTCGGAGTGCTCGTCCGCGTGCTCCTCCTCGGCGTGCGCTTCCGCTTCCTCGATGGCCTGCTCGTAGTCGTACTGGCTGGTCTCGACGGCGGTGAGCACGTCCAGCGATTTGTCGGCGGCGTACTCCTCGACGGCGGCGTCGAGCTCGGGGATGAACCCCTTGAGGTAGACGACGTAGTCGGCCTCTTCGATCGCGGCGATGTCGGAGGGGGCGAGCTCGAGGTCGTGGGGTTCCTGGCCTGCGGGGGTGAGGTTGGTGACGGCGACGTGGTCGCCGCCGACGCGCTCGGTCGCGAAGGTGAGGGGGTAGAAGGCGGTGACGACGCTGATCTCGCCGTCGGCGGCGGGGTCGTCGGAGCCGGAGCCGCAGGCGGCGAGGGCGGCGGCCGCGGCGAGGCCGGCGATGGGCACGAGGATGAATCGGGAACGGCGCATGCTGGAAGCTTGCCCAATCATGACAATCATTGTCAACATCTAATATGTGTGCCCTGAAGGGGAGCAACCCTCGCGAGCAGCGCAAACGCTCGAGCGGCTGCCCGATCGGCGACACGCCTGGATGATCGGCGTCACTGGTACTCGTTCTCGGGAGTCGGGATCGGAGTGACCGACTCGACCTCGATGTACGGCACCAGCTCGCCGTTGATCTCGTCGCGGCCCTGGCGCGGCGAGTACTCGCCGACGACCTCGACCCACTGGTCGGGCTCGAGGCTCCCGGGGAGTTCGCCGTCGAAACCGATCTTGACGGGCCTGGCGTCGGCGGCGCAGCACGAGACGACCATGCGCGCGAGCTGCGGTTCGTCCCCTTCGTAGAGGATGAAGCCGCGCAACTGGATACGGTGGTCCTCGAGGGTCTGGCCCTCGTCGAAGATCGCCCGCGAGGCGTAGTCGAGGAGGGTGAGCGGCACCGGGTCCACGTCGTCGGGCAGCTCCGGGTAGCTCGAGCGGTTCTCCTCGGCGCCGACCACGGTGCCGGTGCGCTCGGCCTCGTAGGACCCGAGCGCGTCCGGGGCCACGAGCAGCATCCCGACCACGGGCGCGAGCAGCAGCCAGGCGACCTTCGGTTCGCCGTGGCCGTGGCCGTCGTCGGCCTCTTTCCTCGCCTGCCAAGCGTTCACGCCCGTGATCGCGGCGACCGCGATGAGGATGGCACCGGCGGGGACGATGAGCCAGAACGCGTAGGGCTTCACGTAGTTGAGGTAGTCCCCGGTCCAGGCCAGGCGCAGCATGCCGCCGCCGACCAGGAGCAGGATGACCGCCTGCGCGTCGCGTCTCACAGCAGCAGGGCTCCCATCAGGACGGCCGCGAGCACGGCCGCGACGAACGCGGTCGGCGCGAAGCGGAGGGCGAACCGGCGGCCGAACGTCCCGGCCTGCATGGCGGCGAGCTTCACGTCGATGAACGGGCCCACGACCATGAACGCCAGCTTCGCGGTGGGCGAGAACTGGGTCAGCGAGGCGGCCACGAACGCGTCCGACTCCGAGCAGATCGAGACGAGCACCGCCAGGACCGCCAGCGCGAGGACCCCGAGCACGGGGTTGTCGGCGATCGGCTGGAGCCAGGTCTCGGGCACGAGCGTGTTGAGGCTCGCGGCGATGGCCGCGCCGATGACGAGGTAGCCGCCGGCGTGGAGGAAGTCGTGGCGGATCGCGGACCAGAACGCGGCCCATTTGCCGTCGTCGTGGTGGTGGTGCTTCGGCAGGTTGAGCCATTCGGTCTTGCCGAGGCGCGCCCAGAGCCAGCCGATCGAGATCGCGGCGGCCAGGGACGCGGCGACGCGGGCGGCGACCATCTCGGGGTTGCCGGGGAAGGCAACGAAGGTGGAGACCACCACGATCGGGTTGATCGCCGGGGACGCGAGCATGAAGGTGAACGCGGCGGCGGGGGCGACGCCGCGGCGCACGAGGGCCCCGGCGACGGGCACGGAGGCGCATTCGCAGGCGGGCAGGACGGCCCCGGCGACCCCGGCGACGGGGACGGCGAGGACGGAGCGCTTGGGCACGACCTTGTGGAAGAACCCCGCGGGCACGAAGGCGCTGATCGCGGCTGAGAGGACCACGCCGAGGACGAGGAACGGGAAGGCCTGCACGCAGACTGCTACGAACCGGGCGGACCAGGCCTGAGCGACGGGGGCGGCGAAGAGCTCGGTGAGGCCGGGACGGGCCGTGAGGCCGAAGATGAGGAGGAGCGCGAGTGCCTCGATCGAGGTGAGCCCGCGGCGTTTCGGGGGCGCGGGAGTGACCGGTGTCTCGGCTGGGGGCTCGGTTCGGGCGAGTTCGGCGCTCACGGTGCCATTGTGCGGCATGGGCGCAGGTGGACGAACGGCCGCCTTGCACTACCCGTCAGTATGCGAGTGTTCCGCTTTATTACTCTTGTGCGGTGCGTGTTCCCACCCTAGGTACCGACCCCAGCCGCGTCCCGGCCGCTTGCCGGGCGCTGCTGGCGAATCCCCGGTTCCAGATGGTGTCGATGGTGGTGATCCTCGTGAACGCGGCCGCGCTGGGGGCGATGACGTTCCCGCACTCGGCCGAGGTCGCGGAGTTCCTGCACTGGGTGGATTACGTGTGCCTGGGGTTCTTCGCGTTCGAGGTGCTGGCCGGGCTCGTGTCGTTCGGGCGCCGGCCGCTGCGGTTCTTCAAGGACGGCTGGAACATCTTCGACTTCGTGATCGTGTTCGCCTCGTTCATGCCGGGCCTGCGCGAGAACGTGACGATCCTGCGGATGCTGCGGCTGGCGCGGATCGTGCGGATCTTCCGGTCGCTGCCCTCCTTGCGGATCATCCTGGTGGCGGCCGGGAAGGCGCTGCCGAAGTCGGCGGGCGTGTTCGCGCTGACGGGCGTGGTCATGTACCTGTGGGCGATGGTCGGATGGATCGCGTTCAGCTCCAGCGACTCCGAGCACTTCGGCACGGTCGGGAAGGCGCTGCTGAACCTGTTCCAACTGGTGGCGTTCGACGACATGGGGAACGTCATGCGCAACAGCATGGCCCACAACATGTGGACGCTGCCGTATTACCTGGTGTTCATCCTGTTCGGCGCGTTCGTGCTGGTGAACCTGCTGCTGGGCGTGGTACTCGCGTCGATGGAGGAGGCGCAGCGCCTCGACGACATCGACGACCAGATCTCGGCCGACACCGCGATCATCCTGGAGCGGATCGACAAGCTGCAGAACACGGTCGACAAGCTCCAGGCGGACCAGGAACGCGGCCGGAGCTTCACCCCGTTCCAGTAAGGGGCGGTCTTTCACTACGCCTGCACGGGATTCGGCTCGGCTCCACCGAAGCGCCGGTCCCGACTCGCGTAGATCTCGCAGGCGTGCCAGAGGTGGCGGCGGTCGAAGTCGGGCCAGAGCACGTCGAGGTACACCATCTCGGCGTACGCCGACTGCCACGGCAGGAAGTTCGAGGTCCGCTGCTCGCCCGAGGGGCGCAGGAACAGGTCCACGTCCGGCAGGTCCGGGTTGTACAGGTACTTCGCGAAGGTCTTCTCGGTGATGCGCTCGGGATTGAGCTTTCCGGCCTTCACGTCGCGGGCGAGCGCCGCGGCGGCGTCGGCGATCTCGGCGCGGCCGCCGTAGTTCACGCAGAACTGGAGCGTGATCTTGTCGTTGCGCTTCGACATCTCCTCGGCCACTTGGAGTTCGTCGATGACGCTCTTCCACAGCTTCGGTCGGCGCCCGGCCCAGCGGATGCGCACGCCCATGGCGTGCAGCTCGTCGCGGCGGCGGTGGATGACGTCGCGGTTGAAGCCCATGAGCCAGCGCACCTCCTCGGGGCTGCGGCGCCAGTTCTCGGTCGAGAACGCGTAGGCCGAGAGGGTCGAGATGCCCATCTCGATCGCGCCTTCGATGGTGTCGAAGAGCGAGGCCTCGCCCATGGTGTGGCCCTCGGTGCGCTTGAGGCCGCGCTCCTTGGCCCAGCGGCCGTTGCCGTCCATCACGAGCGCCACGTGCCGGGGAACGAGCTCGCGCGGCAGCTCGGGCGGGACCGCCCCCGACGGGTGCGGTTTCGGCGGCTCGTACGTGCGGCTCACAGGACCTCCAGGCGGCCAAGTCGTCAGCGGGGCCTCGATCCTAGTCCGGACGTGAGCGGGGCCCGCCGCACGCCCGCCCGGGAACGCCCGCGACGCCGCCCGCTGATCCGGTCCCGCTGCGCGTTCCGCCGGACCACCGCCGCGCCGCCTCGCTTCGCGGTTCCGCCCGCGCACCGACGAGTCCGCCCACCGGCCTCGCTTCGCCTTCGTGCTCCCACCGTCTTGTCGGACCCCTCGGGCACCATCGAAAACGGGGGCGGCTTCGAATCCGCGCTCCGCTCAACTTCTGCCATGGCTCCCGCCTATGGCCTCTGTTACGTTCGGCCCGTGGAACCTCTCAACGTCGAGCACGCCGGCCGCACCCTCCGCGGCGTCCTCCACCTCCCCCATCCGAACCCGGCCCCGGCGCCCGCCGTCGTCCTCTGCCACGGTTTCGGCGGCAACCGCATCGGCGCCGGCAACGACTTCGTGCTCCTCGCCCGGCTGCTCGCGGCCCAGGGCATCGCCTGCCATCGCTTCGACTTCGCCGCGTTCGGGGAATCCGACGGCGACCCCGCCGACTTCAGCGTCTCCGACCAGGCCTCCCAGCTCAAAGCCGTACTCGCCCAGCTCGAACGCAACCGCGCCATCGACCCCGACCGGATCTCCGTGCTGGGTTTCAGCATGGGCGCCCTGGTGGCCGTGCTCGCCGCAGGCGACAGGCCCCTGCGCTCACTCGCACTCTGGGCCCCGGCCGGCGGGCGACTCAACCTGCCGTTCTGGGAGGACGACTGGTTCCGCGACCAGATCCGCGAGCACGGCCGCGCCGACTGCAACGGCATCGCGTTCGGCCAGGCCTTCCTCGACGACCTCCCGGGCGTCGACCAGTTCGCCGCCGCAAGACGCCACCAAGGGCCCGTGCTCCTGGCGGGCGGCACCGAGGACGGGCTGATGCGAGCCGAGCTCATCGACCCTTACCGCGAGGTCTGGGGCGACCGGCTCGAAGAGCACTGGATCGAAGGCATGGGCCACGGTTTCGGGACGCTGGAGAACCGCGACCGGATGCTCGAGCTCAGCGTCGCGTTCCTGTTGCGCACCATCTAGATCCGTCAGGACTGGTGCGGCACGTACTTCAAGGTCTTCAGCGGCCGCTCTGAATGCCACTGGAAGTGGGCGGCGATGAGCCCGGCCGCCTCGGATCGCTGGCGCGGGTCGGCCGCCGTCGCGTTCGCCCAGTCCCCCGCCTCAAGCGCGCGCATGAGCTCGAGCGAGGCCGGTTTCGGCACCGTCGCGCCGCCGGGCCGGCAGTCGCTGCAGACCGCGCCGCCGGCCGCCACGGCGAAGGCGCGGTGCTCGCCGTCCTTGCCGCAAGTGGCGCATTCGTTGAGTGAAGGCGCCCAGCCGGCGGACTTCATGCCGCGCAGCAGGTAGGAGTCCATGACGAGCACGGCGGGCAGGTCGGTCTCGGCCAGCGCCCGGAACGCGCCGAGCGTGAGCTGGAAGACGTCGAGGTCGGGCTGGTGGTCCTCGGGGACCAGCCGTTCGGCGGCCTCGGCGATGACGCACGCGGCGGTGTAGGTGGGCCAGTCGGCGGCGATCGCCCCGCCGGAGAGGTGCAGGCCGACGGCCTGGGTGACGGTGTGGAGCTCGGCCCGGCCCTCGATGAGCTGGAGGTCGACGTGGCTGAAGGGGGCGAGCCGCGCTCCGAACTTGGAGGAGGTGCGGCGCAGGCCCTTGGCCATGGCGCGGTAGCGGCCCCGCTGGCGGCCGAGGAGGGACACGATCGCGTCGGCCTCGCCGAGTTTGAAGGTGCGCAGAACGACCGCGTCGTCGCGGAACAGTTTCCTGGTGCTGACCCCCACGGAGCAAGCCTAGCCCGGGGGTACGACGACCTTCCGGTTCGCGGCCGCGCCGAGACCGGGGCCGCCCGCGTCGGGAATGCGGTTGAGACTCGGGCGGCCGCTCACTAGGCTCCGGCGGGTGAAGATCATCAGTGTGAACGTGGGCCGTCCGCGCGAGAACCCGTGGAAGGGCCTCCCGGCCACGTACATCGAGAAGCTGCCGGTCGACGGGCCGGTGAAGGTGACCTCGCCCGGACCCAAGGGCGACGGATCGGTCGGGCTCGAAGGCGACCGCGTCGGCGACATGCAGAACCACGGCGGCACCGACCAGGCCGTCTATGTGTACGGCACTGAGGACTACGGGCATTTCAATCAGTTGACAGGTAGGGATTTCGGAGCGGGCGCGTTCGGGGAGAACCTGACGACGACCGGGTACGACGTGAACGCGGCGCTGATCGGCGAGCGGTGGGCCGGGCCCGGCGGGTTGGTGCTCCAGGTGACCGGGGCGCGCATCCCGTGCGGGACTTTCCGGGGTTGGATCGCCGAGCGCGGCTGGTTGAAGACGTTCACGCTCGAGGCCAGGCCGGGCCCGTACCTGCGGGTCGTCGCCCCCGGATTTGTGGAGGCGGGCGCTGAGCTGGAGGTCGTGCACCGGCCCGATCACGACGTGACCGCGGCGATGTTCTTCCGGGCAGCGATGGGCGAGCGGGAGCTGATCCCCCGCATCCTCGAGATTCCGGAGCTTCCGCAGGCTGAGAAGGATTGGTTGGAGGGGAAGTGAGCAGTGCCCCGGCCTCGGGGCCGGGGCGCTGTCGTTCTAGGCGGTCACGGGCTGGGGCTTCCGGAAGTGGGCGTTCGCGCCGGGGCTGAACATCAGGGCCGTGGCGAGCAGGACGGCGGCGATGTGGAGGAGCCGGACCACGAAGAAGGCCATGGCGAATTCGCCGTCGCCGCCGACGGCCGCGATGAGCGATTCGCCGTCGGCCAGCTGGATGGCGCTGGGGACGACCATCGCGCCGAGGCCGACGACGGACAGCAGCAGGGCGAGGCCGATGCGGGCCCAGCGGCGGCCGCGGGCGAAGAAGGCGACGAGGACGAAGGCGCCGAGGTAGACGGCGGAGCGGACGCCGATGTTCATCCAGACCCCGGCGTCCAGATCGGAGTCGCGGGCGATTTCGCTGACGGCAAGGACCGTCTCGACGATCCCGGCGGTGATCGCGGTGGCCCACAGGAGGGCGGCGTTCTTGACGGTTTCGGGTTGTTCCATGCCGTTGACGCTATTGGCGAACGGGACCCGGATCCATCCTGCGAGCGTCCCCGTGCGGGGTAAGGTCGGCCCTACCCCGTGGTCATTCCGTCGCCGCGAGTCGCCTGCGGCCCAACTGGTCCGCGGCGCGGATCGGTTCGGGGAGCCGGTAGTTCGGGGCGAGTTCGAGCACGAGGTCGCGGGCGGTGGCTAGGGTACGGCGGTGGCCGACCGAGACGTAGACGGGCTTGACGCCGTCCTGGGTGCGCAGGGCGCAGCCGACGGTCTCGCCGCTCGCGGTGATCGCGGTCCACGCGCCGCGTTCGGGCCCGGGGGCCTCGACGGGCAGGTGCGGCGGGTTCTTGGCGACGCCGATCGCGGGAGCGTCGAGGACGACGCCGAGATGGCAGGCGAGGCCGAACCGGCGCGGGTGGGTGAGCCCGTACCCGTCGCACACATACAGGTCGGGGGTGACCGAGAGCGCTTCGATCGCCTTGAGCAGCAACGGGAGTTCACGGAAGGCGAGGAGCCCGGGCACGTACGGGAAGTCGGAGGCGCCGCGCACGACGGACCGGTCGAGCACTTCGAGGCCGCCGCGCCGCAGGACGACCGCGGTCGCGATGGCGGTGTCGCTGTGCTTGCCATAGGCGATGTCAAGTCCGGCGATCGTCTCTATTGGAGTGTCATCGTCGGCGACGACCACGCATCCGGCCAGCTCGGTCTGCATGGCGACCGCTTCGGCCTCGTCGCGGGGAAGGCGGGAATAGGCGGCTCGGGGCTGATCGTCGCTCACCCGGGCAGCCTAACGAAAGGCGCGGGCCGCGTTCAGCGGCCGTCGTCCGGGCCTTCCGCTTCGCGGCCCGGCGCCGGTCACCGCCGCTCAATCGCCGTCGAAGTCGTAGAACGAGCTGTCGCCCCCGTCGATGTCGGTTTCGTCCGGGTCGGCGGCTTCGGTCTCCAGGCCGCCGTCGCCTTCGGTCTCGTAGAGGAACTCCTCCACGCCGCCGTCGCCTTCGAGGTCGAGATCGATCGTGTCGTCCGGCGTCTCGTCGCCGGGGTCGTCCGGTCGGGCCTCGGGGGACGCGGAGAAGGACTCGTCGGATTCCGTGCCGTCGCTGCTCATCGGGCCTCCACCCCCCTTCGCTTCCATCGTATGGCGCCGCTCCGACATCCGCGTCCTGTCGCCGCGGTCCGCCGCCCCGGTCTGCTCAGGGCGAACGCCCCTTGCCCGCCGCCCGGCAGGGGACCATGCTCGAGTGATGAGCACCGAGAAGCAGATCCTCGTCCTCGGCGGGACCGTGTTCCTGTCCTTGGCCATCGCCCGGCACGCCCTCGAGCGCGGCCACCGCGTCACCGTCGCCTCCCGCGGCACCACCGGCGAACCGCCGGAAGGGGCCGAGTTCGTGAAGCTCGACCGCGCCACCGGCGAAGGCCTCGACGCGCTGCGAGGCAGGGCATTCGACGCCGTGTTCGACGTCGCGCGCATCCCCGCGCACGTCGGCCCGGTCCTCGACGCCCTCGCCGGCAACGCGTCGCACTGGTCGTTCGTCTCCACGATCTCCGTCTACAAGCACTTCGACGCGGTGAGCGACGACCTCCACGAGCCGACCGCCGCCGACTCCACCGACCCGTCCCTCGAGGCTTACGGCGCCAGCAAGGTCGCGTGCGAGCAGCTCGTGCGGGAACGCTTGGGCGACAAGGCGTTCATCACCCGGCCAGGCCTCATCGTCGGTCCCGCCGACCGCAACGACCGCCTCGGCTACTGGCCGCTGCGCTTCGCCGAGGGCGGCGAGGTCCTGGCCCCTGGCCCGCGCGAGCGGCCGGTCCAGTGGATCGACGTCGACGACTACGCCTCATGGCTGCTGGACGCGGCCGACACCGGCGAGCACGGCACGGTCGACGCGATCGACGAGCCCCTCGGATTCGGCGCGTTCCTCGACCAGGTCGGCGACGCCCTGACCGAGCACGGCGTCCTCGCCGAACGCCCGGACTTGACCTGGGTCTCGCAGGAGTTCCTGCTCGAGCAGGGCGTCAACCCGTGGTCCGGGCCCGATTCGCTCGGCATGTGGGTGCCCACCCCCGACTACGACGGCTTCCAGACCCGGCCGACCGGCCCGGCCGTCGCCGCCGGGTTCCGGGCCTCCCGCCTCGGCGACACGGTGCGGCGCTGGTGGGACGCGAACGCGGCGGCGCCGCAGTTGAAAGCGGGCCTCACACGGCAGAAGGAGGGCGAGGTGCTGGCCGCCTGGCACGACGCGCCGGTCGGCGAAGGCCTGGCCGGGCTCGACGCGGAGCGCCGGTTCGCGGTGCCGCGGGCGGAGACCCCGGCGTACGACGGATAGCGAACGGCCCCACCGCGGTTCGAAACCGTGGTGGGGCCGTTCGTTCGCGCTACTGCGGCGGCGGGCCGGGCGGCTGCTGCGGCCCGGGGGGCTGCTGCCCGTACGGGGGCTGGCCGGGGCCGGGCTGCTGCGGTCCGGGCGGCTGCTGGCCGTAGGGCGGCTGGCCCATGTACGGGCCCATCGGCGGCTCTTCCTTGCGGAAGAACTCGTTCGAGGCCGGGACGGCGAGCAGGATGATGATCACCAGCGAGCCGACGATGAGCAGGATCAGCGTGATCCAGTCGATCGCGGTGACCCAGGCGGGCGTGGCGTCCTCGATGGCCTGCGTGGCCTCGTCCTGGTACTCCTGGCCGTTGACGTTCGCGGTCATCGAGCCGAGCTGGCCCACGAGCCCGCCGATGCCGCAGCACAGCAGGCCGATGCCCGAGAGGATCCAGCTGAGGATGCGCGCGGGGCGCTTGCCCTTGTTCACCAGGAGGGCCAGGACCACGTAGAAGACCGCCATGACCACGTAGACGCCCGCGATCAGCGCGAACGTGAAGGTCATGAGCGAGCTGACGTTGTCGGCGGTGAGCCCCGAGTCCGCCAGCTCCGGGTCTTCGAGCAGCTGCTTGGTGACGGTGTCCTCGACGGACGACATCACCGAGAACATGGCGATGCCGCTGGCCACGAGCATCACGGCCGTGAGGATCTGGGTCCACACCACGGCGGTGACCGACCAGGGCCTGGTCTTCGGCCCCGGCGGGGGCGACTGCGGATACTGCGGCGCCGGCGGGTATGCCATGGCGGCCTCCAATGACGGCTCGTTGAGCGGGCGTTAACGGTCTCAGGAACCTCATCGTACGGAGTCGCGCCCGGTCCCGCCACCCATCCTCAATGGCCGGTGAGCGGCGCGAACACGCTGACGCCGCCCTGACCCGGGGGTCAGGGCGGCGCGAGCAGCGATTCTAGACTTCGAGGTTCAAGCGGTAGCCGCGCTTGATGACGGTCTCCACACAGGACCGGAGGTGCACGGCGTCGCGCAGGCGGGTCACCGCCATCTCCACAGCGTGGCCGTCGGCGCCGCGCGGCAGGTGGCCGAGCAGTTCGGCGCGCGAGAGGACCTTGCCGTTCGCGGAGGCCAGCGCCCGTATGACGGCCATCGGGGCGGGCGGGAGCTGGAACGGCTGGTCGTCGAGGAGGACCATGTGGCCGCGCAGTTCGATGCTGTGCCCGGTCGCGAGCTGGAGCTTGCGGGAGCGCTTGGGCAGGGCCGAGGCGACCGTGCGCACGAGCGCGCCGAGCCGGGCGCGCTGCGGCTGCACCGATTCGACGCCGAGGCGCGTGAGCGGCGCGGCGGTGATCGGGCCGACCGAGACGGAGAGGACGCCGTTGTCCTCGGCGGAGGCGCGGAACGCTTCGAGCATGTCGGCGGCCTGGTCTCCGGCGATGCGCAGCAGCGCGTTCGCTGCGGGCGCGGACGTGAAGGTCACGGCGTCGATGCGGCGGGCGCAGATGGCGTCCACGAGGCGCTGCACGGGCGTGATGTCGGTGGGCAGGGTCCAGCGGTAGACCGGGACGGCGACGGCCGCGCCGCCGCCGTCGCGGACGGTCTGGATGAAGTCCTCGGCGGGGTCGCCGTGGAGCTGGATCGCGACCCGCTGGCCGCCCACGCCGCGTTCGCGGAGGTACTCGACGACTTCGTCGCCGGTCTCGCTCGGCGCGGTCCACTCCTCGGTGAGGCCCGCCGCGCGCACCGCGCCGAGGGCCTTGGGGCCGCGGCACAGGATGCGCGCGCGGCCCAGCACGGTGAGCAGGTCGTCGCCCATGCCCCAGCCCTCGGCGGCTTCGAGCCAGCCGCGGAAGCCGATTCCAGTGGTAGCCACCACGAGATCGGGGGCCTCGCGGATGAGCTCCACTGTGGCCGCTCGCAGCGCCTCGTCGTCCGGGAGCGGGACGATGCGCAGCGTCGGGGCGACCACCGTGCGGGCGCCGCGGCGCTCGAGCAGGGTCGCCAGCTCGTCGGCGCGGCGCTGCGCGGTGACGGCCACGGTGTAGCCGGTCAGCGGTGCGAGCGACGCGTCGGCGGCGGCTTCACGGGAAGGGGCTGGGGCTGCGACCATCAGGCGCTCGCTTTCACTTCCGAGTTGACGCCGACGCGGACCTCGCCGTCGTGGACTTCGACGGCGAAGACCTCCAGGGCCACCGTCTCGTCGTCGAGGCAGACGCCGGTCTTGAGCGAGAACGCCTGCTTGAGCAGGGGGCTGGTGACGATCGGCTCGCCGCCGCGGTCGCCGACCAGGCCCCGGCTCATGACGTTCGCGTCCATGAACGGGTCCCGGTTGGACACGGCGTAGAGGCTGTCGTCGGCGAGGCGGAACACCGCGACCTGGGTGCCGTCCTCGAGGAGGGCGGCCACCCCGCGGCCGGGGATGATGCGATCGAACTCGCAGATTGCTTGCATTTCAATCATTTCCCTTGTGAGCGCAGGCTTACGGGTGTGCCGAGGGCGACGGGCGTGCTGTGCGAGCGCTCGGTGGACCCGGCCGGGAACTTCTGACCGCGGACCTCCTCGAACTCGATCGTGGGGTCCGGCGCTTCGGGAGCGTTGACGAAGGACACGAACCGCTGGAGCTTCTCGGGGTCGTCGATGACGCCCTTCCACTCGTCCGCGTAGTTCTCGACGTGCTTCTCCATGAGCGCGTCGAGCTCATCGCAGATGCCGAGCTTGTCGTCGACGATGACCTCGCGGAGGTAGTCGATGCCGCCTTCGAGGGCTTCGACCCACTTCGAGGTGCGCTGGAGGCGGTCGGCGGTCGAGATGTAGAACATCAGGAACCGGTCGATGGTCCGCACCAGCGTCTCGGAGTCCACGTCGGACAGCAGCAGGTCGGCGTGGCGGGGCGTGAAGCCGCCGTTGCCGCCCACGTACAGGTTCCAGCCGTGCTCGGTCGCGATGATCCCGAAGTCCTTGCCGCGGGCCTCGGCGCATTCGCGCGCGCAGCCGGAGACGGCCGACTTGAGCTTGTGCGGGCTCCGCAGGCCGCGGTAGCGCAGCTCCAGGTCGATGGCCATCTTCACCGAGTCCTGGACGCCGTAGCGGCACCAGTCGGTGCCGACGCAGGACTTGACGGTGCGCAGCGCCTTGCCGTAGGCGTGGCCCGATTCGAACCCGGCGTCCACGAGCTTGCGCCAGATCTTCGGCAGGTCCTCGACGCGGGCGCCGAACATGTCGATGCGCTGGCCGCCGGTGATCTTGGTGTAGAGGTCGAACTCCTTGGCGACTTCGCCGATGACGATGAGCTTGTCCGGGGTGATCTCGCCGCCGGGGATGCGCGGGACGACCGAGTAGGTGCCGTTGCGCTGCATGTTCGCCAGGAAGTGGTCGTTGGTGTCCTGGAGGGACGCCTGCTCGCCTTCGAGGATGTGCCCGTTGGAGAGGCTCGCGAGGATGGAGGCCACGGTGGGCTTGCACAGGTCGCAGCCCGCGCCGGAGCCGTAGCGGGCGATGAGCTCCGAGAAGGTGGTGATGCCGGTGACCTTGACGATGTCGAACAGTTCCGCCCGGGACTGGGTGAAGTGCTCGCACACCGCGTTGGAGACCTCGACGCCGCCTTCCTTGAGCAGCTGCTTGAGCATCGGGATGCACGAGCCGCACGACGTGCCGGCCTTCGTGCAGGCCTTGAGCTCGCCGACGTCGGAGCAGCCCTGCTCGTGGATGGCGCCCATGATGTCGCCCTTGGTGACCGCGTTGCAGGAGCAGACCTGCGCGCCGTCGGGGAGCGACCCCTCGATCTCGCCGCCGCCGAGGAGGTCGGCGAGCTTGCCGGGGACCTTGCCGCCCACGGAGGCGCGAAGCAGCGGGTAGGGCTCGGCGTCGCCGACGAGCATGCCGCCCAGGAGCGTCTGCGCGTCGTCGGAGAGGATCAGTTTCGCGTAGGTGCCGTGCGCCGGGTCCAGGTAGGTGGTGGAGAGCGGTCCGTCCATCGCGCCGAACTGGGCGACGTCGACGCCGAGGAGCTTCAGCTTCGTCGACATGTCGGCGCCCGGGAAGGTCGCCTCGCCGCCCGCGAGCCGGTCCGCGACCACTTCGGCCATCGAGTAGCCGGGGGCTACGAGGCCGTAGCACATGCCTTCCATCGCCGCGACCTCGCCGATCGCGTACACGTCCGGGTCGGAAGTGACGCAGGACAGGTCGGTGATGATGCCGCCGCGCTCGCCGACCTCGATGCCGCATTCGCGGGCGAGCTGGTCGCGGGGGCGCACGCCCGCCGCGAAGATGATCAGGTCGGTGTCGTACGCGACGCCTTCGCGGTTGGTCTCCATCCGCAGGCGGCCGTCGACGGCCTCGATCTTCGTGCCGCCGGTCGAGCAGTCGACGCCGATGCCGAGCTTCTCGATGTGCTGCTTGAGGATGCCGCCGCCCGCTTCGTCGAGCTGGCGGGCCATGAGCCAAGGGGCGAACTCGACGATCTGCGTCTCGAGACCGAGGAGCTTCAACGCGTTCGCGGCTTCGAGGCCGAGCAGGCCGCCGCCGATGACCACGCCGTGGCGCCTGCCCTCGGAGTGGGCCTTGATCGCCTCGAGGTCGTCGATCGTGCGGTAGACGAACACGCCTTCGAGGTCGGCGCCCTCCATCGGGGGCACGAACGCGTAGGAGCCGGTGGCGAACACGAGCTTGTCGTACGGGTACTCAGCCGTGTCGGTGTACACGACCTTGCTGGTCCGGGCGATCGAGACGGCCGCCTCACCCAGCTTCACCTCGACGTTCGGCAGGTCCGAGGCGAGCGAGAGCTCCTCGGCGCTGACCCCGTCGAAGAACGCCGAGAGGCGCACCCGGTCGTAGGCCGGGCGGGGCTCCTCGCAGAGGACCGTGACCTCCCAGGACGGGTCGCGCTGGGTGACCGCCTCCAGGAACCGGCGGCCGACCATGCCGTCGCCGATGACTACCAACTTGCTCATGCTGACACCTCATTCAATTGCTCGGCAGCCTGACCGATTCCAGCGACAGTGCTGTTCAGCCACTTGCACAGACCCGCGACGTCCTCGGCACACGTGCCGCAGCCGGTCGAGGCCTGCGTAGCCTCCGACAGGGCCTCGGGTGTGCGCGCCCCGTTGAGGAACGCGGAGCCGAGCTCCCCTTTCGTGACGTTGTTGCAGCGGCAGACCACGACCTCGTCGGACATGGACGCCGGAGTATCGGGGGCCACCGACACGGACTCGCCGGGGCGGCCCATCAGGAGGGTGCGGCGGTCGTGCGGCACCGGGTCACCGGTGTCGAACAACTGGACCACCTGGCCCACCATCGGGTTGTCGCCGAGCATGACCGCGCCCGCGAGGCGGCCTTCGGCGTCGATGACCAAGCGGGCGTAGGTGCCTCGCGTCGGGTCGGCGAACGAGACGACCTCGTCGCCTTCGACCTCGCCCATCGCGGCGAGCTCGATCCCGGAGGCCTTCAGGCGCGTCACCAGGCGCGAGCCCTCGTAGGCCGCGTCCGGGTTCACGCCGGAGAGGAGGTCGACCACGACGTCGGACTGCTCCCACGCCGGGCCCACGAGTCCATAGGGAATGCCGCGGTGCTCGGCGCAGTCGCCGACCGCGAACACGTCCGGGTGGGAGGTGCGGCACTGGTCGTCGATCTTCACGGCGCGACCGCACTCGATGCCGATCGAGCGGGCCAGGTCGGCGTTGGGGCGGATGCCGCACGAGACGACCATGAGCTGGCCGGTGATGGTGCGCCCGTCCGCGAGCACGAGGGTGAGGCCGTCGTCGCCGTGGATGACGCGGGTGGTCTGCGCGTCGACGATCGACTGGACGCCCACCTCGGCGTAGGAGTCGGCGAGGACCTTGGCACCCAGGGGGTCGAGCTGCCGGTCCATCAGGTGCCCGGCCGCGTGGACCACGGTGACGTCCATGCCGCGCTTGGCGAGGCCGCGCGCGGCCTCGAGGCCGAGCAGTCCGCCGCCGAGCACGATGGCGCTGGCGCGGTTGGCGGCCTCGTCGAGGATCGAGCGGGCGTCCTCGATCGTGCGGAGCACGTAGGCGCCGGTGGGGAGCGGCAGCAGCCCGGGGATGGGAGGCACGAAGGCCTCGGCGCCGGTGGCCAGGACCAGTTTGTCGAAGGCGACGCCGTTGACGATCTTCTTCTCAAGATCTACGGACTCGACCGCTTCGCCGAGGCGCACTTCGACATTCTCGGGCGGGACCGGCAGGGCGATCTCGTCCTCGGTCTGCTTGCCCGCGATCATGCTGGAGAGCAGGATGCGGTTGTAAGCGGCCTGGGGTTCGTCACCGAACACGGTGACCTCGACCCCGCGCCGCCCGAGTTCGCGGGCGATGCGGGCCCCGGCCATGCCGTATCCGACGATCGCGACCTTCACGCGCTGGACCTCCCGGTGCTGGACTGACTGCGTAGGCGGCGGTGGGCTCGCTTCTTGCGTTTCCCGCAAGCCCGCCCGCCGCGCGCTGTCTGGGCGACGACGCTGTCAGTCCCCGACTGGGCTCTAGATTCGCCTGGACCTGTTACGCGATCGAGCGGTGAATGTTTCGCGTGTGCTAAGTAGTCCGCACGCCCCCGATTCCAGTGCTCGACAGCTCGCGCGCGGAACAGGACCCCGCATGAACGCCGAAAACGCCGATACAGGGGATGAAGCGGTCGGAAGACAGGCTTCCGCGACGTGTGTGGCCTTGGAACACCTGGGCTATTCTCGCCACCTGATGGACGTCGGCACCCGGACCGCCGACGGCATGAGGAGTGATCGAGCATGGACAGACGGGTACTCAGCGGCGACGACGCCGTCGCCCGCCTTCACGAACGCCAGGCGGCCTTCCAGAAGACCGTGGCGGCGACCCAGGAGATGGCGACGCGGATGCGGACTCTGACGGCGACCGCGAGCGACGCGAACGGGCTCGCCACCGTCACCGTCGACTCCAGCGGCGTCCTGCTCAAGGCCGAGTTCACCGCACGCATCCAGCGCACCGCCCCCGACGCCGTCTCCCGTGCGCTCATGGAGGCCCTCGCCAACGCCAAGCAGCGGGTCGCCGCGCAGACCGAGGAGGTCATTGCCGACACCGTCGGCGCCGACTCCGAGACCGGCCGCGCCGTCGCCCAAGAACTCAACACCCGCCTCGGCGGCCGCCCGTGAGCAGCGGCATTGAGGTCGACCCCGAAGAACTGCGCGCCCACGCCGGGCACATTGACAGCCTCATCCAGCGTTACGAGACCGTGAAAGCGGCCTCCGCGGAGATCACGGCCGCGCCCGACGCGTTCGGGCCGCTGTGCGAGTGGATGGCCGGGATCCTCGAGGAAAAGCACCAGATGGTCGAGCCCCTGTTCGGCAAAGGCATCAGCAACCTCGGCACCCACGTCCAAGCCCTCCGGACCTGCGCCGACCTCTACGAGGAGTCCGACGCCAGCACCGGGAGCGACTTCGACCAGATTTCCGGAGGCCTTTAAATGAGCGACAACCCCCTGGTCGCCGATGTCAAGGACTCGCACCATTTCTGGAAGGGCGCGGGTATCGGCGAGGACATCGCCGACATCGTCGACGCGATCAAATCCGAATCGTGGGTGGACGCCTCGCTCGCGGGCGTCGGCGCCGGGCTCAGCGCCGTCGGCTTCCTCGACCCGCTCGGCGCGATCGTCTCCACGGGCGTCTCGTGGCTCATCGAGCTCATCGAGCCGCTGCGCGATCTCCTCGACGACCTGACCGGCGACGCCGACATCCTCACCGCCCACGCCCAGACGTGGACCAACATGGCCGAAGAGCTCATGGCCATCAAGGATGAGCTCACCGGGTTCATCGACGCCGACATCGCCGGCTGGCAGGACGACGCCGCCAACGCCTACAAGGGCAACATGGGCCACAACGTCGAAGGCACCAGCGGACTGGCGCAGCTGTGCGCGGCCATGAGCGCCGCGACCACCGGCGCCGGGACGCTCGTGACCATCACCAGGGAGCTCGTGCGCGACCTCATCGCGCAGCTCGTCGCCACGCTGCTCATCCGCCTCCCGGTGTGGCTGGGGCTCTGCGCGACCGGCGTCGGCATCCCCGCGGTAGCGGTGCAGGCGGCGGGCATGATCGCGCAGGTCCTCGCGACGGTGATCGGGATCGTCATCGCGCTCGTCCAGAGCCTCCAGGCCCTCCAGCAGCTCCTCGACAGTTAGGCCAAGATGCGCGCCCTCGCCAAGCTCCTTCTCGTCGCCGCAATCGCCCTGGCGCTCGCGACCCCGAAACCGGGCCCGAAACCGGGCCCCCGACCGGGCCCGCCCCGGGTCAAGCCCCCGGTCAGCGGCGTCTCTTCGGCCGCGAAAGCGGCGTGGGACGAATTCGACCAGGGCCAGGCTGGCGGGAGCACGCCGACCACCCCGAACCAGCCCGGCACCAGCGGCTGGACCCCCGAGCAGCTGAAGGACATGCCGAACCTCGGCGACACCTCCAAGCGCCGGACCCACATCCTCTACGGTGAGTACGGCACCGGCGGCGACCTGATCAGCGGCGGCCACGCCCCCGGATCGGGCGGCGGCACCGAGTTCCCGGACAAGTGGTCGGAGAACCAGATGATCGAGGGCATCGAGAACGTGGCCCGCAACCCCACCTCGATGACGCCGCGCAAGAATGGCGGTTACGAGGCCGTGGGCGTCCACAACGGTGTCGAGATCAAGGTGATCCTC
Organism: Glycomyces luteolus; assembly: GCF_027622875.1. GTDB lineage: Bacteria > Actinomycetota > Actinomycetes > Mycobacteriales > Micromonosporaceae > Glycomyces > Glycomyces luteolus. Next base: position 222,496 of record NZ_JAPZVP010000004.1, on the reverse strand, counting down.
AATGCGGACGGCACCGTGTGGACCGGCTATCCGACCCCGACCCCCGGCAACATCAGCCAGGGCGTCGTGGTCAACGACAAGACCCTCTTGTTCTAGGAATCGAGGAGCACAGTGCAGAACGACTACAGGACCACGCTCGTGGAGCAGGTCCGCAAGTACGCGCCGTCGCTCGCCGCACGGGTGGTGGACTCGTTGCGCGAGAAGGTGATCGTAGGGGAGCTGTCCCTCGCCTCCGTCGATTTCGTCAGCGCGCTGGTCGATGCCCGCGTCCCCGTCGACCCGCAGGACGTCCCGACCCTCCGATGGCTCCTCGAAAGCGTGAACCTCCCTCCGGACACCCCGACCGATCTGGCGGACCGCCTCACCGTCGCCTGACCGAGCCCATCTCGCAAACGCAAAGGCGCGCTTCCGGTGAGAAGCCCGCCAAGGTCAGCGGAGCTCACGCGGAGGTGGGCATAGGTGTCGGCGACCGGAGTCTTGGTATCCCCGACCGCAACCTCATCGCCCAGACCTGCAACCGCAACATACCGTCCATTGAGCCCTTCTCGACCTGGGTGAGTTCGGCTGCGGAGCATAAGGGAGGTAGAACAACAGCTGTCTACTCCCGCTTCCCTCCAGGAGCTCCGATTGCTGTTGCACCGGGTAGTCGACCGCCACCGCCGCCCGCCGCCGATCTGCTCAGCGCTCAGGAACCGCGGCTGCGAGCGGGGCTGCTGTCCGTGTACGAGCTCTTCGCGTTGCCCGTTAAGGGCTATCAGGGCCTCGACCACGACCTGGTCGTCACGCCGTACAGGGGAAGGGCAAGCCGGAGTAGTAGAAGCTAACGCAAGCGGTATCGCAATGTTTGAGAACCCAGCCACGCTTCACATCCAACGGCGTCGTTCATCACTCTCGCATGGCGCGCTCTCGAATCGATAGAATGTAACAATCTGATACAGACAGAGAATCGCGAAAAGCAAGATCCTCAGCCAAAGAGGCGCAAAAGACAAGCTGACAATGAATATCCCTCCAAGAATTGCCACGAATGAAGTTCTGGTCCGAAGCTTCATGAAACGCGCAGGTAGACGAACATCCAAGAAGGCCCCAGTCCGATCCTGAGCCTGACTGGCTTCATCGGAGATAATCGACTCAACCTCGTAGGTCTTTTTCTTCTTTGCTCGATTGAATTTGATATTGATCGCCACCATAAACACAGATGCGAATGGAACGAAAATCGCCGCTCCTATCAAATCAGAGACAGGCTTATCAATAGATGAAAGTTCGGAAAAACACACGATAGCTGCAATCGCAGAGCAAATTACCACCGTATGTGCGATAAGAATTACCTTATACTTCATTACTTCAGCCTTCTTCTAAAATATCGAAAAATCGGTCATGCATTGGCGTTGAAGCGCCAATGCATGACCGAGTACTTGGATTCTACCTAATTGTCGAAGGCACCTCCGCATGCACTGCCCGCCGCACCGACACCTCCCACGACTCCTCCGCCGACGGCCCCCGCGAGCCAGCCAGGAATCGATCCCAAAGGCCCCGCTACTGATCCGGTAAAGGCCCCCCAGATTCCACCAGCTGTACCACCTGCGATCGTTCCGCCAATGATGGCGCCCTTATTGTCTGCGACATTCTGGAGGCAGTCCTCGACATAGGGCTCGGCGCGGTCCCAGAGGTCGACAAGATCTCCGCCGAGGAGGTCGTCGAGCCAGTCGTCTTCATCGCAGTTGCAGTCGTTGAAGGGCGGGATCGGCGTCCCGTCGACCTGAGCCCAGCCTCTCGGGTCCCTCGGCAAGGGCTTGGGCTTCGGCCTCGGAAGCGGCTTCGGCTTGCCGAGCTTCTTATCGTTCTTGGACTTGGGTTTGCCCTTGCCCTTCGGCTTGCCCTTGCCTTTGGGTTTACCCTTGGCTTTGCCGTTCTTCTTGCTGCTCTTGGATTTTCCGTTCTTCTTACTCTTGCCCGAGTTCTTCGTGGACTTCGAGTTGCTCTTGCTCTTCTTGTTAGAAGACTTCGAAGAAGACTTCTTCTTGTTGTTCAGCTTCTTCTTGGAACCCGAAGCCTTCGCCTTCGACTTCTTTCCGAGGAGACCGTCGGAGTCGGTCATGTTCGTCGGGTCGTTATTTGCGTAGGCGTAGCCGTTGATCTGCTGGCTGTCTTCGAAATCCGTGATCGGGTCGTCTGAGATGAACCTACCCGTGTCCGAGTCGTAGAAGCGCGCCCCCATCGACACCAGCCCGGTCGGGTCCGCGACGCCCGTGTGGAAGCCCTCCTGAGTCGCCGTCCAGTTGGTCGCCTGGCCGCGCTGGTTCCCGAACGGGTCCATGCGCCGGAAGGTCACGGCCATCGTGGCGGCACTGATGGCCCAAGCGGCGGTCCCCTGATAGGTGTTGCCGATCCAGGTCAGCCCGGTGTCCGTCGATCGAGTCGCGACCATTTCGCCGTTGTGGCTGTAGGTGCGAGTCGCGTGAACCACGCCTTGCGGGTCGACCACGATCTCCTGGCCGCCGACGAACAGGTTCTGCGTGCCGTCAGCGTCGAGGCGGGCGATGCGGTTGTTCTCCCCGTCATAGAGCATCTTGGTGGTGCCCTTGTCAGAGGTGATCGACGCGAGTTTGCCCTTGGCGTCCCAAGTCAGTGTCTCGGTCTTGCCGCCGATGGTCCGCTCGGTGAGGTTGCCGGCGGCGTCCCATGCGTAGTCGTTGACTGTCGTCCCGGTGGTGACCGCGTCGATCAGGTGGCCGTCTCCGCCGGTATAGGTGTAGTTGGAAGTCGAGCTGCCGCCGATCGCCGTGTGCTCGGTGACGCTGGTGCGGTTGCCGGTCTTGTCGTATCGGTAGCTGGTCCAGTAGGCACCGGGCCCGCCCATGTCGCCTGCGTCGAGATCGACCTCAGCGGCACAGGCTGCGGTGCCGGCCTGGGCCCAGGCTTCGGTGAGCCGCTGCAGGTAGTCGTAGACGAAGCACTGCGTCTCCGACTCCCCCGCCGAGCCCGACCCGGCGTCAGTGATTGAGAGAACGTTTCCGGCGTCGTCATAGGCGTAGGTCAAGTCCGCGACGATCGGGCTGTCGACCGCGTCGCGGGAGAGCCGGTGGCGCTCCACGAACCGCGTACCGTCCTGGTAGCTCCACGTCTGGTAGGCCTTCTGCCCCGCCGTGCTGCCCAGGACCCGCTGGGCGAGCTCGCCGAACGCCGTGTAGGTGGCTTCGGAGACGTAGTCGAAACTCGAGGTCGAACCGTTCATGGTGCCGTAGACACGGGTCACCATGCCGAGGTCGTTGTAGCTGTAGTCGACCGACTCGGCAGCGAGACCGGAGACCTGCGGCAGCTTGTTGTTCGCTACCGAGCCGTCCGCCAGGTAGAACTGCTGGAAGTTGTACGTGCCCTGCAGCGAGCCGAAGCCCGCGATGTCGGGGATCACCTGGCTCATCGAGGTCGGCCGCCCGGCCGAGTCGTACTTGTCGACCCGGTTCACGATGGACTTCCCGTCGACGATCGAGATCGACTGGGCGGGAAGGCCGAGGCCTCCTGTGACCAGGTCGTAGCGCCACGAGTTGAGCTTCGTCCCAGTGGTCGCGTCTCCTGAGAACAGGTCGTACTTGCGTCCCAACTTGTCATAGGTGGTGGTGAGCTTCTGACCGCGTGCGTCAACGGTCTGGGTCAGCTGTCCGGCGTCGTCGTAGGCGGCCGTGGTCGTGCCGGTGTCCGGATCGGTCGCCGAGATCTGGCGGCCGAGCAGGTCGTGCTCGTAGAGCCACTGGTTCCCGGCGGCGTCGGTGATGTTGGCGAGGTTGCCGCGCCGGTCGTACGAGTACGTGGTGGTGTCGAACGTCCCGGTGGCGCTGTCGCCGTGGAAGTCACGCTGTTCGATGACCTCACCGCGCGCGTTGGTGATCGTCGCGGACGGCGTCTCACCGTCCGGCGGGTTCACCGCGACCATCCAGCCCGCAGTCGAACCGCCGTAGATGGTCTCCGTAGCCCGCAAGACCTCTTGGTGCGACATGAACTCCTCGCGCACGACGCGTCCGGCGCCGTCGTACGTGTAGAACGTCCGCGCCTGGTCCTCGCCTTGAGTGACGTAGACGAGGTCACCGCCCGGCTCGTTCGCCGAGTCCCAGTTCGGGCCCGATTCCCAGCGGGGCAGGCCGCGGGTGTCGTACTCGATCGCCGAGAGCAGGCGCCCGCCTTGAGGTGTCGGCGACTGAGACTGGATCTCCCTCAACAGCGAGTCGTAGAGCATGACCGAGTCGAGTCGCTGCGAGCCCGAGGGTGTAACCGCGTAGGTGGTCACCGAGGAGGGCGCCGAGTTCGAGATGTTGTAGTCGTACGCGACGGTCGGGACGTTCGGGTGACCGGACTTGGACCAGCCTTCGCGCCAGCCCGCGGTGGTCCGGCCGAGCGGGTCGTAGGTCGTCTCCGTGATCCGGTTGTTCGCGTCAACGGTCTTGACCGTCGATCCGCGGGTGCCGTCCAGGTACTCCGTGTATTTGTGCCCCAAAGCGTTCGTGGTCAGCACCGACTTGAGCACACCGCCGGTCGACGGGGTGTACGCGGTCGTCGTGGTCTGGCCGAGCGCATCGGACGACGTCAGGACCCGCCCGAGCGTGTCGAACGTGGTGCTCTCCACCGGGATGTACGAAGCGCTGGTCCCGTTGTGGGACTTCGCTTCGAGGGTGGAAGTCGGCAGAGCCTTAGTCGGGGCGGCTGTGCCGGTCGTGTCGCCGTCGTAGTAATAGACCGTGTCGCTGACCAGGTCATCGGGATACGAGACGGCTTGGTCGCAGTCGACTGATACCAGTTCCTCGCGGCGCACCACCTCGTACAGGTTCAAACTCGGGTTGTCGGCGTAAGTGGTCCGCCAGCATTCCTGATCGTCAGCGACGCTGATATCGCCGAGGTCCGAGACTTCCGTCTCCCGGCCCCGGTCGTCGTGTTCAATCAGTGTCCGGGTCCGTTCCCAAGTCCCGGTGGCACTGTCGAGCAGGTCGCGGTTGTCGATGCGGTTCGCGCCAACGTACCAGGCTTTGAGGCTGCCGCCGTCGTACGCGCGCTCGGCCGCGAGCTTCGTCCAGTATCGGTAGACGGTGGTGCCGATGATGGTCGAACCGTCGTACGTTGCGGTCTCGAACTCGGCTCCCGCCAAGGCCTCCGAGTCGGTGACCGTGTTGCCTACGGCGTCGGTCATGGTCGCGGAGCGCGATCCCGTCCCAGTCGCCGTGTCGGGCTGACCGTCCATGCCGCGGTAGTAGCGCGACCGCGAGACCAGCTGCTGGTCCTCGGCCGAGTCACCGCTCCGGGTCACCACCTCGGCGTAGCCGCGCCACTGGTTGTATGTGCGCAGCTCATCGTCGGTGTGCTCGGAGTCGTCCCAGGCCCAAAGACGGCTCGTGGTGGTGCCGCCGTTCGAGTACTCGAAATAGGTGCGCTCCGGCAGTTGACCGCCGGTGGTGTCGAACTCGGTCACCTGGGTGACTACGTACTTGTGGAACCACTCCTCTTCGCCGTCTTCGGAGAGCACCGGGTAGCAGCGCTTGGCGTTGTTCGCCTTGTCCGGCAGGTTGCCCCAAGTGCAGTCGGGCGCCGAATACCAGACACCGGTCACACCGCCGGTCTCGGAGACGATCGTGGTCAAGCGGGTCCGCCACATCGATGGCGTGCCTTCGGAGTGCTCGACCCGGTTCGGGAAGGCGATTCCGGAGAACGTCACCGGCGGCGTCGACTCGGTGCCTCCGACATGCCCGGTGTGCTGAATCGACTTGAGCCAGAGGACCGTGTCCTCGCCGTCGCCGTAGTCGAGGAACTCCTGCACGAGCGCCCAGGAGTCGACCTTCGTGTAGCCGCCGCCGTCGGGAACGTAGGTAGCGATCTCGGAGAGGCGCTTGGAGTTGAAGAATGCAGGGGCGTAGAGGTCGGCGCAGGTCGTTGCCGCGCATTCCTTGTCCCACGGCGTCTCGGGCCAGGAGACGACCTTCGGGGTGCCGTCGGTGTTGTAGCAGTCCGAGGTGCATCGATCCGCGTAGTTGAAAACCACCCGCCCAGACTGAACCGTGGTGTCGTCCTTGCGCAGCCCGAGGTCGATCCGCGTCAGTCGCGAGGAGCGGATGAACGGCATCCGCTTGTCCTTGTCCGCCGCGACACCGTAGTGCCCAGTCTCGGTCGTCCATTCGAATCGGACCCGGTTGCCGAGCACGTCCGTGATTTCGTCGAGCATCCACCGGTAGGCCTGCGTACAACCTGAACCTTTGAAGTCGTCGGTCTTGTAGCAGGGCTCCCCAGAATGGTTGCCGAACACCGGCATCGTCAACCGTGACCCTGTATTCGCGGCGCGCGCGCCGAACGTGTACACCGTTCCGTCAGCAGTAGTCACCTGCCAGCGCTCGCTTGTCCCCGAGGTCGATGTGGCCGCTGAGCCGAGGAGTTCGACCTTCCAGTTCGGATCGGCTGCGGCAACCCACTTATCGGTTGCATCGTCGAAGACCAGGGCCGAGTTGGCGCCCTCGAGTGCCAGCGTCACCGTGGGGGAAGTCCCGTCCCAGCACTGGTCCGCGGTCGCGACTGGAGTGTTGCCGCCTGCGTCGCTCGCACAGGAGGCGTAGGTGCGTTCGACGAACCCAGGTGTGTAGGACCATCCGTCACCGATGAGGCCGGACTGTGTGTTCGACGACGACGTGTGTCCATCGACCGCTTGCGAGGAGTACGAGAGGCCGACATCCGGTACCGGTCCCTCGGCTGGGGGAAGTTCGAGCCCGTAGTAGTAGGAGAATCCACCGCTCGAGTCGCCTTGCGACCAGGAACCGGCGTTCGACAGGTCCGTTGCGGACCAGTCGCCGGTCGCACCGCTGCCGCCAGAGCTTCCTGAAGCGGGCACGCTGATCTGCCCGGAGTCGGTTGCCAACCCTTCGGACTTCAGATCCACGGTGGTAGTGGTCACTGGTGAGGTTGAGACAGGAGTGCCGACATCCGCGTTGGTCGCGCCTGACTGCGCTTCGGCAGGAGTCTGGTACGCGAACAGCGCTGAGGCGGCCGCCAAGACCAAGGCAGTGGCGTTCCGGACGGCCGTCTTGCCGGTCCGGTACCACGATTCCCGGGCTCCGAGTCTCATCGTTGGGCCTTTCTCAAGGGGGCGAGGGGCATTGGAGGATCGCGGTCGGTGGGGCGGCCTGTACGAGGCCACCCCGCCGATATGATTTCCGGTCCGTAGGGTCAGGACGGCGGGCAGTAGACGTCGTTCGGGTTCAGCGGGGAGTCGGGCCGGTCGCGCGAGAGCCGCGCGATCGAATCCTCATCAAGGACGCCCGACCAGGTCTGCACGTTGTCGATGGCACCGACCATGTGCTGGACGACTCCGTCGCGTTGGGCCGAAGAGCCGACTGTCAGCGAGCCCGTCGCACGCCAGGGCGAATCGACGATCGGGACCTCCCCTTGCATCTGACCGTCGACGAAGAGTCGGATCACGCCAGCGCCGAGGTCGACCTGGCCGACCAGGTGGTACCACTTGCCGAGTCCAGTGTCGGGGTCCATCTCAGGTGCCTCGAGTGCCAACACCCGTGCCCATGTCGTATCCGTCGAGTCGCGTTGTGCCATGGACATCTGGAAGGCCCCGAACTCGGGGTTGTAACCGATTTCGAACGCGGCTTGCGCGGTTCCGCTCTGCATGGCGACGGTGCGATAGCCGTCCAGGTCGTCCACTCGCGCCCAGGAGGCGATTGTGAAGGACTCGTCGGTGGTGAGCACCGGCCCGGTCGTCTGGGCCCAGCCTTCGCCTGCCAGTTGCAGCGTTGATTCGCAGGAGTTCCGCCTGTCGACTCCGAACTCGTATGTTCCGTTGAAAGCGAGAGTGTTCGCACCCCATTCGTCAGTCGTGCCCGCGGAAGTACCGAGTTCATCCAGGGCCCAGGCTGAGACTTTGCTGGTGTGGGCCGATGCGATCTCCTCGGCGCTCAGCACGCCGCGCCAGACTCGGACGTCCGAGATCGCGCCCTGCCACTGTCCCGATTGCGATCCGTTGGTCGGTTCACCGCATCCGACCGTGAACTGACCTGCTCGCCAAGGACTCCACGTGGTGGATATCTTCCCGTCATCGGAGAACTCGCCGTTGACGAACAGCTGCACCTGGTTGCTGGCGGGATCGACCGTTACGGTGATCTGGTTCCAGAGTTCCTCCGCAGCGATCGCGCTACTGGTGGCTCCTTCACCCCACGCACTTCCGACCGCGTCCGCGGCAGTGACAGAAAGACTCCACTTGTCGGAGGTCGCGTTGTACTTGGCCATGACCGCGAAGGCGTTGGCCCCGTCGAAGCTGAAGACGCGAGGATGACTGTTGAGGTGGTCCGAGTCGAGCTTCACCCAGGCTGAGGCGCTGAAAGCGGCATCGGTCCGGACAGGTACTTCGCCGGCAGTCGGGCAGGTCGCGCCGTCGAGCTGCAGTGCACTTGCCGAGCGTCCGTGCTGGTCCGCCACCCAGGTCGGGGACGCGGGTAGTCCAGTCAGGTCAGCGCCTCGTCCGGAGCGGTCGAGACCGTCGCCGCGCAATGGATACCAGGCCTGGAGCGCCGCAGGCAGGCCTCTGCCGGTCATCAGCCCCGCGACTTGGTCCCCGGTCAGCGGTTGCTGGAACAGGACCGCTTCATCCACCGATCCGGTGAAGGGGCTGAAGGGGCCGTTCTGGGCGCTGACACCGCAACCGACCGAGAAGACACCAGTGGCTTTCCAAGCAGTGAACGGGAGCGGCTTGGAGCTTGCGAGGACTCCATTCACGTAGAGCCGGAGTCGTCCCGCCGCGGCGTCGTAGACGCCGGCAAGGTGGGTCCATTGACCGAATTGGGTCAAGGCCGGGTCGGCCTGCACGGAGGTGGAGGTCGCCGCGTCGCCGTCCTCGGAGATCATGGCGATGCCCCACCGACCCGCCGAAGTCATGAGGAACTTCATGTTGCTCCTCGTAACGCCGGCGACATCCATGAATGCGACTTCAGTGGCGGGGGCGGCATCAGTCTTGACCCACCCGGCAATGGTGAAAGAGCTGGTGGTGTCGACGACCGGTCCGGTGGTTGCCAGACATGAATCGCTGTTGCCGTCGAAAACCGCGGCCGCATCCGGGCGCCCCTGCGCGTCAGGGCCGGTGATCGCAGTCCCAAGCGGGGTCAGCGTCTGCTCACCTGCGTCGTCGAGCGAGTCGCCGTCGAAACGCCACACACCAATCGCCTCAGCTGGTTGCGGGGCAGTCACTGTCAGGACGTAGACGGTCTTGCTGGAGGTGTTGCCCTGCACGCCGACGGCCGCGTCGCTCGCCCAGACTTCGAGGGTGAAGTTGATCGAGCTGCCGGTCGGGGTCACCGAGATCGTGGCGGTGCCTCCGGTGGCGGCGATGCTCTGCACCGCGCCGCTGTTGAAGCTGTATTTGAAGCTCTTGACTTCAGCGTCGCCGACCAGGTCGAACACGACCGGGTTGTCGATCGAGGGGGTTTCGGTCACCTGCACCACGTCCGGCGGCGCGGGCGCGGTGGTGTCAACTCGGACCCAGCAGTATCCCGACCAGGCGCTCGTGGCGAAGAGGTCGCTAGTTGCAGCGCGCCACTTGTATAGGCCATCTGCGGCCGAGGTCGTAGCGCTAGCGGTGACACCGCTCTTCCCGGCAGGCTTGTACTCCTTGAGAAGTGTGCCCGATTCGTTGTAGGCCTGGATCCACGTCGTCACGTTCCCCCCGTCAGGGTCGCTCGGCGTCGCGTAGAGGAGTGGCGCGGACGTGGTCACTAGCGTCGGGGAGGTTTGGGTGCCGCAGCCCAAATTCGCAGTTGTCAGGTTCGTGGGAGTGGTCGGCAACTGGTTCACCGTGAAATAGCAGTACGACGTGAAATCGCTGTACCGAGACGATGCGCTGTCCGAATCCCAAGCCCGAGCCTGCCATCGGTATGTCTTGCCGCGGGTGAGCTCCCCTACTGCGACCGTGGCGGATACAACCTGCTTTTCAATGACGTTGCCTACGTCGATCTGTTGGATCGCGTTGGGGTGGACGCCGTCGCGCTCGTACACGTAGAAGCTGATCTTGTTCGAGGTCTCGAGTGCGGGCGGCGCGGTGAGGTACAACGTCGGGGTGAGCGTGTTGATGACGGGACCGGGAGCGGAGGTCGAGCAGTTGTCGGTGCCGGTCTTGAGGTTGGTGGGTTTCAGGGGTCCGTGCCAGACTTTCAGGCGTCCGGTGCTCGGGTTGAGCTTGCGCCAGTAGTTCCGGTTGGCTTCCTGGTCGCCGTTGGCGCCGGATATGACCGCGAACACCGCGGTGGTGCTGCCGCCGTCTACGAGTGTCTGGATGCGGTTCGCGGTACGGGTGTCCGCCCACTGGATCTGCCGGTCGGGTTCTCCGGACGGCCCGTTCGATGTTGCGACCGAGGCTGAAGCGACTTGGCCGACGAGCTTGCCGTTGAAGGTGTTCCAACTCGTATTCGCGGCGAAGTCGAACCAGTCCATCGAGTACAGGCGCACGGTGTGGGTCGCGCCCGCGGCGCCGGTGTGGGTCTGCGTGACCCATACGGTCGCCTGCTGAATGTCGCGGTTGGCGAGGACGCCGAGCCCGTTGAACTTCATGGCCGAGCGCCAGTACCCGTAGGTGGGGTCGTTCGACCAGGTCTGGGTGCCGGTACACATTTCTGAACCGGTCCCGCAGGTGATGCCTGTCCCTTCGGAGAATGCGTTCTCGAAGTTCGGACCCTCGTACGTGAACTCGGGGTCGATGTAGATCGGGTAGACGGCCTCGGGGTCGGTGAGCAGATTCTGGTCCGGCACCACTGCAAGGGAATCCGCCTCGATTTCAAGATCCATCTCAGCGGCCAGATCAGGTGCCTCTTCAGCGATCCCGGACGAGTCCCACATCCAGGGGTTCGCGACGCTGAAGGCCGGTTCGCCTTCGGCGTCGGTGAGGACTGCGGTATTGGCCTCTGCGTCAGCGTCCACGGTGAGCCCCTCGGTTTCGAGGCCGAGCTCGATGCGGTCCAGAGCTTCGCTCTCTGCTGCTTCGGGGGTCTTCACCACAAGGGCGTAGGAGAAGTCGGAGACGTCGGAGTACACCTCCAAGTCGACTCCCGGCAGGACCTCGGGGTAAACCACGGTCGCACCGTTGAGTTCGGGCTCGGGAAGCGGCTCAGGCCAGTTCAGTGAAACCTTCTCACCGTCCACGCCCGTGGCCGACACGAACGCGAATTCACCCGCAGTACCGAACTCCAGGTCGGCGACGGTCGCCGTGGAGCGAAGCGAACCATCATCCGCCACCGCCACTGTCGGGTCGACGTCTGTCCACTCGCCGTTTCCGTCCGGCACCCACTGCGGCTCGGCATAGAACTCCGTGGCGATCGTACCGTCGGGCTGCGCGAGCGAACGTGCGTCGTAAACCCACGAGTCCCCGATCAGGACCTCGGCGTCGCACGCCACCGCAAGGTCGAGCGCCGCGGACTCGTCCGATTCCTGCAGCAGGCCTTCAGAGTCCGCGCAGGCAGCGTCGTCGGCCTCCTGTCCGAGTGCAGGGAGTGTTCGGACTGTTCCAAAGATCGTCACAGAGGCTAGACCGACAATCAAGGCCTGCCTGAGGCGGCGGCGAGGACGGGGGCTCGTCACAGGGGTTCGATCTCCAGTTAGGGGGTGGGAATGAGAGGGGAAATGGGCAACGGTCTCGACACCGATCGTGACCGGTGATGAGGCACACGTTATCAAGCTCACCGCCTCCAATGGAGACACGATCCTGATGGATTAGTCCGAATTGAACAGTATTGGGTAACCACGCATACGCATCCAGCAGGCAATGTAACGATTCGGCCTCGTGTTCGTGAACACTTTGGGGCGCAGCGTTTCGAGGAGTCTCCACTGCAGACCGACAGCTCGTGCGCGTCACCCGACTGGGTGTAGCGGGTTGACGCGGTCATGCCCTACCGTGGAACGCGCTGCAATCCACCGGTTTCGCCGCTAGGGAGCGCTATGACAGAAAATCACCCGTTCGAGCTTCCCGTGTTCTATCTTCCCTATCCGGCGCGCCTGAACCCGAACGTCGAGGGTGCCCGCACCCACGCGCGGGTGTGGGCCAAGGAGATGGGGATGCTCGACGCCCCGGCCGAGGGCGGCGGCGTCATCTGGGACGAGGCCGAGCTCGACCGGCACGATTACGGGCTGCTGTGCGCGTACACGCACCCCGACTGCGACGCGCCCGCCCTCGACCTCGTCACCGACTGGTACGTGTGGGTGTTCTTCTTCGACGACCACTTCCTCGACGCGTTCAAGCGCACCCGGGACATGAAGGGCGCCAAGGCGTACCTCGACCGCATCCCGCTGTTCATGCCGGTGGACCTCGGCGAGACGCCGGAGCCGGAGAACCCGGTCGAGCTCGGGCTCGTCGACCTGTGGCGGCGGACCGCGCCGTCCATGTCGATGGGCTGGCGGCAGCGGTTCCTCAAGAGCACGATCAACCTCCTGTTCGAGTCTCTGTGGGAGCTCACGAACATCACCACTGACCGGGTCGCAAACCCGATCGAGTACATCGAGATGCGGCGCAAAGTGGGCGGCGCGCCCTGGTCGGCGGGCATCGTCGAGTACGCCGTCGGCGCCGAAGTGCCCGACGCGGTCGCGCGCGAGCGGCCGCTGGAGGTCCTGCGCGACACCTTCAGCGACGCGGTGCATCTGCGCAACGACCTGTTCTCGTATGAACGGGAGGTCACCGACGAAGGCGAGAACGCCAACGCCGTCCTCGTCTTCGAACGGTTCCTCGGCATGGAGACCCAGCAGGCCGCGAACCTGGTGAACGACATCCTGACTTCGAGGCTCCACCAGTTCGAGAACACGGCCCTCACTGAACTGCCGGTCCTCGCCGCCGACCGGCGGCTCACCCCCGCCGAGCAGGCCGCGATCGGCCTGTACGCCAAGGGGCTCCAGGACTGGCAGGCCGGCGGCCACGAATGGCACATGCGGTCGAGCCGCTATATGAACGACGCCGCGCAGCGGGTGCTGGGCGGGCCCAACGGCATCGGGACGGGAGCGGCCCGGATCTCCATGTCAGGGCTGAAGCAGCACACGCGCGAGCCGTTCCGGAAGGTCGGCCCCGTCGACCTGCCCGCGTTCCACCAGCCCTTCACACTGCGGCTCAACCCGAACCTCGACGAGGCCCGCCGCCACGCGGTCGACTGGGCCGACGCGATGGGATTCCTCGCCCCCGACCCGGCCGTGCCCGGCTCGGGCCTGTGGAACCGCCGCCAGTTCCTCGGTTTCGACTTCGCGCTGTGCTCGGCCGGGATCGACCCCGAAGCGACGCAGGACGAGCTCAACGCCTCCGCGGACTGGCTCGCGTGGGGCACCTACGGCGACGACTACTACCCCGCGGTGTTCAGCCGCGGCCGGAACCTCGGCGCGGCCATCGCCCAGCACCGCAGGCTGCTCGAATTCATGCCGCTGGACCTGGGCCGCACGCCCGTCCCGGCGAACTCGCTCGAACTCGGGCTCGCGGACCTGTGGCGGCGCACGGCCGCCGGTTTCGAGGAGCGCGCCCGCGGCGAGTTCAAGCGCGCGGTCGAGCTGATGCTCGAGGGCTGGCTGTGGGAGGTGCACACCGAGTCGCAGAACCGCGTGCCCGATCCGGTCGACTACGTGGAGATGCGACGCGATTCGTTCGGCTCCGACCTCACGATGTCCCTGGCGCGCTTGAAGCGCGGCCGCACGATCCCGGACGCGGTGTGGAAGTCGCGCCCCCTCCAGTGGATGGAGGTGAGCGCGATGGACGCGGTGTGCCTGCTCAACGACGTGTGCTCGTACCAGAAGGAGGTCGAGTACGAGGGGCAGCTCCTCAACGGCGTCGTCGTCGTCGAGGAGTACCTCGGCGTCGGCAAGGACGAGGCGGTGCGGATCACCGCGGCCCTCGCGGACGCCCGGATCGAGCAGTTCCAGCTGGTCGAGACGAACGACCTGCCCGCTGTAATCGACGAGTACGGACTCGACGACGAGGCGCGCACCGCGCTCGCGGCCTACGTGAACGACCTGAAGAACTGGGTCGCGGCCATCCACAAATGGCACTTGGACGGCACCGACCGGTACCGGCCCTCGACGTTGGAGCGGCAGTTCGGCTTCGGTTCGGAGTCGACGGCGGCCCACGGTGTGGCGAGATTCCTCCACCGCGAACCGGAAACCGAGCCCCCTGCCGAGTGCAGACTGCCTGCGACGGCGACCGCTGGACTGCGACCGCCGTCTTGGCGGGATTACCTCGACGCGCGGCCCGAGGCCGCGGCTCCTGCACCGATCGCCAGCGCGAACGCGAACATGGTGACCAGCATGCGCTTCTTAAACGTCGAGGAGTCCTCGTCCTCGGTGGCGGCGGCGGCCGCCGCCTCGTCGACCTCGAAGGCCTCGGGCAGTGGCCCGGGGTCGGGCGGTGCGGCGATGTCGCTCGACTGTCCGGGTTCGAACGACGGCGCCGGTTCGAACGACGGCGCCGGTTCGGACGACGGCGCAGGCGACGAGGGCTCCGCCTCGGCGGCGGGCGCGGTCGCGGAGGGCTCGACGGGTGTCGGCGGTTCGGGTTCGGCGGGCGCGGGCGGCGTCGGCTCGGCGGGTGCGGTCGGTGTCGGCTCGGCGGGCGCGGGCGGGGACGGCGGCGGGCTCGACGGCGGCGGCACGGGCGGCTCCGTCGTCTCGGTCGGGGACGTGGGGCATTCCAGGAGGGGCGGCAGGTCGGGCAGATCGACGACCGGCAGCTCGATGCAGATCTGGACCGCCTGGATCGCGGAGTGCTCGGGCTCGGGTCCGTCGGAGGAGGGCCCGGAGGCGAAGGCCAAGCCGGACAGCAGCGTCAGAGTCGCCGCCGCGATGACCAAGGCCACTAGGCGCCGCACGTATCCCTCCGGGACCTTCTGCGTTGTTCATCACGATTCATACCTCATATTCTGCTTTACGGAGTCTGGTGAGTTCAATGCCCATATGGCTGCAGGGACTGTTGTTCACTCTTTCGGTGGTCGCCGTCGCGTGCGTGATCGTCGCGCTGCTGCAGCGGTTCGCGCCGCCCACGGACCGCGCCCACAACAACGAGCTGGGCACGACGATCTTCGAGCTGCTGACGGTCCTTTACGCCATCGTGCTGGCGTTCGTGCTGATCACCGCTTGGGAGAACAAGAACGAGGCCGGGCAGGTGACCTACCGGGAGGCGAACGAGCTGGTCGACGTGTACTGGTCGGCGGCCGCGCTCGATCCCGAGCAGCGCGACGAGGTGCGCGCGGCGGTGCGGGCTTACACGAACGAGGTCATCGGCGAGGAATGGTCCGCGATGCGCGACCAGGAGCCGGTCTCGTCGGAGGGCCTGATGCTGCTCGACGAGATGCGGGCGCCCGTGGCCGGGTCGCTGAGCGATGAAGAGGTCGTGCGGGCGCGGCTCGACGCCACGCAGAGCGGCATCCTGGCGATCTCCGAGTATCGGACCGAGCGGCTGTTCGCGGCGCAGAGCGGCCTGAGCGCGGCGATGTGGACGGTGCTGGTGCCGGGCGCGGTGCTGGTGTTCGCGGTGATGCTGACGCTCGGGACGCCGACCAGGAAGTACCAGTTCGTGCTGGTGGGGCTCATTTCCGGGATGGTCGCGCTCATGCTGTTCGCGACCTACCAGCTCGAGTACCCGTTCAGCCGGAGCGGGGCGACCGATCCGGTCGCGTACGAGATCGCGGTCGAGCGCTTCGACAGTATAGATGCGAATTATGCAGAAAGCACTCTTTTGAGTGAATTATGGGCATTAACGCCATAATGCGAAATATGATGTTAGGAGACCCTTAACCACCTCAACGTGAGGAAGTGCGAGCATGACCGACTCCGTCGTCGACAACACCTCGGCCGCCCCCCATCAGACCTCGAACGGACAGCAGCCCCAGACCAGCCTCAGCACCGCCGCCGCCCGAAATCTCGCCAGCACCACCAAGTCGGCACCGCAGATGCAGGAGATCACCTCCCGGTGGCTCCTGAAGATCCTCCCGTGGGTGCAGACCCAGGGCGGCGCGTTCCGCGTCAACCGGCGGCTGACCCACACCGTCGGGGACGGGCGCGTCGAGTTCACCAGCGAGGGCGACGCCGTCCGCGTCATCCCCACCGAGCTCGGCGAGATCGCGCACCTGCGCGGCATCGACGACGAGGAAGTCCTGACCGCGCTGGCCGACCGCTTCGAGCAGCGCGAGATCCAGGCCGGCGAGCACCTGGCGCAGCAGGGCCGGCCCGTCGACGGGCTGCACCTCATCGCGCACGGCCGCGTCGAGCAGTTCGGCTCCGGGCCCTTCGGGGACCAGGCCTCGCTCGGGCTCATGGTCGACGGCGACCACTTCGGCGACGAGGTCCTCACCGAAGACGATCCAGTGTGGGACCACGACGTCATCGCGGCGACCCCGGTCACCGTGCTCACCCTCCCTGCCGCCGCAGTCGCCGAGCTCGTGGAGCGCATCCCGGCGCTCGCGTCGCATCTGGAGCAGTTCCGGGAGGCCGTCCGCTCGGCGAACACGAACAAGCACGGCGAGTCGGCGATCGCCATCGCGGCCGGCCACACCGGCGAACCGGACCTGCCGCGCACGTTCGTCGACTACGAGCTCACGCCCCGCGAGTACGAGCTGTCGGTGGCACAGACGGTGCTGCGCGTCCACACCCGCGTCGCGGACCTCTACAACAAGCCGATGAACCAGATGGAGCAGCAGCTGCGGCTCACCGTGGAAGCCCTGCGCGAGCAGCAGGAGGACCAGATGGTGAACAACAAGGAGTTCGGACTCCTGCACAACGCGGCGCTGAGCCAGCGCATCCCCACCCGCTCCGGGCCGCCCACCCCGGACGACATGGACGAGCTCATCAGCCGCCGCCGCAAGCCCGAGTTCCTCCTCGCCCACCCGAAGGCGATCGCCGCGTTCGGCCGCGAATGCACCAAGCGCGGCATCTACCCGAACACGGTGGACTTCCACGGGCACCACATCCCGGCATGGCGGGGCATCCCGATCCTGCCGTGCAACAAGATCCCGATCACCTCGGCGCGCACCACCTCGATCCTCTGCATGCGCACCGGCGAAGCCGACCAGGGCGTCGTCGGCCTGCACCAGACCGGCCTGCCCGACGAGTACGAGCCCGGGCTCTCCGTGCGGTTCATGGGCATCGACGAGAAGGCCGTCATGTCCTACCTCGTGAGCGCCTACTACTCCGTCGCGGTCCTGGTCCCGGACGCGCTCGGCATCCTCGAGCACGTCGAGATCGGACGCTGAGAATCCCGGGCGGCCGCCCCCGCACTTGGGCGGCCGCCCGGGCCCCAGGGGGTGTCCGGGATGCCCGGGCACCCCCTAACGCCAACGCGTTCCCCGCAGACCCCGCCGCCCAGGGAGGCCCCGCATGACCGTCCTGACCGACCACACCGCCGCCCGCGAGGCCGTCGACGCGGGACTCCGCGCCGCCGCCGCCCGGCTCCCGGCCCCCGCCGCGCGCATCGCGGCCTACCACTTCGGCTGGACCGACGCCTCCGGCTCGCCCGTCCAGGCCAACTCCGGCAAGGCCCTGCGGCCGCTCCTGACCCTGCTGGCCGCCAAGGCGGTCGGCAGCGAAGCGGGCTGGCGGCAGGCCGTCCCGGCGGCCGTGGCCGTCGAGATGGTCCACAACTTCTCCCTCATCCACGACGACATCATCGACCGCGACAGCCTGCGGCGGCACCGCCCGACCGCCTGGAAGGTCTACGGCGTCAACGACGCGATCCTCGTCGGCGACGCCCTGCACGCGCTGGCGTTCGAGATCATCGCCGAATCCGGCGGCGACCGGGTCCCGGCGGGCACGAGCCTCCTCGCGCAGACCGTGCGGGCCCTCATCGAAGGGCAGCTCGCCGACACGCGGTTCGAGAGCCGCGACCGGGTCGAGCTCGCCGAATGCGTCGCGATGTCCGAGGCGAAGACGGCCTCGCTCATGGGCTGCGCGACCGCGCTCGGGGCGCTCTTCGGCGGCGGCACCCCGCAGCAGGTGGACGCGCTGCGGGACTTCGGCTACCGCCTCGGGCTGGCGTTCCAGCACGTGGACGACCTGCTGGGGATCTGGGGCGACCCGGCGGTGACCGGCAAGGCCGTGTACTCGGACCTGCGCAACCGCAAGAAGTCGCTCCCGGTGACCGCGGCGCTCGACTCGGGGCATCCCGACGCGTCCGAGCTCGCCGCGATCTACGGCGCCACCGGGCAGCTCACCGAGGCCGAACTCCGCCGCGCCGCCGACCTCGTCGAGGCCTGCGGCGGCAGGCAGGCGAGCCGGCGCTCCGCGGAACTGCTCACCGAAGCCGCCACCGGCAGCCTCAGCGTGGAAGGACTCCGGGCAGAGGCCGTCGAGGAACTGACGGGGCTGGCCGCGAGCACGGTCCACAGGGCCAATTGATGGCTCGCAAGCATCGCCAAGGGTGCCGACTGATGACCCGCAAGCATTGCCGGGAACGCCAACCGGAGACTTGCGAGCGCCACCGAGAGGCCAGCCGATGACTCGCCGACTCCGTCGCGTGCTCCTCCCCGCGCCGCGGTCGTTCTGCGCCGGAGTGGAGCGGGCGATCGAGATCGTCGAACGCCTCCTCGAGGATCACGGACCGCCCGTGTACGTGCGCAACCAGATCGTCCACAACGCGCACGTGGTGGCGGATCTGGAGTCGCGCGGGGCGGTCTTCGTCGGCGAGCTCGACGAGGTTCCCGACGACGCGCTCGTGGTCTTCAGCGCCCACGGCGTGGCCCCGGCGGTCGAACGCGAGGCGGCCGCCCGCGGCCTCGACGCGGTCGACGCGACCTGCCCGCTGGTGTCAAAGGTCCACGCGGAGGCCAAACGCGCGGCCGACAACGGCGACACGGTGATCCTGATCGGACACGAAGGCCACGAAGAAGTCGTCGGCACGATCGGCGTGGCCCCGGAAAGAACCCTCCTCGTCGAGAGCGCCGATGCCGTGGCGACACTGCGAGTGCCCGACCCGGCGAAGCTCACGTACCTGAGCCAGACGACGCTCGCGGTGGCCGAGGTCGAGACCATCGCAGAGGCGCTGAAGCAGCGCTTTCCCGCGATCAAAGGTCAAGGGGCCGATGACATCTGCTACGCCACGAGCAATCGCCAAGCGGCGGTCGCCGCGGTCGTGGAGGAGGCCGACCTC
The DNA here is from genome assembly GCF_027622875.1 of Glycomyces luteolus. Classification (GTDB taxonomy): domain Bacteria; phylum Actinomycetota; class Actinomycetes; order Mycobacteriales; family Micromonosporaceae; genus Glycomyces; species Glycomyces luteolus. The sequence goes on along the minus strand of NZ_JAPZVP010000004.1, from coordinate 203,382 downwards.
GTCCTGGTGCTCGGATCGGCGAACTCCTCGAACTCGAACCGCCTGGTGGAACTCGCGAGAACCGCGGGAGTCGAGGCGCACTTGATCGAAGACGCGCGGGCCATCGATCCGCGATGGCTCGAGGAGGCCTCGACCGTGGCCGTCACCGCGGGAGCCTCCGCGCCACCGCGACTGGTCGACGAAGTGGTCCGGTCCCTGGCCGAACTGGGCCCGATCGAGATCGTCGAACGAGTCCACACCCGCGAGACCCAGGAGTTCCTGCTCCCCCGGCGACTCCGACCCGCCGCCCCGAACCGCGGCGGCTGATGCCCGGGGCTCGGCCCGCCCTCGACGCTCAACGCCCCCTTGAGGATGCCGCTCCTCCCCTTTTCTCGACGGTCGAACAAAGAAGTAGCGACGCTCCCGCACGCCGCTAGGCTGACCGCATGACAGTCAACCTCCCCGCCCTTCCCTTCCCCCTCGACTGGGAAGACGCCGTCGAGCCGCCGAGCTGGCAGGTCACCGACGCGGGTCTCGAAGCCACCGCCGCGCCCGGCACCGACTGGTACGTCTACGCCCCCGCTCCCGCCCTCCACGCCCCGTCCAACGGCGCCCGCCTCCTCGGCGAACCGCCTGCGGGCGACTGGCAGTTCAGCGCCCGCATCACCGTGGACTTCAACGGCACGTACGACGCGGGGACCCTCTTCCTCCTCGCGGACGAGAGCCACTGGTCGAAGCTGTGCTTCGAGTACTCGCCCGACGAGCAGGGCATGGTGGTCTCGGTCGTCACCCGAGGCATCTCCGACGACGCCAACGCCTGGAACGTCGAGGGCGACACGGTCTGGATGCGCGTCAGCCGCGTCGGCGAAGGCTTCGTCTTCCACGCGTCCTCCGACGGCGAGCGCTGGGAGTTCGTGCGCTGCTTCGGCTTCGGAATCGACGCCCCGATCAAGGCCGGCTTCGGCGTCCAAGCCCCCGAGGGCCAGGGCTGCAAAGCCCAGTTCACCGATATCGCCTTCAAGCAGGAGACCCTGGCCGAGCTCCGCAACGGATCCTGACCAGCCAATAGCGCCCTGGACCGGCCGCCCAAAGCATCGTCGTTGACGCAGGTCCGCTGTACGCCTATCTCGATGCCGACGACAAACATCACGAAGCATGCCTCGACCTCCTCGAGAACCACCCGGGCGCCCTCGTCGTCCCCACCCTCGTCATCGCGGAAGTCGCCTACCTGGCGGCCACACGGCTCGGCACCGAGACGGAAGTGCGGTTCCTCGGCGATCTCGCATCCGGTGCCTTCGCAGTCGAGCCGGTGCATCGGTCGGATTGGCTTCGCATCGCGCAACTCACCAGCGTCTACAGCAATCTTCCACTGGGTACCGCCGATGCATCGGTCGCCGCCGCCGCCGAGCGTCTGAGTATCTCCACCGTCGCAACTGTCGACCTTCGGTACTTCAACGTCGTTCGCCCCAGACACTGCACGCATTTCGAGATCAAGCCGCCGTGAAGCCCGGCCGCGCAAAGCGCGGCCGGGCTTTCGGTTTCCTTGCGCTGGTTATGGGTTGTGGAAGACGAGCTCCGGCCAGTCGTCGTTCGGGGCGTCGATGACGGGGGCTTCTTGGTCGCCTCTGAGGTGGGTGTCGGCGAAGCTCGTGACGAGGGCGCGGGCGATCTCGTTGCTGCGGTTGCCGTCGAGGTCGTCCTGGTTGAGGCCGGCCTGTTCGCCGAGCGGTCCGAAGTCGGTCATGGAGCTGTGGGTGGTGCCGGCGACGGTGATCCAGCGCTTCCAGCCGTCGAGCTTCTTCCAGGCCTTGTCCCAGGTGTCGTCCTGGCCGGGCGAGCCGTGGTCGTCGCCGCCGCCGACCATCATGAACGGGCGGTCGAGCCGGTGCGGGTCGAGCGCGAAGAAGGTGCCGTCGAGGTTGAAGCCGGCGTCGAAGCGGTCGTCGGCGTGCATGGCGCGGTGGCTGCTCGCGCCGCCGATCGAATGGCCGCCCACGACGACGTGATCGGCGTCGATGCTGAGCCCCTCGGGCATCGCCGAGTCTTCCGCCGCCGGCTCGGTGAGTTCGTCGAGAACGAAGGACAGGTCCTCGGCGCGGTTCGTCACCAGCGTCCGGTCGTCGAGGTCTTCCTGCTGGCAGGTGAGGCACTCGGTCGTGCGGCCGTCGGGGAAGGTGATCGGGGCTTCGTAGGTGTGGCCGACGGCGGCCACCGCGTAGCCCTGGCTCGCGAGTTCTTCCGCCATGCCGGTGAGCGTGGCGCGCGGGAACGAGTGGCCCGGGGAGAGCATCACGAGCGGGAGCGGTTCGTCCGCGGCGAGCGGTTCGGCGTCGGCGATCGAGTTGGTCTCGACCGAGGCGAGGAGCTCGCCGGGCAGGTTGAGCTGCTGGCCGAACAGATCGCCCTCCGCGGCGGTCATGTAGGGCGCGGTCGCGCCTTCAGTCTCGGCGGTCGGGTACCACAAGCTGACCATGAGCTCCCGGTCCTCGTCGGAGACCCAGACGTCCGGGCGGTTCTCGTCGACGAGGTGGAGTTGCGTGGTGCCGGTGGCGAACTCGCCGCCGGGTTCGGGGATGGCCAGCGCTGCGGCGGTTTCGGGTGCGGTCGTTTCGGCTTGCGCGGTGGAGATGGCGGCTGCGGTCGCTCCGGCGGTGACCGCGAGGGCGGTCGCGCCGAGGAGGAATCGTTTCGCTTGGCGTCGCAACGTCGCGTTCCAATCGGTGTCGGTGGCGCGGGCCCGATCGGGCCCGCGCCATCAACTGTGGCGCTTGGAATCGCTGCCGCCCTGGGTATTTCGACCGGACTCGGGTAGGTCTTTAGACCGGTTTTCGGCGGCCGCACCCCTGCCGAAAGTCAGGGGTGCGGCGGTCAGGGCTTCGCGGCCGGGGCGATCTTGACGGCGCAGACCTTGAACTCGGGCATGCGGCTGATCGGGTCGAGCACGTCCGAGACGGCGGCGTTGGCGTTGGCCGCGCCGGGGAAGTGGAAGGGGCTGAAGACGGTGTCCGGCCGGATGTCGGTGGTCAGCCGCGCGGGGGCCGTGTAGGAGCCGCGCCGGGAGGTGATGCGGACCCAGTCCCCTTCGCCGATGCCGTGGCGCACCGCGGTGTCGGGGTGGATCTGCAGGAACTGCTCGCTGTCGGGTCCGTCGAGGGACTCGATGAGGCGGGTCTGCGCGCCCGACTGGTATTGGGTGAGGACCCGGCCGGTGGTGAGGTACAGGGGGTAGGAGCGGTCGCGGCGTTCGGCGGGGTGGCGGTGGTCGACGGCGATGAACTTGGCGCGGCCGTCGGGGGTGGGGAACTTGAAGTCGGCGAACATGCGCGGGGTGCCGTCGTGGTCGGGGCTGGGGACGGGCCACTGGAACGTGCGGTCCTCAAGGCGCTCATAGGAGACGCCGGAGTAGTCGGCTTTGCCGCCGGCGGAGGCGCGGCCGAGTTCCTCGAAGATCTCCTCGGGATCGGTCGAGTAGGCGCCGGGGGCGTCGAGGCGCGCGGCGAGCTCCTTCATGATCCACAGGTCGGAGTGGACGCCGTCGGGGGCGCCGCGCAGGGACTTGCGGCGGATGATGCGGCCCTCGAGGTTGGTCATGGTGCCGTCCTCTTCGGCCCACTGCGTGACCGGGAGGACCACTTCGGCGAGGCGGGCGGTCTCGGACATGACGAAGTCGAACGAGACGAGGCAGTCGAGGTCCTTGAGGCGGTCGGCGACGCGGGCGGCGCGGGGGGCCGAGACGACCGGGTTGGAGCCGAGCACGAACAGCATCTTGACTTCGTCGCCGCATTTGCGCAGCAGTTCGACGGCGGAGACGCCCGCGCCCGGAAGGGTTTCGGGGTCGACGCCCCAGACCGCGGCGACGTGCTCGCGCGCGGCTGGGTCGGTGATCATGCGGTAGCCGGGGAGCTGGTCGGCCTTCTGGCCGTGCTCGCGGCCGCCTTGGCCGTTGCCCTGGCCGGTGATGCAGCCGTAGCCGGAGCTGGGCTTGCCGGGGAGGCCGAGCGCGAGGGCGAGGTTGATCCAGGCGGTGACGGTGTCGACGCCTTTGGCGTGCTGCTCGGAGCCGCGGGCGGTGAGGATCGCGGTCTTCTTGCCGGCCATGAGGCGCGCGGCCGCGTACAGGTCGGGCACGGAGACGCCGGTGATGCGCTCGACGAACGCGGGCCAGTAGCCGGCGACGGTCTGGCGGACCTCGTCGAAGCCGTTCGTGTGGCCCTTGATGTAGTCGTGGTCGAGGTAGCCCTGCTCGATCGCGATGTGCAGGAGCCCGTTCGCCAGCGCGAGGTCGGTGCCGGGGGCGGGCTGGAGGTGCAGCTGGGCCTGCTCGGCGGTGGCGGTGCGGCGGGGGTCGATGACGATGAGCTCGGCGCCGGTGAGGAACCGCATGAGCGGCGGCATGGTCTCGGCCGGGTTGGCGCCGACGAGGACGATCACGTCGGCGTCCTGCAGGTCCTCTTTCGGGAAGGGGAGGCCGCGGTCGATGCCGAAGGAGCGGTTGAGGGCCCCGGCCGCGGAGGACATGCAGAAGCGGCCGTTGTAGTCGATGTGCTTGCTGCCCAAGGCGAGGCGGGTCCATTTGCCGAGCTGGTAGACCTTCTCGTTGGTGAGGCCGCCGCCGCCGAAGACGCCGACGGCGTCCTTCCCGTGCTCGGCCTGGATCGTCCGGATGCGGTCGGCGACGTGGTCGAGGGCGGTCTCCCAGGAGACGGGCTCGCCGTGCAGGAGGGGGGTGGTGAGCCGTTCGGGGTGGTCGAGGAGCTCGGGCGAGGTCCAGCCCTTCTTGCACATGCCGCCGCCGCGGGGGGAGGCGGTGACCTTGCCGTCGGTGTCCTCCTCGAGCCGCATGCCGCACTGGAGCGCGCAGTACGGGCAGTGGGTGTCGGCGGTGCGGAGGACGGGGAGGGCGGCGCGAACGGTCATGCGGCGAGTGTGACCGGGAGTCGTTTCGACGTCACGTGAGCAATGTTTCCGGAATGCTAAGTGGCCCGCAATCGTCGCTGAGTGACGATTGCGGGCCAGGGGCTCGACGGCGACTCTGCCGCGGTTGGATTCGGGTCAGACCTTGGCGTGGGCGAGGCTCGGGGCCTTCTCCACGAAGACGGTGCGCTGGTAGCACCACCAGTTCAGGACCAGGAAGACGGCGTAGCCGCCGACGAAGACCCACATGGCGGTGACGACCGAGCCGGTCTGCTCGTTGGCGATGCGGAAGCCCTGGTTGATGAGGAACCCGCCGAAGGCGCCGATGGCGGAGATCCAGCCGAGCGCGGCGGCGGTGAGCTTCTTGGCCTTCACGATATCGGTCTCGCTGGCCTCGCCTCCGGCCGCGGCGGCGGCCTCGGCCTGGAAGATCGCCGGGATCGACCGGTAGGTCGAGCCGTTGGCGATGCCGCTCATGAGGAACAGCACCATGAAGGAGGTGAAGAACAGCGCGAACGAACCGATGTTGACGCCCCAGATCGCGCCCATCGCCCCGACGCCCATGAGGATGAACCCGGTGCTCGTGATGGGGGCGCCGCCCAGCTTGTCGGCGAGCCAGCCGCCGAAGGGGCGCACGACCGAGCCGACGAGCGGGCCGAGCGCGGCGATCCACAGCGACTGGAACTCGGGGAATTCGATCTTGATGACCAGCGGGAACGCGAAGGAGTAGCCGATGAAGGAACCGAACGTGCCGATGTAGAGGACGCTCATGATCCAGGTGTGGCGGCGCGTCAGCGCGGGCAGCTGCTCCTTGATGGGGGTGCGGGCGACCGACAGGTTGTCCATGAATCGCCAGGCCATGACCGCGGCGAAGACGCCGAGGACCAGCCACAGCAGCGGCACGTTGTGCAGCCAGATCTGCTGGCCCGCGGGGTTGACGCCCTGGGAGGCGCCGAAGACGCCGAGGGCGATCACGAACGGGCCGATGAACTGGACGGCCGGGACGCCGATGTTGCCGCCCGCGGCGTTGATGCCGAGGGCGGAGCCGCGGTGGCGCTCCGGGTAGAAGTAGGAGATGTTCGCCATCGAGGAGGCGAAGTTGCCGCCGCCGAAACCGGCGGTGACGCCCGCGGCGATGAACAGCCAGTACGGGGTGCCCGGCGTCATCAGGCAGTAGGCCAGCAGCGCGGTCGGGATGATGAGCAGGGCCGCGGAGATGATGGTCCAGTTGCGTCCGCCGAAGACGGCCACGGCGGCCGTGTAGGGGATGCGCAGGAACGAGCCGACGAGGTTCGGCACGGCCGTGAGCCAGAACAGCTGGCTGACGGTGAAGTCGTAGCCGGCGGCGGCCAGGTACGGGGTGATGATGCTGAACATCACCCAGACCGAGAAGCCCAGGTGCTCGGCGAGGACGGACCAGACCAGGTTGCGCCTGGCGATCTTGCGCCCCGTCGACTGCCAGAAGGCCTCGTCGTCGGGACGCCAGTCGCTGATCCAGCCCTTGCGGGCACCGGTCGGCTTCTCAGCCGTCGTTTGCGTCAGAGTCGTTGTCATGCGCACTACATTCACGGAGCGTCATTGCCTGGACGTGCGACGACTGTTCCTCGGTGATGAAGTTCGGCTCACGGTTCTGTTACGGAGGGTGTGAAAGGTCGGGGTGCGCCCGGGGGCGTAGGTGCGCGGTTCGCATACTCCCGTAAGGCGAGAACCCGGTCACAAAGGCCGATGGCATAGCGTTAACGACCATGGACGCCGCCATCGAGGTCGCCGACCTCCGCAAGACCTACCGCGGCCGCAGGACCGGAGCGATCCGGGCGGTCGACGGCGTGAGCTTCCGCGTCGAGCGCGGCGAGTTCTTCGGCATCCTCGGCCCCAACGGGGCCGGGAAGACCACGACCCTCGAGATCGTCGAGGGCCTGCGCAAGCCCGATTCGGGGACCGTGCGCCTGCTCGGCCGCTCGCCGTGGCCGCACTCCCCCGAGCTGACCGGCCGCCTCGGTGTGCAGCTCCAGGCCTCCGCGTTCTTCGAGTTCCTGACCGCGCGCGAGCAGATCGAGACGTTCGCGGAGCTGTACGGGGCCTCGAAGGCCCGCGCGGCCGAGATGCTCGACCTGGTGGGCCTCGCCGAGCACGCGAACGTGCGCTGCGAGAAGCTCTCGGGCGGCCAGCAGCAGCGCCTCTCCATCGCCTGCGCGCTCGTGGGCGACCCCGAGCTGGTGTTCCTCGACGAGCCGACCGCGGCCCTCGACCCGCAGGCGCGCCGCAACCTGTGGGACCTCATGCGCTCCATCAACGCCGAAGGCCGCACCGTGGTGCTCACGACGCACTACATGGAGGAGGCCGAGGCGCTCTGCGACCGGGTCGCGATCATGGACGCGGGCAGGATCCGGGCAGTCGACTCCCCCGCCGGTTTCGTGAAGGGCCTCGACGCACCCACCAAGGTCACGGTCGCCGCCGGGCAGCTCAGCGGCGAGCGCGTCCAGGAGCTCGCGGCGGGAGAGCCCGTGGCAGCGGACGAGGCCGCGGTCGTCTTCGAGACCCGCGACCCGCGCAAGCTCTTGACCGCGCTGGCCTCCGACGGGGCCCTTGAGGGCCTGTCGGTGCGCACGGCGAACCTCGAAGACGTCTTCTTGCACGTGACCGGACGGGAGTGGCGCGGATGAGCCTCGATACGGCCGAAGTGCGCACCGAGCGCACCGAACGCTCGGGGGGCCGGGCGTACCTGAGCCTGTTCAAGGCGCTCGGGCGCGGCTGGATCCGCGACCGCAGCCAGATCTTCTTCACGATCCTGCTCCCGCTGATGTTCATGGTGCTGCTGGCGAGCGTGTTCGGTTCCGGCGACACCGCGGCCTCCCGGATCGTCGCGGTCGGCGACGTGGCCGTGCTCGACGGCGCCGACCCGGACGCGTTCACGGTCACCGAGGCCGGCGATCTCGACGAAGCGCTGGCGATGCTGCGCGACGGCGACGCCGACGCGGCGGTGGTCCAGGACGGCGCGACCGTGCGGATCTACCCGTCGGCGACGAACTCGACCTCCGGCGCGATCGCCGAGGGCAGGCTCGCCTCGCTCATCGACGACGTGAACGTCGAGGTCCTCTCGGCGGCGGCCCCGGGCGAGCCGGTGCTGGAGACCGAGGTCGAGGAGGCCGACGGCGGGTCGCTGCGGCCGATCCAGTACCTCGCGCCGGGCATCCTGGCCTGGGGCGTCGCGATCTCGGGCGTGTTCGGCGCGGCCGGCACGATCGTGGACTGGAAGCGCGACAAGCTGCTGCGGCGCCTGCGGCTCACGCCTGCGTCGGTGCGCACGTTCCTGGGCGCGAAGATCTCGGTGAACCTCGTGGTCGCGGTCGGGCAGACCGCGATCTTCCTCGCGGTGGCGGCCCTGGGCTTCGGGCTGCGGCTCTCGGCGTGGACGTGGTTCGCGGTGCCGCTGGTGCTGCTCGGGACGCTCGCGTTCCTGGCGATCGGCGTGGTCATCGGCGGTATCGCGCAGACGAGCCCGGCCGCGGCGGGGCTGAGCAACCTGGTGACGATGCCGATGGCGTTCGTGTCGGGCGCGTTCTACCCGCTGGCGCTCTCGCCCGAGTGGGTCCAGGCGATCTCGTACCTCTCGCCGATGCGGTACCTGAACGAGGCGCTGCAGTCGGTCGTGGTCTACGGCGAGCCCCCGTCGGCGGTCCTGCCGCAGATCGGCTTCCTCGCAGCGTTCGCGGCGATCGTCGCCCTGGTCTCGTGGAAGACCTTCAAATTCGACGAACTGTGAGGCACGCGTCGTAGACGTCCCTTCGGCTCACGCCGAAGCGGGTCGCGACCTGCTTCATGGCGAGTTTGCGGTCGGTGCCCGCGGCTTCGAGAGCGGCGACCGCTTCGGCCATCGCCTCCGGCGTGGCCTCGCTCGCGTCCGGCCCGGTCCAGCCCGAGATGACGAGGGTGATCTCGCCGCGCGGCGGATCGGCTTCGGCGCCTTCGGCGAGTTCGGCGAGGCCTCCGCGGCGGATCTCCTCGTGGGTCTTGGTGAGTTCGCGGCAGAGCGCTGCGGGGCGGTCGTCGCCGAAGGCGGACGCCATGGCACGCAAGGTCTCCTGGACGCGGCGCGGGGACTCGAAGAAGACCATGGTGCGCTTCTCTTCTGAAAGTTCGGTGAACAGCCGCCGCCGCTCGCCGTCCTTGCGCGGCGCGAAACCCTCGAAGCAGAAGCGGTCGCAGGGCATCCCCGAGAGCGCCAGCGCGGTCGTCACCGCGCTCGCGCCTGGCGCGCAGGTCACCGCGATGCCGGCGTCGATCGCGGCCTTGACCAGGCGGAATCCGGGGTCCGAGACGGAGGGCATGCCGCCGTCGGTGATGACGGCGACCCGCTTTCCGTCGTACAATTGTTCGATAAGGGCCGTCGTTCGGCCCGCCTCGTTCGCCTCGAAATACGACGTGATCGATGCGGTGGGAATGACATCCAGTTCGCTGAGGAGCCGCCGAAGCCGCCGGGTATCCTCTGCGGCGATGACGTCGGCGCGGGCCAGCTCGGCCCGGAGCCGAGACGAGGCGTCCTCTGGATTTCCCAGGGGCGCACCGAGAAGCACCAAAACGCCCGTTGAAGATGTCGACATCCGGCCAGTATCCCCCACCGCCTGCGGCGGGGCACCGGCTCGGTGAGCGCGTGGCGACGGGCCGCACATGCAGGATGCCGCGCCAAGCTGTCGGGTACCGGACATAGACCTTACGCGTGAGCGAACGGTAACGGATACTCATAGTCATGGCGAAGCTTGCGAGCCATACGTAGCAGTCTTGGCGACGCTTGCGAGCCATATTGCACGGCCACATCACAGGCGACATAACGCCGGTCCGCCTCGCGGCGACGCCGGCGAGCCGTTCATTCGTCGAGCCCTCTAACCCAGTGGAGGCCGCCATGTCCGTGATCCTCAGAGCCGGAGCGGGAATCGCCGCTCTCATCGCCGGTTATTTCGTTCTCGGATTCATAGCGGACCACTGGGCCTGGTTCGCGTCCATCGCGATCCTGTTGGGCGGCACCGCACTCGCGGGCTGGATCCTGTTCCGCAGCCGCGGGCACGAGCACCGCGACCGCGCGGTCGCCGCCGAGCGCCACACCCTCATGCGCAGCGTCGACAAGATGAACATCCCGGCCTTCGACGCCATGGCGGGCCAGCTCCTCGTCGGCCTGGACGCCAAGCGCGTCAAGAAGTTCGGCCACCGCAAGAACGACCTCGGCTGCAACTTCGTCGTCACCTTCAACAACGGCCAGCGCATCATCGTGCGCGCCAAGAAGGACGACAAGACGATGCGGCGGCGCAACGGCAACCGCCACGTCCAGATCCTCGGGGGCGAGATCAAGGCCCGCTGGGACTGCGACGCGGGCGTCCTCATCACGAACGCGAACCTGCACTGGATGCACCACGCGGCCCGGAACGAGGCCGTCGCCGCGCAGCTGGGCGTCCTCATCGTCGACCGCGACCGCCTCGCGGAGTGGATCGACACCGGCGTGGCCCCGCCGCAGCTGCGCCCGGTCCCCGCCGCGCTCGAGTCCAGCGGGAGCACCGCGACGCAGTGAGCACGGCCCCTTGAGCGTCGTGGCGCTGTGATCGCGACACGGCGCCATGGCACCTGGAGACGCGTGCTCAGCGGCCCCTGAGCACGTTCACGGCCCCGAGCCTCAGGCTCGGGGCCGCGTTCGCGGCGGTGCGCTTATGAGGCTTCCAGGGTGGCCGTGGTCTCGGCCTCCTGCTGGTCGCGCGTGTAGGTGATGGTGATCTCGGTGCCCGCCGACGTGCCCTGGACGGCGGCGACCACTTCGGACGCGCTGGCGACGGGGTTCCCGTCGATCGCGGTGATCACGTCGCCCTCCTGCAGCCCGGCCTTCGCGGCCGGGGAGTCGGGCTCGACGCTGAGGACCATGGCCCCGTTGCCGTCGGTGTCGGCCACCGAGACGCCGAGGTAGCCCTGCTCGACCGAGCCGTTCTTGATCAGCTGCTCGACCGTGTCCTTCACGGTGGTCGAGGGGATCGAGAAGCCGAGGCCGATCGAGCCGGAGTCGGTGGTGGCGATGGCGGTGTTGATGCCGATGAGCTCGCCGTCGCCGTTGACGAGGGCGCCGCCGGAATTGCCGGAGTTGATGGCCGCGTCGGTCTGGATGAGGCCGCTCAGGGTCGAGCTCGGCTGCTGTCCCATACCGCCGTCCTGCTCGCCGGAGACGGTCATCGACCGGTCGAGCGCCGAGACGATGCCGGTGGTCACGGTGCCTTCGAGGCCGAGCGGCGAGCCGATCGCGACCGCCACGTCGCCGACCTGCACGGCGCTGGAGTCGGCGAAGGTGACGGGTGTCAGGTCGTCCACGCCGGAGACCTGGATGACGGCGAGGTCCTGAGTGGAGTCGGTGGCGACGATGGAGGCGTCGGCGGTGGTGCCGTCCGAGAAGCGGACCTCCACGCTCTGCGCACCGTCCACGACGTGGTTGTTGGTGACGATGTAGCCGTCCTTGGAGTAGACGACGCCCGAGCCTTCGGCGGCGTCGGTCACGATGGTGACGACCGAGGGCCTGACCTTGGCCACGATCTCCGTGTAGGTCATGCCCGTGCCGGCGTCCATGGAGACGGACTGCACGTGGGTGGTGGCGCCGTCGCCGCTGCCGATGACCCATCCGGCGATGCCGCCGGCGCCGCCCGCGATCAAAGCGAGCGCGATCGCTCCGGCCACGAGCTTCCCGCGGCCGCGGGGCCGCTGCGGCGGGCCCATGGGCGCGCCGGGGTGCTGGTACATCGGAGGGACGGGCGCTCCGGGGTGCCAGCCGGGCGCGGTCATGTGCGGGGCCCCGGCCGGTGCCGGAGCGGGCGCGCCGTGGAGGACCTGGGTGTGCTCCGTCGGCCGCGGCGCGGCGTCGGCCGGGTGCTGCCCGTAAGCCGATTGCGGGGCCGCGGGGGCCGGGTTCCCGGCCGTGGCGCCGGTGCCGTCCGCGGCGGGCGCGGTGTTCGGCGGCAGGCTCGCGGCCTGCTGCTCGGCGGCCGGGGCGGCAGGCGCTGCCGCCGGCTCGGATGCGGCGTCGGGGGTGCGAGGCCCGTCGGGGCCCTGCGGTTCGGTCCCCTCGGGGCCCTTCGTGCTCTCAGTGCTGCTCATGTAAGGCAGCATGCCGGGCCCAGCTCTCGGCCCGCTGGTAAAACGCCTTAAAACCCTTTAATGATCCGCGGCCCGCCCGGTTGCGGGCGCGCTGGTCAGAGGGGTCGGGGCCGCTGCGGCGGACGGGCGGGACATCGACGTGCTTTAAAGCTTTCCAAGCTTCCTACTGGGCGGCCTGGGGCTCGGCCGTGAGGATCACAGTGAACGCCGTGCCCTCGCCGGGCTCCGAGGCGACCTGGACGGTCCCGCCGTGGGCCTTCACGATCGCGGCCACGATCGCCAGCCCGAGCCCCGAGCCGGGGTGGCTGACCGAGTCGGAGCGGAAGAACCGCTCGAAGACGCGCTCGGCGGTCTCGGAGGTCATGCCGGGGCCGTCGTCGGCGACGGTGAGCCGCACGGTCGCGTCCTCAGCGGCCACTTCGACGTGGATGTTCGTGCCCGCCGGGGTGTGCCGCACCGCGTTCGACAGGAGGTTGTCGAGCACCTGCCGCATCCTGGCGCGGTCCGCTGCGACCACAGTGGAGGTGCCGGGGACGCAGGAGAAGCGGAACTCGTGGTCCTCGGCCATCACGGCGTGCGCGGCGACGGCCTCGTGGCCGAGCACGGCCAGGTCCACGGGCTCGGTCTCGACCGGCCGCTCCTGCCCGAGCCGGGCGAGGTGCAGCAGGTCGCCCACGAGCAGGCCCATGCGCTTGGCGGCCTCCTCGATCTGGCCGATGTACTGCTGCCGGTCGGCTTCGGGCATCTGCGGGTTGGTGCGCACCAGCTCCGCGTACCCGCGCACGCTCGTCAAGGGCGTGCGCAGCTCGTGGGAGGCGTCCGCGATGAACTCGCGCATCCGCTCCTCGGAGTCGTGCGCGCGCTGCTCGGACCATTCGCGGGCGCGGATCGCACCCTCCACTTTGGTGAGCATCGAGTTGATGGCCCGCCCCACCCGCCCGACCTCGGTGCTCGGGTCGTGGTCGGGCACCCGCCGCGAGTAGTTCCCGGCGGCGATCATCGCCGCGGTGTTCTCGATCTGCCGCAGCGGCGAGAGGCTCGCCCGCACCAGGCCCACGCCGATCGCGGCCAGCCCGGCGAGCACGCCCGCGCCGATGAGCAGGTCGACCCACACCAGCCCGGCCACGGTCTTGTCGAAGTGCGAGAGCTTGTACGACAGCACGTAGTACGTGTCCGGGTCGAGGTTGTGCTCCTCGGGCTCGTAGTCGTCGTGCTTGCTGCCCACTTCGGAGCCCAGCAGGCCCAGCACCCGCCACCGGGTGACGCCGTCGGGGCTCAGCGCCGTGAACGCCTCGCCGCCGGCCTCGCTGAGCTGGTCGTAGTCGAACACGGGGTAGTCGTCGCGGTCGTCCGGCTGGTCGAGCCGGTTCCCGGTCGCGGACACCATGCTGAAGAGGTACTGCTGGGGCCGCAGGCCCGGCGTGTCCTCGTCGTCCTCCTGCGCGGGGGGCCACGTCTCTGGGCTCCAGCTGGTCAGCTGGGTCTTGAGCTCGTCGTCGACGGTGCCGAGGAAGTAGGAGTGCAGCGCGAGGATCGTGGAGACGCTGATGAGGATGAGGGAGCCCGCCACGAGGACGAGCACGGCCGCGGTGAGCCGGACCCTCAGCGGCGTCCGGTCCCACTTGTCACGGACGCCCTCGAGTACGCGAGGTGCGCTCAACGATGCTGCTCCCGCAGGACGTAGCCGATGCCCCGGAGGGTCTGGATGAGTTTGGGCTCGCCGGTGTCGATCTTGCGGCGCAGGTAGGAGACGTAGGACTCGACGATGCCGTCGTCGCCGCGGAAGTCGTAGCGCCACACGTGGTCGAGGATCTGGGCCTTGGAGAGCACCCGCCCGGCGTTGATCATGAAGTACCGCAGCAGCTTGAACTCGGTGGGCGAGAGCTGCACGGCCTTCCCGGAGCGCCAGACCTCGTGGGTCTCCTCGTCAAGTTCGAGGTCGGCGTACTGGAGGCGCGAGGGCCGGGGCAGTTCGCCGGAGGAGCGGCGCAGGACCGCGCGGATGCGGGCGACGACCTCTTCGAGCGCGAAGGGCTTGGTGATGTAGTCGTCGCCGCCCACGGAGAGGCCGGTGACGGTGTCGGCGGTGTCGTCGCGGGCGGTGAGGAAGAGGACGGGGGTGTGATCCGAGCCGGAGCGCATCCGGCGCACCACCTCGAAGCCGTCGAAGTCGGGGAGGTTGACGTCGAGGACGACCAGGTCGGGGCGGTGCCGCGCGATGGAGCGGAGGGCTTCGTCACCGGTGCCGACGGCGTGTACGGCGAAGCCCGCATAGCGCAGTGACGTGGCCAGGAGCTCGCAGATGTTCTCCTCGTCCTCGACGACGAGCAGGGTGGCCTCGGTCTCGGCGTTCGGCTGGCTGGTCGGCAGCGGCATGGGCCTCTCACAGGGTCGGCGCGGTCAGCGGTCCGCAGGTCACGGGTGGTTGTGAAGCATACGCCGGGACCTGAGGCGTGCCAAGCGGTCCGCGGCCGGCCGCACCGCCGCCGGTGACGCTGCGCGCCCGAGTGAAACACGTTCGAGTGACCTTTATCCGAAGTGTGTGCGGCTATGCGGAAAACCGGCGCGCGCGAACTGTTCTCCGTCGTACCGGTCGGATAGACTTTGTGTCGCAGCCGAGCACGTGACGTGCTCGGGACCCTACCGAATCAGGTGAGTTCATGACGCTGTCAATCGAGACCGCCACGACCGACGCCGGGGTCGTCACCGTCGAGCTGGCGGGCGAAGTCGACTACGCGACCGCTCCGCAGATCCGCGAGACGATCACCAACGCCCTCGAGGCCGGCGGGGCCACCGCCATCCGGGTCGACGTCGCCAAGGTGACGGTCCTCGACTCCACCGGTATCGGCACGATCGTGGTGGCCTACCGCATCGCCCGCGAGATGGGCGTCGTGCTGGCCGTCGTCAACCCCAACCGCTTCATCACCCGCCTGTTCACCGTCGTCGGCGCCGAGGAGCTCCTCGAGGAGCCCACCGAGACGTTCTCGGGCAAGGAGCGCAGCGCGGCCGGCTAGACCCGTCCGGGAGATCCCAGTGCTTCAGTCGCGCCCCCGCCCGGCCGGGGCGCGACTGCGCTCTCCAACCGCGTTCCGAGACCGGTTTCCCCGCACATCGGGGGCCTCGCGAAAGTGCGGACCGCCGTTGTGGCGAACGAGACTTCCACGTGTATCCACCTGCTGCGCAGCACATTCGCAACGGTCTGAGTGACCGGCCCCGCAACAGCGTTACCGGTACTACACTTTCTCCTCCCCCCGGTTACCCTTGATTCCGGGGACTGCCGTCTCCGTCCACGCAGCGTCAAAGAAGAGGCGATTCAGTCGTGTCGAGTGCGACTCCGGGCAATCCGTTGACCGATTTCGGTGCCAATGAATGGCTGGTCAACGAGATGTATGAGCGTTACCGCGAAAACCCCGACAGTGTCAGCGCCGGTTGGCGCGAGTTCTTCGGCGGCGATCCGACGGGCGCATCGTTCGCCGTAGACGGCGAGCGCAAGGCCGCGGCCGAGGCCGCTCCTGTCGCTGCGCCGGTGAAGCCCGCGCCGGTACCGGCTGCCGAGACGAAGCCGGAGCCGAAGACGGCGCCGGTCGAGTCCGTCACCGACGCGCCCCCGACCGAAGTCCCCGCTGCGGCCCCCGAGTCAAAGGCCGAAGAGGCCGAACCCGCGAAGAAGGCGACCCCGACTGTGATCGAACCCGGCACCACCAAGCCGCTCAAAGGCGTCGCGGCCAAGGTGGCCCAGAACATGGACGCGTCCCTGGAGATCCCCACGGCCACTTCGGTGCGCGCGGTCCCGGCGAAGCTCCTGTTCGACAACCGGATCGTCATCAACAACCACCTCAAGCGCGGCCAGGGCGGGAAGGTCTCCTTCACCCACCTGATCGGCTACGCGCTCGTGCAGGCCGTCAAGGCCCACCCGGGCATGAACGCGTCCTACAAGATCGTGGACGGCAAGCCGCAGCTCGTCACGCCCGAGCACATCAACCTCGGCCTCGCGATCGACCTCGCCAAGCCCGACGGGACCCGCACCCTCGTGGTGCCGTCGATCAAGAACACCGAGTCGATGGACTTCCGCGAGTTCTGGCAGGCGTACGAGGACCTGGTCCGCAAGGCCCGCAACAACAAGCTCACGATGGAGGACCACGCCGGGGCGACGCTGACGCTCACCAACCCCGGCGGGATCGGCACCGTCCACTCCGTGCCGCGCCTGATGAAGGGCCAGGGCCTCATCGTCGGCGTCGGCGCCATGGAGGTGCCCGCCGAGTTCGCCGGAGCCTCCGACGAGACCCTCTCCGACCTGGGCGTCTCCCGGATCATGACGGTCACCTCGACCTACGACCACCGGATCATCCAGGGCGCCGAGTCCGGCCAGTTCCTGGCGACGCTGCACCAGCTGCTGCTCGGCGACGGCTTCTTCGACGAGGTCTTCCGCTCGCTGCTCATCCCCTACGAGCCGGTGCGCTGGGTCCGCGACGTGTCGAAGACCCACGAGGGCCAGATCGACAAGAACGCCCGCGTCATCGAGCTCATCCACGCGTACCGGGTCCGCGGCCACCTCATGGCCGACACGAACCCGCTGCACTACGAGATCCGCCGCCACCCCGACCTCGACATCCTGTCGCACGGCCTCACCCTGTGGGACCTCGACCGGACCTTCCCGGTCGGCGGCTTCGCGGGCCAGCAGCGCATGAAGCTGCGCGACATCCTCGGCGTGCTCCGCGACTCCTACTGCCGCCGCGTCGGCATCGAGTACATGCACATCCAGGACCCCGAGGAGCGCGCGTGGATCCAGCGCCGCATCGAGGTCCCGTTCGAGAAGCCGAAGGTCGAGGAGCAGAAGCACATCCTCGGGCGCCTCAACGCCGCCGAGGCGTTCGAGACGTTCCTGCAGACGAAGTTCGTGGGCCAGAAGCGCTTCAGCCTCGAAGGCGGCGAGTCGCTCATCCCGCTGCTCGACCGCGTCCTCAACGAGGCGGCCTCGGCCGACATCGACGAGGTCGTCATCGGCATGCCGCACCGCGGCCGCCTCAACGTGCTCGCCAACATCGTCGGCAAGAAGCTCTCCAAGATCTTCACCGAGTTCGAGGGGCACATCGACCCCAAGAGCATCGGCGGCTCCGGTGACGTCAAGTACCACCTGGGCCTCACCGGCAAGTTCACCTCCCCCGACGGGCGCTCCGAGACCGTCGTGTCGGTCGCGGCGAACCCGTCGCACCTGGAGGCCGTGAACCCGGTGCTCGAAGGCGTCGTCCGCGCCAAGCAGGACCGCCTCAACCTGGGCGAGGACGGCTTCACCGTCATGGCCGTGGCGATCCACGGCGACGCGGCCTTCGCGGGCCAGGGCGTCGTGGCCGAGACGCTGAACCTCTCGCAGCTGCGGGGCTACCGCACCGGCGGCACCGTGCACGTGGTCGTGAACAACCAGGTCGGCTTCACCACCGCCCCGTCGCACTCGCGCTCCAGTCTGTACTGCACCGACGTCGCCCGCATGATCCAGGCGCCGATCTTCCACGTCAACGGGGACGACCCCGAGGCCGTGTGCGAGGTCGCGAAGCTCGCCTTCGCGTACCGGCAGCACTTCAACAAGGACGTCGTCATCGACATGGTCTGCTACCGCCGCCGCGGCCACAACGAGGGCGACGACCCGAAGATGACCAACCCGCAGATGTACCAGGTCATCGACGGCAAGCAGTCCGTGCGCAAGCTCTACACCCGCGCGCTCATCGGCCGCGGCGACATCACGATGGAGGACGCCGAGGAGGCGCTCGCGGACTACCAGGCCCAGCTCGAACGGGTCTTCCGCGAGACCAAGGAGGCCCTGGCCGGGCAGACCGGCCCGCTGCCGTGGCGCCACCAGCCCGAGCCGGTCGCCGACATCGACACGTCGGTCGACGCCGAGACCATCGCGATGATCGGCAAGGCCCACACCACGCTGCCGGAGGGCTTCGGCCCGCACAAGGCGGTGCGCAAGGTCCTCGAGAAGCGCAGCGAGATGTCCGTTTCGGGCACCGTCGACTGGGCCTACGCCGAGACCCTCGCGTTCGGCTCGCTCCTCATGCAGGGCAAGCCGATCCGCCTCGCCGGCCAGGACTCGCGCCGCGGCACCTTCGTGCAGCGCCACGCGGTCGTCGTCGACCAGGCCACCGGCGCCGAGTACACGCCGCTGGCGCACCTCGGCGAGCAGGCCGCGAAGTTCTTCGTCTACGACTCGCTGCTCTCCGAGTTCGCCGCGCTCGGCTTCGAGTACGGCTACTCGGTCGAGAACCCCGAGATGCTGGTCCTGTGGGAGGCGCAGTTCGGCGACTTCGTCGACGGCGCCCAGACCATCACGGACGAGTTCATCTCGTCCGGCGAGGCCAAGTGGGGCCAGCACTCCGGCGTGACCCTGCTGCTGCCGCACGGCCACGAGGGCGCGGGCCCCGACCACACCTCGGGCCGCATCGAGCGCTTCCTGCAGCTCTGCGCCGACGAGAACATGCGCGTGGTCAACTCCACGAGCCCGTCGAACTACTTCCACCTGCTGCGCCGCCAGTCGCTCGACCCGGTCAAGAAGCCCCTCGTGGTCTTCACGCCGAAGTCGCTGCTGCGCCACAAGGCCGCCGTCAGCCCGCTCGAGGAGTTCACGACCGGCCGCTTCCAGCCGGTCCTGCGCGACACGGCGGTCGCGGACGGCCGGATCCGGGCCGAAGACGTCAAGCGGGTGCTCCTGTGCTCCGGCAAGGTCTACTACGACCTGGCCGCCGCCCGCGAGAGCCGCGGCGTCACCGACACCGCGATCCTCCGCGTCGAGCAGCTCTACCCGCTGCCGGCCGAGGAGCTGAAGAGCGCCCTCGAGGCGTTCCCGAACGCGACCGACACCGCGTGGGTCCAGGAGGAGCCGGCGAACCAGGGCGCCTGGTCGCACATCGCGCTCAACCTGCTCGAGCAGCTCGGCGGGGTCCACCTGCGCCGCATCTCGCGCCCGGCCGCCGCCGCGCCGTCCACCGGCTCGCCGAAGGTCCACGAGGTCGAGCAGCAGGCGCTGGTCGACGTCGCGATCCCGCAGCCGCAGTAGCGGCACGAACGACAGGGAGAAGCGGGAGCGGCCGATCGGCCGCTCCCGCTTTTTCGAGCCCGTAACTTTACCGGTAACGTTTCGGCATCAAGGTACTTTACGGACATTGCAATATCGTTTTCTTCGCATGTCCACCCTTGACCAGGCTGGTGAGAACGATAACAATTGCTCCACGGCCCACCCCCCGACCGGCCCCCACGACAAAGAATCACATTGGAGTGATGCATTGATGCCGAATCATCCCTCGCCACCTGGATCCGCTTCTCCAGCAGTTTCCAGACGGGCACTCCTCACCGGCACGGCGGCGGCCGCCGGCATCGGCCTGACCGGCTGCGGCTCGGTCGCCGGAGGGCTGAGCGACAAGACCCGCGTGAAGCAGTGGAACCTCCTGGCAGGCGCCGACGGCGCGGTCATGACCGAGATGCACGACAACTTCTCGGCCGAGCACCCCGACATCGACCTCGAGGCCACCACCTTCGGCTGGGGCACCCCGTTCTACACCCGCCTGGTCATGGGCGCCTCCGGCGGCAACGCCTCGGACATCGCCACCATCCACCTCTCGCGGCTCAAGAGCGTCTCGCCCGCGACCCTCCTGGACCCGATCACCCTCGACGAACTCAAGGCCCACGGCCTCGACCCGGCCGACTTCCCCGAGAAGATCTGGGAGAAATGCTTCGTCGACGACGAGCTGTACGCCCTCCCGATCGACACGCACGCCCTGGTCAACTACTACAACAAGGAACTCTGCGCGCAGATCGGCGTCCTCGACGCCGAAGGGAGGCTCATCGAGACCTCCGGCGTCGAGGCGTACTTCGACATCCTCCGCGCCGCCAAGGAGATCACCGGTCAATACGGCACCTCCCTCGACACGCTCGGCGGCTGGCGCCAGTTCTGGGCCTGGTACCGGCAGGCCGACGGCGAGATGACCTTCACCGACGACGACTACGAGATGGACGACGACAAGGCGCTCGCGGCCATCGAGGTCATGTACAAGATGTCGGAAGAAGGGCTGTGCCCGCAGTTCGCCGACGGCGGCCAGTGCGCGGCGAACTTCGAGAACGCCGCCTCGGCGTTCGTGCAGGTAGGCAACTGGGAGATCAACCGCTTCAAGCTCTTCGGCGGGGACAACCCCGAGTGGTTCTCCATGACCGAGATGCCCGACTTCTTCGGCAACCGCCGCACCCAGGGCGACTGCCACTCGTACGTCCTCCCCCGCCACAACAGCTGGGACCCCGAAGTCCGCGACGCCACCATCGAGTACGCGGCCTGGATGCTCCAGCACAGCTTCCGCTGGGGCGAGGGCGGCGGCCACACCCCCGCCTACCTGCCTGTCACCGACGGCACCGACTACCAGGCGCTGCAACCCAACGCCGAGTACTCGGGCGTCGTCGAGAACGTCCAGTTCGACCCCGACGCGTGGTTCTCCGGGTCCGCCGCCCGCCTCTTCGACGAGACCGGCGGCATCTTCAACCAGGTCTACGGTCTGCAGATGACCCCCGAGGACGCCCTCGCGGAGATCAAGTCGCGGATCGAGACCCTGCTGGCCCTCCCCAACCCGGTCGACTGAAACGCGCTTTAGGACTCCCCATGACTGTGAACACCGAGGCGCCCGCAGCGGCGCCGGCCGCGATGACGCGGCCCCCGACCCCCAACGGGGCGAAGAAGAAGCAGTGGGCAGGACTCTGGTTCGTGCTCCCCTTCGCCGCCTTCTACGCCCTCTTCCTCGTCTGGCCGACCTTTCTCGGCCTGTACTACTCCTTCACCGACAAGAGCCTCACCGGCCGCCCCGCGAGCTGGGTCGGCCTGGAGAACTGGGCCGAGGCCTTCGGCGACGAACGCGCCTGGGCCGCGCTCGGGAACACCGCCGAGTTCACCCTGTACTCCACGCCGCCGCTGGTGATCCTCGCGATCGCCCTCGCGCTGCTGGTGAACCGCGCCCGCAAGCTCGGCTGGTTCCTCCGCATGGCGTTCTTCGCGCCGTTCGTCGTGCCCGTCTCCGTGGTCACCATGATCTGGATCTGGATCTACCAGCCCGACGGCGGCCTGCTCAACCACTACCTGCAGCTCCTCGGCATCCAGGACGCCGCGGCGCCCACGCTCTGGCTGCAGGACAAGAACACCGCCATGTGGTCGGTCGTCATCACCACCGTGTGGTGGACGATGGGCTTCAACTTCCTGCTCTACCTCGCCGCACTCCAGACGATCGACCCGAACGTCTACGAGGCCTCCAGCATCGACGGCGCGTCCTGGTGGCGGCAGCTGTGGCACATCACCCTGCCCCTGCTCAAGCGCACCACCGCCCTGGTGATCGTCCTGCAGCTCATCGCCTCGCTGCGGATCTTCGACCAGATGTACCTCATGACCGGCGGCGGGCCCGACCGCGCCACCGAGGTCGCCATCCACTACATCTACATCTCCGGCTTCGAGGGCTACCGCATCGGCTACGCGTCAGCGCTGTCATACGTGCTGTTCATCCTCATCCTGATCATCTCCATCTTCCAGTTCCGGCTGTTCTCCCGGAAGGAGGACTGACATGACCGCAGTGCAAGAGACCCAGACCGCCGCCCCGTCGGCGCGGCCGGTGGTCCGCCGCCGCCGCTTGAGGAAGCCCTCGGTGGGCGCCGTCATCGTGTACGCCGCCTCCGCGGCGCTGGCCGTGCTGTGGCTGCTGCCGCTGCTGTGGGCGCTGTCCACTTCCTTCAAGGTGGAGACCGAGGCGAGCCTCGGCCAGGACATCCACTGGATCCCGCAGGACTGGTCGCTCGAGGGCTACCGGACGCTGTTCGAACGCGGCGACCACCTCACGTGGATGATCAACTCGACGATCGTCTCCACGATCGTCACCGTCCTGACGCTCGTCCTGTGCGTCTCGGCGGCCTACGGGTTCTCGCGGTTCGAGTTCCCGGGGAAGAGGATCATCTTCGGCGCGATCATCGCCGGCCTGATGGTGCCGGGCCAGGCGCTCATCATCCCGCTGTTCGACCTGGTCAACGACCTGCACCTGGCGGGGACCTACTGGGGCCTGGCGCTCCCGCAGGTCGTCGCGCCGGTCATGGTGTTCATCCTCAAGCGCTTCTTCGACGCGATCCCGAAGGACTACGAGGAGGCCGCGAAGCTCGACGGCGCCGGGCACCTGCGGGTGCTGTGGAACGTGATCCTCCCGCTGTCGGGCCCGATCATGGCGGCCGTCGGCATCTTCACGTTCATCGGTTCGTGGAACAACTTCCTGTGGCCGCTGCTGGTCGCGACCGACCCGTCGATGATGACCCTGCCCGTGGGCCTCGGCGTCGTCTCGGGCGGCTACGGCCTGTTCTACGCCCAGAACATGGCCGCGGCGATCCTCGGCGCGCTGCCGCTGCTGATCATCTTCCTGATCTTCCAGAAGCAGATC
Organism: Glycomyces luteolus; assembly: GCF_027622875.1. GTDB lineage: Bacteria > Actinomycetota > Actinomycetes > Mycobacteriales > Micromonosporaceae > Glycomyces > Glycomyces luteolus. The sequence continues at coordinate 180,928 of NZ_JAPZVP010000004.1, read as the reverse complement.
GTCAAGGGCGTCGCGGGCGTCGGCCTGAAATAACGCCCCATGCACGGCGAGCGGGGTCCGGCTTCCGCCGGACCCCGCTTTGCGTCCCCTGGGCGCCGATCCGCAGCACATCCCCTCAAACGCTGTGCCTGCTACGCAAGCGTGCTCGCTCAGAAGACGCCGTCACTGACAAGACAGGAGGCCGGTGCGTAGCCGACCGTGTCGCCGTGGCGGACGTGGATCCATTCGGTCTCCCATTCGAGGCCCTGGCAGCCCAAGGACTTCTCGCCCGTGGTGGACGTGCAGGACCCCTCGATCTCGGTGCCGTTGAGCAGCCGCGCCAGACGACGCGAACTCCAGTCGGTCTCGGTGAAGATCGAGACCCCGAACGTGGCGTCGACACGGTATTCGCAGAGGAAGAGCTGCTCGGCGGTCCAGCCCTCCGAGAGGATCGCTCGCTGCGCGCTGATCGGATGCGCCTCGGTACCCGAGGTCTCCACGCCTCCGGTCTCGGAAGCGGCGCTCTCCCCGCTCCTCGCCAATGCGATGGCGACGACCATGATGGCGGCCGCGATCGCGATTCTGATGAGCAGCGTCTTCGTGACGACCCACGTACTCCCGGCGGCGGACTTGATTCCGCCCTTGACCCGACCCATTACCGACATGGCCGCTCTCCCCCTAGTGCAACCGCGAACCCATTCGACGGTGACATTCATTACAGGGTGAACGCAGGCGGGCCCGCCCGTGGTGCGAACCCGCCAGAAAGGGCCTCCAGTGTCGTACTTACAGCACTGCGCTTCAGTCGTTGGTGATGACGACCTTGCCGAAGGCCTCGCCCGAGTCGAGCCGCCGCAGCGCCCGCTCGGCGTCGGCCAGCGCGTACGTGGAGTCGATGACGGGCTTGATCTCCCGTTCGGCGCAGAACCGGATGACTTCGAGCAGTTCGTCGCGGGTGCCCATGGTCGAGCCGAGGATCTCGAGCTGCTTGAAGAAAACGTGCCGCATGTCGACCTCTGCGATGGGTCCGCCGGTCACGCCGCAGCTGACGAGGCGTCCGCCGGGTTTGAGGGACTTGATGGAGTGGGCCATGACTGGTGCGCCGACGGAGTCGATGACGATGTCGGCGCGTTCGGGCAGGCGGTCTCCGGACTCGACCGGGATCGCGCCGATCTCGGCGGCCTTCTCGCGGCGTTCGGGACTGCGGCCGGTGGCGTAGACGCGGGCGCCGAGGGCTCGGGCGAGCAGGATCGCGGCGGTGGCGACGCCGCCGCCGGTGCCCTGCACGAGCACGACGCCCTCGGCGGGGAGACGGCCGCGGGTGGTGAGCATCCGCCAGGCTGTGAGGAAGGTGGTGGGCAGGCACGCGGCCTCGGCGGCGGTCCACCCTTTTGGAGCGGGCACGAGGTTGCGGTGCGGCACGGCGACGGTTTCGGCCAGGGTTCCCGGGTGCATTTCGGAGAGCAGGGTCCGCTTGGGGTCCAAAGTCTCGTCGGCGAGTGAGGCGTCCCCGATGACGGGGTAGATCACGACGTGGTCGCCGTTCTCGGTGCGCCCCACCGCGTCCGTGCCGAGGATCATCGGGCACTGGTCGGCTCGGAGGCCGACGCCGGCGAGCGACCAGAGGTCGTGGTGGTTGAGCGAGGCGGCGGCGAGGGGGACGCGTGTCCAGCCCTCGGGAACGGTCGGAGGTTCGATCTCACCCACCGAGAGGGCGGCGAAGGGGTCGGCGGGGTTCACTGCGCTGGCGTAGGCGGCGAGCATCTGGATTGACCTCCATCTTTGCGGCGCTTGCGGGTCTGAAGCTGGTGGCGACGGCGTTTGCACTGTCCAGCATGGTGTTCGTGCGGGACTGTGCTGGGTCTCTAACTCTAGGGGCCGGGCCGAAATCGGCGCTCGGAGAGGTAGGGTCGGCGATGGAATCACACCCACTGGAAGAAGCTGGAGGGGCAATGTTCAAGCCTCTGTTCAAGCGGCTCATGCCGCAGATCTCGGCTTCGGCTCACTGCGACCTGCCGTGCGGGGTCTACGACCCGGCGCAGGCTCGCATTGAAGCGGAGTCCGTCAAGGCCATCTGCGAGAAGTACCAGGCCAACGAGGACCCTGAGTTCCGCATGCGCGCCCTGATCATCAAGGAGCAGCGTTCGAATCTGGTCAAGGAGCACCTGTGGGTGCTGTGGACGGACTACTTCAAGCCGCCGCACTTCGAGAAGTACCCGCAGCTGCACACGCTCGTGAACGAGGCGACGAAGCTGGCCGGGGCCTCGGGCTCCAAGGGCTCCGCCGACCCGAAGGTCGCCGAGGAGCTGCTCGCGAAGATCGACGAGATCGCCAAGATCTTCTGGGAGACCAAGCAGGCCTAGCGCCCGCGCGGTCTCCATGTGAAGCGCCCGCCACCGCTGAACGCGGTGGCGGGCGCTTCGCCGTGTTCAGTTCCCGTCGGCGGTGACGCTGCCGGTCCACACCCAGTAGCCGGTGAGCGATCCGGCGGAGATGCGGTACATGGGCCTGCCGTTGACGACCGAGCGGCGGTCGAAGGGGGCGTTGGAGCGGTTGGCGAACTTCACGACGCGGCTGCTGCTGAAGCGTCCGTCGGTGCCGACCTTGTAGCAGGTGACCTCGGTGTTCGCTGGGAAGGTCAGGGTCCGGGCGGGGTGGCAGACGGTCGGCACGTACTCGCCGACGAGGTAGGACTTCGGGAAGCTCTCGCCGATCCACCAGCCCGCGTAGCCGCCGGCGTTGATGCGGTAGTAGACCCCGCGGCCCTTGATCCGCCGGCGCCGGTTCGCGGGGGCCTGCGTGGCGCGGCCGAAGGTGACGGTCTTGCGGGCGAGCTCCTTGTCGTTCTTCGACGCCACGTAGTCGCCGTCGGAGTCGGTGTCGAACTTGTAGAGGGTGTGGGTGCCCGCGGCGAAGGCGATGTTGGAGCCGGTGGCCAGGGAGACCCAGGGGTAGTCGTCCGTGAGCTGGTCGGTCATGCGGGCGAACCGGGGGCTGCCGGTCTGCCAGTGCAGCTGTCGGAGCAGGTTGATGTGGTGCTGGTGGTACGTCTGGGCCGGGATGCGGTGCGTCTGGCAGTAGAACGAGATCCAGCGGAGGTTGCGCAGCAGCGGGAAGTAGCGTTCGATCGTGGTGCACGCGCCGTCCCAGAGCGCCATGGCCAGTTCGCTGCCGGTCGCGTCGATGTAGTCCCAGAGGCCGAACATCGCGAAGATCATGCCGTTGTAGGTGTAGTCCCCCGTGCCCGGCGTGTTGCCCGGGTACTCCTGGATCCACAGGTATCCGGCGCTGTTGCGGTTGACCACCCAGGGCGTGCCGTCGTCGGCGAGGAGCAGCGAGGCGAAGGCGCCGTCGGCGGCGGCGCGGTACAGCGTGCGCTCCTCTTCGGTGACCCCTTCGAGGTCCGAGAGCTGGATGAAGAGGCTGATCGCCTCGCCTTGCGCCATCCCGGAGTACCAGGGTGCCTGGTACTCGACGCCGCTGTGGGTGGTGTGGGTGAAGTCGAAGGGGTAGGGGAAGTACCAGGCGCCGCGGGTCTCCACCCGGGTTTCGAGCAGCCGTCCGGCCTGGGCTTTCGCTCGTTTCAGGAACAGCGCCTTGCGGGTGGGGTCGGTCTCGTTCCGGTAGCTGGTGATGCAGCCGAGGGCGAACTGGATCTGGGTGACGGGCTGGTCGTAGCCGGGCACGTCCCAGTCGGGCCGGTACTGGATCACGCCGTCGGCGTCGAGGTACGTGTGCTGGGTGTTCGGGGTGATGTTCTCCCACTTCGTGGGGCGGTCCCGCCACGGCTTCATGGTCTCGGGCAGGTCCATGACGGCGGGGTGGCCGTTCTGGTTGAAGGTGAACGGCAGGGAGGTCGGAGCGCCCTCCTCGAGCGCCCCGAACGACTCGATCTCCGGTTCGCCGAGCGGCTCGGGCACGGCCTGGCTCGGCGGCTCGACCCGTCCGCCGTCGAGCTGGTCGGGCAGCGGCGGGAGCGGGGACTGGGGCAGGTTCTGGGCCACCGGGGTGAGCTGCAGCAGGTCGGCCCGGTCGGCGCCGAGGGCGATGGCGCTTCCGGCGGCGGCGACCGCGGCGCCGCCGGCGAGGTGCATGAACAGCCGGCGATTCAGGGCAGGCTGGTTCGTAGCAGGCATGGGCAAGTCCTTCCGGGGAGAAGTCGAGGGGAGAGAATCTGGGGATGACTTTAGAATGAACGAGCCCAATTTGGAGCGTCGGGGTGCGCCTTCGTGAGCGGCCGGATACCAGCGGCCCCGGACGCGTGATTCCTGCAGGGTGGTACCCGTTTCTCAGGTCGTCCGATTATCCTGTACAGCGAGAGGGCGGAAGTCCTTCGGCCCCTCAGTCACAGGAAGCGGCGATGCCGGTGAGCGAAGAGCGCGAGGACGTGCTGCTGCTCGACGTGCCCTCTACGGGCGACTACCTGTCGGTCCTGCCGACCGCGACCGCTGCGGTCGCGACCAGGCTCGGGTTCTCGCTCGACGAGATCGAGGACCTCCGGGCGGCGGTCAACGCCGCCGTGGCGCTCCTTATCCCCACCGAGCCCGGGCGCCCGCGCCCGTTCCGCCGCAAGACGAGCGACCAGCCCCTCCACTGCCGCCTGGCGGTCGGCGAAGAGGTCCTCCAGATCACGCTGCGCCGCCCCAAGGGCGAGCCCCTGCCCGACTCCGGCTCCTACCAGTGGCAGGTCCTCAGGGCCCTCACCGACGAGGTCGACGCCCACTGGACCGCCGGCGAGACCACCACCATCACCATCTCCCAGCGCCGCCCCGCCTCAGAGGCCGACGCCGACACCCAGCGCCACCAGATCTACTAGAGCCCCAGCTCAACCGGCGATGTCACACCCTTCGCGTACGTTGGCTTGATCGGGGGCCATGCGGTTCGAGGAATCCTCGCGTCCGGGCAAGCTTGAAGGCCCGGCGAAACCGCCGGGCCTGCCAAGCTTCTGTTGTCGCAAATTCGAGGGATGGACTAAATCAAGGGATCGCGAGGAACCGCTAACCGACGACCTGGGTCGCCAACGTACGCAGCGCGCCCGAGCGGCGCTTCAGCTCGCGGCGCTCGATCTCGCTCATGCCACCCCACACGCCCGCGTCCTGACCGGTCTCGAGCGCCCACCGCAGGCACTCCTCGGTCACGGGGCAGCGCCGGCAGACGTTCTTGGCCTGCTCGATCTGCGTCAGTGCCGGTCCCGTGTCCCCGATCGGGAAGAACAGCTCGGGGTCCTCGTCACGGCAGATGGCCTCGTGGCGCCAATCCATCAAAACATCTCCTTGCTAAGCATCAAGCATCTTGCTTTCACGGTGTTATGAACAGCTCTTGCGGTTCGGGCGTTTCGCGGGCCGTTGCGGGCCGCGGCGGCGTTCAGGCCGCGCTTCGCGTGAGTGTCGCGCCGCGTCCGTCACGGAGAACTGGTGTGACGGTCGCACCTTCGCGGGCGACACAGGTGAGCGCTCGGTACGGAACCCGTTTCCCTGCAAAGGGAATCGTTGTCACCGCGAGTTCGGAGCACTCTCGCATCAGCGTCATTGCTGAACGCCAGGGCATCGGGGAGCACACCCGCCTACGGCGTCGGTCGCCCAAGTGGCGACTGATAGGTCCGCACCTCGACCCGACCCGTCATGTGAATACTTTCACAAGCTCGGGATTTGTCAAGGGTTCGACTCCGGAAATCAGCCCGAAGTGAGTGAACTCACCGCGCTGTACCTCGAAGAAGACTCGCGGAACATATTCCACGCTACCGCCGGAATCCCTACCGCGGATCCTCATGGCGGCCTCCGCCACACTCGCCCGAACTGAAAAGGTCGGGGTCGGTGACAGCGAGTCGAACCGGTTTGACACACTGGTACTCAAAGTTGGCTTGCTTACCACTCACGGAAGTCTCGCCAGCGCTTAACTCATATGGCTCACAAGCGTCGCCAAGACGTAAGTACCCACCGAATGCCCGGTCTATACGCACCGAAATAACGATATTCGGTTGTAAGTCTCGTGCCGTCCCGGTAGGGATGGCGAAATCAACCTTGCCTGCTCACGGGCGACTTGTCAACACCCACCTTGAGGTTTTCCCAAGTTGTTAGCAGGCCACCCGCAGTGCCTCCGGAACCGAGCTGAGTTCGAGATCGGTCCGCTCTCCGAGGTAGTCCCCGTCGAGCTGGAAGGCTTGCGGCAGCGAAGCGCGCAGTCGGATCCTGGAGAGATCGTGATGCGTCACCGCGTGTTTGCCGTCGGGCCCGTCCCGACCGACCAGCAGTGAAGCGGCGGTCCTCGCGGCGTCCGACAGGCCAAGTTTACGCAGAACCAGGACATCAAGTCCAGCATTAAAGGATGCCCGCGCGTTGAGATTCACCGGAAGGGTACCGAGATAGGTCCACGGTGCGCAGTTCTGCACCACGACCATCCCTTCAGAGAGGTCCTCCTCACCCGAGGAGAGTTCCACCTCGATCGTGTCCCCTTCCACACCATGCTCATTCAGCTCCGCCATCACGGCGCGGGCGTAGTGCGCGCCGAGGTTCCGCTTCTTCCGGTACGACTCGACCTTCTTGATGATGGACGCGTCCCAGCCGAGCCCCGCGCAGAACGTGAAGAGCCGGTCGACGTCATCGCCGGTGGCCCGCCCCAGACTCACCGTGCGCACCCGCCGCTCCTCGATCGCGGACACGATCGCCAGCGACGCCCTGCGCCGGTCCCAAGGCAGCCCGAGGGCGCGCGCGAAGACGTTCGTGGACCCGGCGGGAATGGGCGCGAAGATCGGGGCCTCGTCGGCGGGGCGCCCGTCGGCGACCAGGCCGTTGACGACCTCGTTCACGGTGCCGTCGCCGCCGAGACTGAGCACCACGTCGTATCCCTTGTCGGCTCCGCGCTTGGCGAGGATCTCGGCGTGGTCCCGCCGGCGGGTCACTTCGACTTCGAGATCGAGCACTTCGTCGAGCTTCTTCCGCACCCAACGCGTGCGTCGGCGCGAGCCGGTGGAGGCCTTCGGGTTCACGATGAGCAGACCACGCTGTGGCGCTGCTTTCAGGTCGCGCATAGGCGCAGCGTAGCCCGGGATACGGTTGGCGTGTGAACGAAACCGATGCCGACATGGGCGCGGTCACCGAAAGCCCCGACTCCGGTGACCGTCCTTGGACCTTGACCGCCGCGGCGATCCTGTTCTGGCTCCTCGCAACGGGACTCGCGGCCGCAGGAGTGTGGGGCGTGGCACAGATCGCGACGGGCCAGGTGACGACCGTCAGCGGCGCCGTCGGCGTCGCGCTGGTCGCGTTCCTCGGAGCGCTCTACTACTGGTTCATCGGACGCAGACTGCTGCGGATGGAGGACATCGTCTCGCAGGCGGTATTCCAAGGGCTCCTTTGGCTCCCGGTCGGGTACTACCTCCGCGAGGCGGCGCATCCGGTGATCGGCGTCGCGGCCTGGGGGCTCGCGGCGGCGATCGTGGGACTGGTCCTCAGCGGCCCCTCCCGGCGAGCGGTCGGCTTCGGCGAGCGGCGGCGCTTCGGCGGAGCCGAATAGGCTAGCTCAGGGGCGGAGCCGAACAGGTCAGCCCAGGGACGGAACCGAACAGGCCGACTCAGTGCCGGAGAGGCGAACGGGGCGACTCAGGGGCGGAACCGAATTGCCGACGCTGCGGCGCTAGACGGCGGCCGCGTGCTTCGCGATCAGGTCGATCAGTTCGGGTGCCGTGCCGAGCGGTTCGCCCACGTGGACGGCTCCCGCTTCACGGGCCGATTCGATCGCCTTGTCGCACAACAGCCCCGGCGCGATGAAGTAGCAGACGGCGGCGACGCGCCGAGCCCCTTGGGCCCGCAGCGCCGCTACGGTCTCGCCCGCGGTCGGTCCCGGGCCGGAGGCGAATCCCGGTCCGGCCGGGACACCGAGCAGTCGTCCGGCTTCGGCGGCGACGTCGGCGACATGTGCGCGGCCCTCGTCGACGCGAGTCCCGGCGGCGCACACCACCAGGCCGTCAGTGCCTTCCGGCAGTCCGCGGACCAGAGGCTTCGCGAGTGACAGGTCTCCAACCGGACGGCCCACACCCACCGTGAATCCGGGACGCTCCGCTTGCGCGCGCTTCGCGACCTCGGGAAGGTCGGTGCGCGAGTGGTAGGCGTCGGTCAGCAGCAGCGGCAGCGCGACTGCCTCAGCGAATCCCTTGTCCGCCAAGCCGGTCAGGACCTCGACCGGGTGCGGTTCGTTGAACTCCAAGAAGCCCACGTGCGCCCGGGCCGCCCGCGCGATGGCGCGGACGGCCTCCGGGGAGCGCGGGTCGGGGCTGCCGTGGGCGACCAGGACGACCGGTCGCGGCAGACCCGAAAGGGGCGCACCGGACGCCGACGCAGCGGGAGCCGCATCGGTGTCCAGCACGGGCCCGTCAGACATGCAGCCCGCATTCGGTCTTGTCGAATGCGGCCCAGCGGCCGGCGCGCGGGTCCTCCCCCGGCGCGGTGCGCCGGGTGCAGGGCCAGCAGCCGATGGAACGGAAACCGTCCTTGAGCAACGGGTTGACCGGGATGTTGTAGCGCTCGATGTACGCCTCCTGGTCGGCCTCGGTCCACTTCGCGATCGGCGAGACCTTGACCTTGCGGCGGGACAGGTCGAAGTCGACGACGCGCGTGTTGGCGCGGGTCGGGCCCTCGTCCCGGCGCAGGCCGGTGGCCCAGCCGTCGTAGTCGGCAAGGGCCGCGTTGAGCGGCAGCACCTTGCGCAGCGAGCAGCACTCGTCAGGAGAGCGCGCGAACAGTCGCGGCCCGAACTCGGCGTCCTGGGCCAGCACCGACTGGTCGGGCTGGATCGAGCGGACGTTGACGTTCATCGTGGACGCCACGAAGTCGCGGACTTCGAGGGTCTCGGGGAAGTGCAGACCGGTGTCGAGGAAGACGACGTCGATACCGGGGGCGACCTCGCTGGCGAGGTGGACCACGGCGGCGTCGGCCATCGAGGAGGTCACGCAGAAGCGCTCGCCGAACTCGCCGACCGCCCACTCGAGGATCTGGTGGGCCGTGGCGTCTTCAAGGCGCTTCCCCGCGTCCGTCGCGAGGTCACGGAGTTCGAAGGGGTCTCTCTCTTTCCCTGTGCTGCTCATGCTGCTACTCCGATCGGGGGTATTTCATTCGGGCGTGGAGCCCGTGGGCGGCGCCGCGTAAACCGGTGCGGCGGCCATCCCGTGGTATTTGACGACGAAGACGCGGGTGCAGTCCGCGCAATGCCATCCGCCCTTGATGTCGACGTCGCTGTCGGCATCGGGCTCGTACGGCCTGAGGTCTTCCTCGCCGCAGTAGGGGCAGTAGTAGGGAACGACGCGGGCGGTCACTGCAATTCCGCATCGTCGGCCCGGTGGACCCACTGGGCGAACGTCTCGCCTTCCGACCTGGCGACGAGGTAGCGCCGGGTGAGGCGTTCCACATAGTCGCCGAGGTCGGCCGAGGCGACCTTGAGGCCGCGGGACTTGCGGCCCAGGCTCGCCGCGGAGGCGTGGCCGCCGCCGAGGTGGACCTGGAAGCCCTCGACCTGCTCGCCGTCCTCGTTCGTGACGAGCTGCCCTTTGAGGCCGATATCCGCGGTCTGGGTGCGGGCGCAGGCGTTCGGGCAGCCGTTGACGTGGATGGAGATCGGGACGTCGAGTTCGGGGACGCGCTTCTCGAGCTCCTCGACGAGGTCGCGGGCGCGGTCCTTGGTGTCGACGATGGCGAGCTTGCAGAACTGGATCCCGGTGCACGCCATGGTGGCCCGGCGCCAGTTCGAGGGCTCGGCCTCGAGCCCGATCGCGCGCAGGTCCGCGACCGCGTCGCGCACCTTGTCCTCGGGGATGTCGAGGAGCAGGAGCTTCTGGAGCGGGGTGGCGCGCACGCGGTCGGAGCCGTACTTCTCGGCGATGTCCGCCAGCTGGTCGAGGATGGTCCCGGAGACGCGGCCGACGACCGGCGCGACGCCGATGTAGTAGTTGCCGTCGTTCTGCTTGTGGACGCCGATGTGGTCGAGCAGCTTCTCCGGCACGGGCGGCTGCTCGAGGTCGGGGAGCTTGCGGCCCAGGTACGCGTCGGACTCGAGGACCTCGCGGAACTTCTCCGGGCCCCAGTCCTTGACGAGGAACTTCAGGCGCGCGCGGGTGCGCAGGCGGCGGTAGCCCCAGTCGCGGAAGATGCGGACCACGTTGACCCACACGTCGACGATGTCGTCCTGGGAGACCCAGACGCCGAGGCGCGGGGCGAACATCGGGTTGGTCGAGAGGCCGCCGCCGACATAGAGGTCGAAGCCGGGGCCGAGCTCGGGGTGGTGCGCGCCGATGAGCGAGATGTCGTTGGTCTCGTACGGGCTGTCCGGCAGCCAGCCGATGGTCGACTTGAACTTGCGCGGCAGGTTGGAGAGGCTGCGGTCGCCGATGAAGCGGTCGTAGATCTCCTGGATCTGCGGGGTGGCGTCGATGACCTCTTCGGTCGAGACGCCCGCGACCGGGGAGCCGAGGATGACGCGCGGGCAGTCGCCGCAGGCCTCCTGGGTGTCGAGGCCGACGGCCTCGAGGCGGCGCCAGATCTCCGGCACGTCCTCGACGCGGATCCAGTGGTACTGGACGTTCTCACGGTCGGTGACGTCGGCGGTGTCGCGCCCGAACTCCTTGGAGATCCCGGCGATGGTGCGCAGCTGCGCCAGGTTGAGCTGGCCGCCGTCCATGCGCACACGCATCATGAAGTACTTGTCGTCCAACTCCTCCTCTTCGAGGATGCCGGTCTTGCCGCCGGCGATGCCGGGCTTGCGCTGCGTGTACAGGCCCCACCAGCGGAAGCGCCCGCGCAGGTCGGCGGGGTCGATGGAGTCGAAGCCGCGGTGGGCGTAGACGCCCTCGATGCGCTGCCGCACGTTGAGCGGGTTGTCGTCCTTCTTGGACTGCTCGTTCTTGTTGAGCGGCTCCCGGTGGCCCATGGCCCACTGGCCTTGGCCCTTCGGGCGGGACGGTTTGCGCGTTGGCGTTGGCACAGTTCTCCTCATGCGGACACAGGTGTGGCGTGGTTCGACGGCGAAAAGCCGGAAGGATTTAGCGGCGCATCAGACAGGCGGCGCTGAACACACGGCAAAGATCGACGTGGCGGCGTGCCACCAGTCGAAGCCCATGTGCGCGAGACATGCCTGCAAGCATGCCACACATCTCAGCGGATGGCATCTGTCGTCCCGGTGCGTGGACGGCCCGGTCACACGCACAAGCAGCGGCTATTGCAGTGCGAAGTCGACGACGGCTTCGGTGCCGCCTTCGGCGCGCGGACGCATGTCGATCGTGCCGCGGAGTTCGCCGGTGACGAGGGTGTGCACGATCTGGAGGCCCAGGCGGGTCGAGTCGGCGATGCGGAAGCCCGCGGGGAGGCCCTTGCCGTGGTCGGAGACGGTGACGCGGAGGTGGTCGCCGGCGCGTTCGACCCCGATGACGACCTCGCCGTCCTGGCCGGGCGGGTAGGCGTGCTCGACCGCGTTCTGGATGAGCTCGTTGACGACCATGACGAGCGGGGTCGCGTACTCGCTGGGCAGGACCCCGAAGGTGCCCTCGCGGCGGAGCGTCACCTTCGACTCGGCGACGGAGACCTCGACGGCCATGGAGGCGACGCGGTCGACGATCTGGTCGAAGCCGACCGACTCGTCGCCCGACTGCGAGAGAGTCTCGTGGACCAGGGCGATGGACGAGACGCGGCGCACCGACTCCTCGAGGGACTGGCGGGCCTGGGGGGATCCGACGCGGCGGGCCTGAAGGCGCAGCAGCGCGGCCACGGTCTGGAGGTTGTTCTTGACGCGGTGGTGGATCTCGCGGATCGTGGCGTCCTTGGTGACCAGTTCGCGGTCGAGGCGGCGGACCTCGGTGATGTCGCGGACCAGCACGAGCGCGCCGGCGGCCTTGCCGCCCGGGCGCAGCGGCAGCGCGCGCATGAGCACCGTGGCGCCCTTGGACTCGATCTCCTTGCGGCGCGGGGTGCCTCCGGCGAGCGCGTCGGCGATGCGGCGGGCCGCGTCCGCGCCGACGTCGGAGTTCGACGGGAGGCTGCGGGTCAGTTCGGCGAGGTCGCGGTCGCGGAGGTGCCCGGTGACGCCCATGCGACGGTACGCGGACAGCGCGTTCGGCGAGGCATAGCGGACGAGGCCGTCGGAGCCGATGCGGACCAGGCCGTCGCCGATGCGCGGCGCGGTGGTCGGCTCGCCCGGCAGCAGCGGCGGCGGGAAACCGCCGTCGGTGAGCATCTGCACCAGGTAGTCGGCGGTCTTGAGGTAGTTCAGCTCCAGGTGGGAGGGGCTGCGCGTGTCGGAGAGGTTGGTGTCGCGGGCGGCCACGGCGATGACCTCGCGGCGGTCGCGGCGGCGCACGGGGATGGCCTCGTGGCGGGCGGCGACGTCGCCGCGCCAGACCGGGTCGCCCTCGCGGAAGATCCGGCCCTCGGTGAAGGCGACGTTGAGGTGCTGCGCGTCCTCGCCTTCGAGGATGCGGCCGACCTGGTCCTCCTCGTAGGCGGTCGGGCCGGTGGTGGGCCGGACCTGGGCGAGGCAGACGTACCGGCCGGGGTGCTCCTTGACGGCGCCCCAGAGCAGGAAGTCGGCGAAGGAGAGGTCGGCGAGGAGCTGCCATTCGGCCACGAGCCGCTGCAGGTGCGCCGCGGAGTTGGAGGTCAGGTCGGTGTGCGCGCTGATGACGTCGCGGAGAGTGGACACCCGACCAATGTTAGCGGCGGAATTCCCTCGGCCCAGGGGCCGTTTCAGGGCGAATCCGACAAGGGTCGTGAGGAGCCGGTACGAAAGCGGAGCGGTACTTGCGACGAGCGAGCCGCGGCTCAGATCTGCTCTGAGGCGGCCCGCCTCGACCTCAACGGAGCTCTCCCCCTGGTTACGGCAAGGTCATGTCGGGCTTGTCCAGCTCCTCGACGTTCACATCTTTGAAGGTCAAGACCCGCACGTGCTTGACGAATCGAGCGGGGCGGTACATGTCCCAGACCCACGCGTCGCTCATCTCTACCTCGAAGTAGGTCTCGGCGTCGGCTCCCCGCACGTGGACTTCGACAGCGTTGGCCAGGTAGAACCGCCGCTCGGTCTCGACGACGTAGGTGAACTGCCGCACGATGTCCCGGTACTCCCGGTACAGCTGCAGCTCCATGTCGGTCTCGTACTTCTCGAGGTCCTCGGCGCTCAACGCTCCTCCTTCTCAACGACGGTTCCCACGATAGTGCGCGGTTGCCCCGGCCCGCTCGCGGCTCTCTCGGCGAACGCTTGCGGGGCCGTAAAACAATGCGGTCCCCGGTGTCCCGGTTTCCCCCGCGCGGGCCTGCCGAACCCGCTCAGACCCAAGCGGGCGGGACGGCGGACGCGGCGACGTTCGCGTAGGACTTGCGGTGTATCCCGCACGGGCCCAGGCGACGCAGCGCGGCTTCGTGCATCGGCGTGCTGTATCCCTTGTGGATGGCGAAACCGTACTCGGGGTAGTCGAGGTCGAGTTCGGTCATGATCCGGTCCCGAGTGACCTTGGCGACCACGCCGGCCGCCGCGACGCACGCCGCCGTGCGGTCGCCCTTGACCACGCCGAGGCTGCCGGGCAGGCCCGGCACCGGGAAGCCGTCGGTGAGGACGTACCCGGGCCGCTCGGGCAGCCGCGCCACCGCGACGCGCATGCCCTCCAAGTTGCACACGGCGATGCCGCGCGCGTCGATCTCGTCGGGGCCGTACGCGACCACGCTGATCGCGGCCTGCGAGCGCCGCAAGCGCTCGAAGACCCGTTCGCGCGCGGCCTCGGTGAGCAGCTTCGAGTCGTTCAGCTCGTCGAACCGCGCGCTCGGCGGCAGCCGCACCGCGGCGACGACCAGCGGCCCCGCGCAGGCGCCGCGCCCCGCCTCGTCCGCCCCGGCGACCGGGCCGAGCCCGCGCCGGTAGAGCGCGGCCTCCAGCGCGTACAGGTCGCTGTCGCGCCTGAGTCGGGAAGGGTCGGGACGGAGCATCGGATCAGGACGGCGCGGGGACGTCGTCGAAGGTCTCGGGGATCTCGAACCAGGTGAAGTCGCTGACCGGCCAGAACAGCACGAAGGCCTTGCCGATGACCGCGTCGACCGGGATCGTCGAGGACTCGATGTCCCCGCCGGTGCGGACGTACCGTTCGCGGGAGTCGCCCGAAGCCGAACGGTGGTCGCCCATCACCCACAGGCGGCCCTCCGGCACGACCACGTCGAACGGGTCCTGCGAGGACGGGTCCTGCTCCCCCGTCATCGGGTTCGTGTACAGATAGGACTCTTCTTCGAGCGGTTCGCCGTTGACCGTGATGTTGCCTTCGTCGTCGGCGACGATGTGGTCGCCGCCCACGGCGATCACCCGCTTGATGAACTCGTCCTCTTCCATGACCGAACGCCACGACTCGGGTGCCGTAAAGACAATTATCTCACCGCGCTCGGGTTCTGAGAAGTCGTAGACGAGCTTGTTCACGAGTACCCGGTCGTTGATCAGGAGCGTGTTCTCCATCGAGCCGGAAGGGATGTAGTAGGTCTGGACGACCCAGGTCCGCACCACGATCGCCACGAGAATGGCGACGCCGAGCAGGATCGGCAGTTCTTTCCAGAACGATCCCTTCTTTTTGGGCTGCTGTTCTTTGGAGGTCTCCTCGGCGCTGTCACCGTCAGCACCGGGTGCTTGCCCTTCATCGATCACGGTCCGAGTCTACGCGCTCGCGCTCCGGCCCCAGGTGCCAGCATCACCGTGCCGGGCAAGGAAGGCGGCTGCTGCCAGGCGGTATTCCAGGCCGCCGGGAGGCCGTCGCCGACCAGGCCGGAGGCGGACTGCTCGCCTTCGGCGTCGGCGGCGCCGGTGGTCCCGTCGAGGGCCTCGAAGGCCTCGGGGATCTCGAGCTCGCGGGCGCGGTCGGTGGGCCAGACGAGGGCGATGGCGCGGCCGATGATGTTCTCCACCGGCACGGTGCCCGAGCAGCGGGAGTCGGAGGAGTCGCCGCGGTGGTCGCCCATGACCCACACCTCGCCCTCCGGCACCGTGAGCTCCTCGAAGCGCCGCGCGCCGCACACGCCGGGTTCGATCTCGAGCGGCGAGTTCTCGTAGACGTACGCCTCCTCGTGGAGGGACACGCCGTTGACGACCACGTTGCCGTCGGCGTCGCAGCAGGAGACGGTGTCGCCGCCGACCGCGATCACCCGTTTGATGAAGTCCTTCTCGTCGGGCTTGGCGAGGCCGATGAGGTCGAGGACGCCGGTCGTGAAGGTCGAGAACGCGCCGTCGCCGCCCGTCGCGGGCCGGTACTCGGGGTCCCAGGAGTCGGTGCCGCGGAAGACCACGACCTCGCCGCGCTGCGGGGTGCGCAGCGTGTTGGTGAGTTTGAGGACGAGGACCTTGTCGCCCTCCTGGAGGGTCTGCTCCATCGACCCGGAGGGGATGTAGAACGGCTGCACGGCGAACGTGCGCAGCAGCACGGCCGCCGAGAAGGCGATCACGAGCAGCAGCGGCAGCTCGACCCACAGCGACAGGTACTGGCGCTTGTGCGGCTGCGAGAGGCGGCTCTCGGTTCCCTTGCCGCCCTTGTGTTTCGGGCGCTCGGCGGGGACCTGGTCGTGGGCGCCGGAGGCGCGCTCGACGGCCGCGCTCGCCCGGTCGCGTTCGGCGGCCACGCGGTCGTGGGCGGCCGAGGGGCTCTCGGGACGGCGGAAGGTGCGGGTCGCGTCGGGGTCGCTGCGGAGGCGGTGCGTCGCGTCGGTCCCTCCAGCACCGGTGCCGCCCGCGACGGGACCGCGGGGCGGCGTGCCGGGCCGGCGCGCGGCGGCTGGGGGCGGCGGGGCGTCCGGGCCGCCGGGGCCGGGGAGGCGGTCCCAGTCGATCCGGCGGGGCCCCTTCTCCCCGCCGGGGGTGCCAGGACTCATGTCACCGAGGGTATCCGAAAACAGGGGGCAGCGAGAAACCCCGGGCGGGTGCCCGGGGTTTCCGAAAAGCTCTTGCGCGCTTTAGAGTTCGCGCTTCTCCTTGATCTTGGCGGCCTTGCCCTTGCGGTCGCGCAGGTAGTACAGCTTCGCGCGGCGGACCTTGCCTCGCATGGCGATCTCGATGGAGTCGACCATGGGGCCGTGCACCGGGAAGGTGCGCTCGACGCCGATGCCGTAGCTCAGCTTGCGGACCGTGAAGGTCTCGCCGATGCCCGCGCCGTGGCGGCGAATGACGACGCCCTGGAACACCTGGACACGGGACCGGGCGCCTTCCTGGACTCGGACGTTCACCTTGACGGTGTCGCCGGGACGGAAGTCCGGCACGTCGGCGCGCATGGAGGCGGCGTTCAGCTCATCCAGAATGTTCATTGGTTTGGGTCCTCTGTTTGGTAATGCTCAGAAGTTCTACCGGGAGAGGTACCGCTTGAACGAACGGCACGTCACGGGAACTCACCTACTCTGCCACACCCTGCACGGGCAGGCTGAACCCGGCCCCTTCGAGGAGGAGCCGGTCACGTTTGTCGAGGCTACCCGGGTCGAGCCGCGCCAGCAAATCCGGGCGGGCCCGCGCGGTGCGCAGGAGTGCCTGCTCACGCCGCCAGCGGTCGACCTTGCCGTGGTCCCCCGAGAGGAGGACGGGCGGGATCTCGTGGCCGCGCCATTCGGCCGGGCGCGTGTAGGCGGGGGCCTCCAGGACGCCGGCGTTGTGCGATTCGTCGTCGAGCGACGCGGCGTTGCCGAGCACGCCGGGCACGAGCCTGGTCACGGCCTCGATGATGGCGAGCACCGCGACCTCGCCGCCGAAGAGCACGTAGTCGCCGATGGAGACCTCGGTGACCTCCATGCGCTCGGCCGCGTAGTCGACGACGCGCTGGTCGATGCCTTCGTAACGGCCGCAGGCGAACATGAGCCAGGGCTCGGCGGCCAGATCATGCGCCATGGCCTGCGTGAAGGGCCGCCCGGCGGGGCTGGTCACCAGCAGGTGCGGCTTCGCTTCCCCGGGTATGAGCTCGTCGAAGCACTCGCCCCACGGCTGCGGCTTCATGACCATCCCGGCCCCGCCGCCGGCGGGCGCGCCGTCCACCGAGTGGTGCACGTCGTGGGTCCAGCGGCGCAGGTCGTGGACGTTGAGGTCGAGCATCCCGCGTTCGCGGGCGCGTCCGATGAGCGAGAGGTCGAGCGGCGCGAGGTATTCGGGGAAGACGGTGACGACGTCGATCTTCATCAAAGGTCCAGCAGGCCCGGCGGCAGGTCCACGTTGATGGCCTCGGCTTCGAGGTCGACCTCGACCACCATGTCGGCGACGAACGGGATCAGCGCCGGGGTCTGGCCCTTGCGCTTCACGACGAGCGTCTCGTAGGCGGCCCCGTGGTCGATGCGGCTCACGGTGCCGACCTCGCCGGCCTCCTTGTCGACCACGGTGAGGCCGATGAGCAGGGTGTCGTGGACTTCGTCCTCTTCGGCGACCAGCTCTTCGTCCTCGACCTCGACGCTGAGCAGCACGCCGCGCAGCAGTTCGGAGGCGTTGCGGTCCGAGTGGCCCTCGAATCCGATCATCGGGCGGCCCTGGTGCCAGCGCACCGTGACGGCCTTGAGCGGCGCGCCCTTGAGCTGGCCGCCCTTGGTCCGGTATTCGACGCCCGGCTGGAACCGGGTCTCGGGATCGTCGGTGCGGACCTCGACGACGACTTCGCCGCGCAGCCCGTGCGGGCGCACGATCCGGCCGACCACCACTTCAGACAAGACTCAAACCTCTTTTGAACGCCGGAACGGCCCCGAGGGAACCCCGGGGCCGTTCCGATAAGACTCAGTAGGAATCGACGACCTCGACACGAATGCCTTTGCCGCCGATCGAGCCGATGACCTGGCGCAGCGCGTTGACGGTGCGACCCCCGCGGCCGATCACGGTCCCGAGGTCCTCCGGGTTGACCCGGACCTCGAGCCGCTTGCCGCGGCGGGAATCGACCAGACGGACACGGACGTCGTCAGGATTGTCGACGATGCCTTTGACAAGGTGTTCAAGCGCCGGTCGCAGCACGATTACTCCCCTTTGGTCTCAGAGGCCTCGTCGGCAGCGGCCTCGACCTCTTCAGTCTTAGCCGATTCGTCGGCCTTGGCGG
This sequence comes from Glycomyces luteolus, assembly GCF_027622875.1. GTDB lineage: Bacteria > Actinomycetota > Actinomycetes > Mycobacteriales > Micromonosporaceae > Glycomyces > Glycomyces luteolus. Next base: position 162,909 of record NZ_JAPZVP010000004.1, on the reverse strand, counting down.
CGGACTTCTTCGACTTCGGCGCGGCCTTGGCGGCCTCCTCCGAGACGTACGCCTTCGAGGGGTCGATACCCGACTCCTTGAGGGCGGCCACGTAGAGGCTCTCCTTCTCCGGCTTGGGCTCGGCGACCTTCAGCGGGGCCGGCGCGGGCAGGCCCTTGAACTGCTGCCAGTCGCCGGTCTTGCGGAGGATGGCCTTGACGGTGTCGGACGGCTGGGCGCCCACCGAGAGCCAGTGCTGGATGCGGTCGGACTTGACCTCGATCCGGGACGGGTTCTCCTTCGGGTGGTAGATCCCGACGTTCTCGATCACCTTGCCGTCGCGCTTGACGCGCGAGTCGGCGATGACGATACGGTACTGGGGAGTACGGATCTTCCCCATTCGCGTGAGGCGAATCTTAACTGCCACGTTTTGTTACTCCTGTAGTAAGGATCACGTTAGCGCACACGACGTCCAGGGGAATTACTCCGGATTTCGTATGCACTGAAACTTGGCCTTGCGTCACGGTAGTTGAGAGGGCTTCCGTCCCAAAGCTCATGTACAGCGACCGAGTCTAGCGCATCGGGTGATCAGTACGACCGGGCCAGGTACGCGATGAGACCGGACTCATCCAGGGAGTCCGGCACGGAGCCGTCCTCGCGCTGAAGCACCCGCACCGTGACCGAGGACTGGGCGGCCTTCGTCTCGCCTTCGACGCCGCAGGCGTCCCACGGGACGCGGGCGTACCCGGTCTGAGCGGCCTCGACGGCCTCCTCGACGGTGGCGACGTCGGCCGTGTGCGACTCGCGGAAGGCGAGGGCCTCGTCCCACAGCTGCTGCTGGGCCTCCTCGAGCGCGGCGGCGACGGCCTCGGCGAGCATCCCGATCGGGACGGTCCGCTTCGTGCCCTCGACGCGGCTCGCGATGGTGGCCTCGCCGTTCTTGAGGTCGCGGGGGCCGAGCTCGATGCGCACGGGGTAGCCCTTGAGCTCGGCGTCCACGGCGCGGCGGCCGAAGGCCACGTCGCCGCGGTTGTCGAGCTTGACGCGCAGCCCGGCGTCCTTGAGCTCGTCGTAGACCTTCTTCGCGGCGGCCTGGACCTCGTCGGTGTCCTTGACGACCATGACGCTGACCTGGACGGGCGCGAGGTTCGGCGGCACACGGAGGCCCGCGTCGTCGCCGTGGCCCATGATGAGGCCGCCGACCATGCGGGTCGAGACGCCCCACGAGGTGGTCCAGCCGTGGTGCTGCTGGCCGTCGCGGCCTTGGAACTGGATGTCGAAGGCCTTCGCGAAGTTCTGGCCCAGCTCATGCGAGGTGCCCATCTGGAGGGCCTTGCCGTCGCGCATCAGGGATTCGACCGCGAAGGTGTTGAGGGCCCCGGCGAAGCGCTCGGCCTCGGTCTTGATGCCGCGCAGCACGGGCAGGGCGAGGACGTTCTCGATGAAGTCGGCGTAGACCTCGTGGAGGATGCGCAGCGTGAAGGCGTGCGCGTCCTCATAGGTCTCGTGGACGGTGTGCCCCTCCTGCCACAGGAACTCCGAGGAGCGCAGGAACAGGCGGGTGCGCATCTCGTAGCGCATGACGTTGCACCACTGGTTGAGCAGCAGCGGCAGGTCGCGGTACGAGTTGATCCACTTCGCCATGTACTCGCCGATGACGGTCTCGGAGGTGGGGCGGATGGCGAGCTTCTCTTCGAGCTCCTTGCCGCCGCCGTGCGTGACCATCCACAGCTCGGGGGCGAAGCCCTCGACGTGGTCGGCTTCGCGGGTGAAGTACGACTCGGGGATCAGCAGGGGGAACGAGGCGTTCTCCGTGCCGGTCTCCTTGATGCGCTCGTCGAGTTCGGCGGTCATGCGCTCCCACAGGGCGAAACCGGTCGGTCGGATCACCTGCGAGCCCTTCGCCGGGCCGTTCTCGGCCAGCTGGGCCTTGGCGATGACGTCCTGGTACCAGCGAGGGAAGTCCTCGCCCTGCGGTGTGAGTACATTGGCCATAATCAGCGATTCTAGGTGTCGTCCCCGGTCGGGCCGCAATCGGATAAGGGCCTCTGCGGGCCGCGTCTCCTCGGTCGTATGGAGGAGGGGCGAAACGTGCGTCTCGGTCCTTCGGCGGTGATACGGCAGGGCGGCTGTCGCATAAGCTGTCGACGTGACAACACCCATGCTGGCAGGTGACCGCGGCCTGACGGCCGCCGAGGTGGCCGAACGCGTCGAGGCCGGAGCCGTCAACGAGGCGAAGCGCCACACCAGTCGACCGCTCTCGGCCATCCTCCGCGCGAACTTCTTCACACCGCTCAACGCCGTCATCGGCGTGCTCGCCGTGATCGCGATCGGCTTCACGGCGATGGAGGAGGGGCTGTTCGAGGGCCTGAAGCAGGGCCTGTTCGCCGGCGTCATCATCGCCAACATCGCGATCGGCACCATCCAGGAGCTGCGCGCCAAGCGCACCCTCGACAAGCTCTCGCTGATGAACCAGTCGAACGCGAAGGTCCTGCGCGACGGCGAGGTCCAGGAGATCGCGCCGAACCGGATCGTCCGCGACGACCTCGTCTACATCGAACCGGGCGACCGGATCGTCGTCGACGGCCCCGTCGTCGAATCCCGCAACCTCGAGATCGACGAGTCGCTGCTCACCGGTGAGGCCGACCCGGTCGCGAAAGCCCCCGCCGACGAGGTCCGCTCCGGCTCGTTCGCCGTCGCCGGCACCGGCCTGTACCGGGCCGAGCAGATCGGCGCGGACTCCTACGCCGCCAAGCTCGTCGAGGAGGCCAGCAAGTTCACGTTGGCCCGCTCGGAGCTGCGCGACGGCATCAACCGCTTCATCAAGCTCATCAACTGGCTCATCGTGCCGATCGCGCTGCTGCTCATCATCAGCCAGCTCGCCGACGCCGCCAACTGGCGGCAGATCATCGTGCGCACGGTCGCCGGGATCGTGCCGATGATCCCCGAGGGCCTCGTGCTCCTCACCTCGGTCGCGTTCGCCGTCGGCGTCATCCGCCTCGGCGCCCGCCGCTGCCTCGTCCAGGAGCTCCCCGCCATCGAAGGCCTCGCCCGCACCGATGTGCTGTGCCTCGACAAGACCGGGACGCTCACCGAAGGCGGCATGGACGTCGACGAGATCCGGCCCATCGACGGCACCGACGGCGACGGCGTCCGCGACGCGCTCGCCGCCCTGTCCGCCGCCGACGACAGCCCCAACCCGACCATGCAGGCCGTCGCCGAATACCTGCGCGAGCAGTCGACCCCGGACCCGAAATGGCGGGTCATCGACGTCATGCCGTTCTCCTCGGCCCGCAAGTGGAGCGGCACCCGCTTCACCGACAACGGCACCTGGCTCCTCGGCGCGCCCGACATCCTCCTCGACTCGAACGACCCCGTCGCCCTCGAAGCGGACGTGCTCGCCGCCCAGGGCCTGCGCGTCCTCGCCCTCGTCACCGCCGAGACCGCCTCCACCACCGGCGGCCTCAGCGGCGTCAAGGCCCAGGCCCTCGTGATCCTGCGCCAGCGCCTGCGCTCCACGGCGGCGGCGACCCTCGCCTACTTCAGGGCGCAGGGCGTCACCGTCAAGATCATCTCCGGGGACTCCCCCGCCGCGGTCGGCGCGGTCGCGGCGCAGCTCGGCGTCGAGGGCGCGGCCGACACGGTCGACGCGCGGCGGCTCCCGGAGGACCCCGAGGAGCTCGCGGACCTGCTCGAGCGGGCCACGATCTTCGGGCGCGTGAAGCCGCACCAGAAGCAGGCGTTCGTGAAAGCGCTCCAGTCGCGGGGCCACACGGTCGCGATGACCGGCGACGGCGTCAACGACGTGCTGGCGCTCAAGGACGCCGACCTCGGCATCGCGATGGGCTCGGGTTCGGCGGCGGCGCGCTCGGTCGCGCAGGTGGTGCTGCTCGACGACGAGTTCGCGACCCTGCCGCACGTGGTGGACGAGGGCCGCCGGGTGCTCGGCAACATCGGCCGCGTCTCGAACCTGTTCCTGACGAAGACCGTGTACGCGATCTCGCTGGCGCTGTTCGTCGCGGTCGGCGCGATCTCGGCGTGGGCGGCGGGCAGCGACCCGCTGCCGTACCCGTTCCTGCCGATCCACCAGTCGCTCATCAACCTGTTCACCATCGGGCTCCCCGCCTTCTTCCTGGCGCTCGCGCCGACGTTCGAGAAGGCGAAGCCGAACTTCGTGAAGCGGGTGCTCAAGTTCGCGATCCCGGCCGGGATCTGCTGCGCGGTGCCCACGTTCGTGGCGTACCTGATGTCCCTCGCGCACGACGGCACCGATTCGCAGCTGCCGCAGACCACGGCCGCGATCACCCTGTTCTGCCTCGCCCTGGCGGCGCTCGCGATCGTGGCGCGGCCGTACGTGTGGTGGAAGGCGCTGCTGGTGGGCGGCTGCGCGGCGGCGTTCGTGACCGTGATCGCGGTCCCGCCGTTCGCCGAGTTCTACGAGCTGGAGCTGCCGGGCGTGTGGAACACCACCGTGGCGGCGATCGCGGTCGCCTCGGGCGTGGCGGCGCTGCTGTTCTGGCTGGTCGTCAGGCCCAAGCACCTCAAGGACTAGGAATGCGCCGGCCCCCGCTACATCGGATGTAGCGGGGGCCGTGGCGTGCGCGTAGCGCCTTCTGGATGAGAGCAACGATAAGCATCATCCAGGAGGCGGACATGTCGCAGCGCGACCTCGCGATCCGAGCCGAAGGGCTCGTCAAGCACTTCAAGGACGTCAAAGCCGTCGACGGCGTGGACCTCGAGGTCCCGGCCGGCACGGTGTACGGCGTGCTCGGCCCGAACGGGGCGGGCAAGACCACCACGGTCCGGATGCTGGCCACCCTGCTGCGTCCGGACGCGGGCAGCGCCACCGTGTTCGGCCGCGACCTCATCGCTGACGCCGCCTCGGTGCGGTCCCAGGTGAGCCTCACCGGCCAGTACGCGTCGCTCGACGAGGACCTCACGGGCTTCGAGAACCTGGTGCTCCTCTCGCGGCTGTACGGCTACGGGAAGCCGGCGGCGCGCGACCGCGCCGCGGATCTGCTGGAGGCGTTCGGGCTGACGGCCGCGGGCGGCAAGCAGGTGAAGGCCTACTCGGGCGGCATGCGGCGGCGGCTCGACATCGCCGCGTCGATCATCGTGACGCCGAAGCTCCTGTTCCTGGACGAGCCGACGACGGGCCTGGACCCGCGCAGCCGCAACCAGGTGTGGGACGTGGTCCGGACGATCGTCGGCGAGGGCACCACGGTGCTGCTCACCACCCAGTACCTGGAGGAGGCCGACCAGCTGGCGAGCCGCATCGCGGTCATCGACACCGGCAGGGTCATCGCCGAGGGCACGCCGGGCCAGCTCAAGTCCTCGGTGGGCGCGGGCTCGATCCGGGTGCGGCTGCACCACGCCGACCAGCGCGAGCACGCGCGGCAGGTCCTCGCCGAGGCGCTGGCCGGGGAGGTCGCGCTCGACGACGACCCGGTGGCGCTGACCGCCCGGCTGGCCCCGGGCCAGGACACCGCCGTGCAGGGCTCGCACGCCCTCGGCGAGCTGGCCCGCGCCGGGATCCTCGTGGACGACTTCTCGCTCGGCCAGCCGAGCCTTGACGAGGTCTTCCTCTCGCTCACCAGCAAAGTCGACGCCTAGCACCTACGGACTTTCAGAAAGGAAACGCAATGACCGTCACGCAGACCACTACGAAGTCCGATGTCGACGCCCCGGCGCCGGTTGCGAGGGAGCACCTGCGCCGCCTGCTGGCCACTGGAGAGCGACCGGCGCCGCCGAGCGCGTTCGCTTCGGCGCGGGCCTTCGCCTGGCGCTCGATGCTGAAGATCAAGCACGTGCCGGAGCAGGCGTTCGACATCCTGCTCTTCCCGATCATGATGCTGCTGATGTTCACCTACCTGTTCGGCGGCGCGATCGCGGGCGGCACCGGCGACTACCTGCAGTTCCTGCTCCCGGGCATCATGGTGATGAGCATCGTGATGACCACGATGTACACCGGTATGAGCGTGAACATCGACATCAACAAGGGCGTCTCGGACCGGTTCCGGACACTGCCGATCTGGCGGGCCGCGCCGATGGTCGGGTACCTCCTGGCGGACGTGTTCCGTTACGCCGCGGCGGGAGCGGTCATGTTCGGCACGGGCCTGGTGATGGGCTACCGGCCCGAGGGCGGCGCGGTGGGCGTGCTGCTGGGCGTGGGGCTGCTGCTGGTCTTCTGCTTCTCGTTCTCGTGGCTGTGGACCTGGCTGGGCCTGATCACGCGGTCGGAGAAGACCGTCATGTCGATCTCGATGTCGATCATGTTCCCGCTGACGTTCCTGTCGAACATCATGGTCGACCCCTCGACGATGCCGGGCTGGCTGCAGCCGGTCGTCGAGAACACGCCGATCAGCCAGCTGGTCGACGGCGTTCGGGGCCTGTTCGACGGCGACGTGTCGACCGCATCGGTGGCCACGACGCTGATCTGGTCGGCCGGTTTCATCGCGGTCTTCGGGTTCCTGACGATCAGGGCCTACAACCGCAAGTAGCGCTTCATTCCTTAACACCCGGCCCCTTCCGCGTTCACAGCTCCCATCGGGGCGCTTCGGTTTCGGGGCGGTAGACGCAGGCCGAGCCGGTGGCGACGGCGCCGTGCAGGTGCGCGGCCAGCGCCGGGTGGACGGCCTCGATCTTCTTGAGGGTGTTGCGGATGCGGTTGGTGACGCTCTTGCGGGCGCGTTCGGCGTTGTCGCCGAGGCGGCGGGAGCGGCCGCCGAGTCCGGTGGCGGCCTTGAGCTGCTCGATGAGGGCCTGGCGTTCGGCGTCGAGGCGGGCGGCGCGGGCGTCGTCGCCGAGCGCGGCCGCGGTGTCGATCTGCTCGTCGAGCATCTCGAGGTGGTCGCGGTAGCGGGCGCGGGCCTCGGCGTCGAGGAGGTCGTCGCCGCCGAGCCTGGCGTCGGCCGTGACCGCTTCCCCGCCTTCGGGGTCGAGCAGGTCGACCGCGGCGACTTCGACGCCGGGCTGCCTCAGGAGCCGGTGCAGATCGGCGAAGCCCTTGGCGTGCGGCAGGTGGACGCTGCGCCCTTCGTAGCGGAGGGTCCAGGTCGAGCTCTCGCGGCGGAACACCGCGGCGCCCGTCACCTCGGTCCCGGTTTCGGCCGTTGCCGTCCCGAGCTCGGCGTCGGCTTTGCGGGCGGCCTCCGCCCAGGGGTGGGCGCCGAGGCGCTCGGACTGCTCGACGGCGTTCGCGAAGTGGCCCCGGGCGGCGTCCTCGTCTCCGGCCGCGGCGGCGAGCAGGCCGAGCCAGTGGCTGAGGGGACCGTGGACGCTGGTGCCCCACAGGGCGACGAGCCACTCGCCTTCGAAGGGCGCGAGTCGTTCGCGAAGGCGCGCAATGGTCTCCGTATCGTCCTCGGCGATGGCGAGCTCGGCCTCGAACCGGATCCACAGGTATGCCCCGGGGCTGCGAGGGGAGGGCCCGTCGCCGAGCCGCGCGCGGACGGCGCGCGCCCCGGCGGGGTCGCCGCGGCGCAGCGCACTGATACCTGAGAGCAGGTCCGGATACCAAATGCCGAAGGCCTCGCCCCAGCCTTTGGAGACCGCCGTCGGCACCGCCCCGCGGGCGATGCTCAGCTCCCAATGCAGGTGCTCGAGCATGTGCAGGTACATCGGGTCGTCCCCGGCCACGGCGGTGGCTTCGGCGAGCCGCGCTTCGGCCTCCTCGAAACGGCCCTGGACCATGTCGATCACGGCGTGGTCGACGTCCATGCCGCTGCGCCAGCGATCGGAGTCGCTGGCCTCGGCGAGGGCGCAGAAGCGGTCCAGCTGCGCCAGGAACGCCGGGTCGCCGCGTTCGAGGAGCACGACCCAGCCGAGCGAGGCCGCGTACAGGCGCATCTCCATGTCGCCGGTGCGGGCGCTGATCTCGGCCAGTTCCTCGACGATGGCCTGGCGTTCGGCGGCCGTGCCGGGCCCCCAGTTCACGGCGTGGGTGGCCCAGAGCCCGAACGAGAGGTCGTCGTCGGAGTCGGCGGCGCGCGCGGCGAGCATGTAGGCGTAGAGGAGCCGCCTGGTGAGGTCGTCGTGCGGGAGGTCCGGGTCGGGGGCCTCGCCGGCGAGTTTCGTGTAGGCGAGGGTCTTGAGGCGCATGAGCTCGTCGACGCGCGCGTCCTGCGGGACCTCGACGGCCGCCCTGGTGAGCAGCATCGGATCGCCGGAATCCTCGGCTTCGAGGAGCGCCTGGTCGTAGAGGACGCGGCCCTCCTCGAGCAGGCGCTGGTCCGGGCGGCTCAGCCAGGTCACGGCCCCGGCGAGGTCGAGCCGCAGTTTGACGCGCTCGCGAACCATCCCGGGGGTGCACCGCGCGAGGGCCCGCCGCAGGTACTTCTCGGCGCCGGCGACGCTGAGGCACCTCTGGGAATCGCGGGCGGCCCTGGTGAGGAAGTCGACGGCGATCACCGGATCGAGGTCGTCTCCGGCGAGCCACGCGTGGTGCGCGATCTCGGTGGAGAGCATGAGCTTCTGCAGGGACTCGTCGGCGACGAGGGCGCGCACGACGCAGCCGTGGTGGTGGGCGGCCTCGTCACTCGACATCGTGTTGTAGAGCGTCTCGCGCACGAGGTCGTGGACGAACACGTACCGGTCGGCCTCGCGGCGCACGAGCCGGGTCTGGCAGGCGGCGTCGAGTGCGGCCTCGATGCGGTGCAGTTCGATCCCGGCGGCCTGGGCCATGACGCCCGCGTGGAATTCGCGGCCGCCGACCGAGGCGAGGGTGAGCATCCGGACGACGGGCTCGGGGAGCTGGTCGATGCGCCGCTGGAGGGCGTCGCGCATCCCGGCGGTGGTGGCGTCCACGCGCTGGCCGGAAGCCCACAGCTGCGCGGTCTGCTCGACGAAGAACGGGTTGCCGCCGGTGCGGCGGGTGATCTCGGCGACAGTGGCCGGGTCGGGCGCGTCGCCCACGGTGGTGCGGCAGAGTTCGGCGACGCCGGACTCGTCGAGCCCTTCGAGGCTGATCATGACGGCCTTGGCGACGAGCGGGAGCATCCGGGCGCGCAGGCGGTGGCCCGGGTCGATCTCGGAGTCGCGGTAGGTGCCGACGAACAGGATCCGCTCGAACCACGTGTGCTGCGAGGCGAACTTGAGCAGTTCGAGGCTGCCGGGGTCGGCGAAGTGGAGGTCGTCGAGGACGACGAGGACGGGGCCGCGCTGCGAGGCGCTGATGAGCAGTTGCGTCACCGCGTCGTAGAGCTCGAACTGGGCGGGGGTGGTGCCGTCGCCCCGGCCGAGCAGCGCGTCGACGGCGGGCGCTGGCTGGAGGGCCTGCCAGGTCTCGTCGCCGAGCTGGGCGCGGAGCGAGCGGAGGACCTGGACCCAGAGCCAGTGGTCGGGGACGGCCTCGGATTCCCAGGAGGTGGCGAAGGCGACGGTGAGCTCGCCGCGGAAGCGGGCGGCGATGTCGGTGACGAGGGTGGACTTGCCGATGCCCGCTTCGCCGGTGACGAGCGCGAGCCCGCCGTGGCTGGACACGGTGCGTTCGACGGCCGAGCGGAGTGCCGCCGCCGGATGGTCGCGGCCGATCAGGAAGGTCACCCGCCCAGTGTGGCCGAAGGGTGCGACAGGCGCCATGGGGTTCTGGTCCTAGGACCTCCGGCGGGGTCGCGCGGTGGATTGTCGACTATCAGACGATGTACCTCATGTTTCGGCGTCGGTCCAGGTCAGCGCCATGCTCGTTTTTCATATGCGGCAAAGGTGCGGTTTGGTTTCCTTGAAACCACTCGTCGCTCACGGACGGTCCTTAAAGTGCTACGGAAAGTAGACATCTTCCGGTGTCGAAGGGCGGTCGAGCCGCCCCCACCGGCGGTTCGCACCGACCGCGCCTGCGCCGGGAGCGCCGAGACCAACGGGAGCAAATCCTCATGGCACTGTCCATGTTCAAAGCAGAACGCACCAAGCAGACCGGAACCAAGCCGACCACCAAGACCTGGCAGACCGTCGTGATCGGGGCTGCCGTCCCGCTCGTGATGCTCGCGGGCGCACCGGCCGTGAGCGCGGCCGAGATCGAAACCGTCGAGACCGCGCAGTCGGAGCAGCTGCCGACGCTGCCGGTCGACCCGCCCGCGGGGCTGCCGGACCCGGCCGCACTGCTCGACCTCCAGGGGTGCCTCACGGAACTCCAGGGGCTCATCGCGCAGCTCCCGCCTCCGGCCGCGCCTGATGTACCGGCCGAGGCGGAGCAGCTGCCGGACCCGGACGGCGCACTTCCGACCGTGCCCGACGTCAGCGCCCTGACCGAGGTCTGCAAGCAGGTCGTCGAGGTCGTCAAGAGCCTGCTGCCGCCGGTGGACGTGCCGCCGGTCGAGCCGCCTCCTGGTGTCGAGCCGCCGCCGGTCGGCGACCCCCTGCCGGTTCCGGATCCGGGAACGCCGTAGGTGAGCACCGCCCGCTCCAAGACGAGCGAAGGGCCCGCGACATCCGGTCGCGGGCCCTTCGCCGTGTCTGCTGCGGCTACTTCAAACGCCGGGCGGCATCGGCGATCGCCTCGTCCGTCGCGGTCAGCGACAGGCGCACATGCCGGTTCCCCTTGGCGCCGTAGAACTCCCCCGCCGCGGCGAGGATGCCTCGCTCGGCGAGCCACTGCACGGTGTCCCAGCAGTCCTCGTCGCGCGTGGCCCACAAGTACAGGCCCGCGCTCGAGTGGTCGATGCGGAACCCGGCGGCCTCGACGGCGCCGCGGAGCACGCCGCGGCGGTCCTCGTAGCGGGCGCGCTGCTCGATCGCGTGCGACTCGTCGTGCAGCGCCGCGATCGTGGCCTGCTGGACCGCCCACGGGACCATGAATCCCGAGTGGCGGCGGATCTCCAGCAGGTCGGCGATCAAAGCGGGGTCCCCGGCGAGGAACGCCGAACGGTAGCCGGCCAGGTTCGACCGCTTCGAAAGCGAATGCGCCGCAAGGAGACCCGTGAGGTCCCCGTCGTTCACGCGCGGGTCGAGGATCGAGACGGGCGGTTGCTCCTCGTCCCAGCCGAGGGTCAGGTAGCACTCGTCGCTGGCGAGCACCACGCCGCTGCCCCGGGCCCAGCGGACCAGGTCGCGCAGGTGCTCGACGGAGGCGACCTCGCCGGTCGGGTTGGTCGGGTAGTTGATCCACGCCAGGCGCAGGCGCGAGCCCGCGGCGTCACGGGGATCGGCGACCGGCACCGCGTCAGCCTTGGCGAGGATCGCGCCGATCTCATAGGTCGGGTAGGCGATCTCCGGGTAGGCCACGGCTTCGCCGGGCCCGACGCCGAGCTGGAGCGGCAGGTTCGCGACCAGTTCCTTGGAGCCCACGGTCGGCAGGACCGCGACGTCCTCGGCCACGCCGGTGTGCCGGTGCAGCCACGACCGCATCGCATCGCCGAGCGCCGCCGGGCCGGCCACCGTCGGGTAACCGGGCCGGGCGGACGCGTCGATGAGCGCCTGCCGGATCGACTCCGGCACCTCGTCCACGGGGGCTCCGACGGTGAGGTCGACCAGCCCGCCGGGGTGGGCCGCCGCGCGCTCCTGGTAGGGAGCCATGCGGTCCCACGGGAAGCGCGGCAGCCGCCTGGCCGGAGAGGCGCTGTGAAGGCGGCGCAGCGCCATCGCGGCTACTCCGCTTTCGCGGGCAGCTCGGCCACGAACGGGACGTCGCTGTCGATCTTGCCGACCTTGGAGGCGCCGCCGGGGCTGCCGAGCTCGTCGAAGAAGTCGACTTCGGCCTTGGTGTACGGGGCCCACTCCTCGGGGACGTCGTCCTCGTAGAAGATCGCCTCGACCGGGCACACCGGCTCGCATGCACCGCAGTCGACGCACTCGTCGGGGTGGATGTAGAGCTTGCGGTTGCCTTCGTAGATGCAGTCGACAGGGCACTCTTCAATGCAGGCCTTGTCGAGGAGATCCACGCACGGCTCGGCGATTACGTAAGTCACGAGTCGTCCTTCCTACAGCGCGCAGTCGGGCGGACTGCGCTGAGATGAGCCTAAAGCTTATTGTCATGTATAGACCCGAAGGCTTGGGGTGCGCCAGATGCTGGGACCGGAACATGTCGGCCGTCGCGTCGCGGTTCGAATCAGGTTGAAGAACGGCGAACCGGGTCGCCGATTCACGGACATCACGGGCGAGCTTATCGAGATCGGCCCGGAGCTCTGGCGCGTGCTGCCCGCTTCGGGGGCGGTCGTCACCATCGAGGCCGCCGCGGTCGTCGCGGCCCGGCCGATACCTCCCAAACCCACACCGTTCTCCGAGATCCTCGAACTGGAACGGCTCCTCGCGGCCACTTGGCCCGCGCCGGAGTCCGCCGAACTGGGGGGATGGGTTCTACGGTACGCCGATGGGTTCTCGCGCCGCGCGAACTCGGTGCTGGCGCTCACCGCGCCCCCGGGCGGCCTGGAGGCCGCGCTCGAGGCGGTCGAGGCCTGGTACGACGAGCGGGGCGCGCGGCCGCTCGTGGCGCTGCCCGGAGGCGTGGCGAAGCGGCTGAGCGAGGAGCTGGCGGCGCGCGGCTGGGAGGCCGAGGCCGAGACCGCGGTGATGGTGAAACCGCTCGGAGCCATCGCGTACGAGGGCGAAGCGGTCATCGCGGACGCACCGGGCGAGGCACTGCTCGACCAGGTCGGGCAGGGCAGGCCCGCGATCGCCGCGCAGGTCTTCGGTTCGGGCCCCGGCCGGGGTTACGCCGAGATCTGGCGCGGCGGCGAGCTCGCCGCCCGGGGACGGGGCGCCATCGCGGGCGACCTCGTGGCGATCACGTCGATCGGGACGCTCCCGGCGTTCCGCCGCCAGGGGCTCGGCACCGAGATCCTGCGCGCGCTCGAGGCGTGGGGGTACGCCGATGGAGCGCGGCGGGCCGCGCTCCAGGTCGAGACGGACAACGAGGCCGCGATCGCGATGTACGGGCGGCTCGGGTACGCCGAGCGGTACCGGTACTGCTACCGGGGCCGTTAGGCGGCTTTGGGGTTCGCCTTGCGCTCGAAGGCGATCCGGGTGGCCTTGAGCTCGCGGCCGTACGTGTCGACGCCCAGGGCCATCACGATGAGGTACCCGACCCAGCCCGAAAGGGCCAGCAGCGCGAAGTAGATGAGGGTCTGCGAGAACACGCCGTCGAGCGACGGATAGTCCACCCCGGCGATGAGCGGGTTCACCAGGACCGTGAACAGCGTGGCGGCCACGAAGATCGGCAGCAGCTCGCCGGTGATCTCCTGCCGGCGGCGGCGCACGCCCCACCAGATGCCCGCGGCGATGGCGACGGCCGCCATCGCGCCGAACGTGAACACGCCGACGAGGTCGCCGACCGCGGTGCCCTCGCCCCACTTGGTGGAGGCGAACCGGCCGGCCAGGTTGGCGGCGATCAGGCCCAGGGCGAAGCCGTAGATCGAGGGCCAGTGCGGCATCAGGAGGCGGCTGAGGAGGGTCACGGTCGGGACTCCTTCGTAGCGGTAGGGGTGGCCTGCGCCGCGACCCGGGGGCCGTCGACGGATCGGCGCGGTGCTTTCGGCCTGGGTCGAAAATACTGCCACAGCGCGAGGGCGATCCCAGCGGTCCCCGCCAGGAGCAGCATGTAGCCGTTGAAGCCGCTGGTGATCACCAGCGAGCCCGCCTCGGTCGGCATCGACGCGGCGAGGACCACGGCGAACCAGGCGAGGGCGGTGAGCAGGACGGACCAGCGTCCGCCGGTCCAGTACACGGCCAGCGCCGCGAGGCGCCAGTTCGCGACGAACGCGATCGCCCCGGCGACCGGGACCGCGACGCCCGCGATGTAGTACGGCACGAGGAAGGATTCGATGACGGCCGCGAGCACGGCCGCGGCGGTGACCACCACCGCGCCGCCGACGCGGATCGCCGCTTCCAGACCCTTCGCACGCACGGTGGCGATCCTACGGCAGCACCGGCGGCGACCGCCGTCCACAGCCCCCACCCGCCACTGGAGGTGAAGATGCCGCCCGGCGTTGCTCGAGGGTCCGGCAAGTACCGGGCCCGGCGGCGGCCATGTCACCCGGACGTGTCCGCCGCGGCCGGCGGTGCGACTCGCCCGGGCCCCGCTGGAAGTCATTGCAGATCAACCAATCCGGGACAATCAGCTCATGACCACCATACGAGAGACAACTGCCACGAAACGCCGACGCTTCCGACAGCTGTTTCCCGAACGGTCCGACTACCGCCACCTCGGCCGCCACTGGCACACCGACCTCCTCGCGGGCCTCACCGTCGCGGTCGTCGCGCTGCCGCTGGCGCTCGGATTCGGGATCGCCTCGGGCCTCGGCGCGTTCGCCGGGCTCATCACCTCGATCATCGCCGGGGCCCTCGCCGCGCTCCTCGGCGGCTCGAACCTGCAGGTCTCCGGCCCCACGGGCACGATGGCGGTGGTCCTCGTGCCGCTCGCGGCGACCCACAGCCACGCGGGCGTGATGCTCGTGGGGGTCATGGCCGGGCTCATGCTCATCGCCCTCGCGCTCACAGGCGCTGGCCGCTACGCGCGGTACGTGCCCGTCCCGGTCGTCGAGGGCTTCACCGCCGGGGTCGCGTTCGTCATCGCGGTCCAGCAGCTGCCTCCCGCGCTGGGGCTGCCCGCGCAGAACGCGCATATCCTCAGCGGCGCATGGGAGTCGGTGCGCGCGTTCGCGGCCGACCCGAACTGGGCCCCGCCCGCCGTCGCGTTCGGCGTGGCCGCGGCGATCCTCCTCGGCTCGCGCCTGCACTCCCAGATCCCGACGCCGCTGCTCGCGGTCATCGCCGCCTCGGGTGCGACCTGGTGGGCGAACGCGGAAGTGTCGATCATCGGCTCGCTGCCGCGTACCATCCCCGCCCCCGAGGCGGCCTTCCTCGACGTCGCGGAGATGCCCGAGCTCGTGGCCGCGGCGGTCGCGATCTGCGCCCTGTGCGCGCTCGAGTCGCTGCTGTCGGCCACGGTGGCGGACAACATGACTGTGGACCAGCACCACAACCCCGACCGGGAGCTGTTCGGGCAGGGCGTGGCGAACCTGGTGACGCCGTTCTTCGGCGGCATGCCGTCCTCGGGCGCGCTGGCCCGCACCGCGGTGAACGTGCGGTCGGGGGCGGCCGGGCGGCTCGCGTCGCTGTCGCACGCGATCGTGCTGGCGCTCATGATGCTCGCACTCGCCCCGCTGGTGGCGCACATACCGCTCGCGGCGCTCGCGGGCGTCCTGATCGCGACCTCGATCCGGATGATCGAGGTCGGTTCGATGCTGGCGCTCGCGCGGTCGACGCGCGCGGACGCGGCGGTCATGTGGCTGACGCTCGCGGCGACCGTGGCGCTCAACCTGGTGTGGGCGGTGGCCGTGGGCATCGCGCTCGCCGGACTGCTGGCGCTGGGGCGGATCTCGCGGTCCGTCTCGGTCGAGGAGGAGCCGATCGATCCGGCCGACCACCACGACGAGGAGGCGGCGCTGCTCCACGAGCACATCGTGGCGTACCGGCTCGAGGGCCCGCTGTTCTTCGCCGCCGCGCACCGGTTCCTGCTGCAGCTCTTGGACGTGGCGGACGTGCGGGTGGTGGTGCTGCGGATGAGCCGGGTGTCCACGATGGATGCCTCGGGGGCGACGGTGCTCGCCGACGCCATCAAGCGCCTGGAGCACCGCGGCATCGCGGTCTACCTCTCCGGTCTCGAACCCGTGCACGCCAAACCCCTTGCGGCCCTGGGCATCCTCGAGCCGCTCTGGCAGCAGGGCCGCATCTTCGAGCACACCGGCGAGGCCATCGCGGCCGCCCGCCAGCGCCTCAAGGCCGACGGGCTCCTAGAGCAGCTCGAAGCGGAGGCTGCCGCGGAAGTCGAAGCGGAGCGCCCATAGCCGTTCCGGCTGGCCCGTGTGCGCCGTGGTCTCGACGTCCTCGATCCGGACCGTGTCGGGATCGACGCCGTGGAGGACGAGGGTGCCGCGTTCGCCGGTCCAGGTGGCGGTGTCGCCCTCGGTCTCGGGCCGGATGCGGCTGATGAAGGACTCGACGAGCTCGGGACCGGCGTCGAAGAGCTCGATCCCGGCCTCGGTCCAGGTGAACTTGCGCAGAAGCGCGCCGTCGCCGTACGCGTCGATGTAGGCGTCGACGCCGTCGTCGGTGTAGACGAGTTCGGCGCGGGAGTCCTCGCCGACCTGCTGCGAGGCGCCTTCGACAGTGGGGACGGAGTGCCACTTCGAGGAGGGGTGGACCTGCTCGTAGCGCTCGTCGCCGAAGTAGGCGGCGGTGTACTCGCCGGCGCCGGGATCGCACAGGAGCTGCTCGCCGTCGGCGGCGATGATGAACGACCCGAGGTCGAGGTGGTTGTGGGGCTCCTCGTTGTAGCCGCCCTTGACCGCGAGGGACCACATGCGGCGGCCGATGAGGCGACGCTCGACGTACCAGCCGACGTCGGCCAGGAGGGTGCGGCCGGGTGCGATCTCGCCGCCGAGTTCGCGCCCCCATTCGAGGGTGCGGGTGAGGTGCGCCCAGCGCGCGCAGTAGTCGTCGGCGAAGGTGGGCGTGTGCTCGATCGCGGGGAGCGGGACGCCGAGCCGGTCGGAGAGGCGGGAGAGGAGGCCGGGCGGGAGCGTCGGGTTGTGGGCGGCGTCGCCGAAGGTCGCGAAGGATCGGGGGTAGAGCTGGACGTTGGCGGGGAAGGAGGCGATGGCCTCGGTCCCGGCGAGGAGGTCCTCGCCGGTGGTGTCGCGCCAGGCCTCGGCGAAGTAGGTGAAGTAGCCGAAGCCGTAGACCCAGTAGTCGATGCCCTCGACGCAGCCGCCGTCGGGCCCGAAGGAGAACAGGTAGGCCTGGAGGGCGGGCAGGACGCGGCCGCGGATGACGTCGGTGTCGTAGCCGAGGGCGAGGGCGGCCATCCCGGCGGCGCCGGCGCACACGGCGGTCCAGTTCGAGAACCGCTCCTCCCACCAGAACGCCTGCTCGGAGTCGAAGAACGGGTCCAGGACGCGGCGGCGGATCTCGGCTTCGACGCGTTCGCGGTCCTTCACGTCCTCGCGCAGGCGCAGGATCTCGGCGAGGGCCTGCGCGGTCTCGCAGGCGAAGAGGTCGACGCAGGTGCGCGGGTCGCCGTCGTCCCAGTGGGCCGGGAGCGCCCAGGAGCGCTCGTCGCAGATGTCGGCGATGACGGTGGAGAGGACGGCGCCGTCGCCGACGAGCGCGAGGGCGCCGAGGTGCCTTCGCCGCGCGAAGTACTGGTTCTCGTACGGCAGGCGGCGGCCGGTCTCGGCGTAATCGTCCGCGAGATCGGGGTCGAAGGCGGGCACGGGAAGCGCGGCGATCTCGCGCAGCTCTTCGAGGAGTGCGGAACGGAGAAGGTCAGTCATGGCGCGGCCATTCCGGTTCGGGGAAGCGAGCGTAGCGAGCGGCGTGAGTATCGCGGGCGCGAGGCGCCCTCGTTGTCGGGTGGTGGGCGACGGGTGGGCGGATAGGGTGCGGGCCTGTCATCGACCGTCGCCTTTCCAGGTGGGGCGGATTGAAGGCGGGGGTTCCTGCCCGGCTCAACGGTAACGCGGGCGCGCATTCCGTCATAGACTCCCTCGTATGCGCATCGGGGAGCTGTCGGAGCGGACGGGAGTTCCGGCCGCCACCATCAAGTACTACCTGCGGGAGCACCTGCTCCAGGCCGGCGAGCACGGCGAGGGCAACACCGTCGAGTACGGTCCGGCCCACGTGCACCGGCTGACGCTCATCCGCGCCCTCTCGGAGACCGCCGGGCTCTCGGTCGCGCAGATCGGCGAGGTGCTGACCGTGCTTGGGCGCCATCCGGAGTCGGCGTTCCAGGCGCTCGGCGCGACGCTCGCGGCGACGCACCGGGACCCGAAGTTCTCGCTCGCGAGCGAGGGCACGACCGAGGCGGCCGAGCGCACGGTGGACCAGCTGCTGAACGCGTACGGCTGGGCCGAGGTCGCACCCCCGAACTACCGGGACGCCCTCGTCACGGCGCTCACCGCGTTCTACCGCTTGGGCAACCCGGACCCGCAGGAGGTGCTGAGCCACTACGCGGACGCGGCGGCGGCGCTGGCCTCGGCCGACATGGAGGCGATCGCGGAGGCGACCCGGATCGAGGGCGTGAACGTGGAGCAGGCCGTGGTGGCGACGGTGCTGGGCGAGACGATGTTCGCGGCGCTGCGGCGCATCGCGCACGTGGCGGCTTCGGCCCGGACCCAGGCCAGGCAGGGGCCGTAGCGGCTCTCCCTCGCAGGCTTGGCGACGGTCGCCGGGCGGGGCCCTCGGGCACAATGGGTCCGTGAACCCGCCCGAGGCCGAACGGCCGAACCTGCGCATCGACCGCGACGCCGACCGCCCGAACCTCCTGCACCTCGTCGCCGACGGCGTCGTCCAGGCCACCGTCGATCTCGACGACCCGTCCTATCTGGATGCCGAGTACATGCAGCGCATCGCCTACCTCGTCGACGCGATGGCCGAGCCCAAGCAGCCGCTGCGGGTGCTGCACCTGGGCGCGGGCGGACTCGCGATGGCCCGATACGTCGCGGCGACCCGGCCGGGCTCGTACCAGCAGGCCGTCGAGACGAACCAGGAGCTGGTGGCGCTCGTGCGCGCCGAGGCTCCGCTGCCGCGCGGCGTGAAGGTGAAGATCCGGCACACGGACGCGCGCGAGGCCGTCGAGGCCGCGCCGGAGGCGAGCTACGAGCTGATCGTCACCGACGTGTACGCGGGCGCCCGCGTCCCGGCGCACGTGACGAGCACCGAGTTCCTGCATGAGGCGCGGCGGGTGCTGCACGCGGGCGGGCACTACGCGGTGAACCTGTGCGACGGCGGGCAGATGAAGTTCCTGAAGCCCGCGCTCGCGGCGATGGGCGCGGTGTGGCCGCACGTGGCGGTCATGGCCGAGCCCGCCGTGCTGCGCGGTCGCCGGTTCGGGAACGTCGTCGCCGTGGCTTCCGACGTCGAGCTGCCGATCGCCGCCCTGCGCCGCCGCTGCGCGGGAGCGGCGTTCCCCTGCCGGGTGCTCGAAGGGACCGAGCTGAAGGAGTACATCGGCGGCGCTCCCCCGGCTACGGACGCGACCGCGATCCAATCCCCGCCGCCCCCGCGCTCCCTCCGCAGCTTCTGACTGCCCCCGTCCCGTCGCAGCTTCGGACAGCCCCCGGTCCCGGCTTCTGACCGCGGCCGCGATCACTGCCGCTGCCGACTCCCGCGCCCGGATTCCAGTCGTACCCGGCGGGCACCATCGAAGCCGGGCCGGCAGCCAACCCGGGCATTGCTCACCCGCCTCGGCCCCTTCCCTTCCCCCACCACCGCCCGGCCAACCGCGGGTCGGCCGTTCGGGCAATAAACTCGCTGGATAGCGCCCCTGTCTCCCTCCTCGTCCTCACTGTCCGTTACTGGACTGTGGAGCGACTCACAGAGGACTTGGCGATCCGGGTCACCGTGCGTTAGCGTCGGCGCCTATTCCGGTCGGGTCCTCAGGGCTCCCCCAGAGACCCACCCGTCCGGACCGCCGAGCCGCGCTCGCATGACGCCCGTTCCTCCCGGTTCCGGGCGAAACACCGATGCGCGGGCCGGGGACCCAGCCGTGCCGCGACCCCCCAGTCCGCCGTGGCACACGGGGTGAATCCCGCTGCAGCGCAGCCGCAGCGGGTAGGGCGCTCTTCCCTGCCCGAACCCGACAGCTAACCCGGTAGGCGGCCGAGGAAGAAAGGCCACCTCGTGGCTCACGCCTGCTCTGAAACCGCACAACGTTCGCGAACCAGCGCCATCATTCGCCGCGTCGCCGCCTACACGGGGGTCACACTCGCCACCGTCGGGCTCGTGACCGCCTTCGCCGGCAGCCACGCCGACGCGGCCGACATCGACTACACCGCCGCATCCGCGGCCGAGATCGAGGACCACCTCGCCGATCTCGAAACCCAGCGCGACACCGCCGCCGCCGACCTTGTGGGCCTCCAGGCCCGGCTCGACGCGGCCCAGGCCGTCGTCGACGAAGCCGCCGCGACGTACGGCACCTCGAACGCGCAGCTCACCGTCGTCACCGCCGCGGTCGAATCCGCCGAGGACGACCTCGACGCGAAGGTCGCCACCCTGGTGGCCTACGCGCAGGAGCAGTCCGACAAGTACGAGGAGGCGCAGGACGCCTCCGAGACCGCCGACGAGCTCACGGCCGACATCAAGGCCGCGCAGCAGGAGATCGCCGGACTCGACGCGCAGATCGACGAGGCCGAGCAGGCTCGCGACGAAGCCGCGGCCGCCGAGGCCGAAGCCGCTGCAGCCGCCGAAGCCGAAGCCGCCGCTGAGGCCGAGGCCGCCGCGTCGAGCGAGTCGTCCTCCAGCTCCGACTCCGGTTCCACCGCAAGCTACAGCGCCGACGCCGCGACCGCCGCGGTCGAGTTCGCGCGGGACCAGCTCGGCGAGTCCTACGTCTACGGCTCCGCCGGCCCCGACACCTGGGACTGCTCGGGCCTCGTCCAGGGCGCCTACGCGGTCTCCGGGATCTCGCTGACGCACTACACGAACGCGATCTGGGACGAGACCAGCGCCATCGACCGGTCCGACCTGAAGCCGGGCGACCTGGTCTTCTACAACGGGCTCGGCCACATGGCGATCTACATCGGCGACGGCCAGGTCATCCACGCCCCCAAGCCGGGTGACGTCGTGAAGATCTCGGACCTCGACATGGGCATGTCCATCGACGGCTACCGCCGGGTCTGATCGCGGCAAGGACGAACGAGCGCGGGGGGGCCCCCCGGGGGGGGGGGGGCGGGGGGCGGGGGGGGGGCCCCCCGCAGGTGGTTGGGGGGCCGGGGGGGCGCGAC
>NZ_JAPZVP010000004.1:0-142206 GCF_027622875.1 Glycomyces luteolus | reverse complement strand
GGGCACCCGCGGGGGCTGATGGCGCCACGCCCGCCGGTCGGCGGGCCGCCCGCAGTGCGGGCGAGCCGCGCTCACGTTCATATCCGCCCCCGTTTTCGATGGTGCCCGGCGGGTACGACAGGAACAGCGGCCGCGAACCGCGACCGCGCTGCGCCGCTGCCCGAACGGCGGACAGCGGAGCGCGCCCATGACGCGGCGGAGCACCGGGGGCGAGCCCGGAGCTCCGCCGCTCGCACGCCTACCGCCGACGGCCGGAACCGCGCCGCGAGCGGCCGTCGCGAAGCGATCCGCACCCGCGGCAGGAGGCCGGCGAAGCGTTTCCGCACCGGTGGCCGAACCCCGGTCGCCGGCGCTCGTCGCCCGACACGACGGGAGGGCCGGGGCTTTAGCCCCGGCCCTCCCGCTATGTGTCTCTAACGCCTGCGCAGTCAAGCCGCCTCGGCCATGACCTGGTCGTTGGCCAGCTCTTTGAGGCGGGCCAGCGCCTGGATCTCCAGTTGCCGGATGCGCTCGCGCGACAGGTGGAACCGGTGCGCGACCTCCGTGAGCGAGTGCTCGCGGCCGTCTTCGAGCCCGTAGCGGGCCTTGACGATCCCCGCCGAGCGCTCGTCGAGGTGGTTGAGCATCATCTCTATGCGCTGACGCTCCATTCCCGCGAGGACGACGTCCTCGGGGCTGGGTTCGTCGGAGTCGGCGACGAGGTCGCCGAGGTTGGTGTCGCCGTCGTCGCCGATCGGCGTGTCGAGCGAGACGGTGTCCTGGCTCCAGCGGATGAGCTCGTTGACCCGCTCGACCGTGACGCCGAGTGCCTTGGCGACCTGGTCGGGTTCGGGGTCGCCGCCGAGCTCACGGGTGAGCTGGCGGGTGACGTTGCGCATCCGGTTGACGTCCTCGACCAGGTGCACCGGCAGGCGCACGGTGCGCTCCTGCTGGGCGATCGCCCGGCTGATGGCCTGGCGGATCCACCACGTGGCGTAGGTCGAGAACTTGAAGCCGCGCTGATAGTCGAACTTCTCGACGGCGCGGACCAGGCCCGTGTTGCCCTCCTGGATCAGGTCGAGCATCGGCATCCCGGAGCGGACGTAGCGGCGGGCGATCGAGACGACCAACCGCAGGTTCGCCTTGATGAACTGCTCTTTCGCCTTCGCACCGTCTTCGACCAGGCGCTTCAGGTCCTTCTCGGTGGCATCGCCGAAGGTATCCCCCTCGCCGAGCAGGTGCTTCGCGAACAGGCCGGCTTCGACCGCCTTCGCCAAGTCGACCTCGGCGGCGGCGTCAAGCAGCGGCGTCTTCGAGATCTCATGCAGGTAAACACCCACAAGGTCTCGTTCCTCAGCGACCTCTTCGGTGGTGAGGGTGGGTGTTGTCGTTTGCTCCACGCTCAAGGTCTCCTCCAGCTTCCTCGTCCCCCGACACCGCGTGAACGGTGTACCAGTTACAACGACCGCTTCGTTGCGTGGAATTCCGTGCCCCGGTGTTCGATGCGCCACGGTTACGAAATCGATGCGATTCGGTGGCCCTAGGGCCTTCGCACCGTTTCGTGTACCCATTTTCATCGGCTAAGCTCGGTTCACGGCTTCCATCTCTGAGACGGGGCCGCATCGGCCTCATGATGTCTCTGAGATGGAGATCACCTCACCTCGTCAGAGGCCTGATGACCCGAGCCCTGGTCACGGTATCGTCTCCGGTCTGCTTCATCGCAAACCTTCAATCTCTAGGGGTACACGCGCCCTACCTTGAAAAAGTTGAGAGATCATCTTATTGCGGCCCTAATCACTGCGATCCGGGCCGCAAAGGCGGCGACGCTCTGATACCCGCACCATAGCGGACGGTAGCGGTGACAAGCAACACCTTTCCCAGGCGTTGATGTCCGATTCCGAACACCTCTCGTTCCTCTCAGTCTGCGCCCTCCAGAGGGGCCCGTGGGCCGCTTCCGGCAGCGTGCCTCGTAGATCACCTTCCGTGCCTCTTGCGCGTAGAGTTGGCCCGGTGACTGAAGAACGCCTAGTGTGGGTCGACTGCGAAATGACCGGCCTCGACCCGGAGACCGAAGCCCTCATCGAGATCGCCGTACTCGTCACGGAACCCGACCTCACCCCGCTGGACGAGGGCCTCGACATCGTGATCGCCTGCGACGGCGAGACGTTGGAGAACATGGGGGCGTTCGTCGCCGACATGCACGCCAAGTCCGGGCTCACGGACGAGGTGCGGGCCTCGCCGATCTCCTTGCAGGAAGCCGAGGACACGGTACTGGAGTACATCAAGCAGCACGTGCCCGAAGCGCGCACGGCCCCGTTGTGCGGCAACTCGATCGCCACGGACCGCACCTTCATCACCAAGTACATGCCGCGCCTCGACGACCACCTGCACTACCGGATGATCGACGTCTCCTCCATCAAGGAGCTGGCCCGCCGCTGGTACCCGCGCGTCTACTACAACCAGCCTCCCAAGGGCCTCGCCCACCGCGCGCTCGCCGACATCAAGGAGAGCGTGCAGGAGCTCGAGTACTACCGCCGCACCCTGTTCGTGGAACTGCCCGGCCCGTCGAGCGACGAGGCCAAAGCGGCGGCCGCGAGCATCGCCGGGACGGACCGGGACTGAGACGGCGAACACCGAACCCCGTTGACAAGAGCCCCGGAAGCTTGGCTATGATTGTCGCCGGTCCCAGGTTTTTCCTGCAAGACCGGTCTTGGTGGTCGTAGTTCAGTTGGTAGAACGCCTCGTTGTGGTCGAGGAGGTCGCGGGTTCAACCCCCGTCGATCACCCCAAGTCAAGAGCCTCGCGGCATCGCCGCGAGGCTCTTTGCTTTGCCTGGGTGCCTACCGGCCCATCCGCTTGCGGCGCAATGCCTCACGGCGCTTGCGCGCGGCCGCAGGGCGCTGGATGAACCGCTCGGCGAACGTCAGGGGGATGCCCACGCCGAAGAACGGCGCGGCCACCCAGAGCGGCCAGGGGTAGTCGACGCCGGCGAGCAGGAAGACGAGCAGCCAGATCGACACGCAGATGCCGATCGGGATCGAGAAGCCCACCCACATCCATTTGACCCACTCGGGCGTGCCGAGCTTCTCGGGCTCGTCGGCGTCGAGGATCCGGTGGTACGCGGGAAGGTCCGCGAGGGCGGGTGCGGCATCGCCGATGGTCTTGGCGGCCATGACCACGTCGACGCGCTTCTCGTACTCGTCCAGGTCCAGGAAGCCCTGGTCGACGGACGTCCGCAGGAGGTCGGCGAGGGCGTCGCGCTCCGCGTTGCCGATCCGCATCTCGCTGTCGCCGCCGTAGCGTTCGAGAGAGGTCATGCTGGGGGCTCCTTGAGTTGGGGGCAGGGGTTGTCGCTCAGTATCGGTCGCGGCGCCGGTCCCGGCGGCGCTCGCGGTGCTCGCGGTGCTCGCGCCGGTGCTCGTCCTCGTCGCCCCAGCCGCCGCCGACCACCTGCATGATCGTGGCGATGCCGAGGCCCAGGATGGGCCAGATGGGCCAGAAGTAGGTGGGCTCGCCAGAGCCGATCCAGGTGGCGGCCCAGATCCCGGTCGTGATGGCGCCGACGGTGATCAGGCCGCGCAGCGCCGGGAACCGGTGCATCCAGGGCGGCCGGCCGTGCGAGGCCCCGTGGGGGCCGTGGGCGGGGGCTTCGGCGGGCTCGGCAACCGCGACCTCGCCCTCCTTGGGGCGGCCGCCGGGGAGGTCGTCGAAGATGAGGTCCAATTCGGCGTTCGTCTTGGCCTCGTAGGCGGTCTTGGCGCGCTCGTCGAACTCCGCGAGGTCGATACGGCCTTCGTCGAGGGCGGCCTGCAACTGCGCGATCGCCCGGTCGCGGTCGGCGTTCGAGATGCGCAGCTTGCCGTGGTCTTCGGTCACGATGCCAATTATGGCATCGGGGTCCTATTCGGCGCGAGCCGCGCTCGCGACCGCGTCGCCCAGTTGTTCGATGCCGCCGTCAGGGGCCGTGAGGACCCAGACGCCGTCCTCGCAGAGCGCGATGGTGTGCTCGACGTGCGCCGCGACCGAGCCGTCGTCGGTCACGATCGTCCAGCCGTCCGCCAGTTCGGCGGTCTCGTCCGAGCCGAGGGTGATCATCGGTTCGATCGCCAGGGCCATGCCCGGGCGCAGCTTCGGGCCCTCGGTGGGGCGCCCGTAGTTGAGGATGTGCGGGTCCTGGTGCATCTCGGTGCCGATGCCGTGCCCGCCGAAGCCCGTCACGATGCCGTACTCCCCCGAGCGGTCCACCGACTCCTCGATGGCGCGGGAGATCCCGCCGAGGCGCTTCGCGGTGGCCGCGGCCTTGATGCCGGCCCACATGGCGGCCTCGCAGGCCTCACGCAGGGCCGTCAGCTCGGGGGCGACCTCGCCGATCTCGATGGTGATCGCCGCGTCCCCGTGCCAGCCGTCGACGATCGCGCCGACGTCGACAGAGAGGAGGTCGCCCTCCTTGAGAACCGCGTCCTCGGAGGGGATCGCGTGGACGACCTGCTCGTTCACCGAAGAGCAGATCGAGCCCGGATAGGGCCCGTTGCCGATGTCGTAGCCCTTGAACGAGGGCACGCCCCCGCAGTCGCGGATCACGTGCTCGGCGATGCGGTCGAGTTCCGCCGTCGTCACGCCCGGTCCGGCCGATTCGCGCATGGCCTGGTGCACCTCGGCCACGACGAGGCCGGCCTTGCGCATCTTCTGGATCTGCTCGGGCGTCTTGTACTGGATCTGCTGGCGACGGCGGAACACGGTGCTATTCCGCGGCGCCGATGGCGTTCAGGGCCCGCTCGGTCACTTCCGAGACCTCGCCGATGGCGTCGATCCGCACGAGCTTGCCCTGCGCCTCGTAGTAGCCCACGAGCGGCGCGGTCTGCTCCGCGTAGACCTTGAGGCGGTTCTTGATCGTCTCGGGCTGGTCGTCGCTGCGCTGGTACAGGTCGTCGGAGTCGGGGTCCGCGGGCGGGTCGAACTCCAGGTGGTAGACCTTGCCGGTCGACTTCGAGACGCGGCGCCCGGACAGGCGGCGCACCACCTCGTCGTCGCTGGCGACGAGCTCGAGGGCCAGGTCGAGGGTCGCGCCCGCCGATTCGAGGACCTGGTCGAGGACCTTGGCCTGCTCGGTGTTGCGGGGGTAGCCGTCGAGCAGGAAGCCGCCCTTGGCGTCGTCCTGGGCCAGCCGGTCGGCCACCATCTCGTTGGTGACCTCGTCGGGGACGAGGTTCCCGGCGTCCATGTACTCCTTGGCCTTGAGGCCCAGCGGGGTGCCGCCGGAGACGTTCGCGCGGAAGATGTCGCCGGTGGAGATCTTGGGGACGCCGAGCCGCTCGGCGATGATCTCCGCCTGGGTGCCCTTGCCGGCCCCGGGCGGGCCTACGAGTACCAGTCGCACAGTTGTTCCTCCCGTGTGGTGCCTATGAAGATGTTCCTGCGTCAGCGGAGGAAGCCTTCGTAGTGGCGCTGCATCAGCTGGGACTCGATCTGCTTGACCGACTCCAGGCCGACGCCCACCATGATCAGCACCGAGGTGCCGCCGAACGCGAACTGAGCGAACAGCTGCTGGTTACCGAACGCGATGATGGCCAGATTGGGAAGGATAGCGATCGCGGCCAGGTAGAGCGAGCCCGGGAAGGTCAGGCGTGACAGGACTCGCTGCAAGTAGGTCGCGGTGGGGTTGCCGGGGCGCACGCCGGGGATGAACCCGCCGGCCTTCTTCATGTTCTCGGCGACGTCGTCGACCTTGAAGGTGATCGAGACGTAGAAGTAGGTGAAGAAGATGATGAGGAACGCGTACAGCGTGATGTACACCCACGAGCCCTGGTTGAGCAGGTAGCGGTCGATGAACCCGACCCACGAGGAGTCGCTGTTCTGGTTGAGCTGGCGGAACAGCGTCGGGATGTACAGGAGCGAGGAGCCGAAGATGACGGGCACGACGCCGGCCTGGTTGACCTTGAGCGGGATGTAGGTCGAGGTGCCGCCGTACATCCGGCGGCCGACCATCTTCTTGGCGTACTGCACCGGGATGCGGCGCTGCGACTGCTCGATGAAGATGACCGCCACCATGATCGCGATGCACAGCCCGATGATCACGGCGAACATGAACCAGCCCTCGGACTTCTGCAGGGACCAGAACTGGCCCGGCATCTGCGCGGCGATCGAGGCGAAGATCAGGAGGCTCATGCCGTTGCCGACGCCGCGCTCGGTGATCTGCTCGCCGAACCACATGATGATCGCGGTGCCCGCGACCATGACGGCCACGACGACGATGATCGTCATCCAGTAGGGGATGCTCGCGTCCGAGGCGGACAGGTCGGGGAGGATCTCGTCCGGGCACTCGGCCTGGAACAGGATGCCCGAGCGCGCCAGCGCGATGTAGCCGGAGGCCTGGAGCAGGGCGAGGCCCAGCGTCAGGTAGCGCGTGTACTGCGTGATCTTGACCTGGCCCGGCTGGCCCTCCTTGCGGAGCTGCTCGAGCCTGGGGATCACGACCGTCAACAGCTGCATGATGATCGACGCGGTGATGTACGGCATGACGCCGAGCGCGAAGACCGAGAGCTGGAGGAGCGCTCCACCGGTGAAGAGGTTCAGGAGCCCGAAGACGCCCGCCTCATCGGTGGGCTGCATGTTCAGGCAGGTCTGCACTGCCGCGTAGTCCACTCCGGGACTCGGCATCTGCGCACCAAGACGATACAGTCCGATGATCATCAAGGTGAACAGGATCTTCTTGCGCAGATCGGGGGTCCGAAACGCGCTGATGAAGGCGGAGAGCAATGCGGTTCCTCCTGAACAAGACCCCCTGGCGGGGCCCATGGTGTTGCGGGGCAACACCTTTCGTAACCAGTGGGCGTGTGTAGTTCGTAGCGAGAGCGTCACACGCCCGAGGAAGACGGTGGTCCTCGCCATGGGAGCCTAGCAGGCGCATTCGGACGCAGAGTATTCGGCATTCAATACGACGAAACGGGCCGGAGTTCCCTCCGACCCGTTTCTCGAATCGCTTGTGCGAACCAGCGATACCGTGGGTGATTACTCGCCCAGGGCCTCGCCGGTCTTCTTGTCGACGACGGTGGTCGAACCACCGGCGGCGGCGATCTTGTTGACGGCGGAAGCCGAGAAGGCGTGGGCCTTCACGTCCAGCTTGACGCCTTCGAGCTCGCCGGAGCCGAGGACCTTGATGAGCTCCTTCTTGTTGAGGACGCCCACCTCGATCAGCTGCTCGGGGCCGACCTGGCCGCCCTCGGGGAAGAGCTCCGCGAGGCGGTCGAGGTTGACCACGGTGTAGACGAGCTTGTTGTGCGGCTTGAAGCCCTTGAGCTTCGGCAGACGGATCTGGAGCGGCTGCTGGCCGCCCTCGAACCCGGCCGGCACGGTCTTGCGGGCCTTGGTGCCCTTGGTGCCGCGGCCGGCGGTCTTGCCCTTCGAGCCCTCACCGCGACCAACGCGGGTCTTGGCCTTCTTGGCGCCGGGGGCGGGCTGCAGGTCATGAATGCGGATAGCCATGACTACTCGACCTCCTCGACGTCGACCAGGTGACGGACACGGTGGACCATGCCGCGGTACTGCGGGAGGTCCTCTTTGTAGACGGTCTGGCCGATCTTGCGCAGGCCGAGCGTCTGGATGGTCGCACGGGCCTTCGGCTTCTCGCCGATGACCGACTTGTGCTGGGTGATCTTCAAACGTGCCATGTCGCTGCCCCTAAGCCTTCGCGGCCGCGGCGGCCTCGGCGCGGGCGCGCAGCAGACCCTGGGGAGCGATGTCCTCCAGCGCCATGCCGCGGCGGGCCGCGACGGCCTCCGGGGACTCGAGACCCTTGAGCGCGGCCACCGTCGCGTGGACGATGTTGATCGCGTTCGAGGAGCCCAGGGACTTCGACAGGACGTCGTGGACGCCGGCGCATTCGAGCACGGCGCGCACGGGACCGCCCGCGATGACACCGGTACCCGCGGAGGCGGGCTTCAGGAGCACGCGGCCGGCCGCGTCCTCACCGAAGACCTCGTGCGGGATGGTGCCGCCGATGCGGGGGACCTTGAAGAAGTTCTTCTTCGCCTCTTCAACGCCCTTGGCGATGGCGGCGGGAACTTCCTTGGCCTTGCCGTAGCCGACACCGACGTTGCCGTCGCCGTCGCCGACCACCACGAGGGCGGTGAAGGCGAAGCGCCGGCCGCCCTTGACGACCTTGGCGACGCGGTTGATGGTGACTACGCGCTCGACGTGCGGGGACTTCTCGGCGCGGTCGCGACCGCGACCGCCCTCGCGTCCACCGCGCCCGCCGCGACCGCCGCGGCGGTCGCCGCCGCCGTCCCGGCCGCCGGCGGCAGCTTGCTGTTGATCAGCCACGAGACTGATTCCTTTCGTTCGCTCAACGCCAGCCCGAAATAGAGCTGACTCGCATGGAATATCCGACTTCGAGAGCCGGAGACGTCGCACCGAGGCGCAACCTCTCGATTATGCCTGGTCAGGGGTGCATCGGCGAACGGCGGGGTCGGGCTGAGGCCGGGGACACAGCAGGGCCGCCGCCAGCACTGCGAAGTCCGCTGGCGGCGGCCCTTGTATCGGGGGAACGCGCCTAGAGGCCGGTCACGTCCCATTGCTGGTTGGTCGCGCCGGTGCAGGTGCTCTGCACGATCGCGGCGCTGTTGGCGTTCGAGGCGGCCTGGAGGCAGAGCCCGGAGTGCTGGGCGACGATCGCGTAGTTGCCGTTCGCGGACGCGCGCAGGGAGAAGCGCTGGTTGCCTCCGGCCCAGCAGCCCCATTGGCCGACGGGGGCGCCGCTGGCGGTGGCCTCGTCGAGCACGTCCCAGCATTTGCCGGTGGCGCTGTTCGAGACGGCACCGACCTTCGAGCCGGGGTAGACCGGGTCGAAGGTGAAGGCCTGGGGGGCGCCGTTCCAGCAGTCGTACTGGATGAGCTTGGTGCCGTCGGTGCCGGAGCCGGCGGGCACGTCGATGCAGCGGCCGGAGGCGGCGTTGACGAACTTGGTGGCGTATGGGCTGCCGTCCTCGGAGCCGACGACGCCTTGGATCGTGCCCGCGGCGGCGTCGATGTTGAGGGTGGAGTACCAGGTCAGCGACATGGAGGTGTTGCTGGGGAAGGCGATCGGGAGCCAGACGTACTCGCTGTCCATGGGCTTGCCGCCCCATTGCGGTCCCCAGCGGTCGCCCATATAGAGGTAGCTGGTGCCCGCGGTGCCCTGCACGGTGGTGACGAAGGTGGGCTGGGAGCCGTAGGTGGTGGAGTTCCCGGCGTTGGACCAGCCGGACCAGGCGCCCTCGGGGAAGTTCGTGGTGGTCGCGTACTGGGTCTGGTTGGCGTTCCAGCCGGTCGCGCCGGAGGTGACGAGGAAGTAGACGCCGTTGCGCTGGAAGACGGCCGGTGCCTCGCGGTGGTAGCCGTCGAAGACGTGGACGAGCTCGTCGATGGCGAGGTAGTCGGGGGTGAGTCGGTAGACGTTGAGGTCGTAGTTGACGTCTGCGGCGGAGATGAGGTAGCCGGTGCCGTCGGTGTCGACGAAGAGGGTCATGTCGCGGGAGTCGAATCCGGCGGGGCGGAAGGAGCCCTGGTAGGTGTAGTCGCCGTCGACGGTGTCCGAGACGGCCACGGCCACTTCGGCGTCGCCGTAGTCGACGCCGTTCTCCTTGTGTGCCCAGAGGACGTACTTGCCGGTGGCGGCGTTGTGGATGACCTTGGGGCGTTCGATGTTGGACGGGGAGAGGTCGGGGTGGGACTCGGCGCTGAGGATGTCGTTCTCGAACGTCCAGTTCACGAGGTCGGTGGAGGAGTACATGCTGACCTGGTCGAAGAGGTAGTCGTTGCGCTGCTCGCCGACCAGGTAGTAGGTGCTGCCGACTTTGAGCATCCCGCCGCCGTGGGCGTGCATGAGGTTGCCGGAGGTGTCGGTGATGGTCTGCCCGTTGTCGAACGCCACGGGCGCGGCCGTGGCTGGGGCCGGCGCGGCGAGCCCGAGGGCCGTGGTCACGAGGGCCGTCGCGGCGGCGAGGGCGCCCAGCCGCTTGCTTGTTGACATCGTCGTCTCCTTCACGAGCGCCCCCGGAGGAACGAGGGCTGATCGAATCATGTCGATATTTCCACAGATGTCGCCCTCTTGTAAAGACCCTTCGTATAACCGGCATAAAAACAACGCCGACGCGGTGCGTCGACTCGACGCCCCTCGGTCTTCTTCACCGCCTCGAATCTCTCGGCCTCGCAGGAGCTGCACAACGTCACGCAGGCGGTTCTCGCCTCCGACTTCCCCGATGCCGAATCCTTCGGCACCGCGCCGACCTCGTGGGACGACGCGCTGCGGATGCTCGCGCAGTTGCTCCCCGACGACCACCCCAGCGTGGTCGTGCTCGACGAACTCCCCTACCTGGCTCATCAGCACGTCGAGGGTTTCAAGGTGGCATGAGACAGCCCCGATGGCGCGCAAGGACTTCGCCGCGCTCGCTGCCGTCGCGGGCCGCGTCCCGGGAGCGACCGAGGCGACTCCGCTGAACTGCGGTTCCACGATCCGCTGCTTACTTGATGGCGCCCGCGGTCAGGCCTGCCTGGATCTGGCGTTGGAAGAGGATGTAGGCGATGAAGATCGGGATCATGGCGAGGACGGTTCCGGCGAAGAGGGCGCCCGAGTCGCCTTCGTAGCCTTGGCGCAGGGCGAGGTTCGCGAGGCCTTGGGAGATCATCGCGTCGTCGGGGTTGCGGCCGAGCAGGACCAGGGGGAGCAGGAACTGGTTCCACTGGCCGATGATGTTGAAGATCGTGATGGCGATGAGCCCGGGCTTGGCCATGGGCAGCATGACCTGGAAGAACAGCCGGTAGTGCCCGGCGCCGTCCACGACCGCGGCCTCGGCGACTCCCGTTGGGAGCGTTCGGAAGAACGCCGTCAGGAAGAAGACCGTGAACGGCAGCGAATAGGCGATGTAGACGATCACCAGGCCGGTGTAGGTGTTGAGCAGGGACACGTTCTGCAGCGTCTTGAACAGCGGGAACAGGGCCAGGAACACCGGGAACATCATCCCCGCGGCGAAGCCGAAGTAGATGACGCGGTTGCCGGGGAACTCGTAGCGGGCCAGCACGTACGCGGCCATCGCGCCGAGCAGCATCGTGCCGGCGACGCTGAAGACCATCACCTGCAGGGTGTTGAGGAAGTAGCCGCCGATGTTGCCGTTCGTCCACGCGTTCACGTAGTTCGCCCAGTGCGGCGCCTCGGGCGGGCCGAGCGGGTCGGAGGCGATCTCCCGGGTGGTCTTGAAGGAGGACATGACGATCCAGACCACGGGGATGATGACCATGAGCGCCCACAGCCACAGGAAGCCCTGGGAGAAGACGTTGAGCACGTTCCCTTCGGGGCGCGGTGCTCGCTGCGGGTTCCGCGCGGGCGGAGCCGCTTCGTCCGCGCCGGAGGCGCCTTCAGCGGTACTGCCGGGGGCGGTGTCGGTTGCCATGTCGCTCCTCAGAACTCGATCCGCTCGCGGCGGCCGAACCGCAGCGACACGACCGCCAAGGACAGGGCGGCGAAGAACAGGACCACGCCGAGCGCCGACGCGAACGCCTGCTCGCCGTGGTTGAACGCGTATTTCCAGATGACGCCGCCGACCACTTCGCTCGCCGCGTCCGGACCGCCGCGTTCGGGCGTCATCATGTAGATGAGCACGAACACGTCGAGTGCCACGATCGAGAGGTAGATCCAGGCGGTCTGCACCGAGTCCCACAGGAGCGGCAGCGTGATCCTGAAGAACATCGGCCCCCGCCCGGCGCCGTCGATGATCGCCGCCTCGTACAGATCGCGCGGGATCGACGCCATCGCCGAGGAGAAGAACACCAGGTAGAACCCGACGGCGCTCCACACGAGGACGGCGATGACCGCCGCGAGCACCATGCGCTTGTCCGCCAGGAACCCGTTGACGGGAGCCGGGAGCCCGACCGAGGTGAGCGCCCCGGTGATGAGCCCGCCGAAGTTCTCGGGCGCGTACACCTGCTTCCACAGGATCCCGATGATCGCCACCGACAGCACCTGCGGGAAGAAGTACACGACCTTGTGGAACCGGGCCCCGCGCACGCCCTCGATGCGGCCCCGGCGCACCCGCCCGCCGAGGTTGAGCATGAACGCGAAGAACAGGCCCAGCGCGATCGTCACGACCGGCAGCACCACCAGGATGATCCCGGTGTGCCGCAAGGCGGGCAGGACGAGCCGCTCGTCCTTGAACAGGTTCACGTAGTTGTCGAACCCGATGTACTCGAAGGAGTTCGACGACCCCGACCAGTCGGTCAGGGAGATCTGGAAGGCCTGGGCGAACGGCAGGATCACCAGCCAGGCGTACAGCCCCACCGGCAATGCCAGGAAGCTCAGGATGAACGGGTACCTGCCGTGCTTCACAGCCCAGGCCCTCCTCTCTGCTCGTCGGGCCTAGTCCTCGTGGGTGAACTTCTCGATGGTGTCGTCGGCGGCCGTCTCGTCCGCGACCGTCTGCATCCGCGCGATGAACTCCTCGGGCGTCGTCTCGGCGTTGATGAGCTGGCCGAGCGCGGGGCGCACCTCCTCGTTCATCTTCGTGTACCAGTACCGGAACTGCGGCTGGAACATGTCATCCGGATTGGACACCAGGGCGTCCGTCATCTTCGCGGTCTCGTTCTCGAGCTCCACGCCCTTGACCACGGTGGTCGCCTGCACGGCGTCGCTGAAGATCTGCGAGCCCTCCTTCGAGAGCATGATCCGCAGGTACTCGTACGCGCCCGCGAGGTTCGTCGCGTTCTTCGGCACTACGAACGGCTCGTCGCCGCCCGCGCTGATGAGACCGGGCTGGACGCTGCCCTCGAGCGGCGGCACGCCCATCGGGGCGTACTCGAAGCCCTCCGGGGCGATCGCCTTCTGCTCGTTGGGGAGCCAGGAACCGCACGGCAGGAAAGCGGCCTCGTTGTTGTTGAAGGACGTCTGCGACTGGATGTGGTCGATGCCCGCGCTGCCGTCGAGGAGGTACCCGGCCGAGCCGAGGCCGTGCATCGCCTCGGCCGCCAGCACCACCGACTCGTGGCCCCAGGCGCCGTCCTTGAGGTTGTCGATGTCCTTGAGGACCTGGACGCCGCCGTGGCGGCCCGCGAGCATGAGGAACATGTCGTAGAGGTAGACCGGGTGCTGCCCGGCGTACGTCCACGGCGCGATCCCGGCCGCTTGGATCTGGGGGCAGAGGGCGAGCATCTCGTCCCACGTGGTCGGCGGGGTCCAGCCCTGGTCGCGGAAGAGCTTGGCGTCGTACCAGATCGTCCACGCGTTGAACACGTAGTTGAGGGCGTAGACCTTGCCGTTGAAGGTGCCGGCCTTGAGCACGCCGTCCCGGAGGGTGTCGAGCACCGTCACGTTCGGGTCGTCGAAGGAGGGGGCCTCGAGCAGCGGCGTGAGCTCGGCCAGCTCCCCGTCGCTGACGAGGGCGTCCATCGGGATCTGCTGGGCCCCGGAGTTGTCGAGGACGTCGGCGGGCTTGCCTTCGGCGAAGCGCGGCTGCTGGGTCTCGGCGATCGCCTGCGTAGCGAGGTGCGTGATCTCGGCGTCCGGGAACGCCTCCTTGTAGATCGCCTGGTGGGCGACGGCGTACTCGTTGCCGAAGCCGCCGTCGAAGATGACGACGTCCAAGGGCGCCTTCGGGTCGACGTCGAAGGGGTTCTCGGCGTCGTCTCCTACGGTGACCTCTTGGCCGTCGCCGTCGCCGCCGCTGGTGGCGCAGGCCGCCAGCGACGAGGCCG
Source organism: Glycomyces luteolus (assembly GCF_027622875.1). GTDB lineage: Bacteria > Actinomycetota > Actinomycetes > Mycobacteriales > Micromonosporaceae > Glycomyces > Glycomyces luteolus. The sequence continues at coordinate 128,511 of NZ_JAPZVP010000004.1, read as the reverse complement.
CGAGACCGGCAGCGGTGGCGCCGAACAGGTTGCGGCGGTTGAACATCGGATGCTTGTCGGCTGAAGTGTTCCTCATGGTCGCTCCTTCAAGGGGTAGCAGGGTGGGCATGACCGCTGTGGACGGCGAGGGTCAGCTCGCTCCGTTCCGCTGCCGCGTCGGCCGGTGGCCGACCACGGCTCGGGCCCGGGACTCCAGGGCCTCGAGTGCCGCGGGGAATCGCCGCTGCGCGACCGCGATGTGCACGAGGTCGGCGACGAGCAGCGCCGAATGCCGGGAGGCGAGCAGGTCGGCGCGGTGGCCGGTGCGAGTGGTGGCCGAGACCAGGCAGATGTCGGCGATCTCGGCGAGGGCCGAGTCGGCGCGGCCGGTCATGGCGACGGTGAGGGCGCCGCGGCTGTCGGCCTCGGAGAGCATCTCGATGACCTCGGCCGTGGAACCGGAGATGGAGACGGCGAAGGCGATGTCGCCCTCGCCGAGGAGGGCGGCGCTGGCGAGCGCGTCGTGGACCTCGGTCCAGACCCACGCGGCGACGCCGATGCGGTAGAAGCCCATCTGGAGTTCGCGGGCGACGGTGGCGCTGGTGCCGACGCCGTAGACGTCGACGCGGCGGGCGTCGCAGACGCGGGCGGCGACGCGTTCGACGGCGTCCAGGTCGAGAGTGTCCACAGTGTCGCGAAGCATCGCGGCGTCGATGGTGATGAGCTGCTTGAGGACCCGGTCGAGGGGATCGGAGGGGGCGATCTCCTGCCCGATGTTGACGTCCCAGCCGGTCTCGAGGCGGGCGGACGCACGTCCCGTTTCGGTTGCGATTGCAACCCTGAGGGCGGCGTAACCGTCATATCCGAGATGACGGCAGAATCTAGTGATGGTTCCTGGGGAGGTACCGGAGAGCTCGGCGAGGTCCATGATCGTGGCCCGCGCGGCGGCTTCGGGGTCGGCCAGTACTTGGTCGGCCACTTTCGACATGGCGTCGGACAGTTCGCTCGCGCCGTGGCGGATCCGTTCGAGGACTCCGTCCGCGGCGGGTGCGATGGGCGCATCTGGGCTGGTTCGCTCCATTGGCATCCTCTTCGGGAGGTGGATGCAAGAAAAACTATTACCTATGACACACTCGTGTCAAGTTCATGAGAATTATTTTTACTGGTTTGCACCGAAGGCGGATACTGCTGGTATCGCAAGGAGCGGGGACCCCAACATGCACGCAAGACTCGCCGTCGGCCTCGACGCCGGCGGGACCAGCAGCCGCGCCGTCCTCATCGACGAGACCGGCGCGGTGCTCGGCACCGGAGCGTCAGGACCGGCCAACCCGGTCGGCGGCGACCGGGAGATCGCGCTGTCCAACATGGCCCTCGCCTTCCAGCGGGCCCTCGGCGGCATCGACCCCGCGGAGGTCGGCTCGGTCTGCGTCGGCACGGCCGGAGCGCTCTCCCTCACCGAGGAAGTGCGGGAACTCTCCGCGGACCTCAAGCGGCGCTTCGCGACCGACTGCGAGGTCGAGGTCGTCTCCGACGCTGTGATCGCGTTCGCGGCCGGATCGTCCGCATCGGACGGCACCGTCGTCGTCTCGGGCACCGGAGCCGTCGCGTTCGCGATCCGCGACCGGACCCCCGCCCTGCGCTCCGACGGCTACGGCTGGCTCTTCGGCGACGCCGGATCGGGCTTCTGGCTCGGCCGCGAGGCCGTACGCGCCGCGCTGCGCCACATCGACGGCAACGGCCCCGGCGGGCGCCTCGTCGAGGCCATCATCGCCGCCATCGCCCCCGACAAGCGCCGCTCGGGCGCGCTCGTCGCCAAGTGCATGGCGGACCCTCCGGTGCGGCTCTCGCGCTTCTCAGCGCTCGTGTGCGAGGCGGCGGACGGCGGCGACCCGGTGGCCGAGTCGATCGTGGCGCGCGCCGTCGGGCACCTCGCCGAATCGGTGTCGTACGTGGTCGACCGCGAGCTGCCGATCGTGATGGCGGGCAGCCTCCTCACCCGTCCGACACCGATCGCCGCGCTGCTCCAGGAGCGGTTCCGACTCGTGTATCCGAAGGCCGGCATCAGCAAGGCCACGGACCCCGCGATCGGCGCGGCCTGGATGGCCGCCAGCGCCTTCGTCACCGACCCCGAGGCCAGGGTCCGCCTCCACCGCCAGCTCGCCTGGCGCTGATTCGCCGGCCGGCGGCCATAGGGCATGCCCCTTCCCACCCGCATCCACCTCCGACCAACCGAAGAAATGAGACGGCTCTCCCACACGGGTCCGACATCGAACGGGACGCGAGTCACGCTCGCTCGCGCTCTCACACCGCCTTGAGCGCCCCCGAGAGGCGGCCCTCGGCCGCATCCAGCTTCGCCTTCGCCTCCGGTGCGCCGATGCCGAGTTCGAGCATGACCACCGCGGTCTTCACGTGCTCGCCCGAGGCGGCCAGGGCCGCCTCCGCCGCCTCCGCGTCGGCGCCGGTGATCTCGCGGATCATCCGCACTGCCCGCGCCGCCAGCTTCGAGTTCGCGACCCGCATGTCCACCATGTAGTTCCGGTAGACCTTTCCCAAGCGCACCATGGCGATCGTCGAGATCATGTTGAGCACGAACTTCTGCGCCGTGCCCGACTTCAGCCGCGTCGACCCGGCCACGACCTCCGGCCCGACCTCGACCTCGATGCGGTGCTCGGCCGCCGCCGAAAGCAGCGTGCCCGCGTTGCAGGACAGCCCCACGGTGAGCGCCCCGCGCCGCCGGGCCTCCTCGACCGCCGCGACCACGAACGGCGTGCGGCCGCTCGCGGCCAGGCCCACCACCGCGTCGGCGGGGCCGATGTCCTCGGCGGCCATGGCCGAGATCCCGGCGGCCGCGTCGTCCTCGGTGCCTTCCACGGCGCCGCCTTCGGCGGCCTTGCCGCCCGCGAGGACCGCCTTCACCAGTTCGGGGTCGGTCGAGAACGTGGGCGGGCACTCGGCCGCGTCCATGACCGCCATCCGCCCGGCGGTCCCGGCCCCGACGTACCGCAGCCGCCCGCCCTTCGCGAGCCGGTCGGCCACCGCGTCGATCGCGGCGGCGACCTCGGGGAGCACCGCGGCGACGGCGGCCGGGACGCTCGCGTCGGCCTCGTTCATGGTGCGCGCCAAGTCAATCGTCGAGAGGTCCTCGATCCCGGCGTAGCGGGGGTCGGCCTGCTCGGTTGCCAAGGCGGCCAGCTGGGTGCGCGCCCGCAGGCGCTCGGTCGTCTCACTCACAGTTGCGAGCCTAGCGCAATGAAGTGAATTTTCATTCCACCGCCTGGACATGAAGAATCGCGCCGGACCATGCGCCCCCTCCCGCAGGTGTACGGTGTCGTCATGCCTGCCAGCCGCACCGACACGCCCAACCTCCTGGTGCTCATCAAATCCGTCCTGCCCTCGCTCTCGAAGGCGGAGACCAAGGTCGCCCAGGAGATCATCCGCGAGCCCGAGGCCGCCTCGACCCGGACGATCACCGAACTCGCACGCGCCGCGGGCACCTCCGAGGCCACCGTGGTGCGGTTCTGCCGCTCGCTCGGCCTCGCCGGGCACCGTGAGCTTCGCATGCGCGCCGCGCAGGCCGTCATCGGCACCGGCGAGGGCCCGGACCGCGAGATCGCGGGCGGCGACATCCCCACGGGCGCCGACATGTCACGCATCATCGCGACCGTCTCCTACGCGGACGTCGGCGCGATCACCGATACCGCGAACGCCCTCGACACGGCCGCGTGCGAGGCCGCCGTGGCGGCCCTCGCCGCCGCGGGCCGCATCGACGTCTTCGGCGTCGAGGCCTCCGGGATCGTGGCCGCCGACCTCGTCAAGAAGCTCCACCGCATCGGCTGCACCGCGTTCTCGTGGCCGGACGTGCACTCCGCGCTCGTCGCGACCGCGCTCGCGAGCCCGAGGGACGTCGCGGTCGCGATCTCCCACTCCGGGGCGACGACCGAGACCGTCGAGTTCCTCGAGTCCGCCCGCGACCGCGAAGCGATGACGATCGCCATCACCAACCACGCCCGCTCGCCGCTCGCGAAGGCGGCGGACCTCGTCTTGACCACGGCCGCAAGGGAGACGACGTTCCGCTCGGGCGCCACGGTCAGCCGGATCGCCCAGCTCATGGTCGTCGACTGCCTGTTCGTAGGGGTGGCGGCCAAGCAGCGCAAGCGAACTGCCAAGGCTCTGGCCGCCACCGCGGCGGCGGTGTCGGACCGCCAGCGCGCCTGACCGCGGCTAGTCCGGTCCTACGACGTCCAGCTTCGGGAAGTAGGTCACGTTCGAACGATTCGACCGGGAGGAACACCTCAAGTTCCTCCAATGTTTCGAACCGCACCGACACCTGAGGACGATCCCTTCGATCAATGCGTTGATCAGCGCTTCCTTGTTGTGTTCGGGCCGCGGGGGGCAAGGCGAAGGCGGGGGCCTTGTGGGCCCCCGCCTTTCAGTGGTGCGGGTTACGTGTTGTTGGCGAGGGCCAGGAGTCGGTCCCGAGCGCCGTTGAAGTGGTCGCGGTCGACGTTGCCGGCGATGCCGGAGACCGAGCCGGTGGCGGTGTACTGCCAGAACGTCCAGGTCGTGCTGCTCCAGCCAGCCGGGAGCGTCGGGGCCGTGGCGCCCCAGTGCGCGACCCAGAGCGGGCTCTTCGAGGCCATGCCGGTCCACGAGCCGGTGCAGGAGTTCCACCAGGAGGCGGTCGTGTAGATGACCACGTCGCGGCCGGTGCGCGCCTTGTACCGGTTGTAGAAGTCGGTGATCCAGGTGCGCATCTGGGTGGTGGTGAGGCCGTAGCAGGCCGCACCCGAGGGCGGGGCCTCGAGGTCGACCGCCCCGGGCAGGGTGAGGTTGTCGGCCGACCAGGCGCCGCCGTTGCTGGCGAAGTAGTCCGCCTGCGCGGTGCCGCTGGAGCTGCCGGGCCGGGCGAAGTGGTACGCCCCTCGGATCACGCCCGCGTTGTAGGCGGCGACGTAGTTGGTGTTGAACCGGGGGTCCTTGTAGGTGGTGCCCTCGGTGGCCTTGATGTAGGCCCACTGGACGCCGGAGTTCCTGACGGAGGTCCAGTTGATCGTGCCCTGGTAGTTGGAGACGTCGATGCCGGCGACGCGGGTCTGCGCCTGGGCCGGGCTCGCGACGGCGAGTCCGGCGGCGGTGAGGACGGTGGCCGCGATGAGGACGGCGGCGGCTCGGAGTCTGCGGCGGGAAAGGGTGGGGAAGCTGAGGGTTGGGAAGCGCTTCACTATTACTCCCTGCTTGTGAGGAGATCAGTGGATTGGGGGGAGTGCACGGTTTTGCACCCGGCACCCAGTATGAAGATAAGCTCCACTGCGAGTCAAGCTTGTGAAAATAACTTTCCACTACGGGCGAGTGAACGGCTACGCGTAGTGCAGGCCGTGGCCGAAGGCGAAGGCGATCTCGCCGTCCGCGTTCGGCACGTCCACGGGCAGCGCGCCGCTCGGGTCGATCGCGCCGGTGATGACCTTCGCCAGGGAGGCAAGGGAAGCGGTCGTGTACGAATACGACGCCAGGCTCGCGTTGGCCGCGCCGTGGCGTGCGACGTCGTAGGGCGTGCCGACCGCGGCGGTCACGACGCGCGCGCCGGACTTCAGCAGCTCGGCGATCAGGTTCGCCTGCGCACCGCCCGCGCCGACGTTGTACGTGGCGACGACGACGAGGTCGCGGCCCGCGGCCGCGGCCACGGCGGCCTTGATCCGGTCGGCGTCCGGCGCGTCGCCGGTGACGAGCGCTTCCGCCTGCAGCCCTTGGGTGTTCAGCGCATCGGCCAAGCGGGCGGTGGTGTTCTCGCCCCAGCCGGCCACCAGGACCGACCCGGCGGCGAGCGGCAGCGTGCCGTCGTTCGCGAGCAGGGTGATCGAGCGGTCGGCGATGTCGGCGGCGACGCCGCGGTGCTCGTCGGAACCGACGATGCCGGTCCCGGCCGGATCGGTCGGGGGTGCCTCGACGATGCCGCGGGCGGCCTTGAGCGCCAGCAGCCGCCGCACCGAGGCGTCGATCCGCTCCTCGGTGAGCTCCCCCAACTCGACCGCGTGGAGCACCGCTTCATAGGCGAGCTGGAAGTTCGGCGGCATGAGCAGCAGGTCGACCCCGGCCTGGAGCGCCATCACCGGCACCCGCTCGTCGCCGTACTCGGTGCGGACGCCTTCCATCTCGAGGGAATCGGTGACGATCACGCCGTCGAATCCGAGCCGCTCGCGCAGCAGCCCGGTGAGGATCGGCGCCGAGAGCGTGGCGGGCTTCAGGGAGTCGTCGAGGGCCGGGAACTGCAGGTGGCCCGACATGACCATGTCAGTCCCGGCCGCGATCGCGGCGGTGAACGGCGGGGCGTCGATCCGCTCCCACTCCTCGGCGGTGTGGGTGATGACCGGCAGGCCCACGTGGCTGTCGGTGCCCGTGTCGCCATGGCCCGGGAAGTGCTTGGCGGAGACCGCCACTCCCCCGGACTGGTAGCCGCCCACCTGCGCGGCCGTGAACCGGCCGACGAGCTCGGGGTCCGAACTGAAGGACCGCACTCCGATCACCGGGTTCGCCGGGTCGACGTTCACGTCGGCGTCCGGCGCGAAGTTCTGGTTGAGGCCCATCGCCCGCAGCTCGACGGCCGCCGCCTCGGCCGCGCGCCTCGCGGCCTCGACGTCGCGGGTCGCGCCCAGCGGCATCGCCCCGGGGAATTGCGTGGCGGGCTCGCCGATCCGCACGACCGTGCCGTACTCCTGGTCGGTGGCGATGAGCAGCGGGATCTCGGAGGCCTCCTGGAGGCCGCTCGAGAGCGCCGCGACCTGGTCAGGATCGGACAGGCCGTTGGCCCAGTCGAAGTAGATGATCCCGCCGGGCTTGAAATCCGCCACGAACGCTGCGCCGTTGTCCGATCCGAGGTGCTCACGGTTGGAGTCGACCGCGTCGGCCTGGTCGGTATCGGCCGTCTCCCCGTGCACGTACACCATGAACAGCTGGCCGACCTTGTCCTGCAGCGACATCGACGCCAGCCGCGCCTCGACCCAGTCAGGCGTCGTCTCCGAAGGCTCGGCGGCCTGCGGTTCCTCGTCGTCGCGCCGCGCCGCGGCCTCGGCGATCACGGCGCCCCCGCCGACGACCGCGAAGGCCCCGGCGACACTCGAGACGAGCACGGTCTTGCGGGAGAGCTTCGGCGAACGCACCCGCCCATCCTGACCCAGCGCGGCGGATCCCGCAAACCCGCCCCTCGGCAGGGCCGACGCAAATCACACCAAAACAGCCAGGGGCGGGGTACGACGAAAGCCGGGGCGGAGAGCAGCTGCTCTCCGCCCCGGCTTCGAAACCGTTCTGAAGTCCTAGAACTTCAGGCCGTTGTCACGGGCGGCGTCGGCCAGGGCCGCAACGCGGCCGTGGTACTTGACGCCACCGCGGTCGAACACGACCGCTTCGACGCCGGCTTCCTTGGCGCGCTCGGCGACCAGCTTGCCGACTTCCTTGGCCTTGGCGGTCTTGTCGCCCTCGAACGCACGGAGGCCGGGCTCCACCGTCGACGCGGCGGCCAGCGTGTGGCCGGTGACGTCGTCGATGACCTGGGCCACGATGTGCTTCGAGGACCGGAAGACCGCGAGGCGCGGCTGCGAGGCCGTACCGGTGATCTTCTTGCGGCCACGGAAGTGGCGCCGGTTCTTGCCGATCCGGCGACGTTCGGAGACCGAGCCGGACGGGCGGCGGTTCTCGAGTTTGCTCGCCATTACTTGCCTGCCTTCCCGGCCTTGCGGCGGATGCGCTCGTCGACGTACTTGACGCCCTTGCCCTTGTAGGGCTCCGGCGGACGCAGTCGGCGGATGTTCGACGCGACCTGACCGACGAGCTGCTTGTCGATGCCCTCGACGTGCAGCAGGGTCGGCTTCTCGACCTTGAACGAGATGCCTTCCGGAGCGTCGACCTGGATGGTGTGGGAGAAGCCGAGGCTCATCTCCACGCCCTTGCCCTTGGCCACGGCCCGGTAACCGGTGCCGTTGATCTCGAGGGACTTCTTGTAGCCCTCCGAGACGCCGACGACCATGTTGTTGACGAGGCTGCGAGCCAGGCCGTGCAGGGCACGGGACTTGCGCTCGTCGTTGGGGCGGGTGACCGCGAAGGTCCCGTCCTCGTTCTTCTCGATGCCGATCGGCTCGGGCAGCTCAGTGCTGAGCTGGCCCTTGGGGCCCTTCACGGTCACCGTCGCACCGTCGATCTTGAGCTCGACGCCGGAGGGCACCAGAATCGGCTGCTTCCCAATGCGGGACATGCTTATACCCTCCTGCTACCAGACGTAGGCGATGACTTCGCCGCCAACGCCGCGCTTGCGAGCCTGACGGTCCGTCAGCAGGCCCTGGGACGTGGACACGATGGCCACACCCAGGCCGCCGAGAACGCGCGGCAGCTCAGTGGACTTGGCGTAGACCCGCAGGCCCGGCTTGGAGACGCGGCGCAGGCCCGCAAGGGACCGTTCGCGGCGCTCGCCGAACTTGAGGTCGATGACCAGGTTCTTGCCGACTTTGCCCTCTTCAGGGTCCACGACGCGCCACTCGGCGATGTAGCCCTCCTGCTTGAGGACCTCCGCGATGGAGGCCTTCATCTTGGAGTGCGGCATCGTGAGCTGGTCGTGGTACGCCTGGTTGGCGTTCCGCAGACGGGTCAGCATGTCTGCGATCGGGTCGGTCATTGTCATTAGCGTTGTTTACCTTTCTCACCCCGGTTCCCCGCCTTATGAAGACCGGCGGGGCCTGTGGCGATCGGAGCTATGGGCCCTGGAGTTACCAGGAAGCCTTGTGGACGCCCGGGAGTTCACCCGCGTGGGCCATGTCGCGCACGCAGACGCGGCACAGGCCGAACTTGCGGTAGACGGCCTTCGGCCGGCCGCACTTCTGGCAGCGGGTGTAGGCGCGCACGGCGAACTTCGGCTTCCGCTTGGCCTTCGCGATGAGGGCTTTCTTAGCCATTGTCGTTCTCCTTGAACGGGAAGCCGAGCAGCTTCAGGAACGCCCGGCCTTCGTCGTCGGTCTTCGCGGTGGTCACCAGCGTGATGTCCATACCGCGAACCCGGTCGATCTTGTCCTGGTCGATCTCGGGGAACACGCTCTGCTCGGTGAGACCGAAGGTGTAGTTCCCGTTGCCGTCGAACTGCTGGTCCGAGAGCCCGCGGAAGTCGCGGATGCGCGGCAGCGCGATCGCCAGGAGGCGGTCGAGGAACTCCCACATGCGGTCGCCGCGAAGGGTCACCTTCGCGCCGATCGCCTGGCCCTCACGCAGCTTGAACTGCGCGATCGACTTCTTGGCCCGACGGACGAGAGGCTTCTGACCGGTGATGGTGGTCAGGTCCTCGAGCGCCCCGTTGATGAGCTTCGAGTCGCGAGCGGCCTCGCCGACACCCATGTTGACCACGATCTTCGTCAGACCGGGGATCTGGTGGATGTTGACGTACTTGAACTGCTCCTGCAGCGCGGGCCTGATGTCGGAGCGGTAGGTCTCCTTCAGGCGCGGCTGGATCTTCTCTGCAACGTCAGTCATTACAGGTCCTTACCCGTCCGCTTCGAAACACGGACCTTGCGGCCGTCGTCGCCGAACCGGTAGCCCACGCGGGTGGGCTGGTTGTCGGCGTCAAGGACCTGCACGTTCGAAACGTGGATCGCGGCCTCTTGCACCACGATGCCACCGGTCTTCGAACCGCGCGAGGTCTGCCCGGCCTTGGTGTGCTTGGTGATGCGGTTGACGCCCTCGACGAGCACGCGCTCGCGGTCGGGGTACGCCTCCAGCACCAGTCCCTCGGCACCCTTGTCCTTGCCTGCGATGACGCGGACTCGGTCGCCCTTCTTGATCTTCATCTCTTACAGCACCTCCGGTGCGAGGGAGATGATCTTCATGAACTGCTTGTCGCGCAGTTCGCGGGCGACCGGCCCGAAGATACGGGTCCCTCGCGGTTCGCCGTCCTTGACGAGGACGGCGGCGTTCTCGTCGAACTTGATGTACGTGCCGTCGGGACGGCGCGTCTCCTTGACCGTGCGAACGATGACGGCCTTGACGACGTCACCCTTCTTCACCCCGGCACCCGGGGTGGCGTCCTTGACGGAAGCAACGATCGTGTCGCCGATACCGGCGTAGCGTCGGCCGGAGCCGCCGAGGACACGGATGCACAGGATCTCCCGCGCACCGGTGTTGTCGGCGACCTTGAGCCGCGACTCTTGCTGAATCACGTCCCGATCCCCCTACTTCGCCTTCTCGAGGATCTCGACGATGCGCCAACGCTTGGTCTTCGACAGCGGACGGGTCTCCATGATGGAAACGCGGTCGCCGATGCCGGCCTCGTTGTTCTCGTCGTGAGCCTTGTACTTCTTGTTGGACCGAATGACCTTGCCGTACAGCGGGTGCTTCTTGCGGTCTTCGACCTCGACGACAGCGGTCTTGTCCATCTTGTCGCCGACCACGAAGCCCTCAAGGACCTTGCGCCGACCGCGAGTCTGAGTTTCCTCGCTCACTTCTCAACCTCCTCCGGCGCGGCGCTGAGGCCCAGCCGGCGCTCGTTCATCACGGTGTAGATCCGCGCGATCTCCTTGCGGACCAGACCGAGCTCGTGGTTGTTCTCCAGCTGGCCCGTAGCGTTACGGACCCGCAGGTTGAACAGCTCTTCCTTCTTCTCCACGAGCTTCGCCTGGAGTTCCTTGTCGTTGAGCTCGCGCAGCTCACCGGTGTCGATACCAGTAGCCATTGCTACTCACCTGCCCCTTCACGAGAGACGATGCGGCACTTCATCGGGAGCTTGTGGATCGCCCGCTGGAGCGCCTCGTGGGCGATCTCCTCGGTCGGGTACGAAAGCTCGAACATGACGCGGCCGGGCTTGACGTTGGCCACCCAGAATTCGGGCGAGCCCTTACCGGAACCCTGACGGGTCTCGGCGGGCTTCTTCGTGATCGCACGGTCCGGGAAGATCGTGATCCAGACCTTGCCGCCACGCTTGATGTGGCGGGTCATGGCGATACGAGCGGACTCGATCTGGCGGTTGGTCACATAGCTGTGCTCCAGCGCCTGGATGCCGTACTCGCCGAAGGAGACCTTCGTGCCGCGAGTGGCCTTGCCCTTGCGCTTCGGAGCGTGAGGCTTCCGGTAACCGCGCGGCGGTTTCCGTGGCATGAGCATGTCGCTTAGCCCTCCTGCTTCTCAGACTCGGCGGGCGCGGCGGCAGCGGCCTCCGCAGGCTGAGCGGCGCCACGGCCACCACGGCCGCGTCCGCCACGGGCTGCGCCGGCTCCGCCGCGACCACCGCGGCCGCCGCGGTCGGGACCGGAGTCACGACGACGCTGCACCTGCTCGGCCTGCTCCTTGAGCGTGGCCTCACCCTTGTAGATCCAGACCTTCACGCCGATGCGGCCGAAGGTCGTGGCGGCCTCGAACAGGCCGTAATCGATGTTCGCGCGCAGCGTGTGCAGCGGGACCTGGCCCTCGCGGTACTGCTCGGAACGGCTCATCTCGGCGCCGCCGAGGCGGCCCGAGCACTGCACCTTGATGCCCTTCACGGTCGGGTTGCGCATGGCCGACTGAATGGCCTTGCGCATCGCGCGACGGAAGTTGACACGGCTGGACAGCTGCTCCGCGACGCCCTGGGCGACGAGCTGAGCATCGATGTCGGGGTTCTTGACCTCGATGATGTTCAGCTGGACCTGCTTGCCGGTCAGCTTCTCCAGGTTGCCGCGCAGACGATCGGCCTCGGCGCCCTTGCGGCCGATGACGATGCCCGGGCGGGCGGTGTGGATGTCGACGCGGACCCGCTCGCGGGTGCGCTCGATGTCGACCTTGCTGATGCCGGCGCGCTCGAGACCCTTGGTCATGAGCTGGCGGATCTTGACGTCTTCCCCGACGTAGTCGGCGTACTCCTTGTCGGCGTACCAACGCGAGGTCCAGTCGGCGCTGATGCCGAGGCGGTACCCGTGCGGGTGGATTTTCTGACCCATTAGGCGGTCTCCTCCTTCTCAGCGTTCTCGGACTTCACGTCAGTCTCGACCGGCTTCGGTGCGGCGGCCTTGGGCCGGCGAACCGAGGGAGCGGCGGACTGCTTGGCCTGGACCGACTCGACCACCACGGTGATGTGGCTGGTGCGCTTGTTGATCCGGTAGGCACGGCCGTGGGCGCGCGGACGGTACCGGCGCATGGTCGGGCCCTCGTCGACCTTGATCTCGGACACCAGAAGCGATTCCGGGTCGAGACCGAGGTTGTTCTCGGCGTTCGCCTGAGCCGACGCGATGACCTTGTACACGATCTCGGCCGCGCTGAAAGGCGCGAACTCGAGAGTCGTCAAGGCCTCGTCCACGGGCAGACCACGCACGAGGTCGACGACGCGGCGCGCCTTGCGAGGTGCTACGCGGACGTACCGCGCCACCGCGCGCGCCTTCGGAGCCTCCTGCTCCACTGTTGCCATCGTTTTAAATCCTTCGTTCGTTTCTCATAGCCCGTGGCCTAGCGGCGACGGCTCTTCCGGTCGTCCTTCTCGTGCCCGCGGAACGTGCGGGTGGGAGCGAACTCGCCGAGCTTGTGCCCGACCATGTTCTCCGTGACGTAGACCGGAACGTGCTTGCGGCCGTCGTGGACGCCGAAGGTCAACCCGATGAAGTCGGGAGTGATCGTCGAGCGGCGCGACCAGGTCTTGATGACGTTCTTGCTCTTGGTCTCGATCGCAGCGTCCACCTTCTTCTGCAGGTGGTCGTCGACGAACGGCCCTTTCTTGAGGCTGCGAGCCATGGACTACTTCCCCCGCTTCCGGTTGACGTTGCGACGACGGACGATGAGCCGGTCGTTCGGGTGGTTGCGCTTGCGGGTGCGGCCCTCGGGCTTGCCCTGCGGGTTCACCGGGTGGCGACCACCGGACGTACGGCCCTCGCCACCACCGTGCGGGTGGTCGACCGGGTTCATGACGACACCGCGGACGGTCGGGCGCCAGCCCTTCCAGCGCATACGGCCGGCCTTGCCCCAGTTGATGTTGCCCTGCTCGGCGTTGCCGACTTCACCGACGGTGCCGCGGCAGGTGACCTGGACCAGGCGGATCTCACCGGAGGGCATGCGCAGGTGCGCGTACTTGCCTTCACGGGCGAGCAGCTGGATCGAGGCGCCCGCGGAGCGGCCCAGAGCGGCGCCGCCGCCGGGCTTGAGCTCCACCGCGTGGATCGTGGTACCGACCGGAATGTGACGCAGCTCCAGCGAGTTGCCGGGCTTGATGTCGGCCTCCGGGCCGTTCTCGATCACGTCACCCTGCTTGATGCCCTTGGGGGCCAGGATGTAGCGCTTCTCGCCGTCCGCGTAGTGCAGGAGGGCGATGTTCGCCGTGCGGTTGGGGTCGTACTCGATGTGCGCGACCTTCGCCGGCACGCCGTCCTTGTCGTGGCGACGGAAGTCGATCACGCGGTAACGGCGCTTGTGGCCGCCGCCGCGGTGACGGGTCGAGATCTTGCCCGAGTTGTTGCGCCCGCCGGTCTTGGTGATCGGACGGAGCAGCGACTTCTCGGGGGTCGAGCGGGTGATCTCGGCGAAGTCGGAGACGCTCGAACCGCGACGACCCGGGGTCGTCGGCTTGTACTTGCGAATAGCCATCTCTTCTAGCTCCTACGAGATCTGTCCGCCGAAGATCTCACCCAGGCGACCGGGGTCGCCTTCCACGGTGACGATCGCGTGCTTGACACTCTTGCGCTGTCCCCAGCCGGTACGGGTGCGCTTGCGCTTGCCCGACCGGTTCAGGGTGTTGACGCTCTTGACGTCCACGTCGAAGATCTGCTTGATGGCGATCTTGATGTGGCTCTTGTTGGCGCGCGGGTCGACCTCGAAGGTGTACTTGCCCTCGCCGAGGAGGGTGTAGGTCTTCTCCGAGATGACCGGCTTGATGATGATGTCGCGCGGGTCGGCGACGGTCACTTCGCTCACGCCGCGACCTCCTGCTCAGTCCGGTCAGCGATGAACGCCTCGATGGCGGCCTCGCTGAACACGATGTCCTCGTTGTTGAGCACGTCGTAGGTGTTGACCTGGCCCCAGTCGAGCAGGTGCACCTCGGGCAGGTTCCGCAGGCTCAGGGCCGCGGTCTGCTCGTCGCGCGTGAGGACCACCAGGACCTTGGAGGACTCGGTGATCGCGGCCAGAGCGGCCTGCGCGGACTTCGTCTTGGGCGACTCGCCCTCGACGAAGGCGTCGATGACGTGCACGTTCTCGCCGCGCACCCGGTCGGTGAGGGCACCCGCGAGAGCGGCGGCCTTCATCTTCTTGGGGGTCCGCTCGGCGTACGACCGCGGCTGCGGGCCGTGGACGACGCCGCCGCCGTTGAACTGCGGCGCGCGGATCGAGCCCTGACGGGCGCGGCCGGTGCCCTTCTGGCGGTACGGCTTCTTGCCGCCGCCGCGGACCTCGCCACGGGTCTTGGTCTTGGCCGAGCCCGTGCGGGCGGCGGCCAGCTGCGCCGTGACGACCTGGTGCATGAGCGGGATGTTCGGCTCGACGTCGAAGATCGACGCCGGGAGCTCGATGGTCTTCCCGGTCTCAGCGCCAGAGGCGTTCTTGACGTTGATTTCGAGGCTCATGGTTATGCCACCTGCTTGACTGCCGTGCGGACGAGCACCAGGCCGTTCTTCGGCCCGGGGATGGCGCCCACGATGAGCAGCAGACCGCGCTCGGCGTCGACCGCCTGGATGCGCAGGTTCTGCGTCGTGTGTCGGGAGTGACCCATCCGGCCGGCCATGCGCATGCCCTTGAAGACGCGGCCCGGGGTGGCGCAGCCACCGATCGAACCGGGGGCGCGGTGGACCTTGTGCGCACCGTGGCTGGCGGGGAGACCGCCGAAGCCGTGGCGCTTCATGACGCCGGCGAAGCCCTTGCCCTTGGTCGTGCCGGTGACGTCCACGAGCTGACCGGATTCGAAGATGGTGGCTTCGACGGTCTGGCCGAGGTCGTAGTCGGCGGCGTCCGAGGTGCGCAGTTCGACGAGGTGGCGTCGCGGAGCGACACCGGCCTTCTCGAAGTGGCCCTGGAGCGGCTTGGTCACGTTCTTGAGTTTGATGTCGCCGAAGCCCAGCTGGACGGCTGCGTAGCCGTCGACATCGGGCTTGCGAACCTGGGTGACCACGTTCGGGCCGGCCTGCACCACAGTGACCGGAACGGCGCGGCCGTTCTCGTCCCAAACCTGGGTCATGCCGAGCTTGGTGCCCAGGATTCCCTTGATCTGCCTGTCCATTGGTCCCCTACAGCTTGATCTCGATGTCGACACCGGCCGGGAGGTCAAGGCGCATCAACGAGTCGACCGTCTTCGGGGTCGGGTCGAGAATGTCGATGAGGCGCTTGTGCGTGCGCATCTCGAAGTGCTCGCGCGAGTCCTTGTACTTGTGCGGCGACCGGATCACGCAGAAGCGGTTGATCTCAGTCGGCAGCGGCACCGGCCCGGAGATGGCAGCACCGGTACGGGTGACCGTCTCCACGATCTTGCGGGCCGAGGAGTCCACGACCTCGTGGTCGTAGGCTTTCAGCCTGATGCGGATCTTCTGTCCCGCCATGATTCCTAACCTAACGTAAATTGGCTGTTCAGACCGCTCCACGCGGTCGGGCGTGTCGCGAGTTTAAGACTTACTTGGGGCACAGTTGTCCCCCTTGCTTGTCCCTTTGGCTCGCCCGCCTGCCCGTCATGAAACGGTCCCTCTCAGCACGGTTAAGTGCCTACTCGGGCCCGCGGGCCGGGCGTGAGCACCGGAGTCCTTCGCAGTGCACAGCACTGGGGACGCCGGAGCGTACGCAACCTGAATATTATGCCTGCTCCCCCATTCGCCCAGCAAGCTGGGGTCGGGCAACAGTGGGACAGGTTACGCGTGTGCGGTTGGTCAGCGCCTCGAACGCCGGACCGGAGGAGGCCTCCGGTCACGATGCGCATCGTATGAGACGCAAGTAAACCGGGGTGACCGCAGAGCTTCGGACAGGCTCGCAAGCCTCGCCTTGGCGATGGGCCACCCCGGAAGCGGTCTTACTTGAGGACCTTGGTGACGCGGCCGGAGCCGACCGTGCGGCCACCCTCGCGGATCGCGAAGAGCAGACCCTCGTCCATGGCGATGGGCTGGATGAGCTCCACCTTCATGTCGGTGTTGTCACCCGGCATGACCATCTCGGTGCCCTCGGGGAGGGTCACGACGCCGGTCACGTCCGTGGTACGGAAGTAGAACTGCGGGCGGTAGTTGTTGAAGAACGGCGTGTGACGGCCGCCTTCGTCCTTGGAAAGGATGTAGACCGCGGCCTCGAAGTCGGTGTGCGGCGTGGTGGTCTTCGGCTTGACGACGACCATGCCGCGCTCGACCTCTTCGCGCTTGGTGCCGCGGAGCAGGAGGCCCACGTTCTCACCGGCGCGCGCGTCGTCGAGGGTCTTGCGGAACATCTCGATGGCGGTGACCTTGGTCTGGATCGCGCCCTCGCGGATGCCGACGATCTCGACTTCCTCGTTGGGGAGGAGCACACCGCGCTCCACACGACCGGTCACGACGGTGCCGCGGCCGGTGATGGTGAAGACGTCCTCGATCGGCATGAGGAACGGCAGGTCGGTCGCGCGCTCCGGCTCCGGGACCGAGTCGTCGACGGCCTGCATGAGCTCGGCCACGGCGTCGACCCACTTCTGCTCGCCCTCGAGGGCGCCCAGCGCGGAGACCTGAACGACGGGAGCGTCGTCACCCGGGAAGCCCTGGTCGGACAGCAGCTCGCGGACCTCCATCTCGACGAGCTCGAGGATTTCCTCGTCGTCGACCATGTCGGACTTGTTCAGCGCCACGACGACGTAAGGAACGCCGACCTGGCGGGCGAGCAGGACGTGCTCGCGGGTCTGCGGCATGGGGCCGTCAGCGGCGGACACGACCAGGATCGCGCCGTCCATCTGGGCGGCACCGGTGATCATGTTCTTGATGTAGTCGGCGTGGCCGGGGCAGTCGACGTGCGCGTAGTGCCGGGCCTCGGTCTGGTACTCGACGTGCGAGATCGAGATCGTGATACCGCGCTGGCGCTCCTCGGGAGCGTTGTCGATCTCGTCGAACGGCGTGTACGGGTTCAGGTCCGGGAACTTGTCGTGCAGGACCTTGGTGATCGCCGCGGTGAGCGTGGTCTTGCCGTGGTCGACGTGACCCAGCGTGCCGATGTTGACGTGCGGCTTGGTCCGCTCGAACTTTGCCTTTGCCACTTCGTCCTCCTGTGGACTGGTTAAATCTGGTTTGACTTATCTGACCTATTGCGTCGCTTTGGAACTCAGCGCCTCTGCTGGCAACAGGTGGTCAGCGCCGGGCGCCCAGGCTTGGGCGCCCGAAACGCTTACTCGCCTGTCGCCTTGGCGATGATCTCCTTGGCGACGTTCGCCGGGACTTCGGCGTAGGTGTCGAACTGCATCGAGTAGTTCGCACGCCCGGCCGTCTTCGACCGCAGGTCGCCGACGTAACCGAACATCTCCGACAGCGGAACGACGGCTTTGACCGTACGGTCGTTGCCGCGCTCGCCCATCTCCTGGACCATGCCGCGACGGGAGTTGATGTCGCCGATGACATCGCCCATGTTGTCCTCGGGGCAGATGACCTCCACGGACATCATCGGCTCGAGGATCACGGGACGGGCCCGCTTGGCGGCTTCCTTGAGCGCCATGCGACCGGCGATCTTGAAGGCCATTTCCGAGGAGTCGACCTCGTGGTACTGACCGTCGATCAGTTCCATCTTGACGCCGACCAGCGGGTAGCCCGCCAGGACGCCGTCCTCGAGCGCGGACTCCGCGCCGGCCTTGACCGACGGGATGTACTCGCGCGGAATGCGGCCACCGGTGATCTTGTCGTCGAAGGCGAAGATCTCGTCCTCGTTCGACTTCATCTCCAGCGGTTCGAGGTTGACGAGCACGCGCGCGAACTGACCGGAACCACCGGTCTGCTTCTTGTGCAGGTACTCGACCTTCTCGATCCGCTGGGTGACCGTCTCGCGGTAGGCCACCTGCGGCTTGCCGATGTTGGCCTCGACGTTGAACTCCCGCTTCATGCGGTCGACCAAGATGTCGAGGTGCAGCTCGCCCATGCCCGAGATGATCGTCTGGCCGGAGTCCTCGTCGGTCTTGACCCGGAAGGTCGGGTCCTCTTCGGCGAGGCGCTGGATCGCGGTGGCCAGCTTGTCCTGGTCGGCCTTCGACTTTGGCTCGATGGCCACGTCGATGACCGGCTCGGGGAAGATCATCGACTCGAGGATCACCTGGTCGCCGGAGTCGCTGAGCGTGTCACCGGTGGTGGTGGCCTTGAGGCCCTGCACCGCGATGATGTCGCCGGCCTGCGCCTCCGAGCGCTCTTCGCGCTTGTTGGCGTGCATCTGGTAGATCTTGCCGACGCGCTCCTTGCGGCCCTTGGTCGAGTTCACGACCTGGGTGCCGGTGGAGACCGTGCCCGAGTAGATCCGGACGTAGGTCAGGCGGCCGAGGTGCTTGTCGGTCTGGATCTTGAAGGCCAGACCGGCGAAGGGCTCCTCGACGTCCGCGTGACGCTCGGCGGGGGTCTCGTTGTCGGTGAGGGTCCCCTGGATCGCCGGGATGTCGAGCGGGCTCGGCAGGTAGTCCACGACCGCGTCGAGCAGGGGCTGCACGCCCTTGTTCTTGAACGCGGTGCCGCAGAGCACCGGGTTGATCTGGTTGGCGATCGTGGCCTTGCGGATCGCGGCCTTGATCTCGGCGGTCGTGATCTCCTCGCCGGAGAGGAACTTCTCCGCGAACTCGTCCTCGACGTCCGAGAGGGTCTCCAGCAGCTTCTCGCGGTACTCCTCGGCCTGGTCGGCCAGGTCCGCGGGAATCTCCTCGACCGTGTACTCCTCGCCCAGACCGGTCTCGCCGCGCCACACCTTGGCGTGCATCTCGACCAGGTCGACGACGCCGATGAAGTCGGCCTCGTTCCCGATCGGAAGCTGGATCACCGCGGTGTTGGAGTTGAGGCGGTCCTGCATCATCTCGACGCAGCGGAAGAAGTTCGCGCCGGTGCGGTCGAGCTTGTTGACGAAGCACATACGCGGAACGTCGTACTTGTTCGCCTGACGCCAGACGTTCTCGGTCTGCGGCTCGACGCCCGCGACACCGTCGTAGACGGCGATGGCGGAGTCGAGGACGCGGAGCGAACGCTCCACCTCGACGGTGAAGTCGACGTGGCCCGGCGTGTCGATGATCTGGATGATGTGGTCGTCCCACTCGCACTTGGTAGCGGCGGAGGTGATGGTGATACCACGCTCCTGCTCCTGCTCCATCCAGTCCATCGTCGCGGCGCCGTCGTGGACCTCACCGATCTTGTGCGACACGCCCGTGTAGTACAGGATGCGCTCGGTGGTGGTCGTCTTGCCGGCGTCGATGTGGGCCATGATGCCGATGTTGCGGAGCTTGGCGAGCGCCGCGTTAGCTTTGTTAGCCACGATCTCTCAGTCTCTCTGCGACTACCAGCGGTAGTGCGCGAATGCCTTGTTGGAATCGGCCATCTTGTGCGTGTCCTCGCGCTTCTTGACCGCTGCACCGAGGCCGTTCGAAGCGTCCAGGATCTCGTTCGTCAGACGCTCGACCATGCTCTTCTCGCGGCGGTCGCGGGAGTAGCCCACGAGCCAGCGGAGACCGAGGGTGGTGGCGCGCTGCGGGCGCACGTCGACCGGGACCTGGTAGGTCGCGCCGCCGACGCGGCGGGAGCGGACCTCGAGGGTCGGCTTGACGTTGTCGAGCGCGCGCTTGAGGATGACCACGGGGTCCGAGTCGGCCTTCTTGCGGCAGTTCTCGAGGGCTTCGTAGACGATGCGCTCGGCGAGGCGGCGCTTGCCGTCCTTGAGGACCTTGTTGATGAGCTGGGTGACGAGCACCGAGTTGTAGACCGGGTCGGCGGTAAGCGGCCGGCGCGGCGCGGGACCTTTACGCGGCATGGCTTACTTCTCCTTCTTCGCGCCGTAGCGGCTGCGGGCCTGCTTGCGGTCGCGGACACCCTGGGTGTCGAGCGCGCCGCGGATGATCTTGTAACGGACACCGGGGAGATCGCGGACACGACCGCCGCGGACCAGCACGATGGAGTGCTCCTGGAGGTTGTGGCCCACACCCGGGATGTAGGCGGTGACCTCGGTGCCGTTCATGAGGCGCACACGGGCGACCTTGCGCATGGCCGAGTTCGGCTTCTTGGGCGTGGTCGTGTACACGCGCGTGCACACGCCGCGCGCCTGCGGACTGCCCTTCAGCGCGGGCGTCTTGGTTTTGCTGGTCTTGACCTTGCGGCCGTTGCGGACCAGCTGCTGGATGGTTGGCACTGAGGCGAACCCCTCTCAACAGTCGACGGTTGCGTATTCCTGACAATGCGACGTCACCTGTTCACCCGCGCGCTCGAGCCTGGCCGTATGACGGCCCAGCTCAATGGCGTGGGTTCCCGTCCCCCGCGTTCGGGCGTGTCGCGTCTCTCCGGACCCTAACCCGCGCCAGCGGCAGACCGAGGTCGACCATCGTGCAGGTTCAGACGCGTTCGCGAACGAATCCATATGGACCGGCTAAACAGCCGTGTTCACGAAGCCCCCAGTGCGAAGGATGCGTGCCGGTGACGCCAGCCGACGGAATCAGATCCCGCCATCTTGCAGGCACGCAACCTGGCCTGGCTCTCACGGGGACCGAGCTGCCGGAGTCGACAGGGCCACCATGCCGCTCAAAGCGGTGTCCAGGCGCAAGGGAGAAGCCTACCTAGCCTAACGAACAAGGTCAAAGCCGTTTTCGGCCCGCAAGGCATCCGTGTTCAGTGTCACGGAGCTTGGGGCGAATACCAGTGCTCGGCTCGGAGACCTCGCCGCGCTCTGGGGTTGACCTGTTCGTTCGGTGCGGTAGACACACCGTGGCCTATATTAGCTCGCGATGCGGGACGTGCCCGCGCGGGATGCCCCTTGCGAGGCGCTGTTCACCAGCAGTTCCCCGAGTCGTCAAAGCGAAACCGCGACGCCCCCGCCGTAGCTCGCATCACCCGCCGCGCGGGCGAGCGCGAGGACCCAGAGGAGCAGTGCCGCCACGACGACCGCGGCGGCGATCCCGATGCCGATCCAGGAGAGCCGCCGGATCAGCGGCAGACGAGAGGCGCCGAGCAGGAACCCTTCGGAGGCACGGATATCGGCCTCGGCCTGGCGCGCCAGCATCAAGGCGATCAGTGCCGGGATCGCACCGCCCACAAAGGGCGACAAGGCGACCCCGACGCCCGCGAGCAACCGCGCCGCCACGACCTTCGTCGACTCCACCGGCTCCGGATCATCCGGATGCCGAACCCCGGAAACCCCCCGCACCTCAACCACCCGCCCATCCTATTGCGGTTGGCCCGTCCCGACCGACGGGGGAACATCACCGCATGACGAACCGCCCAACCGAAGAGGAACTCGGCGAGCAATACCGAGCGGCGATGGCGGAGTGGCACGAAACGCCGGTGGGGGGGGGGGGGGGGGGGGGGGGGGGGCCCCCCCCCGGGGGGGGGGCGGGGGGGGCGCCCCCCCCCCCCCCCCACCGGTTTCTTCATGCCGTCGGGAATCGGCGGGTTATCGCTCTAGAAGGAGCCCAGGTCGTAGGAGTCCTCGAGGCTGACCGCCGGGCCGCCGCCGTAGGCGAAGGCCGAAGCGGTCGTGTCCTCGTAGCCGCCGAGGGAGTAGACCGCGGCCTTGGCTTCCTCGGTGGGCTCGACCGACACGTTGCGGTACTTGGCGATGCCGGTACCGGCCGGGATCAGCTTGCCCAGGATCACGTTCTCCTTCAGGCCGACCAGCGAGTCGGACTTGCCGGAGATCGCGGCCTCGGTGAGCACGCGCGTGGTCTCCTGGAACGAGGCCGCGGACAGCCACGACTCCGTCGCCAGCGAGGCCTTGGTGATGCCCATCAGCTGCGGGCGGCCGGAGGCCGGCTCGCCGCCGTCGGCCAGCACCTTGCGGTTCTGCTCCTCGAACTCCAGGCGGTCGACCAGGGAGCCCGGCAGGAACTCCAGGGTGCCCGAGTCGATGATCGTGACGCGCTTGAGCATCTGGCGCACGATGATCTCGATGTGCTTGTCGTGGATCATCACGCCCTGCGAGCGGTACACGTCCTGGACCTGCTCCACCAGGTGGCGCTGGACCTTCCGCGGACCGAGCACGCGCAGCAGCTCGTGCGGGTCGATGGTGCCCTCGACGAGCTTCTCGCCGACCTCGACGTGCTCGCCGTCGCCGAAGCGCAGGCGCAGACGACGCGGCACCTTCTCGACCACGATCTCCTCGGAACCGTCGTCCGGGGTGATGATGATCTTCCGGCTCTTCTCGGCGTCCTCGATGCGCACGGTGCCGCTCGCTTCCGCGATCGGCGCCTTGCCCTTCGGGACACGCGCCTCGAAGACCTCCTGCACACGGGGCAGACCCTGCGTGATGTCGTTCGCGGTCGCCGCACCACCGGTGTGGAAGGTACGCATCGTCAGCTGCGTGCCAGGCTCACCGATCGACTGGGCCGCGATGATGCCCACGGCCTCGCCCAGGTCCACCTTCTCGCCCGTCGGCATCGACCGGCCGTAGCAGGCCGCGCAGACGCCCTGGCGGGACTCGCAGGTGAGCACCGAGCGGACCTTCACGTCGGAGACGCCCGCGGCGACCAGCGTCGCGATGTGGTCCGAGTTCAGCGGCGTGTTCCGCTCGAGGACGACCTTGCCGTCGACCTCGACGTCGTCCGCGAGGTTGCGGGCGTCGATCGAGGAGTCGACCAGGTCGGACTCGACGAAACGGCCGTCGATCTCGACCGAGACCTGGAACTCCAGGCCGCGGTCGGTACCGCAGTCGTCCTCGCGGATGATGACGTCCTGCGAGACGTCCACCAGACGACGGGTCAGGTAACCCGAGTCGGCGGTGCGCAGCGCGGTGTCGGCGAGGCCCTTGCGGGAACCGTGGGTGGAGATGAAGTACTCCAGCACCGTCAGGCCCTCGCGCAGCGAGGACTTGATCGGGCGCGGGATGATCTCGCCCTTCGGGTTCGCCACCAGGCCGCGCATGCCGGCGATCTGGCGCAGCTGCAGCATGTTGCCTCGCGCGCCCGAGTTGATCATCTGCCACAGCGGGTTCTCCGGCTGCAGCGTCTGGTTCAGGTCGTCCAGCACCTCGGCCGTGGCCTTGGTCCAGATCTCCGTCAGCTCGCCGCGACGCTCCTCGGCGGTCATGAGACCGCGCACGTACTGCTTGTCGATCTTGGCGGAGTCCGCTTCGTACTTCTCCAGGATCTCGGCCTTGTGCGCCGGCTCCACCACGTCCTCGATGCCGATGGTCACACCGGACCAGCCGGCCCACTTGAAGCCCGCGGACTTCAGAGCGTCCAGGCACGCGCCCAGCTGCACCTTCGAGTAGTGCTCGGACAGGTCGTGGATGATCTCCGAGAGCTGGCCCTTGCGGACCTCGTAGTTCACGTACTCGAAGTCCGGCGGCAGGCACTCGTTGAAGAACACGCGGCCCAGCGTCGTCTCGACCAGCAGCGGCTCGCCCGGGGTCCAGCCTTCAGGGGCCGTCCACGGCTCGCCGGGACCGTTGTTGATGGTCTCGATGCCTTCCAGACGGATCCGGATGGGCGCCTGGAGGTCCAGCTCGCCGCGGTCCTTCGCCATCTGCGCTTCGCCCTCGTCCGCGAACGCGCGGCCCTCGCCGACGCGGCCTTCGGAAAGGTGCGTCAGGTAGTACAGGCCGATGATCTGGTCCTGCGTGGGCAGGGCCACCGGCTTGCCGTCGGAGGGCTTGAGGATGTTGTTCGACGCCAGCATCAGGATGCGGGCCTCGGCCTGGGCCTCAGCGCTCAGCGGGACGTGCACGGCCATCTGGTCGCCGTCGAAGTCGGCGTTGAAGGCGGTGCACACCAGCGGGTGCAGCTGGATGGCCTTGCCCTCGACCAGCTGCGGTTCGAAGGCCTGGATGCCGAGGCGGTGCAGCGTGGGCGCGCGGTTGAGCAGGACCGGGTGCTCGGAGATGACCTCTTCGAGCACGTCCCACACGACCGGACGCGCGCGCTCGACCATGCGCTTGGCCGACTTGATGTTCTGCGCGTGGTTCAGGTCGACCAGGCGCTTCATCACGAACGGCTTGAACAGCTCCAGCGCCATCTGCTTCGGCAGACCGCACTGGTGCAGCTTCAGGCGCG
This sequence comes from Glycomyces luteolus, assembly GCF_027622875.1. Lineage (GTDB taxonomy): Bacteria > Actinomycetota > Actinomycetes > Mycobacteriales > Micromonosporaceae > Glycomyces > Glycomyces luteolus. The sequence continues at coordinate 104,417 of NZ_JAPZVP010000004.1, read as the reverse complement.
GGCCGACCACGATGACCGAACGGCCCGAGTAGTCGACGCGCTTGCCGAGCAGGTTCTGGCGGAACCGGCCCTGCTTGCCCTTGAGCATGTCGGACAGCGACTTGAGCGGACGGTTGCCGGGGCCCGTCACCGGGCGGCCGCGGCGGCCGTTGTCGAACAGCGCGTCGACCGACTCCTGCAGCATCCGCTTCTCGTTCGCCACGATGATCTCGGGCGCACCGAGGTCCATCAGGCGCTTCAGGCGGTTGTTGCGGTTGATGACGCGGCGGTACAGGTCGTTCAGGTCCGAGGTCGCGAACCGGCCGCCGTCGAGCTGCACCATCGGGCGCAGCTCCGGCGGGATCACCGGCACGCAGTCGAGGACCATGCCCAGCGGCGAGTTGCCGGTGGCCTGGAACGCGGCCACGACCTTCAGGCGCTTGAGCGCACGGAGCTTCTTCTGGCCCTTGCCGGTCGCGATCGTCTCGCGCAGGCTGATCGCCTCGGCGTCCAGGTCCAGGTTCTCCAGCAGGTTCTTGATGGACTCCGCGCCCATGCCGCCGGTGAAGTACTCACCGAAGCGCTGCTGCAGCTCGCGGTAGAGCATCTCGTCACCGATGAGCTGGCGCACCTCGAGCTTGCGGAACGTGTCCATGACCTCGTCGAGACGGTCGATCTCACGCTGCGCCTTGTCGCGGATCTGGCGCATCTCGCGCTCGCCGCCGTCCTTGACCTTGCGGCGGACGTCGGCGCGGGCGCCTTCGGCCTCCAGCTCGGCCAGGTCGCCCTCGAGCTTCGAGGCGCGCTCCTCGATCGCGGCGTCGCGCTGCTGCTCCAGGTGGCGCTTCTCGGCGACGATCTCGTTCTCCAGGGTCGGGACGTCCCGCTGGCGGGCCTCCTCGTCGACCGCGGTGATCACGTACGCCGCGAAGTAGATGACCTTCTCCAGGTCCTTCGGCGCCAGGTCGAGCAGGTAGCCCAAGCGCGAGGGAACGCCCTTGAAGTACCAGATGTGGGTCACCGGAGCGGCGAGCTCGATGTGGCCCATGCGTTCACGGCGGACCTTCGAACGGGTCACCTCGACGCCGCAGCGCTCGCAGATGATGCCCTTGAAGCGGATCCGCTTGTACTTGCCGCAGTAGCACTCCCAGTCCCGGGTCGGACCGAAGATCTTCTCGCAGAAGAGACCGTCCTTCTCGGGCTTCAGAGTGCGGTAGTTGATGGTCTCGGGCTTCTTCACCTCGCCGTGCGACCACTGCCGAATGTCCTCGGCGGTGGCGAGGCCGATCTTCAACTTGTCGAAGAAGTTGACGTCGAGCACTGAACTCTTCCCCTTGATGGTTCTTAAGGATTGGATGAGACGTTGGCGAGAGCGGGCCGCTCTTGCAGTTCCATGCCGCCCGCTCTCACTCGACGTCAGGCGCTCTCGAAGTCCACGCTCGAGGGCTCTTCGTGGGACAGGTCGATCCCCAGCTCCTCGGCCGCGCGGAAGACCTCGTCATCGCTCTCCGTCATCTGGATGGCCTGCCCGTCGGCGGACAGCACCTCCACGTTGAGGCAGAGCGACTGGAGTTCCTTGAGCAGCACCTTGAACGATTCCGGAATGCCCGGCTCGGGCACATTCTCGCCCTTGACGATGGCCTCGTAGACCTTCACGCGGCCGACCACGTCGTCGGACTTGATCGTCAGCAGCTCCTGCAGCGCGTAAGCGGCGCCGTAGGCCTGCATGGCCCAGCACTCCATCTCACCGAAGCGCTGGCCGCCGAACTGGGCCTTACCGCCGAGCGGCTGCTGGGTGATCATCGAGTACGGACCGGTCGAACGCGCGTGGATCTTGTCGTCGACCATGTGGTTCAGCTTCAGGATGTACATGTAGCCGACCGAGATCGGGTCCGGGAACGGCTCGCCCGAGCGGCCGTCGAACAGCTGCGCCTTGCCCGTCGGGGCGACCATGCGCTGGCCGTCGCGGTTGGGGAGCGTGTTCGCCAGGACGCCCTGGACCTCGTCCGGGTGCGCACCGTCGAACACCGGCGTGCCCACCTTGGAGTCGGCCGGGGCCTCGTCGGCGCCGATGGCCTTGAGGGCCTGCTGCCAGGCCTCGTCGAAGCCCTCGAGCTTCCAGCCCGTCTTCGCCGCCCAGCCCAAGTGGACCTCGAGCACCTGGCCGATGTTCATACGGCCCGGCACACCCAGCGGGTTGAGCAGGATGTCGATCGGCGTGCCGTCCGGCAGGAACGGCATGTCCTCCTGCGGCACCACCTTGGAGATGACGCCCTTGTTGCCGTGGCGGCCGGCGAGCTTGTCGCCGACGCCGATCTTGCGCTTCTGGGCGATGTAGACGCGGACCATCTCGTTGACGCCCGGGGACAGCTCGTCGCCGTCCTCGCGCGAGAAGGTGCGGACGCCGATGACCGTGCCGGCCTCGCCGTGCGGGACCTTCAGGGACGTGTCGCGGACCTCGCGGGCCTTCTCGCCGAAGATCGCGCGCAGCAGCCGCTCCTCCGGGGTCAGCTCGGTCTCGCCCTTGGGCGTGACCTTGCCGACGAGGATGTCGCCGTCCTCGACCTCGGCACCGATGCGGATGATGCCGCGGTCGTCGAGGTCGGAGAGCATCTCCTCGCCGACGTTCGGGATGTCGCGGGTGATCTCCTCCGGACCCAGCTTGGTGTCGCGGGCGTCGACCTCGTGCTCGTCGATGTGGATCGAGGTGAGCACGTCCTCTTCGACCAGGCGCGAGGAGAGCACGATGGCGTCCTCGAAGTTCTGGCCCTCCCAGGTGGTGAAGGCGACGAGCAGGTTCTTGCCCAGCGCCATCTCGCCCTTGTCCGTGGACGGACCGTCGGCGATCGGCTGGCCGGCCTCGACGCGCTCGCCCTCGGTCACGAGCGGCACCTGGTTGATGCACGAGCCCGCGTTGGAACGGCGGAACTTGTGCAGCAGGTAGGTGCGGCGCATGCCGTTGTCCTGCGCGATGGTGATGTAGTCGGCGGAGGCGTCCTCGACGAGGCCGTCGGCCTCGGCGACGACGACGTCGCCGGCGTCGACCGCGGCGCGGTACTCCATGCCGGTGCCCACCAGCGGCGAGTCCGTCTTGATGAGCGGCACGGCCTGGCGCTGCATGTTGGCGCCCATGAGGGCGCGGTTCGCGTCGTCGTGCTCGAGGAACGGCACCAGCGCGGTGGCGACCGAGGTCATCTGGCGCGGCGAGACGTCCATGAAGTCGATCTCGTCGGCGGTCAGGAGCTCGGCCTCGCCGCCGCGGCCGCGGGCGAGGACCTGCGCGTCGATGAACGAGCCGTCCTCGTTCAGCAGCTGGTTCGCCTGGGCGATGGTGAAGCGGTCCTCTTCGTCGGCCGTCAGGTACTGGATGTCGTCGGTGACCTTGCCGTCGACGACCTTCCGGTAAGGCGTCTCGATGAAGCCGAACGGGTTGACGCGGGCGAAGGTCGACATCGCGCCGATGAGGCCGATGTTCGGGCCTTCAGGCGTCTCGATCGGGCACATGCGGCCGTAGTGCGACGGGTGCACGTCGCGCACGTCCATGGCGGCGCGGTCTCGCGAGAGACCGCCCGGGCCGAGCGCCGAGAGGCGGCGGCGGTGGGTCAGACCCGTGATCGGGTTGACCTGGTCCATGAACTGCGACAGCTGCGAGGTGCCGAAGAACTCCTTGATCGCGGCCACCACGGGGCGGATGTTGATCAGGGTCTGCGGCGTGATCGCCTCGACGTCCTGGGTCGTCATGCGCTCGCGCACGACGCGCTCCATGCGGGAGAGGCCCACCCGGATCTGGTTCTGGATGAGCTCGCCGACAGTGCGCAGGCGGCGGTTGCCGAAGTGGTCGATGTCGTCGGGGCCGTAACCCGGCTCGGCCGAGTGCAGGCGCAGCATGAACTCGATCGTCGCGGCCAGGTCGTCCTCGGTGAGCACGCCCGTGGAGATCGGCGAGTCGAGGCCGAACTTCTTGTTGACCTTGTAGCGGCCGACCTTCGCGAGGTCGTAGCGCTTCTTGTTGAAGAACAGGTTCTCCAGCAGCGACTGCGCGTTGTCCTTCGTCGGCGGCTCGCCCGGACGGAGCTTGCGGTAGATGTCGAGCAGGGCCTCGTCCTGCGAGTTGATGGTGTCCTTTTCCAAGGTCGTCATCATGAGCTCGGACCAGCCGAAGCGCTCGCGGATGCGGTCGTTGTCCCAGCCGATCGCCTTCAGCAGGACGGTGACGGCCTGGCGGCGCTTGCGGTCCACGCGCACGCCGACGGTCTCGCGCTTGTCGATGTCGAACTCGAGCCACGCGCCGCGGCCGGGAATGACCTTGGCGCTGGTGAGGTCGCGGTCGGAGGTCTTGTCGGGCTGCTTGTCGAAGTACACGCCGGGCGAACGGACGAGCTGCGAGACGACCACGCGCTCGGTGCCGTTGATGATGAAGGTGCCCTTCGGGGTCATCATGGGGAAGTCGCCCATGAAGACCGTCTGGCTCTTGATCTCGCCGGTGGTGTGGTTGATGAACTCCGCCGTGACGAACAGCGGGGCGCAGTAGGTGAGGTCCTTCTCGCGGCACTCCTCGATGGGGGCCTTGACCTCGTCGAAGCGAGGGTTGGAGAAGGACAGGCTCATGGTGCCCGAGAAGTCCTCGATCGGGCTGATCTCCTCGAGGATCTCGTCGAGGCCGCTCACCGCGTCCTCGCCCACGCGGGCGCGGTAGGCCTCGTTGCCGACGAGCCAGTCGAACGAGTCGGTCTGGAGCGCCAGAAGGTTCGGGACTTCGAGTTTCTCTTCGATCCTGCCGAACGAGATACGGCGAGGTGCGTGCTTGCTCTTGCTGGAGCTGGTCTTGCCAGTGCGGGAAGCTGCCAAGATTCGTCCTTCCGAGGACCTGATTGTTACGACGGCCGGCGCATGCCGCAGTCACCGCACCGATGCGGGATAGACGGGGACAGCCGGAGACGGGCATCAGACCGAGCCGGAGCAGCCGTAAGTCGGCGTCCATCGTCGGTCGATTGCCTGGAATCCCCACCGTCCACGACCCTCACCGCGTCAAGAAGGCGTGAAGGAGGCAGCGCAAATTAATAGCTTAATGTACGCTCCGGCAACTGTCAACTTCCCCACCGGGTGGTGGGGTAAGGGGTGACGACAATCTCTCCCGCTGCCGAAGTTCCTTCCGTACATCGCTCCGAGTCCCGGTTCGCACGCTCGCTGGGACCGTCCTGCCTTCGAGCCGCCCCGCGGCGGCCCGCTGCGCTCCGTCCGCGGCGCCGGGGCGGCCCGGCGGGGGCGAACGTTGCGCGCGCCACGCAGTGGCGCTTGAGGAACTAGTTTGCAGGATCAAGTCACAGTTCGTCAAGTCAGGCGTCTAATTCGCCCGGATGCGCCCGTTCGGCCCCGGCGCCTGAACCGTCGCTCGCGGAGGGTGCGGACGGCGCTCGGAGGAGGGGCGAAGCCCAGCCCAGCGGGGGCGCGGGCGGATGCCGGAGGCCGGAGGCGACGGCAGCGGGCGGCCGTTGCAAAGGGACGCACAAGCTTCGGAGCCCGGGCGTGTCGCGCCGCGCGGCGGACCGCCGGCGCGGGCCCGGCCGATGCGGCGCGGGCGGGCGGCCGCTCCGCAGGGCCCCGAGCCGACGCGGCGAGCCGCTTTGGGGCGGTCGCCCGGTTCGGTGCGGGCGGGACGCCTTTGCGTCGCCTGCCGCCGGTGCCGGAGCGCTCGCGCGTTCCGGTGCCCGGCGGCAATGCGGCGTCCCGGCCGCACACCTTCGGCGAAGGGCCCGCGAACGGGCCGACCGCCTCGCCTTGTTCAACGAGCCGGCGCCGCGAAGGTGACGCGGGCTCGGCTGCCGACGTCAGCCCTCGATGGCCGCTTGGGCGTCGGCGATGGCCGCGCGCAGGTCGTCCTGGTAGGCGTACAGCTCCTCGTCCATGGAGAGGAACCGGTCGAGGTGGACCCGGAGGTAGGCGGCCTCGGCGGCCTCGCGGTAGCCGGTGGACTCGGCGCAGTCGATGAAGCCGAGGGCCATGCCGATCTCGTAGGCCTTCCGGCTCTCGAGGTCGGCGGGCAGGTCAGCGGGCGGCTCGGGCACCGATTCCGGTTCGACCACGAGGCCGTCCTCGACCACGACGATCTCCCCGCTGTAGTAGATCTGGTTGAAGTAGGCCGCGACCGGGAGGCTCCCGGTGCGGTCGAATCCCCAGTCGCCCCAGCCGCCGTCGGCGACGCAGTCGAGGAAGGCCGTCTCCGGTTCGACGACGGCGGCGCGGTAGGACTCGCGCATCGCCTTCCAGTCGGCCGCTTCCTGCGGGGACCGCGGCCCCCAGGTCCAGACGGTGCCGGTCGCCCCGCCGGTCGCGGGGACGGCCTCGGCCTCGCCGTAGAGGGCCTCGAGCATCTCCAGGAGGCAGCCGCCGGGGGCCGCGGCCTCCTGCAGGTCGGGGTCGATCACGATCGAGCCGTCGTCGCCGTCGCCGGTCGCGTCGTCATCCGCTTCGAAGGGGGTGAAGTCCGCGTACTCCTCGCCGGCGTAGGCCGCGCGCCATTCGTGCTGGTCGGCGAGGGACAGGTCCTCGAAAGCCGAGTCGACCAGGGCGAGAAGGAGGGCCGGGATACGCACGGGCGATGTCCGCAAAGGGTGCTCCATTCAATTCTGGTCGGGGGGTGCTTCCCATTATGGCGCAATGGAAACGGGGCGGCCCGGGTCACGCCCCATCTGCGCAACCCGGGCCTTTTCTTCCCCGATGAGAAGTGGCTTGTTATTCGATGAGCTCCTGCGCCTTGGCGATGGCGTCGTTCATCTCTTCCTGCCAGGCGTACACGTCTTCTTCGATGGCGGTGTAGGCCTTGACATGCGCTTCGTCGTAGGCCTTCTCAGAGGCGTCGGCGTAGCCGACTTCTTCGCCGCACTCCGAGAAGTCGACGGCCATCTGGATCTCGTAGGCCTTCCACTCCTCGTACGTGTCGCCGGCGGCCTCGGGGATCGGCGGGACCTCGACGTCGGAGTCGCCGCCCATCATCATGTCCTGCTCTTCCTCACTGGCGTTCTGGTAGTAGAGGACTCCGAAGAACTCCCAGATCGGCATGGAGTTGTACTCGGTGAACTCCCAGCCCTCGTAACCTCGGCCGGTGATGCAGTCGACGAACTCCGTCTGCAGGTCCCCCATCGCGGCGGCGTAGTCGGCCTCGATGTCCTCCCACATGGTCTCCTCGGTGTCGCCGTAGGCCGGGTTGGTCGGGCGGTACTCCCAGTACGTGTAGGTCTCGGAGCCGCCTTCCTCGTCCTCGTAGGTCTCTTCGACCATCTCGGGCTCGCCGTAGAGCGCCTCGATCATCTCCAGCTGGCAGCCGCCCGGCTTGGGCTCCTGGAAGTCCTCTTCCTCCTCGACGACGATCTCGCCTTCGTCTTCGGCGGCTTCCTCGTCCTCGAGTGCGGCGAGCTCTTCCTCGGTGAGCTCCTCCTCGACGTACTCTTCCTCGGCCTCCATGGAGCCGACGTAGTCCTCGCGGGAGCCCCAGCTGTATTCGGCGTACTCCTCGCCCTGGTAGGCGACGTACCAGTCGTACTGCTCTTCAGGGGTGAGGGCGTCCCAATCGGTGGTGTCGGGCTCTTCCCACTCGCCCTCCTCCTCTTCCCACTTCTCCTCTTGAGCGGTGTAGTACTCCTCGCTCGCGGGGTCCTCGGAGCCTTCCATGGAGTTCGCCCACTGCCCGAAGCCCCATTCCTTCGCCTCGTCGGCAGGGAGGAGGAATTCCTCGTGGGCGTAGCCGTAGGTGAGGGAGTCCTGTTCCGGCTCTTCGTAAGTCTGCATGGACCACGGTTCGTGGACCGTGAAGCCCTGCTCCTCCAGGCAGTTCTGGACGATGCGGAACTCGGCCGCCATGAGCTCGCTCTCGATGCGGCGGCTCTCGTTGAGCATCTCGACGAGACGTTCCTCATCGGACTTCTCGTCTTCGCCGCCGCCCATGCCGAGCATCCCGCAGCCGGCGGTCAGCGCGAGCACTGTCGCCCCGCCGAGCCCGGCCGCCCATCTCCTTGCGGACATCGTCCATCTCCTTGAGTGCGTGGGTGTGTCTACACGCAAGACGTGGCGATGATCCGGATTCGTTGCGCCCGGGTGCAACTCTTTCTCAGATTTCTCAGGAAACAGAGAAGACCGGGTCCGCGCCGCTGTAAGGCGGTGCGGACCCGGTCCACGCACAAGGGCTGGGAGGCCCCTTTTCAAATCACGGAAGTCGCGATTACTTCAGGGTGACGGTGGCGCCGGCGCCCTCGAGGGCCTCCTTGGCCTTCTCCGCGTCTTCCTTCTTCGCGCCTTCAACGACAGCCTTGGGGGCGCTCTCGACGAGCTCCTTGGCTTCCTTGAGGCCGAGGCCGGTCAGGCCGCGAACTTCCTTGATGACCTTGATCTTCGACTCGCCGGCAGACTCGAGAACGACATCGAACGTGTCCTTCTCGACAGCGGCTTCGGCGGCCGGGCCGGCAGCGGCGGCAACGGCGACCGGAGCGGCGGCGGTGACGTCGAACTCTTCCTCGAACGCCTTGACGAACTCGGAGACCTCGAGGAGGGTCATCTCCTTGAACGCGTCGAGCAGTTCCGCGGTGGAAAGCTTAGCCATGGTGTGTCCTTTCTTTAAAGTCTCGGGCTAGTGGGGTTACTCCCCACTGGCCGCCTTCTTGTCCTGCAGCGCCGCACCGAGCCGGGCCACCTGCGAGGCAGGGGCGGCGAGCACGGAGGCGGTCTTCTGCGCGGTGGCTTTCAGCGCGCCGGCGAGCTTGGCCAGGAGCACTTCGCGCGACTCGAGGTCGGCGAGCTTGGTGATCTCTTCGACGGAGAGGGGCTTGCCCTCCATGTAACCGCCCTTGATCACCAGGGCTTCGTGCGACTTGGCGAAAGCTCGCAGGCTCTTCGCGGCCTCCACCGGGTCGCCTTCGATGAAGGTGATCGCGGTGGGTCCGACGAACAGCTCGTCCAGTCCGGTGACACCGGCCTGGTTGGCAGCGCGCTTGGCAAGGGTGTTCTTGGCGACGCGGTAGTGCGTCCCCTCGCCGAGGGAACGCCGCAGCTCGCGGAGTTCTGCAACAGTGAGGCCGCGGTACTCGGTGAGCACCGTGGCGTTCGCGTTGGAGAAGTCCTGGGCGAGTTCGGCGATGGCGGTCTGCTTACCCGCCGGGTATTCCCGTTCAGCCATAATTCCCTCCTTTCTCGGCTGATCAATCCTCAACCGTCGCGGAGGCGACAAACAAAAAAGGCGCCCCTGCGGGACGCCTCATCACTGGGACCTGAGGCCAACTGGGTTGGCCCACACCATGGTCGCTTCGAGTAGTCGCCCTACGTCGGTTCCGGGTGGTTTACAACCGCACAAGGCGGTAACCGAACGGTCTTTGGGTTGTGGACTCTAAATTAGCACGGGGTATGCACGAGGCCCCAGCGCAGGAGCCTGCACTGGGGCCACGTCACACCTCGCGGCGCTTACTTGATCTTGACCGCCTGCGGGTCGACCGGGATGCCCGGGCCCATGGTGGTGGAGATCGTCGTCTTCTTGAGGTACACGCCCTTGGAGCTGGCGGGCTTCAAGCGCTGCACCTCTTCGAGAGCGGCGCTGTAGTTCTCGGCCAGCTGCTCGGCGGAGAAGCTGACCTTGCCGATCGGCAGGTGCAGGTTGGCGTGCTTGTCGACACGGAAGGAGATCTTGCCGGCCTTGATCTCCGTGACGGCCTTCGCGACGTCCGGCGTGACGGTGCCGGTCTTCGGGTTCGGCATGAGACCGCGCGGGCCCAGGATGCGCGCGATCCGGCCGATCTTGGCCATCTGGTCGGGCGTGGCGACGGCGGCGTCGAAGTCGAGCCAGCCTTCGGAGATCCGCTTGACGAGCTCGTCGGAGCCGACCTCGTCGGCACCGGCGGCGACGGCGGCCTCGGCCTTGTCGCCCTCGGCGAAGACGATGACGCGGACGGTCTTGCCCGTGCCGTGGGGCAGGGAGACGGTGCCGCGGACGAGCTGGTCGGCCTGACGCGGGTCGACGCCGAGTCGGATCGAGACCTCAACGGTCGCGTCGAACGAGGTCGGGGAGGTCTCCTTCGCGAGCCCGGTCGCCTCGGAGGGCGAGTAGAGCTGCGTGCGGTCGACCTTCTTGGCGAGGTCGGTGTACTTCTTGCTGCGCTTCATGTTCCATCCTTCGGATGTCGTGGTGAGGGCGGGCGCGCGCCCTTCCACTGGGTTGGTCTGGTGACGGCCGATCGCTCGGCGGCCTGACGTTCTATTCGACCGTGATGCCCATGGAGCGGGCGGTGCCCGCGACGATGAGCGACGCGGCGTCGAGGTCGTTGGCGTTGAGGTCGGGGAGCTTCTTCTCCGCGATCTCGCGCACCTGGGCCTGGGTCACCTTGCCGACCTTGACGCGGTGGGGCTCGCCAGAGCCCTTCGCGACACCGGCGGCCTTGAGCAGGAGCTTCGCGGCCGGCGGGGTCTTGAGGACGAACGTGAACGAACGGTCCTCGTACACCGTGATCTCAGCGGGGAGGACTTCGCCGCGCTGGGATTCGGTGGCCGCGTTGTAGGCCTTGCAGAACTCCATGATGTTGACGCCGTGCTGGCCGAGGGCGGGACCCACCGGCGGGGCCGGGGTGGCCTGGCCACCCGCGAGCTCCAGCTTGAACGTCACAACGGCCTTCTTGTTGGGAGCCATCGTGTCCTTCTCTTGATCCTGGGCTTTGCGGGGACTCTCGTCCCCGCCTTACATGTGCGCGCACGCCAGTGGCCTGCGCGCAACTCATCCAGGGTACTCGCCCAGGTGGCGGGCACTCTGAAGGAGGTATGTGAGCTGTAGCTCGTGCTACAGCTTCGAGACCTGGTTGAAGTTGAGCTCGACCGGGGTCTCGCGGCCGAAGATCGAGACGAGCACCTTGAGCTTCTGCTGCTCGGCGTTGATCTCGGCGATGGTGGCCGGCATGGAGGCGAAGGCGCCGTCCACGACGGTGACGGACTCGCCCTCGGTGAAGTCGACCTTGATGTCGACGTCGCCGCCGCCGGCTTCGGCCTGGGCCTCGTCTTTGGGCTTCTGCTCCGGAGGGAGCAGCCACTGGATGACCTCGTCGAGCGGGAGCGGGCTGGGCCGGTCGGTGCGGTCGACGACGCCGACGAAGCCGGTCACGCCGGGCGTGTTGCGCACGACCGAGTAGGACTCGGGGGTCATCTCCATGCGGACCAGCACGTAGCTGGGGAAGACCTTGGCCTCCACCTTCGAGCGCTTGCCGTTCTTGATCTCCACCTCGGTGTGGGTGGGGACCTCGATCTGGTAGATGAAGTCCTCCATGTCGAAGGACTGGATCCGGTTCTCCAGGTTGGAGCGCACACGGTTCTCGAAGCCGGCGTACGAGTGCAGCACGTACCACTCGCCGGGCGCGAAGCGCAGCTTGGCGCGGAGCGCCTCCGCCGGGTCGACCTCGGGCTCGCCGGTCGCGGCGTCCTCGTCGATCTCCGGCTCCGCTTCGACGTCCGCGACCTGCGCCGCGGCAGCCTGCGCCGCGACCTCGTTCTTCAGGGCCTCGTCGAACTCAGACACGCTCAACTCTCATTCCGGCTCGACCTCGCAACGGCGAGGTACTGCGACTGAACATTCTCTACGACGGTGCTCTCTTGACCGGCCCGGTTCTCGACCGGATGCTCGGGTATGGCGATCCCCGCCTGTGAAGTCGCGCGCCGGCGGAACCGGCGCGCGTCATACCCACTAGGGTAGCCGCTCCGGAGGGCGGCGCGTCCCAGGCACCGGCGAACCGGCGCAGGTCACGCATTCCACCCGCCGCCGCGAGGGGCGTGGCGGGCGGGAAGGGGTCCTAGGATTCGGCGCCGAAGGCCCGGCGGACGAGGTCGCCGAAGAGCAGGTCGAGGCCGCCGATGTAGGCCATCATGATGCCGACGAAGACCAGGACCACGACGGAGTACGTGATGAGCTGGCGGCGGGTCGGGTAGACCACCTTGCGCAGCTGCTCGACGACCTCTTTGAGGAAGCGGCCGAGGCGCTTCACGGGGTTGCGCGACGCGGTCTTCTCGCCTTGCTTGCGCGTGGGACGACCCTTGTCAGCGGTCGCATCGGAGCGGCTCGTGTCGTCGGCCACGTCGGCTTCCTCCAGGGTTCGTCTGATCGGGGCGGTCAGGGTTGCAGCATACCGGAGCGGTACGGCACGTCACTATCGCGGCGGCGCGGTTCGGCTGCGCTCCACGTAGGCGGCGCACAGCTCGTCGCGGCGGGTGTTCCAGTGCTGGCGCATCGCGGCCATTTCGGTCTTGATGAACTCCATGAACGCGGCGGTCTGGACGAGGCGGTCGCGGCCCGGGCCCTCGGGCAGCGTCTCGATGCCGACGATGGCGGTGTCCAGGTAGCGGTCGATGATCGGGGTGCGGTCGAGCATGATCGATCCCCAGATGTCCTCGTCGAAGAGCCGGTAGACGTCGGCTCGGGTCGAGGCGCGGCGGCCCTTGATGAGGAGCCCGGCGGTGGTCAGCTCCCGGACGGCGCCGGAGACGGCGGCCAGGCTGATGCCGAGGCCCTCGGCCACTTCGGCGGCGGTGTAGGTGTCGGCGTCGTCGACCAGGATGTAGGAGAACACCCGCGCGGACATGCGCTGGAGCCCGCTGTCGTTCAAGATCGCGGCGAACTGCTCCACATACTCCAGCAGGGCCTTGCGCTCGCTGTCCTGTTCCATCGATCCCCCGTCGTCTGCGCTGCACGTGCCAACATGATAGCCGAAGTCGCTATAAATTTTACACATTCATGAAAACTGTGATAGCTTGAGTGCATGAACGCAGTGATCCGAACCGAGGGCCTGGTCAAGCGCTTCGGCCACGTGACCGCCCTCGATCGTCTCGATCTTGAAGTGTCCCAAGGTGAAACGCACGGCTTCCTCGGCCCGAACGGCGCCGGGAAGTCCACCACCATCCGCGTCCTGCTCGGGATGCTCCGCTCCGACGAGGGCCGCGCCGAACTCTTCGGCGCCGACCCCTGGAAGGACGCCGCGACGCTCCACAAGCGCCTCGCGTACGTCCCCGGCGACGTCGCCCTCTGGCCCGGCCTCACCGGCGGCGAGACCATCGACCTCCTCGGCCGCCTGCGCGGCGGCATCGACAAGGCCAAGCGCGACGAGCTCCTCGAGCGCTTCGACCTCGACCCGCGCAAGAAGGGCCGCTCCTACTCCAAGGGCAACCGGCAGAAGGTCGCGCTCGTCGCCGCGTTCGCCGCCGACGTCGACCTGCTCCTCCTCGACGAGCCCACCTCCGGGCTCGACCCGCTCATGGGCGCGGTCTTCAACGAATGCGTCAAGGAGGCCTCGGCCGCCGGGCGCACCGTGCTCCTCTCCAGCCACATCATGAGCGAGGTCGAGGCGCTGTGCGAGCGGGTGAGCATCATCCGCAAGGGCGTCATCGTCGAGACCGGCACGCTCGCCGAGATGCGGCACTTCTCGCGCTCGCGCCTGCGAGCCACCCTCAAGAGCCCCGTGCGGGGCCTCGGGGACAACGAGGGCGTCCACGACCTCAAGACCGACGGCCTCGACATCGAGTGCAGCGTCGACACCGCCGCACTCGACGACGTGCTCGCGCAGCTCGCCGTCGCCGGCGTCGCCGGCCTCACCTGCGAACCGCCGTCGCTCGAAGCGATCTTCCTGCGCTTCTACGGCGACGAGCTCGCCGCCTCGGGCGTCCCGAACGGAGAGCAGTCATGACCACCGCCATGGCGGAGCTCGAAGACGGCCTCGGCACCCTGGCCGGGACGGGCAACCTGCTGCGGTTCCAGCTGCGCCGATCGCGCCTGTACCTCTTCGGCTGGCTCGCCGGGCTCGCCGGCGGCACCTGGGTGACCGCCCTGTCGTTCCCCGACCTCTACCCCGACGCGGCCGGCCGCGAGGCCTACGCCGTCACCGTGAACACGCCCGCGATGCGCTCCATGACCGGCCCCGTCGAGTACATCGAGGCCTACGGCGCGAGCACCGGCGCGATGTTCGCGCACCAGATGATCCTGTGGACGGGCGCGCTCACGGCCGTCATGTTCATCCTGCTCATGGTCCGGCTGACGCGGGCCGACGAGGAGACCTCGCGCTCCGAGGTGTTCCGCTCCAACCCGATCGGCCGCCGCGCCGACCTCGCGGCCGCGCTCCTGCTCGCCGGGATCGCCGCAGTGGCACTCGGCGCGCTCATGGCCCTGTCCGTGGCCGCGCTCCCCGGCGGCCAGGGCGGCAGCGCGATCCTCTTCGGACTCGCGCACACCGCGATCGCGGCCGTCTTCGCCGGGGTCGCGGCCGTGACCGCGCAGCTGGCGAGCTTCGCGTCCTCGGCGAACGGGCTCGCCTTCGCCGTCCTCGGATGGTCGGCATTCACCGCCGGGATCGGCAGCGCCCAGGAGAACTGGGCGGTGTGGCTGTCGCCGATCGGCTGGTCGCAGCTGACGTTCGTCTACACACCCGAGCAGCGGTGGTGGCCGGTCGTGCTCTCCGGCGCCGTCGCGGTCGTCGCCGTGTGGCTGGCGTTCGCACTGGTCACGCACCGCGACTTCGGGCAGGGCATGATGGCCGCCCGGCAGGGCAGGCCCGAGGCGAAAGCGGGCCTGGACAGCGCGACCGCGCTGACGTTCCGGCTCGTCAAGGGCATGTTCTGGGCCGGGGTGATCACGATGCTGCTGCTGGGCGCCGCGTACGGCTCGGTGCTCGGCGGGGCCGACGACATGCTCGAAGGGCTGTCGGAGACCGAGCGGGCCGTGCTCAACCGCGGCGGCGCCAGCATCGAGGAGAACATCACCGCGACGTTCGCCGCGCTCAACGGCCTGTTCGCGAGCCTGTTCGGGCTGCTCGTGGTCGGGCGGGCCCGCAAGGAGGAGATCCAGGGCCGCGGCGAGCTGATCGCGGCGGCGGCGGTGTCGCGCTCGGGATGGCCGGGCTCGTACCTGCCGGCGGCGCTGTGGACCTCGACCGCGGCGGCCGCGGCCGCGGGGCTCTTCCTGGGGCTGGCCGGGTCGTCGTCGCTGAACGACTGGTCGTACTTCGGCACCGGCCTGTGGGCGTCGCTGCTGCAGCTGCCCGCCGTGTGGGCGCTGACGGCGTTCGGGTTCGCCGCGTTCGCGTGGCTGCCCCGCCTGGGCTGGCTGCGCTGGCTCGCGTGGGTGTGGCTGTTCGTGGTCCTGTACTTCGCGGACCTGCTGAACCTTCCCGAATGGGCGCAGGCGGTCTCGCCGTTCCACCATCTCGCGGCCTACCCGGCCGCGGACGTGGACTGGCGCGCGGCGCTCCTCGTGACGCTCGCGGCCGCGGCCCTCGCCGCGGCCGGATACGCCGGGGCAAAGCGCCGGGACCTCAACTTCAGCTGAGCCCCGCAATGGCTCGTCTCTAAGGAAACCAGGCGCCGCCGGTCCGACACCCCGGACCGGCGGCGCCGCTCCGCGCCGTGGCGCGCGGCGCGTTCCGGCACCGGCGACCCGGTGTTGTCGTACCCCTGTGGTTCGCTGTGTTTCCATGGGCAACGTGTCCGAACTCAGGTATGAGCTCACCGACCCGCCCGCCGACGAGGCCGCGTTCGATCTCGACCCAATGCAGCGGGCGGTGGTCGAGCACGCCTCCGGGCCGCTGCTCGTGCGCGGCGGGCCCGGCACCGGCAAGACCGAGGCGCTGCTGCGCGCGGTCGCCGCGAAAGTCGAGGCCGGGGTCGACCCGGCCTCGATCCTCGTGTTCGGCCTGCGCCGCCAGGACACCGCGCATCTCCGCTCGCGCCTGAACGAGGCGACGGCCGGGCTCTCGGCCGCCGAAGTGGGCGTCTTCACGTTCCCGGCGTTCGCGTTCGCGCTGCTGCGGGCCTCGGCGGTCGCCGCGGGCCGCGACGAGCCGCGCCTGCTCACCGGCCCCGAGGCCGACGCGCTCATCCGGTCCATGCTGGAGGGCGAGGACTTCGCCTGGCCGCCCGGCTTCGACGAGGCCGTGCGCACCTACGCGTTCGCGCAGCAGCTCCGCGACCTGGTGCTCCGCTGCGGCGAGCGGGGCCTCTCGGCGCCCGAGCTGACCCGGCTCGGCGGCGAGCACGACCGCCCGGAGTGGATCGCCGCCGCGCGCTTCTACGACCGGTATGTGACCACCCTCGCGCTGCAGTCGATGTCGAGCGCCCTGTACGACTCGGCCGAGATCGTGCGCGCCGCCGCGGCCGCGCTCCGCCGCGATCCCGCGCTGTACCCGAGGCCCGCCTGGGTGTTCGTGGACGACCTGCAGGACGCCACGCCCGCGCATCTGCGGCTGCTCGAACTCCTCGCCGGGGGCGGCGCGAACCTGGTCGCCGCCGGCACGCCCGACGCGGCCGTGTTCGGGTTCCAGGGCGGCGACCCGGCATCGGTGCGGGACTTCCCGTTCCGCTTCAGCCGCAACGACGGCGCCGAGGCGCCGACCGTGCAGCTCGACGACGCCCACGACGTCGCGCTCGCGCCGCTCACCGCCACCACCGCCCTCTCGCGGCGGCTGCGCGGCCACGACCGGGACCGGGGGCGCGGCACCGCCTCCGAGGAGCAGGGCCGCGTCGACGTCGTCTACCTGCCCTCGCCGACCCGCGAGGCCGTGTACATCGCCGACGTCGCCCGCCGCGCCCACCTCCTCGACCGGGTTCCCTACGGGGACATGGCCGTCATCGTCAAATCGGCCGGTGCGATCCCGCACCTGCGCCGGGCCATGCAGCACGCGGGCGTGCCCACCCGCCAGGCCGCGGACGACGTGCCGCTCCCCGCGCACCCCACCGTGCGCAACCTGCTGCACCTCGTCCTCGTCGGCCGCGGGCGCGAACGCCTCGACGAGTCGAACGCGGCCGGGCTGCTGCACTCCTCGTTCGGCGGCGCCGACCCGTTCGAGGAGCGCCGCCTGCGCCAGGAGCTGCGGCGGCTCGCCGTCGCCGCCGACAATTTCTCCCCCGGCGCCGACCTCCTCGTCGAGACCCTGCGCGACCCCGAACGGACCGCGGCGCTGCCCGACGAGGAGTGGGCCGAACCCGCCCGGCGGCTCGCCGCCCTGTTCGCGGCCGCCCGCGAAGGCACCGGACTCAGCGGCACCCTCTGGGCGGTGTGGGAGGCCTCGTCGATGAGCGAGCGGCTGCGGCGGCGCGCGCTCTCGGGGGACCGGCGGGCCCAGCGCGCCGACGCCGAACTCGACGCCGTGATCGCCCTGTTCGACCTCGCCGCCGACTACGAGCGCAAGCAGCCCGGTGCGGGCGTCGAAGTCTTCTGCGAGCACGTGCTCCACCAGCAGCTCCCCGGCGACTTCCTCTCCGCGCGTGCGGAACTGGGCGACGCGGTGACCCTCACGACCGCGCACGCCGCGCACGGGCGCCGCTGGGAGTTCGCCATCGTCGCGGGCGCCCAGGAAGGCGCATGGCCCAACCTGCGGCCGCGCGGGTCCCTCCTCGGCGCCGAAGCGCTCGTCGACGTCATCGACGGACGCGCCGACGTCGACCAGGTCGCGCAACTGCTCGACGAGGAGCGGCGGCTGTTCTACAACGCGTGCACCCGCGCCCGCACGCGCCTGCTCGTCACGGCAGTGGACTCCGAAGAGGCGCAACCGAGCCGGTTCAGCGCCGAGCTCGGCGTCGAACCGGTCAACGCGCCCCGGCGCGGACGGCCCCTGAGCCTCGCCTCGCTCACCGCCCGCCTGCGCGAAGCCGTCGTCGACTCCGGCCACGCCGAACGGGACGCGGCCGCGGCGGCCCTGCGGCGCCTCGCCGAATCCGGCGTCCCCGGCGCCGACCCCGCGAAATGGTGGGGCCTGGCCGCGGTCTCGGACGAACGCGCCCTCGCCCTGGCCGGGGAGACCATCCGCATCTCGCCGTCCCAGGTGGAGAAAACCCAGCAGTGCGGGCTGCGATGGGTCCTCGAATCCCACGGCGGCGACTCCGGCGACCTCCTCCCCCGCCACCTCGGCACCCTCCTCCACGCCGCCGCCGAAGCCGTCACCGTCGACCCGACCGCCGACCCGAAGACCGTGATGGAACAGGTCGTCGGCGAGCACTTCGACCGTCTCCCCTTCGAAGCGCCCTGGCACGCCGAACAGCAGCGCCAGCGCGTCTCCGGCGCCGTCGAACGCTTCGCGAAATGGCTCAGCGCCAACCGGAGGGAACTCGTCGGCGCCGAACGGTCCTTCCGGATCAAGCTCGAGATCGGGCCGCCCGGCGTCGAAGTGGTCATGTCCGGCCAGATCGACCGGCTCGAACGCGACGCCGACGGCCGCCTCTACGTCGTCGACCTCAAGACCGGCAAGAGCGCCGTCACCAAACACGAAGCGCAGACCAACCCGCAGCTCGGGATCTACCAGCTCGCCATCGCCGAGGGCGCGTTCGAGGAGGGCGCCGAGCCCGGCGGGGCCGAGCTCGTGTACCCGAACGCGAAGGGCGCCACCGCCGTCGCCCGCCAGCAGGGGCCGCTCGGCGAGCACGAGAACCCCGACTGGGCGCGGGAACTCGCCGGGGACACGGCCGTGCGCATGGCCGGCTCGGTGTTCGAGGCCCGCAACACCAGCAAATGCGAGACCTGCTCCGTGAAACGGTGCTGCCCGATCGCCGACGAAGGACGACAGGTGACCGATGAGTGAGCGCGGCGCGACCCGATACACGGCAGTGGGCCTGGCCAACCGGCTCGGCACGCCCACGCCGACCCCCGAGCAGGCCAAGGTCATCGAGGCCGGACCCGACCCGATGCTCGTCGTCGCGGGCGCCGGCTCCGGCAAGACCACGACCATGGCCGACCGGGTCGTCTGGCTCATCGCCAACCGGGCCGCCCGCCCCGAGCACGTCCTCGGCCTCACCTTCACGCGCAAAGCCGCGGCGGAGCTCGCCGCCCGCGTCCGCGAGAAACTGCGGCGCCTCACCGAATCCATCCCCGAACTCGCCGACCTCCACGGCGAACCCACCGTCTCCACCTACAACGCCTACGCGGGCGGCCTCGTCGCCGAACACGGCCTGCGCATCGGCATCGAACCGGGCACGCGCGTCATCACCGACACCGGCCGCTGGCAGATCGCCCGCGACCTGGTGTGCGCGTGGGACGGCCCCATGAGCGAATTCGACGTGGGCGTCGACAAGGTCACCGAGCAGGTCCTCCAACTCGCCGGGCAGCTCGCCGAACACCTCAGGGACGGCGACGACCTGCGCGCGTTCGACCGCGACCTCGCCGACCACCTCGAAGCGCGCCAAGGCAACCGCCAGACCAACGACCAGTTCCGCGCGCTCATGTCCCTGCGGCGCAAACGCGAGCAGCTCCTCCCCCTCGTCGAATCCTGGGACCGGCGCAAACGCGAACTCGGCGTCATGGACTTCGCCGACCAGCTCTCCCTCGCCGCGCAGCTCGTCGCGGGCGCACCCGAGATCATCAAGACCGAACGCGAACGCTGGCGCGTCGTCCTCCTCGACGAATACCAGGACACCTCCTACTCCCAGGTCGCGCTCCTGCGCGACCTTTTCGGCGGCGGCCACCCCGTCACCGCAGTCGGCGACCCCAACCAGTCCATCTACTCCTGGCGCGGCGCCTCCGCCGGGACGCTCCTGCGCTTCCCCACCGACTTCCCCACGCCCGCAGGACGACCCGCCGAACGCGTCGAACTCACCAAGTCCTGGCGCAACCGCGCCGAGATCCTCGCCGTCGCCAACCGGGTCTCCGAACCGCTCCGCGCCGGCGACCTCCACCCCCTCGAAGCCGGCGTCGACGGCCCCGGCCTCGTCCGCGCCGCCATGCACCTCACCGTCACCGACGAAGCCGACTGGCTCGCCGCGAACCTCGCCGTCATCCGCGACGCCATCGACCAGCAGCGCCGCGCCGAACACGGCGACGCCGCCAAACCCGTCGAAGCCGCCGTCCTCGTCCGCAAACGCCGCCAGATCCCCGCCCTCCACCGCGCCCTCACCGCCGCCGGACTCCCCGTCGAAGTCATCGGCTCCCTCGGGCTCCTCTTCCATCCCGAAGTGGCCGAAGCGGTCGCGATGCTCAGAGCCGCCGCCGACCCCACCGACGGGCCCTCGCTCATGCGGCTCCTCGCCGGGAACCGCTGGCGCATCGGTCCGCGCGACATCGCCGCCCTGTGGGCGCGCGCCCGCGAGCTCGCCCCGGACACGCGCGGCTTCGAACCGGACGCCGGGCGGGAGGCCGAGGCGTCACTGGCCGACGCGCTGGCCGATCCGGGCCCGGCCGAGCGCTTCTCGGCGTTGGGGTATCTGCGCTTCGCGCAGCTGCACGAGGAGCTGGGCTGGATCCGCGGGCGGCTGGGGCAGAGCCTGCCGGACGTGGTGGGCGACGTGATCGCGCATTCGGGTCTCGACGTCGAGGTGATGCTGCACCACGGGGACCTGTCGAACCTGGACGAGTTCGTCGATGTCGCGGCCGCTTACGAGAACGACACGAGCGGGGCGAGCATCCCCGGGTTCCTGTCCTATCTGGAGACCGCCGCGGAGCGGGAGCGGGGGCTGACGGTGGAGGGCGCCTCCCCTGCGGGCGGGGTGGTGCAGCTTCTCACGGTGCATGCCGCGAAGGGCCTGGAGTGGGACGTGGTGGCGGTGCCGGGCCTGTGCGAGGGCATCCTGCCGGGCAAGGTGAAGGGCGACCAGACCTGGGTGAGCGACGCGGCGCGGCTGCCGTACCCGCTGCGCGGGGACGCCGGGAACCTGCCGGTGCTGTACCTCGACGACGCGAACGTTCCCTCCGAAGTCAAGGGGGCCGTTGAGGAGTTCAAGCGCGATGACGAGGAGGCGCGGCTCGAGGAGGAGCGGCGGCTCGCGTACGTGGCGCTGACCCGCGCGCGGCAGGCGCTGCTCGCGAGCGGGTACTGGTGGGAGGCGGAGCGGCGGCAGCTGCGCAAACCCGCCCCCTATCTGGAGGAGGCAGTGGCGGCGGGCGCGGAGGCGACCGTGTGGGCCGATCCGGGCCCGTCGAACCCGCTCGAAGAGGACGCCCGGACGGTCGAGTGGCCGAGCAAGGCGCCCTTGGGTTCCCGGCAGGAGGCGTTCGCTGAGGCCGCCGAGCTGGTGCTGGCCGCACCGGACGACGCCGGCGGGGGCGGCCCGCAGTCGCGGGTGTGGCGCACGGAGGCCGAACTGCTGCTCGCCGAACGCGCGGCGCTCGAATCGGGCGTCGTGAAGCTCCCCCGCCCGAAGCGGCTCTCCACGTCGCAGCTCATGGCGATGCGCGCCGACGAGGAGCGGTTCGCGGCTGAGCGCCGCCGCCCGATGCCGGCCCCGCCGCGCCCGGCGACCCAGCGCGGCACGGAGTTCCACTCGTGGGTTGAGGAGTTCTTCGGGGGCGGCACGCTCTTCGACCCGGCGGACCTGCCTGGCGCGGCCGACCCGGTGGGCCCGGACGCGGACCTGGACCGGTTGAAGGAGGCCTTCCGGAACTCCGCGTGGGCCGGTCGTCGCATCGCGGCCCAGGAGGTCCCTTTCGTCGTCGAATACGAGGGCACGGTGGTCCGCGGCCGCATCGACGCGATCTTCCATCGCGACGGCGGCGGCTACGACATCGTCGACTGGAAGACCGGCCGTCCGCCGCAGGGCGGGGACGCGGCCCGCGCCGCCCTCCAGCTCAAGGTCTACCGGAAAGCCTGGGCGCGGCTCAAAGGCATCGACGAGTCCGAGGTCCGGACGGCCTTCCACTACATCGGTTCCGACCACACCTGGTGGCCCGACCTCGATTAGCGCACCCGCCCTGCGGCGTTCGCGGCGACGTCGCCGCCAGTTTGCGGAGCGTCCCTAATATGGACGCTGTTCCCGGGGCCGGGCCCATACCGGCCTTCGGACCCGCCACCCACGGGGCCGCAAGGGAATTCCTCATCTGATTGGAACCGATGAACACTGTGATGACGCCCCGCCGTGCCCGCCGCGCGACCGCCCTCGCTGGGGGCGCGTTCGCCGCGGTCCTCGCCCTGTCCGCGTGCGGCGGCAACTCCGACACGCCTGAGGGTGCGGTCGAGAACTTCCTCGACAACGGCATCGAGGACCTCGCCAACTCCATGATGTCCGGCGACTTCGAAGGCGCCGCGAACGACGCCGATGAGTACCTCTGCGCCGATGACGTCGACGGCCTCAAAGAGGCCGGCGCCATGTTCGACGGCATGAGCGAGGACGAGATCAAGGAGGCCATGGGCGAGGACGCCGCGCTCCCCGAGGACTGGTCCTACGAGATCGGCGAGGTCACCGAGGACGGCGACACCGCGACCGTCGCGGTCACCATGACCGAGAACGGCGAGGACACCGAGGAGACCTTCGACCTGGTGAAGGAAGACGACGTCTGGAAGATCTGCGGCGAGTTCGCCTAAGCGGCACCGAGGCGTACGGGGCCCGGCGAGCATCGCTCGCCGGGCCCCGATTTTCGTGAGACTTCGACTCGCCCGCGAACAGGGAAAACCTCTGAATACCGCGTGGTATCACGAGGTAGCATGACGGTATGGCCATGACGTTGCGACTCTCAGAGGAAGACGACCGGCTGCTCACGGAGCGGGCCGCGAAGGAACGCCGCTCCAAGCACGACCTGGTCACGGAAGCGGTCCACGTGTTCCTGACCGAGCGCCAGCGACGCTTCGACGAGCTGCTGGCCCGCACGCTCGAAGAAGACCGCGAGCTGCTGGACCGGCTCGCCAAATGATCGACTACCTCGACCTTGACGATCTGGAGAAGATCGCCATCGCGGTGACGGGGTACAAGCCTCCGCCGGTGCGGGACTGGGGCCTGCTGGAATCGTCGCTGGCCCGCCCCCAGGCGTGCGTGTTCGGGGTCGAGGCGTACCCGTCTCTGCATGAGAAGGTCGCCGCGCTGCTCCACTCCCTGGTCCGCAACCACGCGCTGGTCGACGGCAACAAGCGGTTGGGGTATGTCGCGGCCAAGCAGATGTACGGCCTGAACGGGTACCACCTGAAACCGCCGTCGCCGGAAGCAGGCGACGAGTTCATCCGGGCGGTGGCCCAAGGCGATCTCGAGGTCGGCTATAGCGCTCCCCCCCTCGATACGGGCACGACACCGCTCAGCTGACACGGCAACGACATCGGGGCCCGGCGACCATTGGTCGCCGGGCCCCCTCGTTCGTGCGGCTCAGCGCTTCGCGACCGCTGCCTTCACCGTGGTCTCTCCGGCTTCGCCGCTGGTGGCGGTGTCGGGGAGGTCGCCGAAGGCCAGTTCCAGGGCGAGGGTCTCGGCCTGGACGAAGGCGCGGTGCGTCTCCACCGCCGCCTTGACCTCGTCGGCGGCGTCGAGGACGACCGCGACGCGGTCGGTGACCTCGAGGCCGGCGTCCTTGCGGGCCTGCTGGACCACCCGGACGACGTCGCGGGCGAGGCCCTCGGCGGCGAGCTCGGGGGTGACCTCGGTGTCGAGCACGATGACGCCCGCGTCGTTCGGCAGGGCCTCGGTGTGCTCGGCGTCCACGGCGACCATGGTCAGCTCGTACTCGCCGTCCTCCAGGACCACGCCGCCCGCGGTGACCGCGCCGTCGGCGACGGTCCAGTCCCCGGCCTTGACGGCCTTGATGACCCGCTGCACGTCCTTGCCGAGGCGGGGCCCGAGCACGCGCGGGACCAGCTTCAGGTCGGCCTTCGAGTAGGCGCTCACGTCGGAGTCGAACTCGACGGCCTTGACGTTCAGCTCGTCCCTGAGCAGGTCCGCGAACGGCGCGAGCCGCTCGGCGTGCCCGGTCGCCACGGTGGCCTTCGCCAAGGGCAGGCGCACGCGGAGCTTGCGGGCCTTGCGCATGAACAGGCCGACCGAGGCGATCTCGCGCACCGCGTCCATGGCCTCGACCAGGGCGTGGTCGGCGGGCAGGTCGCCGGCGTCCGGCCAGTCGGCCAGGTGCACCGAGCGGCCGCCGGTGAGGCCGCGCCAGATGTCCTCGGTGACCAGCGGCAACAGCGGCGCGGCCACCTCGCACGCGGTCTTCAACGCCGTTGCGAGCGTAGCGAACCCGTCCTCGTCGCCCTCCCAGAACCGGTCGCGCGAGCGGCGCACGTACCAGTTGGTGAGGCTCTCCAGGTAGGAGCGGAACGCGGCGGTCGCGCGCACGAGGTCGTACCCGTCCATCGCCTCCGTGATGGTCTCGACGAGCTCGCGGGTCTTCGCCAGCAGGTACTTGTCGAGGCGGTGCTCACTCGCCAGCGCGGTCTGCCGGGCCTGCTCAGGGGAGGCCTCGTAGCCGGCGGCCCCGGCGTAGAGCGTGTAGAAGTACCACACGTTCCACAGGGGCAGCACGATCTGGCGCACCGCGTCGCGGAAGCCGTTCTCGGTGACCGGCATGTCGCCGCCGCGCAGGACCGGGGAGGACACGAGGAACCAGCGGACCGCGTCGGACCCGTAGGCCTCGAAGGACTCCCGGACGTCCGGGTAGTTCTTGAGCGACTTGGACATCTTCTGCCCGTCGGCGCCCAGCAGGGTGCCGTGGACGACGGCGGTGCGGAACGCGGGGCGGTCGAAGAGGGCCGTGGCGAGGACGTGCAGCAGGTAGAACCAGCCGCGGGTCTGCGCCGTGTACTCGACGATGAAGTCGCCCGGGTAGTGGTGCTCGAACCAGTCGGCGTTCTCGAACGGGTAGTGGACCTGCGCGAACGGCATGGAGCCCGATTCGAACCAGCAGTCGAGCACCTCGGGGACGCGGCGCATCACGGACTTGCCCGTGGGGTCGTCCGGGTTGGGCCGCACCAGGTTGTCGATGCCGGGCCGGTGCAGGTCCGTCACGGGCACGCCGAAGTCGCGTTCGAGGTCGGCGAGGGAGCCGTAGACGTCGACGCGCGGATACTCCGGGTCGTCGCTGACCCACACGGGGATGGGCGAGCCCCAGAAGCGGTTGCGGCTGATGTTCCAGTCGCGGGCGTTGGCGAGCCACCGGCCGAACTGCCCGTCCTTGATGTGGCCGGGGGTCCAGTCGATCTCCTGGTTGAGTTCGACCATGCGGTCGCGGAACCGGGTGACCGCGACGAACCACGCCGACAGGGCCCGCTGGATCAGCGGGGAGCCGCAGCGCCAGCAGTGCGGGTAGTTGTGGTTGTAGGTGTCGTGCCGCAGGAGGCGCTGGGTGTCCTTGAGGTCCTTGATGATGAGCTTGTTGGCTTCGAAGACGTGGACGCCCTCGTACGGGGGGACCTCGCCGGTGAACTTGCCGGCGCTGTCGACGGGGACTACCGGCTCGATACCGGCGGCGTCGGTGACGAGCTTGTCCTCTTCACCGAAGGCGGGGGCGATGTGGACGATGCCGGTGCCGTCCTCGGTGGTGACGTAGTCGGCGGTGAGGACCTGGTGGGCGTTCTCGCGGCCGGTGAAGAAGTCGAACGGCGGGTTGTAGCGCAGGCCGACGAGGTCGGCGCCCTTGTAGCGGGCGAGGACTTCGGTCTGGTCGCCGAGTTCGCGGGCGTACGCGGCGAGGCGGGCCTCGGCGAGCAGGTAGCGGGAGCCTTCGGCCTCGACGACCACGTAGTCGACGCTCGGGTGGACGGCGGCGGCGAGGTTCGACGGGAGCGTCCAGGGCGTGGTGGTCCACACCAGGAGCTTCGCGCCCTGGAGCGGGCCTTCGGTGGTGATGTCGAGTCCGACGGTGACGGCCGGGTCCTGGCGGTCCTTGTAGGTGTCGTCCATCTTCGTCTCGGTGGCGGCGAGCGGCGTCTCGCAGCGCCAGCAGTACCAGAGCACGCGGTAGCCCTCGTAGACGAGTCCCTTGTCGTAGAGGGTCTTGAAGGCCCACATGACGCTCTCCATGTAGGTGAGGTCGAGGGTCTTGTAGTCGTTCTCGAAGTCGACCCAGCGGGCCTGGCGGGTGACGTAGTCGTGCCATTCGCCGGTGAACTGGAGGACGGAGGCCTTCGCGGCGGCGTTGAACCGGTCGATGCCGTACGCCTCGATGTCGGCCTTCGATTTGAGGCCGAGCTCCTTCTCGGTGGTGACCTCGGCGGGCATGCCGTGGGTGTCCCAGCCGAAGCGGCGTTCGACGCGCCGGCCGCGCATGGTCTGGTAGCGCGGGACGATGTCCTTGACGTAGCCGGTGAGGAGGTGCCCGTAGTGGGGCAGGCCGTTGGCGAAGGGGGGGCCGTCGTAGAAGACGAACTCGTTCGCGCCGTTCTCGCCCGCTTCGCGGGATTCGATGGAGGCGGCGAAGGTGTCGTCCTTGGTCCAGAAGTCGAGCACACGGCGCTCGACCTCCGGGAGGTTCGGGCTCGCGGGTACGCCCCGTGCGGGGTCGTCGAGTGGATAGGCCATAGGACCGGTGTCTCCTCACACACACCTTGCGGACGTTCGGTGTGCGAGGACGAGTCCCGGCTCTGCTAGGGCCTGACCCGCGGTACCACCTCGCTTGGCGCACAGGGTGCGCCCGCTTGATTCGGCGGCGCTGACGGGCCGCGCCCGTCCGGTTCTACTGCGGTTCCGCGGATTCGCGGGGCCGGTTCTTCCGGAAGCTCGCCGGTGATGGCCGGGTCGACGCTGTTGTCCGCAAGTGTAGCGCTGCGCCGGGGGAGGTTCGCGAGGGATTTACGGCGCGTCCCCGCAGCGCACCGGCGTCGGTCCCACGCACTGGGCATGTAGTATTCGGCCTGTGAGAATCCACGCACGCAACTGGTGGTGGCGTCGCTGAGGCGGCGTCCCTGCTTTTGCGTGCAAGAAGCAAGCGACCGTCTCGAAGGCGGTCGCTTCGTCGTATCCGGGGTCGGCCGCCTCGAGTCGGGACCTGAGACCCAATGAGAGGGCCGATGACCAAGTTCCTTACACCCGCCGGGGTGACGGTTGAGCGCCACGTCAGTGAACTCGACGACCCCGACCTGACGCCGATCGTCGCGCAGGTGGAGACGCGCCGCGGCGGGGTGCTCTCGAGCGGCATGGAGTATCCGGGCCGCTATTCGCGGTACCACCTCGCCTATGTCGACCCGTCGCTCGAGGTCGTGGCGCGCGGCCGCACGGTGACGGTGCGGCAGTTGAACGCCCGCGGGTTCCTGCTCGTCGACGTGCTCGCCGACGCGCTGGAGGCGTCCGGGGTCGGGGAGGTGACCCGGTGCGACCGCGAGGTGCACGTCGAGGTCCCCACGCCGACCGAGCGCGTCCCCGAGGAGCTGCGCTCGAAGCTGCCGACGGCGTTCTCGGCGCTGCGGGTGATCCTCGAGGCGCTCAAGTGCGACGACCCGTACCTGGGCCTGTGGGGGGCGTTCGGGTACGACCTGGCCTACCAGTTCGAGCCGATCCCGTTCGCGAAGGACCGGCCCGCCGACGCCCGCGACCTGGTGCTGCACCTGGCGGACGAGATCTACGTGGTCGACCGCAAGCGCGAGACCGCGCAGGTGCGCCGCTACGACTTCTCGTTCGGCGGGCGCTCCACGAAGGGCCTGGCGCGCGAGACCGAATCCCTGGACTACGTGACGGCCGAGTCGGTGCCGGACGGGCCGGTGCCGGGCGTGTACGCCGACACGGTGCGCCGCGCGCGGCAGGAGTTCAAGGCCGGCAACCTGTTCGAGGTCGTGCCGGGCCACGAGATGTACGCCGCGTGCGATTCGCCGACGTTGTTCTATGAGCGGCTGCGCACCGCCAACCCGGCGCCGTACGAGTTCCTGTTCAACCTCGGCGAGCGCGAATACCTGGTGGGCGCCTCGCCGGAGATGTTCGTGCGGGTCACGGGCGACCGGGTGGAGACCTGCCCGATCTCGGGGACGATCGCGCGCGGGGACGACCCGATGCACGACGCCTCCCAGATCGCCGAGCTCATCGGCTCCTCGAAGGAGGAGTCGGAGCTGACGATGTGCACCGACGTGGACCGCAACGACAAGGCCCGCGTGTGCGTGCCGGGTTCGGTGAAGGTGCTCGGGCGCAGGCAGATCGAGATGTACTCGCGGCTGATCCACACCGTCGACCACATCGAGGGGCGGCTGCGGCCGGAGATGGACGCGCTCGACGCGTTCCTGACGCACATGTGGGCGGTGACGGTGACCGGTGCGCCGAAGACCTGGGCGATGCGGTTCATCGAGGAGCAGGAGACGACGCCGCGGCGCTGGTACGGCGGTGCGGTCGGCTTCGTCGGGTTCGACGGCTCGATGAACACCGGCCTGACGCTGCGGACGGCGCAGATCCGCGACGGCGTGGCGTGCGTGCGCGCGGGCGCGACGCTCCTCTACGACTCCGACCCCGACGCCGAAGAGGCCGAGACCCACTTGAAGGCCCGGGCGCTGCTGGAGACCGCGGCGGGCGGGATCGGCGCGGCCGCGGTGGTCCCCGAACCGATCGAGGTCGCGGGTGGTCCCGCGGGTGTCGGCCGCAAGGTGCTCCTCGTGGACCACGAGGACTCGTTCGTGAACACCCTCGGCGACTACTTCCGCCAGCACGGCTGCGAGGTGACGACGCTGCGGTTCGGCTTCGACGCGGCGAAGACGCTGGCCGAGCTCGCCCCAGACCTGGTCGTGCTCTCGCCCGGGCCGGGACGGCCGCGGGACTTCGACACGGCCGGGCTGCTCGATGAGATCGAACGGCAGGGCCTGCCCGCGTTCGGGGTGTGCCTGGGGCTCCAGGCGATGGTCGAGCACGCGGGCGGTTCGCTGTCGCTGCTCGACGAGCCGAGCCACGGCAAGCCCGGGAACGTGAAGGTGGCCGGCGGCGGCCTGTTCGACGGGCTGCCCACCGAGGTGACCGCGGCGCGATACCACTCGCTGTATGCCACGCCCGACCAGGTGCAGGGCGATTTCGCGCCGACCGCGGCGATCGACGAGGTCGTCATGGCGATCGAGGCGCCCGGCAAGCGCTGGTTCGGGGTGCAGTTCCACCCCGAGTCGATCCTGACCTCGGCGGGCGCGCACGGGCACCGGATCATCGGGAACGTGCTGCGGCTGACCGCTTGAGGGTCCCGCTCTGACACGGAAAGGGCCGGGGGCGCGAGGGCGCTTCCGGCTCTTTCCGTTGCGGGCGTTCTGGTTTCGGCGCTACGAGGTGTATTCCCAGGCTTGGACGCAGGACCAGGCGCTGTAGCCCCAG
Organism: Glycomyces luteolus; assembly: GCF_027622875.1. Classification (GTDB taxonomy): domain Bacteria; phylum Actinomycetota; class Actinomycetes; order Mycobacteriales; family Micromonosporaceae; genus Glycomyces; species Glycomyces luteolus. Next base: position 75,497 of record NZ_JAPZVP010000004.1, on the reverse strand, counting down.
GCGCCGTTCCAGTAGACCTCCATCCAGTAGTCGCTGGTGAGGCCGCAGGCGCGGTACTCGCCTCCGGATCCGCGCTCGCAGGAGACGGGGACCCAGGTCCCGGCCGGAATGACCTCGAGGATCGACGAGTCGACCTCGGCGAGGCGGCGGTGGTTGACGCCTTCGGTGAATCGGGCCCTGCAGGTCCGCTGCTCCGAGGCGGCGGCCGGGACGGTCGTGCTCTCGATCCGCGATTTCATGGGCGTCGGCACGTCGAAGGGCGCGGTTGGAGCCGCGGCGGCCGAGGACGCGGCGGAGAACGACAGCGCGACCGCGGCCGCAATGACGCCGATGGCAGTGAAGAACTTCTTCATTACCAGGATCACCCCTTTGGTGAACTTGATCATGATTACGCCTTTTAGCGTGATATCAATCTAATTACGAAGAAGCGGGTGTTAGTGCACAAAACGGGCAATGTCGGGAAGTCGACAGACTGATCGGGCCCGACACCTCCGCAGCAGAACCCGTTCCATCTCGACGACCGTTCTCGTTCCGACCTTGCCGATCGGCTGGCTGCGAAGGCCGAGTCCGTTGGGGGTCAAGGACATCCGGCCCCGGCTGCCGGTCCGAGCGGGTCGCCGGGTTCGTCGGCGGAATGTCGGTGGCCCGTGATTGGCTGGCGGGATGGCGAAAACCGTGTACAACACAGCGACCAGCATCGACGGCTACCTCGCGGACCCCGAGAACTCACTCGAGTGGCTCTTCACCGTGCCCGGGGGCCATCCGGAGCAGTCCGAGGAGGGCGGGGACGCGGAGACCCCGCTCGACGAGTTCGGGGAGTTCCTCGCCGGGGTCGGGGCGATCTGCATGGGCTCCACGACGTATGAGTGGATCCTCGAGTACGAGCACCCGCTCGACAACCCGGACAAGTGGGCGTACGAGTCGCCTTGCTGGGTGTTCACGAGCCGGGACCTCCCGGCGGTGCCGGGCAAGGACATCCGTTTCGCGTCCGGCGACGTCGCGGCGGTCCACGCCGAGATGGCCGAGGTCGCGGGCGACAAGGACCGGTGGATCGTGGGCGGCGGCGACCTCGTCGGCCAGTTCTTCGACGCCGGACTCCTCGACGAGATCCGCGTATCGCTCGCGCCGGTCTTCCTCGGCGACGGCGCACCGCTCCTGCCGCGCCGCATCCTCTCCCACCACCTCGAACTGACCGAGACGAAGAGCGTCGGCCAGTTCGCCTGCCTCACTTACAAGGTGAAGTAGCGCGAGGCCCCCTCGGTTCGAGTACGAACCGAGGGGAGGGGCCCCTCCCCTCCCCCCACCCGCCCTGATGTTTCGGGCCGGAGCCGAACGGCTGGCATACCGCTCAGGTCCGGACGGTCCGGCCCGTTCTGGTCTGTGGACCCGCGATGCGGGTCGTTGCCCTGCAACGGTGTTCGGCTGTGGTCGTCATCGGGGGTCGGTGACGCGGTTGCGGTCGCACCGTGCCGGTGGCCGCCCGGCCCTTTCGGGCCGGGCGGACTTCAGCGTTTAGTCGTTGTCGTTGCCATCCTGGTCGTCGGCGTCATCGTCCGTGTCGTCGCCGTCGTCATCGGCGTCGTCATCGGCGTCGTCCGTGTCGTCGCCGTCATCGTCGTTCACGTCGTCGTCGGCGACCACCTCGGTGACCGTGCCGTCGAGGGCGTCGACCGCGACGTCCCATTCGGCGCCGTCGGCGTCCGTCAACTCGACCACCCAGATCGGGGCCTCGGCGGTGCCTTCGAGGTCGACGTCGTAGACCTCGCCCGGGACCTCCGCGAGTGCGGCCTCGACGGCCGCGTCCTCGCCGATGGCCCCGTCAGGGAGCGCGAAGTCGTCGTCATCGGTGCCGTCGCGGTCGTCCGCGTCATCGAGGTCGTCGCGGTCGTCCGCGTCGTTCGCCGTCTGCTCGGCGGCGCGGTCCTCCCTGTCGTCGATGTCGTCGGCGGCGAAGGCGGCGGCGGTGCCGCCGCCTAGGAGCAGGACGCCCGCGGTACCCGCGATGACGAGGGTGCGCTGGCGGCCGCGGAACCGGCGGCGCTGCGAGGCCTCGGGCTGGTCGGGGGTGGGAGCCTGCTGGGTGTCGTTGGGAGCGTTCATGTCTGGTCCTTTCGGTGCCGTGCGGATCTGATGACGGCAACGATGCGCCCCCGAACCTGAAGCCAAGCTGAAGTCACCTGAAGCCGACTTCAGGAAACGCGGCAGCGAGACGGCAAGCCGCGGGCGGGGTGATGGTTTCGGCTGGCAGAGGCGGCATTCACGTGTCCGCGAGCGACTTCAGGTTGGCTTCAGGTTCGCTGTGTCAAGCTTCGGGACATGCGATTGCTGATGGTGGAAGACGAGCAGCGGCTGGCCAAGATGGTCGCCGCCGGGCTGACGGCCGAGGGGTACGCCGTCGATCTCGCCCATGACGGCCGCACCGGCCTGTCGAAGGCCCGCATCGGCGACTACGACGCGATCATCCTCGACATCATGCTGCCCTCCATGAACGGCTACCAGGTCTGCGCGACCCTCCGCCAGGAGGGCATCGCCACGCCGATCCTCATGCTCACCGCGAAAGACGGCGAATACGACGAGGCCGAGGGCCTCGACACCGGCGCCGACGACTTCCTCACCAAGCCGTTCTCCTTCGTAGTCCTCCAGGCGCGCCTGCGCGCGATGATGCGCCGCGGCCGGTCCGCGGCCGCCGCACCCACCGTGTGGCGCTTCGGCGACCTCACCGTCGACCCGGCCACCCGCGCCTGCCGCCGAGGCGGCGAGCCGGTCGAGCTCACCTCGAAGGAGTTCTCGGTCCTGGAGTACCTGGCCAGCCGTGCCGGGGAGGTCGTCTCCAAATCGGAGATCCTCCACCACGTGTGGGATTTCGCCTATGACGGCGACGTGAACATCGTCGAGGTCTACATCTCCAACCTGCGCCGCAAGATCGACGCTCCGTACCAGCGCGCCTCGATCGCGACCGTCCGCGGCGCGGGCTACCGGCTGGCGGCCGACGGTGGCTAGGGCGCAGGCGGACAAGGCGCAGCAGGCCGAGATCCGGCGCGCCATGAAGAACGCTGAAGGAAAGAAGCCCTTCTGGCGGCCGGAATCCGTGCGGGCGCGCACCACCGTGGGCGCGACACTCGTGGTCGCGGTCGCGCTGGTCGCCGCCGGGCTCCTGGTCGTGACCCTGCTGCGCGACAACCTCTACGGCCGCGCCGAACTCACCGCGGAGGTCAGCGCGCGGTCCGTCGCCGGCCAGCTCGCCTCGGGCGCGGCGCCCGCGGCGATCGAGCTGCCCGATGACGACGAGCTCGTCCAGGTCGTGGACGCGAACGGGACTGTGGTCGCCGCGAGCGAGGATCTCGAGGGCGCCGATGTCGTCGGCGCCTTCGCCCCCGAACCCGACCCGACACCCGAACCGGCCGAGACCGCGCGAGCCGAGACCGAAACCGATGATGACGGCGACGACGAGGACGAGGACGCTGATGACGACGACTCGGAGACGCCCTCGAGCGACGCCCCGGCCACCTCGGCGGCCGGCGGCTCCGTCGGATCGAAGATCGCCTATGAGACAGTGACGCTCCCCGGCGAGGACGCGTCCTACCGGTTCGCGGCGCTCTCGGCCACGGCCCCCGACGGCGGCGTTTACGCCGTCTTCTCGGGCGCTTCCCTTGAGACGCAGGAAGACGCCGTGGACAGCGTCGGAGCCGCGATGGCGTGGACGCTGGCGCCGCTGCTGCTCGTGGTCGCCGTGGTCACCTGGCTCGTGGTCCGGCGAGCGCTCCGTCCGGTGCGGGCGATCCAGAAGGAGCTCATCGAGATCACCGGCGGCGACCTGAGCCGGCGCGTACCGGTGCCCGCGAGCCGCGACGAGATCCACAGCCTCGCCAGGACCACGAACATGACCCTCGCGGCGCTCGACGCGGCCGTCGCGCAGCAGCGGCGGTTCGTCGCGGATGCCTCCCACGAGCTGCGCAGCCCGCTCGCGATCCTGCGCACCCAACTGGAGATCGCCCGCGAGCACCCGGAACTGCTCGACCTGGACGCGACGCTCGGCGACGTGACGCGCCTGCAAGACCTCGCCACGGACCTGCTGCTGCTCGCGCGCCTCGACGCCGGGGAACGGCCGCCGCATGTGGACGTGCCGTTCACGGAGCTCGTACGTGAGGAGGTCGCCCGCCGGGCCGCCACCGACCGGGTGCCGGTGCGGCTCGACGTCGAGGAGGACCTGACGGTGTGGGGCGTGCGCGGGCACCTGGCCCGGGCCGTCGGGAACCTGCTCACGAACGCGCAGCGGCACGCCGCCGGTGCGGTCTCGGTGCGGCTGGCGGCCGAGGACGACGACTGGCTGCGGTTGGACGTCGCCGACGACGGCAACGGCGTCCCCAAGGGCCAGCGGCGGCGGATCTTCGACCGGTTCGTGCGGCTCGACGAGTCCCGCAGCCGCGACGAGGGCGGCGCGGGCCTGGGATTGGCGATCGTGCAGGACGTGGCGCTGGAGCATCACGGGATGGTCTACGTGCTCGACGCGCCCGAAGGCGGCGCGCTGTTCCGTCTTGCGCTGCGCCGCACCGAAAGGGGGTGGTGAGAGGGAAGGGGAGGAACGCTCTGGGGGTCGAGGCCGCCGACATCGGACGAGACGGCCGGGCGGCATCGCGGGTATCGGTCGAGATGGGCGGACGGGCACTCGCCGGCATCGGACGCCGCGACTGAACCGGTGCCGCAGAGCGCCACGGCGATCGGCGGACCACTGCTGTGATCGGTGCTCGCCTTCCGGTCGGTCTCGGCGCAAGGCGGGCGGGCGGCGGTCCCTACGATGGCCGCATGAAAGCATGGATTCCCCACGAGGCCGGGCTCGACCGGCTCGGCCCGGTTCCCGACGGCGTCGTCGTCGAGGTGTACGACGGCGGCGACTACCCGTCCGCCTCTGCCGATGTCGCCTTCCTGGTGCCCCCGGCCGCACCCAAGGCCACCCTGCCCGGGATGTCGTACGCGACACCGCCCGTGCTGAAGGACATGCCGAACCTCAAAGTGCTGCAGCTGCTCAGCGCCGGCGTCGAGCAGTGGGTGCCGCTCGTCCCCGACGGCGTGCTGCTCTGCAACAACCGCGGCGCGCACACCGAAGTGACGGCCGAATGGGTGATGGCCGCGACCCTCGCCTCGGTCCGGCGGCTCGACGTGTTCGCCCGCAACCAGGCCGAGGGCAAATGGGAGCTCGCCTGGGGCGCGACGCTGTTCGGGAAGACCGCGGTGATCATCGGCGCCGGTTCCATCGGAGCGGCCGTCGCGCGCCGGTTCGAGGCCTCCGGCATGAAGGTCGACATGGTCGCCCGGACCGCGCGGCCCGGCGTCGGAACGCTCGCCGACCTGCCCGGGCTGCTCCCCGAAGCCGACGTCGTGGTGGTCATGGTGCCGCTGACCCCCGAGACCGAGGGCCTGGTGGACGCGGCGTTCCTGGCGCGCATGCGCGACGGTGCGCTCCTGGTGAACGCGGCCCGCGGCAAGATCGTCGACACCGCCGCACTGACCGCCGAGGTCGCCTCGGGACGGCTGCGCTGCGCCCTCGACGTGACCGAGCCCGAACCGCTCCCCGCCGACCACGAGCTGTGGGGCTTGGAGGGCGCGATCGTGACCCCGCACGTGGGCGGCGCGGTCCACGGCTTCATCGAACGCGTCTACCCTCGCGTGGGCGACCAGATCCGCCGCTTCGCGGCCGGTGAACCGCTCCACAACGTGGTCGCGAACGGCTATTAGCGGTGCGGGTTGCCGCACGCTGGACCTTTGATGGTTCGATGGTGCGGTGATGACGCGATTCGAGGAACTGGGCTGGCGTGATTCGCCGATGGGCGAGATCAGCCTGCGACGGCGGTACGACCCTGAGGTGCGGGCCGAGGTCTACGAGGTCAAGCTCGACGAGGACTTCCTCATGTCGAGCCTGTTCACGGTGGCCGAGCGGGAACTCTCGCACCTCGGCCTCGCCCGGGTCGAGAGCGCCGGCGACCTCGAGGTGATCGTCGGCGGTCTCGGCCTCGGCTACACCGCGCTCGCGGCCCTCGAGGACCCGCGGGTGCGCGACCTGACGGTGATCGAGTACTCGGAAGCGGTCATCGACTGGCACGAGCGCGACCTCCTGCCCGACACGGTCGGCCTCGCGGCCGACGAACGCGTGCACCTGGCGTGCGCGGACTTCTTCGCCGCCGCGACGAGCGCCGACGGCTTCGACCCCGAGCGGCCCGGCCGGACCTTCGACGCGATCCTGCTCGACATCGACCACTCCCCCAGCCGCGTCCTGCACTCGCCGCACGCCGAGTTCTACACCCCGGCGGGCCTGCGGGCCATGGCCGAGCACCTGAAACCCGCGGGAGTGTTCGCGATCTGGTCCGACGACCCGCCCGAGCCGGAGTTCATGACCGTCCTCATGGAGGTCTTCACCGCCGTCAAGGCCAAGCGGGTGTGGTTCGACAACCCCTACACCGGCGGCCGCTCCTCGAACACCGTGTACACCGCGATCCGGACCTAGCGACCGTCAGGCGATCCGTGCGCCGAGCGGGACGTCCGCGTCGGGGGCCAGCAGCACCACTTCATCCGTGCCCTCGACGGGGACGCCGAGCACCAGCACCTCCGACTTGAAGCCCGCGATGCGGCGCGCCGGGAAGTTCGTCACCGCCGCCACCATGCGCCCCACCAGTTCTTCGGCGCTGTAGCGGGCGGTGATCTGCGCGCTCGACTGCTTGACGCCGTGCGCGCCGAAATCGATCCACAGCTTGTACGCGGGGACGCGCGCCTTCGCGTTCACCTCGGTCTTGACGACGCGGCCGGCGCGGATCTCGGTGCGGAAGAACTCCTCGGCGGAGCTGGCCTCGGGGGTCTCGGTGGGTTCGGTCATCGCCGCAGGATAGCGCTAGGCCGCCGCGAACCGCCGCCGCATTTCCGCCAGCGCTTCGTCGGTGAGGCGGCCGTAGAGGCGCAGTCGGGCCATGCCGCCGTCGGGGTAGATGTTGAGCCGCACCGAGGTCGCGGGCCGGTCGTTGTCGAGGGCGAAGCGGTGCGGCGTGTCGGGTTGGAGGCTGGTGCGGGGCAGCAGCTCGAACGCGGTGTCGCCGTCGTGGGCTTCGATCGCGGCGTGGCCGGGGGCGTTGTGTTTGAGGTGGGTCGTGTCGAGTTCGGCGATGCGGATGACGCCGCGTCCGGCGAGGCGCACGTCGAGCCATTCGTGGCCGGGTTCGCGGCGGCGGGCGGTCTCCCAGCCGTCGGCTTGGCTGGTGGGGAGGCCGGGCATGATCGCGCCGATGGGGTTGGAGTAGAAGGCGTTCGAGGCGCCGGTGATCGCCGCGCCGTTGGTGAGGGCGGCGAGGTCGAGTGGGAGGTCGGCGAATCCCTTGGGGTCGGGTACGGGGGTGCCGTGGACGCGGAGGCGGGCGATGCCGCCGTCGGGGTGCATGTTGAGGCGGACGTGGGTGTATCGGCGCGGGTCGTTGACGGTGTATTCGTTGACGCTGTCGCCCTTGGCTTCCGATATGGGGACGAGTGGTCGCCAGGGGGCGTCGAGGGTTTCGGTGAGGGCGGGGTGTCCGTCGATGCGGCAGGCGTCGACGGAGATCCGGGGCGGGTAGTTGCCGGTGAAGTAGGCGGTGTCGATGGTGATGCCGTGGATGATGCCGGGGGCGCCGAGTCGGACGAGTGCCCAGTCGTGGCCGGGTTCGCGGCGGCGGCGGGTCTCCCAGCCGTCGTAGAGCTGTCCTTTGTGGCCGAAGGTGTGGGATTGGTGGAGGACGGGGTAGGGCCGGATGAGGCTTTCCTTCTCGGCGAAGGACTCGTCGTTGGCGGCGAGGACGGATCCGCCGAGGGCGCGGGCGGCGAGGTCGGGCAGGGTCCGCCAGTCGTCGGGGGCGGGAGGGGTGTCGCCGGGGCGGGGCTCGGGGACGGGCACGGAGACGTCGGTCATCGGGGGCTCCTTCGCAGTTGTCGGCCGCGCGGCGCGGCGTCGGTGTCGATGCGCTTGCCGCGCAGCCAGGTCGAGACGACCTTGCCCGTGAGCGCCTGGCGGTCGTAAGGGGTCACGGGGTGGCGGTGCAGGAGGTCTTCGGCGTGGACGGTCCATTCGCGGTCGGGGTCGAAGGCGACGAGGTCGGCGTCGGCGCCTGTGGTGATGCGGCCTTTGCGGTGCAGGCCGACGAGGTCGGCGGGGCCGGTGCACATCCAGCGGGCGAGGTCGGGGAGCGCGAGGCCGCGGCGGCGGGCTTCGGTCCACATGGCGGGGAGTCCGAGTTGGATCGAGGCGATGCCGCCCCAGGCGGTGGCGAAGTCGGCGGTTTTCATGGCGGGTGGGCTGGGTGAGTGGTCGGTGACGACGATGTCGATGCGGCCGTCCCGGAGTCCGTCCCAGAGGGCGTCGCGGTTGGCTTCGTCGCGGAGGGGCGGGCAGCATTTGTAGGCGGTGGCGCCGTCGGGGATGTGCTCGGCGGCGAGGGTGAGGTAGTGGGGGCAGGTTTCGGCGGTGATGCGGACGCCGTCCTGCCTGGCGGCGTGGATTTCGGGGAGGGCTTCGGCGGCGGCGAGGTGGAGGAGGTGGACGCGGGCGCCGGTGGCCTTGGCGGCGGCGATGACCTCGCGGATGGCGCTGGTCTCGGCTTCGGGGGGCCGGGTGGCGAGGAAGGTCGCGAAGCTCGGGGCGCTGCGGGTCTCGTGGAGGTGGGCGGGGTCTTCGGCGTGGACGACGAGGAGGCTGTCGAGGGCGGCGACGGTGGCGCAGGCGCGGTGGAGGGCGGCGGTGTCGAGCGGCGGGAATTCGTCGACGCCGGAGGGGGCCGTGAAGCATTTGAAGCCGAGGACGCCCGCGTCGTGGAGGCCTTTGAGGTCGGTGTCGTTGCCGGGTACGGCGCCGCCCCAGAATCCCGTGTCGACCCAGGTCTTGCCTTCGGCGGCGGCGCGTTTCGCGGCGAGCGCGGCGGTGTCGACGGTGGGCGGGAGGCTGTTGAGGGGCATGTCGACGATGGTGGTGACGCCGCCTGCGGCGGCGGCCCTGGTGGCGGTGGCGAAGCCTTCCCAGTGGGTGCGGCCGGGTTCGTTGACGTGGACGTGGGTGTCGACGAGGCCGGGGAGGAGGGCGTGGTCGCGGAGGTCTTCGGTGCGGTGGGCGGGGATGGGTTCGTCGTAGTCGCCGATGACGGCGATGCGCTCGCCCGCGATGGCGACGGCGGCGGGCTGTTCGCCGTCGGGGAGGACGGTGCGGCGGGAGCGGAGCACCAGGTCGTAGATGACGGGAGCGGAGATGTCGTAGGGGTCGGTCATCATGGTGACTCCAGGTGCTCGCTCGGTTACGTCGAAGGATCGGAGGTGGAGCGGACGGCGGCGCGGGCGTTGCGTGGCCCGGGCCGGGCCGCTGCGGTGGCGCCGGGTCGGTCCGCTCCTCAGGCGGCGGGTCGCCGCGGTGCGGTCGGCGGCTCCGGTGGCGCGGCGCGGCGGGGGCGCGTTCGGGTCATGGGGCGGCCTCGGCTTTCGCGGCGCGGTAGGCGCGCCAGGAGCCGTGGGCGGTGATGTCGATGAGTTCGGGCAGGTCGGCGCAGTCGTCGCGCAGGCGCATGCCGAGGGCTTCGGTGCCGTCGGCCATGCCGACGACGGCGAGTTCGAGGTCGGCGGGTTCGGCCGGCAGGAGGGAGGTGCGCAGGACGGCGAGGTCGATGTCGTAGAGCTCGCCTTCGATGGCCGCGCCTCGGCCTTCAGGCGCCGCTTGGAGGGCAGGGTGGTCGTCGCCGACCGAGTGGAGCCGGTAGATCGGCAGGGTGGTGGCGGGGCCGACGAAGGGCGCGCCGCCGATGAGGTGGTGGAGGTTGCCGCCTTTCATGCCGCCTCCGTTGAGGAACATGTGGACCATCGTCGGCTCCTTCGGTGTTCGGTTGCTGGTGTCGCGGTTCGCGGTCGGCTCGGCCGCGGCGTCGGATGCGGCGGTCGTGCCGCGGGTCAGTGGTGGATGGGGCCTTCGGCCTCCGTCAGGAATCCGGCGCGGGCGTCGTTTCGGACGGCGATGATCTCGGCGACTATCGACATGGCGGTCTCTTCGGCGGTGCGGCCGTTGAGGTCGAGGCCGATGGGCGAGCGGAGGCGGGCGAGCGCCTCCTCGCCCATTCCGGCCTCGCGGAGCCGTTCGAGCCTGTCGCGGTGAGTGGCGCGGGAGCCGATGGCGCCGATGTACCCGGCCTCGGAGACGAGGGCGCGTTCGAGGAGCGGCAGGTCGAACTTCTCGTCGTGGGTGAGGACGACGACGGCGGTGGTCGCTTCGATCTCGGCCGCGTCGAAGTGGCGGTGCGGCCAGTCCACGATGATCGCGTCGGCGTCGGGGAAGCGGATCTCGGTGGCGAACACGGGCCTCGCGTCGCACACGGTGACTCGGAAACCGACCGTCTTGGCGATCCGCACGATCGGCGCGGCGAAGTCGACCGCGCCGTAGACGTAGAGCTCGGGCGGCGGCTTGTAGGCCTCGACGGCGAAGGGGCCGACGCGGCCCGAAGCGGCCGGCAGGTCGATCGCGCCGAGTTCGAGGCGCCCGGCGAACCCGTTGGCGCTCATGGCGACCGCCGCGCCCAGGTCGGGGCCCTCCACGGCGCGCACCAGCGAGACGGCCTCGCCTCCGAGGACCGCGTCGAGGGCGGCGGCGATGGCGGGATCGTCCGGTTCGACCCGGACGACGAGCACGTCCATCGTGCCTTCGCAGGTGAGGCCCAGGAAGAACCGTTCCTCTTCGGTGGAGCCGAAGGTGTCGACCGCGGCCGTCCCGGTCTCGAGGACCTCCTGGCAGCGACCGTAGACGGCGGCCTCGACGCAGCCGCCCGAGACGCCGCCCACGGCAGTGCCGTCAGCGTCGACGGCGAGCGCCGTGCCGAGCGGGCGCGGCGAAGACCCTTCGGTGCCGACCACCGAGGCCAGCGCGAACGGTTTCCCTTCGTCCATCCAGGCGCGGAGTGTCGCGGCGATGTCCCTCATGGCTGCCTCCCGAGGTGGGCGGTCAGGTGTTCGGGCCTGACCGGGATCTGTGTGAGTGCGAGGCCCGTCGCGTCCCGGATGGCGGCGACGATCGCGGGCGTCGAGGAGAGCGTGGGCGGTTCGCCCGCGCCGCGGAGCCCGTAGGGCGCTTCGGGGTCGGCGTTCTCGACGATGCGCAGCCGCATCGGGGGCATGTCGAGGATGGTGGGGATGAGGTAGTCGGTGAAGGAGGCGTTCCTGACGCGTCCCTGCTCGGTGATCATCTCCTCCATGACGGCGAGGCCGAGCCCTTGAGCGGTGCCGCCGTGGATCTGCCCTTCGAGGGCGGCGGGGTTCATGATCTTCCCGACGTCCTGCACGCAGGTCAGGTCGACGACCTTGACGAGGCCGAGTTCGATGTCGACGTCGACGGTGGCGCGGTGGACGCACAGGGCGAGCTGGACGTGCGACTCGCCTTGGCCCGTCACGGGGTCCATGGGTTTGGTCTCGCGGTGGCGGAACACGCGCGTCGCCTCGACCGGCCCGTCGGCGAGGTCGCGGTCGCGCAGGAGTTCCCGCACGGCCTCGCAGGCGGCTTTGACGGCGCCGCCGGTCATGTACGACTGCCGGGAGGCGGAGGAGGACCCGGCGGAGCCGGCCTTGGTGTCGTTGGGCAGCAGTTCGACCCGGTCGACGCCGAGCTCGGTGCGGGCGATCTGCGCCTGCAGGCTCCAATGCCCTTGGCCCACTTCGGCGGCGGCGGTGTGGACGAACGCGACGGTCTGCCCGTCGACGCGTTCGACGCGGACGCTGGCGGTCGAGTAGTCGTCGAAGCCCTCGGAGTAGCAGACGTTCTTGAGCCCGACCCCGTAGCCGACGCCGCGGCGGACGCCCTCGCCGTGCGTGGTGTTGCCGGTGCCGCCGGGCAGGTCGACGATGTCGCGCCCGGCGGGCACTGCCGGGACCGGGATCTCCTTGAAGCGGCCGAGCATGTCCGCGAGCGGCGAGAACGGCCTGCCGTCGTCGGCCCGCTCGGGGTCGTAGGCGTCGACGATCTGGCCGGTGATGAGCTTGGAGCCCTGGGCGACCGCGTTGCGGCGGCGGAACTCGACGGGCGAGAGTCCGAGCGCCTCAGCGAGTGCGTCCATTTGGGACTCGTACGCGAAGCAGGTCTGGACGCCGCCGAAGCCGCGCATCGCCCCGCACGGCGGGTTGTTGGTGCGAGCGCCCCACGCGTCGACGCTCACATGCTCGACCTCGTAGGGCCCCACCGCGAGTGAGGCGGCGTTGCCGACCACGGCCTCGGTCGTGGAGGCGTACGCGCCGCCGTCGAGGACGATGCGGGCCTTCACGTACAGCAGCTTCCCGTCCGCGTCCGCCGCGTGCTCGTACCGCATCCGCGCCGGGTGGCGGTGCACATGGCCGACGAAGGATTCGGCCCGGTCGTACATCATCTTCACCGGCCGCCCGGTCGCGAGCGCCAGCATCGCCATGTGGACCTGCACGGACAGGTCCTCGCGGGCCCCGAACGCGCCGCCGATCCCCGCGATCGCGATGTGGATGCGGTCCGGCTCCAGGCCGAGGCAGGGCGCGATCTGCTCCAGGTCGGAGTGCACCCACTGGGTCGCGACGTACAGCTCGACGCCGCCGTCGGCCGTGGGCACGGCCGCACCGGACTCGGGGCCCAGCGGCGCCTGGTCCTGCATGCCGACCACGTACTCGCGCGCGACCACCGCGGCCGGGACCTGCGCGTCCGGGTCGCCGAGGCGGACGGGCTGGTACCTGAAGAAGCTCCCCGCCTCGAGGGCGTCCTCAGGATCGCAGCGCGGTTCGAGCAGCTCGTAGTCGACCTCGATCAGCTCGGCCGCGCGGCGGGCGACGTCGAGGGACCCGGCGGCGACGATCGCGACCGGCTCGCCCTGGTAGTTGACCTCACCCAAGCTGAGCACGGGCTGGTCGTCCTCGATGAGCCCGTAATGGAGCTTCCCCGGGACGTCGGCGGCTGTCAGGACCGCCTCGACGCCCGGGATCGCCTGCGCGGCGGTCGTGTCGATCGAGCGGATCCGGGCGCGCGGGTGGGGGCTGCGCAGGGTGTGTCCCCACAGCATCCCCGGGAAGCTGAGGTCGGAGGCGTAGTCGAACGCGCCGTTCACTTTTGCCTCGGCGTCGGGGCGGGCGGGACTGGACCCGACGCCCCCGGTTCCCAGAGGTGGGGTTCCGACCCCGCCGGCTGCCCTTGTCGGCGGGGTCGGAGTCATTGCGGGCGCAGGCCCGGTGGGGTTCGCGGGTTCAGGCATCGCGGGCCTCCCTGAGGTTCGCGCTGGCGGTGGCGAGGTCGCCGGCGAGGGTCGCGGTGTCGGCGGTGCGCAGTTCGCCATGTTCGACGATCGGATTCCCGGCGACGGTGAGGAGCCGCAGCGGGGCGGGCGGTCCGAGGACGAGGGCGGCGACGGGGTCGGCGATGCCGGCGTGGCCGAGGCCGGTGAGGTCCCACAAGGCGATGTCGGCCTGCTTGCCGACTTCGAGGGAGCCGATCTCGGCGTCGCGTCCGAGGACGCGGGCGCCGCCGATCGTGCCGAGGCGCAGGGCGGTGCGGGCGTCCATCGCGTGCGGGCCGTGGAGCTGCCTCGCGGTGTACAGGGCTTGGCGCAGCTCCTCGCCCAGATGCCCGGCCTCCTGGCTGGCGGCGCCGTCGACGCCGAGGCCGACGGGGATGCCCGCCTCGAGCATGGCGGGGACGTCGGCGAGGCCGGTGCCCAGGCGGGCGTTCGAGGAAGGGCAGTGGGCGACGCCGGTGCGGGCCGCGCCGAGGCGGCGCTGGGCGTCCGCGTCGAGGTGGACGGCGTGGGCGAGCCACGTGTCCTCGGCGATCCAGTCGACCTTGTCCATGTACTCGACGGGGTCGCAGCCGTGGACCTGACGGCAGAACTCGGCTTCGTCGAGGGTCTCGCACAGGTGGGTGTGGAGGCGGACGCGCTTGTCGCGGGCGAGCGCGGCCGATTCGCGGAGCAGCTCGGTGGAGACCGAGAACGGCGAGCAGGGGGCGACGGCGATGCGGAGCATCGAGCCGGGGGCGGGGTCGTGGTGGCGGTCGATCGCGTCGGCGGTGGCGGCGAGCGCGGCGTCGATGTCCTCGACGAGGTGGTCGGGCGGGAGGCCGCCGTCGCTGACGCCGCGGTCCATCGAGCCGCGCGCCAGGTGCAGGCGGACGCCGATCTGCGCGGCCGCGGCGATCTGGACGTCGACGAGGTCGGCGGCGTGGCCGTCCGGGTAGACGTAGTGGTGGTCGGCGGCGGTGGTGCACCCGGAGAGGGCGAGCCACGCGAGCCCGGCGGTGTTCGAAGCGGCGACGTGCGCGGGGCCGATGCGGGCCCACACCGGGTAGAGGTCGACGAGCCATTCGAAGAGCGTGTGGTCGGTCGCGTAGCCTCTGGTCGCCCACTGGTAGAGGTGGTGGTGGGTGTTCACCAGGCCCGGCGCGGCGAGGCACCCGGCCCCGTCGAGGTACGTCGCGCCTTCGATGCGCGGGGCGGGCCCTTCGCCGACGGCCGTGATGACGCCGTTCTCGAAGGCGACGTGGCCGCGCCGGTGCTCGGTCCCGGCGGCGTCCACCGCCGCGACCGCGGCGTTCTCGATCACGATGGCGGTCATGGCGTCTCCTCCGTCGAACCGGCGGCTCGGGAGCGGGCGGGCGCCCGGTGCGCCTCGTCCGCCATCGCCTCGGCCGCCGCGTGCACCGCGTCGATGATCTTCTCGTAGCCGGTGCACCGGCACAGGTTCCCGGCCAGCGCCTCCCTGATCACCGGGTCGCGCGGATCGCCTTCGCGGGCGAGCAGGTCGGCCACCGAGACGAGCAGTCCCGGCGTGCAGAATCCGCATTGCACGGCCCCGCAGGCGATGAACGCGTCGCGCACCGGCCGCGGCACCGCCCCGACCACCGTCTTCACTTCGCGCCCTTCGCATTGCGCGGTCGCGACCAGGCACGAGCACACCGGGTCGCCGTCGAGCAGGACCGTGCAGGACCCGCATTCGCCCTGTTCGCAGGCGTTCTTGGTGCCGTAGAGGCCGAGCCGGTCGCGGAGGGTGGAGAGGAGGCTCTCCCCTGGTCGGTCGACGTCGGCCACCGCGGCCTCGCCGTCGATGCGCATCTCCACTTTCATCGGGTGCTCTCCGTTCCGTGGGCGGCGGTCCAGACCCGGCGCAGCGCCCGCGCGGCGCAGACCGCCAGCGCGTGGCGCCGGTACGCGGCGGTGCCGCGCACGTCGTCGATCGGCCGGGCCGCGGCCGCGACGCGGCGGCCGAACTCCTCGGCCAGTGCGTCGTTGAACAGGCCGGGCCGGGTCCAGGGCAGTTCGATGAGGTCGGCTTCGGGCGCGGTGAGCGGCGTGGGCCCGGCGGAGCCGATGCCGGTGCCGAGGCGGCGGGTCTCCAGGTCGAGTGCGACCGCCAGTGAGCAGACGGCGATCACCATGGCGTTGCGGGTGCCGACCTTCAGGAACTGCTGCGGTCCGGCGGCTTTGGGGACGATGACCGAGGTGATGAGTTCGCCCGGTTGGAGGACGCTGCGTTTGGGGCCGGTGAAGAACGCGGCGACGGGGACGGTGCGGGTGCCGCGGGTCGAGGCGATCTCGATGTCGGCGCCCGTGGCGAGGAGCGGCGGGTGGCCGTCGCCGGCCGGGGAGGCGGTGGCGAGGTTGCCGCCGAGGGTGCCGCGGTTGCGGATCTGCGGTGAGCCGACGGTGCGCGCGGCGGCGGCGAGGCCGGGGAGGACGGTGGCGAGTTCGGCGACGATGCGCGTGTAGGGGACGCCCGAGCCGATGCGGATCGCGTCCCCTGCGTCGGACCAGGCGCGCAGTTCGCCGATCCGGGTGAGGTCGAGCATCGCGGCGGGGCGGGTGAGGCGGTAGTTGACGGCGACCATCAGGTCGGTGCCGCCCGCGACCGGGACGGCCTCGGGGTGCGCGGCGAGGAGCCGCAGCGCCTCGCCGAGGTCGCCGGGGCGGTGGAAGGGGGGTGCTGCTGCGGGTGCGGTCATGCCGCCTCCCTTCGGACCGTGCCTTCGATGAGCCCGTAGGGCAGGTCCCCGGCCTGGAAGACCACGCCGGGGTTGTCGAGGCCGAACCGTTCGAGGTCGAAGAGGTAGTGGTGCCGGTTCGGCAGCGACAGGCGCACCTCGGTGATCTCGGGGACCGCCTTCAGTATGCGCTCGCCGACGGCGTGGAGGGTCTGTTGCAGCGAGAGCGAGTAGGTGTCCGCGAACGCGGCGAGGAGCGCCCCTCGCGCTCTGGTGAACGCATGGTCCCAGAATGCGGTGTCGGGGTCTTCGGCCTGGTAGTCCCAGGTCGCGGTGACGGCGGTGGCGAGGATGCGGTCGCGGGTCTCGGCGAGGGTGGTGTACTCGTCGGCGAGGAAGCCGTGGAACTCGGAGTCGGTGGTGTTGAGCAGCAGCAGGTCCCTGACTCCGGAGGCGGTGCGCGCGGCCCGGCCGTCGTAGACGGCCTCGGTGGTGCGCAGTTCGCCGCCGTCGCCGCGGGTGAAGGAGTGGTCGCCGATGCGCGTCCACGCGTGCTCCTCGATCCGGACGCGTGCGGTGGTGATCGACGGGGTCGCGTCGACGAAGTGGCGGGCGAGCCGTTCGGCGAAGGCCTCGATCGCGCCGATGCCGTCCCGCGCGAACGCGTACACCGTGTTCTTCTGCGTGTCCGTGGGCAGGACGCCCGTGTTGTCGCCGGTGTAGTGGGTGGCGTCGAGGTCGCCCGAGAGCGCGGTGTGCACGGCGAGGTCGCGCAGTTCGTGGCGCGCGGATTCGCGCCCGACGCGGACGAGCCGCACACCGGATTTGCCGTAGCTGTTGGGGCCCATGGTGAACGGCACGGCTAGCTCCCCCGGTAGGTGGAGTAGGCGAAGGGACTCAGCAGCAGCGGCACATGGCTGTGGCCCGGGGCGGCGGTGAAGCTGATGTCGACCTCCGGATAGAAGGTGGCGGTCCCGCGGGCCGCGAACCAGGCGCCGGTGTCGAACCGGATCCGGTGCGGGCCGGGCGTGGTGGTCCAGCCGGTCACGCGGCCGTCGGCGTCGGTGGGCGCCGACGCGACCGGGGTGAGCGCGTCGCCCTCCTGCTTGAGGAGGGTGACGCGGACGCCTGGGGCGGGGCGGCCCGCCACGGCGTCGAGGACGTGGGAGGAGACGGTGCACGGATCGCTCACGGCCGCACCGCCTTCTCCAGGCGCAGCGCCACGATCTTGCGCAGTTCGGCGACCGCTTCCCGGTGCTCGGCCTCGTCGGTGCTGCCCAAGCGGCGCTTGGCTTCGGCGAGGATCTCCTCACCGCTGAGGCCCGTCGCGCAGATGAGGAAGACCCGGCCGAAGCGCCGCTCGTAGGCGGCATTGGCCTCGGCGAGCTCGGCCCGCACCGCCTCGTCGGCGGCCAGCGCCCGGGACTGCTCGCCGCGCGACCACCGGTCCTCACCTGCGGGTTTGGGCTTGCCGATGCGCGCGTGGGCGGCGTGCGCGACGGCAATCTCGGCGTCGTCGAGCTCGTCGAAGCCCGCCAGCGCGGCGGCCTGCAGGGCGGCGACCGTGCCGTAGGGGCGGCCCGAAGCGAGTTTCTCGGCCCATGCGCGGGACGCGCAGCAGGCCGTGAGCGCCTCGACCGCGTCCTCGGCGTCAGCGGTGTTGAACGCTCCGAGAGTCCACATCGGCTCCTCCTGGTCCATGCTCCATCGACGGCTCGTTCCCCTCACCGTCGCACGACAACGCCGTGTGCGGTAAGTGAAGCCGAAACCCGAGGCCGGGGGCTTCGTCTTCGGCTATGAAAGCTTGGTTTCCCCGCCGTTAAATGCTGGAGGATCGTCCAAAGACCGCAGTCGGGCGGCGCTATGGTGGACGTGCCTACCGCGTCCCGACGCGCCTGTGAAGGCCTGGACCCCTGGGGGCCGAACCATGCGACTCCGTTCACTGCTGCAGATGCCCGACCTGGGCCTGACCCTGGTCTCGGGCCGCCACCACCTCGACCGCGAGATCCGGTGGGTGGTGCCGACCGACATGCACGACCCGCGCCGGTACCTGACGGGTGGCGAGCTGGTGCTCACCGGCCTGATGTGGCGCCGGGCCGAGACCGACTCGGACACGTACGTGCGCAACCTGATCGCGGCCGGGGTGACGGCGCTCGGCGCGGGCGACCACCCCGAGTTCCATTCGGTGCCGCTGGATCTGGTGGACGCGTGCGAACGCCACGACCTGCCGCTGTTCGCCGTCGACGCGGCGGTCGCGTTCGCGGAGATCACCGAGCGGATCGTGCAGCGGCTCTCGGTGGGCCGCTCGGGCGACCTGGCGTCGCTGCTGGACCGGCACCGGCGGCTCATCGCGGCGGACGGGATCGGGCAGATCCTCGAGCTGCTCCGGAACGAACTGGGCATGGAATGCCTGGTGCTGTCGCCGACCGGTCGAGCGCTGCGCGGCGGGCTCGACCTGGGCGAGACCGACCGGGCGGCGGTAGTGGCCAGGGCGCACGCCGCGGAGCGCCTGCCGCAGAAGGTGACCCTGGACCGGCACCGCGCCTACTCGGTGTTCGGCATCGGCTCGACCCTCCACACCGGACGGTTCCTGGTGATCGACGACGACCACACGCGGTGGCCGCCGGAGCGGCGGCTCGTCGCCGAGCAGCTCGCGGCCCTGCTCATGCTCGAACTCGACGACCCCGCCGTGCGGCCCGCCCCGCACGTCGAACTCGTCACCGCCCTGCGGGAGGGCCGCGCCGACGAGCACCTCATGCGTTCGGCGGGCCTGCCGTCCGAGGGGAGCGTCACCGTCATCGCGGCGGTCGGCGAGCCCGCCGCGCTCCGCGAAGTCGTGGTCGCCGAAGCCGTCGCGGCCCAGGACGGACTCGACGCGCCCGTCGCCGCCTGGGCCAGCCACGGGGACGAGACCATCGCGGTGCTCGCGGGCCCGGCCGGAACCGCCGAAGAGCGGCCGCGGCTCCTCGAGTGGGCCCGGCACTGCGCGAAGGTCATGTCAGGGCTCGGCGGCAGCGGCGCGGTCAGCATCGGCCTCGCCGACCCCGTCCGCGCCCCCGCGGGCCTGAGCGGCGCGCTCGAGCAGGCCCGGCACACGGCCGCGCTCGCGCAGCCGCGCCCCGGCGGCGTCGACATCGCCGAACCCGACCACCTCGTCTCGCACCGGATGCTCCTGGCCGCCGTGCCCGCCGACGTCAGCCGCGCCTTCCGCACCCGCGTGCTCGACCCGCTCCTCGAATACGACGCCCGCCACCGCTCCGACCTGCTGCCGACCCTGCGGCGCTTCCTCGAATGCGACGGCTCCTGGCGCCAGTGCGCCGCGAGCCTCCACCTGCACGTCAACACCGTCCGGTACCGGATGCGCCGGGTCGAAGAGCTCACCGGCCGCGACCTGCGCAACCCCCTCGACCGGATGGACCTCACCCTCGCGGTGAGCCTGGAGTGAACATGGTCCCGAAGGGGGACCATGGAAGGGGGGAACACATGAAGAACACCGCGGGGCTGGTGCTCGCCGCGGGCGCCGGACGGCGCTTCGGCGGACCGAAGGCCCTGGCCGAGTTCGACGGCCGCAGCCTGCTCGACCGGGCCGTCGCGACCCTGCACACGGGCGGGTGCCGCCAGGTGCTCGCCGTGCTCGGCGCCGGCGCGGGGCAGGCGCTCGCCGCCGCCACCGAGGCGTTCACGCCCGTGCTGAACCGGCGGTGGGGGCAGGGGCTCTCGACGTCGCTGAAGGCCGGGCTCGCCGCCGTCCCGGAACGGTACGACGGGGTCGTCGTGACCCTCGTCGACCAGCCGCGCATCGTCCCCGAAGCGGTCCGGCGCGTCATCGCCGCCGCCGAGGAGGGCGCGGGCATCGCGGTCGCCGTCTACGCGGGGCGGCGCGGCCACCCGATGTACTTCGCGCGCGAGCACCTCGACGCGATCGCCGCCGGTGCCGCGGGCGACCGCGGGGCGCGGGACTTCCTCGCCGCGCATCCGGGACTGGTGCGGGAGGTCGAATGCCCGGGCGACCCGATCGACGTCGACACGCAGGCGGACCTGGAGGCGCTCACGCGCCGCACGTCGCCTCCGAAACTGGTGGGCCGCTGCTGATCCCGAGCTAAGGAAGGCCCGGTCGAGCTCCGCACCACTGCCAGCGCCGTCAGTGGTGCGGTCACCCCTGGGAGGCGAACCAGAGGTCGATCTCGCGCTTCGCCGACTCCTCGGAGTCGGAGGCGTGGATGAGGTTCTGCTGGTTCGACACCGAGAGGTCGCCGCGGATCGTGCCCGGCTCGGCCTTGCGCCCGTCCGTCGCCCCGGCCAGCTTGCGCACCACCGGGATCGCCTCGTCGCCCGAGACCACCAGGCTCACCAGGGGCCCGGAGGTCATGAACGTCTTCAAGCCCTCGTAGTACTCGCGGCCCACGTGCTCGGCGTAGTGCGCGTCCGAGAGCGCCGCGTCCATCGTCCGCAGCCGCAGCTGCTCGATGCGCAGCCCCTTGCGCTCCAGGCGGGACAGGACCTCGCCGATGAGCCCGCGCCGGACCGCGTCGGGTTTGATCAGGACGAGCGTGCGCTGTTCGGCCACGGGAGGACTCCTCGAAAGTGTCGGTCGGATTCTGGCTGCCATCGTAAGGGATGTTGTGTCCGTTGCATCACCCACGTACGATTCACGTTGCAACCCGGTTCTCCCAGTTGTGGATGAGGTGTCCCCGATGGCACGTGGCAGCCAACCACCAAGGCCCGCCCCCCGGGCTTCGAAAGCGCCCAGCAGGGGCGGCGCGAAAGGCGGGGCCGCACGCGGAGGCGCGAAAGGCGGCGCCCAGAAGAAGGCCGCCCAGAGCGGCGTCCGCAAGGCCGCGCCCGGCAAGGCGATGCCCCGCACCGGAGGACGCCAGCCGGCGGGCCGGGGCGCGACGGCAGAGCAGCTGCGCCAGCAGCGGCTCATGCTCGACCAGCAGCGCCGCTCGCGCGAAGCTCGCTGGTGGGCGATCAACCAGCACGCTCTGAAGGACCTCCACTCCCGGCAGCACCATGCCGCCGGCGGCGAGGCGATCGGCACGACCCTCAACGGCGACAGGCGGATGCGGTGGCGCACCTCCCACGCGGTCGGCGCGATCACTTTACTGATCCTCTCGTTCTTCCTCGCCTCCATGGCCGTCGGCGCGCAGAGCGTCTTCATCGCCGTGACCGCGTTCGCCTGCTTCGCGGGCTGCATCGCGTTCGTCACCGTAGAGCACTCGGCGCGGCGCTTCCCGCAGCCGGTCCCGGCTCCGCCGCTCATCGGTCAGCACCGGCTCGAGGACCTCATCGTCGAGGACGACCCGCCGCGCCCCGCCGCGGTCAAGGAACCGGCCCCGAGCTCGCTCGACGACCTGTTCGAGCCCGCCCCCCGAGCTGAGACGCCAGCGGCGGCACCCGTGCCCGAACCGGTGCAACCCGCCGAACCTGCGCGGACGCCGGAGCCTCTGGCCGTCGTGATCGTGGAACCCGTTGCGGCCGAGCCGGAACCGGCCGATCACGCGGTCGCGGCCGTGCCTCCCGGGCGGACGCTCATCACCGAGCCGATCGACGCCGAACTCATCGACGACGAGGACGACGAGCCCGCGGGACCCCCAGCGGTCGCCGAGTCCGCGCCGCTGCCGAACGATCCTCCGGCGAACGCGCCGTCGCGAAGCGACGTGCCGCCCGCCGAGGCGTTCACACTCCCCAGCGAGCAGATCGGCGGTGACGCCTCCGCCGCGCCCGCGCCGCCTCCCGCCGACCCGCCCTCGCCGAGGGGCCCGATCGCCGAGGCCGTCACGAAGCTCAAGAACCCGTCGCCGCCGCGGCAGCGCACCTCCACCGAGGGGAGCAGCCTCGCCGACGACCTCGCCGAACTGCTCCTCTCCGAGCAGCGGCTCGACGGCACCGACGTCACGGACGTGGCCGCCACCCTGATCGTCGCCGACCTCCAGCGATCGGTCGAGTTCTACACGGACGCTTTGGGACTCCACATCGCCGACCGCACCGAGGAGGCCGCCATCCTCGACGCCGGATTCGGCAAGATCCTGCTCTGGGAGCGGCCCGACGCGCCGCCCGGCGAGACCGGCGTCATGCACCTGACCTTCGAGGTCGGCGACCTCGACGCCACATTCGCCGAGATGAACCAGGCCGGCGTCGAGTTCCTGCACCTGCCGCGCACCGCGCTGCTCGGCCAGAACTACGAGATGCGGGCCGCGGCCTTCCGCGACCCCGACGGCCACGGCCTGGCCATCACCGAGCACCGGGAGCGCGACTAGGAAACCCGCCGGACCAGCGAACGGAGCGAACGCCGTTGCTCATCGTGGGCGAGATCCACACCGCGCTGCTGCCGCACTCGCGCCCCCTCACCCCCGAGGAGGCCCGCGCGGCCCTGTCGCTGGCCGTCGGCGAGACCGTCGTCCAATGGGCGCGCCCCGTCCCGCACACCGCCTCGCCGACGCTCCTGCACGGCGTCGACTGCCGACTGCCCTTGGGCCCCAAGCCCGACAGCCACCACACCGACGAGGACGACCGCAACGGATCGCTGTGGGCCGTCGGCTCCGTCGCCTCACGTGCCGTCCTCACCGGCGGGCATCTGCTCCAGGGCTCGGCCTGGGCGTCAGTGTCGCTCTCCAAGCATCCACGGCGGATGCCGTGGTCGCACTACCTGGCGAGGCCCGGGGCACTGGAGACGATAGGGAACTTCGACGCCCGCCGGCTCGCCGCAGGCTTCCTCGTCGCCGAGAACCGGAAAGCACGCGCGGAACTGCTCGACGCGGCCGCGATCGCGCGGCACTCGATCCACCACGTGCTCTCGCGCCCCGGTCTCGACCAGCGCCCGCCGGTCAAGACCGGCTCCACCAGACTGCGCTGGGCCGCCGTCGTCGACCCCGCCGAGAGCGGCGCCGTGGCGTTCCGCCTGGTCGGCAACGAGCGGCGACGACTGCTCATGGTCACGGGCCGCGTCGACCCCGAGGAGGTCGCGACCGCGGCCGAAGACCTCGCGATCCACGACTGGCTCCTGACCGCGGTCGCGGCGCGCATCGCGCTCGCGAAGATCGGCGACGACCTGCGGCACACTCTGCGCACGCTCCGGCCCGTGGTCGACCACCTGCTGCATCTGTGGGCGGCAGGCGCGCGGACCTCCCGTGCGATGCAGTTCATGTGGGAGGCGCTGGAGCCCCGCCCTGGCTTGAACCGGCAGTGGGCGTCGATGGTCGAACGCGTGCGCTCGCAGATCGATTACAGCGCGGCCGATCTGTCAATGCGGATGCTCGACCTGATGGAGCAGCGCCAGTGGCAGGACGGCCCGGGCGGTGCCTACCGCAGCTGAAAGGCGTCTCAGTTCGGTCCCAGGAAGATGTAGCTGAGTCGGTCGACGATCTCCTCGGTGAGGGCCATGCCCTCCCGTTCGGCGGCCTTCCGGATGACCTCGACCGCACCTGCTTCGGGGCGCACGGAACCGCAGATGACCCGCACCGCGTGCTCGACCTCGAGGTAGTTCACGGAGAGGATCGAGACGGTGCGGTACGCGGGGAACGGAGACGCCCCGGGTTCGAGCTGCAGAATCGGCGGCATCGCCGCCCACGACTCGGGGAAGCGGGCCCGCGCCGGACGGTCCGGGTCGTGGCCGTGCTCGTCGACGACGACTGCTGCGACCGCTTCGGGCACGCCGATACGGCGGCCCTGGTTGCGCAGCACGCCGAGTCGCAGCAGCTGCCAGACCGCCGCGAGCATCGGGCAGGACCAGCGGCGCCCCTGGTCCGTCTCGCTCCACAGCTCGACGTCGAGGAACACCGAGTGGTCGCGCTTCGCGTTCTGGATCGGCGGCGACCACTGGTCGGCTACGCCCATCGCGACGCCCCTCGGCTTCGGACTGGGCACGCCGTTGCACAACCAGCCCGAGCGGGCCACCGTAGGACGGGAGCCGTTCTCGCCGGGGGGCGGCTCGAACACGATCCGGTCCGCGACGAGCCCCGCGAGCTGCAAGGGGCCCATGGCGGCGCACGCCGATTCGCGCGCGAGGTAGTCGATGCGCAGCCCGGCGTCGTCCGCGGCCTCGGTGATGACGCTGATGAGCTCCTCGGGCGGCGGCATGCCCTGCTGGCTGTAGTCGTCGACGAGGTAGCAGGTGCTCACGCGCGGGCGGCGCCCGCCGAGGCGCTTCGCAAGGGCCTCAGTCGCGCCGTGCGCCCAGGCCGCTGCCGCGGCCATCTCGGCCTTGAGCGTGTCGGGCCGGGCGAGGTCGTCGGCATAGAGGTGGCCGACCTCGATCGACAGATGCGACATGCCGAACCGCTCGGTGTGCTGCTCGGCGGTTCCCTCTTCGTAGGTCATCAGAGGCTCAAACGATGTCGCGCGGGAAAGGGTCGAGACCGGGCGTGAACAGTTCCTCGGCGGCGCGCACCGCGAGCTCGGAGAACGCTTTGACGGTCTCCTGGTTGGCGATGTCGAGCGTGTCGATGTCGGCGTCGGTGACGATCTGCTCGCGCCACTGCAGCACCGGGTCGAGCGGGACCGCACCGAGCAGGTTCATGCGGCCCAGTTTGAGTCGGGCGGCCAACTGGTGCAGGTCTCCGTCGATTCTGCGCAGCCAGCGGATCTGCGTCGGTTTCAGGCCGGCGAGGTCGGCGCCGTCGGGGTCGACGACCGCGGTGCGCACGTAGCGGATCGAGGCGAGGAGCTTGCGCTGGTAGTCCTCGCCGAGGGCGCTGCCGGTGTCGACGAGGCCCCGTTCGCCGTAGACGAGGGAGTGCGCGGCTATCACGTGCTGCCTGGTCCAGCGGTGGTGGACGATCCACCGCCAGGGCAGGTTGGCGAGTTCGGGGCGGGCGGTGGCGGACATGACCAGCTCGGTGGCGTGCGAGCGGCCCGCGCTGAGGTCGATGACGACGAGGTCGAATTCGCGCGAGAGCTCTTGGAGGAGGTTCACACAGCGGTCCACTGTGGTCTCGTCGCCGGGGAATTCGGAGCCGTCGGCGTCACCGGGGCAGAGTACGAGTTCGCCCGCGCCGTCGGGCCTGGCCTGCAGTGCCTCGCGGTCGCTCATGGTCCACACCGAGTGGCGTTCGGGCTCGGAGGCGAGGTCTTGGAGGTATTCGTGGATCCCGTTGCCGTACGTGCCGTGATCGAGTTCGTCGATGGCGAATACCGCTCCGGCCGTGGGCGAACCGAAGTCGAAGTCTACATAGCACACATTGGCGCCCTGCAGCGCTCGGCGGTAGGCCAGGTTGCACGACACGACGGTGCGGCCGGTGCCTCCCTTGCCGGAGGTCGAGAAGATGATCAAGCGCGTCCTCCCATCGGGTTCAGCGAAGCTGCCGAGCCGGCTCCGGCGAACCGCCGGCCGTCGGCTTTCCATTGCGCAGCAAGGCTTCGACCCGCTCAGCGTTGCGACTACCGACCACCCTATAGAGTTCGAGCGCTTCGCTCCAGTGCTCGGCGGCCGCCGACCGGTCCGCTCGCGCCGCGAGCACGTCCCCCAGGCCCTTGCACGCGTCGGCGGTCGCGACCTTGTCCAGGGTCTCGCGGAACAGCCGCTTCGCGTTCGCGAAATGCGCGGCGGCCTGGTCGAACTCCTCCGCCTCCAGCATGATCCGGCCCTGGCTCAATGCGATCTCCGCTTGCAGGTGCACGTCGCCCGCCCGCCTGGCCTGCTCGGCCGCGGCCGCGGCGCGGGTCATCGCCGCGTCGAGCCGGCCGGCGACCCGGTCCGCCTCCGCCCGGCCCCACATCGCCTCGGCAGTGCCGCGGACCGATCCCGCCCGGCGGAAGTTGGCTTCGGCGTTGCGGAGCGCCGCGTCGGCCCATTCGAGGTCCGGTTCGTCGCACCAGACCAGGGCCATGCCGATGCCCAGCAGGCACTCTGCTTCGTCGTCACCGGACTCGAGGAGCGCGAACAGCTCGCGGGCGAAATGCAGGTAGCGGTGCGCGGAGGGGAACCGCTCCCGAAGCCGTTCAAGTTGGCCGATGCCGAGCAGCGCGGAGGCCTGGCCCTTGACGTCCTCCAGTTCCATGTAGAGCTCGTACGCCTTCGCGAGCTCCGCGATGCCGTCCTGGTAGCGGTCCCAGCGACGGTGCACGAGGGTCCCGAGCATGAGCCGGAGGTCGGCCTGGTCCTGGACGCTGCCGATGTCGGAAGCGATCTGTATCGAGGATTCCAGCAGGAGCGCGGCGTCGGCGGTCCGGCCGAGGCGGACCAGCACCGGGCCCGCGCTGAAGCAGAGTTCCAGCAGTCGGAGCTTGATGTCCACGTCCGGGAGTCCGCCGAAACGCTCGAAGAAGGCGATGAAGTGCTCCCGTTCGGCGTCGAGCCAGGCTTCCGGCTCAGGAGGCATCGGCATCGCTGGATGCGGTTCCACGGCCCGCGAACCGTGGCTGATGTCGGTGGCGCCGGTGCCGACCAGCGCGGCGAAGCGCAGGTACGCCATAACGGCCGCTTTCAGGGCCTGCTTCGAAGCGCCGGCGCTCTGCTCGTCTGCGATCGCGGTCAAGGTGTGCGGCGTCAGTTCGCAGGTGCCGTCGGGGACCCGCGTGGCGAGTCCTTCGGCGCAGTACAGATCCAGGGTCCCCCTGGCGCCCTCGATGTCGAGTGCCGGATCGAGCACGGTCAGCAGACTCGGCGTGAGCCGTTTGAAGGGCAGGTTCGCGAGGAGTTCGATGAGGTCCCGCCCAGCGGGGCCGAGGTTGCGCAGGGCGAGTCGGCTCGCGGCGGCTGCGATGATCTCGTATCTGGAGGCGTCCGGATCGGCGCCCGCCGGGATCAACTCCATCACCGACGCCACCGCTGTGTCGCTTCGCAGCCCGGTGATCAGCGGAATGAGCGCGGGCGTTCGCGCGACGTCGTTCGACAGCTCCAGCATCATCTCGGCGGCGAGCCCTTCCAGGGTCCGCGCATAGGCTCTGACGCGCTCGACCGGGAGGTCCGGCACCGCGAAGCGCTCGGCGAACACGCCCGGGAGGTTCTGGCGGCAGACGACGATGACGATGCAGTCCGCGTCGGCCGGCACGAAGGGCCAGATGTCCTCGACGCGCGCGACGTCGTCGATCACGATCGCGCTGATCCTCCTCGACCTGACGATCGACCGCCAGGTCTGGCGCAGCTCGTTCGGCTTCATCCGGTCGGCTCCCGCGACACCGCTCAGGGCGGCCAGCTCTTCGAGCAGCCGGTTCCTGCGCCTACCGAGCAGCTGGTCGCCGTCCCCCTCCGGCGGCACCTGGATATAGGGGATCGAAGCGCCGCCGCCGCCGTCGAGGAGACGCGCCAGTTCGCAGGCGAGTTCCGTCTTGCCCACACCCGCCCGACCGTGAATCCAGACGATTCCCGACGAGCCGATGTCGCGGCAGGCCTCCAGCAGCTGCTCCGCCACCGCGTCCCTGGCGATGTAGGACTCCACCGCGCGCAGCCCGAACCTGCTGCTGGAGAAGTCGATCGGTGCCGAATGCATACGCGATTCGATCCGGGTCCGCGCGGCGACCAGGGTTCGGGCGCTGAGTTCCGAAAGGCCGCCGACGCTGTTCCCGCGCCGGTGGATGCTGCGGGTCATCTGGTCGAAGAGGCCGTCGATCAGCGCCCAGCCCATGCCCGGGTGGCGCCGGAGCAGCTCCCGCCCGGGCCGGTTCGTCACCGAGGCCGCGTCGAAGGCGTGCAGTCGCTTCCAGAGCGTCTCGCGGAGCACCACGGACCCGTCGGAGTCGATGAACTCCCAGGTTTCCATCCCCTTCAGCGCGTGCTCGAGTTCGAGCGCCAACCGGCGCCTCGACTTCTCGTCGATCGAGAGTTCGCGCGTCGCGATGCGGATGGCTTCCGTGACCATGCCGTGAAGGCTGCGCTTGACCTTCCACGCGGTGAGTCTGTCCTTCACCGACTCTCCCATCAGGGAGGAAATCAACTGGATGGCGATCTCGACCAACAGGCTCAAGGGGGTTCAGGCTTTCACTCGACAATGGGGGTGTTTCGAGGGGAGCGGTCAGGTCCGGGCACCGTCTTCCACCCGTTGCCGCTCCGCCGGGGCTTTCGACACGTAGACCACGACAGGAGTACCGGTCTCGGGTACGGTCGCGGCGCGGCCCAGCACCATGCCCAGTTTCTCCATGACGCGGATCGACGCGCGGTTCCCGGCGTTGGAGATGGCGAGCACCTCGGGAATGCCCAGAGGTCCGTGGGCCCAGTCGAGTACCGCCCGGGCCGCCTCGGTCGCCAGCCCGCGATTCCACAGCTCCCGCCGAATCCGCCATCCGATGTCGGTCGCGGGCAGCAGTTCGGGCAGGAACGTCGGAGTGGCGAGGCCGACGAACCCGATGAGCGCACCCGACGCGCGCTCTTCGAGCGCGACGATCCCGTAGCCGTGGCTGCTCAGGTACCGCTGCTGCTCTTCGATCCAGCGGACGGCCTCCGGCAGCGTGTCCGCTCGGTCCTCATTGGCATAACGGAGCATGTCGGGCTGGCGGTTCATCTCGACCAGTGCGGGCGCGTCCGCGAGCCTCCATGGGCGCAGGCGGGTCCGCTCGGTGTCGAGTAGGTATGCCGTGTCGCCCATCCGGTCCCCCATGTCGAAGGAGCGCACAAGATCGGGGTGCGCAAACGCTGCTGCCGCGGTAGCCATCGTCCATCCTGGCTACGCATGTCTGTTTCACTATGGCACAGCGTCACGACGCGAACCCGATCGCGGAACGTGCGCTGTCGGTTACCCGACAGATTGGAGCGTCCGTTTCGAGGTCTACTGGCGTCCTATGAGTAGGGTCGGCAAACCGGGCGTACCGGTACCCTTCAGGCGCAAGGAGTCGCGATGGTCGAACTGGTCCTGGCGGGAGCGATCATCGGCGCCGCGTGCGTCGCCGC
Source organism: Glycomyces luteolus (assembly GCF_027622875.1). GTDB lineage: Bacteria > Actinomycetota > Actinomycetes > Mycobacteriales > Micromonosporaceae > Glycomyces > Glycomyces luteolus. Next base: position 46,722 of record NZ_JAPZVP010000004.1, on the reverse strand, counting down.
CGTCGTGACGAGCGTCCTCGACCGCCGCCGCAGGCGCCGCCGCCGCGGCGCCGGGCCGGGCGGTGCCACCTCCGGCGAACCGATCCCCAGCGGCTGGACCGCGAACGACGCCGAGCGGGGGACCGACGGCGAGCGCGCGGACCCCGCCGCTGGCGCGGCGGCAGTACGCTGAATCCTCGATCCTCTACCCCTAGGGAGTCCTGATGGGCGGCGCCGTCTTCCTCATAGTCCTCGTCGCCATCGCCGCGCTGGTCTCCATCGCGGCCGTGGCGACCCGCTCCTCCTCGGGCGGGCGGCGCCGTCATCACGGCGGTTACGACGGCAGCGCGAACAACTTCGGCATGGGCTGGACCGGTTCGAGTTCCGACAGCGGCTCCGGCGGCGGCAGCGACTGCGGTCCGAGCTACAGCGACAACTCGGGCGGCGGCGGGTTCAGCGGCGGCGATTCGGGCGGCGGGTTCAGCGGCGGCGGCGACTCCGGCGGGGGCGGCTCGAGCTGCTAGTGGGCCTTCAGTTCGTAGACGCTGCAAGGGACCTCGTAGCCCGGGACGATCGTTTCGCGCTCCAGGGCCATGCCGAGCTTCTCGGCCACGCGGACCGAGGCGGCGTTCTCACTGTGGATGCACGAGACGACGCGGTCGAGCCCGAGGTCGCCGAACGCGAAGCCGATCACGGCCCGCGCCGCCTCGGGCGCGTAGCCGCGGCCCCAGCGGTCGCGGCCGATCCGCCATCCGACCTCGGTTGCGGGCAGGATCTCCGGCAGGAACGACGGGGTCGCGAGGATGCCCAGGCCGACGAGGTCGCCGGTGTCGTTCTCGCACACCGCGAATGCGCCCCAGCCGTGCTCGTCCCAGTGCGACGCGACCTTCGCGACCAGCGCCTCGGTCTGCTCGAGATCGCGCGGCGCGCCGTTCCCGATGTAGCGCATGACCTCCGGGTCGGCGTTGATCGCGGCGAGCGCTTCGGCGTCGCCGGTCGACAAGGGCCGCAGCAGGAGCCGTTCGGTCCGCAGTTCGAGCGTCATCGTTTCGGCGGCTTCCCGAGGGCGACCTTGACATACCAGCAGTAGGCCCACACGAGGCCGAACACGATCCCGGCGACGCCGAGCGCCCAGTGGATCGACCAGCACGCGATCACCGCGACCTGCAGCACCGCGCCCGCCGGCCACACCCAGTCGCGCCGGGCCATGCCTGCCAGGGCGACGCAGCCGACCACCAGGATCAGGATCGCGACCACCGCGACCGTGCTGTCGTCCAGGATCATCCGCATCGGCACGATCGCCAGCAGCAGCGCCAGCGCCTCGAAACTCAACGCCATCGCCCCGAGGCTGCGCGCGGCGCGGGCCGGGTCGCGCAGGCCCGAGCGGCCCTCGTCGGGCTCGGTCCAGGGCTCCTCGGCCTCTTCGGGGGTCACATGCTCGTCGTCGTCAGCCACGGCGGCCCACCAGGAGCTGGCGCGCGTCCGCGACGGTGAACACCGAGCCGGTGACGAGCACGCCGCCGCCCGACTCGTAGATGTCGTCGGCCTCTTCGGCGAGTTCGACGCCGCGCGCGATCGCGTCCGACATGTGCGGGAGCACCGTCACGCGCTCCTCGCCGAAGACCTCCTTGGCGATCTTCGCGAGCGTCGCCGCGGGCATCGCCCGGTCCGAAGAGGACTTCGTGATCACGATCTCGTCGAGCAGCGGCTCGAGGAGTTCGAGCATGTGGTCGGTCTCCTTGTCCGCCAGCATGCCCACGACGCCGACGAGCTTGCGGAAGTTGAACTCCTCCTCCACGGCCTTCACCATGGCCTCCATGCCCGCCGGGTTGTGCGCGGCGTCGAGGATCACCGTCGGCGCCGTCCGCACCACCTCGAGGCGGCCGGGCGAGGAGAACTCCGCGAACGCCTCGCCCACGACCTCCGCGTCGAGCGCCTTCGGCTCGCCCGCGCCGAGCAGGACCTCGACGGCGGCCAGCGCGAGCGCGGCGTTGTGGGCCTGGTATTCGCCGTGGAGCGGCAGGAACAGGTCCTGGTAGCGGGCGGCGCGGGTCTCGATCGTGATGAGCTGCCCGCCGACGGCCACTTCGCGGGCCGTGACCTCGAAGCCGCGGCCCTCGGGCACGAGCTTCGCGCCGACGGCGTTGGCGCGGCGCAGCAGCGGCTCCATCGCGGAGCGCTCCTGCGTCGAGGTGACGAGCGTCGAGCCCTCGTGGACGATCCCGGCCTTCATCGCCGCGATCTCGGCGAGGGTCTCGCCGAGCCACTTCGTGTGATCGATTCCGATCGGGGTGATGACCGCGACCTCGGCGTTCAGGATGTTCGTCGAGTCGGTCTCGCCGCCGAGGCCCACCTCGATCACGCCGACGTCGATCGGCGTGTCGGCGAACGCGCCCATGGCGAGCGCCACCGTCATCTCGAAGTAGGTGAGCGGCTCGGAGGCCTCGCGGTCGACGAGCTCGGCGAGCGGCGCGATCTCGTAGTACTGGGCGGCGAGCTTGTCAGGGCTGATGGGCTCGCCGTCGATCGCGATGCGCTCGTTCACGGAGTTGAGGTGCGGCGAGGTGAACATGCCGGTGCGCAGCCCGTGCCCGCGCAGGAGCCGCTCGATCATCCGCGAGGTCGAGGTCTTGCCGTTGGTGCCCGTGACGTGCACCGAGCGGAACGCCCGCTGCGGGTCGCCCATCATGTCGAGCAGCTGCTTGATGCGGTCGAGCGTGAAGTCCCAGCGGGAGAACCCGCGGGCTTCGAGAAGCGCCTCGACTTGCGCCAGTTCGGCGTTCACTGTGGTTGTCCCCCTGCTTGCGAGCCATACGTTCGCGAAGCGTCGGGCGGCCGCCCGAGCCGGGCGGCCGCCCTTCGCCTACGCCAGTCGTTCGAGCTGCGCCGTGATGCGCGCGATGTCGGCCTCGGCGGTCGCCTTGCGCGCCTTGATCTTGTCGACCACGGCATCGGGCGCCTTCGCCAGGAACGCCTCGTTGCCGAGCTTCCCGGTCGTCCCGGCCAGCTCCTTCTCAGCGGCCTTGAGGGCCTTGTCGAGACGGGCCCGCTCGGCCGCGACGTCGATCGTCCCCGACGTGTCGAGCGCGACCGTGACCTGGCCGGACACCGCCAGCTCGGCGGTCGGCGCGAAACCCTCGGGCTCGGCGTCGAGCTTCACGAAGGAGCGGATGAGCCATTCCTGGTCGCCCAGTCCCGCCGCGTCGAGGCCGGTGATGCGCGCGGCCACCCGCTGGTTGGGCTTGACGCCCTGGTCCGAGCGGAAGCGGCGCACCTCGACGACCACGTGCTGCATCGCGGCCACGAGCCGTTCGGCCTCCTCGTCCGCACCGGACGGGGTGGGCCAGGCGGCCACGGTCAGCGAGTCGCCCTGCTCCTCAGTGCCGGTCAGCGTCAGCCACAGCTCCTCCGTGACGAACGGGATCACCGGGTGCAGCAGGCGCAGCAGCTGGTCGAAGACGTGGCCGAGCACCCGGCGGGTGTCCTCGGCGGCCTGGCCGCCCGCGGCCAGCACCGGCTTCGTCAGCTCCAGGTACACGTCGAACACGTCGTCCCACGCGAAGTGGTAGAGCACGTCCATCGCCTTCGCGAACTCGTACTGCTCCAGGTGGGCGTCCACCGTGGCGACGGTGCCCGACAGGCGCGAGAGGACCCACCGGTCGATGAGCGACAGGTCCGAGGGCAGGTCGCCCTCCACCGTGGCGCCGCTCATGAGCGCGAAGCGGGTGCCGTTCCACAGCTTGTTGCAGAAGTTCCTCGCGACCTCGGCCAGCTCGATCGAGGCGATGCCGTCCGCACCCGGGTTGGCCTCGCGCGCCAGCATGAACCGCAGCGCGTCAGCCCCGTACTTGTCGACCACCTCGAGCGGGTCGATGCCGTTGCCCAGGGTCTTCGACATCTTGACCCCGTTCTTGTCCCGGAGCAGGCCGTGCAGGACCACCTCGGCGAACGGGGCCTTGCCCATGGCATAGGTCCCGAACATCATCATCCGCACCACCCAGAAGAAGATGATGTCCCAGCCGGTGATGAGCGCGGCCGTCGGATAGAACTTGTCGAGCGCAGGAGTCTCCTCCGGCCAGCCGAACGTCGAGAACGGCCACAGCCCCGAGGAGAACCAGGTGTCGAGCACGTCCGGGTCCTGCGTGTAGCCCTCAGGAGCGGTCTCGCCCGGGCCCACGCAGATCTCTTCCCCGTTGGGGCCGTACCAGATCGGGATGCGGTGGCCCCACCACAGCTGGCGCGAGATGCACCAGTCGAGCAGGTTGTCCACCCACGAGAAGTAGCGCTTCTCCATCTCGGGCGGGTAGATCTTCGTCTCGCCGTTGCGCACCGCGTCCCCGGCCAGCTTCGCCAGGCGCTCCACCTTCACGAACCACTGGAGCGACAGGCGCGGCTCCACCGTGGTGTCGCAGCGTTCGCAGTGGCCGACGGCGTGCATGTACGGGCGCTTCTCGGTCACGATCCGGCCCTCGGCCCGCAGCGCGGCGGCGATCGCCGAACGCGCCTCGAACCGGTCGAGCCCCTGGAACGGGCCGTGCGCGGTGATCACGCCGCGCTCGTCCATGATGAGGATCGACTCCAGGTCGTGGCGCTGGCCGATCGCGAAGTCGTTCGGGTCGTGCGCCGGGGTCACCTTCACCGCGCCGGTCCCGAACTCGGGGTCGACGTGCGCGTCGGCCACGATCGGGATGCGGCGGCCGGTGAACGGGACCTCCACGGTGGTGCCGAGCATGTGGCGGTAGCGCTCGTCGTCGGGGTGGACGGCCACGGCGGTGTCGCCGAGCATCGTCTCGAGCCGGGTCGTGGCGACCACGATCGACTCGTCACCCTCCCCGTAGCGCATCGACACGAGCTCGCCCGCGTCGTCCTGGTGCTCCACCTCGGCGTCGGAGAGCGCGGTCATGCAGCGCGGGCACCAGTTGATGATGCGCTCGGCGCGGTAGATCATGCCGTCGTCGTACATGCGCTTGAACATCGTCTGCACGGCGTTCGACAGGCCCTCGTCGAGGGTGAACCGCTCGCGGTCCCAGTCGACGCCGTCGCCGATCTTCTTCATCTGCGAGGTGATGCGCTCGTGGTAGGTGTCCTTCCACTCCCACGCCTTCGCCACGAACGCCTCGCGGCCCAGGTCGTGCCGCGACAGGCCCTCCTTGTCGGCGAGCTGGCGCTCCACCACGTTCTGGGTCGAGATCCCGGCGTGGTCGGTGCCCGGCAGGAACAGGGCCTCCTTGCCGCGCATGCGCTCGCGGCGCACCATCCAGTCGATGAGGGTGTGGTTGAGCGCGTGCCCGAGGTGCAGCTGGCCGGTCACGTTCGGCGGCGGGATCACGATCGCGTAGGGGTCGCGGTCCGAGTCGTCGGAAGCCTTGAAGCGACCGTCGGCTACCCACTTCTCGTAGCGACGCGCCTCTACCTCTACGGGCGCGTACGTCTTCGGGAGATGGGTTTCCAGGTCCGGTGTCTGCTTCGCTTCGTCTGTCACCAGTCCAGTGTATGTAGCGCGGATGGCGGGACGCGAAGCGGTTTACGTGGTGTCGCCCAGCACCCTCCGGGCCGCGCTCGCCACATCCGTTTCACCGTTCGCGACCTGTTCGGCGAGCGCCTCGCTCACCGTGTACCGGCGCCGGAGCTCGGCGTCCACGCGGGCGCGGATCTCGGCGGCCGCGCGGCGGCGGCGGTGGACGGCGAGGTGGTCGCCGCCCGCGAGCCAGTCGCGGTGCTTGGTGATGGCGGCCACGAGGTCGTCGATGCCCTTCGCTTCGGAGGCGACGGTGCTGCAGATCGGCTGGCGCCATTCGCCCGGTTCGCGGCGGACGAGGCTCATGAGGGCGCGGAGGTCGCGCACGGTGCCGTCGGCGCCGGGCCGGTCGGCCTTGTTCACCACGTAGACGTCGGCGATCTCCACGACCCCGGCCTTGACGGCCTGGATGCCGTCGCCCATGCCGGGGGCGAGCAGGAGCAGCGTGGTGTCGGCGAGGGACGCGATCTCGACCTCGGCCTGGCCGACGCCGACGGTCTCGACGATGACCACGTCGAAGCCGATGCCCTCGAGGAGCCGCACGGCCGCGCCGGTGGTGGCGGCGAGGCCGCCGAGGTGGCCGCGGGTGGCGATGGAGCGGATGTAGACGCCCGGGTCGAGGGCGTGGTCGGCCATGCGCACCCGGTCGCCGAGGATCGCGCCGCCGCTGAACGGGCTCGAGGGGTCCACGGCGAGCACGCCGACGCGAAGACCCGCCTCGCGCCAGGCGGCGATCAGCGCGGAGACGAGCGTGGACTTGCCGACGCCGGGCGAGCCGGTGACGCCGACGATCGTGGCGTCGCCGCCTTTGACGAGGCGCGCGATCTCCGGGGCGTCGGCGGTGCCGTTCTCGACGGCGGTGATGAGGCGGGCGGTGGCCCGGCGGTCTCCCGCCCGGGCCGCCGCCACCAGGTCGGCGACTGGCATCAAGCTCCCTTGAGGACGATCGCGTCGCCTTGGCCGCCACCGCCGCAGAGACCGGCCGCACCCAGCCGGCCGGGGCCGAGCTGGCGGGCGAGGGTCTGCGCGAGGCGCGCTCCGGAGGCCCCGATCGGGTGCCCGAGCGCGATCGCGCCGCCGTCGGGGTTGACCTTCTCCAGGTCGACGCCCAGCGACTCGGCCGAGGCCAGGACGACCGCGGCGAACGCCTCGTTCATCTCGACCACGTCGAGGTCGGCGGCCGCGACGCCGGCCGTCGCGAGGGCCTTGGCGATCGCGTTGGCGGGCTGGTCGAGCAGCGAGTTGTCGGGCCCGGCCACGGTGGCGTACGCGAGGATCTCGGCGGTCCAGGCCCAGCCGTTCGCCACGGCGGTGGACTTCTTGGTCAGGACGAGCGCAGAGGCGCCGTCGGAGATCTGCGAGGCCGTGGCGGCGGTGATGGTGCCGTTCTCGGTGAAGGCCGGGCGCAGCTGGCCCAGGCCCGCGGCGGTCGACTCGGGCCTGACGCCCTCGTCGGCGTCCACCAGGCCCTTGCGGGTCTCGACCGAGGTGATCTCCTCGGCGAGGCGCTCGGCGGCCTTGGCGGCCCGCTGGTGCGAGTAGGCGGCGAAGGCGTCCTGGTCCTCGCGGGTGATCGAGCGGCCCTTGAGGTGGCGCTCGGTGGACTCGCCCATGGAGATGCCGTCGTAGGCGTCGGTGAGGCCGTCGTGGGCCAGGTGGTCGAGGAGCACCGCCCCGCCGTACTTGAAGCCGCGGCGCGAGCCCGGCAGCAGGTGCGGCGCGCGGCTCATCGACTCCATGCCCCCCGCGACGATCACGTCGGCGGCGCCGCCGCGCAGGAGCTGGTCGGCCAGGCCCACGGCGGTGAGCCCCGAGAGGCAGACCTTGTTGACCGAGAGCGACGGGATGCTCATGGGCAGCCCGGCCGCGACGGCGGCCTGGCGGGCGGGGTTCTGGCCGCATCCGGCCGGCAGGACCTGCCCGAGGATCACCTGGTCGACCCGTTCGGGGGCGACGCCGGCCCGCTCGAGCGCTGCTCTGATGGCAGTCCCGGCCAGATCCGTGGCGGGGATGTCGGCGAGCGCGCCGTTGAAGCGCCCGATGGGTGTCCGGGCACTGGCGAGGATGACGGTGTTGTCGTCGTTCATGGAGACCTCCGTTGGTCGATACCCTCGATGGTATGACGTTCACTGAGGGAATCGGCTTGCGGCGCATCGATCACGTCGGGATCGCGGTCCCGGACCTGGCGGGAGCCCTGGATTGGTACGTCGGGGCGCTCGGCGGCACCGAGGTGCACCGCGAGGTGAACGAGGCGCAGGGCGTGGTCGAGGCGATGGTCGCGTGGCCGGAGGGCGGGGCGCAGGTGCAGCTGCTCGCGCCGCTCCGGGAGGCCTCGCCGATCGCGAAGTTCATCGGCTCGAAGGGGCCGGGGCTGCAGCAGCTGGCGTTCACCGTGGAGGACGTCGAGGCGGCGGCGGCCGCGCTGCGGGAGCGGGGCTGCCGGCTGCTGTACGACGAAGCGCGCCAAGGCACTGCAGGCTCCAAGATCAACTTCGTGCACCCGAAGGACGCCGGGGGCGTCCTCATCGAACTCGTCGAACCCGCATAGGGCCCTTGCAGGTCCGCTGCCGGAGCGCGACGGCTCCGGCACGGTCGCTGTCGGAGCTGTGCCCGTTTCCGGCTCGCAGGCTTCGCCGGACGACGCCATTCGGGTGACACCTGGAGGACACCGAAACTTCACCGTGCACGAGTTCCGTGTCGTTTCAAGGATTTCGCCCGTTTTGCGGCTAGTGTTGCGGGTGGTTCGCCCCTCATAAACCCCTGACCTTGCTGTCGACATTCGCGGTCGCGTCTGCGAGTATTGGTCCATGTCGCAGCAGCCCTCCAGCAGTACCTTTTTCGACAACGACCAATCGGTGCCGGAGTTCCCCGTCCAGTTGCGGGGTTACGACCGTCACCAGGTGGATGAGTTCATCTCGAAGAACCTCGGCAAGCTGAAGCAGACCGAGTCGCAGCGGACCGAGGCCGAGCAGCGGATGACGGACGCCCAGCGTCGTCTGCGCCAGGCTGAGCAGCGCATCCAGGGTCTCGAGCAGCGTCTCGCCGAGCAGCAGAAGCAGCTCGAGGAGAACACCCGCCCGACGCTCTCCGGACTCGGCACCCGGGTCGAGCAGATCCTGCGGCTGGCCGAGGAGCAGGCCAACGAGCACCGCGCCGAGGCGAAGCGCGAGACCGAGGGCATCCTCTCGGCCGCCCGCCTCGAGTCCCGCGAGATCACCGACGCCGCCCGCGGCGAGGCCGGCTCCCTGAAGCAGAACGCCGAGCGCGAGGCCAACACCCTGCGCACCCAGGTCGAGCGCGAGGTCGCGGAGCTGCGGACCAACGCCCGCCGGGAATGCGAGACCCTCCGCGCCGACGCCGAGCGCGAGACCAAGCAGCTGCGCACCGCCACCGGTCACGAAGTGGCCGAGCTCAAGGCGTCCGTCGAGCGCGAGGTCGCGACCCTCCGTGCCACGGCCGACCGCGAGATCACCCAGCTGCGCGCCAAGGCCGCCCGCGAGGCGGAGGAGAAGCGCGCCGAGGCCGCGAAGCTCTTCGCCGAGGCGAAGGAGAAGCGCGACAAGGACCTCCAGGCCCTCGACCTCGAACTCGCCGAGCGCAAGGAGAAGGCCGAGCGCGAGGAGTCCGACCGCCACACCCGCGCGGTCGCCGAGACCCAGAAGCTCGTCTCCGACGCCGAGAACCGCGCCCGCGACGCCGAAGAGCGCGCGAAGGCCGCGGAGACCCGCGGCGAGGAGAAGCGCTCCGAGGCCGACAACTACGCGCAGGAGACCACCAGCAAGGCCAAGAAGGACGCGCAGAAGCTCGTCTCCGACGCCAAGTCCGAGGCCGAGCGCCTGCTGGCCGACGCCAAGTCGGACGCCGAGCGCGTCACGACCGACGCCGAGACCAAGGTGGCCGAGCTCACCGCCAAGCGGGACCAGGTGCAGGAGACCCTGCGCAATCTCAGCGGTCTGGTCAGCGGCGCCCTCGGCGGCGCCCTTGGGCAGCAGGGCGACGACAAGTAGAAAAACAGGACGACAAGTAAACCTGGCGAATCCGCGTTACCGTCAAAGTCTGCGACAGTGAACAATGATCGCAGGCGTAGGTCGACGGTGGAGGAACCACAGCTTCGGCCGCGTCCCGTCACATCCGGTCCCTTGCCGGTAGTGGCGGGACGCGGCTTACGTGAGGATGAGGGTATGGCGCGTGAAGACAGACTGGACGACTCGGAACTGCTGACCGGATTCAACGAGGGTGGACCCGTCGAGTACGAGTTCGAGACCGCCTTGCGCGGATACGACAAGGGACAGGTCAAGCGGTTCCTGCAGCAGATGCAGCTCCAGATGGACACCCTCGCAGGTGAACGGGCCGAGGCGGTCGCGCAGATCGACCGGCTGGTGATCCAGATCCAGCAGCTGCAGGCCCAGATCCAGGAGCTCAGGCGGCGCAGTGCGGCCGGCGACAAGGCCTCGTACCGGCACCTGGGCGTGCGCATCGAGCACATGCTGACCCTCGCGGAGGAGCAGGCCGAGGAGATCAAGGCCAACGCCCACGCGCAGACCCAGCACCTGCACCATCGCGCCGACAACCGCCTCCGCGAGGCCGAAGCCCAGATCGAGCAGGCGCGCAAGGATTTCGAGACCACGTTGAAGGCCCGTCGGGCCGCCGCCGAGAAGGCCGAGGCCGACCGGCGCGCGATCATCGACGCCGAGATCAACAAGCGGGCCCGCGAAGCGCAGGCCATGGTGGATCAGGCGAAGGAGCGGGCCGCCGCCCTCGTGGCCGAGGCCGAGCAGGACGCCGAGAACAAGCGCGCCGCGGCTGACGAGCAGACCCGGCAGCTGGTCGCTCACGTGGAGCGCCTCCGGGCCGAGGCGCAGCAGCTCAAGGACGAGGCCGCCCTCGCGTCCGAGCAGGCGATCGCCGAGGCGCGCGAGAAGGCCGAGCGGATCACCGCCGAAGCCGAGGCCGAGGCCGAGCGCAAGCGCGCCGAGCACGAGGCCGAACTGCGAGACCTGCGGACCGAGGCCGTCGAGAACCTCGAGAAGTTCAAGCAGGAGACCGAGACGTTCGCGCAGACCGTGCGCACCGAGGCGGAGAACGAGGCCACCCGCGTGCGGGCCGAGGCCGCCGACAACGCGACCCAGACGCGCACCGAAGCCGCCGACGAGGCCAAGCGGCTCCGCCTGGACGCCCAGCGGCGTCTCGAGGAGGCCGAGGCCGAGGCGCAGCGGCTCACGTCCGAGACGGACGCGCAGGTCGCCAAGCTCACCGCCAAGGCCGAGGAGGCCGCCCGCCTGGAGCGGGAGGCCGCCGAGGCGAGCGCGCTGCGGCTGGCCGAGGAGACCGAGCGCGAGACCCAGCGCTTGCGCGAGGAGGCGGCCGACGCCTCCCGCAATGAGCGCGAAGCCGCCGAGATCGCGGCCCGCAAGCTGAGCGAGGAGACCGCCGCCGAGACGCAGCGGCTGCGCGAGCAGGCCGCCGCCGAAGCCGAGCGGATCACCGCAGAGGCCGCCGAGGAGGCCGCGAAGCTGCGCGAGAACGCCGACCGGGCGAAGGTCGAGACCGAGGCCGAGGTGGAGCGCGCCCGCGCCCAGCTGGCCGAGATCGAGGCCGAGCGCGAGCGGCTGCTCGCCGACGCGAGGGCCGAGGCCGCCCGGATCCTCGAACAGGCCGGCCTGGAGGCCGAGCAGGTCAAGTCCGAGCGCGACCAGTACGTGACCGAGGCCGAGAAGAAGGCCGAGAACGCGAAGCGCCGCGCCGAGGAGCTCTCGAAGACCGCCAAGCAGACCGCGCGGCGCGACTCCGAGGCGATCCTCGCGACGGCTCGCGCGCAGGCGAAGAAGCTCATCGAAGAGGCCCGCGCGGGCCGCGGCGAGGAGCCCGCGAAGGCCGGCGAGCCGGACGCGAAGGAGGCGTCCGCGACGGACGCGGCCGTCAACAAGCCGACCACCGGCCGCAAGCGACCCGCGGGCGGCGGCAAGCAGACCAGCGACGCTGCGGAGAAGGTCTCGTTCTCCTAAGAACGCAGATGTGAACGGCCCCCGGTGCGGAGATTCGCACCGGGGGCCGTTCACGCTGAGGCCGCAAGGCGGATTGCAGGGCCCGGTGCGGATCTCCGCACCAGGCCCTTCGCGTATCCGCTGCTTGAAAGGTTCGTGCGGCCGAACGGTCGACACGAAAGGGCGACACGGCGACCGTCGGCCCTCGTTCGTGTCGTACCCGCGGGGGACGCTGGCCCTGCGGTCGCTTCCCCTCCAGTGGTGGGTGGGGGCTTGCGGACGGGCGGTCATGCGAAAGGCCCGCAGCGCTTTCGCGCCGCGGGCCCTGTGTCACTACCGGTGGCCGACTACGAGATCGGCTTGTCGTCAGTGGTCGCGCTGAGCGTTCCGGCCCTGGTGGGCTCCTTGTCGATGCCCTCCTTGGCCTTGGCCTTGGCGCCGCCCGAACCGCCGGGCGTGGTGCCGACGATCGGCGGCATCAGGCCGCCGCCGGTGGCGCGCTTCTTGTTCCACACGTCGAACAGGACCGCGGCGAGGACGACCAGGCCCAGGATGATCTGGACCGTGTCGGTCGCGATGCCGAGGACCTGCATGCCCTGGCGCAGGACACCCATCACGAGACCACCGATGACCGCACCGATGATGGTGCCGACGCCGCCGGTGACCGAGGCGCCACCGATGAACGAGGCCGCGATGGCGTCGAGCTCGAACGCGTTGCCCGCGCCAGGCGTCGCCGCGTGCAGGCGGGCGGTCACGATGACGCCCGCGAGGCCGGACAGCGCACCCATGATCACGAAGACCCAGAAGGTGGTCTGCTTGACCTTGACGCCCGAGAGCATCGCGGCCTTCTCGTTGCCGCCGCCCGCGTAGACGTGGCGGCCGAACACGGTGCGGTTCGCGATGAACGTGAACAGCAGGACCAGGCCCAGCAGGATCCAGCCGATGATCGGCAGGCCCTTGTAGGAGTAGAACGTGTACGCGGCGGCGAGCATGACGGCGGCGATCGCCGCGGTCTTGATCAGCCACGTCGTCTGGGAGGACGCGGCGATGCCGGCCTTCACCTGGCGGGTGCGGCTGCGCACCGAGAAGAACACGAACAGGGCCGCGCCGGCGATGCCCACCACGAGGGTCGGCACCCGCAGGTCGACGCCCATGAACTGGTAGCCGGAGGCGAGTTCGTTGAAGGTGCCGGTGGTGCCCTTGGTCTCCGCGTCCAGGACCTTGAGGGTCAGGCCGCGGAAGATGAGCATGCCGGCGAGGGTCACGATGAACGCCGGGATGCGCACGTAGGCGATCCAGAAGCCCTGCCAGACGCCGATCGCGGCGCCCAGGGCCACGGCGAAGAGCACCGCCACGTACCAGGGCCAGTCCCAGTCCGCGAGCGCGGTCGCGGACATGGCGCCGCAGAACGCGAGCACGGAGCCGACCGACAGGTCGATGTGGCCGTTGACGATGACCAGCATCATCCCGATCGCGAGGATCAGGATGTACGAGTTCTGCAGGATCACGTTCGTGATGTTCAGCGGCGTGATGAAGTTTTCGTTCTGCAGGGTCACGTTGAGGGCCTGGAACAGGATCATGATCAGCACCAGGGCGATGATCATGCCGTAGGCGCGCAGGTTGATGTTGCGCACCGCCGAGAGCAGGCTCGGCCGGGTCTTGGTCGGGACGGTGGTCATTGGCGTTGCTCTTCTCCCCCGCTGGCGGTCTCAAGGGTCATGAGACGCATCAGCTCTTCCTGTGTGGCATTGGCCCGGTCGACCTGACCGGTGATGTGGCCGGCGCTCATCGCGTAGATGCGGTCGCACATGCCGAGCAGCTCGGGCAGTTCGGAGGAGATCATGAGAACTCCCTTGCCCTGGTCGACCAGCTTGTGGATCAGCTCGTAGATCTCGTACTTGGCGCCGACGTCGATGCCTCGCGTCGGCTCGTCGAGGATGAGCAGCTCGGGTTCGGTGAAGACCCACTTCCCGAGCACGACCTTCTGCTGGTTGCCGCCGGAGAGGTTTCCGGCGAGCGAGTAGACCGACGGCGCTTTGACGCCGAACTCGGTGCGCAGCCGCTCGGAGACCGCGTTGACCTTGTCCTGGTCGACGACGCCGCGAGTGGAGAGCCTGTCGAGACCGGGGAGGGTGAAGTTCTCCCGCAGGTCGTATTCGAGGTGCAGGCCGTAGTGCTTGCGGTCCTCGGTGGCGTAGGCCAGCCCGGATTCGATGGCCTCGGGGACGTTGCGCAGGTGCAGGCGCTTTCCGTCCATCGTGGCCTCGCCCGAGATGTTCGAGCCCCAGCTGCGGCCGAAGACGCTCATCGCGAACTCGGTGCGGCCGGCGCCCATGAGGCCGGCGAGGCCGACGATCTCGCCGCGGGCGACGTTGATCGAGGCCTTGTTGACCATGACCCGGTCGCGCTGCTCCGGGTGGTGCACGGACCAGTCGTTGATCTCGAAGAAGACCTTGCCGATCTTCGGTTCGTGCGGCGGATACAGGTGCTCGAGGTCGCGGCCGACCATGGACTTGATGAGCCGGTCCTCGGTGACGGCGTCGGCCTCGGTGTCCAGCGTCTCGATCGACTGGCCGTCGCGCAGCACGGTGATCCGGTCGGCCACCGACAGGACCTCCCCCAGCTTGTGGGAGATGATGATGCTGGTGACGCCTTCCTCGCGGAGCTGGCGGAGCAGTTCCAGGAGGTTCTCGGAGTCGGAGTCGTTGAGCGCGGCGGTCGGCTCGTCCAGGATCAGGAGTTTGACGTCCTTGGACAGGGCCTTGGCGATCTCGACGAGCTGCTGCTTGCCGACGCCGATCTTCTCGACCAGCGTGGCCGGGTTGTCGTGGAGGCCGACCTTCTGCATGAGGCGGGCGGCCTCGGCGTTGGTGCGGTCCCAGGAGATGACCCCGCCGCGCTTGCGCTCGTTGCCGAGGAAGATGTTCTCGGCGATCGAGAGCTCCCCGACGAGTGCGAGCTCCTGGTGGATGATGACGACGCCGGCGGCTTCGGAGTCGCGGATGTTCTTGAACTGGGCGGGCTGGCCGTCGAACTCGATCTCGCCGTCGAAGTCGCCGTAGGCGTAGACGCCCGACAGGACCTTCATCAGCGTCGACTTGCCGGCGCCGTTCTCGCCGACGAGTGCGTGGATCGTGGCCCGCTTGACCCCCAACGCGACCCCGGACAGTGCGAGCACGCCCGGGAAACGCTTGGTGATCCCCCGCATTCGGAGGATGTCTTCAGACATTGTTCGTCCTATGTGGAAGATTGGACTGCTCTGGGGAGAGGTTCAGGGACGCCCATGGCGGGCAGGGCGTCCCTGAGAGAAGGGTCTTGCGGCGACCGATTAGGCCAGGTCCTTGGCGTCGATGTAGCCGGAGTCGACGACGACTTCCTGATAGTTGTTCACGTCCACGCTGACCGGCTCGAGCAGGTGGGCCGGGACGACCTTGACGCCGTTGTCGTACGTCTCGGTGTCGTTGACATCGGGCTTTTCGCCGGCGAGGACCGCGACGACCATGTCGACCGTGGTCGAGGCCAGCTCGCGGGTGTCCTTGTAGACGGTCATCGACTGCAGGCCGTCGATGATGTACTTCACCGATTCGACCTCGGCGTCCTGGCCGGTGATGACGGGCATCGCGGTGTAGCCGCCACCCTGGAGGGACGCGACGATGCCGCGGCTGATGCCGTCGTACGGCGCGAGGACCGCGTCGACCTTGGAGCCGTCGTTGTAGAAGTTGGACAGGATGTTGTCCATGCGCTCCTGCGCGACGGCGCCGTCCCAGTTCTCGGTGGCGATCTGCTCGAGCGTGGTCTGGCCCGACTTCACGACGAGCTGGCCGCCGGTGACGTAGGGCTCCAGGACGTCCCAGGCGCCGTTGAAGAAGTACTGGGTGTTGTTATCGGTCAACGCCCCGGCGAAAAGCTCGAGGTTGAACGGACCGGCCTGGTTGGCCAGGTCGAGCGCCTCGACGATGTAGGTGCCCTGCAGGGTACCGACCTTGGTGTTGTCGAACGACGCGTAGTAGTCGACGTCCGGCGTGTCCAGGATGAGGCGGTCGTAGGCGATGACCGTGATGTCCTGGCCCTTGGCCTGGGCGAGGACGCCGCTCAGGGACTTGTTGTCGATCGCGGCGATGACCAGCACGTCCACGTTCTGGCCGACCATGGTCTCGATCTGGCTGACCTGGTCGGCGGCCACGTCGTTCGCGTACTGGAGGGTGACTTCGTAGCCCTCGCCCTCGAACGATTCCTTCAGGTTGTTGCCGTCCAGGATCCAGCGCTCGGAGGTCTTCGTGGGCATCGCGATGCCGACCTTCTTGCCGCCCGAGCCGTCGCCGCCGCCGTCTTCAGACGCGCAGGCGGAGGCAACCATGGCGACTGCGGCCGCGCCGATGGTGCCGGTCATCAAGTGACGTCGATTGACGTTCATTAGTACTCCTTCGTACCGGGCGGTTTCGGTGCATGACCTACGTCGCCCTGGGGTCAAGACGGAATCGATAGTTCAACGTTTTTCCACAACCGTCAACAGCGGATGCGTCTCGTGTCCGAATCGTTGCTTTCCAACCTCGACGAATTCCGACACTTCGCTCCCTCGTGGCACATCGAACTCGTGATGTCTCAATGAGAATAACCGTCTGTATCGATCTCCTCACCCGATCGTGCCACATCCCTACGGCCGACTGCCACTCGACCATTCGGATGGGTTAGCCTCACATTTAGTGCCAAATCACGACACCGAACAGCTGACCCCCCGGAGGAGGTGAGGATGTCGTCCACCCAGACCGTCGGACCCGCCGCCGTGCACCGTTTACTGCACCGGGACGCGGTGTGCAGCGTCTTCAGCGGCACCGTCGCGACAGGCCCCACCGAACTGCTGTGCGTCACCGTCGCCCATGAGCGGGTCGACGGCTCCCGACGCGAGGTGTTCCTCGAATGGGCCGCGAAGCTCACGGGCCTCCCCGCCCACCCCCACCTGTCCCCCTGCACCGCCGTCGGGCTCACCGAGAACGGCCGCCCCTACCTGGCCGTAGGCACCGCCCGCCGCAGCCTCGCCGACCTCCTCGCCGAGCAGGGGCCCATGCCCCCTGGGCAGGTGCGCGCCCTCGGCGTGGCCCTGAGCGACGCCGTCGCCGTCTACCACCGCGCCGGCCTCATCCACGGCGCCATCCAGCCCTCCCACATCCTCGTCGGCGCCGGCCACCACCTCCAGCTCACCGCATACGACGTCACCGCCCCCGTCCTGGCGGCCCCCCTCCCCCCCACCCCCTACACCGCCCCTGAGCACCTCGACGCCGCCGTCGCGGGAGAGGTGGCGGCCAGCCCCTCCGGAGACGTCTACGCCCTCGCCACGGCCCTCTACGCCGCTCTTGGGGGAAGGCTCCCATGGGTCCGACACGCCCGCGAGGACGCCGCCGACCCGCTCCTGCGCGCCGCCCCCGTGCCGCACATCCCCGGCGTGGACGCCGAACTCACCGACATGATCGGCGCGGCCCTCAGCCCCGACCCCCGCCGCCGGCCAACCGCCGACGCCTTCCGCGAACAGCTCACCCGCCTCTCACTCTCGAACCCCAAAGCCCAGGGCCTGCGGCCCGACACCGTCGCCACCGGGCTCCTCCCCCGGCGCGGCCTGCGCCCCGTCACCGTCGCGGTCTCCACCGAACTCGCGCCCTACCGACCCGGCCGCGAACGCGTCGGCCTGCGCCCGAGACTGCGGTCGATCGCCACGGCCACCGCCGGAGTCGCGCTCACGGGAGCGCTGCTCGGCGGCGCCGCGCTGGCGACCTACGCCGCGACCAACCCCGAGAGCAGCGGCGCCGTCTGCTCCGACCCGGCCGTGCTCGGCGGACGCATCGACGAGCAGTTGGAAGACGGCCGGATCATCGACAGCTGGTGCGCCGAAGAAGGCGACTACGTGGCCGCCACCGTCGACTACCCGGGCGGCTCCGGCGGCGACGGCGAAGGCGCGATCCAGCGCAAGGTGTGGCGCATCGAAGGCGAGAACCTCGTCGCCGTCACCGACTGCGCCGACGCGGCCATGCCCGCCGCGATCGCCGACTTCCTCGAGTGCGCCTGACCGCATCCAGTACGGCGACCGGGGTCAGTTGCGGTTGCGAGTCTGCGGACCACCGACCCTCTTGCATGCCCTTGAGAGCGTGCCCTACCGCGCTCGGGCCGATCCCGGTCGCACCACTGAGGATCGTGCGGCTCCCGATTCGTACCGCCGCCTGCTGCGTTGCCATGTCCGCCTCCTCATCTGCGCCGGCCCTTCCGGCGTGACTCCATGATGGGCGGCCGAACCTGAAGCCAGCCTTAAGCCGCCTGAAGCCGTCTTCAGGAGCCGATGCGAGAGGCCCGGCGGGCTGCTGCGCCGCCGGGCCCTGATCGATTCGTGTGCGGACTCAGTCGCGCTCAGACTTCGGCGAGCCGTGCTCATCGCCTGCCTTCGGCAGGAACCCGCCGAAAGCGGCGACGGACTTGTCGGCGTAGGCGGAGGTGTCGCCGCGCTCCATCGGTCCGTCCCAAGTGGTCGGCAGCGGCGCGTACTCGGGGAGGATGCGGCCCACGATGCGGTCCAAGGCCTCCTCGGCCTTCCCGACCCACAGATGGCTGCCCCTCTCGATCTCCACGACCTCCGCCTGCGGCACCGAGGCGAAGCGCTGCTTCGCCTCCGGGTACTGGAGGTAGTCGTCCTGCTCGGGGACGAGCGCCAGCAGCGGGCGTCCGTCGTCGGCCCATCGCGCCAGATCGTCCTCTTTGGAGTACCGCAGCGGCGGCGAGAGCAGCACCGCGCCTTCGGCTCCCGGCTCCAGTCCGTACTTCAACGTGAGGTCGGTACCGAAGGACCAGCCGACGAGCCACACCCGCGGCAGCTCGGCGAACTCCGCGTACTCGACGGCAGCGGCAACGTCGAAGCGCTCGCCCACGCCGTGGTCGAAGGCGCCCTGGCTCTTGCCCTGCTGGGACTCGGTGCCGCGGGTGTTGAACCGCAGCACCGCCATGTTCGCCAGCGCGGGTAGCCGCCAGGCGGCCTTGCGGAAGATGTGCGAGTCCATCATGCCGCCGTGGGTGGGCAGCGGATGGACGCAGATGAGGGTCGCCTCGGGCTCGCGGTCGGCGGGCAGGGCGAGTTCGCCGACGAGTTCGAGCCCGTCGGCGGTTTCGAGCGTGAGCGCCTCGCGCTTGGCGGGGAGCATGCTCGCGGATCTGATGACAGCCACGCCGGAATTATCCCCACCCGGGCGGCCGGAGCACCACCCGCTGTGTCGCAGCTTGCAGCGAAGGGCGGGACCGTTCGGCCCCGCCCTTCGGCGTCGGTGTCCGGTCGTTCAGCGCCAGCGGCCCGGTTGGCGGCGGCCCCTGGCGTTCCAGCAGCCGGTGTGCCAGTGGCGGCGGTCGTCGCCGTCGCCGTCGTCGGCCCAGGCGACGACGTGCGGTGTGCCCGGTTGGATTTCGAGGTCGCAGCCGGGGCACCGGTAGATCTTCTCGGCGCTGGCGCCGGGGATGCGGCGGACCCGGACGGGCCCGTCCGGGCCGTCGATCAGGCTCGGGTCCTGGGCGCCCGACGTCGGCCGCCGGGGTTCGCTCTGGCGGCGGTTCTTGCGCGGCATGGTTCGGCCTTAAGCGCGGGCGGGGTCGTCTCGCCCGGCGTCGGTCGCCGCGGCGGCCTCCGCCTCGGCGGCTTCGCGCGCGACCCGCTCGTTCAGTCGCCTGACGTGCTTGTTCATCCCCCGGATGAGGAAGATGGTCACGACGACGAGGAAGACGGTCACGAACAGCCCGAGCGGCCCGGCCATCGCCTGGTCGCGCTCCGGCCCGAACTCTTGCTGCGCCAGGATCTCGATCACGGGTCAACCGTATCCCGGGATGCCTAGGACTCCTGCAGCGCCGGAAGCCGCCAGTCGACCGGCTCACCGCCCTGCTCCTTGAGGAGCTCGTTGGCGCGGCTGAAGGGCTTGGAGCCGAAGAAGCCGCGGCGGGCGCTCAGGGGCGAGGGGTGGGCCGATTCGATCGCGGGGATGGAGCCGAGGAGGGGCTTGAGTTCGCGGGCGTTGTTGCCCCAGAGGATGGCGACGGCGGCGCCGCCGCGTTCGCTGAGGGCGCGGACGGCCTGCTCGGTGACCGCTTCCCAGCCTTTGCCCTTGTGCGAGGCGGGCGTGCCGGGGGCGACGCTGAGGGAGCGGTTGAGCAGCAGGACGCCCTGTTCGGCCCAGGGGGTGAGGTCGCCGTTGGCGGGGAGCGGGTAGCCGAGGTCGTCGCGGTACTCGTTGAAGATGTTGACCAGGCTCTTGGGCAGGGGCCGCACGTCGGGGGCGACGGCGAAGGAGAGGCCGATGGCGTGGCCGGGGGTGGGGTAGGGGTCCTGGCCGACGATGATGACCTTGACGTCGTCGAACGGCTGCTGGAAGGCCCGGAGGATGTGCTCGGCGGCGGGCAGGTAGCGGCGTCCCGCGGCCACTTCGGCGCGGAGGAACTCGCCCATCTTGGCGACGTCGTCGGCCACGGGGGCGAGGGCCTTGGCCCAGCCGGGCTCCATCAGTTCTTCAAGCGGTTTCTGCATGACTCAGATGCTAGGTCCCTCCACCGACACGAAATACCCCGCGTCGCGCAGGGCCGCAACGATTTCGGTCGCGTGTTCGGATCCGCGGGTCTCGATCGAGAGGTCCACGGCGACTTCGCCCACGGAGAGGCGCGGGTCGCTGCGCTGGTGGTAGACGTCGACGATGTTGCCGCCGTAGGCGCCCACGAGCTGGAGGATCGAGGCGAGGGCGCCGGGCCGGTCGGGGCAGCGGAGGTTGGCGCGCATGAAGCGGCCGGAGGCGCCGAGGCCGTGTTCGATGAGCCGCATGAGCAGCAGCGGGTCGATGTTGCCGCCGGAGATGACGGCGACGGTGGGGGCCTCGTAGTCCACTGAGTAGTTGAGGAGCGCGGCGTAGGCGGTGGCGCCGGCGGGTTCGACGACGAGCTTGTTGCGTTCGAGGAGGGAGAGGAGGGCGCGGCTGATGTCCTCTTCGGTGACGGTGACGATCTCGTCGACGAGGGCGGCGACGTGCGCGAAGGGGACGTCGCCGGGGCGGCCGACCTTGATGCCGTCGGCGATGGTGTGCATCTTGTCGAGGCGGACGGGCCGTCCGGCGACGAGGGAGTGGGGGTAGGCGGCGGCGCCTTCGGCTTGGACGCCGATGATGCGGATGTCGGGTTTGAGCTGCTTCGCGGCGGCGGCGATGCCGGCGATGAGCCCGCCGCCGCCGACGGAGGTGACGATGGTGCCGGTCTCGGGCAGCTGCTCGAGGATCTCGAGGGCGATGGTGCCCTGTCCGGCGACGACGTCGCGATGGTCGAAGGGGTGGATGAGGGTCGCGCCGGTCTCGGCGGCGAAGCGGTGGGCCGATTCGAGGGCGTCGTCGACGGTGTGCCCGCCGAGGATCACTTCGGCGCCGTATCCCTTGGTGGCGGCCACTTTCGGAAGGGGCGCGGACTCGGGCATGAACACGGTGGAGCGGATGCCGAGCGTTGAGGCGGCGAGGGCGACGCCTTGGGCGTGGTTGCCGGCGGAGGCGGCGACGACGCCGAGGGCGCGTTCGGCCTCAGTCAGGCGGGAGACGCGCATGTAGGCGCCGCGGATCTTGAAGGACCCGGCGCGCTGGAGGTTCTCGCATTTGAGGTAGACGCCGTCGAGGACGGGGTCGCGGGAGGGTTCGAGGGGGGTGCGTCGCACGATCCCGGCGAGTTCGGCCGCCGCGGCGCGGACGTCGTTGAGTGTCACGAGTTGCGTCACGCCTCGATCGTAGTGCCCCGGCGGGC
Organism: Glycomyces luteolus; assembly: GCF_027622875.1. Classification (GTDB taxonomy): domain Bacteria; phylum Actinomycetota; class Actinomycetes; order Mycobacteriales; family Micromonosporaceae; genus Glycomyces; species Glycomyces luteolus. The sequence continues at coordinate 25,455 of NZ_JAPZVP010000004.1, read as the reverse complement.
GGGTGCCCGGGACGCCGTTCTCGTGCGGTTCCCGGCGGCCCCCGCAAGGGTCGGAAAGCGGTTACTGTAGACCGATATGCCACCCTTGAACCCGCATGGGCGATCGGCCAATTCATTGAAACCGCAGGTGGCACCAAGTGTGAAGCGGCGTTCACCGTCTTGTGGACAAGGGTGACCGCCGTTACGCTTCGATTAGCGAAGGCTTAAGCTACGAAGCGTCAATCCTTAACCAGGAAGAAGCCTGCGGGTCATGCTTCACCGACCACCCGCCCGCAACCCGGCACACCACTGAGCAACCCATCCCCTTAGAACCCCCTGGAGTCAACGGTGACTGCTGTCACGCTGAAGAACGTCTCGAAGGTGTTCCCCGGCGATACCCTGGCCGTGGACTCCTTGAGCATGGAAGTCAACCACGGCGAATTCCTCGTCCTGCTCGGCCCGTCCGGCTGCGGCAAGTCCACCGTGCTCCGCATGGTCGCCGGACTCGAGACCCCCTCCGACGGCGAGATCCTCCTCGACGGCGAGTACGCGAACGACCTGCCGCCGCGAGACCGCAACGCGGCCATGATCTTCCAGACCTTCGCGCTCTACCCCCACATGTCCGTCGCCGACAACATCGGCTTCCCGCTCAAGCTCGGCAAGCAGAACGGCGCCCAGTCCGTGCCCGAGGCCGTCGGCGACATGGCCAGCGCCCTCGGCATCTCGGACCTCAAGGACCGCAAGCCGAACCAGCTCTCCGGCGGCCAGCAGCAGCGCGTCGCCATGGGCCGCGCGCTCGTGCGCCGCCCCAAGCTGTTCCTCATGGACGAGCCGCTGTCGAACCTCGACGTGGGCCTGCGGGCCGAGCTGCGCACCGAGATCTCCTCGCTGGTGCGCCGCCACGACGCGACGACGCTCTACGTGACGCACGACCAGACCGAGGCGCTGACGATGGCCGACCGGGTCGCGGTGATGCGCAAGGGGGTCCTGCAGGACGTGGGCACCCCGGACGAGGTGTACGAGCGCCCGGCGACGATGTACGTGGCCGCTTTCTTGGGCACGCCGCGCATGAACCTCCTCGAGGCGCGCGTCAACGTGTACCTGGACCGCTATGTGGCGCTTGACTTCGGCGATCAGGAGCTGCGGCTCCCGTGGCACGACCTGCGCGGTCGGGCCGTGGCCCGCTACCACGGGGAGAACATCGTGGTCGGCATGAGGGCGGAGGCGCTCGCGCCGGTCGCGGACGGGCACCCGGGCCAGTCGATCGCGGGACGCGTGCGCTTCTACGAGCACCACGGCCACGAGACGCTCGTGTTCCTCGACATCGGCGCCACGGCGGTGGTGCCGGACGGCATCGGCGACAAGCCGGACCTGGCGCGGGGCGGCTCGAAGCCGCGCCGCCGCCTCGGCGGGCTGTTCTCCGGGTTCGGGCAGGCCCCGGTCGAGCAGCACGAGGCCGACACGGGACCGATTCGCAAACCCGCCGACCTGGTCTTCCGGCTCCCCCCGCACATCCCGGTCTCGGCCGGTCAGCCGATCACGGTGGCCGTGCACATGGACGCGCTGCACTACTTCGACAAGTACGGCAAGCGGATCGACGTCGGCTGGTCCGCGCGGGCGTAGGCGAGCAGAACGCCGCGGACCCCTTTCCGGGGTCCGCGGCGTCGTCGTCGATCGGGCTCGGCGAAGCTCGCCAGCCGTGAATCAACCCAAGAACTTCTCGGCGTCGATGATCTTCACCGAGATCTCGGTGTCCCTCGGGGTCTTGTAGGCGACGGTGTCGCCGACCTTGTGGCCGAGGATCGCCGCGCCCAGCGCGGAGTCGGGGCTGTAGACCGTGAGGTCGGTGGTGGCCGCGATCTCGCGCGAGCCGAGGAGGAACTTCTCGGTGTCGTCGGGGTCGCCGTCGAAGGCGATGGTCACGACGGTCCCGATCTGGATCTCGTCGCTCTCCTTCGCCTCGCCCACCTTCGCGTTGCGCAGCAGGTCTTCGAGCTGGCGGATGCGGGCTTCCTGCTTGCCCTGCTCGTCGCGGGCCGCGTGGTAGCCGCCGTTCTCCTTGAGGTCGCCTTCTTCCCGGCGGGCGTTGATCTCGGCGGCCATGGCGGGACGGTTCGCGATGAGCTCGTCCAGTTCGCCTTTGAGGCGGTCGTAGGCCTCTTGGGTGAGCCAAGTGCCCTGGTTAGCGTCGGTAGCCATGTGATCCATATCCTCCGAATAGTGCGATCCGTAGTGCGAGGTCCTGCCTCTGCTGTAAGTCCTCGCGACCCGGGAATATCCCCGGATAGCGAAAGGCCCGCCGACCGAAACGCGGTGCGACGGGCCGAAAGTCAATAGTCAGTCCGTCTGCCAACACCTCAGGACTTCGCCGGTGTTGGGCACGCCCTCGACTGCGAGCGGGTACGACATCACCACATGGGTGGCATCGTCCGCCGGGATCTCGACTTCGGCGTACCCGATTTCGGCGCCCGCCATATCGCGGGACCTGACGGCGCAGGTGGCGCCTTCACCGGCCGGCTTGTAGACCTCGAACTCGACGGTGACCTGGCCTGCGACCGAGTCGTCGAAACCGAGCAGCCGCTCGGAGACCTCGTTCTGGCCGTACAGCTCCGAGAGGCGCCAGGCGGCCACGAGGCCCGCGAGCACGACCACGATCGTGAGGGCCGCGGTCACCGCGGGGCGGCGGCGCTCGGCTTCGCGGCGGCGACCGTAGCGACCGTCGGGAAAGGTCGCGTCAGCCGTTCGCGGCACGCGCCCATCCGTGGTCTGCATCTCAGTCATTGCGTCGCTTTCCTTCGCGATCAGCGGTTTCACGCTGGAACCCGCGGTTCTTGGCCGAACCGGGAAGTAATGATTATCGAGTATCGTTGCACAGAATGCCAGAGCCGACAACTACCGCAGTGCGCGAGTCGGTTCCAGTGCGCCGAGCCTTACCACTAGAAGCACCCGCCAGTGAGGTAGACCGACGTGACGAACCAGAGCAAGCTGCGCCTCATGTGCGTGCACGCCCACCCCGACGACGAGTCGAGCAAGGGCGCGGGCATGATGGCGCGCTACGTGCGCGAGGGCATCGAGGTGCTCGTGGTGACGTGCACGGGCGGCGAGCGCGGCGACGTGCTCAACCCGAAGATGGACCGCCCCGAGGTGCAGGAGAACCTGCCGCGCATCCGCAACGAGGAGATGGCCCGCGCCCGCGAGATCCTGGGCGTCGAGCAGCACTGGCTGGGCTTCATCGACTCGGGCCTGCCCGAGGGCTGGCTCCCCGACTCCGGGGTCGAGCTGCCCGAGGACGCCTTCTATCTGGTGCCGACCGAGGAGGCCGCCGCGCCGCTCGTGGAGATCATGCGCTCGTTCAAGCCGCACGTGGTCACCACCTACGACGAGGAGGGCGGCTACCCGCACCCCGACCACGTCAAGACCCACGAGATCTCCGTCGCGGCCTTCGCGGCCGCGGGCGACCCGGACGAGTACCCGGGCCTGGGCGAGCCGTGGCAGCCGCTCAAGCTCTACTACAACCACTCGTTCGGCAAGGCGCGCATCGAGGCCCTGCACTACGCGATGCTCGAGGCCGGTCTCGAGTCGCCGTACAAGGACTGGATGGACGCGGGCGACTGGACCCGCGACAAGAGCGAGCGGATCACGACGCGCGTCGAGTGCGCCGCGTACTTCGACATCCGCGACGAGGCCCTGAAGGCCCACGCGACCCAGGTCGACCCGGACGGGTTCTGGTTCGCGGTGCCGCGCGAGGTCCAGCAGAAGGCCTGGCCCACTGAGGATTACGAACTCGTCGAGACGCGCATCGAATCGCGCCTGCCCGAGGACGACCTCTTCGCCGGACTCCGGTAGCGCCACTGCGACAGCAGCACTTCACAACGGCCCCAGGGAACTCCTAGGGCCGTTGTTTCCACTTGCGACCGCTGCAGCCTCCTTCGCAACGGCTTCGTCGCCGGATCGTCGGGCCGCGCGCACCCTCAGTGAGGAAACAACTGTCGGGCTCCCGACACCACGGTGTATTTCCTCGGAAAGTGCGGGAACCTTGCTGCAAGCGCGCCCCCGCGGGTTACCGTGCCGGGAGAACCGGGGCGAACCCGAGTCTGGGACATATTCGCGGAGGCGGGCGCAGAACGGAGGTGGACCCATGGTCAGTCGCGAAACAACACCGGCGCGCACCAAGTCGTTCGTCGGCAGTCTCCTCGTCGCCACGCCCACGCTGCAGGACCCCAACTTCGACCGCACGGTCGTCATCGGAGTCGGGCACGAATCCGACGGGGTGCTGGGAGTGGTCCTCAACCGGGCCACCGAGCGGAAGGTCGTCCACTACCTCGATCAGTGGGCGGAGCTCGCGGGGCATCCCGCCGTCCTCTTCGAGGGCGGCCCGGTGCAGCCTGACGCGGCGATCGGACTGGGCTGGCGGAAGGCCGACGCGCCCTTCAACGACGCGTTCCGGCCCGTCCTAGGACGACTCGGCACGCTCGACCTGGCCCGGGACCCCGACGAGGTCGCGCCGCTCCTGGAGGGGATGCGGGTCTTCACCGGGTACGCCGGCTGGGCGCCCGGGCAGCTCGAGGACGAGATCGACGCGGGCGCCTGGATGGTCTTCGACGCCCTTCCGGCGGACCCGTTCTCGACGAACCCCGAGGAGCTGTGGGGCATGGTGTGGAAGCGCCAGGGCGGCCTGCTCTCCGCGGTGGCGCACTTCCCCGCCGACCCCGCGTTGAACTAAGGCACCGGGCCGCCAGGCCATGAGGATCACGACCGCGCCGTAGAAGACGAGGTTCAGCCCCGAGAGCGCCAGCAGCCGCCCCCGATGCCGCTCCAGCAGTTCGACGTCCATGGTGCCGTGCGCGTCCTGGAGATCCTTGCCGATGCGGGCGAGCACGCCCGGGATCAGCGCCGCGCCGTTGACCACTGCGACCGCGTACAGCGTAGATGCGATGACGACCCACGGGTCCGCGAACGAGTACCGCTCGCTCGTCATCATCGTCAGCACCCCGAACAGGGCGGCCACCAGCGTCAGCGCGTTGAAGGCCATGCAGCGGCGCCCGGCGCGGTGCACCAGGTCCCCGTCCCGCTCGCGCAGCGCCCGCTCCCCCAGCCACGGCATCAGCATGGCCGGACCGACGAACACGACGGCCAACAGAACGTGCAGAACCGACAACAGAGTGTGCATATTGTGATCTTACGGACAAATCACGCATCTCGATTGCCGAACCTCGGCGCCCCGCGGGCGGCGGCAGTGCGCGGGCGGCGGATAGCTAAGGACCTCGTGCATGGTTGTGGTCGGCACGCAGGGACTTCGGCGTGGATCATGGGTCCATGGTTGGGATTGGTGTGCGTGAGGCGATCGTTGGCGACCGGGGGATCACAGGGCTGACACCCGAGGCGATCGCCGCGATTGCGGCCGAAATCGCGCCGATCTGGGAGCAGCAGCGCATCGACCGGCTCGTCTCCCGGGCGCGGAGCAGGGCCGTGTCATCCGATTAGCCGGCGGCCGAAACGCTCCCGTCGAGCCGTACCAGCGCGTCGTGCTCGGGGCTGCCGGGGACGGCGAAGCAGTAGAGCAGCCGGTGCCCCGGGGTCCCTTGGATCTCCATGGCCTGGAACCCCATTTTGACCTCGCCGATCTCGGGGTGGTGGAAGGTCCTCTCGCCGTAAACGGGTTCCTCCACTTCGTATCGGTTCCAGAGCTCGGCGAACTCCCGGCTCCGGGACCGCAACTCGCGAACCAGTCCGGAATGGTCCGGAGCGGCGGGCTCGGTCGCGGTCAGCTTGCGGAGGCGGACGACGCAGCCGCGCGCCATGACCTCCCAGTCGCCGCAGCGCTTCCGGGCGACCGGTTGCATGAACAGGGCGCGGGCGAGGTTGCGCTTCTCGGGAGGCAGGTCCTCGATGCCGTCCAGCATCCGCATCCCGCTCGGGTTGGCGGCCAGCAGGTCGTAGCTGCGGGTGGTCACGACGGCGGGGTGCGGCCGCAGACTCTCGAGCATGAGTTCGATGCCCGGGGGCACGGAGCGGTTCGGCACGACCTTCGACGCGATCCGGCAGTCGGCGCGCGCCACCAGTATCCGCAGATGGCGGAGCTCGGCCTCGTTCAGGCGCAGGGCCCGCGCCAGCGCATTGGTCACCTGTGGACTCGGGCGGGTCTCCGTGCCCCGCTCGAGGCGTCGGTAGTAGCCGACGCTGACCCCGGCGAGCATCGCGATCTCCTCGCGGCGCAACCCGGGAGTGCGGCGCATGCCGGGTCCGGCCGCCAGACCGACGTCTTCAGGGGTGGTCTTCTCCCGCCGCGTGCGCAGGAACTGCCCCAATTCCGCGCCCCCGCTGTGGACTCCTGCCATGCCACTTTCTTAACACGCATGACAACGGTCTGAGGGTCCGCACCACGGCCCCTCTGCGAGCGTCGTTTGCATTGACGATGGTTCATGGTTCAAGTAATCATATTGTCAACCTGCTCCCGCTTCAGGAAGGTTCACGCCTTGTGAGTGGAACACCCCATTAAGCCGAAACATCGTGGTCTGACTGCTCCCTGTCGCCGTTCCTCCGGCTGAGGCCCGTCGTCCACGGCGCCACGGGACTCGACCCGTCTGATCTGAACTACCACTCCCCCACCGGCCCGGTACGGGTGCACCGCGCCGGCCGGAGCGCGCCCGCGGCCGGGGGGCCGGGCGCGCTCCGACCGATTCCGTGCGCGACTCCGGCGATCCGCGCCGCCCTCGACCCCCTGAAAGGAAGACACCCTGTGAGACCCTCACGACCATCCCGCGCCGCCGACCTCCGGCGGCGCATCGCCGCGGCCCTCGCCGCGACGTCCACCGCGATGGCCATAGTCGTCGTCGCCGTCCCCGCATCGGCCCGGCCGGCCAGCGCGGGCCCCTTCGAGCCCTTCAGTGGCGGTGACTACATCGTCCAGTTCGCGGACGACCCGGTCGCCGTCTATGACGGCGGCCTGCCGGGCCTGGAGCGCACCGCGCCCGCCGCGGGCGAGATCATCGAACAGCACGCCCGCGAGGTCGAGGAATACCGCGAGCACCTGGCCGAGGTCCGCGACGCGGTCCTCGCCGAAGTGCCCGCGGCCGAACCGGCGGCCGAGTATGACACCGTGTTCAACGGCGTCGCCGTCGAACTGTCCGCCTCCGAGGCCGCCGAGCTGGCCGCCGACGAGCGCGTGGCCGGCGTCTTCCCCAACACGGTCCAGCCGCTCCAGCTGGACACCTCGCCGGAATTCCTCGGACTATCCGGTTCGGACGGTTCGTGGGAGGCCGAGTTCGGCGGCCGGGAGCACGCCGGGGAGGGCATCGTGGTCGGCATCGTCGACGACGGCTACTGGCCCGAGCACCCGTCGTTCGCGGCCCTGCCCGAGCCCCGCCCCGACCAGGACGTCATCGACGCCGAATGGAACGGCGAGTGCGTCGCGGGAGAGGAAGAGGACCCGGCGGACAACGTCACCTGTAACAACAAGGTGATCGGGGCCCGCTGGTACGACACCACCGCCTTCGGCGAGGAATTCAGCGGCCGAAGGTCGCCGCGAGGCGACTGGGCGCACGGCACCCACGTCGGCAGCACCGCCGCCGGAACCATCACCGACCTTGTCCAGGACGGCGAATCCCACGGCACGATCTCCGGCCTGGCGCCCGCGGCCCGACTGGCGTTCTACAAGGCCTGCTGGGGCAGTCCCTTCAACGGCGGCGGCTGTCAGACCTCGGATACGGTGGCGGCCTTCGAAGACGCCGTCAACGACGGCGTCGACGTCATCAACTTCTCCATCGGCGGCAGCCGGGACACCGTGAACGACCCGATGTCGATCGCGATGTTCAACGCCGCCGCCGCCGGCGTCTTCGTCGCCGCGTCCGCCGGGAACGACGATGCGAGCGACGAGGGCACCGTGGCCCACCCCGCCCCATGGGTGACCACGGTTGCGGCTTCCACGCACGGTCGGGCCGTCGAAGGCTTGCTGAGCCTCGGCGACGGCCAGAGCTTCCCGTTCGGCAACATCGGCGGCTGGGTCAGCCAGGAGAAGGCGTTCGACCTGGTCATGGCCGAAGCGGTGGCGCTCGACGGGGCCGACCCCGCGGAGGCGAGGCGCTGCCTCCCGGGCACCCTCGACGAGGCCGCAGCGGCGGGCCGCGCGGTCGCCTGCGCCCGCGGTGGCGTCTTCTTCCATGAAAAAGGCCGTGAGGTCCTCGACGCGGGCGGGGTCGCGATGATCGTCTACAACGACGATCCCGAAGTGGACGATCTCCGCGCCGACCCCGCCGAGAATCCGATCCTCGCGGCGCACATCGACGTCGAGGCCGGCGACGCCCTGGAGGAGTACGCGTCCGGCAGCGCCGACGCGACCGTGACACTGCACCCGCTCGAAGCGGTCGAACGCACCGCTCCGGAGATGGCGTCGTTCTCCTCGGACGGCCCGACCGGCGTGCCGGGCGGCGGCATCCTCAAGCCCGACCTCACCGTGCCGGGCGTGGAGATCCTCGCCGGGTACACCCCGGACGCACTGGCCGGAGACGAGGACTTCGGCATCATGAGCGGCACCTCGATGTCCAGTCCGCACGTGGCCGGGCTCGCCGCGCTGCTCAAGGGCGCCAACCCCGACTGGTCGCCGATGGCGGTCAAGTCGGCACTGATGACCAGCGCGTTCCAGACCGACACCGAGGGCCGCCCGATCCAGCGCGGCGGCGAGGACGCCACGCCGTTCGACTTCGGCGCCGGGCACGCCGACGGACAGGCCATGTTCGACCCGGGCCTGGTGTACGACTCCGGCGCCGAGGACTGGGTCGCCTACGGCTGCGCCGTCGGCCAGTTCCAGGAGCTCGACGGCGGCGAGTCCTGCGCCTCCAGCGAGGCCGAACACGGCGTCGTCGGGGCGAGCGACTTGAACTATCCGTCGATCACCCTCGACGGCGTGCCCGGCACGCAGACGATCACCCGGACGGTGACCAATGTGGATGACGAGTACGCGTTCTACGTGCCTAGGATCGAGGCTCCGGCCGGGTTCGAGGTGACCGTGGACCGTCCGTGGCTGGGCATCGCCCCCGGGAAGTCGGCGACGTTCACCGTCACCGTGACCCGCACCGACGCCGCGGCCGGCGAATGGTCCTTCGGCGCGCTGACCTGGTGCGACCGGTACGGCCACGAGGTCCGAAGCCCGATCACGGCGCGAGCCGTGGACATCGTCGCTCCCCACGAGGTCCGCGGCGGCGGGTCGGAGGGTGCTGTCGAGATCGACTTGCAGACCGGATTCGAAGGGACGCTCGACATCGTCCCGTCCGGGCCGGTCGCTTCGCAGGTCGAGGAGTTCGATCTGGCGAATTCGAACGGGACCGACTTCCCGGTGGACGACCCGAGCGAGGGCGAGGCGACCGCGTCCTTCGAGCTCGCCGTGCCGGCCGACGCCGTCATGGGGAGGGCCGCGATCGTCGACGAGGAATACGAGGAGGGGGCCGACCTGGACCTCGTCGTCTACGAGAAGCTCGACGACGGGACGCTCCAGCTCGTCGACGCACCGTTCGGGGCGGACTCGGACGAGCAGGTCGACCTCGAACCGGGCCGCACGTATCAGGTCTACGTCCATGTGTGGGACGCACCGACCGAGACGGTCGATGCGAAGGTGCACACCTGGGTCCTGCCCGCGAACGCCGAGCCGGGACTCCACGTGGATCCCAAGTCGATCGAGGCCGAACTGGCTGGCGAGCACCCCGTCACCGCGAGCTGGTCCGGTCTGGACCCCGAACGCCGCTATCTCGCGGCGCTGCAGTACTTCGCGGACGAACAGCCCGCGGGGCGGACGGTGTTCGTGTTGAACTGATCATCGTCTGAGGCCGGTCCCCGCGCCTGAACTCCTGGTTGGGGGAAGTTCATACCGCGGGAGACCGTCCGGCTCGGGGAGGCGGCTCGGCCGTTTCCCCGAGCACCGAGATGATCGAAGCGGCATTCGAAAGCGACGACTGACGCCGCTTGCGAACGCCGAAGGGGCCTATGCGAAACCGCATAGGCCCCCGATTAGTGAGCCCCCTCCATCCGACCGGTACTGGTGCCGCAAGCACCGCCACCACGCGGCCACCCTCGCCGGACTCCTCCAGGAGGGGTGACGGAAAAGGCTCGCGTCAATGAATCGGGCCGCCATCGCTCGGCGGAACGGATGAGGCCGCACCGACACTTCCGCTGGAACAGCGCCATCCCTTGAGCCGTGGGCTTCAAAAATTCGAACTTCCCGGCAATAATGACCTGATAGCGAACAAATAGTGATCGCCTGTGACCGGCTACCGCTGGTCACAGGCGATCACAAGCAGTCACATGGGCCCCGCGAGGGGGCCCATGGTGATGTGGAGCTGCAGGGAATCGAACCCTGGTCCTCCGCTGCATCTGTGAGACTTCTCCGGGTGCAGTCCGCTGTGCCTTTTATCGAGCCCCACCGATCACGCGGACGAGACGGTGTGGCGGGCTCTAATCGCCGAAGATCTCGGCCTTCCGTCCCAGCGATCAAGACGTCGGCCCAGCATCCTTAAATGATGCCGCGAACCCAGGGCGGATGCGCCCCTGGAGCGGCAACTTCACGGTCGCTTAGGCAGCGAGAGCGAAGTCAGTGCGTTTTGCGTTGGCACTTATTGGTTTCCAACGTTGGTTTACGAGACAGCGTTGGCTTCCTCGACCCGCTTCCCTCACCTCAACATACGGAGTCGAAACCGATCAGCCCCGAGATTGGTGAGTGAGTGTTTCACCCTGTTCAGTTGTCGGTGTATCAGTCGTGCTGTGGAATTCTAACCCAGTCCAACGACCGGCCGCGACCCGATATTCCCCGGCTCACTTCCCGCCGCGCTTGGCGGCGCGGCCCATGGCCTTCTCGATCTCGCGGTCGGACTCGCGCTTGGCGATGGCCTGGCGCTTGTCGTAGTTCTTGCGGCCCCGGGCCAGCCCGAGCTCCATTTTGGCGTAGCCGTTCATGAAGTACACCGAGAGCGGGACCAGCGTCAGGCCGGGCTCGTCGAGCTTGTGCGCCAGCTTGGCGATCTCGCCGCGGTGCAGCAGGAGCTTGCGGATGCGCCGGGGCGGGTGGTTGGTCCACGTCCCGTAGTCGTACTCGGGGATGTGGAGGTTGTGGACGCGGGCCTCGCCGTTGTAGATCTCGGCGTACGCGTCGACGATGTTCCCCTTGCCCTGGCGGAGGGCCTTGACCTCGGTACCGGACAGGACCATGCCGGCCTCGTAGGTGTCCAGGATCTCATAGTCGTGCCGGGCCTTGCGGTTGGTCGTCACGACCGAGCGCTCGGGACCCGAGTGCTTGACCTTCTCCTGCGTTTGCTTCTTGGACACGGAGCAAGCTTAACGATCGAACAGTTGTCTGTCGAAACGTATTCGCTACCGGCATAGACAGCCGGGCAGGTAGCCGACCGGGTCGACGCGGTCGCCGCGGACGCGGACCTCGAAGTGCAGGTGCGGGCCGGTGCTGTCGCCGGTGCTGCCGACCGCGCCGATCCTCTCGTCGCGGTCGACGCGCTCGCCGTCGTCCACCCATATCTCGGACTGGTGCGCGTAGCAGGTGGAGAGGCCTCCGCCGTGGCTGATGCACGTGAGCTGGCCGTACCCGGAGCTCCAGCCGGCGTAGACGACCTTGCCCGAGTCGGCGGCGTGGATCGTGGCGCCGGTGCCCGCGGCGAAGTCGGTCCCGCCGTGGAGGCGGGTGGTGCCGTAGATCGGGTGGCGACGCCAGCCGAAGTCGGAGGACTTCCAGCCGTCGACCGGAACGACGAAGCCGCTGCCGGAGGAGCCGCCACCGGAGTCGCCGGAGTCGTCGTTGTCGTCGTCGGCCTGGCGCAGCTGGTCGGCGAGGCGCTCGGATTCGGCTTCGAGCTCGTCGTACTCGGACTGGGCGTCGTCCCTGGCGTCCTCTGCGACCGCGAGGGCCGCCTCGTGCTGCCCGACGAGCTCCTGCACGGCGAGCTGGGCGGCCTGGGCTTCGGTGTAGCGGGTCTCGGCGGCCGCGAGCGCGTCGGCGGCGGCCGTCTCGGCGGCCACCGCTTCGGTCTCGGAGAGGGACGCGGCGTTCTCGGCGTTGGCGGCCTCCCGGCGGGCGAGGGTCACCTCTTCGACCGCGAGGTTCTTGCCATCCATCATGAACTCGAGGTAGGTGAGGCCGTCGACGGCCTTCTGGGGGTCGCCGGAGGCGAGCACGGCGTCCAAGGTGAGCAGTTCGGAGCCGCGGGCCGTGGCGGCGAACAGGGAGGCGCGGGCCTCGCGGGCGATCTCGACGGCCTCGCGGGCGGCCTCGTACTCGGCTTCGACCTCCTGGAGCGCCTCGCGCGCGGCGTCGGCCTCGCGCTGCGCTTGGGCCGCTTCGGCTTCGGCCGCCGCGACCCGCCCCTGGGCGACGTCGACGGCGTGCTCGGCACCGGGCAGTGCGGCCGTGGTCCGGGCGAGCACCTGGCCGGCGGCCCGCACCTCGTCGGAGGCGTCTTCGAGCTGCGCGGCCATCTGGGCCTTCTCGCGCTCGACCTTGTCCAGGTCGGACTGGGAGACGCCGAAAGCGGGACTGCTCGCGGACCCTGCCAGGAGCAGGGCCGCGAGCAGCCAGCCGATTCGCCTCATAGGCCCAGAATGTAGTCCATCTGCGACGGACATTCAGGGTATTCGGGACAGAAGCCCGGTCGTGCGAGGTCAGACCTTGATGTTGAAGCGCAAGGTGATCCACGCCGTGATCGCGCTGATCACCGCGGAGACGCCGACGAGGATCGGGAGCAGGACGAGGATCGCCTGCATCGTGATCGGCGGCATGAGTTTGAACAGGTCCGCGAACTGGCCGTCGATGACCAGGAACTTCGCGGCGATGAGCGTGCCGAAGGCGAAGATCGAACCGATCACGGCGGCGAAGACCGCCTCGAGGACGAACGGCGCCTGGACGAACCAGTTCGGCGCACCCACCAGCTTCATGATCGCGACCTCGCGGCGACGCGAGTACGCTGCGACCTGGATCGTGTTGGCCACCAGCATGAGCGCGGCCACACCCTGCACGAGGGCGACGATCAGGGTGAGGCGCTGGGCCCCGCCGAGGATGTCGAAGACCTGCTGGAGGATCTCGCGCTGGTTGGTGACCTGGTAGACGCCGGTCATGCCCTCGAACTCCTTGATGAGCTTCGGGGCGTCGGCGATGTCGTTCATCTTCACGCGGAACGCGGACGGCAGGACATCGGCCTCGACCGCCTTCACCAGGTCAGGGGACTCCTTGAAGGTCTCCTGGAACCGCTCGAGCGCCTTCTCCTTGTCCTCGTACTGGTAGTTGGCGACGAGGTCGCTGGCCTTGAGCGCAGCCTCGATCTGGTCGGTCGTCGGCTGGTCGATGTTGCGTTCGAGGTAGACGACCACTTCGAGGTTGGTCTGGTAGAACTCCTCGATCACGTCGACCTGGTTGTACAGCATCAGGCCCGCGCCGAGCATCGACAGCGAGACGGCCATGGTGATGATCATGGCGATGGTCATGGAGATGTTGCGCCACAGTCCGAGGAAGACCTCGGACATCACGTACTTCGCGCGCATGTGTCTGAATCTGCCTTCCGCTTAGCCGTAGACGCCGCGAGCCTGGTCGCGGACGATCTGGCCGTTCTCGATCTCGATGACGCGACGGCGCATCTGGTTCACGATGTTGGAGTCGTGGGTGACCATGAGGATGGTGGTGCCGGTCCGGCTGATCCGGTCGAGGAGCCGCATGATCTCGATCGAGGTGTCGGGGTCGAGGTTACCGGTGGGCTCGTCGGCCAGCAGCAGCAGCGGCCGGTTGACGAAGGCGCGGGCGACCGCGACGCGCTGCTGCTCGCCGCCGGACAGCTCGTGCGGGTAGCGGTGCTCCTTGCCGCCGAGGCCGACCAGTTCGAGCACCTCCGGGACGACCCGGCGGGCGACCGAACGGGGCTTGCCGATGACCTCGAGCGCGAACGCCACGTTCTCGGCGGCCGTGCGGTTCGGCAGCAGCCGGAAGTCCTGGAACACGCAGCCGATGCTGCGCCGGTAGGCGGGGACCTTCCACCGGCGGAGCCTCGTCACGTCGGTGTCCCCGACCGTGATCTTGCCCTTGTCCGGAACTTCTTCGCGCAGCAGGAGCTTGATCATCGTGGACTTCCCCGCACCGGTGGGACCGATGAAGAAGACGAACTCTCCCTTGTCGATGAAGACGTTCACGTCCTCCACCGACGGGCGGTTCGACCGGGGGTAGTGCTTGGTTACACCCTCAAGCTGAATCACGAGCCGGAGTCTAGCCGCCGAAGCGCAGGGCCGGTCGGGCGGCTCCAGTACAAGCGTGGCATATTCCGCAGATTCAGCCCCATATGTCACGGCCGCGCAAGGGTTACGACGCGATTTCATCCGAACGGGGGAAGCCCGTATGGTCAGGTGGCCCATAAATGCTCGTCGGAGCGTTACCGGGCAGCCACGGAACGATCCCGTGAGGACGCCGGCCCGGGAGCCCTACTCGTTCTTCTCGCCGCTCTTGCGCCAGCGGATGCCGGCCTCCAGGAAGCCGTCGATGTTGCCGTCGTAGACGCCCTTGACGTCGGCCGTCTCGAAGCCGGTGCGCAGGTCCTTGACCATCTGGTACGGGTGCTCGACGTAAGAGCGCATCTGGTCGCCCCACGAGGCCGTGGCCGAGCCGCGCAGCTCGTCGACCTTCGCCCGCTCCTCGTCGCGCTTGCGCTGGAGGAGCTTGGCCTTGAGGACGCCCATCGCGGTGGCCTTGTTCTGCAGCTGCGAGCGCTCGTTCTGGCAGGAGACGACGATGCCCGTCGGAAGGTGGGTCAGGCGCACCGCCGAGTCGGTGGTGTTGACGCCCTGCCCGCCGGGGCCGGAGGAGCGGTAGACGTCCACGCGGATCTCGTCCTCGGGGATGTCCTCGATCTCGTCGGTCTGCTCGAGGGCCGGCACCACCTCGACGGCGGCGAAGCCGGTCTGGCGGCGGCCCTGGTTGTCGTATTTGCTGATGCGCACCACGCGGTGCGTGCCCTGCTCGACCGAGAGGTGCCCGTACGCGTACGGGCCGTTCACGGCGAACGTGGCGGAGCGGATCCCGGCCTCTTCGGCGTAGGAGATGTCGTAGACCTCCGTGCCGAAGTTGTGGGCCTCGGACCACCGCAGGTACATGCGCATGAGCTGCTCGGCGAAGTCGCACGCGTCGGCCCCGCCCGCGCCGGAGCGGACGGTGAGCACGCAGTCGCGCTCGTCGTACTCGCCGGAGAGGAGGGTGCGCACCTCGAACTCGTCGACGGCCTTGCGGATCGAGTCGAGCTCGGCGGTGGCCTCGGCGGCCGCGCCGGGGTCGGACTCGTCGTCGGCGAGCTCGAACAGCACCTCGACGTCGTCCATGCGTTCGTGCAGGCTCGCGAGCTTCTTGAGCTCGGCCTGGACATAGGAGAGGCGGGAGGTGATCTTCTGGGCCTGCACCGTGTCATCCCACAGCCCGGGGTCGGCGGCTGCGGCCTCGAGTTCGGCCAGCTCGCGGCGGAGCGCGGGGAGGTCGAGGACGGCCTCGACGCTGGCGAGCGTCGCCTTCAGTTCACGGAGATCGGCGGAAACATCGACACTGGTCACAACAGATCAGCGTACGCCTGTATTCGGGCTCATACGAAACGGGACGCGAGCCCCCGCTGGGGCCGCGTCCCGTTCCGTGCTTGATCGTCGTTCCCCGGGTCAGTGCCCGGGTGTTCCTGCTATCGCTTCTTCAGCCAGCTCAGCGCCGAACGGTGGTAGCCGATCGCGAATTCCATCGCGATGGCCGCGTTCGGGTCCTCGTCCGCGTAGTCCTTCGCAGCGGCGCGGGCCTCTGCCAAGGCCTCCTGGTGCTGCTCGGTCGCGTCGGCGAACATCTCCTCGGCGGTGTCCTTGGAGAGGTAGTCGAGGAAGGCCGTGCGCAGCGCGACGGGGTCGCGCAGCTGGCCGATCCGGGCCGGCTCGTTGAGCCAGCGGGTGAACGCCCGCTTGCCGTTGGCGCTGATCGTGTAGGGCACCGAGGCTCGGGGCCCCGGCTTCCCGACGCGGACGAGTCCGCCTTCGGCCAGCGCCGGGAGTTCGCGGTAGACCTGCGAACGCGTCATGGTCCAGTACGGACCGAGGCGACGGGTCGCCTCCGCCATGAGTTGTCCGCCGGTCATCGGTCCTTCGTGCAGCAAGCCCAGCAATGCTGCTGAGGTTGCGTTGAGTTCTTTTCCTGCCATGCCCGACAGGATGCCATGTGGATGCCCTCATGACAAGTGGACAGCTCCAATGTGTCGATAGACCGTTACCGATACTTGATTGGATGTGTTCACGGATTACGCTGCAAGCCTTGCGAAACGGTTGGGGACCTCCGCTGGATTGCAACGTCTGTTTCGAGAATTCCAATCATGTGATCCCGATCGCCCCTTGGGTTGCGATGACTCGGCGTTGCCCGGCGATCACGGATCATTATCGACTGTCGCGATCGCTTTCAGTTGCGAGGCATCGGGGATCCGATGAGATCCGATCCCGGCGAGTCGTCGTCGGAACCGCCCTCAGTGGAATCATCGTCGCCGCCTTCCGATTCGGACATTTCATCCGATTCTTGGTCAGGCAACTCGCTTTCGGCGTCCGGCCCTTGGGGAGTGGTGGTCTCCTCACCCGGCGTGGCGCTCGGGTCAGGGGCCGATTCGGTTGGCTGGGCGGAGGATTCGTCCTCGGCGGGCGCGGACTCGCTCGCGCTTTCGGACGGATCGGCCACATCATCCTCATTCGGCAGATCGGGGCGGGTAACCACCAGAAAGGCCCAGACCGCGGCGATCAGGACGAAGCATGCGGCGGCGGCGAGGCCGATGACCCAGCCGCGCCCGAGGCGCTCGGAGTCCTTGCCGTAGACGGCGCCGCGCGGGTCCCGGCTCGCGTCCGGCTCGGGGGCGGTCATCATCGCAGCGAGCGCGGCCTGCTCGATCTCCGGCGCGTTCGGGGTCACCGGGTCGTACTTGAAGGTGGCGGTCGCGTCCCGCTCCTTCAGCTCCGGGTCGATCGGCGCGGTCGCCTGGTTCGACAGGCGCGGGGCGAGGCGGCGCAGTTCGGCGGCGACCGCGTCGAGGTCGCCGCGGGCGCGCGGGTCGAGCGCGAGGAGCATCTCGACGATCCGCCACAGTTCGGGGTCGACGGCGACGGGCTTGACCGGGATCCGCGTCAGGTGGCGCTCGACCACGTCGGTGATGGAGCCGCCGCGGTAGGCGCTGTGCGCGGTGAGCGCTTCGTAGAGGACCAGCCCGAGCGCGTAGTTGTCCACGCCGGGGCTCGCGGAGTCGCCCGAGGCGACCTCCGGCGCGATGTACTCGGGGGTACCGTGCGAGGGCGCGGTCTTGGACGCGGCGGCGCGCGCGATGCCGAAGTCGATGAACTTCAGGCCGTCGCTCCCGGCCAGCATCAGGTTGCCGGGCTTGACATCCCCGTGCCGGTACCCGGCCCGGTGGATCGCTGCGAGGGTCTCGGCAGCGCTCGCGCAGCGGCGGGCGGCCTCAGCGGCGGGGAGCGGCCCGTGGACGCGCAGGTGCTCGCGGAGGTCGGGGCCCGGCAGGAACTCGAGGACGACCGCGCAGACCTCGATGGTGACGATGAAGTCCTTGACCGCCACCACGCCCGGGTGGTCGATGGTGCGCAGGATGTCGGCCTCGGCCCGGAAGCTATCGAAGATCTCCTCCTCGTCGCGCAGCTCCGGGCGGAGGATCTTCACTGCCACTGGGTCCCCGGTGACCTGGTCCAGGCCCCGCCACACGACGCCGACCGCGCCGCGCGCGATCTCGTGCTCCAGGACGTACCGGTCGGCCAGAACCGTCTGCATGGGTGCTCCTCGGGGGCTGGCAAGGCGGGCTGAATCCACTGTAAAGGTAGTGTCGTCGCAGCTCAGCGCCGGAGTCGCAGGGTGGCACGAAGGGGGGATACACACCAGCGGGGGCGAGGGCGGGCGCACCGGGATCAACGGTCGCATGCTGTGAGTGGCGGGACACTACACTTGCGCCCATGTCCCTCGAACGGCCAAGCTTTGAACAGACAGCCGAATCCCGGTGCGGAGACAGTGGTGATCGCCTGTGACCGAATTGCGTTGGCGCTACGGCGCCGCGACCGACGTGGGCAAAGTCCGCGACTTGAATGAGGACTCCCACCTCGCATCGCGGCGGCTCCTCGCCGTCGCCGACGGCGTGGGCGGCGCGGCCGCCGGCGAGGTCGCCAGCGGCGTGACCATCGCCGAGGTGACACGGCTCGCCCGCCGCTCCCCCGTCGAGGCCACCGCGGAGCTGGGCGCGGTCGTCGAGGCCGCCCGCGACCGCATCCGCGCGGCCGTCGCCGAGAACCCCGAATCGGAGGGCATGGCGACGACGCTCACCGGACTCTGGCTGGGCGACAACGCCGTCGACATCGTCCATATCGGAGACTCGAGGGCGTACCAGGTGCGCGGCGAGGACTTCGTGCAGGTCACCGTCGACGACTCGTACGTCCAGCACCTCGTCGACGAAGGCGCGATCACCCCCGCCGAAGCCCAGGACCACCCGTACAAGTCGGTGGTCACCCGCGTGCTCCAGGCCAACCCCGCCCCGGCGCACTTCGAGACGCGCCCGGCGCTCATCGGCGACCGGTACATGCTCTGCTCCGACGGGCTCAGCGACGTGGTCGACGACGCCGTCATCGAGAACGTCCTGCGCGACTTCACCGACCCCCAGGCCGCGGCGGACGAGCTCGTGCGCCTCGCCCTCGAAGGCGGCGGACCGGACAACGTCACGGTCGTCGTCGGCGACGTGGCCGAGCACCGGCAGGCGCGGCGCTGGCCGTGGGCCGTCGCCGCTATCGGCGTGGTGCTGGTGATCGCGGCGATCGTGGTGGCGCTGGCCCTGCGGGGCTGAACGCGCCGCATCAGTTGAACGGCAGCCCGATGTACGCGCCTTCGGTGCGGGCGGTGTGGTCGAAGAAGAGGGCGTCGTCGGCCGTGACGTTCGCGAGGTGGCCGTGCAGTTCGTAGCCGATGATCCCGACCAGGCGGTTCCAGGCGAGGATGAGCCGTGCGGTCTCGTCGGGGTCGAAGGCCTCGCCGGGCAGCAGCTGGAGCATCGCCGGTTCGATGGCCTCGGGCGGGCATACCGGGCCTGAGGGCGGATTGAGGCCGCCGGAGCGCTTGGCGTCGGCGCAGATCCGGGCGAGTGTGAGCGGCATGCGGCCTGCGACTTCGATGGTGATGTGCGGGGCGACGTAGCCGGGCACGGGAGTGCCGAAGATGAGCGCGTACTCGTGGCGGTGGGCCAGTGACCATTCGCGCACCGCGCGCCAGACGGCGAGCCAGCGCTCCTCCGGCGAGGCCGAGGGCCGGTCGGCGTTTTCAGCGGCTTCGCCGATCTCGGTGTACGCCTGGACGATCAGGGCCGTGAGGAGCTCGTCGCGGCTGGCGAAGTAGCGGTAGACGGCCGAGGAGGCCATGCCGAGCTCGCGGGCGACGGAGCGCAGCGAGAGCAGGGCGGCGCCGTCCTCTCGCAACTGGCGGCGGGCGGCGGCGAGGATCTCGGCGGTGAGTTCGGCCCGGGCGCGCTCTCTGGCGGTTCTGGCGCGGGCGGGTATCGGCGCGTTCATCGGGTCAGTGTACCGAAACGAGAGCACCGCTCTTGCAATGTCGGAGCGAGTGTGCAATCATTGCCCTCGACAGAGAGCACTGCTCTCGAATATGAGCAGTGACCCCCAAGGAGCAGACATGTCAATCCCCCAGACCCGCCAGGACCCGCGAGCCCGCATGGGCGCCTTGGCGTTCGGCATCGCCGGCGTCCTCTTCGTGATCTACGAGGCCGCCGCCCCGCGCGCCGACCAGACCACCCTCGAAGGGGCCGAATCCTGGACCAGCACCGGCTGGGCGGTCGGGCACCTCGCCGCGATCCTCGGCCTCACCCTCATCCCTCTCGGCTACGGAGCGCTGCGCGGCCACCTCGAAGGCACCCGGAACGAGAAGACGGCCTTCGCGGCCGCGACCATCGGCTACATCGGATCGGCCCTGACGATCTCCTACTACGGTGCCGAGGTCTACGGCCTCAAGGCGATCGGCCAGCGGGCCGTCGAGGACGGCGACGCGACGCTGACCGCGGTCGGCGACGCGTTCCGGATGGACCCGACCGCGTTGGCCGTCTTCGTGATCGGCCTCGCCCTCATCGCGGTCGCGGCAGTGCTCGCAGCGGTCGCGGTGTGGCGCTCGGGCACCCTCCGCAAGTGGAGCGGCGTGCCGCTCGCGGCGCTGCTGGTGACGATGATGCCGCAGTACTTCCTGCCGCACGTCGGCCGGATCGCCTGGGGCGCAATGGTGACGGTGGCGGCCCTGTGGCTGGCGGCCGAGCTGTGGCGCGCCGCGGCGAAGCGCCCGGAGCGGGACCTCCAGAACGCCTGACCGCCGAAACGCGGAGGCGGCCCCGCATTGCGGGGCCGCCTCCGTCTCGTTTCGTCTACGCCGACAGGGCGATGCCGTCGAGGATGTCGTGCTCCGAGATGAGCACCGAGTCGATCCCGCTGCGCTCCATGATCGTTCGCAGCACGAGCGCGCCGCCGACGATGACGTCGGCGCGGCCGGGGTGCATCACCGGGATCGCCAGCCGCTCATCGTGGTCCGCCGCCGCGAGGTCGGCGGTCACCTGTGCGACCTGCTCGTACGAGAGCCGGGTCCCGTCGATGGCCTCCGGGTCGTATGCCTTGAGCCCCAAGGCGATCGCCGCGATCGTGGTCGCCGTCCCGGCCACCGCGACGAGCTCGGTCGCCTCACGGCCCGCGTCGGCCACCGCGAGCGCGCCGTCGGCGATGGCCGTGATGTCCGCGACGGCCTCGGCGATCTCGTCCGCGTGCGGCGGGTCGGATCGCAAGTGCCGCTCGGTCATCCGCACGCAGCCGACGTTCACGGAGATCGCCGCGGCGACCTCGGCGTCGGTGCCGCGCACGAACTCCGTTGAGCCGCCGCCGATGTCGATCAGCATCCGCTGTCCTTCATGGACCGGAAGTGTCGCGACCGCGCCGGTGAAGGAGAGGCGGGCCTCCTCATCGCCGGAGATGACCTCGGGGTCCTGCCCGAGCACGGCAACGACCATGGCCTTGAAGTCGGCCGCGTTCGAGGCGTCGCGGCTCGCGGAGGTCGCGACCATGCGCACCGCCTCGACCCCGTGCTCGCGGATCTGAGCGGTGTAGTCCGCCAGCGCGACGCGGGTGCGTTCGAGCGCGGCGTCGGAGAGGCGGCCGGTCCGGTCGACGCCCTCGCCGAGGCGCACGACCTCCATGCGGCGCACCACATCGTGCAATCGCCCCGCATCGTCGATGTCGGCGATGAGGAGGCGGATCGAGTTGGTGCCGCAGTCGATGCCGGCCACGCGGCGGGTCATTCGGGGGCCTCCTGGGGTTCGGTGTCCTGCGTCCCGGCGGCGCAGCTGCTGCGCTTCCACCACTCGGGGAGCAGTTCGATGGCCTCGTCGCCCATGGGGCTGACGCCGGGTCCGGCGGCGAGCGCGTGGCCGACGAGGGCGTGCAGGCACTTGACGCGGTCGGGCAGTCCCCCGGCGGAGATGCCCTCGATCTCGGGCACGTCGCCGAGCCTGGCGCGGCGCGCCAGGTAGTCCTCGTGGGCGCGGCGGTGCTGCGCGGCGAGTTCAGGGTCGGCGCCGAGACGCTCGTTCATGTCCTTCATGACCCCGCCGCCTTCGAGCCTGCCGATGGCCGAAGCGGCTTTCGGGCAGGTCAGGTAGTACGTGGTCGGGAACGGCGTGCCGTCGGGCAGGCGCGGTTCGGTCTCGATCACCGCGGGCTGGCCGCACGGGCAGCGCCAGGCGACGGCGTGCGCGCCGCGGATCGGGCGGCCGAGCTGCTTGCGGACGGCTGCCGCGTCGGCCTCGGTGACCGGTTCGGGCTGCTGGGGCCAGTCGGCGGGTTTCACGGCGTCCCGCCCTGCAGCGCCGCTTTCAGTGCCGCGTGTCGCGGTTGCACAGCCTTCACTCTGCTGGTTCCTCTGTTTCGTCTGGTTCGAGCCGGTCGGCGTCTGCAAAGGTATCGGCCAGCTCGTCGTACCAGGCCTGGTCCTCGGCCGCTTCGTCGTCTGCGCCACCGGTGTGCTTCGGGTCGTCCTCGTCGATGACGATGACGAGGTCCTCACCGGGAGGCACGAGGAGGAGGCTGGAGCGGATCTGGGCCTTGACGTACTCGGGGTCGTCCCATTTGACGCGTTCGGCTTCGAGCTCCTCGATGTGCTCGGACTGCGCCGACTGCTCGGCTTCGAGCCGGTTGATCTCAATGCGCTGCTCGACATAGGTGCGCAGCGGGTAGGCGTAGGCGAGGGCCAGCGCGGAGAGGACGAGGGCGAGGATCGCGGCGCGGCGGGAGACCTTGCGGGCGGGGCGGTACCGGACCCGTTTGACCTCGGCGCGGCCCGTCCCGGGGGCGGGGCGTCGGGCGGCACGGGTGCGGCCGGGACCGGTGGATCGTCCTCCCGGGTGGCTGGGTCGGCGGCTCGCGTTCACGGGCCCAGCCTAGTCGATCGGGGCAGACCGAAGGCCCCCGTGCCAGCTTCGCCGACGCTTGCGCGGCGTCGATCCGCTCGGCGCGGGGGCCTTCAGAGTCGCGTGCTACTTGCCGTACTTCGGGAATGCCGAGGCGCCGGCGTAGCGGGCGGCGTCGCCGAGGTCTTCCTCGATGCGGAGCAGCTGGTTGTACTTGGCGACGCGGTCCGAGCGGGCCGGGGCGCCGGTCTTGATCTGGCCGCAGGACATCGCGACGGCCAGGTCGGCGATCGTGGTGTCCTCGGTCTCACCGGAGCGGTGGCTCATCATGCAGCCGAAGCCCGCGCGGTGGGCCATCTCGACGGCGTCGGTGGTCTCGGTGAGCGTGCCGATCTGGTTCACCTTGACGAGGAGGCCGTTGGCGGCCTTCTCGTCGATGCCGCGGCGGATGCGCTCGGGGTTGGTCACGAACAGGTCGTCGCCGACGATCTGCAGGCGGTTGCCGACCTTGGCGGTGAGCGCGGACCAGCCGGCCCAGTCGTCCTCGGAGAGCGGGTCCTCGATGGACACGAACGGGTAGGCGCCGATGAGCTCCTCGTAGTAGGCGCTCATCTCCTCGCCGGACTTCTTCTGGCCCTCGAAGAGGTAGGCGCCGTCGGTGAAGAACTCGGTGGCGGCGACGTCCATCGCGAAGGCGATGTCGGTGCCGAGCTTGTAGCCGGCCTTCTCGACGGCGACCGCGATCAGGTCGAGCGCGGCGCGGTTCGAGTCGAGGTTCGGCGCGAAGCCGCCCTCGTCGCCGAGACCGGTGGAGAGCCCGCGCTCCTTGAGGACCGACTTGAGCGCGTGGTAGGTCTCCGCGCCCCAGCGCAGGGCCTCCTTGAAGGTGGGGGCGCCGATCGGGGCGATCATGAACTCCTGCACGTCGACGTTGGAGTCCGCGTGGGAGCCGCCGTTGAGGATGTTCATCATCGGCACCGGGAGCAGGTGCGCGTTCGGGCCGCCGAGGTAGCGGTAGAGCGGCAGCTCGGCGGAGTCGGCGGCGGCCTTGGCCGCGGCCAGGGAGGCGCCGAGGATCGCGTTCGCGCCGAGGTTGGACTTGTCCGGGGTGCCGTCGGCGTCGAGGAGCGCCTGGTCGACCAGGCGCTGCTCGGAGGCCTCGATGTCGATCAGGGCCTCGCGGATCGGGCCGTTGACGTTGTCGACGGCCTTCTCGACGCCCTTGCCGAGGTAGCGCGACTTGTCGCCGTCGCGAAGCTCGATGGCTTCGAAGGCGCCGGTGGAGGCACCGGACGGGACGGCCGCCCGCTGCAGCGTGTCGTCGTCGAGCAGGATCTCCACTTCGACGGTGGGATTGCCGCGGGAGTCGAGGATCTCCCTTGCCCGGATGTCTTCAATTGCAGCCACTGTCACTCCTGAAATAGCCGAATCTGACGATCGACCCGATTACGGGGCCGTGTCCGAAGGATTTCGGCCGACCCGACACTGCGTCGGCCACAGCTCCCGAGGATACGCCCTAGGCAGGTCGGCGATGCCTCCGAGCCGCTAAAAGGGCGCGTCCTGCGGCTTCCGTGCGTCGCGAATTAGTGTTGCCCGAGACGCGGGCGCTCGTGTTACATGGGCCGTGGACGGCCCACTATATGGTGGAGCCCTATCTCAGATCAGACACCTGTGCTAGGCGTGCCCCCCGGATGCCGCCGCCGGGCGGCAGTCCCCCTCGCCTGGCGCAATGGAAGTGGAGCCCCATGATCCTGCAGAACCCCCTGCGGCGCTGCGCTGTCTTGAGCGCGGTGGCGCTCTTCGCCCTCGCCGGATGCTCGGACCAAGCCGAGGGCGGCGAGTCGGCTTCGGAGGCCCAGGCCGCGCTCACGGATTTGAGCGGCCGCCTCGTCGAGGGCGACCAGCCCGCCTACACCGCCGAGTACCTCATCGAGGGCTCGGAGGATCCGGTACTGGTGGCGGTGGACCCGGAGGCCGGGACCGCCGCGGTCGTCGTCGGCGACCGGCCCAGCCTGTGGGCGGGCGAGGACCCCGCAGAGCTCAACGTGTGGCTGGGTCAGGAGCTCGACGGCTTCCTGCCCGCCGAGGAGACCGTGGCGTCATGGCTCTCCTCGACCGCGGCCGACCAAACGGCCTCGACCGAGTTCTCCGACACCACGCTCGCCGGCGAACTGGCCGACTGCGTCGTGGTGCAGGGCGCCGAAGACTCGCCCGTGGGCGCGTACGAGGTGTGCGTGACGACGGTGGGCGTCATCGCCAGCGTCACCGCGAAGGTCGGCGACACCGCGTACGCCGCGAAGCTCGTCAACTACCACGACGGCGTGGACGCCGCCTGGCTCGACGACATCACGGGTCAGACCGAGACCGCCAACCAGTAGGATCCGCCGCCGTGCGGCGGCGGATCGCGTTACAGTCGCTCGGCGGGCCGGGGCCCGGCGCCACGGGGGTTCACCTGAAAAGGTGTCGGCGCCGACCCGGTCCGCACTCGTATCCGAGCGGGCACGAGGTAGGCCGCATCACATGCGGTATCCCGGTTGTGGACCCCCGGCACCATCCATGTATAGTTGTCGTCGTTGCCGCGGCAAGCCGCGATCGACACAGGCCAAGCTCCCGTCGTCTAGGGGCCTAGGACGCTGCCCTCTCAAGGCGGAAACGGCGGTTCGAATCCGCTCGGGAGTACAAGTAGATACACAGCATCGAAGCCTCGGCCCTGCCGGGGCTTCGATGCTGTCAGGACCCTATGGGGCACTGAGTGGCAGGCACTTTCGCTCCCCCTCCAGACTGAAGCATGCATGAGCGGGCGGCCCGAAAGGCCGCCCGCTCGATCGTGTTCTCAGCGCGTTCGCGTCAGAGGATCAGTTGAACTGCCACCGCTGACTGTTCCCTCCGTAGCAGGTCCACAGGTGCGCGAGCGCACCGTTCGCCGTCGACGCGCCCGCGACATCCAGGCACAGGCCCGACTGCGCGTTGACGACGGAGCCGTCGGCGTTCAAGGTCCACTTCTGGTTCGCGCCGC
>NZ_JAPZVP010000039.1 GCF_027622875.1 Glycomyces luteolus | reverse complement strand
AGCGCGGCCACGCCTCGGGTCCAGCGGGACAGGAACGAGCAATCGGGTGCGGCCGATGTCATCGGGTGCTCCTTAGCGGACGCGGGTATGGGGAACGCCTGTTATCGCTCACATATCGCAACCTAGGTCCGAAACATCTGATGAATCTTCCGGCGATTCGAACTATAGAGAGATCTCGATGTGTAGTCAACGGTTCGACGGAAGTTTGTTGGTGCACCTAGCGCTAAACTGCCGCGTCGAGTCTCGGCTTCACGGTCGTCGGATCAAGCAGCTCAAAGCCGACAACGTCGACGCCTGGCTCGACACCATGGCCGAGGCCAGCCCTTGCCACGTCCTCGGTGCGGCGGCCACGGCGGCGGCCCGGGCGCCGATCATCGGTACTGGCTCGCCTGGCTTTCGTACAGCGCCGCGTAGGCGCCACCCGACGCAATGAGATCCGCGTGGGTCCCTCGCTCGACGATCGCGCCGTCCTTGAGCACGATGATCAGATTCGCCATGCGCACCGTCGAGAACCGGTGCGACACTAGCAACGTGATCTGCTCGCCCGCATCGGCGGTGCGGGCCGCGTACAGCTCGTGCACCTCGTGCTCGGCCTGCGGGTCGAGCGCCGCCGTCGGCTCGTCAAGCACCTGCAGATTCGCGTCAGTTCGCATATGGGCCCGCGCGAGGGCGAGGCGCTGCCATTGCCCACCCGAGAGTTCGTGCCCGCCCATCGAGCGGTCCAGCAGCGAGTCGGTCCCTTCGGGTAGCCGGTCCACGAACGCGTGTACGCCCGTCTCCTCGATCGCCAGCCGTATCCGCTCGGCATCGTCTATGTGGTCGAGGTCCCCGACGCCGACCGCCTCGGCCACGGTCGTCTTGAGACGGAACGAATCCTGGAACGCGCCCGTGGTCCGCCGCCGCCACGACGCCGCATCCAACTCCTCGAGCGGGCGGCCGTCAAGCAGCACATCGCCTTCTGTCGGCGGGTACATCCCGGTGAGAAGCTTGACGAGCGTGGTCTTCCCCGCGCCGTTGAGCCCGACGAGCGCGATTGTCTGCCCGGCCTCGAGCGTCAGATCAATGCCGCGCAGGGTCGGCTCCGGCGCACCTGGGTAGGTGAACCCGGCCCCTCGCAGCTCGATTCGGTGGACCGGCCCGGTCACCTGGACGGTCCCTGCCGCGGCGGCCTGGTCCCTTCCATAGTCCCGCAGCCACACGTAATGCTCCGCAGCCGTCGCGCCGCGCGCGACCTGCTTGATCGACTCGACGGTTCGCCGTACCTCCCCGCGCAGCCGCGTCGCCAGCGTCACGGCCAGCACGAAGCTGCCCAGCGTCGCCGCACCGGACCCGACCATGCCCGCCGCCAGCGCGAGGGTCGCCGCGAACCCGAGCATGTAGACGGCCCAGCCGGCCAGCTCCCAGCCGATCGCCACCGCGAGTCCGTGGTCACGCGTGCGCAGATACCGCACGCGGGCCTCGTCAGCCCAGGAGTCGATCACGTCCGCCGCGCCCATGACCCGGATCTGCTGGGCGCTTTCGGGTTCGACGGCGAGTCGGTGCAGGCGCTCGTCGCGCCGCTCCTCGGCCGCCGCGCGCTTCTGCGCATCGGCGCGGTGGCGCTGCGCGACCATGCTCGTCCAGATCGGAGGGAACGCGAGGAGGACGAGCAAGCCGAGGGCGATGTGAACACTCGAAAGCAGGATCACGCTGAGGACCACGCTCACGGTCGCCGAGACCGCCCGCACGAGTCCGATCCCGGATTGCGCGAGCTCATACGTGCTCTTGCCGAGCAGGGTGATGCGGTCGTGGAACTCGGGCCGTTCGAGGTGTTCGAGGGTGGGCACGCGGGCGCTGATCCCGATGACCTCTTCGTTGAGGGTGCGATCGACGTGCTCGGCGAGCGTCTGCGACAGGTTGGTGACGATGCGGTTGCCGGCGGCATTGACGGCGTATGCGAATCCGCCGAGGACTGCGACGATGACGAGGGCGGCGAGGGCCCCGGTCTCGGTGTTGTCGACGATCCACCGCTGCGACAGGGCGATGCATACGGCGGCGAAGGCTTCGAGGACCACGAGCGCACCGACCACGATGGTGATGCGGGGTGCGGCGCGCCAGGCGAGCGCGATGGTGTGGCGGGCGAGTTGCAGGATCGCGTTCATGCCGTCGCCTTTCGGGAGTCGGGGTCGGTTCCGGCGGCGGGTTCGAGTTCGGCGAACTGGGAGGCCTGGAGGGAGAACAGGCGCGCGTACTCACCGCCGGCGGCCATCAGCTCGTCGTGGCCGCCTTGCTCGATGATCCCGTCACGGCCGAGCATGACGATGCGGTCGGCGTGCCGGATGGTGCCGAGCCGGTGCGAGATGAGGATGATCGCTGCGTCGTCGATCGCGGTGGTGACGCGGTCGAAGAAGGCGGCTTCTGCGTGCGCGTCGAGATGCGCGGTGGGCTCGTCGAAAATCAGGAGGTCGCGGCCGTGCCGGGCGGCGAAGAGTGCCCGCGCGATGGCGATACCCTGCCACTGCCCGCCCGACAGGTCGGTGCCGTCGTCGAACTCGCGTCCGAGCAGGGTGTCGATACCGTCGGGCACGTCCGCAAGCCAGCGGTCGATGCCGGCGGTGTGCGCGGCGGCGAGGAGGCCGTCGCGATCGGCGGCGTGCTCGACCGCGCCGATAGCGATATTGTCCGCGATCGAGGCGGGGAAGCGTCCGAAGTCCTGGAAGGTGACTGAGACGCGGCGGTGCCAGGCCGCCATGGGCAGGTCGGCAAGGTCGCGGCCGTCCACGGTGATGCGTCCGGTATCGGGCGCATAGAGCCCTGCGAGGAGTCGGATGAGCGTGGTCTTGCCGACGCCGTTGCGGCCGACGAGGCCGACCACCTCGCCCGCTTTGATGTCGAGGTCGAGCCCGGAGACGACGGGCAGATTCTTGCCGGGGTAGGTGAAGCTGACGCCTTCGCAGCGGATCACGGCGTCGAAGCGGACCAGTTCGACCGTTTCGGTTTCGCTGCCTGAACCAGTGGCGCGGAGGCGTTCGAGGGCCCGAAGGGCGAGCGTGCCGTGCTCTATGTCGAAGGCCTCGTGCCCCATGAAAAGGATCCCGAAGATGCCCCAGCCGGCGAAAAAGCAGGTGACGAGTCCGGAGGCGTCGATCGCCCCGGCGCGCATGGCGAGCGCGGGAACCAGGAGCGTGAGGCAGGCGACGGCGGCGGTCATGAGGATGACCGGCCACTGCTGAACCATGACCCGGTGGCGGCTGGGCCACAGGGGAGTCACGTATTCGAGGTACGCGGCGGTGCGGCGGGCCACGAGCCACTGCCCGAGGCCGAACATGCGTAGGTCCTTGGCGGCCTCGGGGCTGTGGCCGAGGCTGGTCCAGTACTGGGTGCGGCGGTGGAAACGCTCGCGCTCATCACCTTCGGCGACCAGCGCCATCCACTGGCGGCGCAGGAGCGCGCGGTTACTCAGGCAGATCACCAGGAGCGGCACCGCGAGGAGCGGTGAGAGGACGACCGAGAGCAGGATCGTGGCGAACCCCGCCGCGGCGAAACGGAACAGCAGGAGTAGCTGCCCGGTGGATCCCGATCCGGCCGTGCGGACCCACTTCTGTTCGAGGTCGCAGGCGCGCACGAGGTCGTCCACGAGGTCGGGGTCGTCGAGTCCGGACACCGGGAGGCGCCGCAGCGACAGGTCCCGGATCTCGCGGCGCAGTGCCCGGTCGATGCGTGAGCCGGCCTTGGTCCGGGCGAGACCCGAGACCGCGTGGAAGGCCTCCTCGAGGAGGAACATCGCGGAGACCACCGCGAGCGGCAGCGCCAGTGCGCCCCAATCGGTCCCGCCGTCCATGGTCTCGATGCTCGACACGAACCAACCGAGGACGAGTGCGAGCGTGCTCGGGGTGAAGGCGACCAGGAAGAGGCACGCGGCGAGCGCGGCCGCTGCGGCCGGCGCGAGCCGCAGGAGGCCGAGCAGCCGCCACCGTTCAGCAGTAAACTCGAGCCAGCGGGTGAGCGCGTTGCCTTGGGGGGGCTCAGGGGGAATGCTTCGAGGCATGGACATCCGTTCGCAGACACAGAACCCGCCGCAGCGATTCGTATGCACGGTTCGATGCGACGGCAGAACCGCCTCTTGATAGGGCTGGTGACAGCCGCCAATGATAGCGATTTCTGATCTGTGCGCAAGCGCGAATTCCACTGAGCCCGTCGGCGCCGGCTGGAGGTCGGAGTAGGCGAGTATCACGAGAGTGACCGAGCGGTGCCAGGAGGCGCAGTTGTAAACCTAGGCCGTGTTTACGAACTGAGGAAGCCTCCTGGTGAATCTGTTGTGCTGCAACAGATTTCAACAGGATGCTCCAGTGTCGAGTCTAAGTGTTGCCCCGCTTGTTTGCTGGAGTTGAGTGTTGGAGCGGCGTTCCGAGGCATTCAGCCAGCGAGGTTGAGGTTGCAAAGCCGAGCGATGCCAGCCGTGGCCTGGGCGGGGTCCTCGCTGTGTAGGCGGCGGTCCCGGAGCGCTTTCCAGACTTTCAGTTTCGCGAAGGTGTGCTCGACGCGGACGTGACGGTGGGAGGCATTGTGGGCTTCCTTCCATCCCACCAGCGGCTTGTCCTTCTTCTGGCGACGGTACGGGATGACCGCGCGGGTGGCCGGGGTAGCCGGCGCCGGCGATCACGGTCGCGGTGCGGGTGGCGTGGTCGACGCCGGACTCGCCGAATGCCTTCGAGTCGTTGCGGCTACCCGGCAGCGGGTTGCCGACGGCAACCACGAGCTGGGTGTCAGAGATGTCGCTCAGGGCGATTCCAGGACAAGGAACAGGAAGCACAGGAACGCCGAGTCAGGCGTCTTGACATCGTCGGGGAACTGCTCGTGGGCGCCAGGTGCCGGGGGCGGCTCGCTGACAACCGAGATCCGGAATCCGGCTTCGATGAATGCCCCGGTGACCGCATGCAGTGGCCGGTGCCATTGTGACAGTAAGACGCTCTGACCGCTGAATGTGCACTCCAAGCCGTACTCGTGGGTCGAGAAGTAGCTGCCGCCTTCTGGGTTGGTGTACTTGTAGACGAAGGGGTGGTTGACGGCCACGAGGAGGCGGCCGCCTGGTGCCAGTACGCGCCGCAGCTCAGCGAGCGGTGCCGTCCAGTCCTCCAGGTAGTGCAGGACCAGGCACGCGATGGCATCGTCGAACGAGTCGTCGGGGAACGGCAGGGGATCGTTCAGGTCCGCCTGCTGCAACGCCGCGCCCTCGCCGAGCCGCCGCCTGGCAAGCTCGAGCATTTTGACGCTGGGGTCGACGCCGGTGACGATGGCGCCCCGGTCACGGAGCGCCTCAAAGAGAGGCCCAGCACCGCAACCGACGTCGAGGATCCGCCGCCCGTCCACGTCCCCGGCCAGGTCCAGGATCGCGGGCCGCGCGTAGTAGCCGTTGAGGAGGCTGGATTCGGTCTCGGCGGCGTATGCCTCGGCGAAGCCGTCGTAGTCGGCGGTCGGCGCCTGTTCGGCGAACCCGACGGCATTCTCGTGATCAGGAGACATGCGGCCCATCCTGACATGACTTGCCCACCCAAAGACGGCCAGTACCAAAAGGCCAGCGGGGCAGGGGTTATTTGGCCGTGCTCGATGATCCGGGTCCGGATATCGATCGACTCGCTTCACATACCCTCGGCCGCCGGACGTGTGGGAAGTTCCGCTCCCATTGGCGAGGTAGTTGTCGACTGCGAGCAAGAATTGCTGCGCTTCGTCCACATCGGTCGGCATGAGCATGACCTTGCGATGAGACCCTATGATCCGCAGCATGACCGAAACGGATGATCGCTCCTCTGAAAAGCCTGGATCCGAGTCGAAGCGGCCTTGAGCCGTGTCCTGCCCGATTCCCTGCCGCTGCTCGCGGGGCCGGCCGAGGCGTCGGAGATCGAGGCGGCGTTGGGGGTGGCCCTGCCGACGGATTTCCGGGCCAGTCTCCGCATTCACAACGGATCGAATTACGGCAACCCGACTCCGGTGCCACTCGAATACCTGTTCAGCACAGGCGAAATGGTCGAGATGACGCGGGCATGGCACTCCGAAGAAGACCCGGACATCGACAATCCTTCCGTCATGGCCTGCCCGATCGACGAGGGCATGATCCACGTGAGCGGGCCGGTGCGACCGACTCCCAGTAGTGGCGATTGGGACTGACTTTCGGACGTTTCTCGACCTCGGCCTGGATCTTGGATTCGCGGTCGGCAGAAGTGGGCTCTATCCCACGTATGCGGAGATCGTGCAGAGACCCTAGACCCTCTCCCCTTCATGTAGCAAACCGCTGGGTTTGTGACGTCGTTCTGGTAATGGAAGCGATCGAACTCGAACTGCTCTTCAACACGAGAGGCGCATTTCCGTGTTTTCCTTTCGCCTGCGTGCGGGGGTGTAGCGTGAGAAGACAGACTGAGGGGTACACGGCAACCTCGCCCGACGCGTAGGGGCGGTCGGAAATGGCGGATCTGGACTACGTTGCACTGTTCGCGGCGATACCGTCCCCATGCGTCGTGATCACGCGGGACATGGTGATCGTCGCGGCCAACCCGGCCTACATGGAGGCCATGGGCAAGACGCGCGAGGACCTGATCGGGCGGAAGCTTTTCGACGTTTTCCCTGAGAGCGATCCCGAGACGCACAGCGAACGGAACGTCAAGGCCTCGCTGAACCGGGTCATGGAGACCGGGAAGCAGAACACCATGGCCCTGCAGAAGTACGACGTCCCCATCGAGGGGATTCGCGGCGGGTTCGAGGAGCGCTGGTGGACGGTGGTCCACTCACCGATCGCCGGTCCGAACAGCCCGGTCGAATGGATCCTCATCCGGGCGGAGGACGTGACGGCGTTCGTCCGATCCCGGGCCGGCCGCCCGCCGACCGAGGAGCCGACGGAGGCGCCGTCCGAGGCGATGGCGCGGGAGGCCGAGCTCTTCGAACGGGCCCGCGAGCTCCAGCACCTCAACGTGGAGCTGAGCGAGGCCAACATACGCGACCACCAGGTCGCCGTCACCCTCCAGA
>NZ_JAPZVP010000038.1 GCF_027622875.1 Glycomyces luteolus | reverse complement strand
GGCTTGCCCCGGCTCAGCAGCGGAAGTAGTCGCAAACTCCTGTGGCACAACCAAGATGATGAACCATCCACCTCACGCTGCCTCCAAACACCCTGCAGCGCATACCAAGAAGGTTAAAACGCAAGCTTAGTTATGCCAGCCCATGTGGCAGGAGGCAACTGGAATGGGACTGATTCCTGCCGGACTCCCGCCGCTGTCCCGCCTTGATCCCTGCTGATTCGGGCGAGAGAATCGAAGTCGCCCTACCTGAAGGGTGCGCAGAACCATCAAGAGTGACGGGGAAAGGCGAGCCGCGATTGACACGTTCGTCCCGGCCGTCGGCGTTGAGAGAGCCGGCTGAATCGATGAGCGCAGCGCAACCCTTCAACGAGCAACGCCCCGCTCCTGCCGCCGGTCGGCAGCCAGGCGAGCTGCACGGCCCTGCGCCACCAGCTCGACCGCCACAGGGCCGGGAGCTCGATGCACGGCTCGGCCGTGCGGAAGTCGCGCAACATTCGGGCAAGCATCAGCAATAATGGCGGGATTCCGCAGCCATGGCACCACATCCCCCAGAGAAGGGCGTACCTCATGGCCGACAACGGCAACACCCCTGAAGGCTCTACCGCTCCAGACGGCGGCTTCAACCGCAGACGGCTCTTCACGCTCGCGGCCGGAGGGGCCGCTGCCGCCTCGGGCATCCTCCTCCCCGCGACCGCGGCGCAGGCGCACGGCGAACTCCGGTACTACTCCGGCATCTGGGGGCAGAATACGGTCAACGCGTCCAACGCTCAACTCCAGTCATACAGGTACCGACCGTCGTTCCACGACAAGCTGAACGCCTGGCTGCAGCTCTGGTTCGAAAACACGGGGTACGAAAAACCGCTCAGAGTGTGGATCTCAGGAGTCCACAAGGACAGCGGCAATGCGGCGCAGCGGCAGGGCAGGGCGCTCAACCTCGACCACATCTACGTCAATCACGGTAGCCCCACCTCCCAAGGCGCCTTCCAGGCCAACTACGAGATCTGGGGGAGAGGGAGCGGTTCGGGCCTCACATACGCCCGCAATAACTACTGGGCGACTGCAGCGACCCTCCACTACCACTTCGGAACGGTGCGGACCTATCTCAACGGCAGCAGAGTCAGCGTCTACGTCGACAACATGACGTCCGGCACCGGCACCACTTCCTTCACCAGGACCGAGTCGCAGATCCTGCATGTCCAGGCCAGCTGCCGCTATATCTGGGGCAAGGGGACCACCATCGACGGCGAATGGGGCGACCAGGCCAAACGGCACTCGCACGAGGTCCTGGAGCGCATCGGCAAGGGCGGCTACCTGGGAACCTCGAAATCCCATTGGCAGGCGTTCAACGTCGCCACGATGCGCAAGGGCATCGGGACCGAATCCTACTGACCCTGGTCAGTGCTGCGACTCGATGAACCGTTCGAGGCCGTCGAGGAGGCGTTCGAGCCCGAACTCGTAGTGGTCCTTCATGGCGGTCTTGGTAGCGGAGCCGGGTTCGGCGAGCCGGGCGAGGTTGGGGAAGCGGGTGCGGGCGGCCGGGTCGGCGAGGAACTGGAAGAAGTCGGTGTCGCCTTCGGCGCCGCCGATCTCGGGGCGGACCGCGCCGAGGGCGTAGCAGTCGACGGTGAGCACGGCGATGAGTCCGAGCTCGGCGGGCAGGCCGACGGCGGTGAGCCTCCCGATCATGGTGTCCACCCATCCGGCCTCGCCCGGCCCCATCGACCGCTCGGAGGTGGCCACGGTGAGCGCCCAGGGGTGGGCGATGAAGAGGTCGCGCACGCCGAACCCCCAGTGGCGCAGGACGTCCCGCCAGTGGTCGGCCTCGGGGAGGGGCAGCGGCCCGGTCATGAGGGAGTCGTACATGAGGACGACGAGCTCGTCCTTGCCGGGAACGTGGCGGTAGAGGGACATGACGCCGCTGCCCAGGCGTTCGGCCAGGTGCTTCATCGAGACCTTGTGCAGGCCTTCGGCATCGGCGATCGCGACGGCCTCGGCGACGATGCGTTCGCGGCTGAGGCCCGAGGGGCGTCCGCGACCGGCGCGGGTCGCCTCGCCCCAGAGCAGGTCGTAGTCGGTTGTGCCCACTGGTGCGTTCCTTTCGCTCGCGTCCCGAGACCCGCAGCCTACGTCGCGGCCGAGCGCTCGCGGCAACCGTCAGTTTAGCGTATGAGGTACGCTAATTAGCGTATTCCATACGCATCATTCGGATCCCCTGATCGGAGCACCCCATGGCCGAGCCGACCGTCCTCGCCGAAGCCCCCGAAACCCCGCCCGCCCAGGCGAGACCGAAGTGGTACCGCCGCCCCTGGATCGTCCCGCTGTTCGTGATCGTGGGGCTGTTCGTGGCCGCGCGTCTGCCCGGCTACCTGACCTTCGACACCGGCGACTCGCTCGTCGACCTGCAGGAGGCCTTCCCCGAGACGCACTACCTGATGCTCTCCGGGCACATCCTGTTCGGCTCGATCGCGATCATCACCTGCTCGATGCAGGTCTGGCCGTGGCTGCGCCAGCACCACCCGAAGATCCACCGGATCTCGGGCCGCGTCTACGTCTTCGCGGGCGTCGTGCCCTCGGGCCTGTTCGCCCTGGTCGTGAGCATCCTGTCGGTGATCGGCCCGGCCGGGAAGATCGGGAACGTGTTCCTCTCGCTCCTGTGGTTCGCCGTCACCTTCGCCGGACTCGTCGCGGCCCGCCGCCGTCGCTTCCAGGAGCACCGGCGCTGGATGATCCGCAGCTTCGCGCTGTGCACGTCCATTGTGGTCAACCGGGTGTGGCTGGTGATCTTCCTGGTCGCGCTCATGCCGTTCCTCGACGGGTACTACGGCGGCGACATGGACGCCCTCATCGAGGACGCGGCCGTCGCCTCGATCTGGATCAGCTGGGTCGTGAACCTCATGATCGCCCAGTGGTGGCTCGACCGGAAGCCAAAGCGCGCCAAGCGCGTCGCGCCTGCCACCAAAGTCGCAGTCGGGGTCTGAACACTGCGACCTTCGGGGCGGCCGGGCTCCACCCCCGGTCGCCCCGCGGCACGTGAAAGTCCATGCCGCGGAAGGATTCCTTCGGCCCCGCGGCGCGCGAACCTGAGTACATGCACACCTCCACCGCGGCGGTCGCGACCGCCGAAGCCGCACCGGTGTCGAAGCGCCTGCCGCTGCTCGACGTCCTCCGCGGCGTCGCGATCCTCGGCACGCTCGGCACCAACATCTGGATCTTCGCCTCCCCGGCCGGGGAGGCCGGGCCGCTGCTCGGCAGTTCCGGCGCCACCACCGACGACTCGTTCATCGGCGGCCTCTTCCAACTGCTCACCAACGGCAAGTTCCTGTCGATGCTCACCGTCCTCTTCGGCGTGGGGCTGGCGATCCAGTTCCGCTCCAGCGAGAAGCGCGGACGCCGCTGGCCCGGCCGCTACCACTGGCGGGCGCTGTTCCTCTTCGCCGAAGGAACCATCCACTTCGTCCTCGTGTTCGCCTGGGACGTGCTCATGGGCTACGCCGTCACCGCGATCGCGGTGGCCTGGATGCTCCGGCGCTCGCAGCGCGCGCAGAACGCGGTGATGTGGACCGCGCTCAGCCTGCATCTCGCGCTCATGGGACTCATCACCGCGGCGATGCTCGCCGGGCCGGGCCTGGAACAGCAGAGCGATCCCCAGATCGAGGCCCTGTACGCGTCCGGCTCCTGGATCGACCAGGTCCAGTTCCGGCTCGACAACGCGCTCGCCTTCCGCATCGAACCGGTCGTCACCTTCCCGCTCCTGGTGTTCCTGTTCATGCTGGGCGTCAAGCTCTTCCGCGCTGGAGCGTTCGGCGGGGACGCCGCTGGCGGCCGGATCCGGATGCGGCTCCTGGTTTGGGGCCTGGGGATCGGCGTGCCGCTCAACCTCGCGGTGATGGCCGGGCCGGACGGGCTGTTCTTCCTGGAGCGGTACGTCGCCGCGCCGGTGGTCATGCTCGGCTACATCGGCCTCGTGGGAGTGATCGTCGAGCACGCGCGGCGCGGGATCGCCATGCGCGCCTTCGAAAGCCTCGGCCGCACCGCCCTCAGCGGCTACATCCTGCAGAATCTGCTCGCCTCGGCGGTCTGCTACGGCTGGGGCCTCGGTCTCGCTGTGAGGTTCGGATCGAACCCGTGGTTCGTCCTCGGACTCTGGGCCGCGATCAGCGCGGTGCTGCTCGTCGGCTCGAGCCTGTGGCTGCGGCGCTTCACCACCGGGCCCGCCGAGATGCTCCAGAAGGCCGTACTCCGCTAGCAAAAAAGGTGCGGGCCGGGAAGCCCCCCTCCGGCCCGCACCTCCCCCTCTTCGGGTCCCGGCCGCTATGCGGCGACCGCGACCCTGTCGCGAGCAGCGCGACGTTTGATAAGGCCCACCAAGGGCCACAAGGCGATCAGCGCGACGATCGCGTAGATCACCCAAGAGGTCGGGCCGCCGATCAGGCCCGACAGGTCCCCGCCCGAGAGCTGCAGGGACATGCGCCCCTGCCGTTCCGCCATCGGACCGAGGATCACGCCGACGATCATCGGCAGCATCGGGATGCCGAAGCGCCGCATCGCCAGGCCGATCAGCCCCAGCGCCAGCAGCACGAACAGGTCGAACGGCTGCCCGCTGGTCGCGTAGGCGCCCATCGAAGCGAAGAACAGGATGCCCGCGAACAGGTACGGCTTGGGGATGCGCAGCAGCTTCACCCACACCGGGATCAGCGGCATGTTGAGCACCAGCAGCATCGCGTTGCCCACGAACAGGCCCGCGATGAGCGTCCACACCAGCGCCGACTGGTTCTCGAACAGCAGCGGGCCCGGCTGGATCCCGTAGGTCTGGAACGCCGCCAGCATGACCGCGGCGGTCGCGTTGCAGGGCAGGCCGAGCGCCAGCATCGGCACGAGCGTGCCCGCCGCCGACGCGTTGTTCGCCGCCTCGGGCCCGGCCACGCCCTCGATGGCGCCCTTGCCGAACTCGTCCTTGTGCTTCGAGAGCCGCCGTTCGGTCACATAGGACAGGAACGTCGGCACCTCAGCGCCGCCCGCCGGGACCGCGCCGAACGGGAAGCCGAGCGCCGAACCGCGCAGCCACGGCCCCCACGAGCGCCGCCAGTCGCTGCGCCCCATCCACACCCGGCCGACCGGGAGGACCTCGTCCGTCGCGATCTTGCGGCGGGCCGCGGTCCACAGCGCCTCGCCGACGGCGAAGGCGCCCACGGCCACCACGACGATGTCGATGCCGTCCGCAAGCTGCGGCACGCCGTACGTCAACCGCTGCTGCCCGGTCACCGCGTCGATGCCGATGGTGCCGATGACGAGGCCGAACAGGAGCGACGCGAACCCGCGGATGCGCGAGGACCCGAGCACCGAGGCCGTGGCGACGAGCGCCAGCACCATGATCGCGAAGTAGTCCGGCGCGCCCAGCCCGATCGCGAAGTCCACCGTGATCGGGGTGACGAACACCAGCGCGATCGTCGCGATCGTCCCGGCGATGAACGAGCCGATCGCGGCCGTCGCGAGCGCCTGCCCGCCGCGGCCGTTCTTGGCCATCTTGAAGCCCTCGAGGACGGTCACCACCGAGGACGACTGGCCGGGCGTGTTCAGCAGGATCGCCGTGGTCGAGCCGCCGTACATGCCGCCGTAGAAGATCCCGCCGAACATGATGAACGCCTGCGTCGGCTCCATCCCGTAGGTGAGCGGCAGCAGCAGCGCGATGGTCATCGCGGTGCCCAGGCCCGGCAGCATCCCGACGGCGGTGCCGATGGTCACGCCGATCAGCGCGATGAGCAGGTTGCCCGGGGTGAGGATCGCGGCGAAGCCGTCGATCAGGGAGTTCAGGTTCTCCATGGCCCAGCCTTCCTAGAGGATGCCCTGGAGCACGCCCGCGGGCAGGCCGATGCCGAGCCCGATGGCGAATCCGTAGAACGTGGCGAGCGCCAGCGCGACCGCGACCGCCCCGGCGATGAGGTAGCGGCGCGAGCCGAGGACGATCGCGCTGCCCCAGAACAGGATCGAGCCGGAGATGACCCAGCCGAGCCAGTCGATGAGCAGCGCGTTCGCGATGAACACGGCGCAGAGGGCGGCGATGGTCTTCCAGTCGAGGCGGTCGCCCGCGTGGGCGCCCTCGTCCTCGCCGTGGCCGCCGCGGATGGCGTCGAGCGCGTAGAACGCGGCGACGGCGTACAGGAGGATCCCGAGGATGATCGGGACCGGCTTGGGGCCGATCGGGTCGTTGGAGGCTCCGGCCGCACCCAGGCTCGCGGCGTCGATGATGACCAGGGTGCCGAGGACGGCCATGAAGCCGCAGACCCACAGTTGCGCGAGGTCGCGCCCCGGGGCCTCCGCCGCGCTGTCGGCCTCCGGCCCCGCCGCGTCGGCGGCGGGGTGTTCGGCGGTCTCGTCCGGCATGGTCATGCCAGGCCCAGTTCGGTGAGGACGTCGGCGACGCGCTGGTCCTGCTCCTCGAGGAAGGTGGCGAAGTCGTCGCCGGTGAGGAACGAGTCGGTCCAGCCCTGCTTCTCCAGCTCCTCCTGCCAGGCGGCGGAGTCGTGCATGGCGGTGAGCGCGCCGATCCACTTGTCGCGGTCGGCGTCCTCGATCTCGGGCGGGGCGACCCAGCCGCGCCAGTTGGTGAACTCGAGGTCGATGCCGGATTCGGCGAAGGTGGGGGCGTCGGGGACGACCGCGACGCGTTCGGCGCCGGAGACGGCGAGGACCCGCAGCTGCCCGGCGTCGATCTGGTCGATGAACTCGCCGACGCCGCTCGCGCCGAAGCTGATCTTCGCGCCCAGGAGCGCGGGGAGGAGCTCGCCGCCGCCGTCGTATGACACGTAGTTGACCTTGGTCGCGTCGATGCCGACGGCCCCGGCGAGCTGCATGGGCAGCAGGTGGTCGGGTCCGCCGGGCGAGGAGCCGCCGCCGACGGTGACGCCGGCGAGGTCGGCCTTCCAGGCCGTGACCAGGTCGTCGATGGTCTGGTAGGGGGAGTCGACGGGCACGACGATGGCGCCGGACTCCTCGACGAGCTTGGCGAGCGGGGTGGTCCCGGTCAGCTTCGCCTCGGACTGCTGCGTGTAGGAGGCGCCCACGACGCCCAGGCCCATCTGCATGGCGAGGTCGCCGTTGCCGGATTCGCTCACGGTGCGCTGGAGGCCGACGGTGCCGCCGGCGCCTTCTAGGTTGAAAACCTCGAGACCCTTGGCGATCTGCTCGTCCTCCATGATCCGCGCGATGGAGCGGGCGGTCGTGTCGTAGCCGCCGCCGGGGCTGTTGGGGACCATGATGCGCAGGCCCGTGAGCGGGCCGCCGTCGCTGCCGCCGTCTTCGGCGGTGAGGCCGCAGGCCGAGGCCGCCGCCAGGACGGGAGCGGCCGCCGCAGCGCTGAGGAGGGCCCTCCGGTGAAATTTCATCGTCGTTGCTCTTTCATTTCGAGGGTGGTGTGAGAGACGATGGTCACCCTGGCGCGGTCCCGACGTCAGCCTTGTGTCCGTAACGATCATTGAGTTCATTGTGTTCAGGTCCCGGCTTCGCCTTCCCTACCGCCCGACCCTCGCCGGTCAGCTCCTCGTCTTCCAGCTGACGGTGATCCTCCTCGTGCTCGCCGCCGTCGCGGGCGTCTCGGTCGCGCAGTCGCAGGCGCTGTTCACCATCGAGCAGGGCCGCCGCGTCACGCAGCTCGCCGAGAGCCTCGCCGCCTCCGACCTGGTGCGCGGCCGCCTGCCCGAGCCGCTGCCCGCGCAGACGCTCGCGCCGGAGATCCAGTCGAGCCTGGAGCGCTGGCAGGTCTCATCGGTGACGATCGCCGACGCCGACGGCGAGGTGGTCGCTTCCACGAACCCGCTGCTCATCGGCACTGAACTGCCGCTCGGTCCGGGCGTGCTCGACGGGCGCGGCTGGCGCGGCGAGATCGAGCTGGGCGGCCGCACCGAGCTGGTCGGGCAGGCGCCGGTGATCGCGGTCGAGGACTACGGCCTGCTCGGCGTCGCCGTGGTCGGCCAAGAGGTGCCCTCGGCGGCCGCGCTGCTCGCCGGGGACAGCCCGAACCTGCTGCTCTACCTGGGGATCGCCTCGGGGCTCGGCGTCGCGGGGTCGTGGCTGCTGGCGCGGCGCATCAAGCGCCAGACGTTCGGCATGGAGCCGCGCGAGATCGCCGGGCTCGCCGAGCACCGGGAGGCGATGCTCTACGGGATCGCCGAGGGGGTGGTCGCGCTCGACGAGCAGCACCGCGTCACGCTCGTCAACGATGTGGCGCGCCGCCTCCTCGACCTCTCCGACACCGCCGTCGGCGCGACGGTGGAGGAGCTCGACCTGTCGACGCGGCTGCGCGACGTCCTCACCGGCGCGGCCGAAGGATCCGACCAGGTCGTGCTGCAAGGGAACCGGGTGCTGGTCGTCAACCGGATGCCCGTCGCGAAGGACGGCCGCCCGCTCGGCTCGGTCGCCACCCTCCGCGACCGCACCGAGCTGGTCCAGCTCGAACGCGACCTCGGGTCGTTCCGCTCGACCGCCGAGGCATTGCGGGCCCAGGCCCACGAGTTCGACAACAAGCTGCACACCATCTCCGGGCTCATCCAGATCGGCGAGCAGGACGAGGTCGTGGACTACATCGCCGCCCTCAACCGGCACCGCCAGTCCCTCGACCTCTCCATCGGCGAGCCCATCCGCGACAAGGCGATCGCCGCGCTCCTCATGGCGAAGTCCGCGCAGGCCTCCGAGCGGCGGGTGCGGCTCGACATCGTCGACGGCAGCGCGCTCGCGCCGCTCGCCCACGAGGACTCGGCCGACGTCGGCACCGTCCTCGGCAACCTCGTCGACAACGCCGTCGAGGCCGCCGCCTCGCACGTCCGCGACGCGCCGCTGCCGCGTCGCAGCGACACCGATGCGTGGGTGGCCGTCGCGATCCGCGAACACGAAGGGGCCGTGCACATCACCGTGGACGACTCCGGTCCCGGCGTGCCGCCCGAGACCGCCGGGGAGG
This sequence comes from Glycomyces luteolus, assembly GCF_027622875.1. Classification (GTDB taxonomy): domain Bacteria; phylum Actinomycetota; class Actinomycetes; order Mycobacteriales; family Micromonosporaceae; genus Glycomyces; species Glycomyces luteolus. Next base: position 2,873 of record NZ_JAPZVP010000038.1, on the reverse strand, counting down.
TCTTCGCGCACGGCTACACGACTAAAGCCGCAGCTGGGGAGCACGGCATCGGACTTGCGCTCACGCGGCTCGTGTGCGAGCATCACGGCGGCTCCGTGGCCCTGGAGCACACCGGGCGGGGCGCCCGCTTCACCGCGGTCCTGCCGCTCCTCCACGATGCCGCTCTTCCCCCCACTATCCGCCCGGTGAAGGAACCGACATGATCGATGTGCTGGTCGTCGACGACGACTTCCGGCTGGTCAACATCCACCGGGGCTTCGTCGAGCGCACCCCCGGCTTCCGGGTCGTCGCCTGCGCCCGCACCGGCGAGGAGACGCTCGCGGCGCTCGTCGAGCACCGGCCCGACCTGGTGCTCCTCGACCTGTACCTGCCCGACGCGTTCGGGCTCGACCTGCTGCCGCGGATGCGGGCCGAGGGCCACGAATGCGACGTCATGGTGATCTCGGCGGCCCGCGAAGCGGAGGCGGTGCGCGCGGCCGTGCGCCTCGGCGTCGTCTCCTACCTGCTCAAGCCCTTCAGCTTCGACGACTTCACCGAGCGCCTCGAGCAGTACGCCAACCGGCGGGCGGGCCTCGCCGCCGCCGCCGTGCACGACCAGGCCGATGTCGACCGGGCCTTCGACCGGCCCGCGACCGGGCCGATCGCCCTGCCGCCCAAAGGGTTCAGCAGCGAGACCGCGAAACTCGTGGAGACCGCGCTGCGCGAGGCCGAGAGCACCCTGTCGGCGGCCGAATGCGCCGAGCAGATCGGCGTCTCGCGGGTGAGCGCCCGCCGCTACCTCGAGCAGCTCGCCGACACCGGCCGCGCCGAAGTGGCGCTGAAGTACGCGGGCCGGGGCCGCCCGGAGCGCCGCTACCGCTGGCGCCGCGCGGACGGCCCGCACGCCTAATTCTCGGTGGTGTTGGCGTCCCCGCTGGGCGCCACCAGGTACCAGACGTTCTGCACGCCCTGGCCGTCCGTCTCGCCCGGCTCGTCGTCCTCCGCGTAGTAGTACAGCGGCCATTTGTTGTACGTGACCTGCATGGTGCCGTCGGTGCGCTCGATCGTGCCGATGAGCGAGGCGTCGACCGCGCCATCCGTCGTCACGTCGGCGGAGTCGGTGAGCAGCGGCGGCCACGCCTTCGCGCACGCGTCGTAGCAGGTGGTGGTGTTCTCGGAGTCCGACCGGAACAGATACAGCGAGAAACCGTCGTTGTCGACCAGGAACTCGCCGTGGTTGTCGTCCGTGGCCGTCGCGAGCGAGGCCGCGCCCTCGGCGGTGGCCTCGTCGGTGGGCGACTCGGTCGTGGTGGGCGCGCCGTAGGGCGAATCCGTGCCGCCGTCCGAATCGGAGTCGCCGCACGCGGCGGCCCCGAACAGGGCGAACGCGGCCGCCGCGAGCGCGCAGGCGCGCTGGTGTCGTATCGATCTGGTCATGCGTGGAGCCTAAGCAGCGAAGGAGCCCGCTCGCGGGATTTCGCGCTGCTCACAGCGGATCCGCTCCCGGCGGAAACGGTTGCCGACGGGGCCGCCGCGGCCGCATCGTGGAGACATGAGTGAAAACGGGAAACCGCCCATGTTCGACGACCGGGCCAGGCGCGAGCTGTACCAGCAGCGCGTGCTCGTCCTCGACGGCGCACTGGACGACGACAACGGGACGCTGCTCGCCACGCAGCTGCTCTCCCTCGCAGGCGAGAACGCCTCCGCCGACATCGCACTGTGGATCCACTCCCCGGGCGGATCGGTCCCCTCGATGCTCGCCATCCGCGACATCATGCGGCTCATCCCCTGTGATGTGTCCACACTGGCTCTCGGATTGGCGTGCAGCGCGGGCCAGTTCCTGCTCTCCGCCGGCACGAAGGGCAAGCGCCGCGCCCTGCCGCACGCCCGCGTCCTGATGCACCAGGGCTCCGCCGGGATCGCCGGTGCCGCCGTCGACATCGAACTGCAGGCCAACGACCTGCGCCACACCCGCGACACCGTGCTCGGCCTCATCGCCGAGGACACCGGCCAGCCCATCGAGCGGATCTTCGAGGACTCGCTCCACGACCGCTGGTACACCGCCGCCGAAGCCCTCGACTACGGCTTCGTCGACGGCGTGGTGGCCTCGTTCGACGAGATCGCCCCGCAAGCGCGCCGCAGCATCGGGCTCGGCCTCACCCGCGAAGGAGCCTCCGCATGAGCACCTACTCGATCCCCAACGTCATCACCAAGAACGACCGCGGCGAGCGGATCATGGACGTCTACTCGTACCTGCTCAGCGAGCGCATCATCTACCTGGGCACCGGCATCGACGCCGGGGTCGCGAACGCGCTCGTCGCGCAGCTCCTCCACCTGGACGCGGAGAACTCCGAGCGCACCATCAACCTGTTCATCAACTGCGAGGGCGGCGACCCGAGCGCGATGCTCGGCATCTACGACACGATGCGGTACATCAAGGCGAAGGTGGCGACCACGTGCGTCGGCCAGGCCGTCGCGGTCGGCGCCGTGCTGCTCGCGGCCGGGGCCGAGGGGATGCGGGCGGCGCTGCCGCACGCCCGCGTGGTGCTCCACCAGCCCGCCGCGCAGGGGCGCGGGACGATCCCGGACCTGATCCTCGCCGCCGACGAGATCGTGCGGGTGCGGGCCGACATCGAGTCGATCCTCTCGCGCCACACCGGCCAGACCGTCGAGACGCTGCGCGCCGACACCGACCGGGACCGCGTCTTCACCGCCGAGGCGGCGAAGGACTACGGCCTCATCGACGCGGTCATGCAGGAGCGCTAGGTGTTCTGTCTCGGGAGGTTGTGAACACCTCACGAGCTGAGTCGGGCTGAGACGAGGAGAGGACCTTCTGGTTCGGTGTGAATCGCTACAAGACACGCCAAGCCAGAAAGGCCCTCGATGAGCCACTC
>NZ_JAPZVP010000037.1:7776-12503 GCF_027622875.1 Glycomyces luteolus | reverse complement strand
ACCAGCCCCACTTGTCGCGGCCGACCCAGTCCAGGAGCGGCTTCCAGGTCCGGGAGTCCTCCTGCCAGCGGTAGCAGCCGCCGATGTCGGTGCGGGCGTAGATCAGGTTCGGCTCGGTCTCGTTGAACACGATGCCGGGCACGAAACCGCCGCCGTTGATGACGGCGTTCTTCCAGGCGTAGGTGTTGCCTCCCTGCCGGTTGCTTTCTTGGGCTCCGGCGAAGAAGGGGATGGACAGGGCGCCGGCCCCGACCACGGCCGCGCCTGCGGTGGCGGCGAATGTGCGTCGTCGCACGTATTGCTCCTTTTCGTTGGTTGGTGCGGTCTTGCTTTGCGGTTCAAGTACTAGCGAGCGTCCGGGCCCGGCAAAGATCCGGACGCCCTTCCCCCTGCGGACCCTCACAGACCGCGGGTCTATCCCTTCACAGCGCCGGTGATGACGGCCTTCGTGAAGTGCTTCTGGATGAACAGAAAGGGCGCGCTCGAGGAGGGAGCGGGCATTGGAGGGGTGCTTTCCAGAATGCTTCAGGAAGGGTTGAAGTAACGAAGGATCATTAAATTTAGATATGTCCACAAACTAACAGTATGTCGAGAGCCCTTCCTGCACAAGGCTTATCCGTGAAAAACATCAGATGAATATCTCAGGTAGCGGATGTCCCTGGTTTTCCGATGACGATCCCGGTCGACCGTCTGGTCACGCCCAAGTCGAAGGACCGGACCGCAGCAGCGACCCTGCCGCTGGCCGAAACGACCGTGCAGCAGGCTCCCAGCGGCCCGACGTAGGCCCCTGGATCACCGCTGCACCATGAAGATCCTGGCGGCGGGACCAGACGGCACCTCGACGACCGGAACATCGCCAGGCCTGCGGATCGTCCACTCCGGCAAGGTAACCGGGTAGGCCTGCTTCAGGTCCCGCCCGCGCAGTCCTGGCAGCGCGACCTCCGCAGCTTCACCGCGGGACCACAGCGCCAGCAGCGACTCGGATCCGGTGTCGAGCTGCAGGGCGATCACCTCGTCCCCCCAGCCCGGGAGACCCAGCGGCCACACCGGATGCGACTCGGCGATACGGTGCCGCCAGTCCTTGTGCAGCGCAATAGCCTCGCGCACCAGCGCGGACTGCTCCGCGCTCAACTCGTTGAGGAACCCGGAGAGGTAGAGCCGACCCATGACACCCGCAGTCATCGCGAACGCCGTCTCCTCCAAGGTCATTGACGCGGCCGGATACGCCCAGTTCCCCGCCTGCTCAGGCAGCACGCTCGCAGGAGCGGCAGCCGCGATCGGCGCGTACTTCCTGAAGTCCTCCTGGTCTGAGGTCGACTGCAGATGCGCCATCGAAAGCATGTTGTAGTCCATGCGCAGCGCGCCCGAACCGCAGCTCTCGAACAGCACTCCCGGATGCCGCGCCTGCGCACCGAGCAGCCAGTCGCGGAAGGCTCGAGTGTGACCGAGCAGCCCGGCCCCCGGCGCGTCGGCGTCCACTTCAGTCCCGGCACCGATGTTCCGGTTGTAGTCGAGCTTGAAGAACTCGAGTCCGAACTCTTCCACCAACCGGTCGACCGTCTCGTCCAAGTGCGCACGCGCCGCCGGATGCCGCAGATCGAGCTGGAAGTTCCCCGCCACGATCACCCGCTCGCCGAACCGCCGGAAGAACGCCTCCTCCGGCAGTCGATCCGCGATCGCCGACTCGACCCCGACCGCCTCCGGCTCCAACCACAACCCGGGCCGCATGCCGGAGGCGCGGATGGCGTCGATGACCGACGACAAGCCGCCGGTGAACCGCTCAGGAGCCTCGAGCCACTCCCCCGCGCCGACCCACCAGGCGCTGCCGGGCACGGCGTACCACCCGGCGTCGATGCAGAAGTACTCTGCGCCCGCCTCGGCCGCCGACTCGATGAGCGGCAGCAGCTTCTCCGTCGACGGCTCGCCCATGAGGGTGTTCATGTAGTCGTTGTAGACCAACGGCAGCCGCGCGTCGACCGGGCGCACCTCACGGATCGCACGCCGATAACCGGTGAGCGCCGCGAAGGCCGCGTCCCGGCCGCCATCGGCGACGCAGAGCCCTGCCGGCACCGAGGTGAACTCCTCGCCCGGCGCCAGCCGCACGGCGAACTGGTGGTGCCTGTCGGTCGCGCCGTGCACGCCCACCGTCACAGTGCTCCCGGTCTGCGCCACCTCCCACTGCCAGCCCGCGCTGGTCTCGACCTGCCACGCGATCGAAGGGACGCTCTCGGCCGCGAGGACCCCGGTCGGCAGGAACGAACCGGTCGACCAGCTCCCATGACTGGTCAGCGAGAAGAGCCCGCGCGAGTACTGGCCGCCGTGCATCGCCGGATCGATATCGGGCAGCAGCTCGCTCAACGGGCGCTGCCGCCAGCGCCCCTCGGCCCGCCATTCGCTCTCGCCCCAAAGGAGATCATGCGCGCCGTCGGCGGGCACGGCCACGAGCGCCGAGCTCACCGAAAGCAGTACGAAACTCCGGTCGGCCACGTTGCGCACGGTGTGCCGAATCTGGAGACCCGGTCCGGCGACGCGGAAGACGCTGAGCACCTCGACGCCGAACTCCGGCGCGCGCTGGCGGATCCTCAGCTCGGTCTCGTCCGATTCGTGGCCCTCATAGCGGAGCCGCTGCCCGGCACTCGAGTAGAGAAGGCCCTGGTCGTTGCTGGCGCTGTGCGCGCCGCCGGCGGTGATGACGTCGACGATCGCCGAGGGCGCGGCCGCTGACGGCGTCTCGGGTGCGGTCGCGAGGCGCACGAGCCGCACGGGCCGGTCGTCGCGGTGATCGAACTTGAGGTGGAGTCCGGGGAGGACCCACCCGAAGGCCGGATCCTCGTCACGATGCAACGGGGCTTGCGATGTCATTTACTACTCCGCTCTCAATTGAAATACGCCTATGCATCCACGGTGCCGGTGCTCGCGAACCTGGCCGGGCGCGAACGGCCTGGCCAGAGCCCCGATATCGGCCCGAGCCGATGGGAGAGCGTTCGCGAACCCACTGCGGCCGTTGACAGGTGAGGAATGCATTGGGGGTTCCTTGCCCTCGCTACTCATCATTTCTCGGCGAGGATGCGGATGGCCATGTGTTCGCGGCCGGGGAGGGCGACGCGGATGGTGCCCTCGGCGTGGTCGGCGACGCGTTCGACGGTCATGTTCCAGGTGTCGATCACCTCGACCGTCCAGCGCTTGCCTTCGGGAAGTGGGAGTTCGCGGAAGCGGGGGCGGCTGAACCCCAAGTAGGTGACCTCGTATTCGTCGGCGACCCCGCCGACCGGCGCGTCCCAGTTGGAGGGAAGCGGGTCAAGGACCCCGATCGGGGACGCGGCGATGACCTCGCGCAGGAAGCCCATGCGGGCCGGGCTGGTGCCGACGAGTTCGCCACCTTTGGACCACCAGAGTTCCTCGGTGTCGTTGAGGTAGGTCTCGCCGTGCGCGACGTAGCCGCCCCGTACCGCGCCCTCCCAGCAGCGCCGGGTCAACTCCTCGCCGGAGATGTTCCCCCAGCCTTGGTCGATGTCACCCTCGTAGGCGCACTCGTCGACCACGACCGGCTTGCCCCAGCGCTTGCGCCACTCGTCGGTGAACTCGGCTGTCCGGTAGGCGTCCTGGCGCTGGACGCTGGCGTGGGTGATCCACGGTTTGGCGTAGTCGTAGAACGGGCCGCAGTTGTGGATCGAGTTGAGGTGCCCGTGCGGGTCCTCTTCGGACACGACGGCGGCCAGGCGCTCCCAGTCGTCCTCGGTCTTGGCGCCCATCATGTCGTACTCGTTGGCCATGGACCACCACACGTTCGCGTAGGCCGCGAGTCGCCGGACCGCGTAGCGGATCAGCCGGTCGTCGGCTTCGGCGCCGAGGTCGGCGAATCCCCACCGGTCGTAGGGGTGAAGGAGGATGATGTCCGCCTCGATCCCCATCTCCTGCAGGGCGGCCACTTCCTGCTCGAAGCGGCGGAAGAACGCCGGGTCGAACCGGGTCGTGTCCCAGCCTTCCTCGACGGAGCCGGGGAAGGGGTAAAGCTCGGGCTCCTCGTGGTTGTACTGGTACCACTTGGGCAGCAGGCACATCCGCACCTTGTTGAACGGCCCCGCGGCCAGGGTCCGGCGGGTCTGGTCCCGCAGTCGCTGGACCTGGTGGGTCCACGCGTAGGCGGTGGTGCCGACCGGGAGGTAGCGGGTGCCGTCGCCGTGCGCGAAGTGGAAGCCGTCTGCCCGGACCGGACCATGAGCGCCCGGTGCCGGTGGGGTGCAGGTGAACTCGCCGGTCACGCCGTCGAGTGCGGGGGCGTTCGAGGCTGTCGTGAAGGTCCACTGTCCCTCGGCGCCGGGCATGAAGCGGACCCGGTAGATCCCATCGCCGTCGTAGAACCCCCCGACGCGCATCTCCCGCTCACCATCGTCGAAGACCGCGGCCAGGTCGACCTCGGTGAACGGATTGCCTTCGGCGGGGCCGCGGAGTTCGACTTCGTACACGCCCCAGCGGGCGCAGCGCTCAGATGCAGCCGGCTGGTTCATCGTGTCCTCGCACGCTGCAGAGCTGCAGCGAAAGTGCGGCGATCATGTCGGTCTCCTTCTGGTCGGCCGGATCTGTCATGGGTCGGACCGGCGTGGTCGGTACGGCGGCCGTCGCTCGAGTGCCGCGTCTCGGGGCGCTGCAGCGGGGGGGGGGGGGGGCGGGGGCCCCCCCCCCCCCCCGGGCGGGGCAGTAGGGGTGAGGGGAGGGGGCTGGGGGGG
>NZ_JAPZVP010000037.1:0-7766 GCF_027622875.1 Glycomyces luteolus | reverse complement strand
GGGGGCGCGGGGTGGGGGTGGCGGCTGGGGGGGGCGGGGGGCGGGGGCGCGCCCCCGCCCCCCCCCCCCCCGCCGGGTAGTCGCTGATTAAGCGTTGGTGCCGGTCACGGTCGTGCCGGTCTTGGTGACGATGTACTCGATCGTCCCCCCGCCCCAGAAGTGGAACGTGAGGGTGACGGGCTCGTCGTCCCTGACCTCGTTGAAGAAGTCAGGGGTGAGGCTGATCGTGCCGGCGTCGTAGTCGGGCCGGTAGGTCGCCCAGAGTTCCTTGAAGGCGGTCCACGTGTGGGGTCCGGCGTTGGTGCCGTCGGCGTACTTGGCCTCCATCGTGGCGATCTGGTCGCCGTTGAACTCGGTCGGAATCGCGAAGCACGAGGAGTTGCAGGCCCACCACTGGGACCAAGGTGCGCCGTCCAGGGTCCCGGTGAGGTCGGAGATCTGCGCCGTGTCGTAGCTGATGATGTGGATCTGCCACGGCAGGCCGTCCGAGAAGCGGGCTTCGATGGTCGCGTTGGTGCCGTAGGCGCGGTCGCCCGCGAGACGGGTGAGCGCGGCGGCGGTCAGGGTGACCGTGTCACCGGAGACGGTGTAGTCAGTGCCCTCGGTAAGTGCGGTGTCCCCCTGCCACAGACCTTCGAAGTCAAGTCCGTTGCGATTGAGGGTGAGCGACTCGTCCGCGATGGTCCCGGCCTTCTCGAGGTAGATCGAGTCGAACGAGGCGGTGCCCGAAAGCGTCGTAAAACCTGAGTCCATGTACGCCTTCAGGAGCGGGTCGCGCCATTCCAGGGTGTGGCGGTTGAGGTACGAGCCGGCGTCCCACAGCATCAAGGTCAGCTGCTCTTCGACGGCCTGGTGCGTGGTGGCCTGGAAGAACTTCAGCAACTCGCCGTACTGCGGCGAGTTGGGCACGGTGCCGCGGGTGTAGTCGTAGCCGAGGACACCCCACTCCCCGACGATGACCGGCACGCCGTTGTCGACGAAGGTGTCATTGGTGCGCTGGAAGGTGTTCTCGAGGTCCTGCCGGGTCTCCTCGTCGTAGGTGGTGACCCCGGCGACGTTGACGCCGAAGGGATAGAACCCGTAGAAGTGGACGGTCGCGGCGATCATGTCGTCGTCGAGCTCGTCGATGGTGGCCTTGAGCGCGTCCAGGTGCGGCTGCTCGGAGTTGGTGACCCAGGTCGGCAGCACCAGGAGCCGGTCGGCGTTCTTCCCGCCGGTGGCGCGGACGGTCTCGTAGAAGTTGACGTTGAGCGTGGCGGTGTGGGCGTCCTGGTTGGCCGTGTCAGTGGGGAACTGCGGTTCGTTGATGCTCTCGAACGACAGCTCGGACGGGTAGTCCTTGAACCGCTCGGCGATCTGGGTCCACATCGAGTTGAACTTCGCCAGCACGTTCTCGCGGTCGTCCGGCAGCTCCTTGGTGAACATCTGGTCGTGGATGTTGACCAGCACCTGGAGGTCGTTCGCGATCGCCCAGTCGACGACCTGCGCGACACGCTCCATGCGCTCGGTGGAGATCGTGTAGTCCGGTCCCGGGCCAGTGTGCTCGTAATCCCAGGCCACCGGGAGGCGGATCGAGTTGTACCCCTCGGCCTTGATGGTCTGGAGGAGCTCCTCGGTGATCAGCGGGTTGCCCCAGGCGGTCTCACCGCCGGTACCGCCGAAGGCGTCGAGGCTGTTGCCGACGTTCCAGCCCGGCTGCATGGCCGCGACCTGCTCCATCGCCGTGACCGCATGGTCCGGCGGGCCGGGCGGCTCGCTCTTCGCTTGGGCGCCGACGACGCCGAGCAGGCCCGCGGTCAGGGCGGTGACCGCGGCGACGGCGATCATTCCGAAGCGCATTCGTCTTCTATGGACAGTGGCTGAACTCTTCACGGATCTCCTCGTGGGAAGGTGGATACCGTGAGGGCGCGGCGCTTGCCGCCGGAGGGGGGGTCGATCTCCTTGTGCGCGATCAGACTAAGTTTGGGCACCAAACTTTGTCAAGCGTTCGAGCAGCACTCTTCATGCCGACGAGGCAGGGCGATCCGGGCCGCGAGGGATCTGGCCCCTGGTCGAGGACTTCTCCCGGCACTCCCGTTCGTTTTATCGTGGGCCCAAACTATTGACGCCGTATCGAGACATCCCTATAGTTCTAATCATCCAATGTTTCGGAAGAACGCTCTTGTGCGTTTCGGTACAAGCTTGGACTTGTGAACGATAACAGAGGGTTCTGCAAGCCCATAGAAGGGACATTCATGCGACGAACACTGCGAAACCGAATGCTGGGAGGGCTGGCCGCGCTCGCCGTGGCCACGACCCTGGCATCGAGTGCGCTCATCGCCGGCGCGCAGACCACCGGCGGGGGAACCGGCGGCGGCGGCGCCGACGAGGCCGGGGCGCAGGCCCTGCCGACCTCCTACCAGTGGGAGTCGACCGGGCCCCTCATCGGCCCCAAACCGGATGCGACGCACAACGTCGTCTCGGCCAAGGACCCGACGGTGGTCCGCTACAACAACGAGTGGCTCGTCTACAACACCGTGGCGAACACCCCCGAGGGCCACTGGAGCCTGGCCTTCACCCACTTCTCCGACTGGTCCCAGGCCGCGGACGCGCCCGTGACCTACCTGGACACCAACCCGAGCATCGGCTCCCGGTACGCCGCGGCTCCCCAGCTGTTCCACTTCGCTCCGGACGACGAGTGGTACCTCGTCTACCAGACCGGGCCGCCCACCTACTCCACCAGCAAGAACCCCGCCGACCCGATGAGCTGGTCGGCGCCGAAGAACTTCATCGACGAAACGCCTCCCATCGTCGAGGAGAACAGCGGCGGGTGGCTGGACTTCTGGAACATCTGCGACGACAGCATGTGCTACCTGTTCGCCGCCGACGACGACGGGCGCGTGTACCGCTCCGAGACCACGATCGGCGAGTTCCCCAACGGCTTCGGCAACACCCAGATCGTCCTGCAGGACACGCGCGACCTCCTCTTCGAGGGCGGCGCGGTCTACAAGATCGACAACACCAACCAGTACCTGCTCATCTGGGAGGCGATGGGCTCCAACGGCCGCTACTACCGCTCGTACCTCGCCGACGGCCTCACCGGGCAGTGGCGGCTGCAGGCCGGCGACCAGAGCGCCCCCTTCGCCGGGATCGCGAACGTGACGTTCCCCGACGGCCAGTGGACGGCCGACATCAGCCACGGCGAGCTCATCCGGCAAGGCAACGACCAGACCATGCAGATCGACACCGGCAACCTCCAGTTCCTCTACCAGGGCCGCGACCCGAGCACTGACGGCATGGAGTACTCCCAGCTGCCGTACCGCCTCGGTCTCCTGACCCTCAAAGGAGGCGCCTCGTGCTGACCGCTGCCAGCTGCCCTCCGACCCTCAAGGGAGGCGCCTGGTGCTGACCCCCCGCGAATCCCTCATTCCCCGTTCCCGAATCCGCAAGGAGCACCCGATGACTTCGGCCGCACCCGATCTCTCGATCCTGTCCCGCTGGACCCGAGCCCTGGCCGCGCTCGCGGCGGCGATCGTGCTCGCGACCGCCGGACTCGTCGCCTTCCAAGCCGGCCGCGCCGACGCGCAGCCGCCGAGCACGAGCGAGTGGTACACGATCGTCTCCCGCCACTCCGGCCTCGCCTTCGACATCCAGGGCGTCTCGACCGCGACCGGCGCGGTCCTCACCCAGTACACCAACTGGGCGAACCCCAACCAGCAGTTCCGCTTCATCGACAGCGGCAACGGCTACTACCGCATCCAGGCCCGCCACTCCGGGCTGGTGCTCGACGTCTGGAACCACAGCACCGCCGACGGCGGCACCATCGCCCAGTACACCGACACCGGCGACACCAACCAGCAGTGGAAGGTCACCGCGAACGGGGAGGGCTACTACTCGATCGTCAGCCGCTTCTCCGGCAAGGCCCTCGACGTCCGCGACTGGTCGACCACCGCGGGCTCGCCGATCGTGCAGCACACCGTGACCGGCTACGCGAACCAGCAGTGGCAGCTCACCCCCGTCGGCTCCACGTGCGGCGCCGACACCGTCCTCGCCGACATCCGCCAGGGTTCCAACGCCTGATTCCCCATGGGGCGGCCGGTGCTTCCGAGCGATACCGCACCTGCCGCCCCACCCCAAACCCCATGCTCCGAGGGCTCTCCTAATTCAGGCTCCACCTCTTTAAGGAAATCCATGCAGCGCAGAACCGTCCTGAGCCTGGCCGCCGCCGCGGGCGCGGCAGCCATCATCGGTCCCGCGACGCCCGCATCGGCGCGGACCGCGCCGACCCAGACATACGCGCTCGGCGTCCGCGAGTTCACCTGGAACCGCGCCGGCCGCACCCTCGTCACGCGGATCTTCTACCCCGCGGCCTCCGGCACCCCCGGCGACTGGCCCACCACCGACGCGCCGATAGCGGACGGGCAGTTCCCCGTCGTGGAGTGGAGCCACGGCCTCGACGGCAGCCCCGAGAGCTACGGCGCCCAGATCCAACCCCTGGCCGCTGCCGGGTTCATCGTCCCGGCACCGGTGTTCCCGACCACGACCACAGGTGCGGAAGGGAACGTCGGCGACGTCTACAACGGCAACCAGTCCAAGGACGTCTCCGAGGTCCTCACGCAGACACTCGCCCTCGGCGAACCCGGCTCGTGCGATGCCTTCGCCGGGCACATGGACACGACCCTCGGCGTCGGCGTCGCAGGGCATTCCCTGGGCGGCATGACCACCCACGGCCTGCTCACCGCCTGGCCCGACTCCCGCATCACCGCCGCGATTCCTTACTCCTGCATCGACATGGGCACCCCGGCCGTCGCGGCCAAGGTCCTGTTCGTGCACGGCGACCAGGACACGCTCACCCACTACGACCTCGCCCGCCAGGCCTATGCGGAACTGCCCGCCCCCAAGTCGTTCATGACCCACACCGGGCAGGGCCACCACGAGTTCATCTGGAACGGCCCCACCTACCCCCAGACCATCGCCACCAGCCTCGACTGGATGCGCTGGAGCCTCTACGGCGACACGGCCGCTCGCGACCGCCTCTCCTCGGACGCTTCCGGCGGCGGCATCGTCTGGGAAGCCGACCTCGACTAACGAAAGGAGCCACCATGTCCTGGCTCGAATTCCCCCAGAGCCGCAGGCGGATGCTCATCGGCGGAGCCGGCGTGCTCGCCGGCGCCACCGCTGCGGCCGCCCTCAACCCGTTCACCCAGGCCGAGGCCCAGCAGTCGACCTACGCGAACCCCGTCATCTGGCAGGACTTCGCGGACGTCGAGATCATCCGCGTCGGCGCGGACTTCTACATGACCGCGTCCACGATGCACTACTCACCCGGAGCGCCCGTCCTGCACTCGCGGGACCTCGTCAACTGGGAGTTCATCGGCCACTCCGTGCCCAGGCTCGACTTCTCCGACTGGTACGACCTGAACGGGGGCCACCGCTACATCGTCGGCATCTGGGCTTCCACGCTCACCCACCGCCCCCGCGAGAACCGCTTCTACTGGCTCGGCCAGATCGACTTCCACCGCTCGTTCATGTACACCGCCACCAACCCCGCCGGACCCTGGACCCGCCACGCAGAGTTCCCCCGCTCCTACTACGACGCAGGGCTTCTCGTCGACACCGACGACACCATGTACGTCGCCTACGGCAACACCGAGCTCTACGTCGCCCAGCTCTCGGCCGACGGCAAGAACGAAGTCCGCAACGAGCACGTCTTCTCCAGCCCGTCGGACATCGGCGGCATGGAGGGCGCCCGGTTCTACAAGATCAACGGCAGCTACTACATGTTCCTCACCAAGCCCCCCAACGGCCAGTACATCCTCAAATCCTCCTCGCCTTGGGGCCCTTACGAAATCCGAGAGGTCCTGCTCGACATGCCCGGACCGATCCCCGGCGGCGGCATCCCCCACCAAGGCGGCCTCGTCTCGACTCCGAACGGCGACTGGTACTACATGGGATTCGTCGACGCCTACCCCGGCGGCCGCGTGCCCGCCCTCGCCCCGATCACCTGGACCGCGGACGGCTGGCCGCAGGTCCAGACGATGAACGGCGCCTGGGGACAGACGTACCCGTTCCCGGACCTCCCCCCGCATTCCGTGCCGTCCATGATCGGCACTGACGAGTTCACCGCCGCGACGCTCGCCGCGAAGTGGGAATGGAACCACAACCCCGACGACACGAAGTGGAGCACCGGGAACGGCCTCAGGCTCCAGACCGCCACGGTCACGGACGACCTCTACCGGGCTCGCAACACGCTCACCCACCGCATCCAAGGCCCTTCTTCCACAGCCACGGTTGAACTCGACCCGGCCCAGATGGCGGACGGCGACCGCGCGGGTCTGGCGGTGCTCCGCGACTCCTCAGCCTGGATCGGCCTGCGCCGCGAGAACGGCGTCACCCGCATCTCCATGACCGACGGCCACAACATGGACTCGGGCTTCAACACCGTCGGTACCGGCACCGAACGCGCGAGCGCCGAACTGTGCGGGTCCACCGTCTGGCTGCGCGTCACCGCCGACATCCGACCAGGCGCCGAACGCCAGGCGCACTTCTCATACAGCGACGACGGATCGAACTTCATCCCGCTCGGGACCGCCCACACCCTCGGCACCAGCCCGGCATTCTTCATGGGCCCCCGGTTCGCGGTCTTCAACCACGCCACCCAAGCCCTCGGCGGAGTCGTCACCGTCAAACGCTTCACGGTCACCGCGTAAGAGTCGCAACACGCAATCCGCAAGGAACTTGAACAAGCCTTGTCCTCGACGTGGCCGCCCTTACTTGAGCAGCCTGCGATCTGTTGTCACCACTGGGAGCAATAGGCGCGAGATGCTTTGTTTGCAAGGAAATATGGACCTTCATCATGAATGTCCCTAATAGATCAGGCCGCGCGCGCGGCCAGAGAGGTTCCCCATGAGGACATCCACGCCACACCGGAAGCGGATGGCAGCGCTCGCGCTGGCATTCGCCTTCGCGGCGGCCGCGCTGAGCCCGGTCGCCGATCCGTCGCCCTCCCCGGTACAGGCCGACAACCCGATCATCCAGACCGTCTACACCGCCGACCCCGCGCCGCTGGTCCACAACGGACGTGTCTACCTCTACACCGGGCACGACGAGGACGGCTCGACCTCGTTCGTCATGAAGGACTGGCGGGTCTGGTCCTCCGACGACATGGTCAACTGGACCGACCACGGCTCACCGCTCAGCCTCGACACGTTCAGTTGGGCGGGCGCGAACGCCTGGGCGGGCCAGGCCATCGAGCGCGACGGCAAGTTCTACTGGTACGTCCCCGTCAGCGAACGGGCCACCGGCCAGTTCGCGATCGGCGTGGCCGTCGCCGACAGTCCCACCGGGCCGTTCCGGGACGCCCTCGGACACCCGCTCGTCGTGAACGGTGAGATCGACCCCACGGTCTTCATCGACACCGACGGGCAGGCCTATCTCTACTGGGGCAACCCGAACCTCTGGTACGTGAAGCTCAACGCCGACATGATCTCCTACTCGGGCTCCGTGACCCAGGTCCCCCTCACCACGGAGGGCTTCGGCACCCGCCCCGGAAGCACGGAACGGCCGACCCTCTACGAGGAAGGGCCGTGGGTCTACAAGCGGGGTTCGCTGTACTACAACGTGTACGCGGCGCAGTGCTGCCAGGAGTTCATCGCCTACTCGACGGCCCCGAGCCCGACCGGGCCCTGGACCTACCGGGGGACGGTCATGCCGGCGCAGGGCGGCAGCTTCACCAACCACCCCGGGGTGATCGACTTCAAGGGGAACTCGTACTTCTTCTACCACAA
>NZ_JAPZVP010000036.1 GCF_027622875.1 Glycomyces luteolus | reverse complement strand
GTCACCGAAGCAATGCTCGGCATCGCACGCCTCCACAACCTCGCCCGCGCCGCCTGAACGGCTCCAGACAGCCACGGCCAACACGACGATCAGCAACTCCCAGAACCAATAACGGGACAGCCTTTAGACGGCCTATTGGAACGCCTATCCGGCCCGTTGCCCGCCCGCGGCCCCGAAACGGGCCCGTTGGCCCCCGACTCCCCCGGCGAACAGCCTTTGATCGCCTACCCACCAGCGCCACCACGAGCGCTGGGCGAGCGCCTTTCTCCTGTGCAACGAAACGCCCTGATCACCGCATTCAACGCAGGCGTCACCCAAGAAACACTCGCCGCCGAATACGGCATCAGCATCCGCTCCATCAAACGCCTCGTCCACGGCACCTCGAACCGCCCCCAAGCCACCGCCAACCGCCTCACTCCCAGCCAACGCGAGAACCTCGCACACGCCTTTCACACCGGCGGCCACACCCAGCACGACCTCGCCCGCAGGTACGGCGTCAGCCTCAGCACCGTCAAACGCATCCTCCGCAGTCAATCCACAGACGAATGAAAGCCAGAGAAACCGGCGGACACTGAGTTTCAGCCCCTTGAGGACAAGCCCCCGGACGTACAGCTACGGTCCGACGAGCGACGCGAAGTAGCGCCCTGACGTTATGGACGGCTTGGGTCGAATGTCTCGGCGAGGTCGAGCATGGAGACCGCCTCATGCGCGGCCGGCAGCTCGGTAAACCCCGGCGCGCCGCTGTCGCGCGGCACCGATGCAGGGCTCGTGCCGTGCGGATGATGCCAGAGGACGACTGCCGCAGCCTGCGCCGCTCACTTTCGACGGGTCCCATTGACTACCCGAGCGGAGAAGCTCCGCTCTTTCGATATTCATGATCCCGACTACGGCAGCAGAGGCAGCGCTGGGCGCTTCTCAGCCGACAGCCCGGATCGTTGAGGTTCAGGCCAAGTAGGCACGTCACTCGGCTGGCCTCCATAGGCAAGGATCGTCTGTGCCGCAAGGTCTGTGCACGCCTGGACGAATCCTTCCGCACCCATGATGCGCATGGAGTTCCTGCCGTCAGCGAGCGACCATAGGGCGCCGGATCGATTGGATACGCTGAAAGGGTCGCCGCCATGATTGAGAATGTCACGCAGGTCCTTCATGTCCGCGAGATAAAGACGCAGACCTTCGGTGCCTGTGAACGTCGTCCACCGGGAGCGATTTCCCGCCTGCCTGCCTATCGTCCTCGTCCGAACGCCCCATGCATTTGTGAAGAGCTTGAGGCCTCGTTTCTCACCGGCAGAGCGTAGCTTGTCGGAGCTAAGAGGAAGAGTGCGATTGCCATTCACGCTGTCCCTGAGCAGATCATTGAAGAACGCTTCGATCGACGCGTAGGTCATAGTGAAGACGGCCCAGCGCAGGGCGTACTGCTTTCGCGACCTGCCGAGAGGCCTTCCGTCGATTCCAGTATGACCTTCGATGTCCCGGTGCAAGGTGATCAGAAGCGTTGGATTCAGCAGGCTCGCCGACAACTCGCTGGCAGCGTGAATTGCGTCTGGCAGCTGGGGATGTATGCGCATATCGTGGCTCCAGGGTAGTGGCGTTCCAGTGAGGCAGACAAATCTACAGCTGGGGGCACTGGGGAACGGATACCGCCCCATTCGCGCTCGCGGTGAGCGGGG
The DNA here is from genome assembly GCF_027622875.1 of Glycomyces luteolus. Lineage (GTDB taxonomy): Bacteria > Actinomycetota > Actinomycetes > Mycobacteriales > Micromonosporaceae > Glycomyces > Glycomyces luteolus. Next base: position 14,692 of record NZ_JAPZVP010000036.1, on the reverse strand, counting down.
CTCCGAAGCGCGCTTCGGTTGTGGGGCAGCTTCGCAGTCAGTGCACCGACGAGTCACCTGTGCGTTGCTTTCAAGATGGCGGCTGCTGAAGGGCCCTGCGCCTCCGAGGGCTTTACACTCAACCAACACTCCTGAGCGGAGCAGTTTCCCGCCGCGGTCGACCTTACCGGCAAGACCACTCGCCTCGTCACGCCGCTCCGGCCGACATGCTGTCTCGAAGCTCGATCTCTTCCAGAAAGACTTGGTCGCGACTATGTCATGGAAAGATGCAATTGATGCATTTGTGCCGATGATCGGGGTGATCATCGGCGGAATGATCACCTTTAAAGTCCAGCAACTCACGCTTAGACGTCAAGAGTCGATCAAGAAGGATGAGGAACTTAGGCAACGAGGTCTATCACTTGCCGGTCAGCTGCTCAGTAGTCTTATCATCTTGAGCGACAACCTTTATAAAACAGTTGCAGGAAGACGCGATGCAGCGGCATCCTAGGTATGCGAGACGGCACTTAGGGAGATTCATACGCTCGCAATGCAGGTACCTGATCCTCGACTGAGAGCCCGCGTATCGATTACACACGACACTCTCGCGAATGTGGATGATATTCTCATGTTTGGGAATGTTCCTTTCAAGCCGGGCCCGCTCGTCTACCTAACTTGCAAGGACGGTATCGATGCCGTGAGCACGATGCTTCGTGGAGAGTCACTCCCTGACGAACTGGAAGATCGATGGCTCACACTGCGGCGTGGATATGAAGTAATGGTCGCGGAAAAAGATGAAATATATGAAGCACAACGACAATACCTTAAAGAGGAGGCCGCCCGCGAGCAGCGAGACTCACCGCGTAAGCCAGAGGCCACTCAAGAATGAAGCCGCACCTGACGAGTTCACTACGACTCCATCGCATGTCGGATCGCCGCCGCGAGTTCCTGCACGACCTGGTCGACGGGATCGCCCGCGATTATGGCGGCTTCAGCCTTGCCCACGACCCGCCATACTGTCCGCATCTGTGGGAACGCCGGCATCATGTTGCCAACCTGGCACTCCGCCTGCAGCATGGCTACGACCGAGTCGTGCGGCGCGAGGTCGGCAAGCGCGACCGGTGCGTCCAGTCCGGCCATCAGCGCCTCCATGACCTCGACCCGGGAGAGGTAGTCCGGAACGAAATCGTGTCCGATGAGCTTCGTGCGTCCGCGCCGCGAGACGAACATGCCGTTGAGACTCACGAAAGGGAGCGGACGATGCCCGTCTGCGAACGGGGGAACCGGAGAGGCCACAAACTCGATTCCGGCAGCCCGGGCCTTCGCAGGCACCCATGTCGACGAAAGGAGGAAGGGCGACCTCCCGGAAAGGAACAGTTCGAATGCGGCCTCCTCATCGATCGACCTGCGCAGCAGCCCGGCTCCCCGCTCGCCAAGAGAGGCTATCCGTTCATAGGCGGCGATAGATTCCGGGGAATCGACACCCACCTTCCCGGGGTCCCAGGTGCCGTCCTCACGCCGACCGAACAGCCAGCCTCCCGCACTGGTGAACAACGGGGAGAGATGAAATGGGTCGCCTTCGTACCCGACTTGCAGCGCGACCACCTCCCCTGTCCTGCTCGCCGCTTGCAACTCCCTGCCGATCGCTACCAGATCCTCGATGGTGTCGGGTGGCCTCGCGACAAGCTCGGTGTTCGTATAGAGCACGGTCGTGTCCAGAGCGGCCGGAATGCCAAAGAGCCTTCCATCGCGGGTGAGCAAATCGAGCAGATCCGGGCTGAACATCGACCGCTCGAAATCAGTGAGGGTGAGGCTCTCCACCTTGCCGCTCTCTACCAGTTCACCGCACCAGTCATGCGGAGCAGAGAACACGCCTCCATCGATGCCCGCCGACGACTCGAGCAGCAGCGTGCGGTGAACGTCGAGGGTGTTGGACCTGAATTCGACCTCCACGCCGTAAGCCGAACGGAAGTCCTCCGAGAACGGCGACATGACGCGGTCGAACCGGTCATGTACCCAGATGTCAAGTCTCGGTTCCAGGTCAAACAGCTGCCCGTACTTGTCACGCCGCCACCGCACACCCGACGCATCCGTGAACGAGAGCTGAACTCGTAGATCTGCCTCGTCCCGCGGCGACCGGCCTGCGTCCCCGCTTTGCATCGCGGAGGGGACCGTGATAATCCGTGGTTCCTGACTCGGCGGCAGCACTGGCAGGAACATCTTCGCCGGCGCTACGGTTTCGCCCCTGGACAGGACGGTGCAATACACCTGGTAGACCGGAGCTTCGGAAGAGTTAAGGACGATCGCGCCCCAATCCGAAGACCCGGCTCCCTCCGGGAGCTCGGCATGTCGACCCCACCAGGCCGATATTCGCGCCGCCTGGTCTCGCCGTTGCAGCCGGTCTCTCGCCTTCCTGTCGGATTCCGCGACCCGGTCTCTTTCGGACTCGATGAGGAAGGTCCTGCGCGCGATCAAAGCCGCGACGGCCGCAAAGGACAAGGCAAGCAACGAAACGCCAGACGAAAGCCAAGTTGGCAGGTCACCCCAGTCCACGGCCACCACATACATGAATCATCCTCGCGCCAGTATCCACAAAGGCTATACCGTGGCTACCGACACGGTCAAGGACGGCTCCGCAGGGACGACCTGCGGTTAGGGCTTGATCGAGTTCCTGAGGGGACCGGCTTCGAGCTGCACGACGGGTACATGCGAGCGCTTGAGAATCTGGCCTACCTGGCCGCTCTGCTGCTCGTGGACAAAGAGCATTAGGAGGTCCTGTGCTCTCGACCCACCGACGTAGAGCACTCGTCGAGCTTCAGAGTCAAGGCCTTGCTCCCAGTCGTCAAGCACCGTCCGGCTGGATCTTTCGTTCGATTTGCGCGGCTTGGGGATCACGAGTCCTACGGCTCTGAACTCTCGGCCCTTGACGCCATGCACCGTCGAGCCTTGGACGAGCGCCTTGCTCTGCGCTGAAATACGCTCCCAGATCTTTTCGTCGGGAGCCTGAAACTGCTTTCCTAGTCTGTCAAGGCGTGGGGTGGTAATATTCAGGTCCGTCCATGGCACCGCCCGGAAGTAGGCTCTAACTTCTTGGGCGAACTGACTGCGAGACTTCTCTCGCACGGAGAGGGTGACGGCCGTGCGGACGGCGAGCTCTCGTAGCCGACGCCCATCGATCCCGAGCTCATCACAGATGCCCTCGGTACTCATGTGTTGCAAGTCCCGACCGTCAGCAATCACCGTGAGCAGATTTCGCTCGACCCGCCTAATCGCATCGCGGCGAGTTGAAGCATCGGTTGCGGCGGATCGTAGTTTGATCCCCGCGTCGGCAACGCTGGCCACACCCTTCCAACTGAAGTCTTTGGATGAGGCAATGCCGGCTGCACGCATTGCATCTGTCCTCTTGTGTGCCAGAAGGACCAGATCACCAGGCTCTGCATCATGCTGCTCGGCGAGTGAAAGCGCCGCAGGCAGGATCTCGTCCGGGTTCGCGTACCTGATGAGGTGGACCGGAAACCCTGTACCTGCTGAAGGTCCTGCCGCGCGCTCCGTCATGACCTGCGATCGCAGAGAGTCGTTGAAGGCACAGATCGCTGGGCTGCTCCTCCAGTTGTCAACCAGCTCAGTGCGCAGTGGAAGCGTAGCCCCAAACGCTTTCACTTCCGCCGGTGTCGCGTCCCGGAATTCGTAGATGGCCTGATCAAGGTCACCGACCGCAACGATTCGGATTCCGAGATCCCGTAGGAACTCCAGGATCACAAGCTCCTCACGGCCGCAGTCTTGGACCTCGTCGACAATGACCTCGGTGAACCGACTTCGGATCAGCCCGGAAATAATTGGGCGATAATTGTCGTTCGACAACCATATTTCCGCGAGGAATCTCGCAATGTCGCAGCTGACAGTTCCCGCCCGAAGCAGCTTCCCTAGAATCCAATTGGCACGGCCTTCCGCGACGGATCGAAGTTCTTCCAGCTGTTTCTTCGCCGCAGCGTCGCCGAAACTACGGTCAACCTTGGCCATGTTCAGCGTCGCTCGCAACCGGTCGTCGAAGTCGAACCACTTCAGGTTGACATCCGCTGACCTGCTGATATCCATGCGGAACTTCGCGCTCGGGATCTCGCTCCATGACTGCACATACCGAGGGTGCACTTTGTAGAACTTCACGAACAGTGGCGTGACGAGGAAGCGGTGTATGAACGAGTCGAAAGTTCCGACGAAGTTGGGGGCTTTGAACACGTCGGTTCGGTCCCCGCACCGCGAGCGAACCTCATCGACGGCGGCGTTGGTGAAGGATACGAGGGCGACCCCGCGCCGGTGTTCCTCTGAAGTTCGCTTGAGGAAGCGCGCCACCATGGCGCGGGTCTTGCCTGCCCCGGGGCAGGCTGCGACGAACAGGTTCTCATCAGCTTCGACGAGGACCCTCTGGGCTTCGGTCAGATCGCTATCAGTCACGCGCGGTTCCGATGGTCGACTGAGGCCTTGATGGCATCGGTGAGGTAGTCGGGTGACGTGAACGGCTCACCGTCAGCGATCGCGACCGCGATGTCCTGCGCGAACTCGCCTTTACTGATGAGCTTCTCGTCATTCTGGAGCTCCCGGTAGAAGCCGAACACTGGTCCCCGCTCATGCGCGACGAACCGGTCCCATTTCTTCCCGCTCTTAGGGTGCTGTTTGAGATACGCGCGTTTGAGGGTCGCGCGGTTCTCCGCGGGGCCAAGGAGATCGGCCTCGAGCGTGTGGGTGGCTTCGGCAACGATGAGTCGCTCAGCCGCTCCGATTCCGTCGGCATGCTCAATGAGATCGATCTTTCGGTTGTAAACCTGCCTGTCGTCCGCTTCGTTCGGGTCGTCTGCCGCGGTAGCTTCACCAGCCGCTTCGGGGCCTGCCGGTCCGGCCTCATCCAGGGTCTCAGCTCCTCCATCGGCTTTGCCAGCCTTTTTGCGGCGCTCCTCCTTCGGCAACAGGGGGTCAGCGTCTGTGATTACGACGAGCTGGTCGAGCAGTCGGCAGCCGTCCACCTCCGAGAGCAACAACGTGATGTACGGCTTGAAGTCGACGCTGCCGACGTTGACGATGGTGACGCCTCGGAATGCACGCCGCTGCTCCTCCGAATCCTTGAAGACGCTGTGCCGTGCGATCACAGGCATTAGCACCGCTTCGGCGATCCCTTCCACGAGAATCACCTTGCGCGCGAAGAGTAGTCCTACCCTCGTGGCATCAAGATACTGATCGATCTTGCGCCGTTCGTGTTGAGTGAGCTCGAGGCTAGCGAGGGCGATCGACTTGGTCTTCTGGAGAGACACCTCCACCGAGTTTCCGTCCTCGGAGGCGATGGTCTCGTCTTCGACGACGGTGCGCAAGGCCACCACGTTCCGGATACCGACGCTGCTCGCCAGGTTCGGTGAGTGAGTAGTGGCGATCACCTGAATCCGACCGGCCGGCCCGTGCGAGTCATCCACCGGAGACAACTCGACCTGTTCCTGGAGGTATTCGAGGAGCACAGCTTGGAGCTGCGGGTGAAGGTGTGCCTCCGGCTCCTCGACCAAGAACAGCGTGAGTTCGGCGTCCCGGGCCTTCTGCAGTTCCAGGATCACGGTCGCGATGTACAGCAAGTTGGCGTACCCAAGCCCGGATTCGATCAGGTCGGCTGGTTTGACGCCGTGTTCGGCCATCTTGACGCGCATGCTGCGTGTCAGTCGATTCAGCTCCTGCTCCGTAAAGGTGACTTCGACATCCTGCTCCCGCACGGCGCGTGTGAGCTTGACCAGGTGGCCCTGAATGGCGTCGGTGGTCACTGCAAGGACGCTGTGGCGCTTGATTCCCTCGAACGCCTTGTTGGCGTCCTCCAGGAACTCCTTCTGCTCGTCTTTGGTCGTGAGGTGCTGAATGATCCGGGCCAGCCGGCTGCCCTCGGCTGAGTCCAGCTCCTTCTGGGCATCACGCAGAGGTGCGAGGTAGACGTGAGTGATCTGCTCGCGCTTCTCCGGCTCCGCTTCCACGCCCTCGGCGGGACCTGCGGTGAATCGGGATCGGACCCGGTACCTGCTGGTCGCATCCGATCGGAATCGCCCGGTGTAGATCGCACGATCGGCATCGACGTCGAGTGCCGTGACATAATGCGCCCGTTGAAAATCGGTCAGGCCTGCGAACTCGGTCCTGACCTCGGCCTCCTGTCCCTCGCGACCGTGGGACAAATCCGACTCGGCAAACCATCGCGTCGCTCGACGGCTAAGCGGCGCAGTTACGAGCCGCACTGCTTGGATTACGTTGGATTTGCCCGAGTTATTCTCCCCGACAATGAGAGTGATGCCGGGCTGAAACTCCACGCTTACGTCATAGGTGGAGCGGAAGTTCTTCAGTGCGAGTCGCTGCAAGAACATCCCGCGGCTTGACCTCTCGGGTTCCATCAATACCCCTCGTCTTACTCCAAAAGCGGCACTTGACGAGACCGCGGTTCGACCGACCCGTGATCACGCTCCGCTCCCACGGAGTAGAGAGATTGTATCGCCTTCATTGGACGGTCAAGCCCCCCGATCGAGGGAACCATACAAGGAGGAACAGCCATAAACGCAGGTATATGGGTTGGGGTACTGACCGCCGCCTGTGTCGGCTCGCTTACGAGTGCTGTGTCGGGTGGAAGCAGGGTCGGACCGCAACAAGCATGGCTTCAAACTTGATCTAGCTTGATTTTTAAGCTTGTGCGCTGGTGAGGCGTTGCTTGCGTTGCGTGAGGGTCTTGTCGCGCTTGGCTTTCTTGCCGGGGTCGCGGATCGGTGCTTTGATCCGGTTCCGCTGCCCGGCAGGGCGTCCGGGTCCGGGCTTGGAGGGTTTCGGGACGCTGGTGAGGCGGGGCAGGTTGGCGTGGAGGTCCGGGAACGCGAGGCGGACGCGGGCCTGTGTGAGCCGGCCTGGTGTCGCGGTTGCTTCCCAGGGCAGGCGCAGGTCGGCGGCGAGCGATCTCGCGGCGGCCAGTTGGGTGAAGGCGGCGATGATCAGCCAGGTCCAGCGGTCGGCGGCTTCGGGGTCACGGACCTGGGGGACGGTCCAGCCCAGGGTCTGTTTGAGGAACCGGAACGTGTGCTCGATGTCGAAGCGGCGCAGCCAGGCCGACCACAGACTGTCGAGGAGTTCGTCGTCGATGCCGCGAGCCGAGGTCCAGAGCCAGACCGGTTCGGGTGTGCCGGTGTGGGGTAGGCGTTCGGACTGGATGCGGATCACGGTGCCCTCGATGATCGGCAGACTCCCAGGTAGGGCACCAGCCCCGTGGGAATGGGATGCTCACGTCGGTTCCCGACAACTGCCGGTACTTGAGGCCTCCTTCAGATGGGTAACGTTGGGAAGTGACCATTTCCAGTGATGACTTCTTCGACCTTGTCGTTGACGAGGACGTCTGGGGCGGCCCCTCAAGGACGGTCGAGACGCTCAACATCGGTTTGCTCTCATCGTTCGGCAGGGCACCTGATCCTGAGCACACCGATCCGGACGTGGCAGTCGCGCTCCTCGACCTTGTCCGTGATGATCTGACCAGATCCGGAACCGGCAAGGACCCGCGCTTGTCCGACACCCAAATGAGGCTGGCCATCCGCACGCTGAACCAAGTTATGGCACGCGCAGGACAGGACTTCTCACTTCCGTTCCGCGACCATGCAAGCTGGAAGGAATGGTGGCTCCGGCAGGGCGCCAAGAACTCCTACCAAGCTCGCCGCAACCTCCTCCACGACCTGTTCAATGCCGCAACGGAAAACATCGAGAACGCCGAGGCCCCAGCCCCAGCCCCAGCCCCAGCCCCAGCCCCAGCCCCAGCCCCGACTGAACCACACCTCACCGCCTCCGCAACGGATCAGCACCGTGATGAGCTGCCGGTAGTCCAAACCACCAATCACTTCTACGGGCCCACGCAACAAGTCCAGACCGCTGATACGGCGAACATGCACGCTTCTGAATCCGAAGGAAGCACGGGCGCCAGGACGACGTTGATCTGGACAATCGTCGGCAGCGTTGCCGGGGTGATCAGCATGGTGCTCGCGTACCTTCAGGTTCGTGGTTGACAGCCCATTGCTGAAATGCCCGGTGGCCGAGGACTGCTCCGCCGACGAGCGCGAAGCGCCCGATGAGATCCTTGCCCTCGCTGAACTCGCCGACCGCAGGCGCCATCTGTATCTCCTGTGCAGCGGCGACTGAGACAATCCCGGGCGTACCACCCTACGAATGAGGTGCACTCGGTTCAGCGCCCGCCCGACATAACACCAGTCTGTGCTGGCTAGCGCCACGACAGCGTCAACGTTTCCACGTTTGGGAGACTGACTGCATGCGCTCACCTGACGCTGACTCGTACTTGGACGGCCCTCTGGGATGGACCCACCAGTCCATGCAGCGGCTACTGCGAGAAGTGCACCTCGCCGACGAAAACGAACCAGTGACAAAGAAGCAGCGAGCGGGGCGGCACCGTGCCGTCGAGTTCCAGCACAACGCAGTCACTGCGATGCGCAGCGCCGGGCGCAGATCCATGACCGGAGCGGTCGCACTTGATGTGCACTTCACCTGCGGCGAACGCAATCCACCGTCGATCCACCACCTGGCGAAACACCTCCTCGATGTCCTCGGACCGGCGATCAACCCCGAAGACCTCGGGCGCCAGAGCGTCGTCTACCGCGACGACCGGCAAGTCAAACTCCTCCACGTCACACTCGACCAGGCATGGAACCCCAACCCCGACGCAGCACCGAAACCCGCGGGCACGCGCGTGATCGCGCGTCCCATCCGTGACGTCGCCGAGGACCTCCGGGTCGCCGACGAGATCCAGTCACGCCTCGACCGGTGGCCCCAGGAGGACGACACCGGCCCCTTCCACATCCCCGCCGAGGATTTCGACGATGACCCCGTGCCCTGGTCTCCACAGGACGGACGGTTGCCGGAGGAGACCGAATCCCTTGCGCAGTTGGCTCGCTTCGACCGGCACTGGAGACTGATGCGAGCCCAGGAAGCCCACCTGGCCGCCACCGACGCCTACCTGCTGTCGTACCTGTGCGCGTGCCCCAACGACATCGCCGGGACTCGCCAATTTCCCGCCGGCGGACTCGAATCTCACGCCCAGCACGCGGCATCGCTCAGCGAAATGTACCGCCCCCTGCTCCTCACCCTGCCCTTCGGTCTCCCGCTTCCCGGCTTCGCTCTGGCATCCGGCGAGTGGAAACGCTACGGGCAGCAGGCGCGGACCGCCCTTGCCTCGTTCCTCGACCGGTGGCCCCTGTTCCGACCGCTGCTGATACCGGTCACGGTCACGTTGCTGGTCACGCCCTCAATCCGCGGCATGGATCTGGACAACATCGCGCTGACCCTGCTCCCGATCATCCACGATGTCCTCAGGCCCCATATCGATCCGTTCACCGTGCACCAGCTCGGACTGACCCCGCCCTCGACAGGGACCGAGCATGAGGAGCACATGCAGGCACTTCGCCGGCTCCGCTCACTCAACGAGTACAGCGTCACCGCATACCAGGTCATCGAGCTGAAGCGCACATCCCGGACACCACCCGAGGGGACCATCACCCTGCTCCTCGGCGACGGCATCCGGCGGCAGAGCGCATGGGAAACCGCTTCCGACTACCTCCGCCACAACCTCCCGGCACTCCTTGAGTCCGAATGAAATCCGTGCGGTACTGGTGCGGTCGAATCGTTCACGACGAAGCACCTGCAATTTGACTGACGGCGTGGCCTGGGTTCGTGCACTGGTCGATACGAGAGCGGTAGCCAGTCGCCAGACCTCAGGGCATGTCTGGTAGAGAGTGACCGCGCCAGGATTGTGCAACGGAACTCCTTGGAGCACAACGGACTTCGAACACCCGCTTGTGTACCAGGAGTCCCGTTCTCGTTCTGTCGCATGGCTCCGCACCGCCCAACCCGCAAGATCACATCGTCACCGATCGAACGGATAGAAGAGGCTCAGTGGAGACCGCGTTCGAGGCGCTTCAAGTTCGGCGCCCGGGGGATCCAAACGGGCGCAATGCCCTCGGTAACAACACTGCCCCACGGTCGCTTGCCAGTTCCGCTCCGGATGTTCGTATCCCTCGCAAATGATTCCCACGAACGCTTCCGAAGACGTCGACCACGACCTCACTCTGGGCGAGCTCTCGTTGAGCACCAAGCGATCTCGCGCCAAGTACAACGAAGGGAACTCCTGCAAGATGATGCCATCTCGCGCGAGTTCCCTTGCTGCACAATGAATATGAATCATATTCATACTCGTATATATAGTTGTCGACCTAACACTCGCTTATTCGAACCCAAACCCCCAGCTAGACGGCCTATTGGAACGCCTATCCGGCCCGTTGCCCACCCGCGGCCCCGAAACCGGCCCGTTGGCCCCCGGCATCCCCGGCGAACTCCCCGAGGTCGCCTACCCGCCAGCACCCTCGCGGACCCTCGGCAAACGACTCTCCCCCACCGACCGCGACACCCTCATCGCCGCCTTCAACGCCGGCGCCAGCCAACAACTCCTCGCCACCCAATACGGCATCAGTATCCGCTCCATCAAACGTCTCGTCCACGGCTCATCGAACCGACCCCAAGCCACCGCCAACCGACTTACCCCTGATCAGCGCCACGCCATTGCCCACACCTACGCGACCACCGGCACAACCCAGGCTGAACTTGCCCGCCACTACGGCGTCGACATCAGCACCATCAAGCGCATCCTCCGCCAGCCGCGAAGCAACGGTCTCGGCAATGTGACCGTTTGATGCCAATCCACCAAAGCAGGCCTTCGGAAGCATGGCAGGGTGCGCGGACTCTTCCGCGTGGGTGCGCGCACCCACCACGCGTCCCCCGCGATTTCCACTTTCGCTGAGAGCGCATCGCCAGACAACAGCGAGGAGCGCTGCGAGTCGATGCTGCCTACCCAGAGCTGAGTCAACCGCGTGGACTCGCAGCAAGCACAGCGAGCTCACCCGGAACGACGGCGGCGAGGGGAGTGAACAGCGTCTCAGTATCGGTCGTACGAGTGCGGACGGTCGAGAACCGGAACGAATCGTGACCGTACCTCGCCGGTGAGCAGCCCGTGGAGGAAGTCGACCGTTCCCATGTCGAAGAATTCCCACCGGAGGTCCTTGCCCTGCTCCATGGCGACCGTCCAAGACGTTGACGGCGCTCCCGGTGCGGCAACCCAGTACAGGAACTCGGCGTCCGGGGTGCCGCCCCAGTTGATGAGGCGTTTGCCTTCGAGCTGAGCAGGCCGGGGGAGGTCCGGGTCGTCGTCCCATTGCTCTTCGACGTCTTCGATCCGGGACAGTCCGCCGCGGAGCATGTCGTAGGAGTAGAAGGAGGACCCGGGTGTGAAGACGATGACGTCGTTGTCGAACGTGCCGCCGCCGTAGGTGTTCACGAGTTCGACGTAGTCCGGGGGCGGCATCGTGCCCAAGGCTTCGGCGAGCGCCGTCCAGTCGTATTCGGTCGGCGTGGGGCTCATGCGGGCGAGTGCCGCAAGCTCAGCGATTTCAGTCATGGGACCCTTCCACAGCTACCACTGCTTGTTGATTTTATCGTGCTTGGGATAGTTGGTGATCGTCGCGTCGTTCGGCCAGTCGTACTGGAGGGAGAACGGCGGGTTCTCGCTCGCGGGCCTGGGCGTGGTGCTTTCGGCGTTCAGGTGGACCATTGACGGTGTCGGGTCAGTGTCGTTGGGGTAGTCGAACTCGACCGAGTAGTCGACGGTCTTTCCTTTGTCCTGGACCGCTTTGCTGATGTCCATTTCGACCCCTTGCATGTAGGGCGTGTTCAACTGGCCCTGCATCGGGACGAAGTTCCAGAAGTCTTCCGGGTTGTTCCGGCCCGGGCGCAGGTCCGTATGGTTCGTGCCGCCGAGTTTCGCCCCGAGGACGTGACCGCGGTGCTGGTCCTGGTTCTTCGCATACCCCGGAGGGATGCCGTCTTGGCCCTTGACGTGGTCGGTGTCGGTGTTCCCCGGCGTGTACTTGCCTTTCTCCAGCCGCACGGTCATGCGTTTGACGCGCCCTTGCGCGTCGTACTCGTAGTGGGGCGTGTTCGAGTACGGGGCCGCCCGGTTCGGATCGTACGGTCCGTGGGTCGCGTCAGACGTGTTCGTTGGCAGTGGGGAGCGGTGCGGGGGCGGCGTTGTCGTGCCGGGCGAGTTCGTGGTGGTAGACGGGTTGGTGCTGCTCTGGCTCGGCCTCGCCGTATTCCCGGTGACGGTCTGGCTGGTGGACTGCCGCTGTGCCCGCGCGGTCGTCCCGGTTGTGATGTTCGAGCGGCGGCCGGCGTTCCCGCTCGTGCTGGTACTCGATCCGGGGTTGCCGCCTGTGGTGCTGCGGCCCGCGTGCAAGCCGGTAAGGACCATGAGCACGGTAAGGACGGTCAGGTCGCGAAGCATGCGCGGGCGCCGCCCTCGGCGGCGGTGTCGTCGTGAAGTCATGGGGTGCTTTCCGAATCGAGGGGAACTACCCAAGGAGGGCGTTGAGGGTTTCAATGGATTGGATGAGGCCCATGACGACGCCGAAGATGATGCCGGTCCATTTGATGACCGCCCCGGCGAGCTGACCGGCGACGATCGGGGTCGCAAGGCCTGCGGTGAGTAGGATTTCAGCGAGCCACGCGACGACATGCCCGACGCATTCGGACACGAAATCGCGGACGAAGTCGCGCACCGTGGTCACGACCGTGCCAGCGCCGCGCGTCGCGGCCGCCATTGCCGCCGCAGTGCCCGACAGTGCATACGCGCAGTCGACGTTGACGCCGAGCATGGCCCGATAGGCATCGCCTGCGGCGCCCTCCCACTCATCCAGGCCGCCGCCTTCGAGCATGGCAAGCATGTCGTCCCCGATCGAAGCGACCTCGGCAGTGATGTTGTCCCACGTGATCGCGTCCACTTCGACCGCTTCGGGATCACCAGCGAACCAGTCGAGCGCTTCCCGCAGAGGCTCACATTGCTCGATCGCCCACGACACACCCATGGAAGCAAGCGACCCAAACGGGTCCAAGACGGTTCCGGCGACGTTCAACGCCGCACCGAGACCAGCGATCGCACCATCGATCCAGTTCCCGGACTCGATCGCCTGCGAGATCCCCTTGAAGTCGTCAGCGTACGAGTTCCCCGTCCACCCGTCGTGGGCGTTCTCAGGGGCGATGTCGCCAGTGGAAGCGATCAAGGACGTGTCATTCATGACAGGAGGGGCTCCGTTCCATTAGGGGTCAAGACACAGCAGTGCACCTACAGTTGCGCAGCAAGCGATTCCAAGTCGGCGCCAGCGTCGTCGTCCGCGGCCGCGTACCCGTCGGCGCACGCTTCGACCGCGTCAGCGAGCATCTCGATGTTCGTCGCGAACTCCTCGGTGACCTGGTCCTGCTCGTCTCTGTGACCGTCGAGGATCGGCGGCAGGAACTGGCACAACTGCCCGAACGCTTCCGTACTCAGACCGGTTGCGGCCGAGGCGGTCCGGATCGCGTCGAAGCGCGTCAGGACCTCCCGCAACGCGGCTGCATGAGTGCGCAACTGGTCGGGATCGACCTTCCAGCCCGTGCCGCCGCCACCGCTGCCTCCTGGACCGTACGTGTGGCTCCCGCTCGCGCCGTGGCTCTTCGAGCCGAAATTTCGCGAAACCGACGTCATGACACGCTCCCGCCTGGGCGGAACGCCCCCTGCATCGCTTGCGCGGTCTGAGAATCGGTGCCGAGCACTTCCGCGACTGCTTCGCGGGCCGCCTCCGCCAACTGCCGCTTCGCTTCGGCGTGCACCTCAAGGAACGTCCGCCGCGTGTATTCAGGGTCCTGACGTTGAATCCGGTAGCCGAACTGGACGTCGACCACCGCACCCGAAGCGTCGACAGTGATCTCCACGGTCGCGTTCTCGTCGCGAACCGTCACTCGCAACTCCTGCAAGCGGGCGGCGACTTCCTGCGTCTGCTCGGCGCGCTTGTCGGCATTCTCCTTCCAACGCATGAGGCGCTGCCGGGCGGCCTCAGTGTCAAGCAAGGGGTTCTCCACGCCGTCTCCATTCCCGTTGACGCCGAGACGATATGCCCGGCCAGCAAGAAGGACTATACGAGAATTTCGCTCACATTTGGGTTCGGGAACGTCACCGCTCAGACCCTGAGACAAACTCGATACAGTGAGTCTGTTTTACCTTGATCGGTGCCCGTGCGGATCCCCGTCGTTCGAGTTCCCCGACCGAGCCAAGGTTCGCGTACGGGACCTGTCGACCGCCCGCTTCGTCGGGCTCCTCGAACACAGCCGGAGCGCCGGGCACCTGTCCATGACCGCGATTCCCTGCACGGGCTACGCCCTGACCGCCGAATCAGATGCCGTCCGCGTCTGGCACCCCGCCCACGGTCGGCTCCTCGGGCAGATTGACAGCCCTCCCGGCGGCGCCCGAGTCATCGCCGCGAGCCCTGACGGCCAGCACTTCCTTACCGCCGGCAACGGCGGCGCGATCCGAATCTGGACGATCGGCTGGGGCATCGCCGATCCCCAGGGTTGAGCCTTCTCAATGAGGGGCCCGAATCAGAGATCTAGGTGTATTGCCCCGTGAGGTTGGGAACGCGGGTGGCGGGTGGGTTGCCTCCGAGTGCGGTGTGTCCGCGGTGATGGTTATACCAGTGCAGCCATGCCGGGAGGGCGGCTCGTCGCTCGTGTTCTGACCGGTAGGGGCGGGCGTAGGCCCATTCGTCGGTCAGGGTGCGGTGGAACCGTTCGACTTTCCCGT
>NZ_JAPZVP010000035.1 GCF_027622875.1 Glycomyces luteolus | reverse complement strand
CCGTGTGGGAGAGTCGTCCCATTTCTTCGGTTGGTCGGAGGTGGATGCGGGTGGGAAGGGGCACGCCCTATATCCCGCCCGGCCGCGTCAGCGGGCCGCGAGGCCCGCGCCCGGCCCGCCCGGCGCCACCCGCCCGCGCGCCACCACCCGCACCTCCACCCCAGAGCCCGCAATCGAACGCCACCAGGGGAAGCCATGGCCGAAGAGAAGCCCGCCACCGAAGCGCCCGCCGCTGCCGCCCTCGACGCAGGCACCTACGAGGTCCTCTCGTCGCGCCTCGCCGACTTCGCCGACGAGCTCGCCGGGCGCGCCGAAGCGCTCAACACCGCTCGTACCGACGCCTTCGGCTCCACCGGGCTCACCCTCCTGGGCACCACCCGCATCCGCACCGCCAACAACTGCGTGCCCCGCGACATCGCCCGTGTCGGCGACCGCCTCCTCTTCGGCTACAACGTCCACATGGGATTGAAGTCCCAGACCAACGTGGGCGACGTCTTCACCCTTCATGACTTCAAGCGCGACGGCAACGAGTTCGCCTTCACCGAAGTGACCGAGGCCGGGCACCTCCTCGACCAGCCCAAGTTCACCGCCGACTTCACCGAGATGTACCGGTACTACCGGTCCACCGAGCTCCTCCAGGTCCGCGAAGTCGACGGCCGCCTCCTCGCCGTCTTCAAGATCGGCGAGCAGCTCACCGACCAGCGCGTCCTGCGCTGGCAGCTCGCCGCCGGCAAGGAACCGGCCTATATGGACGCCCGTGGCGACGCGGACGCCGTCTGGCCCGACCCCTACGACTTCGCGTGGACCCCCACCGGCCGCGAGCACCACGTCACCGGCCGCCACCCGCACGTCTCGATCGAGGACGAGATCTTCGTCGAGTGCATCAACGGCGACCTCACCGTGAAGATCGAGGACAACACCGAGTCCGGCGAGGGCATCTACGCCGAGCCCGTCGCCGAGCCCCTCCAGTCCCTCGCCGACGCCGACATCGCCTACGCCCGCATCGGCCCGCTCATCCTGCTGAAGATCCTCCCCTACAAGGAGACCGTCACCCGGTACCTGATCTTCAACTCCCGCACCGGCACCATCGTGCGCGCCGACGCGATCGGCCAGGCCTGCCGCCGCCTCCCCGAGGACCACGGCCTCATCTTCCCCGGCGGCTACTACCTCAACGAGGGCAAGCTCAAGACCTTCGACCACGATGTCGCGGACCTCCGCTTCAAGCGCGTGATCCGCTCGCCCAACGGCGAAGACGTCCTCTTCATCTTCTACCACGAGGCCGAGGGCCGCTCGCTCCTGTTGCCGTACAACGTCATCCGCAAGGAAGTGGCCGCTCCGATGAGCGTCCACGGCTACGCGGTGTTCGACGACGGCACCCTCGCGGCCTTCCGCTTCACCGGCGAGGAGGCCACCCGCGTCCATCCGATGCAGATCTGGTCGACCCCGTTCGTCTCCGAGGCGTACGCCGCCGCGACCGAAACCGGCGACACCCCCGTGCACCGCATCGGCAACGCCGAGGCCGTGCGGGCCGTCTCCGACGCGCTCTCCGTGGCCCGCATGGTCCGCGAGATGCAGCCCGCCCAGGCGGTCTTCGAAGCGCTCATCGCCGCCGCCACCCGCTGCCTCGACGACTACCCGTGGCTCGGCGACGACGGCCTCCACGGCCTCGACGAGAGCCTCGCCAAGGTCCGCGACACCGCCGAGGCCGTGCTCGACGAGTACGCCACGGTCGCCGAGCTCACCGCCGAAGCGAAGAAGGCCCTCGAACTCGCCCAGACCGACACGGTCAAGCTCCTGCGCCGCGCCCGCGGCGAGGCCCCCAAGTCCGCCGGGGACTGGGTCGCGCTCCTCGCCGAGCTCCGCGGCGCCGGCGGCCACCTCGTGACCCTCCGCGAGACCCGCTACATCGACCTCGCGGGCCTCGACAAGCTCGCCGCCGAGGTCACCGAGACGCTCGACGCCACCGGCAGGCGCGCCGTCGCGTTCCTTGAGCGGGAGGACGCGTTCACCGCGTACTTCGAGCAGGTCGCCGACCTCGAACGCAAGGCCGAGGGCATCGCCTCCGTCGCGGAATCGGACCCGTTGCTGGCCGACCTCGACGAACGCCAGCGGGGCCTCGAGACCCTCACCGAGGTCGTCGCGACCCTGGAGATCGGCGACGCCGTCGTGCGAACCGCGATCCTCGGGCGCGTCTCCGAAGTGCTCGCCGCCGTCAACCGCGCCCGCGCGACCCTCGCCGCCCGCCGCCGCGAACTGGCCGTGGGCGAAGGGAAAGCGGAGTTCGCGGCCGAATTCGCGCTGCTCGGGCAGTCGGTGACGGCCGCGATCGCCGCCGCCGACACGCCCGCCGCGTGCGACGAGCAGCTGGGCCGCCTCCTGCTCACCGTCGAGAACCTCGAGACCCGCTTCGCGGACTTCGACGAGTTCCTCCAGCAGCTCTCGGACAAGCGCACCGACGTCTACGAGGCGTTCTCCGGCCGCAAGCAGCACCTCCTCGACGAGGCCGCCCGCCGGGCCGAGCAGCTCGCGCAGTCCGCCGACCGCATCCTCGAAGCCGTGGCCCGCCGCACCGCCACACTGTCCTCGCTGGATGAAGTCAACACGTACTTCGCGACCGATCCGATGGTCGAGCGCCTCCGCAAGGTCATCACCGAGCTGCGCGGCCTCGACGACACCGTGCGCGCCGAGGAGATCGAGGGCCGCATCAGCGCCGCCCGCGCCGAGGCCGGGCGGGCGCTGAGCGACCGGCTCGACCTCTTCGACGGCGACGCCGTCAAGTTCGGCGAGCACCGCATCCCCGTCAACACCCAGCCGCTCGACCTCACCCTCGTGCCCTCCGGAGACGCGCTCGCGTTCTCCCTCACCGGCACCGACTACCGCCACGTCGTCACCGACCCCGGCTTCGCCGACACGAAACCCTACTGGCACCAGTTCCTGCCCTCGGAGAACAACGAGGTCTACCGCGCCGAGCACCTCGCGGCCGCCCTCCTCGCCGAGCACGGCCCCGCGAAGCTCCTCGCCGAAGACCTGCCCGCGTTCACCTCCGCCGCCGCGGCCGAACGCTACGACGAGGGCTACGAGCGCGGCGTCCACGACGCCGACGCCGCCGCGATCCTCGCCGAGGCCCTGCGCCTCTACGCCGCCTCCGGGCTCCTGCGCTACCGCTCCGCCGAACGCGCCGCGGCCCAGCTCTACTGGGGCCACGGCATCCCCAAGGAGGAGCGGATCGCGATCCGCACCCAGGCCCGGTCCCTCGCGCGCGCCCGCGCCGTGTTCGGCCGCGCCGACGCCCTCGCCGACCTCGGCGCGGACCTCGGCGAGGCCGTCAACCACTACCTCAACAACACGCTCCTGCCGCTCGAGGTCGACCCCGACCTCGCGGGGGAGTACCTGGTCGAGGAGCTCGCCGACCCCAGCGGCGGCTTCGCCGTCTCGCAGCGGGCGCGCTCGCTCCTGGCCGCGTTCGAACGCCAGATCGGCCCGGGCGCCAAGGCGGACTTCGAATCCGACCTGCGCGCGCTCGAAGGCGACATGACCTCCAAATGGGAGCTCGCCGCCGTCTGGCTCGAATCGTTCCTGCGCCAGGCCGAACCCGAGGGCTTCGACGAGGCGGACCTCCCCGAGGCGCTCGCGGTGATCCTCGCCGAGGTCGACACGTACGACGTCACCGCCGAGCTCTCCAGCCAGGTCACCGGCCTGCTCGGCACCCATTCGCGCATCGAGGGCCGCGTCCTGCGGCTGCGCCTCGACGAGTTCCTCGCGCGCACCGGGCGGTTCCGCCGCACCGTGCTCCCCGGCTACCGCGCCTACCAGCGCCGCCGCGGCGAACTCATCGAAGGCCACCGCCGCAAGCTGCGCGTCGAGGAGTTCAAGCCGAAGACGATGGCCGGGTTCGTGCGCAACCAGCTCATCGACGACGTGTACCTGCCGTTGATCGGCTCGAACCTCGCCAAGCAGATCGGCGCCGGATCGGGCGAGGGCCGCCGCACCGACCAGTCGGGGATGCTCATGCTCATCTCCCCGCCCGGCTACGGCAAGACCACCCTCATGGAGTACGTCGCCGACCGGCTCGGGATGCTCCTGGTCAAGGTCAACGGCCCCGCGCTCGGCCACGAGACGGTCTCGGTCGACCCCGAGGACGCGCCGAACGCGACCGCCCGCGCCGAGGTCGAGAAGATCAACTTCGCGCTCGAATGCGGCAACAACGTGCTGCTCTACCTCGACGACATCCAGCACACCAACCCCGAGCTGCTGCAGAAGTTCATCTCGCTGTGCGACGCGCAGCGCAAGATGGAGGGCGTCTGGAACGGCCGCACCCGCACGTACGACCTGCGCGGCAAGCGGTTCGCGGTGTGCATGGCCGGCAACCCGTACACCGAGGCCGGGCAGAAGTTCCGCATCCCGGACATGCTCGCCAACCGCGCCGACGTGTGGAACCTCGGCGACGTCCTCTCCGGGCGCGACCAGGTGTTCGCCCAGTCCTACATCGAGAACGCGCTCACCTCCAACAAGGTCACCGCGCCGCTCGCCGGGCGCGAGCGCTCCGACACGTCGATCCTCATCCGCCTCGCCAACGGCGACCCGACCGCGGCGCCCGAATCGCTCAAGCACCCCTACAGCGCGGGCGAGCTCGACCAGCTGCTCTCCGTGCTGCGCAAGCTCGTGCGGATCCAGAAGACCGTGCTCGGCAACAACCTGGCGTACATCGCCTCAGCGGCGATGGACGACAGCGCGCGCACCGAGCCGCCGTTCCTCCTGCAGGGCTCCTACCGCAACATGAACCGGCTCGCCGAGCGCGTCGTCCCGGTGATGAACGACGACGAGCTCGAAGCGGTCATCGACGACCACTACGCCGGTGAGGCCCAGACCCTCGCGTCCGGCGCGGAGGCCAACCTCCTGAAGCTCGCCGACCTGCGCGGCCGCCTCACCCCCGAGCGCGCCGCCCGCTGGGAGGCCGTGAAGGAGGCCTTCCGCCGCGAGCAGACCCTCGGCGGCGCGAGCGACGATCCAATGTCGAGAGCGGTCGGTGCCATCACCTTGCTCTCCGACCGCGTGAAGGGCATCGAAACCGCCCTGCAACAAAGGAGCGCCGTCGAGCGCGAATAAGTTCTCTCCGCTGGTCCGGTGCGAGCTGGGCACCCGGTACGCTCTTGAGCAAAAGCTTAAGGCGCAATGCCCGTAGTGCCCCTGCAGCCGCAAACCACCGAATAAGGGAGGTCCCCCGTGCCGACGAAGACGGGAGATAAGGTCCGGATCATCGTCTTGGGCACCGGCCCCGACGCCGAAACTGCCCGCCTCATCGCCGAGTCCGACGCCGATGTCGCCCTCGCCAAACAGTTCACCAAGACCGTGACGCACCTGGTCGCCGACGACACGGTCAAGCCCACCGAGGCGCGCCTGAAGAAGGCCGAGGAGGCCGGTGTGCCGGTCCTCTCGGTCGACGAGTTCAAGGCGCTGCTGGTCGCGGGCGCGGAGGACGAGGTCGACGAGGTCCTGGAGGCCGAACTCGAGGAGGCCCCCGCCGAGACCCCGGTTGCGGTCGTGGACCCCGAGCCCACCGCCGAGCCCGAGCCCGAACCGGAACCGGCCGCTGAAGCGGTCGAGCCCGAACCCGAGCCCGCCGCTGAAGCGGTCGAGCCCGAACCGGAGGTCGAGGAGCCCGAGCCGGTCGCCGAGGCCGAACCGGAACCCGAGCCCGTCGCAGAGGTCGAGGTCGAGGCCGAGCCCAAGGCCGAGGACGTCGTCGTGGAGCCGGTCGCCGAGGCGATCGACGAGCCGGAGGAGGCCGCGGCCGACCCCGAGAAGACGGTCCCGTCCCAGGCGGACGCCCCCGCCATCGAGACCGACGCGAAGTCCGACGAGAAGGGCTCCAAGCCGTCCCTCCTCGACAAGATCAAGTCGATCTTCGGGATGAGCGCCGCCAGGAAGTAGCGGCGAAGCAGTCGAAGAGGGCCCCGGACCGCACGGTCCGGGGCCCTCTTGCCGTCCATTGGGCTCTGCCGACTATGGAGATCGTGGCGGCGCTCTCATATCATCAGGAGGACTTTTCGGCCTTCCCCCCCTGGAGGTAACGAGTGCCCGGCAAGTTCAGCGTCTACACCGAGGAGCTGCGGTCGGCTTCGCAGCGGCTGAGTTCGCACGCTCCCGACGCGACGCAGATCCCCAGCGACCTCAAGACCGAAGCGAGACAGGCCGATCAGGCCAACCGCGGCTTCATGACCGGCGAGGCCGGCGAGAGCCTGGCCGACGAGGTCGCGAAAGCGATGGAGCACTACAAGGAGCACATCGAGTTCGAGGTCGACGCGATCAAGGACTGCGCCGAGGACTGGGACGACGCGGACAAGGCGACAGAGTCCGCTATCGACGCGATCGCCGCGGAACTGTCGTCCTTCAGAGTGCCGCGCATCGCCGGAGGCGCATGACGATGCCGACGTTCCAGCAGTGCCTCGACGCCGACCCGTCCAAATTCATCCAGCTCGGCACCAAGGTCATGTCCACGGCCTCTGAGATCATGCTCCACACGGCGACGTACTTGGAGACCATCGCGGGTCTCGCGAGCGCCTGGGAGGGCAATGACTACGACAAACTCGCCGGCTGGCAGCGGAGGGTGATCGAGTTCGACACCATGAACCAGGCCGAGATGAACGTGGCCGGAGGGGCTCTCACCTCGATGGGCACGTCGATGATGGCCAACGTCCAGGCGCTCAAGATGACGAAGCAGATGGCCGAGTCGATCGGATACAAAGTGCTTCCCTCGCCGATGGTCATCCTCGGGCCCAGCCAGTGGCAGCAGGTCTCGGCCGCCAACGTCGGCGCCCCCGCGGTCCTCGCCGCCTACCAGGCCGGAGCCATGTCGTTCACCATGGCCCTCATCTCCCAGTACGCGGCGATCATCGCCCAGGACGTCTCCTGCGCCACCACCATCCGCATCGCCGCCGGAACGGGAGCCTGACATGCCGCCCATCGCGATGAACCGACCGTTCAAGCACACGCCCGGGGCCGGCTGGCCTGCCGCGCCGCCGCTGGTGCCGACCAGTACGCAGGACTTCCCCAAGCCGACGTTCGTGGAGGCGAGCGACGATTTCCGCGAGGGCTGGCCCGATCCCGGGAAAGAGGGCGTGAACCGCCGCTGGGAGACGCTTCGACCGGGCACCACCATCGACCGGTTCGGCGGGGAGCACGGATCCTGGCTCTCGCCGACCGGGACCCCGTACGAGCAGCGGGCCATCATGGAGGACTCGTACGGCGAGGGCTACTACGTCTACGAGGTCGCTCGGCCTTTCAACACCATGTCCAGCGAGATCACGGAGGCCCAGGGATACCCTGGCGGCGGGATCCAGCACGATATCCGACCGATGAAGGTCAGCGATCTCCTGAACGCGGACCCCCCGTTCCTTCGCCGAGTCCAGGTTACGAAATAAGGTGGCACATGCTCATATCTGACCTGCCCGCGCGCTTGGCCGCCATGGGCATCGGCACGGGTCTGTACTCGATCGGCGTCGGACGCGAGAACAGCCTCTGCATCGAGCAGTCCGGCAGTTCGTGGGTCGTGTACTACCAGGAGCGCGGCCAATGGAATAACGTCCTCACCTTCAGCGACGAGGACGAGGTGTGCCGGTACGTCATTGGATCCTTCGAAGAGATGCTGGAATCCCGCCGTGCCGAGGGGTGGCCTGTGGAGGACCTGGCGCGGGAACGAGTCTCGGTCGAGGACCGCATTCGCGCCCTGGGCGTGGGCAGCGCCCACTACCGCATCGGGGAAATCGCCGACAACGCCTGGTGCCTAATCGAGGAGGGCGGCAAGTGGCTGGTCATCCGGATGGAGAACGGCGTGCGGATCAAGGAGTCGGAGTTCGGCAAGGACTTCGACACCGCCGAATCGGTCCTGTTCCGACGGCTGCGGTCGTGGCAGCGGGAGCAGGCCGCCGCCGGCGTGGACCCGGAAGTACTGGCGGCCGACCGGTGACCGCGCGCCCGTTGGACAAGGGAGGCAATCATGCGGATGGATGAAGTCGACGCAAAACTGCGCGATTTGGGCGTCGGCCGCTGGCACTACTCCATTGGCGAGGCCGTCGAGGGGAAGTTCTGCGTGGTCCGGGCCGGAGACGGCTGGGAGCTGTATTTCCTGTCGAATGGCAGAAAACAGGAGTTCTACCAGCCGATCTCCGAAGAGGACGCCGCCCGCTACATCGTCCAGCGATTCGAGTCCCAACGCGCCCAATACGAGCGCTTCGGCCTCGACCTGAGCAACCTGGCCCGCGACCGTTAACCCGCTTAGCATCGCCACCCTGCCCGAGCACCTGGCCGTCAGGGGCTACGGCACCGCCCACTACTCGATCGGCGTCGTCCGCAAGGACGCCGTCTCCATCGAGCGGGTCGACGGCTCCTGGATCGTCTGCCCCAAGTTCGAGGGCCACATGACGCCCGTCAACAGGTTCCGCGATGAACACGATGCATGCAAGCACGTGCTCCGCCTGCTCATCGAAGAGGAATACCGCTCCAGCCCGGACGGCGCCAAAGCGAACGGGCCGCTGCAGGAGTACTTCGCGCGCGAACGCGTCCCCGTCGAAGGGCGGATCCGGGCGTTCGGCGTCGGCACCGCCCATTTCAGCATCGGCGAAGTCCGGGAGGGCGCCTGGTGCCTCATCGAAGAGGACGGGCGCTGGCTGTCCTTCCTGATGAAGGACGGAAAGCGCACCAGCAGGATCGACCACCGCGGTGACTTCGCCGCCGCCGAGTCGGCCTTCCCCCATCGGATCAAATGGTGGAGGAGGACGCAGCTGGCCACCGGAGTCACCGCGGAGGCGCTGGCCGCCGATCGGTGAGCGATTCGCGGTTTCGGCGCGCCACGTCGGCTGTACGACCCGGACCGACCGGTCCGAGGCTTTACGCTACGGGCGAAACGCATCGAGCGGTGCCCAGAAGTTGAGTCGGATACACTCAACTTTGGGTCGCTTCGGCAGCCGCGCCCCGGTGCATCGACTGGCGGAGCGGAAGAGGCCCGTATTCCTTGGGACAGCATTCCTTCCAGACAGCCTAGAGGAGCAGGGGAACCGTGGACGTCAACCGTTTGACCACCAAGAGCCGAGAAGTGATCTCCCAGGCCGCGCGCACCGCGGCCGCCGGAGGGAACCCGGCCGTCGAACCTTGGCACCTCCTGGACGCGCTCCTCACCGTCGACGGCTCCACCGCGCCCGGCCTCCTCCAGCTCGTGGGCGTCACCCCCGGCACCGTCTCGGCCGAGACCGAGCGGCGTATCGACGAGCTCCCGTCGGCCTCCGGGCCGTCCGTCTCCGAGCCGTCCATGGCCCGCGAATCCCTGCGCGCCATCAACGCCGCCGACAAGCTCGCCACCGACTACGGCGACGAGTACGTCTCCACCGAGCACCTCATCACCGGCCTCGTCCAGGCCGGCGGCGACGTCGGCACCTTCCTGGCCGAGCACGGCGCCACCGACAAGAAGCTCATCAGCGCCTTCCCCACCCTGCGCGGCGGCGACCGCAAGATCTCCACCGCCGACCCCGAGCAGGGTTACAAGGCCCTCGAGAAGTACGCCGTCGACCTCACCGAGACCGCCCGCTCCGGCAAAGTGGACCCCGTGATCGGCCGCGACACCGAGATCCGCCGCGTCATCCAGGTCCTCTCCCGCCGCACCAAGAACAACCCGGTCCTCATCGGCGAGCCCGGCGTCGGCAAGACCGCCATCGTCGAGGGCCTCGCCCAGCGCATCGTCGCCGGAGACGTGCCCGAGTCGCTGCGCGACCGCCGCGTCATGCTCCTCGACCTCGCCAGCATGATCGCCGGCGCGCAGTACCGGGGCCAGTTCGAGGAGCGCTTCAAGTCCGTCCTGGAGGAGATCAAATCCTCTGACGGCGAGATCATCCCGTTCATCGACGAGCTCCACACCATGGTCGGCGCCGGCAAGTCCGAGGGCTCCATGGACGCCGGGAACATGCTCAAGCCCGCCCTCGCCCGCGGCGAACTCCACATGATCGGCGCCACCACCCTCAACGAGTACCGCGAGCACATCGAGAAGGACGCCGCCCTCGAACGCCGCTTCCAGCAGGTGTACGTCGGCGAGCCGTCCGTAGAGGACACCGTCGCGATCCTCCGCGGCCTCAAGGAGCGCTACGAGGTCCACCACGGCGTGCGCATCACCGACTCCGCGCTCGTCGCCGCCGCCCAGCTCTCGGACCGCTACCTCCAGGACCGCAAGCTCCCGGACAAGGCCATCGACCTCGTCGACGAGGCCGCCAGCCGCCTCCGCATCGAGATCGACTCGCGCCCCGAGGAGATCGACACGATCGAGCGCGCCGTCCGCCGCCTCGAGATCGAGGAGACCGCCCTCCAGAACGAGAAGGACGACCCGGCCTCAGCCGAGCGGCTCGCGTTCCTCCAGCGCGAACTCGCCGACGAACGCGAGAAGCTCGCGGCCCTCTCCCGCCAATGGGAGTCCGAGAAGAGCCGCATCGGCAAGGTCTCCGAGTTGAAAGAGGAACTCGACGACCTGCGCACCCAGGCCGAACGCGCCGAACGCGAATACGACCTCGAGAAGGCCGCGCAGCTGCGCTACGGCCGCATCCCCGAACTCGAGCAGCAGCTCACCGCCGCGGAAGCGGAACTCGCGAGCGCCGACACCGACCCGGCCCACCAGCCGATGCTCAAAGAGGAGATCGACGCCGACGAGATCGCCGACGTCGTCAGCGCCTGGACCGGCATCCCCGCCGGGCGCCTCCAGGAATCGGAGACGCACAAGCTCCTGCACGCCGAGGAGGTCCTGGGCGAGCGCGTCGTGGGCCAGCTCGAAGCGGTCACGGTCGTCTCCGACGCCCTGCGGCGCGCCCGGGCGGGCCTGTCCGACCCGAACCGGCCCACCGGCTCGTTCATCTTCGCCGGGCCCACGGGCGTCGGCAAGACCGAGCTCGCGAAGGCCTTGGCGCAGTTCATGTTCGACGACGACCGCGCCATGATCCGCATCGACATGGGCGAATACACCGAGCAGCACTCGACGGCCCGCCTCATCGGCGCCCCGCCCGGCTACGTCGGCTACGAGGAGGGCGGGCAGCTCACCGAGCCGGTGCGCCGCCGCCCCTACTCCGTGGTCCTCCTCGACGAGGTCGAGAAGGCCCACCCGCGCGTGTTCGACACGCTCCTCCAGGTCCTGGACGACGGCCGCCTCACCGACGGCCAGGGCCGCACGGTCGACTTCCGCAATGTCATCCTCATCATGACCTCGAACCTCGGCTCGCAGGCGCTCACCGACCCGCTCCTCGAAGACACCGCGAAGCGCGACCAGGTCATGGCCGCGATCCGCACCCACTTCAAGCCGGAGTTCCTCAACCGCCTCGACGACATCGTCATCTTCCACGCTCTCGAACACGAGCAGCTGAAAGCGATCGTGGACGTCCAGCTTCGATTCCTGGAGCACCGCATGGAGACCAGGCGGTTGAGGCTGGACGTCAACGACGCGGCGAAGTCCTGGCTCGCCGACCGAGGCTTCGACCCGGTCTACGGAGCCCGCCCCCTGCGCCGCCTCATCCAGTCCTCGATCGGCGACCCGCTCTCCCGCGAGCTCCTCGAAGGCAAGATCATCGACGGCGACACCGTCCACGTCGGCGTGGACGACCAGGGCGACAAGCTCACTGTCACCAAGGGCTAGGCCTTCAGTCGGGTTTGAGCACCGCCAGGTACTCGTAGTGCTCTTCGAGCAGCGGCAGGTGGCCGGTGTGGACGGCCGCGGGGTCGAGCGGTTCCTCACCGGCCACGATCCGATGGAGGCGCAGACCTGTGGTTTCGAGTAGCAGCCGCAGGTCGGCCGGGCTGTAGCAGCGCAAGTACTGGGTGAACCGCTCCTCGGCGTCGGCGGCATCGGCCCACGTCAGCTCCGCTCGGTTGGACACCGGATCGAAGCCGTTGCGCTCGAACAGGTCATGGTGGTACCCCGCCTCGGGGATCGCCGGGCGATGCTCGACATCGCCATGCCACGCCGCCCACACCAGCGGGTTGAACACGTCGATCATCGCCGTGCCCTCCTCGGTCAGCCATTCGGCGGCGATGCGGCGAAGCAGTCGGCGCTGGTCGCGGTCGTCGCCGATGCCGAAACCGTTCCAGTAGGTCACCACGTCGAACCGCTCGCCGAGGTCGACCTCGTAGAAGTCAGCCTGGAGCACTCGGAGCGCGCCGGGGACGGCCTGCGCGATGAGCGGTGCGGTGAAACCCGACCGGTCGACCAGGTCGACGCCGACGACCCGATGCCCTGCCTGCGCGAACGCGGCGGCCGTCGTCGCCGAGCCGCAACCCAGATCGAGAATCGTCTTCGGCGCGTCGCCGAGCAGTCGATGGAGCAGGGCGACCCGCCGCCGATCACGCTCGCCGATCACCGACTCGGCCTCGCCCCACCATCGGACGCTGCCTTCGTAGAAGTCCTTGACCCAGTCCATTCACGCAGAGTATCGACCAGTCCTCAATGCACCAAATCGTTTGTCCGCGCGGTGAGCGAGGCGCATCCGCAGCTCGTCCGATCGCCGAAACTCGTGACCATGATACTGTTCTGGTCACGAGTTGAAGCGGCATCGGAGGACGGGTATGGCGAAGACCCAGCGAGCGGATCTCCGCCAGCGCGCCGATGCGCTCCTGGACGCCGCAGCGGCGCTGCTCGCGGAGGTCGGCCCGCCCGGACTGCGCATCGACCAAGTCGCGGGGCGGGCCGGGGTCGGCAAGGGGACCGTCTACCTGCACTGGAACAGCCGCGAGCATCTGCTGCTGGCCGTCGGCGCCCGGGAGGCGGCCGCCATGTACCGCACCGTCATCGCCGCGATCTGCGTCGATCCGGCCGAGGTGGTCCTCCACCGCTACCTTCGGCGGCTGTACCTGGAAGCCATGGGACGCCCGATCCTGCGGTCGATCTTCATCACCGACGAGGCCGACCTGACCGCATTCATGAACCACCCCGCCCGCGCCGGGCTGGCCGAGACCAAGCTGATCGCCGCCGACGACTACCTTGCCGCCCTGCGCGACCACCGGCTCCTGCGCCACGACCTCGACCTGGCGGACATCGACCAGGCCGTGCAGGCCATCGCCTACGGCTTCTTCGCCGCCACAACACTACTGAGCGACGACCCCGACGCCGGTCTCGAACGCCGCGCGGATCTGTTCGCCGAGGTTCTCCGCCGCTCTTTCGAACCGGCCAGGACACCGGCCCCCGCCCGCTGCGCCTCCGCAGTACCTCGGGCCGTCGAAGCGTTCGAACGCCTTGCGGCCCAATTCGACCGCCTCGCCTACGGCACCGCCGCCGACTGACACCCGCACCAGAGAGGGCACACCCGCATGTCCGCCAACGATATCACCGGCCTCCACCACGTCGGCCTGGTCGTCCATGACATGGACGCCGCGATCGACACCTTCCGCCGACTCGGATTCGACATCGGATCACCGGCCTATCCCGCCCTCCCGCCAGCGCCCGACGCCGAACCCGAGCCGATCGGTGCCGGCAACACCCACGCCGACTTCTCACGTGGCTTCATCGAACTGCTCGCATTCGCTCCTGAGGATCGTGACCAGCTCCCCGCCGATGCCCGACTCGTCCCGCTCCAAGTCCCTGACGACCAGCTCGCGGCCACCCGGACGGCCATTCGCGGCACGGTCGCGGCCCTCGAAACGCGACTGCACCGATCCGAGGGCGCGCACATCCTCATCTTCTCCACCGTCGACGCCGACCGAACCGCCGCCCGTCTCACCTCGATCAACATCGGCCACACCGGAGCCCGCCCCGCCCAGCGGCCGATCACCACCGCAGCTGGCACCAGCCTCGCCCCGATCAAGTACCTCGAAATCAGCGACGACCAGTCCGGCTTGCTTCCCGAAGGCCGCATCGGCGCCGCCGAAGACGCCCCGCCCGAACTGCTCGACGCCCAGACCGGCCTCGACCATCCCAACGGCGCGATCGGCCTGGCCGAGGGTGTGCTCTGCGTGGACGACGGCGATCTCGACGCCACCGCCGACCGCTACGGGATGTACCTGAACCGAATCCCGACCGGACACGGCGACATGCGCACCATTGAGCTTGGCGCGCACCGACTCACGATCACCACCCCGCGCCGCTTCGCCGAACGACTGCCAGGCGAGGCGCCCAGATCCTCGTCCTTGAGCGCGTACGCCATCGAAGTCGCCGACCTCGCCGCCACCGAAGAGTTGCTTCGCGCCAGAGGCACCGACCTGAGAAAGTCCCCGGCCGGAGAACCCTTCATCCCGGCCGACGCCGCCCACGGAACACCGATCCTCTTGCGCCAAGCCACCCCTGCCGCATACCGTGGGCATCCCTCGTTATTGCAACTGGAAAGCCCCTCGCCATGCGACCCTCGGTCCACCGCTTCGGCCCAGTACTCCTCTGGCAGTTCGGAACGCTGCTGCCCTGGCTCGGTGCTCTCGCAATTGCCTCCCGACTGTCGCTTGACGGACCACTTCGCGGATCCCTCGGAGCGTTTCTCGCACTGCTCCTGCTCATAGGGCTTCCGGCTTGCTTCCAGGGAGTCAGCCAGGCTCTGCTGACTCGCGCATGAATGGACGACCACCGGCAATCGCAGCTGACTTCAGCCGCCCGACGGGTTTCCTCATAGTGTCGGTCCCCGTCGCGGCCAGTTCGGCGGTCGCAACCTCCTTGCGAGAGGGCTTCTTCTTCGCCGCTTCGTCCTTCACCGTCGTGTTCACCGTCCTTGCCGCGGGCGATTGGGCCGGTTGGGAGCACCCGCGCTGGTGGCCGCCGATCGAGTGGTCAGTAGACCCGGACGAGCCGTTCCCCGCGGGCGGCGCACTACGCCTGCGCGCCGGATCGGGAACACCCGCATGAACCGCGTGATCCGTCGGGTCGGGCCACTGGTGCTCTGGCAGTACGCCGTGTGCCTCGCCATTCTGCCGCTCTACTTTCCGATTGCCCTGCTCGCCCTGGAGAACACGTGGCCCAGGTGGCTTCTCTCCAGGGGTGTGATCGTGGCACTGGTGATCGCGTTCTTCGTTTGGCGGAATCCGGTTATTGGCTTCATCGACAGAGCTGCTTTGTTGGAGCCCGAAGGGGAAGCGCCTCGAAGAATGCGCGCGTTCAGAGTAGAACGGCACTTCGGCGTTTTCCTGACGACATGCCTTATGAGCGGTCTGTTGTCGCTTCTCCAATCGTTGAGCATGATCGAGTCTTGGGGCATGGCGCATGGACTCCTGACCTACTTGATCACATGGCACTTCATGTTGATCCTCCCGCTGATGCTGTGGGCCCGAAACAGAGACGCCGAGCGGCGGTTGCCGCCGGAGCGCGGCACCACCGCGCCAGGCGTTGCCGAGCTGTGGATCCTGCCTCCGGAAGAGGACGGCGAGGACGGTCTGGTCACCGTCGCGGTCAAGGTTGATGGCATCCGGAGTCTGGAGGAGGTCGTCGTAGCGGTGCTCGGCCGCCAGGTGCTGCCCGAGATCAATGTCGGCAAGCGGCGCTGGTCGATCGTTGTCGTTGGAGTCTCAGTCGGAGAGCTGACCCAGACTTGGCAGCATCCGCGCTGGTGGCCGCCCATTGAATGGAACGCCAGCCCTTCATCCCTTTTCAGAGGGCAGAGGATTGCGCTCCGTCCTATCGACAGCGGTAGTCCTGAAAGCGCCCGACCGATTGGACAGAACGGCAGCCCTCACTGAGATGCCATCTTGGTACCATTCCGTCTTACTTTCCGCCACTCTGCGAGGCCGCCACGCTTGCCGATATCGACGATGCCGGCGGACCGTTGTGCCAGCTCGAATGGCAGTGCCGCAAGGGCTTCGACGGCCTGCGCCTAGGTCTTCTGTCGTTGCGCGGTCGGAGAGAGCGGTTAGGAGGCCGAGCCCGAGGCCGTCTCCGGGGTCGATTTCTCCGAGGCAGACGGAGGCGGGCCGCATGGACACGCTGCCGACTCCCCACTCGATGGGTTGTCGCGCCCACTCGGCGAGTTCGCTGGATTCGGCGATGGCGACCATGAGCGTCGAGCGGTCGTAGCAGGCGCGCACCCAGGTCACCGGATAGGGCCAGAAGTCGACCCGGGGATCTTCGAGCTTCTCGTGGACCACTCGGAGAATGATCGCGAGCTTCGGTTGCTTCTCCTTTTGAAACAGCAGGAGCGAGTCGATGCCGCGGGTGTAGAACGAGTACTCCCAGACCTCCTCGACCTTGCGGTTGGACGGCG
Source organism: Glycomyces luteolus (assembly GCF_027622875.1). Taxonomy (GTDB): domain Bacteria; phylum Actinomycetota; class Actinomycetes; order Mycobacteriales; family Micromonosporaceae; genus Glycomyces; species Glycomyces luteolus. The sequence goes on along the minus strand of NZ_JAPZVP010000035.1, from coordinate 576 downwards.
CTCTTGAAGACCGAGCCGATGCGGCTTCCCGGTGCGACGGTGCTTGCGGCTCAACCAATCAGCGACGACAGGGTGGGGTATGAGGTCGGGTACGCCTCCGGCCTCCCGGCCAGCTCAGGTCCGGGCTCAACCAATCAGCGACGACAGGGCGGGGAAGGGGACCGGGCGCGCCTCTGGCCTCTCGGTCGGCTCAGGTCCAGGCTCAACCAATCAGCGACAACAAGGCAGGGGCAGGGATTGGGTCCCTCTCCGGCTTCCCAGCCCGATCGGGTCCAGGCTCAGGCAGGCGGCGACGACAGGGCGGGGAAGGGGATCGGGCGCGCTTCTGGCTTCCCGGTTGGTTCGGTTTCGGGTCTGGGCGGGTGGCGGCGGGTGGGTGTGGGCTGGGGTGGGTGGTCGGTCTTGGGCGTGCTGAGGGGCCCGGACCCGTTCGGGGTTCGGGCTGCGCTGCTTGGTGTTGCGGCGCTTCCCCCAGCGGTCGCCCGCTGGGGCAGCCTAAGACCGGCACCGGGGATCGGTTTCCGAACTTTTCTCGGCATTTCGCTTTCGCGGCTCGCATGGCTTTCACGGCTCGGT
>NZ_JAPZVP010000034.1 GCF_027622875.1 Glycomyces luteolus | reverse complement strand
GCGCACGAGGCGGGAGAACACCCTGGGCCGCAGCCCTGAGAACGGCTCGATCCAACACTCCTCAGCCGCTGTCACCACACCCACCCGGGCATCCTAAACCCCTGCAGCACAAGCAATAACGGGACAGTCTTTAGTGTTCCGGCATGATCTTGAAGAGCTTTTACGACCTGAGCTTCGGCGTCTCCCCCGGCGGCGCCCGGAAGGACGCGCACCATATCTGCGGGACGCTCGACGAAGCCATGGGCGCCTTGGACTCCGAATTCGAGCACTCGGGCGAGGTGTGGCTGCTCTTCAAGTATGGCGCCGAACTCTGCCTGGACGTGTACCAGCGGAATGTGCGGACGACCTCGATCGACCTCCACCCGTTCATCACGATCCGCATTGAGGGCTTCCCGGACATCACCTTCCGCGGTCCGCGCGATCCGATCGGTTTCGCCGTCGCCGGGGAGGATCGGGCGGTGGTGAAGACTCGGCTCGCCGATGCAATGTTCGAAGGCGAGTTCAACGGGAAGATCGAGGTCGACGTGGACTGGGACCGGATCACGGTTCCGGAGCTGGAGGGCGAGGTCGCGGACTACGGCGACTACGTCTTCCTCGGTGACGTTCCCGCCAAGGACCTGGAAACGGTGAAGAAGCTTGAAGACCTTGAGGATCTTGACGAGGACGAACTGGCGGACGAGCTGATCGATCTGGGATGGGTCAGCTACGGGGACCACGATTTCGACGCGTGACCGGTGGATCAGTGAGCTTCTTCGGGCAAGCTGATGCGCGTGATCATGATCCGTTGGGAGACAAGGAAACCTCTTGGTAGAAACTGGAGCTGCTACGACTTCAGTTCCCCACCAAGAGGTTTCACGTCTTTGAGTGTCGCATACACCGCCCTGCTGCCTGTCGACCGTGCCGCCTGCGACTGGCTTGCTCGCCGTCTCGCAGCCCACCGCCGCCGGATCGGTACCCGCAAGGGCACCCGGAAGCTCACTCCCTGGTCGCAGGCGGTGTTCGTGCTCCGATTCCTCATCGACGGCACCCGCATCACGCAGCTCGCGGCCGACAACGCCCTCGGGCGGACGACGGCCTACGACAACCTCTGGGAAGGCCTCGAAGTCCTCGCGTAGGAGGCCCCGAGCTTGCAGGAAGCGATCGATGCCGCTCGGGCGGCCGGCGACGGGCACATCGGCCTGGACGGCACCCTCGTCCCCACCTGCCGCGTCCAAGTCGAAGAGCCCACCAAGGGCGTTGACCTGTTCTGGAGCGGCAAGCACCACCGTCATGGAGTGAACCTCCAGGTCATCTCCGCACCGGACGGGTATCCGCTGTGGATCGCCGAAGCCCGGCCCGGCCGCGAGCACGATGCGAACGCCGCGGGTAAAACCGGCGTCGAGGCTGAGATCGCCCTACTCAACATCGGCGTCGCCGAAGACGATCACCTGCTGGTGCTGGCCGATCTGGGGTATGAGAAGTTCCGGGCCTTCCCGGCCGTGGTCCTACCGCACAAGACGCCCCAGCGCGGCAAGCCCACCGAAGCCCAGAAGGAGTGGAACCAGTTGATCGGCGCCAAGCGCGCCCTGGCCGAGAAAGCCAACGCCGACCTGAAGGTTCGGTTCCGCTGCTTGCAGAAGGTCTCGCTCAACCCTTGGCGGATCGGCACCATCGCACGCGCGGCCCTGGCGTTCTTCCACATCGAACGACCGCGCCGCTTCATCCTCACTCAGCGTTCCGCATGAGTTGCCCGAAGAGACTCACTGAGTTCCGAACGCGCCGTTGGCGGTTCAGCTCACGCCGAGGAGCTCCATGATCCGCTCCTCGATCGTCACCTGAGCGGCCTTGATCGTCCCTAGCACTTCCTCCGCGAGGGTCTCGCGGTCGTACTCTCTCGCCACGTTCGCCTTCAGGAACCGGACCTCGAGCAGGTCCCGGTTGAGGTTCATGAACACCGTGCACAGACCTGACTCGGCCGTCTGCGAGACGACCTCATCGGCGTGCTCCTCCAGAACCTGCCGCATCTGGGCCATGCTCTGATCCGTGGCCGTAACAACCTCGGCTCTCAGGCTCGCATAGTCCCTCATCGGACTCCGCCTCCCATGCCGCCGGCGATCCGGTTCAACCGGTCGGTGTCCTCGAGCTGCGCTTCCTTCGCGTACTGCCAGGCCTCGCGGATGGCCTCGCCCAGCTCGCGGTTGCCCATGCGGACGGCGTCGGTGGAGAACTCCAGGCCGATCATTTCCCCGGCGAAGTTCATCGTCACCATCGAGGTCCCGTACTCGTCCTGGCCCCGGTAGCGCGCCTGCTGCATCTCGCGGATCAGCTCTTGTGCCCGTTCAAGATCGGCGTTCACGGCCTCGATGGCGGCGCGAGAGGGGGTCATGTCGAGCACGGCCTTGTCGTTCTCGTACATCTCGTCGTGAGGCCAGAACTCCAGGAGCTCGTAGCCCTGCTGGAGCTTCTCCTCGTAGTCATCGGGGGGCTCGAAGCGAAAGGCCTCGATATCAGGGGGGAAGCCATTCACGGCGTCCATCGGCTCATCCTCTCGGCGGGGCAGCCCCATGATACGAGCCCGGCGCTGCGAGGGTGACGACACGGAACCCGAACCCCTTGGCGCGCAAGCCTTGCGGCACACCGACCTGACAGCTGTGACCAGGGACGGCGCAGGTGTTTTGCCAGGACTGTACGGGTTGCGATCCCCTGCTAACCTGAAGTCCAAGCTACTAACCTGTCTACTGGAGCCCCTACCTCCCCCGAAGGAGCCCTGATGTCTCAGCGCGAGTTCGATCCGGAAGCTGTCGCCGATTTCCAACGGATCCTCAAAGCTGACCTCGACTTCATCGAGGAGCAGATCATCCCGAGGATGCGCGATGGCGACCTCAGCAACATGCCGGCGTTCGGGCTGGAAGGGGTCGAGGGGAAGAAGAGCGAATACCTGACCAGCTTCCAGTCGACCTGGACCGATCTGCAGAACATCAAGGTGACCATCAAGAAGATGCTGGAAGCGCTCGACGAGATCGTGAAACAGAACGCGGACACCGAGGACTCCAACGTCACCGAGATCGAGCAGTACCTCAGTGTCGGTGAATCAGTGCCGACCGAGGCTCCCACGACCAACTACTACGACGAGCTGTGATCCGGCCAGTCCGGGCAGAAACTAGAGAGGAACCAGTCCAGACATGTTCAAGCAGCGTATGAAGGTGTTCTCGGCGGGCCTAGCAGGGACCGCTCTGGTGTTGCTGTCCGGATGCTCGGCACTGACCGGCGACGACTCAGGCAACGGCAGCGACACGTCTGAAGACGGGTTCACCGACGTAACCAGTCAGGTCGCAAGCTGGGACATGTGCGAGGTACTTTCGCCCGACCCGATCCGTGACAAGGCCGCGGCGACCACCTACGCCGAAGGGCCTAACCACGTAGATATGGGGTCTGCGATCGACGCCGAGTCAGTTTCCTGCCGGGCGGAAATCGAAGTTGTGGACACTGATGGCACCTCTATCTGGATGCAGGTTCATCTCGGTGTCTTCCCTGGAAACTCGACCGAGCATGTAGACGACATGTGGGCAATGCGCCAAGAGGGTTGGTACAGGGATAACGTCGAAACCAATGTCCGAGACCTCACGGCTGAGGACTTGCTGATCGATGCAGATCTTGAGGGTGAGTGGGACCAAGCTCATGCCTACGCCATCCTCGGCACTGAGGGAGAGCGCTCAGGTGAGGCTGGGTCGATGATAGTAGATGCTCGAACCAGCAACTACATCGTCGAGGCCTACCTGACGATTCCCACAGACGCGGAAAAGACTGCTGCGGCCCGGTATGGACTGAGTCAGGAAGAGATCGACGCACGTACCGCTCTTGCATTCGATCGGTCTGAATTGGTCAATTGGGTTGCGGACGAATACATCTACACGATGTTCGAAGCAGTCAGTAGCCAGCTCGAATCCTGATCTGAAGGAGCACCCTCCATGGCGGAAGAAGAGATCGAGACCCACGAAGGTCCGACGGAACACGAAGCGAAGCACTACCAGCAGACAACTAAGTGCCATGCTGATGGCTGCTCACTCGGGAGGGCACAGGCCGACACCGACTGGGAATCGTTGATGGCCGGTGTCTACATGGACGGGCAGACCTTCCAGCTCGAAAACTCCGGGCACCGTTACGCCGCACCCTCCGAATCGACCTTCCAAGCGGTTCTTGCTGCGGTTCGCCCAAGTGCAGATCATGCGATCTATCCGATGGTCGAAGCGTGGAGGCAGGTCAGCAAAGACCTCTCTGATTTCGAAGAGCGCCACAAGTACAACATCGAGCAGCTCTCGAAGTTCTGGACCGGCGATGACTTCGACTCGTTCAGCGACACCAACGATGAGCTGAAGACGCTGATCTTTGACACCGTCGACAAGATCGACAGCGTCGCAACCTCCCTGGATCAAGCGGGGCAGGAGATCTTTGCCCAGCAGGGTGGCGACACCGGGCACATCCCCTTCCCCGAGCCGCAGTACTACATCAAGAACGGCACTTGCGACGAAGCCAGGATCCACTTCCGTCCGCCGTGGCACTCCGGTGACTGCGAGATCATGGACGACGAGAAGGCGGCCTTCTGGTACGGCGGCGGCTCCGCGGACGGCGGGACCGGCGACGGGAACACGAACTTCGGCCAGGAAATGTTCGTCTCCGCCGATGAGTGGCGTCAGGGACGCGTCAACTATCTCGTTCAGAACGGCACCGATCAGGCCGAAGCCGAGTCCATTGCGCAGAGCGAGCTCGACGACTGGGCATTCTACGAGCGCGAAGACGTGGCCGAGGGACTCAAGAGCGCCTCCGAGCGGACCGCCGACGACATCTCGGTTCGCAAGACCAACCAGGAAACCGGTGTCAACGAGACTGAGTATGACGCCACCCCGGGCAAGCCCCCGGCGATCGTCGGCGGCGAGGAACTTGAGCAGCCCCCGAACCTGACCAACCCGACTCCGCCGGGATCGCCGAGCATTCCGGGCGGCATGGGTGATATGCCTGCGAGCCAGCCGCCGGGCAACCTCACCGGAGACCTCGGCTCGCCCGACAGCCCGCCGAGCGTCGGTTCGACTCCTGGCACCTACAACCCCGGTATCGACACCGGAGGTCTCGATACCGAGAACCCGTGGGACTCCAACGTCCCCGACCCCGACGACATCTCCGGTGGTCTGGCTTCCGGCGGTGGTGGCCTTGGTGGCGGCCTCGGCGGCGGGCTTCCCGGCGGAGGCGGCGGTCCTGGTGGCGGCCTCGGCGGTGGTGCCGGTGGCGGCTTGGGCGGTGGCCTGGGCGCCGGCGGTATGGGCGGCATGATGGGCGGTGCAGGCGGCGGCCGTGGCGCCGGTGCCGGCGCCGGTGGTCGTGGCGGTGGCCGAGGTGGTGGCCCCAAGGGCATGGGCAAAGGCATGGGCGCCGGAGGGCGCGGCATGGCCGGCGGCATGATGGGCGGCGCCGGTGGCGGCCGCGGCATGGGCGGTCCGGGCGAGGGCGAGCAGGAGTCCGGCACCTGGCTGACCGAGGACGACGACGTCTGGGGCATCGGCAATGAAGAGGAAGACCCCTACGCGTAGCGAGACCTGAACGGGGCCGACGGGAGAGATCCCGTCGGCCCCTTCGGCTTTCACCAGGTAGTACACCGATTGGTTTTTCAGTCTCAACGCAAGTACGTCGAGATCATCCGTGTCGGCTCCCCAGGCAGGTCGTACCCATCTTCTGATCCTTTTGTGGTGCAATCAGTAGCGCACGCTTTGTACTGTTGCGGCACAGCCCACCGCGCCCCAGGAGGTCCCCCCATGCCCTCGATCGACGTGAATCCCGATGATCTGACCGCGGCAGCATCCAAGCTGCGCGAAGCGGTTTCATACGCCGACATGGCATCCCAGTACTCGACCGAGGCCGACCCCGAATGGTGGATGTGGGGCCTCCCGGGCGTCGTCACCGCCCCGATCTACTTCGCGCTGGCTGACGGCTGGCGGAGCCTGCTCTCCGACACCGGCCAGGCCATCGAGGGCCTGAGCCAGCGCCTCGAGGACAGCTGCAACGGCTACGTGGAGATCGACTCGGTGATCGGCGAGGAGTTCGGCTCGCTGCTCACCGATCTCTCCGGCGCTTACGGCGACTACAAGGACGCCACTCAGAACCCCCCGATGATCACCACCACCTGAGGAAGACGAACCGATGAGCGACAACGGAATGCAGGACTTCTCCGATTCGCCGCAGCAGGGCGAGTGGGGCGAGGACTCGAACGGGAACACCGCTGACGTCGGCAACGCGGCACTCAACGTGCTCGACCACCAGAAGCTGATCAACAGCCCCGGCAGCATGGCCATGTCGATGGTCATGGGGCAGAGCACCTATCGCGGCGCCTTCAACAACATGAAGGCCGACCTCACCGGCAGCAACCTGCCTGAGGGCCAGCGCGGATCGTTGCGGGATCGGGCTGGCACCCTCGGCAACAAGCTCAAGGTCGACTGGGGGGCTGTCAACGACAAGACCGGTCAACTCGCCAGTGACAAGAACCGCGTCAAGGGCGACTACGAGAAATTCCTGTCCAAGGCGAAGGGCACGGTCGGCATCGACCCGCTCAAGTGGCTGGTCGGCACGCTGGTCGACTTCCTCGTGCAGACCTTCCAGCCGCTTGAGGACATCCTCGGCGTGGTGACCGGCAACGAGGCGCGCATGAACGTCTCGGCGAACATGTGGCAGGAGGTCGGCAATGCGATGCCGCCGATCGCCGATCACATGCTCACGGTTGTGGAAGGCGAACTGGCCCAGTGGGAAGGCGAGGCGGGATCGGCCGCCCGGGCGCGGGTCATGGAGCTGGGTCTCATGATGGACGTCATGGGCCACCTGGCCGGGGGCATGGAGTTCGTCCTCCACATGATGGCCGGGCTAGCGAAGGCGCTGCGCACCTTCGTGCAGAAGCTCATCACGGACGGCGTCGTGTGGGTCATCAAGACCATCGCACCGCAGATCGCCGCCAGCATCGCGACGCTCGGTGCGGCCGCGCCGGTCTGCATCGCCATGACGGTCGCGAAGATCGCCGGGCTCGTGCTCGACGCGATCCAGATGGTCCAGGGCGCGATGCAGATGTTCCAGGACTTCGGGGCGCTGCTGAATCTCGTCCAGGACGTCTTCTCGATCCTCCAGCCGTTCGTCGCCGAACTCGTCCAGGTTCCGAAGCCGAGCCTGCCGATATGAGTGATCGGAAAGAGCCGCAACCGAAGAAGAAGCATCCGCTGGCGAGTGCACTGGTGGATATCGTCGACATCGCGGTTACCGGTGACTACAGCAGCGATGACAGTCCCGATGTCAAGGCGTCGCCGCAGACGGTCGCGGGTATCCGGATCAAGGAGTGGGGGAAGTTCGCCCGCAAGCAGGCCCGGCCTTATCGCGAGACGCTGCCGATCGCCGAGATCTTGGCCGATCCGCGGCTTTCGGCGTTCTTCGAGGAGATGCGGCAGCTGCACGTTCCAGTGCACGGCGCGGCGGGTTTGCTAGAGGCTGAGTGGCAGGGCGTGCCGTTCATCAGCTTCGCGGCCTACAGCGTCGATGAGACCGAGACGGTCCGACCGTTCCGGCTGGTCTGCGCGGCGCTGTCGCGTGACTATCCCGATCTCGTGCACGACCGGCGGCTCGACTACGCGCCTCAGGAGCGGCGGCACTGGTACCCGGGCCACGAGTCGTACGAGCGCGTTGAGGGCCCCAAGCCTCCGCCGAACCAGCCTGGCCGCGAGCCCGGGCTGCTCGGGCGGACGAAGGTAGGGCGTGAGTTCAGGCGCGCGGTCGAGGCGTTCACCAATCCGGTTCCGCGCCTGCATGCTGCTTCGAAAGACTATGCGTCCCAGGTGTCTTCGCGGCCGTACGAACCTGCGGCGTTCGAGCGCGACTGGCTGGTGCGGGGCCGGTGGCTGGTGCTGTTCGAAGAAGAGCACATCAGAGGCTACGGCGCGCGCGACAAGACCGGCGAGTTCCTCGATACGCTTCCGGCGATCAAGCGCCTGGTCGATCCTTCCGAGATTCCCGAACGCGAGGAGGCGTAGGTGGAATACCCATACGGGCCGAAGCCGAAGAAGAAGACACGCCCGCTGGTGAAAACGTTGGAGATCGTGGCGCAGATCGCGGTCGCGAGCGACAGCGCCCCCGGCTCTGGGGACGACTACGGGGACGATTCGCCCTCGCCGCAGCAGGTGGCGCTGCAGCGGAAGCGCAAGTGGGGCGAGTTCGCCGCCGAGCACGGGTTCCCCTATCGGGCTGACCTGTCCGCGGCTGAGATCGCCGGCGATCAGCGGCTCGCGGGCTTCTTCGCGGAGATGCGGCAGTTGTGTTTGCCGCTCAACGAGGTCGGCGGTCTCTTCGAAGGCCGCTGGAACGAGGTGCCGTTCGTCAGCTACGCGGCCTTCAACTTCGGGGGAGGCGGCTCCGTGTGGCCGTACCGGTTCCTCTGTGCGGCGCTGTCGCGGCCGCGGCCCGATCTCGTCTACGACCAAGCGCTCCTGCGTGATCGCCCCTATCACCTGGACTGGTATCCGCGGCTCGGCGAGTATCAGGTCGTCGAAGGCCCGCTGCCGCCGCAGAAGCCGCTCAAGGCGGGGAACGGTTGGCTCGGTCGGACGTCGGTGGGCAGGGACCTCGTCAAGAAGGTGGACGCGTTCCTGACGCCCGATGCGGCAAGGCTGCACACCGCCGAGCCAGGCCGGGACGAGTGGCTGTCCTCCTGGGAAGACGCCAAGGGGGCGTTCAGGTTTGGTTGGGCCGTGCGCGGCCGCTGGCTGGTCGTGTTCACGATGGAACCGCAGTACCGGGAGCGGGAGACCTGGGAGAGCGAGCTGCTCGATACGCTCGCGACGGTGAAGGCCCTGGTCGACTGAGGGGATCGGCAACTGCGCGTCAGGTGTCGGCCTTGATCTAGGTCCTCCCGGATACCTATTCGCCCGTGCGGCGGTTGTCGGCGCTGACGACCTTGCGTGCACGTCCTGAGGCGCGGCCCGGTGCGAGCGCCATCCGGTTAGCATGCAACTGACGCGGACCCCCTTGGCAGCGAAGGCCTCCCGATGCCCCGAAACCCCCGATTCGATCTGCGGCTCGACTCACCGGGCCTGCTCGAACGCCAATGGCTCGAGCCCGATGAGCGGCTCATCGACTGGATTCCACAGTGGAAGCTGCCGGTGCTCGAGGGCGTCCCTCGGCCGCTCTGGACGGCCGACCAGGTGCTGTGGCGCATCGCGAAGACCCTGGGGTGGATCCTCGGGTCCGTGGTGATCCTGATCGTGCTCGCGTTCCTCGCCGACGGGCTCAGCGGCGCGAGCGTCGACGGGGGTTCCGGTACGAAGGTGAAAGGCCCCGATGTGGTCCTGCGCGGCAAGGGCCGACAGTCCGTGATGGGCCGCACGGTGACGCCGGCGCTGCGGTACCGCGGGCTGTGGGTGTTCACGGACCGGCGGATCGCGTTCATCGTCGTCGAAGGGCGCACGTACGGGAAGTTCCTGAGCGGTTCGGGAGACCCCAGCGAGTTCGCCGAACCGGTGCCGATCCGCAAAGTCGTCGAGGTCCGCGACGCGCACTACGAGTATGAGGGCGAGGTCGACCGGTTGCGCAGGACCCGCATTCTGCGGCGGTTCAAGCCGGCCGGGGTGTACCGGAGGATCTCGTTCAGCGACGGCTCGGGCGTCGACCTGCGCCGGTACCGCTGAGCCCCAACGGGACCCCGGATGCGGCGGCCAGGGGGGATCGGCCCCAGCAACCGCAGGTTGGGCGCACTTTCGGGGTACTGGCTAGTGCGCTATAGCATCGCAGTAGGACCGCGCCGCAGGAACCCGAGCGCTGCGCGGAGGAAGGGGAGCTGATGTCCGACAGCAGCGAAGCGATGCAGGCCCGCACCAGGGAGATCGAGCGGATGGCCGCCGAAGCCCGCGGCGAGGCCGTCAGCGAGCACGGCGAGGTCCGTGTCGTGGCCGCCGCCGGCGGTCGGATCGAGGAGCTCGACCTGCGCATGAGCGCGTTCGAACTGAGCGGCCTGGAGTTGGGCGAGCTCATCGTCTCGACCCTGCGGTCCGCTGAGAGCCAGCTCGACGCCCAGTTGACGTCGGCGATCCAGGCGGCCATGGGTTCGCTCGGCGCCTTCACCACCGAGGAGGAGGGCCGATGACCGATCAGCCCCAGCGCCCGAACCCGAACGAGATGATGGCGCGGCTCGAGGCGATGCAGCGCCAGGCCGAGGAGACCCTCCGCCGGTACGAGGGTATGCAGGAGCAGATCAGCGCCGCGAACATCGAGGTCTTCTCCGAGGACGGACTCGTCTGCGTCAAGCTCGACGGCAACGGCGGCGTCGCCGAGATCAAGATCGACGAGTATGCGATGCGCAAGCGCCAGTCGCTCGCGCCGACGATCATCGAGCTGGTCAGGCTGGCGCGGATCGCCCACGCCGAGAAGAGCGCGGAGATCGCCAGGCAGTTCCTCGGCGCCGACCCGGCCCTGGCGGCGCTGCTGGACCGCATCGCCCCCGAGCGGCCGAACTAAAGCCCCCACCGTCCACTGCTAACTCCGGAAGGCGGCGACAATGCCCGCGAAGGAAATCGAACCCGACCTGCTGCGCGCGGCGGCGACCAAGCTGCGCGAAGCGATGTCGTACGCCGACAAGGCCTCTGAGTACTCCACCGAAGCCGACCCCGACCCGTGGATGTGGGGCCTGGCCGGCATCCCGATGTCGATGCTGTACTTCCCGCTCGCCGACGGCTGGCGCGACCTGCTCTCCAAGGCGAGCCAGGGCATCGACGGCGTCGCGACCCGGCTCGAAGACTCCGGCGCGTCCTGGGAGGACGTGGACACGCTGATGAGCGAGGAGTTCGCCAAGCTCGCCACCGGCCTCGCCGGCGCCGCGAACGAGTACTCCAAGGACACCCAGAACGACCCCCTGGTCCAGAAGTAAGGGAACCCCATGAGCGACCACGGAATGAACGACTTCTCCGACTCCCCGGGGCACCAGGACACCTGGAGCGCCGACTTCGGCCAGGGCGCGATGAGCACCCTCGACCAGCAGGGTTGGGGGCAGCAGGGCTTCAAACTCAACGGCCCGCTGAAGGCCGGGTACGAGGCCTACAAGAACAAGGACACCCTCAAGGCAGGCGGCACCCTGCTGAAGAACGACCTCCAGTCGATCAACTGGAACGGCGTCGGCAGCTCGATGTCCCAGTTCAAGGGGAAGCTGGCGGCGAACAAGGACGGCTACACCCAGTTGACCGCGGCCGCGGGCAAGGTCGTCGGCATCGACCCCGTCGCGTGGCTGGCCGGGACGATCGTCAGCTTCCTGATCGAGACGTTCCAGCCCCTCGAGGACCTCCTCGGCCTGGTCACGGGCAACGAGACCCGCATGCAGGAGTCCGGCCAGATGTGGCAGGAGGTCGGCAACTCCATGCCGCCGATCGCCGACTACATGAACACCACGGTCGAAGGCGAGCTCGCGAGCTGGCAGGGCGACGACGGCGACGTGGCGCGCACCCGCGTCATGGAGCTCGGCCTCATGATGGACGCCATGGGCTTCCTGGCGCTGGGCATGCAGCAGGTGCTCAACATGATGGCCGGCGTGGCCCGGGCGCTCCGCGAGCAGGTGGAGAAGCTCATCGCGAAGGGCGTCGCCTGGATCATCAAGACGATCGTGCCGCAGGTGGCCGCCGCCACCGCGACGTTCGGCGCGATGATCCCGCTGTGCATCGCGATGACGATCGCCCAGATCATGGGGCTCGTGCTCGACGCGATCCAGGCCATCAACGCCGCCGTCCAGTTCGTGCAGAACCTCGGTCAGACCCTCGACCTGGTGTGGGACATCTTCAACGTGTTCCTGCCGTTCCTCGAGAAGATGATCAACGTCCCGAAGTTCGGCTAGCGCGTGTCGGGGACCAGCGGGTGGGCCGACGGCGCGGGGGACGAGCGCCGCTGGCACAAGCTCGAGAACTTCGTCTATGTGACGGACCTGGTCTTCGGGGACGCCACTCTGGACCGGCCTTCCACGAAGATCGACGAGGTCGATGACGCTGCGCGGCTGTGGAAGTCGCACTCGCGCCTCAACGGGCTCCACTACGTCGATGTGAAGAGCGACGCCGAAGCGTTCGCGCTGCCGCAGTGGGGTCCACTGCTGGAGCGGTTGCGCGCCTTCAGGTTGCCGATGCAGCGGGTGCGGAGCCTGGTGCGCGGCGAGAGCGGCGGGGTGCCGTTCCAGAACCTGTGCGTCTGCGACGCGGACGAGGACGGGAAGGTCATCCCGTACCGGATCTGGGTGCTGCCCGCGGCCGTGCCGATGCCCGAGCTGATCTGCGACTACCGTTCCAGCCGCGGCGAAGTGCCCGACGAGGTCGCCTGGTGCGAGTCGCCGGGCGCCTTCGTGAAGGCCTCGGCGTTCGCGGCGGACAAACCGGTGATCAAGGAAGGGCGCTTCACGAAGAGCCTCATCGGCCGCGCGATCGCGGGCAAGGTCAACGACTTCCTGGACACCTCGGTGCAGGTCACCGTGTGGGCCAAGGATTCCGGGACCGCGCAGGCCGTGGCAGAGGCCGCGAAGGGCGAACCGAACATGCGCCGCGTCGTGTGGATCGCGCGCGGCGGCATGTTCGTCTACGCGACGCCGATGCTCGTGCAGGGAGCGGACTCCCGGAAGCAGCGGGATCACCTGTTCACGCACAAACTTGTTGCGCTGCAGCAGCAGTACGCGGCGCTCAACCGGGCCTGAACGCGCTCGACTCGGTGCTGCGGGCGGCCGCCGGCCGCACCGGTTCGTGCGGCAATGGCGGCCACAGGCCCGCCGACGGGGTACACGCCGCAGCAGTACTAGGCGGCCTCCAGCCAGAGGCGGGGCTCGAAGGACTCGATGTCGCCGGTGGCGGGGCGCCAGACCGCGTAGACGTGCGCTTCCGCGTTCACCTGGATCGCCTGGCCCTCATGGGCTTCGACGACGAGGTCGCGCTGCTTCTCGGGTCGGCCGGTGTGGCGGTCGGGGACGTCGAGGTCCATCGGGCGGCCGTCGACGACCACCGTGACCTGGTACGCCCCGGTCGGGACGAGGTACCGCCAGTGCCCCCAGGAGGCCTGGCGCTCGATGCCGTTGATGCGCACGCGCGGCGGCCGCGTCCAGGCGCGGGCCAGGAACGAGCCGTGCCCGGCCTTGCGGCGCCCCGCCCAGAGGTGCCTGCCGCAGGCGAGGTGCAGGTCGATCGCGGCCATCCCGGCGGGCAGCGGCGGCAGTGCGGTCGGGTTGGCGCCCGAGAGGATCGCGTCCTCGCCGTACGGCACGGGCTCGCGCGGGAGGGCACGGCGCTGCTCGGCGATGTCGCGGTGGTACTTGGCCTTGGTGCGGCGGTACAGGGGCCAGCCGGCGGCGATGAGTGCCACCGCGATAGCGCCCAGCACGATGCCCGACACCAGATGCCAAGTCTCCGTGGGCATCACCGTCAATACGGTACTCATCGGCAGGCAGCAGATCACGGAGACGAGGACCAGCCACGACCAGCAGCCCGCGTTCGTGGGGATGAACTCGGCGGTCTCGGCCAGTTCGCCGAGGACCCGGTGGCCGCTCACTCCGTCTTCGAAGTACTGCACCTGGTGCGCCGCTCCTTCGGCGACGTGCACGACGACCGGGTCGACGGTGGCGGTGTTCTGCACTTCGACCGTGTGCGGCCCGGCGCGGACCACCAGGTCGAGTTGGCCGTTGCCGACCGTGACGGGCACGCCGTCGACGCCGATCACGGGCGCGGTGCCGCTGCTGTCGGCCACGATCGAGAGGATGCCCTCGCCGGGTCCGGGTTGGAGCTCGGCGTCGCGGACCACGCGCATCGGCTTGCGGCTCGGCAGGCCCGTGAGCGGGTCGCTGCGGGACGGCGAAGGGCGCGCTACGGCGCTGGCGCGTTCGTTCAGGACGCGCATCGCGTTGTCGCCCAGGCGAAGCGGCAGCGGCTGGAGGTAGGCGTCCTCGCGGGTGCGGTAGGCGCCGCGGCCGAAAAGGCGGTCGCGGGGCAGGTCGTCGCGGGTGGGCGGCATCGCGGTCCTTCTGCGGGGGGCGGATCGGTGCGCACCACCTTATCGCGGCGCCGCCGGGGGAGCGGCCCGCTGAGCGGCTCCGCTGGGTGAGCGACTGGTGGCCCGCGACCTGTATCTTGCTGGCATGGGAATGAAAGACCGCCTTGAGCAGATGAAGCAGCGCGCGCAGGAAGCGGGCAAGATGGTCGTCGACGTCGGGGTCGACGCGGCCCGGGAGAAGCGCGACGCCGCCGTCGGCCTCGCGAAGAGCAAAGTGGACGCCACTACTGGCTATGTCGTCGAGAAGCGCGACGGCGCCGTCAATTTCGCGAGTGAGGCGAAGACCGCGTTCAAAGAAGGCGACCTCGAAGAACTCCTCAAGCGCCTGCCGCTGCCCGCCTCGCCCGTCCAACAGGACTGGCAGTGGAGCCTCGGCAAGCTCATCACCTCGGGCAACAAGCCCCCCATGGGCACCGGGATGCTCCTGGGCCTGCTCGACAACTTCGGCACCATCGACATCGGCCCCGAAGAGGTCGGCTTCGACGGCTCGACCGCCAAGTGGCACAAGGTGAAGGCCGTCCGCACCCGCTCCCTGGACGGCATCATCCAGAAGCTCTCCACGGACTCCTTCACCGAGAGCATCGAGAACCTGCTGCCGCCCGTCCCCGGCCGCGGCTGGGTCTCCGAGAAGGCCACCTCCGCGATCTTCACCATCTGGGCCATGGTCGCCGACCTCGCCATCCGCGACCCCGAAGCCGGTCGGCGCCAAGTGGTCTGCGAGATCGAGTACAAGGGCTGGATCCGCACCAAGGAGGCCGAGACCGGGTTCTTCACCGGCCCCGTCATGGCCCTCCTGCCGAACCTCGACCAGGTCTTCCGCGACGAGGCCGCGCGGCGCGGCGTGCTCGTCGAGCAGGCCGAGCAGACCACGATCGAGAACGCCGAGGCGCGCGTGGCGTGGCTGCGCGAGAAGCACGCGGCCATCAGCGCCAAGCGCGAAGAGGCCCGCAAACAGATCGAGTACTGATCCGCCTGCGGGCCTTGGAAAACCTGGTTACTTCGGGTGGGTCTCGCCGGGGTAGCGCAGCCCGATCTGGGCGCGCGCCTCGTCCATGATCTCCATGACCTCGACGGTGCTCTGGGGCGGCACGAGCGTCGACTCGAGTCGACCCTGGCGCAGCGCCCGGTGCACTTCGAGCGCTTCGTGGACGTAGCCGTGGCCGACGTAGGGCGCCTCGAACTCGCGGGGCGCCTCGTCGTACCGCACGAGTGTGTAACCGCTTGGGCGGTAGGCGTAGTCGCGCAGTTCGATGCGGCCCAGCGTGCCCGCGATCGTCACTTCGTTGGCGGGCCCGCCCCGGTAGGAGCAGGAGAGCTGCACGATCGCGTTCGGGTACTTGAGGGTGAGCGCGGTCTGCGCGTCCACCCCGGTCGTGTCCATGACGCTGTGCGCCTCGATCGAATCGGGCTTGCCGAGTACCAAGTGCGCCAACGTGATCGGGTAGACCCCGAGGTCGAGGAGTGCTCCCCCGGCGAGCTCGATGTTGCGGAGCCGGTGGCTCGCGGGCAGGTCGGAGGCGAATGAGAAGTTGCCGTTCACGGACACGACCTCGCCGATCATGCCCTCCTTGATGGCACGGCGCATCTCGCGGATCGCGGGGTTGCACCGGGTCCACATGGCTTCCATCAGGAACCGCTGGTGTTCGCGGGCGACGTCGAACATGGTGCGGGCCTGGGCGGCGTTGTAGGCGAAGGCCTTCTCGCACAGGACGTGCTTGCCGGCTTCGAGGAGCTGGAGGGTGGGCAGGTAGTGATGGGAGTGCGGGGTCGCGACGTAGACGATGTCTACTTCGTCATCTGCCGCAAGGGCCTGGACGGATTCCCAGGCCTGGGGGATGTCGTGCTTCTTGGCGAACGCGGCGGCGCGCTCCGCCGATCGAGAGGCCACAGCGGTGACGCGGCAATCGTCGAGGAGGGCAAGATCTTCCACAAAGGTCGATGCGATTCCACCGGTCGCCAGGATTCCCCATCGGATCGGTTCAACCATGGACGTAAGCACACCACAACTTCTCGCGATCGTCAACACAAGGGTCAGCGGTACTATCTCCGCCAACCGGGCCATTTTCGCAATCGAGGATCACCCTCAGTCACGTCTCACCTGTGACCTGGTGATTGATGTGACCTTTCCCGCAATGGGGATCCGGGCCCTCCGTGGCACTATGGCGAAATGTCTCTTCGCGCTTCTGAACGACAGCCCGTCAAACGCACCGTGAAAAGCGCGGTCGCGCTTGCTCTGGCCGCCGCGAGCGGCGGGCTCCTGACGCTCGGCCTCGCCTCCCCGGCCTCGGCGCACGCGGCACTCACCGGCACCGACCCCGAGAACGGCTCCACCCTCGCAGAGGCACCGGCCGAGGTCTCGGCCACGTTCTCGGAGATCCTCGACCAGGCCTCGACCGAGATCGCCGTGACCGACCCGGTCGGCGCCGTCATCGACGTCGCGGACCCGAGCTACGACGGGGACACGTTCACCCAGCCGATGCTCTACACCACGCCTGGCGAGTACACGCTCGCGTTCCGGGTGATCTCCGAGGACGGGCACCGCGTCGATGACGCGATCACGTTCACCGTCGAGTCGATCCCCGCGGGGCTGTACGCGCCCGGCGCGGAGCCGACCGACCCGGCGGCCACCGGTGCCGAGACGACCGCCGAGGCCTCGCCTTCGGAAACGACCAGCCGGGCGACCGGCGGCATGCCCAGCGAGGACGAGGACTCGAACACGGGAGCGGCGCTGGCCGCGATCCTGCTCGGCCTGCTGGTGGTCGTCGTGGGCGGCGTGGTCCTGGTGAAAGTGGTGGGCCGCAAGGGCAAAGAGAACGAAGGCGCCGGGTCGGCCTGACGCAGCGGCTTGACGCATCGCCCTGACGCCCGTCCACTAGCCCCCACCCTCCCGAGAGGGGAAAGAGCAGTCTGGGCCCAGCGTGGCAGCCGGGTCCGACAAGAAACCCCGCGAAAGCCGATCAGCGCCCCCGGATTCATCCGAACGAGTACTCAGGGGCAATTGACCCATTCGTCGGTGCCGTCGTCGAAGAACTGGTGCTTCCAGATCGGCAGGCGGGCCTTCACCTCGTCGACGAGGTCGGCGCAGGCGTCGAAGGCCTCCTTCCGGTGCTCGGCGGCGACGGCCGCCACCAGGGCCGGGTCGCCGATCGCGAGGTCGCCGACCCGGTGCGAGACCACCACGCCCCGCACCCCGGGGCGCGCCGCGATCTCCTCGGCGATCGTGCGCAGCAGCTCGCCCGAGGATGGATGGCCCTCGTAGGACAGCCGGAGCACGCCCCGGCCGTGGTCGTGGTTGCGGACGACGCCCGAGAACGACACGACCGCCCCGGCCTCGGCCGCGGCGACCGCGGCCTCGTGCTCGGCGACGTCGAGCGGGGCGTCCAGCACGCGTGCGCGGATCATGAGGTCACACTCCAGGAACAGTGGCGAGTTCGACGGCGGCGCCCGCGGCGCCGACGCTTTCCGGGCCGATCACGGCGAACCCGGCGGCATTGGCCAGGCCCCGCAGCATCGCGGAACCGTGGTGGCCGAGCCGGTGCCCGGCCCGGTCGACCAGCGCCAGGTGGGTGAAGCCCCCGCGACCGGGGACCTCCTCGGCGAGATGGACCGTGGCGAGCGGCGGCAGCGGCAGCCCGCGCAGGCCCGCGAGCAGCGGCGCGACGAGCGAGACGACCGCGATCACCGCGGACTGCGGGTTCCCCGGCAGGCCCGCGATGAACTTCCCGTCCTCGGTGCGGGCCAGCAGCATCGGGAAGCCGGGCCGCACGGCGACGGTGTTGATCACGTACTCGGCGCCGATCTCGGCGAGCGCGGCGTGGAGGTGGTCGACCGGGCCGACCATCGTGCCGCCGGTGGTGCACACCAGGTCCGCGTCGGCGAGCGCCTCGCGCAGTGCCGCGACGTGCGCTTCGAGGGTGTCCTCGACCGGTCCGATGCTCGGCCCGGCGGCCGCTCCGGCGGCGGTGAGCATGTGGGGGACCATGGGGCCCAACGAGTCCCGGACCCGGCCGTCGCGGGAGACCCCGGAGGTCAGCAGCTCGTCGCCGAAGACGACGACGCGGGCAGCTGGCTTGGCGTGCGCGGGCAGCGTCGCGTGTCCGGCGGCGGCCGCGAGGCCGACCACGGGCGGGCTGATCGGGGTCCCGGCCGCCAGCAGCTCCTCGCCGAGGACGGCCTCTTCGCCCGGCTCGCGCCATTCGCGCGCGGCCGGACCGTCGACGAGTTCGTCCTCGACCTTGCTGTGCTCCAAGCGGATGATGCCCTCGGCCCCTTCCGGGACCTGCGCGCCGGTCGCGATCTTGACGGCCTGGCCGGGCTTCATCGCCTGCGGTACCTGGCCCGCCAGCACGGCCCCGTCGATGCGCCACGGCCCGCTGCCCGCGATCGCCCAGCCGTCGACCGCGGAGGTCGGGAACGCGGGCAGGTCGGAGACGGCCACGAGCGGTGCGGCCAGCGCCGAGCCGACCGCTTCGCCGAACGGCAGCTCGGAGGCGGCCGGTCGGGCCGCATAGCCTGCGGCCCAAGCGGTCTCGCGGGCCTCGGCCCAGTTCATCGGATCGGCGGTGCCGGTCATGGGGCGGTCCTTCCGTGGTCGTGCGCGGGGCGGGCGGGCGAGTCCTCAGCGGTCGACTGGTCGCCGGTGCCGGACGCGTCGCCTCCGGCATCCGCATGCGTCGAGTCGCGCCCGCCGTGGTCGTTCGGGGAACCTGCAGGTTCCCCGCCCTCCGCCACCGGGGCGGCGACTCCGCCGGCAACCGCCTTGTCGTTCCGTTCGTGGTCGCCGTCGTGGAGTTGGGAGACCGCGTGCTCGACGAGCTCGGCGGTCAGCACCGCGAGGCCGTCCTTCGCGGCGCCCTTCGATCCGGCCAGGTTCACGATCAGCGTCCGCTCCGAGACCCCGGCGATCCCGCGCGAGAGCGCCGCGTGCGGCGTCTTCGCGAGCCCGGCGGCGCGGATCGCCTCGGCGATGCCCGGCACCTCGAAGTCGACCACGCGGCTGGTCATCTCGGGGGTGAGGTCCTTGGAGGTCAGGCCGGTGCCGCCGGAGGTGACCACCAGGTCGGCGCCCTGCCCGACCGCGACGCGCATCGCGGCCTCGACCTCTTCGCCGTCGTGGACGACGACCGGCCCGACCACGTCGAACCCGTGCGACCGCAGCCCCTCAGCGAGGATGGGCCCCGACTCGTCCTCGTAAACCCCGTCGGCGGCTCGGTTCGAGGCGACGACGACGACGGCCTTCACCGCTGCCATGTGCCGGTCTTCCCTCCGAGCTTCTCCTCGACGCGGATGTCGGTGATGACGGCGGCGGGGTCGACGGCCTTCACCATGTCCACCAAGGTCAGCGCCGCCACCGACACGGCCGTGAGCGCTTCCATCTCGACGCCGGTGCGGTCGGCGGTCTTCACCCGCGCCGCGATCTCGACGCCCTCGTCAGTCACCTCGAGGTCGACCTTCACGCCGCTGATCGCGATCGGGTGGCACAGCGGCACCAGGTCGGGCGTGCGCTTGGCCGCCATGATCCCCGCGATCCGCGCCGTCGCCAGCGCGTCGCCCTTCGCGAGCGAGTTCTCGCGCAGCGCCGCGACCACTTCGGGGGTGGTCACGAGCCGCCCGGTGGCGAGCGCCGAACGGTGCGAGACGTCCTTCTCGGAGACGTCGACCATGCGGGCGGCACCGGACGAGTCGACATGCGTGAGGTCAGCCATGCCGCGAAGTCTAGTCGCGGAGTGGGACGCCGCCGAGTCTCCGCGCTCAGTGGTCGCGGAGCCCGCTCCAGAACGCGACGTTCGCGAGCGTTGCGGTGATCGCCCCGGGCAGGGCGAAGACCAGCGGGAAGATCGCCTCGAACCGGGAGGGCAGGCCGAGTCCGGGGAGCGGGCCGACGAGCGTGTCGGGCTGCAGGCCCGGCTCGTAGTCGCCGAGGATCGTGATCTCCTCGGTGTCGTCGTCGTCGCTGTAGCTGGCGGGCGAGCGCATCCACGAGCCGTCGGTGCACCAGGTGCCGATGCAGTTCGGGCCCTCGCCGTCGTCGAGGACGTTCACGGTGCGGTACTCGCCCCAGAACAGGTACGAGACGCACCAGACGATGACGGCGGCGGCCAGGCCGAACCAGATGGCGAGGGCGAGGGCGGCAGCGCTCAGTTTGAAGGCGCGCATGGGCGTTTCCAGGGGGTCGGAGGGGCTGCCGGGGTAGGACGATGGTACGCCGCGGCCACTTCGCGGTGCGGCCTCGGATTCTCCGTCGGGGGCCTGTATTAGCGTCGAGGCGTGATCGAATGGCTCTACCTCGCCGTCCAGGCCGCCGCGCTGGCGATGAGCGCCTGGTTCTTCGTGGACACGGCCCGCTCGAAGCTCGTCGGCCGCCGCCACTTCGCGGGCGTCGCCGTCCTGGAGCTGCTGCTCCTGGCGCAGCTGGCGGTGTCGATCGCGATCGTGCCGGGCGAGGCGGGCGGCGGCAAGGCCCTGTTCTTCTCGTACCTGGTGACGGCGATCCTGGTGCCGGTCGCCGCGTGCTTCTGGGGCTCGATCGACCGGAGCCGGTGGGGGATCGGAACGGTGGCGGCGTCCGGGCTGATCTGCGCGGCGCTCCTGATGCGCGTCCACCAGATCTGGGAGCTGCAGATCCATGTCTGAGACTGAGGCGGCGCCGCGGGCGCTGGCGGCGGGTTTCGGTCGCTTGATCGTTTTGGTCTACGTGGTCTTCGCCGTGTCGGCGGGGGTGCGGGCCGTGTTCCAGGTGGTGACGAAGTTCGATGAGGCGCCGGTGAGTTTCACGCTGAGCGCGATCGCGGCGCTCATCTACCTGGTGGCCGCGATCGCGATCATCCGCGGCGCGGGCGGGCTCGCGCTGCTGGCGGTGGGGGTGGAGATGGCCGGGGTGCTCGCGGTGGGCGCGTTGAGCCTCGCGGTGCCGCAGTGGTTCCCCGAGCCTTCGGTGTGGTCGCACTTCGGCTCCGGGTACGGCTATGTGCCGCTGGTGCTCCCGGCGGTGGGACTGGTGTACCTCTTCAAGCGCCGCAGCGCTTAGGGGCGCCGAACCAGGTCGAGCGCGGTGTCGAGGCTGTGGACGGCGCTGACGGTGTCGACTCTGGCGAGGGCGTAGGCGGCGACGACGAGGGCGGTGCAGGTTGCCGTCAGGCGATCGGTTTCAGCGTCGTCCAGGTCGGGGCGGTGGGCGCGGATGCCGTTGCCGATGGCCCGGCCGAGTTCGGCGCGGTAGGCGGTGATGGTCTCGCGGACGGCTTCGTCGTCGGCGATGGCGGCGCCGGCGGCGTTGATGAGCAGGCAGCCGTTCGCAGCGATGAAGGACCCGGCGCGTTCGAGGGCTTCGCGCAGGCCTCGGAGGTAGTCGAGGATCGCGCCAGGTGCCGGTTCGGCGAGCGGGGCGAGGCGCGGGCGCACGATCTCGTCGAGGTAGGAGTCGACGGCGGCGTCGAAGAGGCCGCGTTTGCTGCCGAAGGCGTGGTAGATGCTCGATCGTCGCAGTCCCGTGGCCGCTTCGAGGGCGGGGACGGAGGCGGCTTCGTAGCCGTGCTTCCAGAAGACGGCGCGGGCGGACCGCACGGCCTCGGCGGTGTCGAACGTCTGCGTGCGCCCCATGACGAACCTCTCTTTGCGGAATGATCGTTCCAGTATATGTTTGTGGAACGGTTATTCCAAAACTGGCAGGAGCGCATCACGATGACCGAGACCGTCAGCACCCAGATCCAGCTCGTCCGCCGCCCCCAGGGCTGGCCGGTCCATGAGGACTTCCGCACTGAGAAGGTAGACCTCGGCGAGCTCGCTCCCGGGCAGGTCCGGGTCGCGAACGCGTTCCTGTCAGTCGATCCATATATGCGCAGCCGCATGAACGACGCCAAGAGCTACATCCCGCCGTTCGCGCTCGGCGAGACCATGACCGGCGGCGCCGTCGGCCGAGTCGTCGAATCCGCCGCCGAAGGGCTCCCGGCCGGCACCGTCGTCCTCCACCAGTACGGGTGGCGCGACCTCGTCCAGGAGGACGCCGCCGGGTTCACCGCCGTGCCCGAGATCCCGGGCGTGCCGCTCTCCCTGCACCTGGGCATCCTCGGCATGACCGGGATGACCGGCTACGTCGGGCTCACCGCCATCGCAGGCATGAAGCCCGGCGACACCGTTTTCGTCTCCGGCGCCGCGGGCGCCGTCGGCACCGCCGCGGGCCAGATCGCGAAGCTCCTCGGCGCGGGCCGCGTCATCGGCTCCGCCGGCAGCCCCGAGAAGGTGCGCCTCCTCACCGAGAAGTACGGCTACGACGCCGCGTTCAACTACAAGGACGCGCCCGTCCGCGAGCAGCTCAAGGCCTTCGCGCCCGACGGCGTCGACGTCTTCTTCGACAACGTCGGCGGCGATCACCTCGAAGCCGCGCTCGACGTCATGAACCGCGACGGCCGCATCGCGGTGTGCGGCGCGATCTCCCTGTACAACAGCACCGAGAAGACCCCCGGCCCCGACAACCTCGCCAAGATCATCCAGCAGAGCCTCACCATCAAGGGCTTCACGCTCGGCGGCTACCTGCACCTGCGCGAGGAATTCGGCGCGCGCATGACCGAATGGTTCGGCCAGGGGAAGATCGCCTACGACGAGACCATCGTGGACGGCGTCGAGAAATCGGTCGACGCGTTCCTCGACATGATGCGCGGCAAGAACACCGGCAAGATGGTCGTCCGGGTCTGAGCTCCGCTGGCGGCGCGGGGCTGTGGATGCTCCGGGCCGCGCGGGCGCGGATGTGGCCATAGGGCATGCCCCTTCCCACCCGCATCCACCTCCGACCAACCGAAGAAATGAGACGACTCTCCCATACGGGTCCGACACTCGCGCGTTCGAAACAGCAACGCGTTCGACGCTCGCATATGTCGTCAGCAGGGCCGAGGCGATCCGCGACCGGTTCCAACCGGTGAAGCCAGGCCGGAACTAGCTGAAGAAGCCCAGGCAGGCAACGACGAGCGTCGAGCCGCAGATGACGAGGCCGAGGCGGTAGTTGCGTTCGAGGCGCTTCTCCTCGTCGCCGATCTTCGGGCGGGCGGCGACGCCGATCGTCAACCAGCCCAAGCCGAACGCCCCGAGCGGGCACCCGATGAGGACCGCGGCCAGGAGCACTGCGCCCAACGCGTCCTCGGCGCGCAGGTTGCGGAGCACGAAGAGCTGCACCACGACGCAGACGAGCGCGAACAGGCCGTAGACGAGCCCGTTGCGCTCGTCGGCCCTCCAGCGCGGCAGCAGCGGTGCCCGGTGCGCGAGGAAGCGGGCCTCCTCCAGCTCCGTCGCCGCCACCTGCAAGTCCGCTTCGGCCGCAGCGAGATCGGCCGCCGGGTCGCCGTTCAGCGGCGGCGGGGCCGGGACGCGCTGCGGGGGCGCGACCCGGGCGGTGCGCGCCAGGTCGTCGACCGCCGAGCGCTGCGCGGCGGCCTGCTCGGCGAGGCGGGCGGTGCGCTGTCCGAGGGACTCGGTCGCAGTGGCGGTGCGGGCGGCGGCCTCGTCGGCGGTGCGTCGGGCGTCGTCGAGGCGGCGGAGCTGCGCGAGGTAGTCGTCGAAGGCGCTCACGGGCGGGTCCTCTCGATCGGGGTGCCACCGCTGCGCTGCGGGCCGGGGGCCGCCTGGTCTTCCATGCGGGAGAAGGGGACCACGAGCTTCCCGCCGCCGGTGTCGGCGTGCCGGTCGATGAGCAGCGCCCTGCCCGCCCGCGGGCTCCAGTGCTGGAACTGCGGCCCGAAGTGGCCCATGATCTCGCCCCCGGGGAGGTTGAGGACGAGCGCGCAGGCGACGTCTTCGCGACCGGCGGAGCCGCCGATGTCGTCGGTGAAGCGCCGGAAGGTCCGCCACCAGCCGAGCAGGTGCACGCCCCGAGCGGGCCCGGTGCGAAGCAGCGCCCGCAGCGCCTGCTGCGCCTTCATGTCGAGCGCCGCCGCGTCGAGGCCCCACGCGGCGATCACGGTCCCGTCGGGGATCTCGCCGAGCGACGCGGCGAAGGCCTCGGGAGCGACACGGTCGGTGGCCGCGCGCAGGTCGGCATTGCCCGTGAAGTCGACGGCGAGGACGCGGGTGCCGTTGCCCGCCAGGGACTCCGCGGCCGCCTCGAGCGCTTCGCCGCCCACGGGGTCGGAGCCGAGCACGGCCAGGTGCCGGCCGGGACGGCGGTCGAGGTCGGCCCCGGCGGCGTCGAGGCGCAGCGATACCTCGCGGCCGAGCAGGGCGCGTCCCGGCTTCCGTTCGCCCGGAAGGGCTTCGGCGAGGTGAACGGGCCGGTATCCGTAGAACACGCGCGGCGCGCCGACGCCCTTGTGGGCCTCGCCGAGCTGCTCGCGCAGCCGGTGCATCACGTGCGAATCGGTGTCGGGGAAGCGCGCGACCCGGTCGGCCCCGGCGGTGCCGCCCTCGGTGTTGACCACGACCTGCCCGAGCGAGATCCGCGCCGCCGCATCGTTGTTCGCCGCCAGCACGGTGCGCGCGCCCGGCAGGGCGATGCGCATCGAGAACTGCCCGAAGATCGAGTCCTGCTTCGCCCACAGCGCCTCGATGCCCGAGATCGTCTGCGAGGCGAGGACCAGGTGCACGCCGTACGAGCGTCCTTTGCGAGCCAGCTCCTCAAGCAGCGCAACGGCTTCGGAGGCGACCTTGTCGTTCCCGGCGAGGAGCACCTGGAACTCGTCGGCGACGCACACGATCCGCGGATACGCCTCGTGCTCGCGCAGCTTCGCGAACGAGGCCACCCCGTAGTTCTTCATCACCGTGGACCGGCGCGTCATCTCCTCGCTCAAGGTCCTGAGCACGGCGAGACCGTACTCGCGGTCGGACTCGACGCCGACGGCGCGCGCGTGCGGGATGAAGCTCCGGTCGCGGTCGGTGGGGATGAACTCGGTGAACGACACGCCTTCCTTGAAGTCGAGCAGGAACAGCGCCAGATCCGAAGGAGCGTAACGGGAGGCGAGCCCGTAGAGGACGTCGAGAAGGAACACCGTCTTACCGCCGCCGGTGCGCCCGCCCACGAGCCAGTGCGGCGTCGCGTCGTCGAACCGCAGCTGCACCTCACCAGCCGCGTCGCGTCCGATGAGGACCTCCAGACCCTTCGCCGGGTCGCCCGACTCCGGCTGGGCCGGAATGAGATCGGCGAACGTGAGGGTCGCGGCGGCCTTGGCGCGCTCGGCGAGCCGCAGCGCCTCACCGGCCACGAACGACGGGTCGGGAGTCTCCGGCCAGTCGACGGGCGCGGCCAGCCGCTCCCCGCGCCCGAACGGCGCGGCGGGCGGGTTCGTGATCGCCACGCGCCCTTGCGATGCGGGACCGTCGACGGCGTGCATCACGGCGGCCTGCGGCAGTTCGGGCAGGCCGCAGCCGAGGACGGTGACGCCGTGCGCAAGGCCCGACCGCGCCAGCGCGTCGATGCGCTCGACCAAGGTCCGCGGCGCTTCGCTCAGGGACGCCACGACGAGCAGCATCCGGTCGGTCCGGCGGCCCGCGATGTGCTCGGCCACTTGGGCTTCGGCGAGGGCGACGGCGTCGGCCGCGGCGCGCGTATCGGTGGCGACCGCTTCGATCACGCCCGCGTCGGCGAGCGGGCGCAGCGGCGCGAACGAGGCCCCGAGCGTCGCCGTGTCGATGCCGACCACCCGCAGCCCGCCGGGCTCGCGGGTGCCCACGGCGTGGAGGATCGCGGTCCGCACCAGGTTCGCGACGCCCTCGACGCGGGCGTCGACCGAGGTCGCGAGGTGCCCGCGCTCGCCGAACGGGACGATGAGCGGCACGGTGCGTCCCTCGTGGAGGACGATGCGCCCGGCGTGGAGCAGCCCGGGGTCGGTCCGCAGCTGCTGCGCGGAGGCGGCGGCCGCGTCGGCGATCTGGCGTTCGGCGGCGAGGAGCTCGGGGTCCACAGGGGTCTGGAAGGCGGCGTCGCCGAGGCGCTGCGCCACCTGAGCGAGGCGGGCGGCGGCGGCGTCGCAGCCCGCGGCCGCGTTCGCCAGTGCGGTCTGGAAACCGGGCACCGGACCTCCTTGCATTAGGCGCGCCCCGCGGACGGACCGGGGCTGTTCGACCGGTCACACCATATCGCGGAGGCGCCTCGGGCGAAGTCCTGGCCGCAGTCGCCGCCGCGGGGCCGGTCTCGGCGAAGCTTGCGAGCCGTTCAGTCGGCAGAGCGTCCGCTTTGCGCAACCTTCCCCGGAGCGGAGGCGTGCATTACCCTAGAAGCAGGCCCGATCTCGCTGACCCGGAGAGACCGCCCGTACGCCGACGCCCGCCCGATCGCGCGAAGCTCACGCGCGAGCGGCGGCATCCATACCGCACCGAAGACGCCCGCACCTGCGCCCGCGGGCCGCCCCTCGGATTCGCCAAGAAGGACCCGTGCCCCATGAGTGAGTTTCTGGATATCGCCCTATCCTTCCCACCGGTCGTCTTCTCCTTCGGCCTCGTCGTCGTGGTCCTGTACTGGCTCACCGTCATCATCGGCGCGCTCGACGTCGACATCGTGGACGTCGGCGACGCCGAGCTCGACGCCGGAGGCGGCTTCTGGTCGGCCTTCGGGTTCGGCGCGGTCCCGTTCACCGTCGTGCTCTCGCTCTGGATCACCTTGGGCTGGATCGTGACCGTGCTCGGCACCACCTGGGTGCGCAGCGCCGACATGTTCATCCCCGCGGTCCTCACCGGCACGGCCGTGCTCGTCGCCGGGATCGGCGTCGGGATGCTCGGCGCGAAGCTGCTCACGAAGCCGCTCGCGAAGCTCTTCGAGGACGCGCCCGCCACGGCGCACGCCGACCTGGTGGGCAAGGTCTGCGTGGTGCGCACCGGCACCGTCACGCTCGACTCGGGCCAGGCCGAGATCACCGACGACGAGGGCAGCCTGCTGCTCATCAACGTGCGCCGCTCCCCGCACGAGCCCGAGGGCATCGACCCGGAGCTGTTCTCGCGCCATTCGAAGGTCGTGGTCTTCGACTACGACGAGGTCGAGAAGGTGTTCCTGGTCGTGCCGGTGGCCCTGCCGCCGGACGTCGTCCTCGAAGCCTGAGCTCGCCCCGGATCACAGTGGACCTCTGAGTATTGGCACGGTGTGCCCGGTTTGCGGTCTCCCGGTTTCGTGCCTCGACCACCCTCGCGTACCCACAACCTGGCGCGCCTTCGTTAGTGTGTGGTCACGCCCGCCGCGGCGGCGCCCGCCACTCGCGCCGCACGCAAGTCCCCGTTCCCCCGAAGTCTTGTTAGGAACCATCGCATGGACGCCACCAACTCGGCGACGCTGATCACGTTCGTGGTCGTCGCGGTCGTCTTCATCGGCCTGCTGCTCATGATCATCCGGCTGTACCGGAAGGTCGCGCCCGGCCAGGCCCTCGTCGTGACGAAGCTGCGCACCCGCAAGGTCTCCTTCACCTCCGCGCTGGTGCTGCCGATCATCCACCGCGCCGAGTACATGGACATCTCGGTCAAGACCATCGAGATCAACCGCGCGGGCAAGGACGGCCTGATCTGCCAGGACAACATCCGCGCCGACATCTCCATCACGTTCTTCGTGCGCGTCAACGCCACGGTGGAGGACGTCCTCAACGTCTCCGGCGCCATCGGCACCAAGCGCGCCTCCGACCAGGACACGCTGCAGGAGCTGTTCAACGCCAAGTTCGCCGAGGCACTCAAGACCGTCGGCAAGCAGCTCGACTTCACCGACCTCTACACGAACCGCGACGAGTTCCGCGACCGCATCATCCACGTCATCGGCACCGACCTCAACGGCTACTCGCTCGAGGACGCGGCCATCGACTACCTCGAGCAGACCCCGATGGACCAGCTCGACCCGAAGAACATCCTCGACGCCCAGGGCATCCGCAAGATCACCCAGCTCACCGCGATCGAAGCGGTCACCACGAACGAGCACCGCCGGACCGAGGAGAAGGAGATCAAGCGCCAGGACGTCGAGGCCCGCGAGGCCGTGCTCGAACTCGAGCGCCGCCAGACCGAGGCCGAGATCCGCCAGCAGCGCGAGATCGAGACCCTCCGGGCCCGCGAGTCCGCCGAGGTGCAGAAGGTCCAGGCCGAGGAGCGCCTCAAGAGCGAGACCGCGCGCATCAAGACCGAAGAGGCCACGGGCATCCAGCACGAGAACCGCCTCCGCGAGATCGCCGTCGCCGAGAAGAACCGCGAGCGCGTGATCGCCGTCGAGACCGAGCGCATCGAGAAGGACCGCATCCTCGAGGTCGTGGCCCGCGAACGCGAGGAAGAGCTCGCCCGCATCGCCGCCAACAAGGAGCTCGAGGCGCAGAAGCGCGACATCGCCGACGTCATCCGCGAGCGCATCGCCGTCGAGAAGACCGTCGCCGAGCAGGAAGAGGGCATCAAGCGCCTGCGCGCCACCGAAGAGGCCGAGCGCGAACGCCAGAAGGTCATCATCCTCGCCGAGGCCGAAGCCCAGGAGAGCCTGGTCAAGGACATCAAGCGCGCCGAGGCCGCCGAGGCCGCGTCGAAGCACCTCGCCCGCCAGCGCCTCACCGAGGCCGAGGCCGCCCAGCAGGCCGCCGAGCTCGAGGCGCGCGCCAAGATCCGCCAGGCCGAAGGGGACCAGGCCATCGCGGCCGCCCCGGGTCTGGCCGCCGTCCAGGTCCGCGAGGCCGAAGCGGACGCGATCGAGAAGGGCGGGCTCGCCGAGGCGAAGGCCGCCGAGGCCAAGGGCAAGGCTGAGGCCGAAGCCCAGGCCGCCATCGGCAAGGCCGAGGCGACCGCCACCTCCGCGAAGGGCC
The DNA here is from genome assembly GCF_027622875.1 of Glycomyces luteolus. GTDB lineage: Bacteria > Actinomycetota > Actinomycetes > Mycobacteriales > Micromonosporaceae > Glycomyces > Glycomyces luteolus. The sequence goes on along the minus strand of NZ_JAPZVP010000034.1, from coordinate 601 downwards.
AGGCGGAAGCCGCGGCCCAGGCCGCGAAGGGCACCGCCGAGGCGAACGCCCTCCGCGAGCGGCTCCTCGCCGAATCCGTGGGCCTCACCGAGAAGGCCGCCGCGATGGACGCCCTCTCGGACGCCAGCCGCGGGCACGAGGAGTACCGTCTGCGCCTTGAGATGGAGAAGGAGCTGCGCGGCATGGAGATCGAAGCGCGCCGCTCGATCGCCGAGCAGCAGGCCGGGGTCATCTCGGCCGGGCTCAGCAACGCCGACATCTCGCTGGTCGGTGGCGACACCCAGTTCTTCGACCGGGTGGTCGGCGCTATCGGCTACGGCAAGGCCGTCGACGGCTTCGTCGCGCACTCCGATGTGGCGCAGTCCGTCGCGGCCTCGTGGGGCAACGGCTCCACGTCGTTCGCGGAGGACCTCAAGGGTGTCCTCGGCGGTGTCGGCAGCGAGGACGTCAAGAACCTCACGGTCTCGGCCGCGCTGGTGAAGCTCATGCAGGGCGGCGGCGACCACGACGTGCTCTCCGGTCTCCTCGGCAAGGCCAAGGAGCTCGGCGTCGCCGAGAAGCCGGCCCTCGAGATCGCGAAATAGCAGTCGATCGGGCCGGG
>NZ_JAPZVP010000033.1 GCF_027622875.1 Glycomyces luteolus | reverse complement strand
CGCCGCGCCGCCCCCGCGCTGGTCACCAGTCGTGGACGGTGCCGTCGGCGAGGCGGTTGTACGGCAGGTAGGCCTGGACGTACGGGTACCTGCCGGCCTCGTCGGTGTCGAGTTCGACGCCGAGGCCCGGCTGGTCCCCGGGGTGGAGGCGGCCGTCGGTCCAGGTGAAGGACTGCTGGAAGACCTGGTCGGTCTTGGCGCCGTGCTTCATGTACTCCTGGATGCCGAAGTTGTGGATCGACAGGCCCAGGTGCATCGCGGCGGCCATGCCGACCGGCGAGATGTCCGTGGGGCCGTGCATGCCGGATTTGATCTGGTACTGGGCGGCGTAGTCGAGGACCTTTTTGAGGTGGCTGATGCCGCCGGTGTGGGTGACGGCGGAGCGGACGTAGTCGATGAGCTGTTCGCGGATGATCTGCTGGTAGTCCCAGACGGTGTTGAAGATTTCGCCGATCGCGAGCGGCGTGGCGGTGTGCTGCCGGACGAGGCGAAGCGCCTCCTGGTTCTCAGCCGGGGTGACGTCCTCGAGCCAGAACAGGTCGTACGGTTCGAGGGACTTGCCGAGCTTCGCGGCCTGGATCGGGGTGAGCCGGTGGTGGGCGTCGTGGAGCAGCGGCAGTTCGGGGCCGAATTCGTTCCTGACCGCTTCGAACACGGAGGGGACGTGCCGCAGGTAGACGCGGCTGTCCCAGTCCTCCTCGTTGGGCAGTGCGCCGCGCTGGGCGGGCTCGTGGTCGTAGCGGACGCCCTGCATCGCTTCGAAGGTGGCGTTCGAGGCGATGCCGTAGATGGACTTGAGGCCGGGGACGCCGGTCTGAACGCGGATGGCCCGGTAGCCCTGCTCCTGGTGGGAGCGGATGGAGTCGAAGAGCTCCTCGGTGGTCTTGCCGGAGGCATGGCCGTAGGCGAGGAGGCCGGTGCGGGAGGCGCCGCCGAGCAGCTGGTAGACGGGCATTCCAGCGGCCTTGCCCTTGATGTCCCACAGCGCCGTGTCGACTGCGGCGATCGCGGCCATGGTGACGGGGCCGCGCCGCCAGTACGCGGAGCGGTAGAGGAACTGCCACGTGTCCTCGATGCGGTGGGCGTCGCGGCCCAGCAGGAGCGGGACGACATGGTCCTTGAGGTAGGAGACGACCGCGAGTTCGCGGCCGTTCAAGGTCGCGTCGCCGAGGCCGGTGAGGCCGTCGTCGGTGGTGAGCTTGAGGGTGACGAAGTTCCGGTCGGGGCTGGTGACGATGACTTCGGCTCTGTCGATGATCATGGCGTGCTCCTAAGAGGATTGGCCGGGGCTTGCGGCCGTCGAGACCGGTCCAGCGGCGGCAGGTAGAACGCGGCCGACTTGGGTTTGCGTTCGCGAGTGAACACGCCCTTCCTGTTCCCGTCAACCCGGTGGATGCAGGGGCCGAGGCCGAAGTCGGCGAAGATCCAGACGATGAATTCGGGGATGCCCCAGCTCGCGGCGTCGGCGGCTTTGGCGGTGCACCAGGCCTGATGCGAGCGGTGGAAGGCGCCGAGTCCGAGATGGACGATGCGGACGGGCGGTGTCGCCAACGCGGGCAGCGCATCGCGCCCGATCGGGGTGACCCCGTCGGTTGCCAGCCGTCCCGGGGGCGGGGGCTGAGCGGTATCGCATCGTCGCGGCGCAGGCATGGTCGATATTCAAGCACGTGCCTTAGAAATTGTCAACCGATTGCCAGCAACTTTTTCGCCGAACCCTCGGCGCTGCGCATGCGGCGGGCCTCCGGTATGCTCGGTAGGCCCTGTCGCACAATCCGACAGAGCAGCACCAATCGATTGCCGGATGACAACCCCCGGCAACAAGCGCGAAAGGGGAGGCATGGAGCAGTCCGACGCCGCCATCCGAACCCGAGGCGCCGAGCGCAAGGCGCCCCCCACGATCTACGACATCGCACGCCTGACCGGGGTGAGCCCCTCGACCGTGTCCCGCGCGCTCAACAAGCCCGGGCGCCTCAACGCGCAGACCGAGCGGCGCATCCGCGACGCCGCCGCCGAGCTCGGCTACCGGATCAACCCGATGGCGCGGGCCCTGCCGACCGGCAAGACCGGCACGCTCGGCCTGCTCGTCTCGGACATCACCAATCCGGCGTACTTCGACCTGGTGCGCGGGGCCGAGCGGGTGGCCTCCGAGACCGGCATGACCATCGTCTTCGCCGACTCCCAGGAGTCCCCGGAGCTGGAGCGGGCCACCGCCGAGCGACTGCAGACCTCAGTGGACGGACTGCTGCTGGTGGGCTCGCGCCTGGAGGACCACCAGATCCAGGACCTCTCGTCGGTGAAGCCGCTCGTGGTCGTCAACCGCCTCGTCGAAGGCATCCCTGCCGTCATTCCCGATGTGCGGCCGGGGATCACGACCGCGCTGGAGCTGCTGCGCGAGGCCGGGCACCGGCGGATCGCCTACCTCGCGGGGCCCGAGGCCTCGTGGATGAACGGTCAGCGCTGGCAGAACGCGTTCGAGATCGCGGTGGAATGGGACATGTCCATCGTGGAGATCAAGTCGAACGCGCCCACCCGGGAGGGCGGCGCGGAGGCGTTCGGGCGGGTCAAGGCCGCCGACGTGAGCGCGGTGCTCGCCTACAACGACCTGGTCGCGCTCGGGCTGCTGCGGGAGTGCCGCGACCACGGGCTGGACGTGCCGGGCCGGTTGAGCATCATCGGCTTCGACGACATCTTCGGCGCGGACTTGCCGACCCCGGCGCTGAGCACCATCCGGATGCCGCTGGCGGCGCTCGGGGAGCGCGGGATCAGGCGGCTGCTGACGGAGATCGACGGCGGCGAGTCGGAGGACGAGTCGGCGCTGCCGACGGAGTTCGTGGGCCGCGAGTCGATCGCCGCGGCGAAGTCCTAGACGGCTCGCAGGAGCGCGCCGAGCGCGGGGTTGCCGTGGCGCTGGCGCCAGACGCTGTGGAGTTCGACGGTGTCCGGCGGCAGGTCGGCGATGTCCAGGAAGACCAGGTTCGAGAGGTTGAACGCGCTGGCTGAGGAGGGCACGAGCGCGACCCCGAGGCCGGCGTTGACCACGGACAGCACCGTGTGGACCTGGCTGATGTGCTGCACGTAGCGCGGGCGCAGATGCGCCTGCTGGAATGCCGCGACGACGAGTTCGTAGAAGTACCAGGCCTCTGAGGGCGAGTACGTGACGACGTCGTACTCGGCGATGTCCTCCATTGTGGGCGTTCGCTCGAGCTTGGTCAGGGCATGGTCGCGCGGGGCGGCCAGGATGAGCGAATCCCTTGCCACGAGCCGGGAGTCGAGCAAGTCCGAGCGCGGGACCTGCCGCACCAGGCCCACTTCGATCTCCCCAGCGAGGAGCGCGTCGAGCTGCGCGTGGGTGACCATCTCGCTGAGGACGAGGTCGACCCCGGGCAGCTCGGCGGCGGCCACACTGATCCATCGCCCCAGGACGGTGAGGGCCGAGACGGCGGTGAAGCCGATGCGGATGGTCCCGGCGGTGCCCGCGGCGACCCGGCGTGCGCGCAGCGGAGCGGTGTCGGCCGAGTACAGGAGCCGCCGGGCCTCGTCGAGGAAGATGCGCCCGGCCGGGGTGAGCTCGGCGCCGCGCTGGGTGCGCTGGAAGAGGTCGAAGCCGATCACCCGTTCAAGGCGTTGGATCTGGCGGCTCAGCGGCGGCTGCGTCATGCGCAGTCGCTCTGCGGCCCTTCCGAAGTGGGCCTCTTCGGCGACCGCCACGAATCCGCGGAGTTGGTCGAGTGTGTACCCCACGTCGCCTGTAGCCATGCCCTGAAGGTATCAGCTGATATCGAATGAGTGTTGGACCGGTATGAGCGGTGGGGGTTACGGTACGGACCAAATCGACCCAACAGGAGACTTCCGAATATGTCCCGATACTCCCCCGCAGAGATCCAGCGTGCGCTGGGCGAGGGACTGCTGTCCTTCCCCGTGACCCACTTCAAGCAGGACCTCTCGTTCGACGAGGCCGGGTACCGGAAGCACCTGGGGCACTTGGCGTCCTTCCCTGCGGCGGGCCTGTTCGCGGCGGGCGGCACGGGCGAGTTCTTCTCGCTCACACCGGAAGAGGTCGGGCGGGTCGTGCGCGTCGCCGCAGACGAGGCGGCCGGGGCCGTCCCGATCATCGCCCCGGCGGGCCAGGGCACGGCCCAGGCGGTCGGTTTCGCGCGGGACGCCGAGGCGGCCGGGGCCGACGCGGTGCTGCTGTTCCCGCCGTACCTCACCGAGGCCGGGCAGGACGGCCTCGCCGCGCACGTGCGGGCGGTGTGCGAGGCGACCTCGCTGGGCGTCATCGTCTACCACCGGTCCAATGCGCAGTACAGCGTCGACACCGTGGAGCGCCTCGCGGAGGAGTGCCCGAACCTGGTGGGGTTCAAGGACGGCGTGGGCGACATCGAGTTCATGACCCGCCTGTACGCGACCCTCGGCGAGCGGCTGCTGTACATCGGCGGTCTGCCCACCGCCGAGACCTTCGCGCTTCCCTACATCCAGCTCGGCGTCACCACGTACTCCTCGGCGATCTTCAACTTCGTGCCCGAGTTCGCGCTCGCGTTCTACGACGCGGTGCGCGCCGGGGACCGCGACGAGGTGTACCGCAAGCTGCGCGAGTTCGTGCTGCCGTACCTCGACATCCGCAACGCCGGAAAGGGCTACGCGGTGTCGATCGTCAAGGCGGGCATGACGGCCGTGGGCCGCACCGCCGGGCCGGTGCGCCCGCCGCTCACCGACCTGCGCGCGGACGAACTCGCCGCACTGGCCGACCTGATCGAGACGTCCGGCTCATGACCGGACTCGAACCGGCCGCTGCCGCAGCGGAACAGGCGACCACTCCCACTGTGACCGCGATGCGGGTCGTGCCCGTGGCCGGGCGGGACTCCATGCTGCTCAACCTTTCCGGCGCGCACGCGCCGTACTTCACCCGGAACCTGGTGATCCTCACCGACGAATCAGGGAACACCGGCGTGGGCGAGGTGCCCGGCGGCGAGGCCATCGCGCAAACACTCCGGGACGCCGCCGATCTCGTACTGGGGTCGTCGATCGGGGCGTTCCGGTCCATCCTCGAGACGGTTCGCCGCCGCTTCGCGGACCGCGACTCGACCGGGCGGGGGCGCCAGACCTTCGACCAGCGGGTCACCGTGCACGTCCTGACCGCCCTCGAAGCGGCGCTGCTCGACCTGCTCGGCAAGCACCTCGGCGTCCCCGTGGCCGAACTGCTCGGCGACGGGCCGCAGCGCACCAGCGTCCCCGTCCTGGGCTACCTGTTCTACATCGGCGACCGGGGGCGCACCGACCTGCCGTACCGGGACGGGTCCAGTGAGGACGACGACTGGCTGCGGCTGCGCGACGAGGAGGCCCTGACCCCCGAGGCCGTGGTGGCGCTGGCGGAGGCGGCCGAGGCGCGGTACGGGTTCCGGGACTTCAAGCTCAAGGGCGGCGTGCTGCCCGGCCCGGAAGAGGCCAAGGCCGTCAGGGCCCTCGCCGAGCGGTTCCCCGACGCGCGGATCACCTTGGACCCCAATGGGGCATGGTCGCTCGAACAAGCGATTGACCTGTGCCGCGGACTCGACGGCGTATTGGCCTATGCCGAGGACCCTTGTGGAGCCGAAAACGGCTATTCGGGACGCGAGGTTTTGGCGGAGTTCAAGCGCGCCACAGGAATGCGCACCGCCACGAATATGATCGCCTGCGACTGGCGGGAGTTCGCGCATGCGGTGCGCGGCGGCGCCGTCGACATCCCGCTGGCCGACCCGCATTTCTGGACGATGGCCGGTTCCGTGCGCGTCGCGCAGGCCTGCGAAGCCTTCGGCTTGACCTGGGGTTCCCACTCCAACAACCACTTCGACGTGTCGCTGGCGATGTTCACGCACGTCGCCGCCGCCGCTCCCGGCGAGATCACCGCCATCGACACGCACTGGATCTGGCAGGACGGCCAGCGCCTCACGGTCGAACCGCCGCGCATCGAGGACGGCGTGATCGCGGTGCCCACAGCGCCCGGTCTCGGCATCGATCTCGATGTGGCGCAAGTAGAAGCAGCACACGAGCTGTATTCGAGAAATGGTCTGGGCGCGCGCGATGACGCTGCCGCTATGCAATACCTTGTCCCCGGATGGATGTTCAACCCGAAACGCCCCTGCCTGGGGTGAATTCGTGGCTATTCGATCACTAAGAGGAGCAGACAATGCAACACCCCCTCCCCCGACGCGGACTGCTCGCCGGTCTCGCCGCCTTGCCTCCCCTCGCCGCGTTGTCGGCGTGCCAGGTGCAGGGCGGCGCTGACGAGGCGAACGCGACGTTCCCGACCCGCGCGGTCGACTTCTGGGTCCCCTTCGACGCCGGCGGCTCCGGCGACCTGATCAGCCGTGCGATCGCCAAGGCCGCCGAAAAGCCGCTGGGACAGTCCCTTCCGGTCACGAACAAGCCCGGTGCCAACGGCGCCGTCGGGCTCAAGGAACTACTGGCGGGCAAGTCGGACGGCTACACGATCTCCCTCGCGGTCAAGTCGCTGTTCGCCATCGGTCCGCTCGTCGTCGACGACCCGGACGCGGTCGTCATCGAGGACCTGCGCATCATCACCACATTGACGAACGAGGGCTATGTGCTCGTCGTGCACGGCGACTCTCCTTATCAGACGCTTGACGACCTGCTCAAGGCCGACAAGGTGAACTTCGGGACCACCGGTGTGGGCACCGGTTCGCAGCTCTCCGCGGGACTGCTGTTCGGGATCGCCGGGGTCGAGGCCACCGACGTCCCGTTCGACGGCGGCGGGCCGACGGTGACCGCGCTGCTGGGCCAGGACATCGACGCGGCGTCGCTGTCGCTCGCGGAGACCATGCCGCACATCGAGGCCGGTGACATGCGGCCGCTGTGCGTGTTCTCCGAGGAGCGCAGTGTCTTCCTCGACAACGTGCCGACCGCACTCGAGTTGAACTACAACATCCTCGTCGACCAGCGCCGGTTCATCGTCGTTCCGGCCGACACGCCCGACGAGGTCGTGGGGGTGCTGACGCTCGCGTTCGAGGAGGCCCGCGAAGGCTCCGAGTACGGGCAGTTCCTGGCGGACAACTTCATGGAGCGCTGGGAGGTCGACGGCATGGAGGCGGAACTGCACCTGGCCGAGGCCACCGAGCAGTTCGCCGCGCAGATCGCCGAATCCGGCGTCGAACTCGGCAGCGCGGAATGAGCGAGGCGGTCATGGTCGATGGCGAACCCGAAGCGGCGCACGGCGAAGAGTCCGAGGCGCCGCGCGCGGGCGGACGCGTCCAGTCGGTCATCGCGGGTGCGATCCCCGTGCTGCTCGGCGCCGTCGCCGCCTGGTTGAGCTTCGGATTGAACATCGGGAGCCTCACCGAGCCCGGGCCCGGGCTCTGGCCGCTGATCGTGGCCGGACTGCTCGTGGCCTCCGGGATCGGGATCATCGCCGTGACCGCCAGAACCCGCAGGGACACCGAGGCGTTCACGCGCGGGACGGTCGCGGTGCTCGCCGCCGCGGGCGGCCTCGCCGTGTACGCCTCGCTGTACGAGATCGTGGGCTTCGAGGTGCCGACGGTGCTCCTGCTGTTCGCGTGGCTGCGGCTGCTCAGCCGCGAATCGTGGCTCATGAGCGCGATCCTGGCGGTAGCCGTCACGGCGGTCGCCTACGCCCTGTTCATCATCGGGCTCAACGTGCCGCTACCGCACCTCATCGCCTTCTAATCCGTCCCTTCTGGAGTATCGAACGTGGACTTCTCCTCCGTGCTCTCCGGGTTCGCGGTGGCGTTCGAGTGGCAGAACATCCTCTTCTGCCTGCTCGGCGTCACCGTCGGGATGCTGATCGGCGTGCTGCCGGGCCTCGGCCCGGCCGCGACGATCGCGATCCTGCTGCCCATCACCTACAACCTGGAACCGACAGCGGCCGTCATCATGCTCGCCGGGATCTTCTACGGCGCGCAGTACGGCGGCACCATCACCTCGGTGCTGCTCAAGCTGCCCGGCGAGGCCTCCACAGTGGTGACCGCGCTCGACGGCCACGCACTCGCGCGGCAGGGCCAGGCCGGGCCCGCGCTCGGGATCGCCGCAATCGCCTCCTTCATCGGCGGCACCGCGTCGATCATCCTGCTCTCGTTCATCGCCCCGGCCCTGGCCGGCGTCGCGCTGGCGTTCGGCCCGGCCGAGTACACGGTCCTGGCGCTGATCGGGATCTTCCTGGTCGGCACGCTCGGGAACGGGTCGATCATCAAGAGCGCCGCCGCCGCGGCCGCGGGACTCCTGCTGGCGACGGTGGGGCTCGACCCGCTGCTGGGCACGCCGCGGTTCACGTTCGGCACCGACCAGCTCGCCGACGGCATCGACTTCACGATCGTCGCCATGGGGCTCTTCGGGGTCGGCGAAATCCTGTACAACCTCGAGCACCGCGACAGGCCGCAGACGGCGGTCCCCTCGTTCGGGCGGGCGATCCCCGGCCGCCTGCACTGGCTCAAGTCGCGTCTGGCGATCCTGCGCGGCTCGGTCACCGGCTTCATCCTCGGCATCCTGCCGGGCGGCGGGGCGACCATGGCCTCGCTGGTGGCGTACGCGGTCGAGAAGCGCACCGCGAAGGACCCGTCCCGGTTCGGCAAGGGCGCCATCGAAGGCGTCGCCGGGCCCGAGTCGGCGAACAACGCGGCGGCGACCTCGTCGTTCATTCCGCTGCTGACGCTGGGCATCCCGGCGAACGCGACCATGGCGGTGCTGTTCGGCGCGCTCATGCTCCAGGGCATCACGCCGGGCCCAGGGCTCATGACCGACCACCCGGACGTGTTCTGGGGCGTCGTGAACTCGATGTACCTGGGCAACCTCCTGCTGCTGGTGCTGAGCATCCCGCTCATCGGGCTGTTCGTGCGGATGCTCAAGGTGCGCCCGGGCATCCTGGCACCGATCACCGTGGTGATCACCATGATCGGCACCTACTCGATCCGCAACAACGCGTTCGACATGCTGCTCGTGATCGGCCTGGGCCTGCTCGGATACGGGATGCGCAAGCTCGGCTTCGAACCCGGGCCGTTCGTCCTCGCGTTCGTCCTCGGCTCGCTCCTCGAGGCCTCGTTCCGCCGCTCGATGCGGATCTTCGGCGGCGATGTGAGCGAGTTCGTGCAGCGCCCCGTCTCCGGGACGCTTGTGGCGATCCTGGTTCTCACCGTGGTCGTCGTCCCGCTGCTCCGCAAGGTCCGCACCCGCCAGACGGAGAACGCGGAACAAGCCGGCGTCACGGCCGATTAGCGAACATCGGGGGCCGAGGGTGACGCACCCTCGGCCCCCGCCGCGTTCGCGGACAATTCGATTGACGTCGATCCGGCTTTGCCGCATTGTAAGCGTTTGTGCCCCTCGTCGACCGCTCGCGCGTGAACCCCTACCGGCTCTACCTCGCGATGCGGGTGGGCCTGTCGTTCCTGGTCTCCATGGCCTTCACCACCTCCATCGTGTACCGGGTGGAGGAAGGCGGGATGAACCCGTTCGAGCTGATGATGATCGGCACCGTCCTCGAGGTCACCTATCTCGTGTTCCAGCTCCCCACCGGGTTCCTGGCCGACCTGGTGAGCCGCCGCGCGTGCGTGGTGGCGGGCTTCGGCGTGTACGCGGGCGGCCTGGCATGGCAGGGGTTCTCGGCCGATTTCTGGATCCACCTGGCGGCGCAGGTGCTGCTGGCGCTCGGCGCCGCGCTCATGAGCGGCGCGCAGGAGTCCTGGGTCGCCGACGAGACGCAGCAGGCCGAGATGACCCCGGTCTACCTGCGCGCCACGCAACTCGGCTTCATCGGCGGCATCACCGGCAGCCTCCTCAGCGGGGCGCTCGGGAGCATCGCGCTGAGCCTGCCTATGCTCGTCAGCGGCGCGCTCATGGCGATCGGCACGGCCGCGCTCGTGCTCGTGATGCCCGAGCGGCACTTCCGGCGCCCGGCGGGCGACGGCAGGATGCGGACCATCCTCCGGCAGGCGCGAGCCGAAGCGGGCGAGCAGATCCGCGCCTCGCGCCGCGCGCCTCGGCTCGTGCCGGGCCTGTTCCTGCTGCTGGGGATGACGTTCGCGTTCGGGCTCTGGAGCGAGAGCTACGACCGACTCTCCGGCGCGTTCCTGCTGGAAGACATCGGGTTCCCGGCACTGCCCGACCTCGAGCCCGCCATGTGGTTCAGCCTCATCTCGGTCGCGGTGTCGCTCGGCGGCATCGGCGTCACCGAATGGGCCACGCGCCGCACCGCGCGCCTCGGATCGGGCGCGATCATCGGGATGCTGGTGCTGTTCACCGCCGTGACGCTCGCGGGTGTCATCGGATTCAGCCTGGCGCGGGGCTTCTGGGTCGCGCTCGTGTTCCTGCTGCTCGTCTCGGTGGCCCGGCCGCTGTACGAGCCGCTCGTCAACGGCTGGCTGGTGGTCAGGGTCGAGCCGAAGGTGCGCGCCACCGCACTGTCGGCGAGGGACATGTTCGACAGCGGCGGCCAGATCATCGGCGGACCGGCGATCGGCGCGATCGGCACCGCGTTCACGCTGCGGGCCGCGCTCCTCACGGGCGCGGCCGTGCTCGTGCCCGCGACCCTGTGCCTCATCGGCATGGGACGCAAGGCGGGAACACCGGAACCCGAACCCGAGCCGGTGGACGTTCAGGCGGAGTGAGTGGGCTCCACACGAGGGGCGCTTCGACCCGGGCCAGCGGATCGCGAACCTGGTGATGCCCCCCGGCTACCGCGGCGTGTGGCGTTCGATGCACCTGGGCGGCCGCCTCCGGAGGGCCGACGCCGAACGCGTGTGGCCCGGATGGACGGGGCGCCGCGAGAACCGCAGGTAGACGCGGGTGTCGCGGCCCGGCCACGAGGTTGGGGGGCCGTGCTGTTCCCCCTCTCGGGCGACCCGGTCAGAACCCGGTCATTGGCGGCAGGCCGAAACGGAGCGACGATCGTGCGGTACCGGAAACGGGCGTACGTCGAATTCCAGCGATGACGCCCTCCGGAGTCACATGACTTTCAAAGGAGCCACCGTGCCGACCGTCAATGCCTGGGCCGCGACGTCCGCGACCGAACCGCTCGTCAAGACCACCATCGAACGCCGCGAACTCGGCCCGCACGATGTGCTCATCGAGATCAAGTACGCCGGCATCTGCCACTCCGACATCCACACCGTCCGCGGCGACTGGGGTCCGCAGCAGTACCCGCTCGCCCCCGGCCACGAGATCGTCGGCATCGTGACCGCGGTCGGCTCCGAGGTCGCGAAGCACGCCGTGGGCGACCGCGCCGGCATCGGCTGCCTGGTCGGCTCGTGCCGCGAATGCGAGCAGTGCCGCAAGGGCAACGAGCAGTACTGCCTCAACGGCATGGTCGGCACCTACGGCTCGGTCGACGCCGACGGCACCATCACACAGGGCGGCTACTCCACCCACATCGTCGTCGACGAGCACTTCGCGCTCCGCGTGCCCGAGGGCATCCCGTTCGAGGCCGCCGCGCCGCTGCTGTGCGCCGGGATCACCACGTATTCGCCGCTGCGCCACTGGAACGCGGGCCCGGGCAAGAAGGTCGCCGTCGTCGGCCTCGGCGGGCTCGGCCACATGGGCGTCAAGTTCGCCCACGCGCTCGGCGCCGAGGTGACTGTCCTCTCGCAGTCGCTGAAGAAGCAGGAGGACGGCCTCCGCCTGGGCGCCGACCACTACTACGCGACGAGCGACCCGGCCACGTTCGAAGCCCTCGCCGGGTCCTTCGACCTCATCGTGAACACCGTCTCGGCAAAGGTCGACATCGACGCCTACCTGCGGCTGCTCGCGGTGGACGGCGCGCTCGTGAACGTCGGCGCGCCGGGCGAGCCGCTGCCGGTGGGCGTGTTCAACCTGCTCATGGGCCGCAAGACCTTCGCGGGCTCGGCCATCGGCGGGATTCGCGAGACCCAGGAGATGCTCGACTTCTGCGCCGAGCACGGCATCGCCTCCGACGTCGAGGTGATCGCCGCCGACCAGATCAACGAGGCCTACGAGCGGGTGCTCGCCTCGGACGTCCGCTACCGCTTCGTCATCGACGTCGCGACCATGCAGTAAAGGCCCCAAGCAAAGCCGAACGCCGGGGCGCATCAACGCCCCGGCGTTCGGCTTTGTTACTGCTGCACTTCGACGGCGGGTGCGTCCTCCACCGGGGAGGCCATGTCGAGGAGGGCGAGCGCGTCCTCTTGGTCGCCGCCGGGCTCGGCGTAGTAGACGACCATGCGCAGGCCGTTCCCTCCGGCGAGCTCGAAGCCCTGGTAGCCGAGGGTGATGTCGCCGATGAGCGGGTGGTGGTAGGACTTGCGGCCGGTGGTGTGCGCGCGCACTTCGTAACGGTCCCAGAGCTTCGCGAACTCCTGGCTCTTCACGAGCAGCTCCCCCACGAGGGCCTGCAGGTCCGGCGCGTCCGGCTCCGTCCCGGCAAGCGCGCGCAGGCTGGCCACGCAGCCGCGCACCTGGTTCTCCCAGTCGGCGAAGAAGGCCTTCGCGTCCGGGTGCAGGAACATGTAGCGTGCGACGTTCTGCTTGTTCGCGGGCCAGTCCTCGATGCCGGGAAGGAGGCGCAGGCCGCCCGGGTTGGCGGCGAGCACGTCCATGTTGCGGCTCATCACGTACGCGGGGTTCGGGCGGAGCCGCTCGAGGATCTGCGCGATGCCGGGCGGGAGGGTCCGGTTGGGGGCCTTCGGGGCGTCGGATGAGCGGCGGGCGGCGCTGGTGGCGAGGTCGCGGAGGTGCTCGTGCTCGGTCTCGCCGAGTTTGAGGGCGCGGGCGAGCGCGTCGACGACCTGCGGGCTCGGGCGGGTCTCCTTGCCGCGTTCGAGGCGGGTGTAGTAGTCGATGCTCACGCCCGCGAGGGTGGCGAGTTCTTCGCGGCGCAGCCCGGGGGTGCGGCGGATGCCGGGGCCGGCGGTGAGGCCCACTTCGGCCGGGGTGATCTCCTCGCGTCGGGCGCGCAGGAACCGTCCGAGCGCGGAAGCGGCGCCGGGCTGCTGCGTAGTCGTCATGCCTCCAGTGTTCCACCGCCGCGACCTGGGCCGCCGCGGGTTGAGGGGCCGCGTTGCACCCCGGGAGCCGTTCGTCACCGCCTGACGGCGACGCGTGGCGCCCGTACATGAGAGTCGCGACACTCGATCGCGAACGGCCCGTTCTCCTACCGGTCGGGTTCGAGGAGGGCCGCGTAGAGGGTGAGTCCGGGGCCGAAGGCCAGTGCAACGACGGGCCCCTCTGGCAGCCCGGCGGCCAGGAGCTCCTGTAGGACGAGGAGCACCGTGGGCGAAGAGCAGTTGCCGTGTTCGGCGAGGACCTTCCGCGAGGTCGCGAGCGCTTCGGGCTCGAGTTCGAGGCCTTCGTCGATGGCGTCGAGGATGCGCGGGCCGCCGGGGTGGACGGCCCAGGCCGCGACGTCGCGCACGTCGTGGCCGTGGCGGCCGAGGAGCTCCTTGACAAGCGGGCCGACCTGCTCGGCGAGGGCGTCCGGGACCTCCGGCGACAGGCCCATGCGGAAGCCGAGGTCGGTGATGTCCCAGGTCATCTGGTGGCGGCGGGCGGTGTCGGTGCGGGAGTCGACGTCGATGACGCGCAGCCCCGGTGCGGTGCCGGGGCGCAGGACGAGCGCGGCGGCGGCGTCGGCGAAGAGGGCGTGGGAGACCATCTGCTCCGGGTCGATCGACGCGGGCTGCAGGTGCAGCGAGGTGAGTTCGAGGCAGAGCAGGACGGCAGGGCGGTCATGGGCCGCGACGTAGTCGGCGGCGGTGGCGAGGGCCGGGAGCGCGGCGTGGCAGCCGGTGTGTCCGATGAGGAGTCTCCGAGCGTCGGCGGGCAGCGGGAGCGCACGCGCGAGTTCGACATCGAGGCCGGGCGTGCGGTAGCCGGTGCAGGTGGCGACGGCGAGGAGGCCGATCTCCTCGGTGTCGGTCTCCGCGGCGGCGAGCGCGTTGCGGACGGCTTCGAGGCCGAGGGGCGGGGCGACCTCCCCGTAGCGGACCATGCGTTCGGCGGTGGTCCAGTCGGCGACGGCCTTGAACTCGGCCGGGTCGGTGGCGGAGTGGCGGGACCGCACGGCGGAGGCGGTGAAGATGCGCTGGGCGACGCGGCTGCGGGAGAACTGCCAGCGGAACACGTCCTCCCACAGCTGGTCCTGGCCGTAGGCGGGCGGCAGGGCCGCGCCGATCCCGGCGATGCGCGCGGTCACCATCGCGGGACCTCGGCATCGTGGTCGGGGTCTTCGCCGAGGGCGGCGACGCCGAGCCAGTCGGCGCACACGTCGGAGGTGGCCGGTTGCAGTGCGCCGCAGCGGGCGTCGCGGTAGAGGCGTTCGAGGGGGTGCCCGCGCCGGGACGCGGACGCTCCGGCGGCTTCGAGCAGTGATGCGGCCACTTGGACGGCGGTGTCGCCGGCGGTGAGCTTCGCGCGCCAGACCCATCGGTTGGTCTCGGGTTCGCCGGGGGCGGTTTCGATCCGGGCGGCGGTTTCGGCGACGACGAGTTCGGCGGCGGCCACGGCGTTGTCGGCGCGGCCGAGCCTTGCCCGTGCGGCGGGGAGGCGGCCGAGGCCGCGGCTGCGGAGGTGCTCGGCGGCGGCGTCGACGGCGGCGCGCGCGACGCCCGCGTACACGGCGGAGTAGGAGGCCACGAGCCATTGCGGCATCGCTTCGGCGATCATGAGCGTCAGGCCCTCGACGCCGCCGAGGAGCGCGTCGGCGTCCACTTCGACATCGAAGTGGACATCCTGGCTTCCGGTGGCGCGCATGCCGAGCGAGTCCCAGGTCTCCTCGATGCGGATGCCGTCCCCGGCGGGGACGAGGAAATAGGAGACCTGCGGTTCCTCGGCGTCGGCATCGCGGGCGGTGACGAGGTAGGCGTCGGCGTGCCCGGCGCCGGAGACGAACGCCTTGCTGCCGGTGATGCGGTAGCCGGAGTCGGTGCGGCGGTAGGCGGTCGTGGTCTTCGAGAGGCGCGAGCCGCTGCCGCGTTCGCTCATCGCGACGGCGTACAGGGCGCCGCCCGCGGCGGCTTCGAGGGCCTTGTCGCGGGCGTCGAAGGAGCTCTTCGGGGCGCCGAGGAGCCGCATCAGGTCGTCCGGGGTCTGCGCGAGCGCGCCGGTCACGGAGGCGTGCATGTTGAAGATGAGCGCCGTGGAGCCCGCGCCGCGCGCGAGCGCGGAGGCCACGCGCGAGTACTCGGCGAACGAGGCGCCGAATCCGCCGAGGCGTTCGGGCACCATGAGCCCGAACAGGCCCGCCGCGCGCAGATCGGCGAAGTCCGCCTCCGGGAACCTGCCGTGCTCGTCGTGGACGGCGGCGCGTTCGGCGAGGTGGGGGGCGAGTTCGCGGGCGAGCGCGAGCGCTCGTTCACCGTTGCTCTCTGCTGCATTCATGCGACTCAGTGTCCACGGAACTCCGGGCCCGATCAACCCTCAGCGATAACGCGGTGGATATACCAGTGTGGATCAGTAGGACGACGTCGATCAGGGCCACCAGCATCACGGCGCGGAACGCGGCCCTGGAGCGGGGCCGGTTGTCGAGGAGGAAGCCGACCACGAGAATGCCCACGGCGACGGGCACCGTGGCCAGCGCGAGCGGTGAGGGCGGGCCGTTCGGGCCGAACACCAGCAGGACGGAGGCGGTCAGGACCAAGGCGGCCGTGGCGAAGCGGCTGACCATGGGACCGAGGCGGTGCGGGAGGCCGCGCACGCCGGTGGCGGCGTCGTCGGCGAGGTCGGGCAGCACGTTCACGAAGTGCGCCGCGGAGCCGAGCGTCGCGGCCGCGGCGATGAGCCACGGCGGCGGGAACGGTTCGCCGTTGGCGAGGAACGCGGGCAGCAGTCCGAAGGAGACGGCGAAGGGCACCACGGAGAAGGCGGTGGCCTTGACGCCGAGGTCGTAGGCCCAGGCGGAGGCGAGGGCGGCGATATGGGCTGCCGCGGCGAGCGGTGCCGAGAGGAGTGTGAGGACCACGGCGGCGACCGCGGAGACGAGGAACGCGAGGCGCACGGTGGCGGGCCGGATCTCTTTGGCGGCCAGGGGCTTGTCGGTCCGGCCGACGCGCGCGTCGCGGTTCGCGTCGATGAGGTCGTTGAGCCAGCCGACGGAGAGCTGCCCGGCGAAGACCGCCGCGACCGCGACGACCGCGGATGCGGGTTCGCGGTCGGCGCCGATGGCGAGTCCGGCCGCGACGGCGGAGACGGCGACCGCGGGCAGCGGGTGGGAGGCCCGTACCAGCGCCCAGCTCGCCGCAACCTGCTTCACGGCCATCAGTGTGCCACGCTGGCGGGATGAGCGGAAGCCCCGAACGTCTGGCGCCCAATGATCCCGCGATGTACGACCGGCTCGCCGGGGAGTGGTGGCGGCCGCGAGGGGTGTTCGCGATGCTGCACTGGCTCGCGGCGGCGCGGGGCGCTCTCGTGCCGCCTGCGCGCGAGGGCGCAGTCCTCGTCGATCTCGGCTGCGGGGCGGGGCTCCTCGCGCCGCACCTGAAAGGCAAGGGCTACACGCACATCGGTGTGGACCTCTCGCTGGAGGCGCTGCGGCAGGCCGCCGAGCACGGGGTGCTGGGCGTCCAGGGGGACGTGCTGGCGGTGCCGCTGCCCGACTCGTGCGCTGAGGTGGTGGTGGCGGGCGAGATCCTTGAGCACGTGCGGGATCTCCCCCGCGCGGTCGCGGAGGCGTGCCGGCTGCTGCGCCCCGGCGGACTGCTCGTGATCGACACGCTCGCGGCGACCGCGGTGTGCCGCTGGCTCGCCATCGGCGTCGCGGAGCGCTTGCCGCGCATCGCTGTGCGAGGCGTTCATGATCCGGGCCTGCTGGTGGACCGCGAGACGCTCGTCGCGGAGTGCGCGAAGCACGGTGTGGCACTGGCGCTTCGCGGCATTCGCCCGAAGCTGACCGATGTCGCGGGCTGGCTCTTCGGCCGACGGGACGCGGTCCGGATGGTGCCGGTGCGGACGACTGCGGTGCTGTTCCAGGCGCGGGGCCGCAAGCGCGTTTAAAGGCTGTCCCGTAAGAATGGCAGGTCGCTGCGATCCTGCTGGTCGAGCTGTGGCTCAGCCTGTGAGGGTGAGGTTGTAGAGCCGTGCGACGCCGGACATTGCTTCAGCGACTCCCTCGCCGCGCAGGCGGCAGTCACGCAGCACGTTCCAGCGTTTCATCTTCGCGAAGGTGTGCTCGATCTGGGCGCGGACGTGCCGGTGGGAGGCGTTATGCGCTTCTTTCCAATCGATGAGCGGCTCGTCCTTGGCGATGCGTCGGTGTGGGATGACCGCGCGGGTGCCGGGGTAGCCGCCATCGGCGATGACGGTGGCGGTCCGGGTGGCGTGGTCGATGCCGGACTCAGCGAAGGCCTTGCAGTCGTTGCGGTTTCCGGGCAACGGCGTGCCGACAGCAACTATGAGCTGGGTGTCGGCATGGATGACCACCTGATGGTTGGTCGAGTACCGATAGTTCTTCGACTTCGCAGCCACGGATCGATCCCGGGTCGGGACAAGGGTGCCGTCCACGATAAGCACGGTCCCGGGCGCATAGCGCTGCCGGGACCGCATGGCTAGCTTCGGGGCAAGGTCATCGATGATGCGGTTCGCAGCGGATTTCGAGGTCCCGAACAGGACTGCGATTTGGCGGACCGTGAGGTTGGTGCGCCAGTAGGCGGCGACCAGCAGTACCCGGTCCTCGAAGGCGAGCTTCCACGGACGGCCTTTGGGCGGCGGTTCGGCACCCTCACCTCGCAACTGTCGCACCAGCTTCACGAACTGCCTCACCGACAAGCCGCTGAACAACTCGATCATGGTCTCGTCCGCTGCGCTGATCACTCCCGTCACGCGGGCATCATCCCATGTGTCCCAACGACATCCAGCCGGGTACTAACTCGGCGCCTGCGGATTTGCCTGCGTCGTTTCGGTCAGGATCTCCAAGACGCCAGGCATGAGTTTCAGTGAGCACTTCGGGCATGTCTCGATGAACGCGTCGGCAGCAGGGTATCGACGGTCGATGCCCGGCACGGGCACGGTGTGCTCCCACACCAGGCCCATGAATCGATGCGGGCAACCGGTGCGGCTGCGAACATCCCGGGCATCGGGGTGAATCGATTGGTGGTTGCAGACCACTGCGCCCAACATGCTGATCTCCGGGGCGCCGCCGCCGGCGACCAGTTCGTCGACGGCGGTCAGGTCACGGCCGTCGGGCCAGTACAGGACCGCCGGGAAGCGTTCCCGGCCATTGGTGAAGACGATGCGCCGGGCGATGTCGGAATCCAGCAGCGCGGATTCATCGTAGAGAAGCCCTGCGGCGCCCAAGCCTTGAGTCTCAACCAGGGATTCGAACCGGAACCCAGGCGGAAAGTAGTAGACGGTGATCTTCCGGTCCTGCAATCGTCCGATCAAGTGAGCGCCTCCATCTTGAGACCCGAACTCTATGCCGCGACCTCATCGGCAACGCCGCCCGTCAGCCAGGTCACGAAGACTCTTACGGGACAGGCTTTAGCCGCTGGTACGAACCGAACTCGCGTTGCGTTTGGGAGGGGTGTTGCACGGGTCTCATCGATGCGGCTATATTTGTTTGGTCATACCATTAAAAGAATGGCACCGGCAGCCAGCGCATATACCCCTTCTTGGCGTTCCAAGCCAGCCGAAAAATCTATCCCGGCAGCCTGTATCCCCCCAACGAAAGGCATCGCCATGGGCGACACCTCAAGCAACGTCCCCGCGTTCCGAATCCAGCGCCGCGGCCTGTTCCAGGCCGGCGCGGCGGGCGCGGTCGCCGCCTCCCTCGCCGGGTGCGCGGCACTCGACGAAGGACCGGACGGCACGGCGGCGGGGTCCGACGAGCTCGCCGATCTCCTGCCCACCTACACGCCGTACGAGGGCGGGATCGAGCCCGACCTCCCCGGCCAGCCCGACGGCACCGTCACGCCCGGCTTCCTGTCGCGACCGGCCGAGCCGGTCACGGCCGTCACCGAGCCCGTGATGACGACCGGCGAGGACATCACCGCGATCACTCCCCTGTGGAACCCGACGCCGCCCGGCCTGCCCGACAACTCGTACTTCACCGCGGTGAACGAGATCCTCGGCGGCACGGTCGTCTTCAGCATCGCCGACGGCAACAACTACCTCGACAAGATCACCACCACCCTCGCCAGCGGCGACGTGCCGGACATGTTCCAGATCCCCGGCTGGGAGATCGTGAACATCTCCGACTTCGGCGAGGCCGCGAACGAGCTGTTCGCCGACCTCTCCCCCTACCTCGCGGGCGACAAGGCCGCCAAGGACTACCCGCTCCTCGCCTCCTACCCCACGGCCGCATGGGCCATGGGCGTCTTCGGCGGCAAGCTCCTCGGCATCCCGTGGGAACGGTCGCCGTACACGAACGCCCTGTTCGCCCGCCAGGACATCCTCGACGAACTCGGCCTCGAGCACCCGACCAACCTCGACGAGCTGCTCGCGATCGCCGAAGAGGTGAACGACCCGTCGAAGAACCGGTGGGCGTTCGCCAGCCTTGACCAGACGATCCAGGAGGCCATGGGCGTGCCCACCCTCTGGAAGGTCGAGGACGGCAAGCTGGTCCACAAGTTCGAGACCGAGGCGTTCGCCGCCGCGATCGCGTTCACCAGGAACGCGTTCGACAAGGGCCTCGTCCACCCCGACTACGTGGCCGACCGCAACACGAACTCCAAGGAGATCATCGGCTCCGGCCAGGCCGTGTTCTACGAGGACGGCCTCGGCGCCTGGCACGAGATGTTCGCGACCTACCGCAACGTCGAGGGCTTCAACCTCCAGATCGTGAACCCGCTCGCCCGCGAGGCCGGGGCCACGCCCACCATCTGGCGCGACGACCCCGCCGGCATGTTCACCTTCATCAAGAAGGACCTCTCCGAGGAGCGCATCAAGGAGTGCCTGCGCCTCTCCAACTGGTGCTCGACCCCGTTCGGCACCGTCGAGGCCGACCTGGTCTCGGACGGCGTCGAAGGCGTCCACTTCACCGTCGACGCCGAAGGCGTGCCCCAGCGGACCGAACTGGGCCAGACCGAGGTCGCGCCGACCTACATGTTCCTCTCCGGACGGTCCAACGCGAACAACAAGTTCCAGTACCCCGGCATGGTCGAGCGGCTGCACGAGTGGGAGACCAACGCCGCGCCGTTCCTCGACCCCAGCCCCTTCCAGGGCCTGCGCGTCGAGATGCCCTCCGACCTCTCCGCCGAGAACGAGCCGATGAAGGACGCCCACCACGAGATCTACCGCGGCCAGCGCGACGTCGCCGCCTGGGCGACCATCGTCGACGACTGGCGCGCGAAGGTCGGCGACTCCGCCCGCGAGTACTACACCAAGGTCGCAGAGGACAACGACCGCCTGTGAGCGCTCCGACGATCGAGTCCCCGGCCCGCAAGGCCGGGGACACTCCGAAACGCACGGTGAAGCCGAAGGCGCACTGGCGGGAGCGGCTGCGCCGCGACTGGCCGCTGCTCCTCATGGCCGCGCCGATGATGATCCTGGTGTGGGGGTTCTGGTGGATCCCCACGCTGGGCAACGTGGTCGCCTTCCAGGACTACAAGCCGTTCACCGGCGGCATCCTCGGTTCGCGACTGGTCGGGTTCACCCACTTCCAGGTCCTGTTCTCCGATCCGGAGTTCACCCGGGCCATGCTGAACACGCTGGGGATCACCGCGTTCCAGCTGGTGTTCTACTTCCCGGTGCCGATCGCGCTGGCGCTGCTCATGCACTCCATCGCGTCGGAGCGGCTGCGGTCGATGCTGCAGAGCGTGGTGTACCTGCCGTACTTCTTCTCCTGGGTGCTCGTGATCGCGATCTTCCAGCAGATGCTCGGCGGGGCGGGGCTGCTCTCGCAGATCCTGCGCGCCAACGGGTTCGACGGCGTGGACTGGATGACCGATCCGGACACGTTCATCCTGCTGGTGACCTCGCAGGCGATCTGGAAGGAGGCCGGGTTCGGGGCGATCATCTTCCTCGCGGCGCTGGCCGCGATCGACCCGAACCAGTACGAGGCGGCGGCGGTGGACGGGGCGGGGCGCTGGCGCCGGCTCTGGCACATCACGCTGCCGGGCATCCGGCCGGTGATCGTGCTGCTGCTGATCCTGCGGCTCGGCGACGCGCTGAACGTGGGGTTCGAGCAGTTCTTCCTGCAGCGCAGCGCGGTCGGGTCGCAGGCCTCGGAGGTCTTCGACACGTTCGTGTACTACAGCGGCATCCGCACCGGCGACTTCGACTACGGGGCCGCGGCGGGGCTGTTCAAGGGCGTGGTCGGGCTCGTGCTGATCCTGGCCGCCAACAAGTTCGCCCACATGCTGGGCGAGCGGGGGGTGTACTCCAAGTCATGAGTTCTCGGAACCGTCCCGCATGGGAAGAGAAGCCGAGTGCCGCCGGGCTGGCGGCCAAGGGCGCGAGCATCGCGGTGATCGCGCTGCTGATCCTGTTCCCGCTCTATACGATCGCTTTGACGAGCCTGTCGAGCGGCGAGACTGTGAACCGCGTGGGCGGCCTCGTGGTGTGGCCGGGCGACGGGATCACGTTCAACGCGTACGAGCAGATGTTCCGCAACCCGGTGGTGCTGCGGTCGCTGGTGGTCTCGCTGGGGATCACGGCGGTCGGCACGGTCATCAGCGTCGTCGTCTCGATCCTCGGCGCGTACTCGCTGTCGCGGCCGGGCTCGTTCGGGCACAAGACGATCCTGTTCTCGGTGCTGCTGATGTTCGTGATCTTCCCGGGTCTCATCCCCGTGTACCTGTGGGTGAGCGCGATCGGGTTGCGCGACAACTACCTGGCGATCATCCTGCCGATGGCCGTGTCGGCGTTCAACGTGGTGGTGCTGCGGGCCTTCTTCATGAGCATCCCGCAGGAGCTGTTCGACTCGGCGCGGATCGACGGCGCCGGGGAGTTCCGGGTGCTGTGGCAGATCGTGACGCCGCTGTCGAAGGCGGTGATCGCGGTGGTCACGCTGTTCTACGCGGTGGCGTACTGGAACAACTGGTTCAACGCGTTCCTGTACCTCGACGACTCCGGGAAGTGGCCGCTCGCGCTGGTGCTGCGCACGTACGTGGTGGAGTCGGCGCCGCTCCCGCAGGCCTCGGGCCTGCAGGACGCGCCGCCGACGCTGGCGGTGAAGATGGCGATCGTGATGATCGCGATCATCCCCGCGCTGATCATCTACCCGTTCGTGCAGAAGCACTTCAAGAAGGGCGTGATCATCGGCGCGGTCAAGGGTTAGGGAGCAGTTCCTTGATGAGGCCCTCGACGCGGGCCTTGATCTCGTCGCGGATGACCCGGACGGGCGCGATGCCCTGCCCGGCCGGGTCGTCCAGCGTCCAGTCGAGGTAGCGCTTCCCGGGGAAGACCGGGCAGACGTCGCCGCAGCCCATGGTGATGCACACGTCGGAGGCCTCGACCGCGTCCACGGTGAGGATCTTCGGCCGCTGCGCGGCGATGTCGATGCCGACTTCGCGCATGGCCTCGACGGCGGTCGGGTTGACCTGGTCGGCGGGGGCCGATCCGGCGGAGCGCACCTCGATGCGGTCGCCCGCCAGGTGGGTGAGCCACCCTGCGGCCATCTGGGAGCGTCCGGCGTTGTGGACGCAGACGAAGAGGACGGAAGGCTTCTCAGGCATTCGCGGTGTTCCTTTGCGGTCGGGCGGTGAAGTAGCGGCGGGCCCACAGGCTCACGTAGACGAGGCCGACGAGCACCGGGACCTCGATGAGCGGGCCCACCACCCCGGCCAGGGCCTGGCCGGAGGCGGCGCCGAAGGTCGCGATCGCGACGGCGATGGCGAGTTCGAAGTTGTTGCCCGCGGCGGTGAACGCGAGCGTGGTGGAGCGTTCGTAGTTCAGGCCGATCCCCTTGCCGAGGGCGAAGGACCCGGCCCACATGACCGCGAAGTAGGCGAGCAGCGGCAGCGCGATGCGCACGACGTCCATGGGCTGGCTGAGGATCGCCTCGCCTTGCAGGGCGAAGAGCACCACGATGGTGAAGAGCAGTCCGTAGAGCGCGAACGGGCCGATGCGGGGCAGGAACGTCGCCTCGTACCAGTCGCGGCCCTTGCGGCGCTCGCCGATGCGGCGGGTCAGATAGCCCGCGGCGAGCGGGACGCCGAGGAACACCGCGACGTTGAGGGCGATCTCCCAGCCGGAGACCTCCAGGCCCGTCGAGTCCAGCCCCAGCCACCGGGGCAGCGCGTCGAGGTAGAGCCAGCCGAGCGCGCCGAAGGCGATGACCTGGAAGACCGAGTTGAGTGCGACGAGCACGGCGGCGGCTTCGCGGTCGCCGCAGGCGAGGTCGTTCCAGATGATGACCATGGCGATGCAGCGGGCGAGGCCCACGATGATGAGGCCGGTGCGGAACGCGGGCAGGTCCGGGAGGAAGACCCAGGCGAGGGCGAACATGAGCGCCGGGCCGACGAGCCAGTTCAACACGATCGAGGAGACGAGGAGCCGCTTGTCGGCGGTGACCGAGTCGAGCTTGTCGTAGCGGACCTTGGCGAGCACCGGGTACATCATGAGCAGCAGCCCGGCGGCGATCGGGAGCGAGACGCCGCCGATCTGGACCGCGTTCAGCGCCTTGCCGACACTGGGGATCCACTGGCCGAGCGCGATGCCGGCGACCATGGCCGCGCCGATCCATACGGGCAGGTACTTGTCGAGCGTCGAGAGCCTGACCTGCACCGGGGAGTCGGCCTCGGCCTCGGCGACGGCGCTCACGCGGCGGCCTCCTGCGGGACGGCGAGCACGGTCGAGAGCAGGCCGAGCGCTTCGGGCCGGGCGCGGTAGTAGACCCAGGTGCCGCGGCGTTCGGCCGAGACGAGCCCGGTCTCCTTGAGCACCTTGAGGTGGTGGGAGATGGTGGGCGCGGTGAGGTCGAACGCGTCGGTCAGGTCGCAGACGCAGACCTCGCCGCCCGCGTGGGAGGCGATGAGCGAGAGCAGGCGCAGCCGCACCGGGTCGCCGAGGGCTTTGAAGGACGGGGCGAGCCGCTCGGCCTGACCGGCGCTGAGCGGCTCGTTCACGAGCGGCACACGACAGTCGTCCAGATCGCGTCTGGCGATGTGAACAGGTTGCTTCGACATGCGCCTATTTTGGCACACGTCTAATCAAGCGGCGATCGCCCCTGTCGCCCTCGCTCGAGGGCGTGCTCCAAGAGGCGGGCCGTCACGGTCTCGAGCGGCGCATCGGTGTCGATCTCGAGGGTCGCCCCGGCGCGCAGGAGCGGCTCGACCTCGGCCTGGTCGCGAAGGGCCTGCTCAAGTTGCCCGGGGGCCTTCCCGTAGTCGTTGCCGGAGCGGCCGAGGAGCCTGCGCCGCACCACTTCGGTTGCGGCGCTGAGCAGGACGATGCGGTCGAAGTCAGCGTAGAAGAGGCCCTGGTTGGGGACGCAGCCGCTCACGAAGAGCGGGTCGCCTCCAGCGTCCAGCAGTCGCCGGAGGCGCGCCTCGTTCCAGACCCAGCCGGGTTCGGCGGTCGGCTTCGGCGGCTCCACGTCAGGAGCGGGCGAGCAGTAACCGCCGAAGTCGGTGTCGATCGCCGCGTACCCGAGCGCCGCCAGCGCTCCGATGACCGTGGACTTGCCGACACCCGACACTCCCGTGATGAACACCCGCCTCATCCGCCCAAGCTAACAGGCGGATCAGCCGCAGCAGCCCTTGCTCAACTGGGGCAGCTCGACGCGCTCGCCGGCGCGGCCCTGCAGGACGCCCGTGGCGAGCCCGCGGGCGCCGACCGCCACCGACTCCTCCACCGCGGTGCCGCAGCCCGTGCCGCATCCGGAGTCGGCCGGGGCTTCGGCCGAAGCGCCGCAGCAGCCTGAGCCCTCGCTCGAGTCGGCGATGCTCGTGGCATCGAGCGCCCGGCTCGAGGAGCAGACGCCGGTCTCGGGAAGTTCCAGTTCGACCCGGTCGGCGGCCTCGCGGTCACCCGCCAGCGCGGCCGCGATGGAACGGACCTGCTCGTAGCCGGTGACGAGCAGGAAGGTCGGGGCGCGGCCGTAGCTCTTCACTCCGGCGATGTAGAAGCCTTCGTCGGGATGGGCGAGGTCGGCCTCACCGTGGGCGGGGACGGTGCCGCAGGAGTGGAAGTTCGGGTCGATGAGCGGCGCGAGCTTCACCGGGGCTTCGACCGTGGCGTCGAGGTCGAGGCGCAGTTCGCGCAGTAGCTCGAGGTCGGGGCGGAAGCCGGTGGCGGCGGCGATGCTGTCGACCTCCAGCCGCACGGCGAGGCTGCCGGTCTGCCCGTTGACCGCGACCGAACCGTCTGCGGCCGTGGTGAATGCGTCGATCGTGAAGCCGGTGACGAGTTCGACGGCGCCGGATTCGACGAGCGCCTTGAGTCGCGTGCCGATCGTGCCGCGGGCGGGGAGCGCGTCGGCTGAGCCGCCGCCGTAGACCTTGGCCGCGCTGCGGCCCCGAATGGCCCAGGTGATCTCGGTGCCCGGCTCGGCTTCGGCGAGTTCGGCCAGGAGCAGCAGCGTGTTCGCGGCGGAGTGGCCCGCGCCGACCACGAGGGTCCGCTTGCCCGCGAACCGCTCGCGGTCGCGTCCGAGCACGTCCGGGAGCGGGCCGACCTGCCAGGGGGCGTCGGCGGTCTCGCCGGCGGCGGGCAGGCCGTTGGCGCCGAGCGGGTTCGCTCGGCCCCAGACTCCGGAGGCGTCGATCACCGCGTCGGCGATCACGTCGGACCATTCGCCGGCTTCGTTCACGGTGCGCAGCAGGTAGGCCCGGCCTTCGCGTCCGAGGCTGTGGGTCTTGTCGGCGCCGAGGCGGGCCACGCCGGTGACGCGGGTGCCGTAGCGGACGTGGTCGTCGAGCGCGGCGGACAGCGGCTCGAGGTACCGGCCGATGAGTTCGGCGCCGGTGGGCAGGCCGTCGGCGTCGGGCTCGGTCCAGCCGGCCTCTTCGAGTAGTCGCCTTGCGGCCGAGTCGATGTCGAAGCGCCACGGCGAGAAGAGGCGGACGTGGCCCCACTGGCCGATCGCGGCTCCGGCGCCGGGGCCGGCTTCGAGGACGATCGGGGTGATGCCGCGTTCGAGCAGGTGGGCGGCGGCCGCGAGGCCTACGGGGCCGGCGCCGATGACGGCGCAGGTCTTGGCGGGGCGGCGAGTGGCGAGAGACATGAGGACCTCCTTGTGGTGGTCGCGCCGATCGCGATCACATCAACGGAGATAATTGATACCAGTGATTGCTGTTGATAGCAAGTTCTGTGGTTTACTTGTTGCATGAGCCGCCTGATCGAGATCGAGCTGACCGACGTCACCGCCGAGCCCGACGAGAAGCTCGTCGAACGCGCCCGGGACCTCGCACCGCAGTTCAAGGCCCTCGCCGATGAGAACCGCCTGGCGATCGTGATGCTCCTGTCCGAGCGCGACCGCACGGTGCGCGAACTCACCGAGGCGACCGGGCTCGCCCAGACCCTCGTCTCGCACCACCTCGCGCCACTGCGCGAACTCGGCCTCGTGACCGTGACCCCTAAGGGCCGCAGCAACATCTACGCCCTGTGCTGCGACGCCTTCACCGGCCCGATGCGCGCACTGGCCGGCCTCTCGACTGCCACCCAGGCCAAAGGCTGCTGAGACACGCGAAAGGGGCCCCGCATCAACGCGATGCGGGGCCCCTTCGGGGTTCGTCAGGCCGCGAGTGCCGCCAGGGCGATCGTGTGGCCGGTGTGCTGGACCTTCGCACTGAGGTAGCGGACGTTGCTCTCGGTTGCGAAGACGCCCGTGGGCACCGTCGCGGTCACATCGGCGCCCAGCTCGCGAAGCTGGCGCGCCTTGTCCGGGTTGTTCGTCAGCAGCTCGAATGCCTCGACGCCGAGTGCCTCGAGCATCTGGGCGGCGGCGGTGTAGTCGCGGCCGTCCTCGGGCAGGCCCAAGGCGGCGTTGGCCGCGTAGGTGTCGAGGCCGTCGTCCTGCAGGGCGTAGGCGTCGAGCTTGTTGTACAGGCCGATACCGCGACCCTCTTGACGCAGGTAGAGCAGCACGCCGCCGCGTTCGCTGATGCGTTCGACGGCTTCGCGGAGCTGGGGTCCGCAGTCGCAGCGGGCCGAGCCGAAGACGTCGCCGGTGAGGCACTCGGAGTGCATCCGCACGAGCGGCGCCGCGCCCGGGGCGGGGTGGCCGAGGCTGCGCCCAGAAAAGACCAGCGCCAGGTGCTCCTGGCCGTCGGCGAGGCCTTTGAAGGTGACGGCCTCGGCGGTGGTCTCGTAGCCATCGGCGAACGCAAGCGGGATGGTGACGCGGGTGCGGACCGCGGCGGTCGCGTGAACGGTTTCCATGTCGTCTCCGATGCTCGAACCGTTTCAAATTTGAACTGCTCGCACTAAGGTACTATTGAGTTCAAATTTGAACAAGGAGATAGGCTGGAGGCATGGGTCACACGAATTGGTTGAACGACGAAGAGATGCAGGCGTGGATCGCGTTCATCTCGGCGGCGACCCTCGTCGACCGCGAGCTCGATCAGCAGCTCAAGGAGGACATGGGGCTCTCGCACCTCCAGTACACGATCCTGATGACCCTCAACCGGGCCGAATCGGGCGCGCTGCGCATGACCGAACTGGCCGAGCGGCTCATCAACTCCAAGAGCGGCCTGACCTACCAGATCGGCCAGATGGAGAAGGCCGGCCTCGTCACGCGCCGCCAGTGCGAGTGGAGCAAGAGCGGCGTCCTCGCCGAGATCACCGACGAGGGCCGCGCGACGCTCGAGCGCGCCGCCCCCGGGCACGTGGAGGCCGTGCGCGAGATCTTCATCGACGTGCTCAGCCCCGAGGAGCGCAAGGCCATGGCCGACGGCCTCGGCAGGGTCCGCGACCGCATCGCCGAACGCAAGCAGGGCGGCACCTGCTGGTAACCGCGAAGCAGCGCATCTCGTTCCTGAATGCCTGCGGCTAAAGGAATTTCACGAGGAAGTCCAGAGTATGCCCGACCTCCGGGAGGTCCGGCGAGTGATTCAAGTGCCCATGCGTCATGCCCAGCGCCAGATACGACTCGACCGGCACGCCGACCTCGCGGAGTTGGCGCTCGAGCAGATCGGCCGAGGCGCGCAGGTCGTCGTACTCCGAGGCCGCGATCCGAGCGGGCGGCAGGCCGTCGAGCCGGGCCGCGCCCGGCAGGGCGTCCGCGGGCACGTCGCTGATGCGGCCCACATAGTTCCGCACCATGCCCTCGACCCCCTCGGGCGTGAACCGGAACGGCATCGCCGCCATCTCGACGCTCATCTCCGGGCTCAGCGTCGGGTTGGGGTAGTGCGCGAAGGGGTAGGCGAGCAGGAGTGCGTCCGCCGCTCGGCCGCCGGTGTCCCTGGTGCGCAACGCGGTCGCGAGGGCCAGGGCGGCACCGGCGCTGGCGCCGCCGATCGCGATCGGCGCGCCTTCGGGCAGCGGCTGCTGGCACCACCAGTTCCAGGCGGCGTGCACGTCGTCGATCGGTACCGGGTATCTGGTCGTGCCGTCGGCGAGGCGGTATTCCACTGACGCCACCGCGACGCCGGCGCGGCGGGCGAATTCGATGCTCGCCACGTGGGCCTCGTGCATGTCGAGGTCGCCGTGGCTGAAGCCGCCGCCGTGGCACCAGAGGATCGCGCCGCCGGCCCCGCCTTCGGGACGGTAGAGGCGCAACGGGATCGGACCATGGG
This sequence comes from Glycomyces luteolus, assembly GCF_027622875.1. GTDB lineage: Bacteria > Actinomycetota > Actinomycetes > Mycobacteriales > Micromonosporaceae > Glycomyces > Glycomyces luteolus. Next base: position 8,123 of record NZ_JAPZVP010000033.1, on the reverse strand, counting down.
GGCCGTCGATCACGATGTCCTCGATCGCGACTCCGGTGGCGTCCCAAGCGAGGGCGTCGCCGATGTACTCCTGCAGGAACGCGTGGGCGAGCGCGCCCTTCTCCTCGTCGGTCCCGCCCGGGGCGGTGGCCGCCTCCATGCCCGCGGCCATCTTGGTGAAGTACTCGTCGACCGGCATCGTCGCCTCCTTGGATCAGTGCAGCACTTGCATCATCGCGTGCGTGCCGCTGACCCGCCAATCCGGGGAACCGGTTTCCAACTCACTGAGACGCTTTGGCGGGATGCCGACGGCGAGATCGGACTTCGCGGTGCGCAGTGCGGCCACGTCTCCGGGGAAGTAGTCGACGACCTCGCCGAAGGGCGTGGCGGCGTCCCACTCGCGATCGCCGACGAGGCGCCGGTAGTTCAAGTCGCCCTTGAGGATCACGAGTTTCGCGGCCCGGAAATCGCCCGCGAGGCCGGGAGGCAGGTGTCGGTAGGTACTGGGCAGCACGTAGAAGCCGTGGGTGCGCAGGCGCAGCCGCTCGGCGCGGATCGCGTCGCGGAGGCGTTCGGCGAGCCCCTGGACCGGCTTGTTCGGGTTCGCGGCGAGTGTGTCGAGGGTGGCGAGCAGATCGCGGCCGGTGGCGTCGGAGACGAAGTACGGGTGCGGTTTGAGGTGGAGTTCGACGTGCGCGGTCTCGAGGATCGCGTCGATGAGGGCGAGGTCGGCGGTGAGTTCGCGTCCGGCGTTGTCGGCCACCACGATGACCGGCCCTTCCCCGGGGCCGTCGACGAGGTCCCAGATCGCGGCGCTGTCGTCGACGATGACATCGCTTTGCCCTGCAATGGAACTGGTAGTGCGGAAGCCGAGGTCGGCCTGGTTGCCCCAGAGGCTCGCCGTGAGGAGCGCCCGGCGGCGCTCGTCGGGCTCGCGTTCGGCAAGGGCCGCATAGGCGTCGAGGTCGGATCGGATCTCCTCCCCCGCGAGCTGCGCGTGCTTCTGGGGCGCGAAGAGGTCGACGCCCCCCCAGGGACTCTCGGCCTCGAAGTACTCGGTGGCCTCGAGCAGGCGGCGGTAGAAGTACGACTCGGCCCACAGGAACGGCAGTTCGCTCCAGGGCCTGCCCGCGCACCCGGCGATCTGGGCCTCCCAGGACGGCGTGTTCGGGCCCGGCGGGACCGCGCTCGGGACGGTGCCGTTCAGGGTCTCGGCGAGCAGGTTCTCCAGGCGCGCCTGGATATGCGCCGGGTACGGGAAGTCGCGGAGGAGGTTCTCGATGAGGACCGGGTGGCGCTCGTGGAAGACCGAGCGGCTGAAAGAGCCGGGCCGGTCGATGCCGATGCGCGGGGGCAGGTCCAGGCGCTGGTCATCCGCCATTGCGGCTCCGTTCGTTCGCGGTGGTGCCGACCAGCGCGGTGATCGCGGGTCGGAGGCGTTCGTCCAGGTCCTCGGCGGTGAGCACGAGGTGGTGGAGGGTGCCGGTGAGGGCCAGCGCGACCGCTGGGGGGTCGACTGTGGAGGCGAGGCGGCCGAGGCGGTGTTCGGCTTCGAGGTAGGCGGCGGCGGCCCGCTCGATCGCGTCGAGGGCGGTGTCGTCGCCGAGCACGTCGTGGATGCGTTGGGCCGGTTCGGGCCGGAGGACGAGGAGGCGGGCGAGGGCGGCGAGTGTGTCGCGCGGGATCGCGAGCAGGGTGTCGGCCAGGTTGGCGGCGATGTCGCCGGTTCCGGCGCGGTCGGCGAGGGCCCCGGCGGCGGCGATGACGACGAAGGAGCGGTCGACGGCGTAGGCGGCGAGGAAGTCGTCGAGGTCGGTGAAGTGGGCGTAGAGGAGTCCGGCGGCGACGGCGGCTTCGGTGGTGACGGCGCGGCCGCTGAGCTTGCCCGGGCCATCGCGGAGGATCACGCGCTCGGCGGCGGTGAACAGCTGCTGCCGCAGCTCGGGGATGGCGACTCCTCTTGGCACGGGCACCAGTGTATCGGCCCGGCGAGGTGGCCTCGACCCGAGTTTGAACAATCGTTCATACTAGGAATGAACACATGATCAAACTAGGTGGAGGCAAGATGGCGGAGAACGGGAAGCGCACGGCGATCGTGGTCGGCGCGGGGATCGCCGGGCTGGCGGCGGCCCTGCGGCTGCATCGCGCAGGCTGGCACGCGGTCGTGGTCGAGCGCGCGCCCGCACGGCGCAGCAGCGGGTACATGGTGAACCTGATCGGCGGCGGCTTCGACGCCGTCGAGCGGCTGGGTCTGCTGCCCGAGTTGGCGAAGCGCGACCTCGGATCGTTCACCTCGGTCCTCGTCCGGGCCGACGGCTCGACGAAGTTCACGGTGCCGCAGGCGATCGTCGAGGCCGCGCAGGGCGCGCGGGCGATGTCGGTGTTCCGGGGCGATCTGGAGGCGGTGCTCTTCGAAGCGGTCGCGGACACGGCCGAATTCCGCTTCGGCACCACCGTGACCGCCGTTGCGCAGCAGGCGAACGGCGTCACCGCGACACTCAGCGACGGTGCTGCGTTGCAGGCGGACCTGCTCATCGGCGCGGACGGCCTGCATTCGAGCGTCCGCAGGATGGTCTTCGGCGAGGAGTCGCGATTCAGGGTCGACCTGGAGCACATGGTCGGGGCCTTTCCGCTGCACCGCGTCCCGAACGGCCTCGCCGAGGGCAGCGGCACCACGTACATCGGCCCGCACCGCACTGCGGCCGTCATCAACTTGGGCCCCGGCCGCTCGTCAGCGTTCTTCGCCTACCGCAGCGCCGACGCCGAAGCGGACTTGCGCCGCGGGCCCATCGCTTCGCTCGGTGACGCGTTCGGGGGCTTGGGCGGCGGGGTGCCCGACGCACTGGACCAGCTCCGGGGGGACCCGGGCGGCGCGTACTTCGACTCGGTGAGCCAAATCCGCATGGACGCCTGGAGCAGCGGCCGGGTCGTGCTGCTCGGCGACGCCGCGTGGTGCGTGACGCTCTTCGCCGGGTACGGTGCGGGCCTGGCGCTCTCGGGCGCGGACGAGCTCGGCGCGGCCCTGGAACGCCACGAGGTCCCGGCGGCGCTCGCGGACTGGGAGTCGCGGCTGCGCCCGGAGGTTGCGAAGCGGCAGGCCTTGGCGCGCAGGGGCATCGCGCAGTTCGCGCCGCCCACGAGGTTCCACGTCTGGATGAGCGACATGATGATGCGCTCGATCGCATTGCCCGGCATCCGCCAGCTGGTGCAGCGTGCGATCAAGAACGCACGTTGAACCTCGCGAACGTCAGTCGAAGAGGTCCCGCTCGGCCGCGACGGCGAGCGCCTCGACCAGGAGCACCGGGCGCTGCAGGAGCGACTCGAGGGTCGTCGCGACTTCCCCGAGCGCCTCGCGGTCGGTGCCGTAGGCGCAGAACATGCTGCTCTCGCAGTCGAACCGGAAGCGTTCCAGCAGCGGGCCCTGCTCGATCAGAGCGGCGTGCACCGCCGACTGCCAGTCGTAACCGGAGCCCTCGAGCCCGTGAGCGGCGAAGACCTCCGCGAGGTGGGAGTCGGCCGGACCGCCGGGACTGTAGATCACCGAGTCGCTGGTGTCGCCCTCTACGAAGGTGACGTTGGGGAAGCGCGCGAACTCCGGTGGTTCTGACATGCCCGAAAGCCTAGCGGGCATGACCGACATCGTGCAGCGCAACCAAGGCGCGTACACCCGGGGAGGTAGACCGGATCGACCACTGAGGCCGGACGACCGGCGCACGCCGAAGCCATACGCTCGGATCAAAAGCTACTGCTCTTTTGAAGGGAGCACTTCATGTCGACTCGAATCCTGCGACACGCGGCCACCGCGGCCGCGGCCGTCCTGTTCGGTGCGCTCGCGTTCGCCGCGCCCGCCGCCGCCGCCGGAGGCTACGGCATCCAGGACCGCGGCCCGTCGATCGCGGCCGACCTCGTGGCTCTGCTCGGCGTCGCCGCCGGCGCATTCGCGCTGGCCCTCACCCGCGGCCGGTTCGGCGGCGGGTCCGGGCGCATCGGTTCCATAGCGGCCATGGGGGCCGGACTGGTCGGGATCGTCATCGCGGTGTGGGCGCGGGCCTTGAGCGCAAGGAGTGAAGAGTGTCGGCCTCGAAGTATCACCGCCGGTTCCCTGAGGAGTTCAAGGCCGATGCGGTCCGGATGTACCTGGAGAACCCGGCCGCGACCTATGCGTCGGTGGCCAAGAATCTCGGTGTCTCGTCCGAGACGCTGCGCAACTGGGTGCAGCAGCACCGTAAGAAGCAAGGCGAATCACCCCGCTACCAGGCGCCGACCAGCGAGAACGAAGGTCTCGTAGGCTCCGACGCCGTGATAGCCGAGGAGAACCGGAAGCTGCGCGCCGAGAACGAGCGGCTCCGGCAAGAGCGCGACATCCTGCGCAAGGCCGCGAAGTTTTTCGCGGGCGAGACGAACTGGTGAGCCGCTTTCAGTTCGTCGATGAGTACCGCCACGAATTCAGTGTGAAGCGGCTGTGCGAGACGCTCGGGGTCTCTCGGCAGGGCTACTACCAGTGGCAGGGCCGCGCTCCGGCGCGTGCGGCGAAAGCCGCCTCCGATGCCGCGGCGACCTCACGGATCAAGGCCGCCCACGAGGCCAGCCGGGGCGTCTACGGATCGCCCAGGATCACTGTCGAGCTGCGCTCGGCCGGCGAGGCCGTCAACCGCAAGAGGGTGGCCAGGTTGATGCGCCGGGCCCGGATCGAGGGGGTTCGGCTGCGGAAGCGTCGCAGCGCTCCGGCGTCGGAGCCGGCCGGACAGGTCGTGCCCGACCGCCTCGGACGCGATTTCACCGCACCCGAATCGAATCGGCGCTACGTCGGTGACATCACCTACCTGCCGCTGGAGGGCGGCTCGTTCCTCTACCTCGCGACCGTGCTCGACCTGCACTCGCGACGCCTGGCCGGGTGGGCGATCGCCGATCACCAGCGAGCCGACCTGGTCGAGACCGCGCCGCGCCGCGCGCACTTCGTGCGCGGCTCCATCTCGGGAGCGATCTTTCACGCCGATCACGGCACGCAGTACGTCTCTGCCCAATTCGCCCAGGCCTGCAAGGACCTCGGGGTGCTCCAGTCCCGGGCCGCTGTCGGTTCCTCCGCCGACAACGCTCTGGCCGAGTCGTTCAACGCGACGCTCAAACGCGAAGTCCTGCAGGGACGCCGGACCTTCGTGAGCGCCTTGGAGGCCCGCTTCCAGGTCGAATCCTGGATCGGCGACTACAACACGACCCGGCGACACTCATCGCTGGGCTACGCCTCACCGATCGACTACGAACATCAGCGAGCTAACCTAGCCCGCGCCGCATAGGACGGTGTCAACACCAAAGGGGAAAGCCCCAACCCGTCCGGGGCAGAGATGACCTGGAGGTTCACGCCGTGCCGGTGATGCTTGCCCGACCAGAACAGGTCGACGCCCTTGGTGGGGCCTTCGACCTGGGCGCGGGTGGTGGGGATCAGTGTCCCGTCGAGCCCGATGTGTCCGTCGCCGGCCTCGCGAGAGGCATCGATCGCCGCTTGCAGGCCCGGCGCGGCTGCGGCCAGGACTTCCAGGCCTTCCCACAAGTACTCATAGGCGGTCGATTTCGGCAGGGCGTTGTCGGCGGCGAGTTGCCTGATGCGGGTGCCGTCGATCAGGAACCGGAGTGTGAACACCGCGTGCGCCCAAGGCGTCAGACGCCTGGTGCCCTTGCGGGTCCCAATGACGCGGCGGTGACCTGCAAGGCGGCGGGCGAACCAGTCGCAGGCGGCCCGGTCGACCGGCAGCACGGCGGTGTATGCCACCATCGAAGACACGAAACCTCCTGTGTTGAGCCTTCCAGCCTCCACCAGGAGGTTTCCTTCTGCCCCACCACCCACTTCCCCTGGAACAGGGCTATCGCGAAAGCTACCAAGCTTTCCGATATCTGACTAGCGGCTCCGATCCGAGCCAGAACAGGCCGCCGGGAGCATCTGCGACGCCCTTTCAACTAAGCCCCACGGTGTACTCGCTTCCGCGACGCTGACTGCTGCTTCGCAGAGGCCGCGGGGACGGACGGTGAGCAGGGTGACCGCTCCCTGATCCGGCGCAGGCCAGTGGCGATCGAGGTGCCGATTTCGACGGCGAGGTCGCGGGTACCAGAAGCTTCCTGCACACCGAGGATCCGGGGAGTGAGCCTTACGGCAAGGTGAATACCTTACGGGGGTGGGTGGGAACGTCTGCGTCATTCCGCTTATCCTGTCCGAGATGTACCGTCCCTCGCAACTGGTAGTTGCCGACGTAACGAAGCGCTACGGCGCCCAGCTCGTGCTCGACCGGGTCGTTTTCACCGTCAAATCCGGCGAGAAAGTCGGCGTCGTCGGTGACAACGGCTCGGGCAAGTCGACGCTCCTGCGCCTCTTGGCGCGCGTCGAGATGCCCGACAACGGTGAGGTCATAGTCGATTCGCCGGACGGCATCGGCTACCTGCCACAGCAGATCGATCTGCCGGACCGGCGGACCGTCGCCGACGCTATCAACCTCGCACTGGCCGATCTGCGGCGAATCGAAGAGGCGATGCGTGCAACCGAACGCGTCCTGGCCTCAGGGGACGGCGCAGCCGCCGAGCAGTACGCCGAACTCCTGCAGCGCTTCGAGTCACGCGAAGGCTGGGACGCGGACCTGCGGGTCGAAGTCGCCTGCGCGCACCTGGGGATAGGCGGCATCGATCGCGACCGGCGGCTCGGGACGCTCTCAGGGGGAGAACGCTCACGCCTCATGCTGGCCGCGACCCTCGCCTCTCGTCCCGCGCTGCTCCTGCTCGACGAGCCCTCCAACGACCTCGACGACGCCGCGGTCACCTGGCTGGAGGCCCAACTTCGCGACTGGCCCGGAACCGTGGTCGCCATCACCCACGACCGGGCGTTCCTCGATGCGCTCACCGACACGATCATCGAAGTGGCCGACCGCAAAGTCCACCGCTACGGGAACGGCTACGAGGGGTACCTCACCGCGAAGGCGGTCGAACGGCGTCAGGCCGCCGAGGCGTACGAACGTTGGAGGACGGAGGTGGACCGCCAGCGGCAGATCGCCGAAGCCAACGCGGGCAACATGGCCGCGATCCCCCGCAAGGTCCCCGTATCCCGACTCGCACCGGTCCGCAGCAGCGCCCGCGGCGCGAGCAGTCGCATCAAGATCGCGAAGCGGCGGCTCGAGCTGCTGCACCGGAACCCGGTGCGGCCACCGGCGAAACCGCTCCAGTTCAGGGCTGACCTCGCCACGTCGGGCGCCGCCGCGGCGATGGTGTTGCGCGAGGTTCGCGTTGGTGAACGCCTTCACGTGCCGGAACTGGTCGTAGCGCACGGCGAGCGCATCCTGATAACCGGACCCAACGGCGCAGGGAAGACCACGCTCCTTCGGGTGATAGCGGGCGAACTCGAACTCGAAACCGGCGCAATAGAACACAGCGGGAACGCAGGGCACCTGCGGCAGCACGCGGCACCCGATCACGACCGCAGGTCGGTGCTCCGGGCCTTCGCCGCAGACCGGATCGGCACCCTCGAAGAGCACGCCGAAGCATTGTGGCGCCTGGGCCTGTTCGAAGCCGAGCATTTCGGCCGCCCGGTGCACGACCTGTCCTGGGGGCAGCGCCGCCGCCTCGAACTCGCCCGCTTGGTGACCGAGCCGGTTGATCTGCTGCTGCTGGACGAGCCGACCAACCACCTCTCACCAATGCTCGCCGAAGACCTCCAGGTGGCACTGGACGACTACGACGGCACCGTCATCCTCGTCACCCACGACCGTCGACTCCGCGAGTCCTTCCAAGGGCGCCTCTTGACAATGGAGGCTGGAACGATCACCGGAGGACGCTGACAGATCCGCCTTCGATTCCCCCTTATTGATCCGAAACTTATTGGTTGAAGGTTGGGTTCGATCGTTGGACTCGGTCGGCCCAATCTGCAGCATCGGCGGCGAGCTTGGGGAGCACGGAGGGCGTCTTGTAGTCCTCGAATCGGTCGATTGGCACCCAGCGGCAGTCAACGATTTCGTCCTCGGCGACGGTGAATTGTCCGGAGCCGCGCGTGGCACCCGGATGGGCAACGCGGGCGACGTACACGAAGTCGATGTGATGGTGAGGGCCAATGTGTTTGTCTTCGGTAGCTACCTCGATGATGCGCCATGGCGGGATGAGGGCCGTGACGC
>NZ_JAPZVP010000032.1:39722-41743 GCF_027622875.1 Glycomyces luteolus | reverse complement strand
AGCGCGGCCACGCCTCGGGTCCAGCGGGACAGGAACGAGCAATCGGGTGCGGCCGATGTCATCGGGTGCTCCTTAGCGGACGCGGGTATGGGGAACGCCTGTTATCGCTCACATATCGCAACCTAGGCCCGAAACATCTGATGAATCTTCCGGCGATTCGAACTATAGAGAGATCTCGATGTGTAGTCAACGGTTCGACGGAAGTTTGTTGGTGCACCTAGCGCTAAACTGCCGAGGTCGCGCGCCACGCGGGTCATCGGTTCGGGCCCGCGCGCCGGAACCCAGTTCCTGGTGGACGTTCCGACCGTGCACAGCGCACTGCTGGAGTCCAGCGGCGGCGCGAGCGCGGTGGCCTTGTTCAGTTTCGAGTCCCACCTGACGCGGTGGGTCGAGTATCGATAGTTCTTGCTCGGCGCGCGACCTCCCGGTCGCGGGTCGGAACGAGCTTGCCGTCGACGATGAGCACGGTGTCGGGCGCGAAGCGCTTGCGCGGGCGAAGGGCCAGTTTGGGGCCGAGGTCGTCGATGATGCGGCCGGCGGCGGACTTCGAAACGCCGAACAGCAGCGCGAGCTGGCGCAGAGTCAGGTTGGTCCGCCAGTAAGTGGTCACCAGCAGGATGCGGTCGATCAATGGCAGGATCCACGGCCGGCCCGGTCGCGGCGCGTCGGCGCCCTCGAGCTCCAGCTGGCGCACCAGCCTGGCGAACACGCGCGGTCGCAGACCCGAGAACGGCTCCACCCAACACGCCTCAGGCGCCGCCACCACACCCATCCGAAGATGTTAAGTCGTTGGGCCATAAGGAATGACGCGGCAGCCATCAGGAGACGGACCTGAGCACGCTGCTCCGGACGGAAACGAGTCCGGTCAGCACGCCCGCGCGGTGAGGACGGGCTGGAAGAAGCCGGTGTCTTCGCTGGTCTTCCATTCGGGATCGGTGAATCCTGCCTCCATGGCGAATTCGGCCAGCTGCCGTTGGGTGAGCGCCCAGTAGGTGGCCCGTCGCACCCGGACGGACCAGGTCGGCCCGTCGGGGACGAGCTGGAAATGCTCGAGATCGTAATGCTCCCCATCGTCGTGCCATTTCCACAGCTGGAAGGTGATGGTCCTGCCACCTTCAGGTGCGGTGGAGAGCTGGGGCGGCGTCGAGGTCGGACGCGCTTCAAGGAGCTCCTCGTAGGGACGGGTGCTGACCATCAGCAGCCCCCGATGCCGAAGCACGCGGCGCATCTCGGACAGCGCCTTGCGCACGTCCCGCGCGTCGAGCAGATGGGGCAGCGAGTTGTCGGCACTGACTACGACGTCGAACTGCTTGTCAGCGAACGGAAGCTGCCGCATGTCCGCCGCTGCCGCGACCAGGGGGACGTCACGCCGTTCCGCTTCAATGACGGCACGAGCGACCGCCGCAACACTGATATCGGTACCCGTGACGCGGTGGCCGCAGCGTCCGAGCGCGATAGTCTGCGTGCCAATGCCGCACGAGCAGTCCAGGATCGAGGCGCGCTCCACGCCCAGCTCGGACCGGATCACCGCGTCCAGGGCTTCCCCCTGCCGCGCCATGCTCGCCTCCCAATCCGCATAGACCAGGTGGTAGTCGTCCGCGAGCAAGTCGTAGAAACGGGCGACCGGTGACTTTCCATGCATGAAGCCAGGTTAACGGCCGAGTCCCTCGATGGCGAACAAGCGAGGATCATGCGTTTTCTCATGGTGGTCGAACCGTATGGGCTGCACCGGGATGAAACGATCGCTGTGAACCCCCGGTCTGGTAATACGGCCTGCCCTACCCAAGGCTCGGTGCGCACGCTCGCAACGCGACTTGGATTCCAGGCGTTCGTTTGCTGGCCTGAAGTCCACCAGCACGTCAGACCGAGGGTGGTGGGCCAGCCCGCAGGAACCAGCTCGGGTTAGCGGGGTTGCACAGCTCGCTGCGAATTCCTTGCCGCGTCGACAGAAGCGGGGGGGGGGGGGGGGGGGGGGGGGGGCCCCGCCGGGGATCGACCAGGGGGGGGGGGGACGGCGGGTG
>NZ_JAPZVP010000032.1:0-39712 GCF_027622875.1 Glycomyces luteolus | reverse complement strand
GTCCGGGGGTGCGCCCAGCCCGCTCCTATTACTTGCCCGCGTCCACCCCCGCGGGCCGCCCCCTCGCGGGCGCGCCCCGCTCTTCTTCATCCGGCGTTACTTGAGCCAGGGGTTCTTCTTGACGAAGGGAAGGTTGCCCCAGGTCTTGCCGAGGCCGAGGGTGTCCTCGGCGCGGGCGAGGGCGAGGCCGATGAGGAGGCCGGCATAGACGAGGTGGTCGTCCATGAACGGGTTGTTCTCGGGCCACAGGGCAGCGGTCCACATGAGGACCAGCAGGAGGGCCCCGGCGACGACGGCGATGCGCATGCCGACGCCCAAGATCAGCGCGAGGCCGATGCCGAGGAGGCCGATCATGAACAGCCAGTCGGCGAAGGTGGCGCCGGCCATGCCCTGGTAGAAGTCCGCGAACGGGCCCTTGGTGCCGAAGGCCAGGAAGCCCTCGGTGGGGCTGCCGCCCTCGATCCAGGCGGCCTCCACCTCGGTGGCGAACCCGAGGCCGAACGTCTTGTCCAGGAAGGCCCAGAGGAAGACCCAGCCCAGCGCGATGCGCAGGCCCGCCCAGACGTATGCGGCGGGCGTGGTCGCGGCGGCGGCTCGGACGGTGGTGGTAGCGGTGGCAGTCATCGGAGTTCCTTTCCAATCGGGGCACCGTATCCGGTGACACTTCAAGGAAACCGCAGCTCAGCGTTGGAATGCAGAGGCCGGAGGGCGGGTCTTCGGGGGACGAAGGTCCCGTGGTTCGCCGGAGGCGGACAGTGGAAAGGCGGTCGTCTCCCTTGGGGACGACCGCCTGGAGCGACCGGCACGGCGACCTGAGGATCACTCGTTCACTGTGTCCGACAAGGTCTTCGACAAGCCCTTCAAGCCGAAGGTGACCGCCTCCTGGTGGAGGCCGCCGTGGACCGGCCGTCCGGCGCGGAACTGCTGCGGCAGGTAGGCGCCGAGGGTCTTCTTGCCCAGGTGCCAGATAGGGGAGACGCCCACGCGCTGTCCGCGGCGGGCCCGGATGGGCTCGCCGGTCAGTGCCAGTGGCGTCTGCGCGAACACGGCCTCGTCGAGCATCTCGAGGACGAACAGCCCCACCGGGTCGAACTGCCGCGGCTCGCCGATCGCGGTGGGGTCGATCCGCGCGGTGATGTCGTCGGCGACCGCGTCGGCCTGGAGCAGCGAGAGGTAGCCGAGCTTGACGGGGAAGTCGCCGGCGTCGCCGGGGGCGTAGACCGCGTCGGTGCACCGAACCCGGCGGGTCCCCGGTTCGGTCAGCAGGAACCCGTTCCAGTCCGTCGGCAGGCCCTCGTAGTCGACGGCGGCGGCGTGGGGCGCGGTGGAGACGAGCACGTCGAAGGTGTGCGCGGTCTTGTCGGCGAAGCGGACCAGGTGCGGCTCAACGCCGACCACCGCCGCCTGGGTGTGGCTGATGATGCCGCGCCCCGTGAACTCCTCGCCGATCACCGCGTGCAAGCCGGTGCCGAACGCCTCCAGGTAGCGGTCCTCGAACGTGACGAACGTCAGGCACACCAGGTCGCGCACGCGGGAGCGGCGCAGCCAGGTCTCCAACATGAACGCGAGCTCGTACACCGGGCCCGGCCAGGCGTTGCCCGGCGGCACCAGGAACAGCACGTGCTGCGGTGAGCCGTCCACTGCCGCATCGCGCACGCGCCGCAGGGTCCGCCCGAGCTGGCGCATCTGCTCCAGCGAGCCGACCAGGTGGGCGTGCTCGGCGAGTCCCGGGATCCGCTCGGGCCGCATCGCGGCGCCGGTGGCCAGGACCAGGTAGTCGTAGTCGAGGAGGTGCCCGTCGGTGAGCGCGAGCCGTTTCGGCTCGGTCTCGACCCACGCCAGCTCGCCGTGCACCACGGCGATCCCCTGCCGCTCGGCCGGCGCCGTGACCGGGATCTGCAGGTCGTCTTCGGCGCCGCCGAAGGGCACGTAGACCGTGCTGGGCCGGAACTCGAAATCGTCCCGGTCGGCGACCAGTGTCAAGTCGACCCGGTCGCCCAGGCGCTGGCGCAGGGTGAAGAGCGTTTCCATGCCGGCCAGTCCGCCGCCGACGACGACCACTCGAGGCTTGGTGTCCAAGGCATCCTCCCGAAGTTGTGTGTTCACCCCTCCATGTCACCAGTTCGGGCGGTGCCGTCACAGCGACCAAACGCCCCGGGTGCAGGGACCTCGGTCCCTTCTGAACGGACGCCGACGGGCCGCGACCATCGGTCGCGGCCCGTGCGTGTCGTCGTTTTCAGCCCCGGACGACGACGACCGGGCATTCGGCGTGGGTGACGCAGTGGAGGCTGACGGAGCCGAGCAGGGTGCCGGCGAACGCGCCGCGCCCGCGGCTGCCGACGACCAGCAGGTCTGCGGTTTTCGAGCGTTCGACCAGGATTTTGGGCGGATAGCCCTGGAGGGTCGCCGCCTCGACCGGTGCGTTGGTCCGGCCGGCGAGGACTTCGTCGATCGAGCCTTGCAGGGCGCGTTTGGCGGTGCCCTCGAAGTTCTCGCCGGGCACGCGCGGTACGGGGACGCCGTACTCGTTGGGGATCTGCCAGACGTGCAGTGCTTCGACGACGGCGCCGAGGCGGTCAGCGTGGTCGATCGCCCACCGCAGGGCGTCGAGCGACGGCGGTGAGCCGTCGATCGCCACGACGATGCGTTCGGGTTCCTGGTCCACCATTGGTTGCTCCTTATGCGACTGTTGCGATTCGTGCCGGACGTTGCTCCGGCCGTTGTGCTGTGCTGCTCGGTTCAGGGCTCGGGCCTTCGCCGATCGACACCGGGTGGAGCCCGACGCCGTCGCGTTCGAACGCGGTGAGGTTCGCGATCGTCGTTGCCGCGATCGCCTCAATGGCCTCAGCGGTGAAGAACGCTTGGTGGCCGGTGATGAGCACGTTCGGGAAGGCGTTGAGCCGGTCGAAGGCGTCGTCGCCGATGACCTGGTCGGAGAGGTCTTCGAAGAACAGCCCGGCTTCCTCCTCGTACACGTCCAGGCCGAGGTGGCCGATCCGGCCGCTCTTGAGGCCTTCGACCACGGCGGCCGTGTCCACGAGGGCTCCGCGGCTGGTGTTCACCAGCATCGCTCCGGGACGCATGATCGCGATCCGCTCGCGGTCGATCAGATGGAACGTCTCAGGTGTCAGCGGGCAGTGCAGAGAAACGATGTTCGAGGCCGCGAGCAGCTCGTCGAGGCCCGTGTACTCGGCACCGGCCTCGCGGGCGGCTCCGCTCGGGTACGGGTCGTAGGCGAGGACGCGGCACCCGAACCCGGCCATGATCCGCACGAAGCACAGCCCGATCTTCCCGGTCCCGACGACGCCAACGGTGCGGCCGTGCAGGTCGAAGCCGAGCAGGCCCGTGAGAGCGAAGTTGTGCTCGCGGATCCGGTTGTACGCCCGATGCGTCTTCCTGTTGAGTGCCAGGACCAGCGCCGCGCAATGCTCGGCGACCGCATACGGCGAGTAGTCCGGGACCCGCGCGACCGCTATGCCGACCTCGGCGGCGGCCCGCAGATCGACGTGGTTGAACCCGGCCGACCGCAGTGCGACGAACCCCACCCCGCGCTCGGCCAAAACCGCGAGGGTCGCGGCGTCGAGATCGTCGTTGACGAACGCGCACACCGCCTCGCACCCTTCCGCGAGGGCGGCGGTGTCGCGGTTCAGGCGGGGCTCGAGGAACACCAGGTCGTGCGAGCCGTCGCGGTCGGCGTCGTGCAAGGACGTCTTGTCGTACGGTTTGGTGCTGTACACGGCCACCCTCATGGCGGGCCTCCTTTCGTGGGTGCGGCGGCGGAAACGCGCCGCCGGCGCACCGGTCTCATTCGGCGCCGCGGAGCACCAGGACGGGGCACTTGGCGTGGGTGACGCAGTACTGGCTCACCGAGCCGAGGATCGTTCCGACGAATCCGCCGTGCCCGCGCGAGCCGACCACGAGCAGCTGCGCGTGCTCGGCCTCTTTCAGCAGGTTCTTCGCGGGGTGGCCTTCCACGATCCGCGACTCCACCTGCACGTTCGGGAACGCCGCCGCGGCCTCGTCCACCACCTGCTTGAGTGCGCGCTGGGCCTCGTCGGCGAACTCCGCCGCGGGCAGCACCATCGCCGCGGTCCCGTAGTTGGCCGGGATCTCCCATGCCAGGACCGCCGTTATCGGCAGACCGGCGGTGTCGGCGTGGCGCAGCGCCCATGCGAGGGCCTGCTTCGACGAGGCCGATCCGTCGACGCCGACGACGATGCCTTGCTCCTGACTGCGGTTCGACATGACCCGCTCCTTCCTCTCGGTCTCCAGTCTCGCCGCGGCGGGAGCGCTGAATCAGTGCCGAAGGTCCCTCGTCCAGGGGCCGGTGGTCACGAGAAGCGGAAGCGGACTCAGTGGGTGATGCTCAGGCGCAGGCCGGTCACTTCGCGACTTGGGATCCAGTTGGACCGGCTCTCGCTCGTGCTCCACATCAGCCTCCGCGCTGCCTGCCGCCGGCCGTCTCGCCGGTGGCGGCTCGATTCCATGACAGGGGGCTCGCGCCCTCGATTCGACCGTAGCAGCGTCGCGCGGCCGGATCGCGCGAACGCGGGGCGGCGAGCGCCGGTGCCCGCGCGCTCCGCCTCGGGAGCGTGGACCAGAGGCACCGCCTATTGGGGACTTTCGGCTCTGCATCGGCATCGCTCGCGCGAGAAGACTTGCAGGTGAAGGCCATGCAAGAGAGAGGAAGAGCCATGAAGGACTTCAACCACGCCGACGGCCGCATCGTCGTCGGCGTCGACGGCTCGGCGTCGTCGCAGCAGGCGTTCGAATGGGCGCTCGCCTATGCCGAGAAGCTGCATCTGGAGGTCACCGCGGTCCACGCGTGGCAGTACCCCTACGCCTACGGTTCGGGGGCGACGGTTGTGGCCGCGAGCGATTTCGCCGCGGAGGCGCGGCGCTTCCTCGACAACGCCGTGGAGAAGACCACTGCCGAGCACCCCTCGGTGCGGGTGCAGCGGCACGTGGTCGAGGGCCACCCGGCGCGGGTGCTGATCAGGCAGTCCGAGGGCGCCCACATGCTCATCGTCGGGAGCCGCGGCCACGGGTCGTTCGTGGGCGCGCTCGTCGGGTCGGTGAGCCAGTACTGCGTCAGCCACGCCCACTGCCCGGTCCTCGTCGTCCGCACAGCCGACTGACTACTGACCCGCACACAATGTGGGGCGGGGCGCCCCCGGCGGGGGGGGGGGGGGGGGTGGGGGGGGGGGGGGGGCGGGGGGGGGGGGCCCCCCGGGGGGGGCGCCCACACCGCCCCCAAACCGCCCCCCCACACGTGGGGGCGCGCCCCCGCGGCGCGGGGGCCCCGGCCCGTATTCGTGGCATCAGTGCTCAGGCGGCGCTGCCCGCGCGTGTCCGCAGTCCTTTCTCGACGGACACTATGAGACTGGTCGCCGCGGCGATGGCGAGGATGCGCAGCCACACGTCGGCGCCGATGGGGGCGGTGTCGAACACGGCGTTCATCGCCGGCGTGTAGGTGATGGCGAGCTGCCCGGCCGCCTGGACGGCGATGCCGACGATGATCCACGGGTTCGTGAACATGCCGATCCGCCAAGCCGACTGCGTCAAGGAGCGGCAGCTGAAGAGATAGAACGCCTGGACGGTGACGAAGACGTTCACAGCGGCGGTCCGGGCTTGGGCGATGTCGGCACCGTTCGCGAGCTCCCAGTTGAACAACCACCATGCGCCGGCCACGAGCAGGACCGAGACGAGCGCGGTCCGGAGTATCAGCGCCCCGGTGAATAGCGGCTGGCCGGGTTTTCGCGGCGGCCGGGTCATGATCCCGGGCTCCTTGGGTTCGAAGGCGAGCATGAGGCCCAGGGCGACCGCGGTGGTCATGTTGATCCACAGGATCTGGCTCGGCAGGATCGGCAGGGCCGCTCCGAACATGATGGCCGCCAGGATCACCAGGCCTTCGCCGAGGTTCGTGGGCAGCGTCCAGGTGATGAACTTGGTCAGGTTGTCGAACACGCCGCGGCCCTCTTCGACCGCGGCCTCGACGGTCGCGAAGTCGTCGTCGGTGAGGACCATGTCGGCGGCTTCCTTTGCGACGTCGGTGCCGCTGGCGCCCATGGCGACCCCGATTCCGGCCTGGCGGAGCGCGGGTGCGTCGTTGACGCCGTCGCCGGTCATCGCGACCACGTGCCCGCGCTCTTGGAGCGCGGCGACCAGGCGCAGTTTCTGCTCGGGGGAGACGCGCGCGAACACGCCGTTCCGATGCGCCACTTCGGCGAGTTCGCCGTCGGGGACGGCGGCCAGCTCGGTGCCGGTCAGGACGACGCGGGCGTCCCCGGTTTCCAGCAGCCCTACTTGGCGGGCGATGGCCGTGGCGGTGGCAGCGTGGTCGCCGGTGATCATCTTGACGGCGATGCCGGCGCTCCGGCAGGCCGCGACCGCCGTGGCCGCAGCTGCACGCGGCGGGTCGAGCATCGCCTGGAGCCCGGTGAAGACCAGGCCGTCGCCGAGCGCGAGCTCATCGAGGTGCTCGATCTCTTGCGGCTCAGCGCAGTTCGGACGCATGGCGGTGGCGAGGACGCGGAGTCCGCGAGCGGCCAGGTCCGCCGCGGCGGCGGCCGCTGCGCGGTGATCGAGGGGCCGGGTCGTCCCGTCGGCGTCCATCTGCAGCGAGCAGCGCTCGAGCAGCCGTTCGACGGCGCCCTTGACCAGGACGATTACGGTGCTGTCGAGGCCGCGGTGCGCGGTGGCCATGAACTGGCGCTCAGAGCTGAAAGGGAGGGCCGCGGCCCGGGGCCACCGCGTGCGGACGGTGTCGGTGTCGAGGCCCGCTTTCGCGGCGGCCGTGAGCATCGCCCCTTCGGTCGGATCGCCGGCCACGCTCCAGACGCCGTCGCGGCCGGTGAGGCTCGCGTCGTTGCAGAGGACGCCGGTGAGCAGCGTCCAGTGCAGGGCCCGGTCCCGATCGGTGGCCGCCACAGTGCCCGTGTCGTCGCGCACGGTCCCTTCCGGGGCGTAGCCGGTGCCGGTGACCGCGTACCGGGCCGCGGGCGTCCAGATCGCTTGCACGGTCATCTGGTTCTCGGTGAGCGTGCCGGTCTTGTCGGTGCAGATCACTGTGGTGCTGCCGAGTGTCTCGACCGTCGGCAGGTGCCTGATGACGGCCCGCCGCCGCGCCATTCGGGCTACGCCGATGGCCAGGGTGACCGTCACTGCGGCGGGGAGCCCTTCCGGGATCGCGCCCACGGCCAGTGCGATCGCCGCGGTGAACATCGCGACCGCGTCGTGGCCGCGCAGCAGCCCGACCGCGAACGTGACGGCGGCGAGGCCGAGGATGCCGAAGGTCAGGAGGCGGCTGAATCCGGCGAGTTTCGCCGTCAGCGGCGTCGTCAGGGTGTGTGCGGCGCCGATGAGCCGGTGGATCTCGCCCAGTTGGGTGGCGGCGCCGGTGGCGCATACGACGCCGGTGCCGGACCCGGAGGTGAGCAGTGTGCCCGAGTACGCCATGTTGCGCCGGTCGGCCACCGGGAGCGCCTCCGGCAGCGGGTCCACGTGCTTCTCCACCGGTTCGGATTCGCCGGTCAGCGCCGATTCGTCGACCCGCAGCCCGACCGCGTGCGTCAGCCGCAGGTCCGCCGGGACCTTATCGCCTGCCTCGAGTTTGACCAGGTCGCCGGGGACCAGTGTCTCGGAGGGCACGGTCCGCTCCTGCCCGCCGCGGATGACCCTGGCGTCGGTGCGGACCATCGAGCGGAGTCCGGCGAGTTCGGCTTCGGCCTTGGACTCCTGGATGAGGCCGATGGCCGCGTTGACGATGACCACGCCGAAGATCACGGACGAGTCGACGTACTCGCCGAGCACCGCGGTGATCGCTCCGGCGGCGAGCAGGACGTAGATGAGCGGATTGTGGACCTGCCGCAGGAGGCGCACCGGCAGGCCGGTGCGCGCGGCGGCGGGCAGGCTGTTGGGGCCGGTCCGGGCAAGCAGTGCATTAGCGTCTTCAGCGGACAGTCCGGTGCGGGGATCGCCGCCCAGCAGGAGGAGCACTTCGTCGGCGGTCATGCGGTGGTATTCGGGGGGCGCGCTCGTGTCGATCACGGCGGTCATAGGAGTGCTCCACTCGTGCAGGGGCTTTCGGTGCATCGCCGGGGTTCCGGTCGCGTTGCCGCTTCGTCGGCGGCGGCTCGTCTGCATTCGCTCATGTCGCCAGCTTGGCCGGGTGGAGGACGATCCAGCAGGGGACGATGGTCCCGAGCCGGACAGCGTTCGTCCCCGATTCGCGGATCGCCGCGGCGGCGGTGCGAAAAGGGGCGGACCGATCCGGTCCGACCCCTTTTCGCCTTGCGTTACAGGGCCAGTGGCCTGCCGGGCCGCCAGTCGGCGACGGCCGGGTGGTCTACGCCGTGCTCGCGGGTGTACTCGCGGCAGGCCAAGCGGGCGTCCACCATCTCCTGGCGCAGCCCGGCCGCGGCCTGGCCGAGGCCCGGCACCCGGTCGATCACGTCGGTGACGAGGGTGAACCGGTCGAGGTCGTTGAGCATGACCATGTCGAACGGCGTGGTCGTGGTGCCCTCCTCCTTGTAGCCGCGCACATGGAGGTTCGCGTGCCCGGCGCGGCCGTAGGTGAGCCGGTGGATCAGCCACGGGTAGCCGTGGAAGGCGAAGATCACCGGCTTGTCGGTGGTGAACAGCGCGTCGTACTGCCGGTCGGGCAGGCCGTGCGGGTGCGCGGTGTCGGGCTGGAGCCGCATGAGGTCCACGACGTTGACCACGCGCACCTTCAGGTGCGGCAGGTGGCGGCGCAGGAGGTCGGCCGCGGCCACGGTCTCCAGGGTCGGCACGTCGCCGGCGCAGGCGAGCACCACGTCGGGCTCGCCGTCCCCGCCGCTGGAGGCCCACTCCCAGATGCCCAGGCCCCGCGTGCAGTGGCGCACGGCCTCGTCCATCGTGAGCCAGTTCGGGGCCGGCTGCTTGCCGGCGACCACGACGTTCACGTACTGGCGGCTGCGCAGGCAGTGGTCCATCGTGGACAGCAGGGTGTTGGCGTCCGGCGGCAGGTAGACCCGGACGACCTCGGCCTTCTTGTTGACCACGTGGTCGATGAACCCGGGGTCCTGGTGGGAGAACCCGTTGTGGTCCTGGCGCCACACGTGGCTCGACAAGAGGTAGTTGAGCGAGGCGATCGGGCGCCGCCACGGGATAGCGTTGGTCGTCTTGAGCCACTTGGCGTGCTGGTTGAACATGGAGTCGACCAGATGGATGAACGCCTCATAGCTGGTGAACAGCCCGTGCCGCCCGGTCAGGAGGTAACCCTCGAGCCAGCCCTGGCACAGGTGCTCCGAGAGCACCTCCATGACCCGGCCGTCCGGCCCCAGGTGGTCGTCGCCGGGTTCGATCCGGGCGTTGAACGCGCGGTCGGTGACCTCGAAGGCGGCGCCGAGTCGGTTGGAGGCGACCTCGTCGGGCCCGAAGAGCCGGAACCGGTCAGGATTCGCGGCGATCACATCGCGGACCCATTCGCCGAGGACCCGTGTGGCCTCGGCGTCCGCACCGCCGGGCCGGTCCACCGCTACGCCGTACTCGCGGAAGTCCGGGAGCACCAGGTCGCGCAGCAGGAGCCCCCCGTTGGCGTGCGGGCTGGCGCTCATGCGCTTCTCGCCGCAGGGCGCCTGGACGCGCAGCTCGGCGGCCGGCGCGCCGGTCGCGTCGAACAGCTCCTCGGGGTGGTACGACCGCAGCCACTCCTCCAGGGCCTTCAGCTGCGCCTGGTCCTCCCGGACCGCCCCCAGCGGCACCTGGTGCGAGCGCCAGGTGCCCTCGACCGGCACGCCGCGGAGTTCACGCGGACCGGTCCAGCCCTTCGGCGTGCGCAGCACGATCATCGGCCAGCGCGGCCGCTCCACCGCGCCGCCCGAGCGGGCCTCGTGCTGGATCGCGGCAATCCGGTCGAACACAGTGTCGAGCGTCGCCGCCAGGGCCCGGTGGATCGTCGAGGGGTCGTCGCCTTCCACGAGGTGCGGCTCGTAGCCGAAGCCGCGCATCATCGACAGGAGGTCCTTGCGGGGGATGCGGTCGAGCACGGTTGGGTTGGCGATCTTGTAGCCGTTGAGGTTGAGGATCGGCAGGACCGCGCCGTCACGGGCCGGGTTGAGGAACACGTTCGAGAGCCAGGAGGCGGCCAGCGGGCCGGTCTCAGCCTCGCCGTCGCCGATGACGCACGCGACTGTGAGGTCGGGGTTGTCGAACGCGGCACCGTAGGCGTGCATGAGCGCGTAGCCCAGTTCGCCGCCTTCGTGGATGGAGCCGGGCACTTCGGGGGCGGCGTGGCTGGGGACGCCGCCGGGGAAGGAGAACTGGCGGAACAGCCGGGACATGCCGGCCTCGTCGCGGCTGACCGAGGGGTGGTGCTCGGAGTAGGTGCCCTCCAACCAGGTGTTGGCGAGCATCGCCGGGCCGCCGTGGCCGGGCCCGGCCATGTAGACCATGTCGAGGCCCTTCTCGGTGATGCACCGGTTGAGGTGCGCGTAGACCAGGTTGAGGGCCGGGCTGGTGCCCCAGTGGCCGAGCAGGCGCGGCTTGATGTGCTCGGGGCGCAGCGGCTCCCGCAGCAGCGGGTTGTCGAGCAGGTAGATCTGGCCGACGGTGAGGTAGTTCGCGGCCCGCCAATAGGCGTCGATCTGGCGCAGGCGCGCCTCGGGCAGCGCCGCGGGGAGGGTGGTGTCCATCGGTGACTCCGTTGGGGTAGTCGTTCTTCGGTGCGTTTCCAGCCTCGCCGCCGCGGCTGCCGCGCGGCAGGGACGGAAGTCCCCACTGCGCGGGCCCAAAGCCGGGCATCCCTTGTGTTCCGAAGGGAAGTCGATACGATCGAGCCATGGACCCCACGCCGCCCAAACCCCATGGCGAATCACGCCTGCACGACCTGCCGATCGACGACCTGCTGGGGGAGCTCTCGTCGCGGATCGGCGAGATCGTGCTGGGCCGCGAACGGCTGCGTGCGCTGCTCGACGCCGTGATCGGCATCGGGTCCGACCTTGAACTCGCCGCGATCCTCGACCGGATCGTGGCCGCCGCGTGCACCCTCGTTGACGCCCGCTACGGGGCGCTCGGTGTCCTGGACGACTCCGGGGGCCTGGCCGACTTCCGCACCCACGGCCTCACCGAAGCGGAGATCGTCGCGCTCGGCGATCCGCCTACCGGCCGGGGAATCCTCGGTCACATCATCGACGTGCCCGAGCCGCTGCGCCTCGAAGACCTCTCCAAGCACCCCGCCTCGGTCGGCTTCCCGCCCGGCCACCCTCCTATGCGGACATTCCTCGGCGTGCCGGTGAAGGTCGGCGAGAAGGCCTGGGGGAACCTGTACCTGACCGACAAGCGCGGCGGCGGTCAGTTCACCGACGACGACGAGGACATCATCAAGGCCCTCGCGGCCGCCGCGGGCGTCGCCATCGACAACGCCCGGTTGTACGGGCAGCTCGCGGACTCCCAGGCCGAGCGGGAGCGCCTGGTCGTCTTCCGCGACCGCGACCGCATCGGCCGCGACCTCCACGACCTGGTCATCCAGCGGCTCTTCGCGACCGGACTGCAATTGCAGTCCATCGTGCACCTGGTCGGCGAGCCGGTCGCGGCCGAGCGGGTGCACGCGGCGGTGGACGAGATCGACGGCGCCATCTCCGATCTGCGCGCGGCGATCTTCAGCCTCCACACCGACGCCGACCAGGCGTTCTCGCAGACCGTCCGGGGCCTTGTGGGCGTGGTGCGCCACCATCTGGGGTTTACGCCGCAGGTGGAGTTCGCAGGGCCGGTCGACGACGACGTGCCCGAGCTGGTGCGGATCGAGATGCTCGCGATGCTGCGCGAGGCACTGTCCAACGCCGCCCGCCACGCGAAGGCACGGCAGGTGAGCGTCCGGATCGCGGTCGAGGAGGCGGTGCTGCGCATGCGGGTGACCGACGACGGCGTCGGCATGCCCGCGCAGGCGCCGCGCCGGGGACTGGCGAACCTGGCCTCCCGGACCGAGTCGCTCGGCGGCGAGTTCACGATCCTCCCGGCCGAACCATCCGGCACCGAGTTGCGCTGGTCGATCCCGCTCGATCCGCCGAAGTGACGGCGGGACCGGGACGGCGGTCGGTCAGCCGAACAACCGCGACGCCAGGACCGCGGCCTGCGTGCGCCGCTCCAGGCCGAGCTTGCCGAGCACACGGGTCACATAGTTCTTCACGGTCTTCTCGGCCAAGTGCATCCGTTCGGCGATCTGCCGATTGGTCAACCCGTTGCCGATGAGCTCGAGGATGCGCTGCTCCTGCTCGGAGAGCAGGTCCAGCTCCGGGGCTGTCGGCGGGCCGGTTCGCAGCCGTTCCAGCACCGCGCCGGTCATACGGGCGTCCAGCAGCGACCCGCCGGCGGCGAGCGTGCGCACGCCCTCGACAAGATCGTTGCCGCGCACCTGCTTGAGCAGGAACCCGGCCGCCCCGGCCTCGATCGCGGCGAACAGCGTCGCATCGTCCTCATAGGAGGTCAGGATGACCACGGCGATGCCCGGGTCGGTCTCCTTGATCTTGCGGCACACGTCGACGCCGCTGCCGTCGGGCAGCTGCGCGTCCAGCACCGCCACGTCCGGCCTGGCGGCGGGGAAGCGCCGGACGGCCTCCGCCGCGTCCGCGGCCTCGCCGACAACCTTGATGTCGCCGTCGCGCTCCAGTAGTTCGCACAGTCCCCGCCTGACCACCTCGTGGTCGTCGAGCAGGAACACCCTGATCGGTTCTTGGTCCATGCCCTCAAGTATCAGCGATCCGCGGACGCGGGCCATCCCCCCGAGGTCCGTCGTGCAAGGGACTTAAGGCCCTTCAGGGACCAAGGACCCCGCGACACCGCACGTTCGACTCTGGGAAGGGCACCCGCGGGGGCCGGATGCTCGAACAGGGGCGGATCGGCCGCTCCCAAACCGCTAGGGGCCAGGCCTCCGTCCTCCAGCGCCCGCCGACGCGCTCGACGCCGACGGCCGCATCGTCGGCATCCGCCCGGTCGCGCCCGCCGACCTCGACGGCGCGCTCGTCGACGACATCGCGAGCGCGAGCGGGCCTCTGAGCGGCTCTCCCTGCGGCCCCTGCTCGACCCGGTCTCCTTCGCGGTCGCCGGAGCGAGCCGCACCGGCACCGGGGTCGGCGCCGAGATCCGACGACCCCGCCGGACGTCCAGCGCTTCGTCCGTTAGTCCCCGGCAAGAGTGCCGATGGGCCCAAGCTGGACGGGACGGTTCGGGCATCAGATGAACCATGAGCACCTGACGAAGAAAGGCAGTGCGATGACCGCAACGACGCACAGGTACGTGTACGCCTTCGCCGAAGGCGACAAGGACCACCGTGACCTCCTGGGAGGCAAGGGCGCCGGGCTCGCCGAGATGACCAACCTCGGACTGCCGGTCCCACCCGGATTCACCATCACCACCGAGGCGTGCCGCCGCTACCTCGCCACCAGCGACGACCCCCCGGGCCTGGCCGAAGAGATCGACGAGCACCTGGCCCGCCTGGAGGCCGACCGCGGCAAACGCCTCGGCGACCCCCAGGACCCGCTGCTGGTCTCCGTCCGCTCAGGGGCGAAGTTCTCCATGCCCGGCATGATGGACACCGTCCTGGACATCGGACTCAACGACGCCGCAGTGCTCGGCCTGGCCTCCGCCGGCGGGGAACGCTTCGCCTGGGACTCCTACCGGCGCCTCATCCAGATGTTCGGGGCCACGGTCCTGGGCATTGAAGCCGAGGCGTTCACCAAGGCCCTGGAAGAAGCCAAACACCGCAGCGGCGCGCGACGCGACATCGACCTGGACGCTGCGGCCCTGCGCGGCCTCGTGGCCGACTACAAGCGGATCGTCAACGCCACCACCGGGATCGACTTCCCGCAGGACCCGCGCGAGCAGCTCGACATGACCGTCCGCGCCGTCTTCGACTCCTGGAACACCGACCGCGCCCGCGTCTATCGCCGCAGCGAACGCATCCCCGAGGACCTCGGCACCGCCGTCAATGTCATGGCGATGGTCTACGGCAACCTCGGGCCCGACTCGGGAACCGGCGTCGCCTTCACCCGCGACCCCGCCACCGGCGCTCCCGGCGTCTACGGCGACTACCTCGCGAACGCCCAAGGCGAAGACGTCGTCGCCGGCGTCCGCACACCCGTGCCGCTCGCCCAACTCGAGCACCTCGACCCCGCCGCCTACACCGAACTGCTGCGCATCATGGCGCAACTCGAAGCGCACTACCGGGATCTGTGCGACATCGAGTTCACCATCGAACACGGGCGCTTGTGGATGCTTCAGACCCGCATCGGCAAGCGCACCGCCGCAGCGGCCTTCCGCATCGCGCTCCAGCTGGTCGACGACAACCGCATCAGCGTCGAGGAAGCCCTCGGCCGCGTTACCGCCGAGCAGCTCTCACAGCTGATGTTCCCCCAGTTCGACACCGAAGCGAAGGCTGAACCGATCGCCGCCGGCGTGCCCGCCTCACCCGGAGCCGCCGTCGGCGCGGCCGTCTTCGACGCCGCCACCGCCGAACGGCACGACGGCCCGACCATCCTGGTCCGGCGGGAGACCAGCCCGGACGACCTCCCCGGCATCATCGCCGCCGCCGGCGTCCTCACCAGCCGCGGCGGCAAGACCTCGCACCCCGCCGTCGCCGCCCGCGGCATGGGCAAGACCTGCGTCGTCGGCGCCGACGACCTCCAGATCGACTACGACCGCAAGCAGTTCACGACCCCCGGCGGCACCGCCGTGCGCGAAGGCGACATCGTCTCCATCGACGGCGCCACCGGAGCCGTCTACGCCGGGGCGATCCCCGTCGTCCCGCCCCCGGTCGTGGAGTACTTCGAAGGCCGCCTCACCCGCGAGCAGCGCCGCGCCGATCCCGTGGTCCACGCAGTCGCCCGCATGATGACGTACGCCGACGAACGCCGGCACCTCGGCGTCCACGCCAACGCCGACACACCCGCGGACGCCGCCAGAGCCCGGCGCTTCGGCGCCGACGGCATCGGCCTGTGCCGCACCGAGCACATGTTCCTCGGCGAGCGCCGCCGCTTGGTCGAGCGGCTCGTCATCGCCGACACTGAGGACGAACGCGACAGTGCGCTTGCCGAACTCCTCCCGCTCCAGCTCGGGGACTTCACCGGCGTCTTCGCCGCCATGGACGGGCTGCCGGTCACGATCCGGCTCCTGGACCCGCCGCTGCACGAGTTCCTGCCCGACTTCACCGAGCTGTCCGTCAAGGTCGCGCTGGCCGAAGCACGCGGCGAGTCCGACGAGACCGACATCCGGCTCCTGGCGGCCGTGCGCCGCCTCCACGAGCAGAACCCGATGCTCGGGTTGCGCGGTGTACGGCTCGGCCTGGTCGTCCCGGGCCTGGTGGCCGTCCAGGTCCGCGCCATCGCGCTCGCCGCCACGGCCCGCATCAAGGCCGGCGGCGACCCGCGCCCGGAGATCATGGTGCCGCTCATCGGCAGCGTCGAAGAGTTCGACCTCATGCACGCCGAGATCCGCCGTGTCCTCGACGAGGTCGCCGTCGAGACCGGCATCGCCGTGGACGCGGCGATCGGCACGATGATCGAACTGCCCCGAGCCGCGCTGACGGCCGGGCGCATCGCCGAGCGCGCTGCGTTCTTCTCGTTCGGGACCAACGACCTTACGCAGACGACCTGGGGGTTCTCCCGCGACGACGTCGAGGGCTCCTTCTTCCCCGTCTACTTCGCCAAGGGCGTCTTCGCCGACTCCCCGTTCGAGTCCCTCGACGAGGAGGGGGTCGGCCGACTCGTCGAGCTCGCGGTCGAAGAGGGCCGGGCCGCCAACCGCGACCTCGTCATCGGCGTCTGCGGCGAGCACGGCGGCGATCCGTCCTCAGTCCGCTTCTTCGACCGCATCGGCCTCGACTACGTCTCCTGCTCGCCGTTCCGCGTCCCCATCGCCCGACTCGAAGCCGGCAGGGCGGCCGTCGCCGCAGAGAAGGGGGACACGGACACGCGCTGATCCGTGCGACCGGGATCCAGTCGGGCTCGGCTCCCAGGCCCCCGGGTGCGGCCGAAGTTCATTCACTATTTTCAGAAAGGCGGTCGCCATGCTAGCCGCAGTGATCTACGAATCGATGTTCGGCAACACGAGGACCGTCGCCGAGGCCCTCGCCGAGGAGCTCGCAAAGCACATGGAGGTCGAGCTCTACGAAGTCGGCGAGGCACCGGCGTCAATCGACGCCTCCATCGGCCTGGTGGTGCTCGGAGCCCCCACACACGGGTTCACGTTGAGCCGCCCATCTTCACGCCAAGAGGCTGCAGGCATGACGCCGGACGAACTGGTCTCCACCGGGATCGGCGTCCGGGAATGGCTCGAGACGGCCAAAGCCGCCCCTGGCACGCGGGCGGCCGCCTTCGACACACGGATCAGCCACGTGCCTGGGTCGGCAGCTCGCGCCGCGACCCGCAGGTTGCGCCGCGGTGGCTTCGCGATCATCGCGCGCCCTGCGAGTTTCATGGTCGAGAAGACCCTCGGCCCGCTGGCACCGGGCCAACTCGACCGCGTCCGCTCTTGGGCGAGTGAGATCGCAGCGGCAGCGCACTCGACGAGCGGCCCTGCAGGGGGCTGAGGCCGCTCGCCTCAACGGACGCGCGCTGCTCATGCCCTGTCGTGGACGACGACGACGGGACAGGTCGCGTGGTGAACGCAGTGATTGCTCACCGAGCCGAGCAGTGCACCTGCGAACCCGCCGCGGCCCCGGCTGCCCACGACGAGGAGGTCGGCGCTTCGGGCCTGGTCGAGCAGGATCTCGGCCGGGTGCCCTTTAAGGACCCGCTGCTCGACAGCTACCTGCGGCCACGCCCGCGGTCGCCGACCACGAGCAGGTCCGCGCCCTCGGCCCTGCCGAGCAGGACGCTGGCTTCGTGATGGCTTCGTCGGCGTCGCCTCCCGCTGCCGGTCTCACTTTCATCGTGGGACTGGCTGCGGCCCACCAGGTGTGGTGTCCGGCGCGTCCGGTCTCCCGGTAGGGGCAGAAGGGATGTGCGGGGTCGTCGGTCTGGATCTGGTGAGTGTCTCGGTGCAGGGCCGATTGCGGCGCGCTAGCGATGTCCGCGAAGCCGGGCCTTTCTCGATCTCATTGTGTGGCGCTCCTCCGGGATCGGCCCCGCCGACCGGCGGCGAATTCGATTGTCTAGCGGGGCCTCGCCGGGCCGGTCGATTCGCGCCAGATCACGTGTTGCAGGGGGCGCGGGGCGGGTTCGAGGTCGCGGCCGGTGACCGCCTTGACGAGGCTCAGCATCGCGTTGCGGCCCATGCCCTCCAGGTTGATCTCGACGCTGGTCAGACTGGGCGGCAGGTAGAGGCACACTTCGTTGTTGTCCCAGCCGGTGACGCTGACGTCGCCGGGAACGTCCAGGCCCCGGTCGACCAGGGCGCGGATCGCCCCGGAGGCCACGACGTCGTTGGCCGCGACCACCGCTGTGGGCATCTCCTCGTCCGCGAGCGAGCGCACCGCGTCGTATCCGGACTTGCCCGACCAGTCCCCGTCGACGACGCCCGCGGATTCGAGGCCGAGCCGTTCGACCGTCTCGAGGTACGCGGTCTTCCTGGCCCGCGCCGAGGCGAACTGGAGATTCCCTGCCACGTGAAAGAAGCGGCGGTGCCCGAGTTCGGCCAGGCGCTCGATGATCTCGACCAGCGGCGAAGCGTCGGCCAGTTCGCCGATCCCGCGCATCTGGTCGTCGAAGTCGGCGGCGACGATGATCGTCTCTCCATGCGGCAGTTGGTCTTCGCCCCGGGGGGAGAGCGGGGCCAGCGCGAGGATGCCCTCGACCTGCCCGGTGCCGGCGAGCTCGAGCATGCGCTCGGTCCGGGCTTCGGTGTCGCCGATGACGCTGATCGCCTCGACGGTGAAGCCGGCCTCGTGGGCGGCCTCGGTGGCGCCGTGCAGCATCCGGGCCGGGTTGAAGACCATCGTCGGCAGGAGGACCGCCAGGCGGCCGGTCCGCCGCGTGCGCATCGATCTCGCGACCAGGTTCGGGCGGTAGTTCAGTTCGCTGACGGCCGCGTCGATGCGCGCGAGCGTGGTCGGTTTGAGGCCGTCCCTGGATCGCAGGTAGCGGGACACCGTCTGGTGGGAGACCCCTGCCAGGCGTGCGACCTGCTTGATCGTCGGCCGTCTCGATTCGGTGGAACGCTCGGTCATCCGCTCGGTTTCCTCTCGATGTGTGCACTGATCATCTTGACATAAGAGTGATCGTTCACTATCTTGGATCCGTCCGCAAATAGTGAACGATCACTATGTCTTGACGCAAAGGAGCGCCAATGCCGGGTCCCATCCCCGCCCGCGGTCTGCGCGCCGCGATCTCTCCGGACGCGGGCTCATGAGCGCGACAACGGAACTGCGCAGTCTGGGCAGGCAAGGCTCGACCGCCAAGCGGCAGAACAAGGTCGCCTTCTGGTTCCTGCTCCCGTGGTTCGTCGGCCTGTTCGCTATCACGCTCGGACCGATGGTCGCCTCGCTGTTCTTGAGCTTCACCGACTACAACCTGCTGCAGCCGGCGGAGTTCAACGGACTGGAGAACTTCACCCGGATGCTCGGCGACGAGCGCCTGCACCGGTCCCTCGGCGTCACGTTCACCTACGTCCTCGTGTCCGTCCCGGTCCAGCTGGGACTCGCCCTGGCCTTGGCCGTAGTGCTGGACCGGGGCGTACGGGGCCTGGCGTTCTACCGCTCGATGTTCTACCTGCCCTCGCTCTTGGGCGCCAGCGTCGCCATCGCCGTCCTGTGGCGCATGGTGTTCGGCGCCGACGGCCTCTTCAACGAGGGCCTGGGCCTGCTCGGCATCGAGGGGCGCGGCTGGATCTCCGAGCCCGAGACCGCCCTGGGCACGCTGATCACGCTGAACGTGTGGACGTTCGGCTCGCCGATGGTGATCTTCCTGGCCGGCCTGCGGCAGATCCCGCGCGTCTACTACGAGGCCGCCTCGGTCGACGGGGCGAGCCGCGGACGCCAGTTCCTGTCGGTGACCCTGCCGCTCCTGACGCCGATCATCTTCTTCAACCTGGTCCTGCAGATCATCCACGCGTTCCAGTCGTTCACCCAGGCGTTCATCGTCTCGGGCGGCACGGGCGGACCGGCCGACTCCACCCTCTTCTACACGCTGTACCTGTACCAGCGCGGATTCGGGAACTTCGACATGGGCTACGCCTCGGCCCTCGCCTGGCTGCTGCTCCTCATCGTCGGCGCGTTCACCGCGGTCAACTTCTGGGCTTCGAAGTATTGGGTCTTCTACAATGACTGACACTTTCGCCACGACCACCCGGCCGCCGAGCGGCCCGGCCCCGCGACGGGCCCGGGGCGGATTCCGGCCGGTCCGCTCGATCGCCAAGCACGCCTTGCTGATCCTGTGCGCGCTCGTGATGCTCTACCCGGTGCTGTGGATGGTCGTCAGCTCGCTGCGGCCCAATGACGTCATCTTCCGCGACCCCAGCCTGCTGCTGAACGACCTGGAGACCGGGAACTACGCCGAAGGCTGGACCGCCTTCGCCGACCCGTTCAGCGTCTACCTCGTCAACTCGTCCATTGTGGTCCTCGGTGCGATCGTGGGCAACCTCGTCTCCTGCTCGATGGCGGCCTACGCCTTCGCCCGCCTGGAGTTCACCGCCAAGCGGTGGTGGTTCGCGATCATGCTCCTCACGATCATGCTGCCGATCCACGTCATCATCGTCCCGCAGTACGTGCTGTTCGCCCAGCTCGGCTGGGTCAATACCTTCCTTCCGCTCATCGTGCCGAAACTGCTGGCCACCGACGCGTTCTTCGTTTTTCTGATGGTCCAGTTCATTCGCGGCGTCCCCATCGAACTCGACGAGGCCGCCCGCATCGACGGCGCCGGCCACCCGCGGATCTTCGCCCAGATCATCCTGCCGCTCATGGTGCCCGCGCTCGCGGCGACCGCCATTTTCACCTTCATCTGGACCTGGAATGACTTCTTCTCCCAGCTGATCTACCTGACCGACCCTGACATCTACACCGTCCCGCTGGCGCTGCGCGCCTTCGTCGACGCGCAGGCGGGAACGAACTGGGGCGACGCACTCGCCATGAGCGTCGTCTCACTCGTCCCGATCTTCCTGGTGTTCCTGTTCGGACAGCGATTCCTGCTCAGGGGCATCGCCACCACCGGCGGCAAATAAGCCGCCGCAACCCTTCAACACGACTCACCAAGGAGCAAGCCAATGCAACGCAGACTCATCCTCAAAGGACTCGGTGCCTCCGCGGTGGCCCTGCCCGGTCTGGCCGCCTGCGGCACCGCGGGCGGCGGCGACGTCGAGCTTAGCGACGAACCGGTCACCATCCGCATGACCTGGTGGGGCGCGGACACCCGCGCCGAACTCACCAACCAGGCCATCGCCGCCTTCGAGAAGGAACACCCGAACATCACCGTCAAAGGCGAGTTCAAGGACTGGGCCGGGTACTGGGACGCCCTCGCGACCACCACCGCCGCGAACGACTCGCCCGACGTGATCCAGATGGACGAGCTCTACCTCGCCTCCTACGGCGACCGGGGCACCCTGCTCGACCTCGCCGACACGAGCGAATACCTCGACACCTCGGGCTTCGAGGCGGCCACCCTCGAGACCGGCAAGATCGACGGCGCCCAGTACGCGATCCCGATCGGCGCGGGCATGCTCGCGAGCGTCGTCAACGCCGACCTCTTCGCCCAGTACGGCGTCGAACTGCCCGACGACACCACCTGGACCTGGGACGACTACGCCGCGATCGCCAACGAGCTCACCGAGAAGAGCGGCGGCGCCATCAACGGCTCCGGCCTCACCGGAGGGACCGACGCGGGCAGCGTCCGCTACTGGGCCCGCCTGCACGGCAACGAGCTCTACAGCGAAGACGGCGAGGTCACCCTCGACCCGGCGGTCCTGGCCGCACTGTGGGAGTACAACCTCGGCCTGGTCGAGAGCGGCGGCGTCGAAAGCG
Source organism: Glycomyces luteolus (assembly GCF_027622875.1). Taxonomy (GTDB): domain Bacteria; phylum Actinomycetota; class Actinomycetes; order Mycobacteriales; family Micromonosporaceae; genus Glycomyces; species Glycomyces luteolus. Next base: position 18,786 of record NZ_JAPZVP010000032.1, on the reverse strand, counting down.
CGGCCCAGTCCGTCGAGAGCCAGAGCGCGGGCATCGAGGGCGGCAGCCTGGCCACCGGCAAGATCGCCATGGGCTTCGGATACAACACGCAGATCACGCCGCTGCTCGCCGCCAGCGGCGCCGACCTCAGGCTGCTGCAGCTGCCCGGCAACGCCGAGGCGGCCGCGAACTTCATCAAACCGTCGATGTACTGGGCGGTCTCCTCTCAGAGCGAGCACCCGGCCGAGGCCGCGACCCTGATCGACTTCCTCGTCAACCACGAGGCCGCCGCCGACATTCTCGGCACCGAGCGTGGCATCCCGGCCAACCCGGCCATGCGCGAGCACGTCGCGGCCGACCTCGACGAGGGCGGGCGGCTGGCCGTGGACTACATCGAAACGGCCGTCGCGGGGCCTCCAGTGGCGGTCACCCCGAACGGTGGCAGCGGCTTCGACCCGATGGTCCAGCGCTACACCCAGGAGGTCATGTTCGGCGAGCGCACACCGCAGGAGGCGGCCGAAGCCTTCATCGACGAACTCAAGTCCGAGATCGACGCCGCCGCCTAACCCGCGGTCCAAGCAGAGAAGAGCACCATGACCGTCTCCAGACCCCCGCTCCGCTGCGGCATCGTCGGCACCGGCGGCATCGCGCACGCACACGCCCACGCCCTGACCGAACTGGGCGCCGAACTGGCGGCCGTGGCCGAGATCGACCCGGCCCGCGCCGCGGCGTTCACCGGCCGCTTCCCGGTTCCCGCCGTATACGGCGACGCCGCGACCATGCTGGAGCAGGAGCGGCTCGACCTGGCGCACATCTGCACCCCGCCGGGAACCCATGTGCCGCTGGCGATCGCGTCGATGCGGGCGGGTGTCCCGGCGCTCGTCGAGAAGCCGACTGCGCTGAGTCTGGCCGAGATGGACGAACTGGCCGAAGTCGAGGCCGAGACCGGGGTGCCGGTGCTGACGGTGTTCCAGCACCGGTACGGTCCGGCCGCGATCCGGCTCCGGCGCCTGCTCGCCTCCGGGGCGCTCGGGCGACCGCTCGTGGCGACCTGCGAGACGCTCTGGTACCGCGACGACGCCTACTTCGACGTCCCCTGGCGGGGACGGTGGGAGGTCGAGGGCGGGGGACCGACCATGGGCCACGGCATCCACCAGTTCGACCTGCTCCTGTCGATCCTCGGCCCCTGGACGGAGGTCACCGCCTTCGCCGGGCGACTGTCCCGGCCCACCGACACCGAGGACGTCTCGATGGCGTTGGCGCGCTTCGATAACGGCGCGCTGGCCACGGTGGTCAACTCGGTCGTGTCGCCGCGGGAGACCTCCCGGCTCCGCTTCGACTTCGAGCACGCCACCGTGGAACTCGAACACCTCTACGGCTACCAGGAGGGGAACTGGCGGTTCACGCCCGCACCCGGACACGAGGACCTCGCGGGGCTCTGGGACGGCGGAGAGGGGCCCGATCCCGAGAGCGGACACCGCCTCCAGATCGAAGCGGTCCTCGACGCGATCGCGGCGGGGACCGAGCCGGGCGTCTCCCTCGCGGAGGCCCGCCGGACGCTGGAGTTCGCCGCCGCCACCTACGCCTCGGCCTTCCAGGGCCGCCCCGTCGCGGCCGGCGAGATCACCGGCCCGGACCCGTTCAATCGCAGCATGGACGGCGGCGCCGTTCCGTGGGCGCCGATCAAGGAGACCATTGCATGAGCCACCTCGACCTCCGCCACGATGTCGGCAGTTCCGTGACCGTCAGCGACGGCGGGACCGACCTGTTCCGCTACGTCTACCGGCCCGACTCCCCGCAACTGGAGTCGCCCAAGCCGTACCTGCACCCGATCCGCACCCGCGCGGGTCGCCTGGTGAGCCTGTACCGGCCCTGGGACCACGTGTGGCACAAGGGCATCGCCTTGTCGCTGCCGCACGTGGGGGAGGAGAACTTCTGGGGCGGGCCGACCTACGTCCACGGGCAGTTCTATGTGCAGAAGGACAACAACGGCACTCAGCTGCATCGGGACTTCACCGAGATCGCCGCCGCCGACGGCGCGGTCCGGCTCTCCCACGACCTGGACTGGATCACCCAGGCCGGGGCCGCCTTCCTCACCGAGCGGCGCACGATCGGCGCGCGCCTGCTTTCCGCCGAGGCTTGGACGCTGACCTTCGAGACCGAGCTCCGCAATGTCTCCGGAAGCGACATCGCGATCGGCTCTCCGACCACGAAGGGCCGCGAGAACGCCGGCTACGGCGGCCTGTTCTGGCGCGGCCCGCGCGCCTTCACCGGCGGCCGTCTAGTCACCGCCGAGGGTTCCGGCTCCGGCAACGACATGCGCGGCCAGCGACACGAGTGGATGGGCTTCGCCGGACGCCACGACGACGTCGACGCCACCTCGCTGGTGCTCATGGTCGACGACGCCGAGAACCCGCACCACCCGCCGCAGTGGTTCGCCCGCAGCGAGGAGTTCGCCTGCCTCAACCCCGCACCGTTCTTCAGCGACGAGCTGACCATCCCTGATGGAGCGACGGTCCGGTTCCGCTACGGCGTGGGCATCGCCGACGCCGACGCGGAAGACGCCCCGGACCTGGCGGCGGCCGTGCGCAAAGCCCTCTGATGGGTCCCATGGAAACGGCGGCCACGGCGCCCGTGATCGCCGGCTGCTTCCCCGACCCGTCGGTCTGCCGGGTCGGGGAGGACTACTACCTGGCGAACTCCTCAATGGAGTACGCACCGGCGGTGCCGATCTGGCATTCGCGCGACCTGGTCTCGTGGCGGCAGATCGGCAACGCCCTCGACCGGGACGAGCAGGTCCCGGCGGGGCGTTCGACCGCCAGCCGCGGCGTCTACGCCCCGACCCTGCGCCACCACCAGGGCCGGTTCTGGCTGGTCACCACCGATATCGACGATCCGCGCGGCGGGCACCTGCTCTACAGCGCCACCGAAGCGGCGGGTCCGTGGTCGGACCCGGTGCATCTAGGCGGGTTGGACGGGATCGACCCGGACCTGGCCTGGGACGAGGACGGCACCTGCCTGCTCACCTACTGCTCCTGGAACGAGCAGCAGATCGGCATCAGGCAGGTCGCGATCGACCCCGGCACCGGCGAGGTGCTGGAAGCGCCGCGGTGGATCTGGCACGGCACCGGCCTGGGCAATCCCGAAGGCCCGCACCTGTACCGGCGCGGCGACTGGTGGCACCTGGTCATCGCCGAGGGCGGCACCGACCGCGGGCACGTGGTCTCGGTCGCCCGCTCGCGCTCACCCCGCGGCCCTTTCGAGGCCGCGCCGCACAACCCGGTCTTCACTCATCGCAGTACCCGGCATCCAGTGCAGAACGTGGGCCATGCCGACCTAGTTGAGCGCTCCGACGGGACTTGGGCCGCAGTGCATCTGGGGGTTCGACCCCGCGGGCGCACCCCGCGCTACCACGTGAACGGGCGCGAGACTTTCCTCGCTGAGATCGCGTGGACGGATGAGTGGCCGCAGTTCACGCCCTCAGACGCGAAGCTGGCACCCGCGCGGTGGTCCTTCTCCGAAGATTTCACCGCGCCGCGGCTCGCCCCCAGGTGGGTCTCGCCCGGCCTCCGGCCCGATCAGTGCGCCCGTCTTGTCCCCGGCGGCGTCCGATTGGAACCAGCCGCAAGCACCTCGGGCGAGCCGTCGGGGCTGTTCTTCCGTGCCGCCGGGAACCGTTGGGAAGCCGACATCACCCTCGAGCCCGGGCAGTCAAACTTGACCGCAGCGGTGCGGATCGACGGCCGACACTGGTACGGCATCCGCGTCAAGGGCGATGTAGCAGAGGCGGTCTCGCATGTCGGCGAGGTCGAGGCCGTGGTCGGTGCCTGCCCGCTGCCGTCCGCCGCGGTCACGTTCCGCTTCCGCTCGGTCGACGCCACAAAGGAGGGGCCGGACGACGTCGAACTCGGCATCGTCGACGCCTCCGGGTTCACCGCGCTCGCGCGTCTGGATGGGCGCTACCTCTCGACCGAGGTCGCCGGAGGCTTCACTGGCCGCATGATCGGACTGTGGACCGAGGCCGGCTCGGCACTGGTGAAGGGGATCGAATTCACCGAACTCCCCGAGTAGCCCGCCCGAGCGGTGTCAGCCGTGCCGGGCGGGCGTGGTGCCGCGGAGGATGACACGAGGCTCGAACTCGACCCTCCGGCGATCGGCGGCGGACTCGGTCAACGCGAGCTCCACCGCGGCGGCGCCCACTCTCGCGAGCGCGAGGTCCACACTGGTCAGTGTCGGCGTGACGTCCTCGGTCCCCACCACATCGTCGAACCCGGCGACGCCGATCTCGGTGCCGGGACTGAGGCCCGCGTCGCGCATCGCGCTCATCGCGCCTATGGCCATCGCGTCGGTGGCGGCGAGGACCACGTCGAGGCCTTCGTGCCGCTGCTCGACCAGGCTCCTGACGGCGTCGTATCCGCCGTCCCGGCTCATCGGCGCGCGCACGACGGCGCCGTACTCGATCCGCATCCCCAGACTGCGGGCGGTTTCGACGATGCCGTCCTCCCACTCGCGCGCGGCCGCCGAGTCGTGGTCGGGCCGGATCAGGGCGGGCGACCGGTAGCCGAGGCGGAACAGATCGGCGACGAGTGCCGAGGCGCCGCGTCGGCGGGGGACGACCGCGGTGTCGAAGGGCAGCTCGTCGTCGCCGGCGATCACCACCCGGCCGCCCTCCTGTGTGTAGCGCGCGAGCTCCTCCTCAAGAGACGTCCGCGAGACGGTGGAGCCGCTGCGCGCGCCGGTCAGGATCATGGCGTGCGGCCTGAGGCTGCGCATCATGCGTACGACCCGGACCTCGTCGTCGATGGCGTGGTCCGTCCCGGCGAAGGTGGCCACGAGACCGGAGGCGCCCGCCTGCTCGATCACGCCGTGCACGATCTCGGCGTTGTAGGGGTCGCGGATGTCGGAGACGAGCACGGCCACCATCGCGGTCGCACCCGTGGTCGTGGCCCGCGCCGACGCGTTCGGGCGGTAGCCCAGGCGCCTGGCGGTCTCCATGACCCGCGCGCGCAGCTCCGGTGACACGTACTGGGACCTCGGGTCGAGCGCCCGTGAGGCCGAGGCCTTGGAGACGCCGGCCGCGTCGGCGACATCGCGGAGGGTGACCGTCGACGGTCGGGTCCGGATGCCCGGAGGCTGGTCGTCGGTGGCAGGGTCTGTGGTCACAATGGCATCCTGGCATCGGGCGCATCTCGGGGTGCGCCGCCCCGCCCCTCGACCGATCGCCTGCGCGCTTTCGAGGGAGCGTTCGACATTGGAGGTTTTGTGCGGCGAGCGTATCAGAAGGCGACCCTACGTGATGTCGCTCAGGCGGCCGGCGTATCGCCCTCGACCGCGTCCCGCGTGCTCAACGGGGGCGACCTCCACGTGAGCGAGCGGCTCTCGGCCCGCGTCCTCGCGGTGGCGGAATCTCTCGGCTACGTCTCGAACCAGGCGGCCCGGGCACTGCGAGGGCGGCGGACGGCGGTCATGCTGCTTGCGAGCGATCCGAGGACCGCGTCCCTGGCCGCGATCGCCGCCGGCATGGAGGCGGCGGGCCGGGAACGCGGTGCTCTGGTCAGCATCACCGGTGCCGGAAGCGGCGCGGCCGCGCACCGGACGGCCCTCGAAGTGCTGCGCGGGCTGCGCCCCCGCGCCCTGGTCGTGACGAGCGCGAGCTTCGCCGACGTCCCGAGCGAGCAGGTCCTCCCCGAACTCGAGCGCTTCCGCGCCGACGGGTGCGGTGTGGTCTTCATCGGCGAGCACGACACGCCGTTTCCGGCCGTCCGCTTCGACGATTTCGAACTGGGGAGGACGATCGGCCGCTACATGGGCGGGCTGGGCCGCCGCCGCGCCGCCGTCCTGACCAGTCCGCGCCACCCGGCGCTCGACAGCCGCGCCGAGGGTTTCCTGCGGGGCCTGTCCGAGCGGGGATTCGACCCGGGCTCGGTGGTGGTCGAGCAGTGCGAGATCACCCGGGAGGGCGGCAGGGACGCGGCCCGCCGAATCTCGCGGATGCTCCCGCGGCCGGACCTCGTGCTGGCGGGCAACGACGTCCTTGCGATCGGCGCCCTGAACGAGTTCAGTCGCTCAGGTCTCGACGTGCCGACGGACATCGCCCTGTCCGGAGTGGACGACATCCCGCTCGCGCGCGACGTCACTCCGTCGCTGACCACGGTGGCGCTGCCGTTCGCCGAGGCCGGACGGGCGGCGCTGGAGATGGCGCTCGCGACCGAGCCTCCGCAGGACGTCGTGCTGCCGGGACGGCTCATCGTCCGGGCCAGCACCGCCTCCGGCGCCGGAGGCCGCTGAGCCGCTGGAGCCCTCCCATCCGGAGGAACGACCGAGTCACGTACGGAATGCCCGATTTCGTGTAATGAAACCGTTATCCAAATTCTGCAGTAACCCTGGTTGACAGGCTCTGGAACCGTTGTCATGATGGTTCAAGGTTCGGCCGGCAACCCATCCCTCGGCACAAGGCGTCGCCAAAAGCACCGCGACGAACGACAACCGCCGATCCAGAACATGAAACGGATCCAATGGAGGTTCCCATGAAGCCCCTTATCTCGCGCATAGGCGCGGCCACTCTCGCTTCGGCGATGAGCGTCTCGCTCCTCGCCGCCTGCTCATCCGGAGACGACGGCGACGGCGTGACCCTCCGCTACTTCTGGTGGGGCTCCGACGCCCGCCACGCCTACACCCAGGAGATCCTGGAGCGGTTCGAAGAGCTCCACCCCGACATCAACGTCGAGCCGGAATTCACCAGCTGGGACGACTACTGGAACAAGCTCTCGACCTCCGCGGCCGCCCAGGACCTGCCCGACGTCATGCAGGTCGTCGATCCGCTCATGTACCCCTACATCGAGAACGGCCAGCTGCTGGACCTGAACACGGTGGCCGACGCGGCGCACCTGGAGCGCTACAGCGAGTCGACGCTATCCCTGTCCACTGTCGACGACGGGGTGTACGCCGTGCCGGGCGGCGTCTCCGGATTCAGCGTCGCGATCGCCCCGGAGGCGTTCGCGGAAGCCGGTGTCGAGATCCCGGACGAGTCAACATGGGACTGGGACGACTACATCGAGACCGCGGCCGCCATCAGCGCGGCCAACCCTGACATGGCCGGCAGCGATATCCCCATGTTCTCCCAGGTCGCCACGGTCTGGCTTCGTCAGCACGGCGAGAACTGGTGGTCCCCTGACGGTTCCGACCTCGCTTTCACCCCTGAGACCTTGGCGGGCTACTGGGACTGGGTGATCCGTCTGCGCGACAGCGGCGGCACCCCGAGCGTCGAGACCATGGTGGAGGCCCATGGCGCCGGCTCGAGCGCGGCGCAGTCCCTCTTGGCCCTGCACAAGGTCGCGATGAACCCGGCCCTGGCCACGAACCAGTTGGGCGAACTCGAGGAGACCTCCGGAGGCGCCGCCCAGCTGATGATCTACCCGGGTGAATCGGACGCCCAAGTGACCGGCTCCTTCGTCAAGCCCGGCCTGTTCTACGCCGCCTCGGCCGCCACCGAGCACCCCGAGGAGGCCGCCATGCTGCTGGACTTCCTCAACTCCGCCGAAGCCATCGAGCTCCAGAAGTTCGACCGGGGCGTCCCGGTCGATCCCGCGGTCGTCGAGGCGGTCTCCGGCGATCTGACCGAGACCGAACTCGCCGTGGCCGACTACAACGCACGGGTCACGGCACTCGGCCCCGAGCCGCTCCCGATTCCGAACGCCAACGCCGGCGGCGCCATGGACGAGCTCTACGACCGGATCAACATCGACGTCCTGTTCGACCGGCTCACGCCGGAAGAGGCCGCGCAGCAGTTCTACGACGGACTGAAGGCTGAGCTCTAGTGGGAGGCGGGTGCGGGCTGCGGCCTGCACCCGCCGCACCATCCCCATCGGAGTCGAACCGGTGCGCCGCCCGCGGCGCCCCGCATTCCCTGGAACGGAGTCACGATGACGAAGACCGGCAGGCGCATGAGCGCGGCGGCCCGGCAGGAGGAGCGCGCGGCATGGATGCTCATGGCCCCTTGGTTCCTCGGCGTGGTCGCGGTGACCTTGGGGCCGCTGCTGGCCTCGCTTTACCTGTCCTTCACCGACTACAATCTGTTGAGCGCCCCCGAGTGGGTGGGACTCGAGAACTACGCCGAGATGCTCCGGGACACGCGGCTGCACAAGGCACTCGCGGTGACCGCCACCTACACGTTCGTGAGCGTCCCGCTCATGCTGGCGGTCGCGCTGGCGCTGGCGATGCTGCTCAACCGCGGCATCAAGGGCCTGGCGTTCTACCGATCGGTGTACTACCTGCCCTCACTCCTCGGCGGCTCGGTGGCCGTCGGCGTCCTGTGGCGTCAGGTCTTCGGGATCGAGGGACTGGTCAACCAGTTCCTCGGGCTGTTCGGGATCGAGGGGCCGGGCTGGATCGCCAACCCCGATACGGCGCTCATCTCCCTGATCCTGCTGCACGTGTGGACGTTCGGATCCTCGATGGTCATCTTCCTGGCGGGCCTGAGGCAGATCCCCGAGCACCTCTACGAGGCTGCGGCCCTCGACGGCGCGTCCAAACGGGAGCAGTTCCGCCACGTGACCGTCCCGATGCTCACGCCGATCATCTTCTTCAACATGGTGCTGGGCATCATCAACTCGTTCCAGACCTTCACGCAGGCGTTCGTGGTCTCGGGCGGAACGGGCGGCCCGTCGGACTCGACGCTCCTGTACTCGCTCTACCTGTACAGCGAGGCGTTCGGGCGGCTCCACATGGGCTACGCCTCGGCGATGGCCTGGCTGCTCGTGGTCATCGTCGGCGTCTTGACGGCGATCAACTTCTACTTCAGCAAGCGGTGGGTGTTCTACAGTGACGGCAACTGAAATCAGAACCGGCCCCCTCGTCGGGAAGACCGAGCCTCCGGTGCCGCGTCGCGGCGGCGGGACCGGAACCGGACGGATCAGGCGGCTGGTCAAGCACGTGATGCTGATCTTGGTCGGCACGGTGATGATCTACCCGCTGCTGTGGATGGTCGCCAGTGCGTTCAAACCGGATGCGCTGATCTTCCGCGACCCGTCGCTCCTGCCGACCGACATCGACCTGAGCCACTTCCCGAACGGGTGGAGCGCGTTGGCGCACCCGTTCAGCGTGTACCTGCTGAACTCGGCGATCGTGGTCCTCGGCGCCCTGATCGGCAACCTGGTGAGCTGCTCGATGACCGCTTACGCCTTCGCCCGCCTGCGGTGGCGCGGCCGGAAGGTCAGCTTCGCGATCATGCTGCTGACCCTCATGGTGCCGATCTACGTGATCCTGGTGCCGCAGTACGTGGCGTTCTCCCAGATCGGCTGGGTCAACACCTTCCTGCCGCTGATCGTGCCGAAGTTCCTGGCCACCGACGCGTTCTTCGTGTTCCTGATGGTGCAGTTCTTCCGCGGCCTGCCGCGCGAGTTGGACGAGGCCGCGAAGATCGACGGCGCCGGCTACTGGCGCATCTTCTTCCGGATCCTGCTGCCCATCTCGGTCCCGGCGCTGGCCACGACCGCGATCTTCACGTTCGTGTGGACCTGGAACGACTTCTTCGCCCAGCTCATCTATCTCACCAAGCCGGAGATGCAGACCGCGCCGGTCGCGTTGCGCAACTTCGTGGACGCGACGGCCGGGGCTTCCTGGGGTTCGCTCTTCGCCATGTCGATCGTGACCCTGATCCCGGTCTTCATCGTGTTCCTCGTCGGCCAGAAGTACCTCGTCAAGGGCATCGCCACCACCGGGCTGAAGTAGCTCGACCGCGCCCGCCCGGATCATCCGGGCGGGCCGCTTTCGCCAGCAGACATCTACATATTCGGATTCAACAATCACCGACGAATGGAGTGCAGACGATGCCAGAACGAAACCGACGCCCCAGTGGAGGCATCGCGCGGCGAGCGGTGCTCACCCTCCCCGCCGTGGCCATGGCCGGGTCCGTCCTCGTACCGGAGTCCGCGGCCGCCCAGGCCACGCCGATCTCGAGGGTCGACACGTCGAAATCCACTTTCGACAAACTGGTGCTCATGGTCGACGGCAAGCCGTTCTACCACAGCGGGGTCCAATACCGCTACGAGCACCAGAGATACCAGAAGGGCTGGACCGACGCCCAGCTCAAGCCGATCCTGAAGATGATCGCCGAGGACGGCTTCAATGTCGTCAACATCCCGCTCTGGTGGTCCCAGGCCGAGCCCGAGAAGGACGTCTTCGACTGGACCGACCTGGAGAAGTACATCGACTGGTGCAACGAGTACGGGCTCAAGATGGAGCTCCTCTGGTTCAGCCACGAGTCGACCGGACACTCCAAGACCCTGCGCGTGCCCCAGTACGTCTGGGACACTTACGAACTCGTCGTGGACGCCAGCGGCAAGCCCCTCCAGCAGGACGCGGACTTCCTGTTCGACAAGACCGACCCGAACCTGCTGCAGCGGGAGCGGTACGTGCTCGGGAAGGTGATGGAGCACCTCGCCGCCTACGACACCCGGCACACCACCATCGGCATCCAGATCACGAACGAGCCCAACGTCGCCCAGCTCCAGTGGGGCGTCTCCTCGGACCGCAGCTACAGCGATCCCAGCAACGCGCTGTGGAACGAGGGCGGGTACACCGACGCCGCGCAGTTCCGCCGCGACGTGCTGCTGCACTACCTGACCGAGCTCGGCCGGGTCGTCAAGGCCTCCGCCTACCCGATCTACACCCGCGTCAACACTGTCGGTGACGCCCGGCCGGTGGCCGAGAACGAGGCGCTGCGCGCCAAGGGCGCCCACACCATCGACTTCTTCGGCTACGACCCGTACACGACGAACATCGACACCTTCTACGACTACGGCAGGAAGACGATGTGGTCGCAGGGGCGCAACTTCCCGATGGTCATGGAGACCTTCGCCGGAGCCGCCAATGCCCACGTCATGAAGTTCAACTCGATCGCCGGCAACGCCGCTCACAACCTGTACGCGGCCACCGACGGCTACGCCGCTTCGGGCAGCTCCAACTTCGGGCTCTACGACTTCGACCCGGTCACCCACGCGGTCACCCGCAAGCACGTCTCGCTCGAGATCCGCGACTTCAACCGCACCGTCAACAAGATCCGCAGGGACCTCGCGACCAAAGCGCCGGTGGAGGCCGGGGGCACCCGCCTCCAGACGTACAACCGCGCCGCCGCGGCCTCGTTCGACGTCGCGAAGACGCTCGCCGACGTGAACCTGCGCTACACCACGACGACCGGCGGCCAGGGCATCGCGGTCGAGCGCAGCCGCACGGAGTTCGCCCTGATCAGCATCGACAACGGCGGGACCTACTCGTTCCCGGCGAGCTACGGCAGCGTCCGCTCGGTCCAGTCCGGCTACTACGACGTGAACGACGCATGGGTCAGCCAGGGCGCCAAGTCGTACAGCACGGCGAACGGGAATATCAGCATCACCCTCGCCGAAGGCGAAGCGGTGCGCGTGCTCTTCAACTAGCCGGGTCGATCGTCATCACCGCTTCCGGCCGCACCGGGACCGATACGGCCGGAGGCGCACCCCCGCAACCGATCAAAGGAGATCACCATGCACACCTCCCAGCGCCGAGTAGACTCCCTGCCGCGAAAGCGGATCGGCCTGCTGGCCGCCGGGGCCCTGCTCATCTCGGCCCTGTTCACTCCACACGCGGCCGCCGCCGAGACCCCCGGGACGACACTCATCAACGAGACCTTCAACGCCCAGACCGTTCCGGCGAACTTCGGTTTCCCGACCGGCGCCAGCATCAGCGGCGGCGTCCTCAACATCACTGAGAACATGCGCAACTACACGACCTCGGTGCGCGGGTTCGCGCCGTCCACCTTGAGCGAGAAGACACTCGATCTGCGGTTCGACTGGAAGACCGCGATCGCCAGCAGCGCGATGAAGACCGGCCTCGAACTGCGCGACGACAACGGCCGCCTCGTCTTCGCGCTCGCCTCGACCGCCACCGAGCTCCGCTACGCCGTGACGGGGCCCGACTCGAACTCGACTTCCGCCCCCGACTCGCTCAACCCCACCTGGATCAAGCGGAGCTTCGACCGGAGCAAGTGGTACACGATCGACCTGCACCTCGACTTCACCCTCCGCAAGGTCCAGTACTCGATCACCAGCAAGGAGGCCGCGCCCGTCGTGCTCGCCTCGGGCACGGGGAACATCACCGGCACCAACCTCGCGAAGCTGGTCGCCTGCAACTACTACGGCACCGGCCGGCAGTCGATCGACAACTTCCGGCTGACCAGGCCCGCCAACGCCGCCTACGGCAGCCTCGCCGGCTCCACGGTCTACGCCTTCGGCGACAGCATCGTCTACGGCCACCAGTACCCGCGAAGCTTCGTGGACTTCACCGCCGAGCGCGAAGGCATGACCCTCACGAAGTACGCGAAGAACGGCGCCACCGTCGGGCCGATCGGCAACGGCACTTCCGGCGACATCATCGCCCAGGTCCAGGCCGCGAACGCGGCCTCGCCCGACTACGTCGTCTTCGACGGCGGCACGAACGACGCGATGACCCTCCATGAGGTGGAGGGGTACTCCATCGGCGCCGTCAGCGGCTCCCAGAACCCCGCCGACTTCGACCGAATGACCTTCGCCGGGTCCCTCGAGACCACCATCCAAGCCATGAAGCAGAAGTGGCCGACCGCCGAACTGGTGTACGTCCCCGCCCACAAGCTGGGCTCGCGCGACTGGGACACCCAGCTCGCCCTGCGCGAGGTGACGCTGCAGGCCGCGCAGAAGTGGGGTGTCTCGGTCGCCGACGTCTTCGGCGCCACGACTTTCGACACGCGTGTCGAGGCGCAGCGCGTGGCGTACACCTTCGACGGTCTCGTCGGCGGATTCCCGGGCACCGGCGGCACCGGCACCCACCCGAACATCGCCGGCATCACCGAGTTCTACGTCCCGACCCTCACCGCCCGACTCGCCGAGATTGCCAGGACCGCATAGCGGTGCCAGGGCCGGGGGGGGGGGCGCGGGGGGGGGGGGGGGCCCCCCCCCCCCCCCGGGGGGGGGGCCGGGGCCCCCCCCCCCCCCCCCCCCCCCCGGCGCCGCCGGGAGGTTCAGCCGCTCGCCGGTGCGACGTCGATGTAGTCGATGTTGGGCGCCCAGGAACCGGTGGTGTATTCCGTGGGGACACGGGTCTGGTAGTCCGAGACCAGGGTCTCCAGACTGTCGGCATTGGTCCCGTCGGCGTCGGCGTCGGCGGTCTGGGGCCCGCCTGCATTTCGCCTGCGTCCGCTCCGTCGTCCACGGCGGCGAATCCGGGAGTCGCGGGTCCCACCAAGGCCAATGCGAACAACGCAGCGGCGACGAAGGGACCCCACCGGCGCGGCGAACTGCGGGGCGCGGTGCCGGCGGGCACGCCCGCGCCTGTCGCTGCGCCCCAAGGCACTGATCTGGTTCGGGCACCGGAGGGCTGATCCGCAAGTCAACACGCGGCGGGTGCTCGATCCGCTCGGGCGCCCAGGTGGACAAAGCGTCCACCGAGTGAACGTCAGGATCTGCGGCCGGGGCCGTCAGCGGTGGAGCGGCCGTCGATGTCGAAGACCAGGCCGGATTGGCGGCTGGTGAGGACGTAGTCCGCGGCAGCTATGTAGCGTTACATTTACGTGCTTCGGTAAGACTCACCGTGAGTCTATTGTGCTGTCGACTGGACGGCGATGGAGATCTGAGTATGACCCCAGGTAGAAGTGCCAATTTGAGCTGCCTGGCCGAGGTGGGATCGATGCGGGCTTCGGGTTCCATGTCAATCGGTGGTCGTTAAGGCTCGTGTGGCGGCGATCGACGACGCGGCATCGGGTGGTGACAGTACTTCTTGACCTCGTAAAACTCAATCCACTGGAGCATTGACAGTCATCGTTGTGTCGATATAACGTAGTTTTGTGAGTTGACCAAACAAACAACTCCCGTTCGACCGCCCCGGTCCGACATCACCGCAACGGAAGGATCAGCGATGCCCCCTGAGACGCGAAGGGCGCCTGTCAAACTCCTGTTGCTCGGCATCGTCGCAGCGTTCAGCATCGCCCTGGCGTCGACCCTGGTAGCCGCCTCGCCCGCCCAAGCCGCGAGCACCTGCAGCAAGGGCGGCACCATCGCCATGGGCAAGTACTACGTCACCAACAACCTGTGGGGCAACGGCTCCGGCACCGGCTGGCAGTGCACTTGGAACAACTGGCAGTCCGGCGACACCATCGGATGGGGCACGTCCTGGGAGTGGAGCGGATCGTCCTATTCGGTCAAGAGCTACTCCAGCTCGGTCCTGGGCTGGCACTGGGGCTGGCAGCGCCCCGGCACGGAGCTGCCGGTGCGGCTCAGCGACAACCACAGCGTCCCGACCACCTGGAACTTCAGCGTGAACGCGTCGGGGACGATGAACGTCGCCTACGACCTGTGGCTCCATCCGCAACTGAATCCCGACTGGTCGAACAACCCGACCGACGAGATCATGATCTGGCCCTACAGGATCGGCGGGGCAGGGCCGGCCGGGACCAAACAGACCACCGTCAGCCTCGGCGGGGGCACCTGGGACCTGTACCGCGGCTGGATCGACGCGGGCAACGGCACCGGATGGAACGTCTTCTCCTTCGTCCGCACCTCGAACACCATCTCGGTGAACTTCGACCTGCGCGACTTCACCGGCAACCTCGTGAACCGAGGCTGGCTCAGCAGCAGCAAGTACCTCACCAGCGTCCAGGCCGGCACCGAGGTCTTCACCGGCAAAGGCCAGCTGGACACCAACAGCTACTGGGTCGACGTCCGATAGCTCCGCCTGTCGGCGAGTGAGCGGCCACGGCCACTGTGGCCGCTCACTCCCGGCGAAACCACCCCCGCCCCTTCCAGACAAGTCCTCACGCGCAATACAACCGAAAGGACACGACGTGGCCACTCCCTCAAACGGGTCGGTCTTCCGACGCCGATCACTGCTCAAGGCGGCCGGTTTCGGCGCGGTCGGCACCGCAGTGATTCCGTTCGCTGGCGCGTGCAGCGACATCGAGTCGGGAACCGGCAGCACCCAGGTCACCGAAGGGTTCGACTTCCTGCCACAGTACAAGGAATGGCCGCTCCCGGTCGAGCCCGACCTGGTCGGCGAACCGCCGAATCACCCGTCCGGATTCACCTCGTACCCCGAGCCGGCCCAGGCGATACCCGAGCCCCCCGCGAACACCGGCACCTACCGGATCACCATCCCGACCTGGGGCACACCGCCCCCCAGCGACGACCCCTACTTCGCGGCGGTCCAGGAAGCATGGGGCGGCACGGTCGTCGAACTGTCCCATGCGGACGGCAACACCTACGCCGAGACCTCCGTACAGTGGCTGCAGGCCGGTGAGTTCGGCGACGGCATCCACATGTTCAGTTGGATGCTCGGTGCCCACCCCAACTTCCGCGAGACCGCGGTCAACCAGTTCTACGACCTGACCGACATCCTCACCGGCGACATCTCCGAGCGCTGGCCCCTGCTGGCCGGTCGGGTCACCGAGGCCTGGGGCAAGTCGGTCTGGTCGAGCGATCCCGATGACCCGAAGAGCGCCCGCCTCTACGGCATCCCCGGCAGCCTGAGCGGCGGCCCGCAGAACGGGATGTACGTCCGCACCGACCTGCTCGAGGCGGCCGACATGGAGGTCCCCGCCACGGTCGAGGAAGTGCTCGAGATCGCCCGCGCCTGGTCGGACGACACGGCGGGCAGGTGGGCCTTCTACGGCCTCGACTACCTGACCCCCCAGTGGTTCGGGCTGGCCTCCGGCAACGGCTGGGCCTGGATCGACGGGAAGCTCGTCCACAACTGCGAACGCCCCGAGTACACCGAGTGGCTCGAGTTCCGGCGCACGGTGTGGGACGAAAAACTCGTCCACCCCGACGCCCCCGCGGCCTCACTGGACCCCAAGGAGCTGCACAAGTCGGGAACGACCCTGTTCCACCAGGACGGCATGTCGTACTGGAGCGACTTCATCGGCAGCGTCAGCAGAGGCGAGATCGAAGGCGCCGTCGCCCCGCTCGGCCCCATCGCCGCGGGCGGGAGGACCCCGGTGGTGTTCGGCGGCGCCGACGTCGAGGGCTGGCTGTTCCTCAGCAAGAGCCTCTCCCCGGAACAGGTCGAGGAGATCCTCGACGTCGCCAACTTCTGCGCCGCGCCCTTCGGCACGATCGAGAACCAGCTGCTCGACTACGGCATCGAGGGCGACCACTTCGAGTTCGACGCCGACGGCGTCCCGCGGACCACCGAGCACGGCAGCGCGACCATCGGGGGCTACTACGGCATCTCCGGCAAGGTCCAGACGTTCCACACCGGAGACCCGGCGCTCGTCCAGCAGCGCTTCGACTACGACGCCTCGGTCCTGGACTTCCTGGAGAAGGACATCTTCGAAGGCATCCGAGTCGAAGCCCCCGCGGCCTTCATCTCCGCGGCGCAAACGCTGAAGGACCAGGAGTCCGACGTGGTATACGGCCGCGCCGAGACCGCGGACATCCCCGCCATGGTCGAGACCTTCCTGGCCAACGGCGGCGAAGCCGCGCGAGTGCCCTTCACCGACGCCTACAAGATCGTCAACGGTGAATAGGGCGCAGGCGGGGGAGCGGCACGCGCCGCCGATCGAGCGCGGCCGCCCTCCTGTCCACCCGTATCCCTCCGAAATGGAGCCCTCATGGCAATGCAACGACGCACGTTACTGAACCTGGGTGCGGCCGGAGCACTGGGAGCGGGCATGTCGCTGCTCGGCGCCGGGCAGGCCCGCGCCGAACCCGCCCCGGCCGACCCGTTCGCCGTGGGCGTGCGCCGGTACGACTGGTACCGCGGCACTCGTCCGGTCACCACGTACGTCTTCCACCCGGCCACCGGCACCGCCGGCGGCACCCCGGTCGCGAACGCCCCGGTCGCCGACGGCGTCTTCCCCGTCTACGCCTACACCCACGGCCTGGGCGGCAACCCGGCGAACTCCACATTCGCCCCAGCTCTCGCCTCGGCGGGCTTCATCGTCCCGTCCCCCATTTCCAGCACACCCTGGACGACGTCAACAGCGGCAACACTTCCCGCGACGTCTCCCAGGCCCTCACGAACACCCCCTCAACAGCAGCGGACCGCTCGCCGGGCATGTCCGCACCGACATCGGCGTCGGCGCCTGCGGGCACTCCATGGGCGGCATGACCACCCACGGCCTGCTCACCTCCTGGACCGACAGCCGCATCATCTCCGCCAACCCGCAGTCGTGCCTCGACATGGGCACCCCGTCCAGTTCGGTCACCGCCAAGGTCCTGTTCGTCCACGGCGACCAGGATCCGACCACGGCCTATTCCTCGGCACGCCAGGCTTACAACGAGATCACCTGGCCGAAGGCGTTCCTCACCTTCCTCGGCGGCGGACACAGCAGCTTCTGGGACGACCAGCGCTTCAGGAAGACCGTCCAGAACTGGGCGCGCTGGACCATGTACGGCGACACCGCGGCCAGGGATCGCCTGCCCGTCGATGCGGCCGGCCCCGACACCAAGTGGGAAGCCGTGCTGGGCTAGTGATCCGGCGGTGCAGGTGCGTGCCGTCTCGTCGCGCACAGCGGGAGCGACCGCAGCGGTGAGGACAGCCCTTCCTGCGAGGTGATCTCAGGCCAGTGGCGCGATGGCGTTCATGGCCTGGTCCAGCAGTTCGGCGAGGGGCTGCTCGTTGTCCTCGGCGACCCATTGCGCCAGAGCGGAGTCGAGGCCGGCCAGAGCCGCTCCGGCAAGGGCGATCGCGGAGAGGCGCGCCGGCGCCCGGCCGTTCTCGGCCAAGCGCTCTTGGAGAACATCCGCGAGCGCGTCCCGCCAGAGCGCGTGCTTGTGCAGGTGAGTGGCGTGCAATGCCGGGGTGCCCAGAATCATGCGCGTGATGTCCAGCGACATGGGCCCGGTGCTCAGCTGGCGTACCAGGTCGTCGAAGCCGCGGCGCAGGGCGAGCCAGGCGGGCTCGTCGGCCGGGCGGGCGGACAACGCGGCGGCGATGCGACGGCCCATCGCTTCGTTCCACTGTCCGAGCACGTCCTCCTTGCCGGAGAAGTAGCGGTGGAAGCTGCGGCGGGACAGCCCGGTCGCGACTGCGATCTGCTCGACCGTTGTCTCCTCGAAGCCTTGCTCCACGAACAGGTGCAATGCCGCCTCCGCCAATTGCGCGCGCACGGCGTTGCGCGTGCGCTCCCGCAGGTCGACCTTCGCCTCGTCCATGCCACCACGATACCTGCTCGACACGAAGAGTTGCTTAAAGCACGTCAAGTCTAAGTTGACCCAGTGAGACATGTTTGGCGTAGGATGATCTCTTTGATGGCGCCGCACGCCCGCGCCGCCACCCCGATCCGGCCCCGCGCCGGACGAGCGAAGGGACCCTCCAATGTCGAAGACATGGTTCATCACCGGCGCCTCCCGTGGTTTCGGCCGCACCTGGACCGTCGCCGCCCTGGAGCGCGGCGACCGAGTCGCCGCCACCGCCCGCGACACCAACGCGCTCAACGACCTGATCGAGCGCTTCGGCGACGCCGTCCTCCCGATCCGGCTCGACGCCGACGACCGCGACGCCGGCATCGCCGCGTCCAAGCCGCGCACCGGCATTTCGGCCGACTCGACGTGGTGGTCAACAACGAGACCGGCCAGGCGTTGATCGATCGTGAGCTGTACCTGCCCGAGTCCTGGATCGCCGACCGCGATCGGTGCGACGACGCGGGCATCCCCGATGACCGCTGGCACCAGGGCCCATCACAACCGGGCGATGATGAGGGAGATGTCGTCGTGGGCGCCGCCGGCGACGCCGAGTTCGTCGAGGACGGTGTCGGCCATCCGCCGCGGTTCGAGGGCGCTGTGGCGGCTCAGGGTCTCGCACAGC
>NZ_JAPZVP010000031.1:4738-43211 GCF_027622875.1 Glycomyces luteolus | reverse complement strand
CCCGTCCCGGCGGCGGCAGGTGCCGCCGGGACGGGCCGCCGGGGGTTACATGCCGGCCGAGGCCAGTTCCATCGCTTCTTCAGCGGCGGTCTGGATCTCGCTCCAGGCGTCTTCGGACTTGAAGGTGCCGTCGGCGACGCCGTTCAGGACGCCTTCGATGGAGCCCTTGACGGCCGGGTGGTAGTAGGAGTAGTTCAGGGCCGGGAAGTTCTGCACCGACGCTCCGATGATCTGGCCGACCGGGGCGTTGTTGAAGTACTCGTTGGTCTTGTCGGCGACCCGCGGGTCGGCCTGCGCGGCAGGCGAGGACGGGAAGTTGCCGACGGCCTCGAAGACCTTGATCTGCTGCTCGGGGGCGGTCAGCCACGCGGCGAGCGCGGCGGCCTCCTCCGGGTGCTCCGACTGCGCCGGGACGCCGAGCCAGGAGCCGCCCCAGTTGCCGGCGATGCCGGGAGCCGCGGCCATGTCCCACTTGCCGGCGTTGTCCGGGCCGGAGGTGGGCTGGATGACGCCGCCGGCCATCCACCCGGGGCACGGCATGACGGCGTAGCCGCCTTCGATCATGCCGGCGTTCCACTCGTCGCTCCACGACGCGAAGTTGCCGATGGCGCCCATGTCCTGGAGCTCCAGGACGGTGTCGATCGACTGCTTGGCGGCGGGGGAGTCGAGGGTCAGGTTGCCGTCGCCGTCGACGTACATCTCGCCGTCGCCCTGGCCGGCGAGCTGGCCGAGGAGCATGTTCTGCAGCTGGGTGGGACCGTCGAGGAAGGCGGCGCCGGTGTTCGCGTCCACGAACTGCTGGGCGACGGACTTGAAGCCGTCCCAGTCGGCCCAGAGGGCGGCGAGCTCTTCGCGGTCGGTCGGGAGGCCGGCGGCGGCGAACAGGTCGGTGCGGTAGCACATGCCCATGCCGCCGACGTCGGTGCCGAAGCCGACGAGGGTGCCGTCCTCGGACTTGCCGAGCTCCCACTTCCAGTCGACGTAGTCGGCGGCGCGGCCTTCGTACTCGCCGCCGAGGTCGTACCAGTGCTCGGAGTTGCTGAACAGCTGGGTGACGCCCTGCTCGTCGATGCCGACGACGTCGCCGGCGCCGGAGCCGGTCTCGAGGGCGGTCTCGAGCGCGGGGCGGAACTCCTGGTCGAAGTTGACGCCGTCGCCTTCGATGACCACGTCGATGTTCGGGTTCTCGGCTTCGTAGGCGGCTTCAAGCCCGGCTTCGGTGTACCCGAAGGTGCCGAAGACTGAGACGGTGAGCTTGATCTTGCCGTCTTCGCCGGTCGCGTCGTCGTCGCCGCCACCGTCGCCGCTGCAGGCGGCCGTGACCGCGAGGGCTCCTGCGGCGACGGCCGCGAGGGCGGCCCTGCCGTTCTTGCGATTGAGGAAATGCATCTTTGCTGGTTCCTTCCGAGCGCCTCGGCGGCGCCTTGCGTTTTTCCAGAGGGGTTAGAGGGACTTGTATTGCCTTGGCGCCCATGGCGGGGGGGTGCGGGGCGCCGGGGGGGGCCCGCGGCCCCCCCCGGGTAACGGCGCGGGGGTGGGCCCGGGGGGCGGGACCCGGGGGGTCTTTTTTGGCCGGGGCCCCGCGGGGGGGGGGGGGGGGGCCGCGGTGGGTGCCCGGCGCCCCGCGACTGAAACCGCCGAGGCGTTCGCCCTTGGGAGCGATACCAGGATCGTACGGGAGCGTGTTCCACAGCGCAAGCCCGGGTGTGAGGGTCGTTACGGGTTCGTTGCACTGTTGATCTTGGCTAGGAAATCGATGATCGCAGATCTATAACTGTGATCGAGATCAGACAGGCCCGTGAACTGCCAAAATGTTAGACATTGGGTGTTGTGTCCTCCAGTCCAAGTAGAAATTTAGAGATGTCAATGTATTGACATTCAGGCCTGAAACTTGGCAGCATGACTTGGGAGCGCTTCCGCAACCCGGTCCGATTCGTTCCACTCGTGCGGTTCGAAGTGGGCCATCCCGGCATGAGCGCTCCCACGGAAAACGGACACACCACCCACAGGAGTAGCCAAATGGATCTCGACAACCTGGCCCCGCCGCGGCGCGCCAAGCGCCGATGGCGCCGCGCCGCCGCGGTGACGCTGCCGGTCGCCCTCGTGGGCACCCTCGCCGCGGTGGCCGCCCCCCAGGCCTTCGCCAATCCGACCTGCGGCGGTTTCGAATACAACATCGTCTCCACCTGGGGTGGCGGCTTCCAGGCCAACGTGACCCTGACCGGCGGCACCGCCGGGCTCAACGGCTGGGACCTCGAGTGGCAGTTCCCCGCCGGGACCACGGTCGCCAATGCGTGGAACGTCGACTGGAGCCAGAGCGGCTCCACCTTCAAGGGCAGCGACGTGGGCTGGAACGGCACCGTCGCGTCCGGCCAGAAGCGGGAGGTGTTCGGCTTCATCGGCTCCGGTTCGGCCACCGCCCCCACCGGCGTCAAGGTCAACGGTGAGACCTGCGGCAGCGTGACCCCGGTCGAGCCCGAGCTCGAGGTCTCCCGCACCAACGTCGTGGTCGACGCGGGCGCCACCGCCTCGATCGATGTCGGCTTCTCCGCCGCGACCCAGTCGGCGGCGACGGTCACGACCGCGCGCACCGCCGGCTCGACCGCGATCTCGGTCGCCTCGGGCGGCTCGCTCAGCTTCGCGGCCGGCGCGACGGCGACCAAGCCGGTCACCTTCAGCGCGGCCGCGAACGCCGCGCCCGGCGACTCGGCGACCTTCACGGTCTCCTCGCCCGGCTTCGACCCGATCCAGGTGGTCGTCTCGATCGCCGACCTCGGCGAGGTCACCCAGAACGAGGAACGTTTCCTCACGATGTACGACCAGCTCGCGGGCACGGACTCCCCGTACCTGCACCAGACGGGCGTCCCCTACCACTCGGTGGAGGAGCTCATCGTCGAGGCGCCGGACTACGGCCACGAGACCACCTCGGAGGCACTGAGCTACCAGATGTGGCTCGAAGCCGCCTACGGCCAGGTCACGGGCGACTGGTCCGGTTACAACCAGGCCTGGGAGACAGCCGAGACCTACGCGATCCCGGACCTGAACCCGACCAACTACAACCCGAGCTCGCCGGCCTCGTACGCGCCGGAGTCCGACAGCGTCCAGGACTACCCGACGCAGCTGGACTTCAACGCGCCCGTGGGAGACGACCCGCTCGGCGCCGAACTGCGGAACACCTACGGCAACAACCAGGTCTACGGGATGCACTGGATCCTCGACGTGGACAACGCCTACGGCTTCGGCGAATGCGGCGACGGCACCACCGAGCCCGCGTACATGAACACCTTCCAGCGCGGCTCGCAGGAGTCGACCTGGGAGACCGTGGCGCACCCGTCGTGCGAGACCTTCGACTTCGGCGGTGAGAACGGCTTCCTCGACCTGTTCGTGGGCGACTCGGCGTACTCCCAGCAGGAGCGCTACACCGACGCCCCCGACGCCGACGCCCGCGCGATCCAGGTCGCGTGGATGGCCCAGAAGTGGGCCACGGAGCAGGGCGCCCAGGGCCAGATCGCCGGTTCGCTGGACAACGCGTCCAAGATGGGCGACTACCTGCGGTACGCGTTCGCGGACAAGTACTTCAAGCAGATCGCGGGCGACTGCATCGGCATCAGCACCTGCCCCGACGGCTCCGGCAAGTCCTCGTTCCACTACCTGCTCTCCTGGTACTACTCCTGGGGCGCGGGCATGAACGGCGACTGGTCCTTCCGCATCGGCGGTTCCGGTGTCCACCAGGGCTACCAGAACCTCATGGCCGCTTACGCCCTCTCCGAGGGCGGCCTGGCCCCCGACTCGCCCACCGCGGACGACGACTGGGCCAAGAGCCTCGACGCCCAGCTGGACTTCCTGGAATGGCTCCAGGTCCCGGCCGGGTCGCAGGGCGCCGGCGCCATCGCGGGCGGTGCGACGAACAACTGGGGCGGCAACTACGGCAGCCCGACCACCTCCGCCGAGCACAACGGCCTGTACTACGACGAGCAGCCCGTGTGGCACGACCCGCCGTCGAACCGCTGGTTCGGCTTCCAGGTCTGGGGCATGGACCGCGTGGCGCAGTACTGCTACGAGACCGACGACGCCCGCGCCTGCGACATGCTCGACAAGTGGGTCGCCTGGGCGCTCTCCGAGTCGGAGATCAGCGCGACCGACTACAGCCTGCCGGGCGACCTGGAGTGGAACGGCGAGCCGGGGGCGGGCCTGTCCGCCTCGGTGCTGACCATGTCCAAGGACCCGGGTGTGGCCGGCGCGTTCGCGAAGATCCTGTCCTACCACGCCGCCGCCAGCGGCGACACGGCCTCGCAGACCGCGGCCTCGAACCTGCTCGACGGGCTCTGGGCGATCAACGACGGCATCGGCGTGACGCAGACCGAGGGCCGGGCGGACTACTGCCGCTTCGGCGACGAGGTCTACATCCCCGAGGGCTGGACGGGCACCATGCCGAACGGCGACGTGCTGGAGAACGGGGTCACGTTCATCGAGACCCGCTCCTTCATGAAGGAGTTCGAGGGCTGGGACCAGGTCCAGGCGTACATCGACGGCGGTTGCACCGGCCCCGCGCCGGAGTTCGACTACCACCGGTACTGGCACCAGGTCGAGGTCGCGACGGCCTTCCAGACCTACGCCGTCCTCTTCGAGTAACCACCGTTGGACGCGGCGCCCGGTGACCAAGCCGGGCGCCGCAACCACCAAGACGCAGTGAGCGGCGCGATCGGTTGCATGGCCTCCGATCGCGCCGTCGTCGTGCTGGTGCGCTCTTGCGCCCGTTGGGGTCTCAAGCTGAGCACACAGGTCGGGTCCGCCGGACGGGATCGCGGGCCCACCGGGCCCGACCTCTATGCTCAGCGCTGCTGGCCCCCACCGCCAGTGCGCTGCATGTGGTCTCGCGCTAGTCGACGTCGATGTCGAGGTCCTGGGCGGCGTCCCAGAAGCTCTCCGACACCGGCCGGGCGCTGGCGATGCCGGCCATGGCGGGGACGCCGCCGGGGAGGTAGGTGGAGGCGATGGTGGTGTAGTCGACGCCGTCGTCGGCGTGGGCCACGGTGATGGTGCCGCCGGCGCGGATGAGCCGCAGCCATATCTCGTCCGATTCGGTGTCTACAGGAGACAGCGACCAGTTGGTGTGCTCGCGCGTGGTCACGGTGGAGACGAGGTGTTGGCCCCCAAGGTATTCGGCGCCGGTCTTGATCCAGTTGGATTCGTCGACGCGAATGGTGAGGGAGGCCTCGGCGTGCTGGTGGCGGTGCTCGGGGCGGAAGCGCATGGCGATCTCGCCGTCGGCTCCGAGCTCGAGGCCGTAGATGTAGACGTGCTCGCGCAGGTGCTCTGAGCCCGCGCTTCGGCTGAAGGTGGTCTTGACCTCGAAGTAGGGAGTGATCAATCCCCCGTCAACCGTCCACTGTACTTCTTCTGAAGGAGACTGCATAATCCCATGATGCCACACGCGATCGGGGCGTTTTCGGGCAAATCGGACGTGGTAACCCAAAGTTAATCCAGTCTTCGGATCCGTCACATTCCTGAAACCCCAGCTCAACCAACCTATGCAGCGCAGGGTGCGGCCCTCATAACGTTTTTTGGCGAGCGCTGCTCCGGCCCTCCGGCGGTACACCGAAACGCCTGTCGCCCAAAGTCTCGCAGTCGCGGCGAGCCTGCGAGCCGCGGATTGGCGCGGACTCGCAGTTTCCGGGCCGATGCGCACCAGGCTACCTCCGCATCGCGGAATTGCAAATACCGGAACAGAAGTGGATTTCGTGTTGCATGTGATCCGGAATGGCTCACGAGTTCGCGTCCGTTCGCTTCCGCGCCAGGCGGACTAGAGTGCCGAGTGCTCATACCCGTGTCCTCGTGGACGGTTGAACCGTTAATCCGGATAGTGGCGTACGCAGTGCACGGAAGCGAAGGCGAATGAGGAGATAGCGTGAGCATGCAGCATTCAGCGAGGCAGGCGTCGCACGATGCCGACACGCCTGAGCCGGGCCGCGGCCTGCCGCGCCAGGAGCGCACCGCACCGCCCCGCCGCACGCGCCATAACGCCGACTCCGCGCCTGATCCGGCCTCGATGGTGGTGCCGATCCCCGCCCGCGCGCGCCGCTCCCGCCGCGAGGGCGGCCCGTCGAAGCTCTTCTCCCTGGAGGAGCCCCCGCCGCTCGAGGCGCCGCTGGGGATCACCGAGATCATGGGCTGGTCGCTCGCCTCCGCGATGTGGCGCGACCACCTTCCCGAGCAGTTGCTCGGCATCGACTGCGCCTCTTGCAAGCAGGCCTGGCCGTGCGACACGTGGAAGATCGCCGACGACCTCCTCACCGAGTGCTGCGAAGCCGCCGGCGGAGCCCCCGCCAGAGCGCGGTAGCCTCCAGGCGCCCCAACTGCCGCAAAGTTGAGTCGACCTGGCTCAACTTTCGTGCGATTCATCACAATTTCCGTGATCGACTTGACAGTCGATACCTGTCGTTCGAACATTGAGTCTATCCGGCTCAACTTGGTTCGGGGTTCCCGCCCGGCCGCTTGAGACAGAGACTCGTCTCCAATTCCGGAGACATCTGTTCGACTACGTCAGGAGATCAACATGGCACGTGCGGTCGGTATCGACCTCGGCACGACGAACTCCGTGGTCAGCGTCCTCGAAGGCGGGGAAGCCACGGTCATCACCAATGCTGAGGGGGCCAGGACCACCCCGTCCATCGTCGCGTTCGCCAAGAACGGCGAGGTGCTCGTCGGCGAAGTGGCCAAGCGCCAGGCGGTCACGAACCCGGACCGCACCATCCGCTCCGTCAAGCGCTACATGGGCACCGACTGGACCGTCGACATCGACGGCAAGTCGTACACCGCGCAGGAGATCAGCGCTCGCATCCTCATGAAGCTCAAGCGCGACGCCGAGGCCTACCTGGGCGAGAGCGTGACCGACGCGGTCGTCACCGTCCCGGCGTACTTCTCCGACGCGCAGCGCACCGCCACCAAGGAGGCGGGCGAGATCGCGGGCCTCAACGTCCTGCGCATCATCAACGAGCCCACGTCGGCGGCCCTCTCCTACGGCCTCGACAAGGGCGAGGAAGAGCAGACCATCCTCGTCTTCGACCTCGGCGGCGGCACCTTCGACGTGTCCCTGCTCGAGATCGCCGACGGCGTCATCCAGGTCAAGGCCACCTCCGGTGACAACCACCTCGGCGGCGACGACTGGGACGACCGGGTCATCCAGCACCTGGTGAAGACCTTCAACGGCCAGTACGGCGTGGACCTGTCCAAGGACAAGATGGCCATGCAGCGCCTCAAGGAGGCCGCCGAGAAGGCCAAGATCGAGCTCTCCAGCGCCACCAACACCTCGATCAACCTCCCGTACATCACCGCGGGCCCCGACGGGCCGCTGCACCTCGACGTCTCGCTC
The DNA here is from genome assembly GCF_027622875.1 of Glycomyces luteolus. Lineage (GTDB taxonomy): Bacteria > Actinomycetota > Actinomycetes > Mycobacteriales > Micromonosporaceae > Glycomyces > Glycomyces luteolus. Next base: position 35,839 of record NZ_JAPZVP010000031.1, on the reverse strand, counting down.
TCGCGCGCCGAGTTCGAGCAGATGACCTCCGACCTCCTCGACCGCTGCAAGAAGCCGTTCGAGCAGGCCGTGAAGGACGCCGGGATCAACGTCGCCGAGGTCGACCACGTCATCCTCGTGGGCGGCTCGACCCGCATGCCGGCCGTCTCCGACCTGGTCAAGCGCCTCATCGGCCGCGACGCGCACAAGGGCGTCAACCCCGACGAGGTCGTCGCCATCGGCGCGACCCTCCAGGCCGGCGTCCTCAAGGGCGAGGTCAAGGACGTGCTGCTCCTCGACGTCACGCCGCTGAGCCTCGGCATCGAGACCAAGGGCGGGATCTTCACCAAGCTCATCGAGCGCAACACCACGATCCCGACCAAGCGCTCGGAGGTCTTCACGACCGCCGACGACAACCAGCCCTCGGTGCTCATCCAGGTCTTCCAGGGCGAGCGCGAGATCGCGGCCTACAACAAGAAGCTCGGCACCTTCGAGCTCACCGGCCTGCCGCCGGCGCCGCGCGGCGTCCCGCAGATCGAGGTCACCTTCGACATCGACGCGAACGGCATCGTGAACGTCTCCGCGAAGGACTCCGCCACCGGCAAGGCCCAGTCGATGACCATCTCGGGCGGCTCCAGCCTGGCCCAGGACGACATCCAGCGGATGATGGCCGAGGCCCAGGAGCACGCAGAGGAGGACCGGCAGCGCAAGGAGGAGGCCGAGGCCCGCAACATGGGCGAGTCGCTGGTCTACCAGACCGAGAAGCTGCTGGCCGAATCCGGCGACAAGATCCCCGAGGACCTCAAGGGCCGCATCAACGACGCCACCGGCACCCTCAAGGGCGCCTTGGGCGGCAGCGACATCGAGGCGATCAAGACCGCCACCGAGGAGCTGTCGAAGGTCAGCCAGGAGGCCGGGCAGGCCATGTACGCGGCGGCGCAGGCCGCTTCGGGCTCGCAGCCCTCGGCCGCCCCGAACACGGACGCTCCGGGCGCCGATGACGTCGTCGACGCCGAGATCGTCGACGACGACAAGGACCAGAAGTGACGGACGAAGGCAACAAGGACGCCGACGACGTTCAGGAGCCCGAGGGCGGCGGCGCCGAGGACGAGCTGACCGTGGACGACATCCTCGCGGCCGCCTCGGACGACGGCCAGGCCGCGGACGACGCGGTGGCCGTCCTCCAGTCCACGGTCGAGGAGCGCACTCGGGACCTGCAGCGGATCACCGCGGAGTTCCAGAACTACCGCAAGCGCGTCGAGCGGGACAAGGCCCGCTCGAGCGAGCTGGCCACGGCCGCTGTGCTGCAGAGCCTGCTGCCGGTGCTCGACGACATGGACCGGGCGCGGGACCACGGGGACCTCAACGGCCCCTTCGGTTCCGTGGCGGAGCAGCTCGTCAATGCGCTGGCCAAGCACGGCCTGGAGTCCTTCGGCACGAAGGGCGACGCGTTCGACCCGCAGATCCACGAGGCCGTGGCGCACATGCAGATGCCGGGGGTCGACGGACCGACCTGCATCGACGTGATGCGCTCGGGCTACCGCCTCGGCGACAAGCTGCTGCGCCCCGCCCTGGTGGCGGTCGCGGAGCCCAGCGACGACGCCGAACCGGTTGCGGCCGAAGCGGAGCCGGAGCCGGAGGCTCCGGAAGCCGAGGCCGAGGCGCCGGAAGCGGAGTCCGAAGGCGACGAGGCCGAGGAGATCGCCGAGGAAGAGGCGATCGCGGCGGCCGAGTCCGAGGGCATGACCGATGTCGAGCCCGGCGGGGACGCCGAGCCCGAAGGCAAGACCAAGAAGAAGAAAGACAAGGGCGACAAGGACTCCTGAGGTCCGAGCCCGATCTAGAGACAAGTAGAGGAGGCGTCCGGTGGCATCGCAGGAATGGCTTGAGAAGGACTTCTACGCCATACTCGGCGTGCCGCAGGACGCCTCCAAGAAGGACATCGAGCGGGCGTACCGCAAACTCGCGCGCGAGCTGCACCCCGACCACAACCCCGACCCTGCCGCCGAGAACCGCTTCAAGGGCGTCTCGGAGGCCTATTCGGTGCTCCACGATGACAAGGCGCGCAAGGAGTACGACCAGATCCAGCTGATGAAGTCCGGCCGGGGCGGGTTTGGAGGCATGCACGGCGGCGGCATGCCGGGCGGCGGGGGCGTGAACTTCGAGGACCTGTTCGGCAGCCCGGGCGCTTCGGGCGGATTCGGCGACCTCTTCGGCGACCTGTTCCGCGGGGGCGGCGCGCACCGGCGCCGCAGCGGCGCCCAGCGCGGCAACGACCTGCGCACCCACATCACGCTCGACTTCGCCGACGCCGTGAAGGGCACCACGACCGAGATCCGGATGCGCGCGCCGGGCGAGTGCGACACCTGCCACGGCTCGGGCGCGAAGCCCGGCACGGCCCCGAGCACCTGCGCCCGCTGCGGCGGCAGGGGCCTGGTCACCGAGAACCAGGGCGCGTTCAGCTTCGCCCAGCCGTGCCCCGAATGCGAGGGCACCGGCACCGTGGTCACGGACCCGTGCGTCGAATGCGGCGGCACGGGCGCGACCACGAAGGACCGCATCATCACCGTGCGCGTGCCGGTGGGCATCGGCGACGGCCAGTCGATCCGCTTGGCGGGCCGCGGCGCCCCGGGCGAGCGCGGCGGGCCCGCGGGCGACCTGCTGGTGAAGGTGGCCGTGCGGACGCACCCGCTGTTCGCCCGCGACGGCGACAACGTGACGGTGCGCGTGCCGGTCTCCTTCCCGGAGGCCGCGATGGGCGCGAAGGTGAAGGTGCCCACCTTGGACGGGCCAGTGACGCTGCGGATCCCGGAGGGCACCCCGACCGGGCGCGTGCTGCGCGTCAAGGGCCGCGGCGTGCCCGGCAAGGGCGACCTGCTGGTCACGGTCGATGTCGAGGTGCCGCAGGCACTCTCGGCCGAGGCCCGTGAAGCCCTGGAGAAGTACGCGGCCGCCGCCCCGGCGGCCGACCGCTCGAAGCTGGAAGAGCTGACGGGCCAATGATGTTGCAGAAGGTGCGTCTCCGCGTCTGCCGCTTCCCGTGGGAGGCTGAGGCGCCCGCGCCCGGCACCCGCCGGGGGCGAGGCCGCGACCGGTCGACGGTCGAAGAGTCGAAGAGCTGACGAGGCACTGATGGTCATGGCGAAACTCGCGAGCCGGCAGACGGCGCTGCAGCAGGTGCGCTTCCGCCTCGCCCGCCTCCAATGGGAGGACGAGGCGTCCGGTGAAGACCGGGCCGCCGTACCCGGCGCGCGCACCGGCGAAGCGACGGCGCCGCGCCCGAACCGCGAGGCGACCGCAAGGCCGCGCGCGGGACGACCCTCCGCGTTTCGGCCGAAGCACCCGGCCGCGGGCGCGCCGAACCCGATCGCGGCGGCCGACGATCGCGCCGCGGCGGCGCCTGCCGCCCCCGGTCCCCGGGCCGGCGACGCGGACGCGGCACGCGCCGACCGCGAGCAGGCCGCCGAGCCGCACCCGGGGCGGGTCGCCGCCTCCCCGGCTCAGCGCCCGGCGACGGGTGCACCGGACCCGATCGCCGCGGAGGCCGACGAAGACACGCGAGCACCACACCGGACGAACACCGAGCGAGGGAGGGAACCGTGACCGCTTCGGACCGCACCGGCTCCGGCCCGGCCGCTGGGCCCGGCCGTCCCGACGACCGCGCCGAAGGCAGCGCCCGTCGCACTGGCCGCTCCGCCGAGCGTCCCGCCGACATGAGCGCCCGCCACCAGGTGCGCATCGAGATCGCCTACCACCAGCGCCGCACCGGCGGCGGCGACGAGATCGACTACGACGCCAAGATCCTCGCGATCTCGGCCGCGGCCGAGATGGCCGGGATGCACCCGCAGACCCTCCGCCAGTACGACCGGCTCGGCCTCGTCGAGCCCGCCCGCACGCCGGGCGGCGGCCGCCGCTACTCCGTCCGCGACGTCACCCGCCTGCGCGAGATCCAGCGCCTCTCCCAGGACGAGGGCGTCAACCTCGCCGGCATCAAGCGGATCATGGACCTCGAACGCGAAGTCCAGGCCGTCCGCGCCGAGGCCGGCGCCGCCGTCGAAGAGCTCGCCCGCGAACTCCAGCGCGCCCGCGCCCAGCTGGCGGAGCTCCAGGCGATGGCCGGTCCGTTCGGCCGCTCCACCGACATCGTCCTGTGGCGGGGCGAACAAAGATGACCGCTTGCCTTCACTCTTCGTCCCATTAAGATCGGGCCCATGCGACGAAAACGACGACGCTCGATCGCGGCCGGCAAGCCCCGCCGAGCCCGACATCGAAGTCCCCGGCCCGGCGGCGGCGACCCGCTCCGGGCTTCGGAACCGCACCGCGCTTCGCGGCAGCACCGGGGGCCTGAGCGATGCTCATAGCCATCGGCCTGGTCATCATCCTGGCGGTCACCGCCGCCACGGGCTTCTTCGTGGCGCTCGAATTCGCTTACACCGCCGTCGACCGGTCCCGCCTCGAGGACATCGCGAACGACGGCGACCCCCGCCGGGCCGCCCGCGCCCGCCGGGCACTCAAGATCTGCACCTCCCTGTCCTTCGCGCTTTCGGGCGCGCAGCTGGGCATCACCGTCACCGCACTGTTCGTCGGCTTCTTCGCCGAGCCCTACCTCGGCCAGGGCCTCGCCGACCTCCTCGGCGTCGCCGGAGTCCCCGCGGGCGTCTCGGTCACCATCGGCGTCACCTTCGCGTTCCTGTTCGCGAACGTCGTCCAGATGATCCTCGGCGAGCTCGGCCCCAAGAACCTCGCGATCGCCCGCACCGAAGCCCTCGCGCTCGCACTGGCCGCGCCCACCCACGCCTACCTCACCGTGTGCGGGCCGATCATCCGCTTCTTCGACGCCGCCTCCACGAAGCTGCTGAAGCGCATGGGCATCCAGCCGGTCGAGGAGCTCGAGCACAACGCCACCCCCGAAGACCTGCACCGCATCATCGACGTCTCCCGCGACGAAGGCGCCCTCGACCGGGGCCTCTCCGAACTCCTCGACCGCGGCCTCGACTTCTCCGCCACCGTCGCCGACCAGGCCATGACCCCGCGCGTCAACGTCCAGACCCTCTCGGCCCAGGCCACAGTGGCCGACGCCGTCGAGGCGCTCGCCGGGGGCCACTCGCGCTTCCCGGTCGTCGGCGACGACGTGGACGACCTGCGCGGCGTCGTCGGCCTCAACCAGATCATCGGCGTCCCCCGCGAGGACCGTGCGACGGTCCGGGTCGGCGAGATCGCCGACCCGGCCCTGCTCGTGCCCGCCTCGCTGCCGCTGCCGACACTGCTCGAGCGGATGCGAAGCCAGCACCGGCAGCTCGCGTGCATCGTCGACGAGTTCGGCGGCTTCGCCGGGATCGTCACCCTCGAAGACCTCGCCGAAGAACTCGTCGGCGAGATCCGCGACGAGCAGGACCGCTTCGAAGCCGTCCCGGTCTCCCTCGCGGGCGGCGCCTGGCTCATCCCCGGGCGCTGGCGCATCGACGAGGTCGCCGACGCCACCGGGATCGAACTCCCCGAAGGCGAGCACTACGAGACCATCGCGGGTCTCGTCATGTCCCAGCTCGGCCGCATCGCCCACCCCGGCGATACGGTCGACGTCGACACGGTGCCCCAAGTCGGCGACGCCCCAGAGCACTCCGACAACGCGCCCCGCCGCGTCCGCATGGTCGTCGTCTCCTGCTCCCGCCATGTGCCGCAAGCGATCGAGCTGCGGCCCCAACCGGTGGAGGTGGACGCGTGAGCACCGCCCCCGCACTGCTGATCTCCGCACTCCTCCTGGCCGCCAACGCGTTCTTCGTGGCCGCCGAGTTCGCCCTCGTGGCCTCCCGGCAGCACCGCCTCGAACAGGACGGCTCCCGCGCCGCCCGGGCCGCCCTGCGCGGCACCAGGAACCTCTCGCTCATGCTCGCGGGCGCCCAGCTGGGCATCACCGCGTGCACCGTCGGCCTCGGCGCGCTCGCCGAACCGGCCCTGGCGCACGCGATCGAGGTCCCGCTGGAGGCCATGGGCCTCGAGGGGGCGGCGCACCCGATCGCGTTCACGATCGCGCTGCTCATCGTCGTGTTCCTGCACATGGTCGTGGGCGAGATGATGCCCAAGTCGTGGGCGATCACCCACCCCGAGGCCTCGGCGATGGCGCTGATCTGGCCGTTCACCGGGTACGTGTGGGCGACGAAGCCCATCCTGCTGGGCCTCAACCACGGCGCGAACGCGATCCTCAGGGCGCTCAAGGTCGAACCGGCCGACGAGAAGGCCCAGGCGCACTCTCCCGAGGAGCTGCGGTACCTGCTGCGGTCCTCGGCGGAGGCCGGGATGCTCGGCGAGCCGGAGCACCAGATGCTCACGCACGCCATCGAAGTGCAGCGCCGCCCGGTGGGCGAGCTGTCGATCCCGTGGCCGGAGGTCGTGACGATCGCGGCCGGATCGACCGCGGTGCAGGCGGAGGAGCGCAGCCGCGACACGGGCCGCTCACGCCTGGTCGTGGTCGACGCGGACGAGCGCCCCATCGGCCTCGTCCACGTGCGCGAGGCCGTGCAGGCCGAACCGGGTGCCGCGGTCGCCGACATGGCCGCCGCGCCGCTGCTCGTCGGCGCCGAGACCACGGTCGCCGCCGCGGTCGCGCTCATGCGCCGCCAGCGGGCCCAGCTCGCCCTCGTCACCGGCCCGGACCGCGAGGTCACCGGCCTGGTCGCCATGGAAGACCTCCTCGAGGAGATCATGGGTGACTTCTACGACGAGACCGACAGGATTCGCTGAGATTCGCACTGCGGCGGCCGCAAAGGGGCGGCCGGATGCAGGGCTTTTGAACACGCCCAAGACCGACATGTCCCTAGGGCGTGTTTGTCCCAATTTATACCGCTTTCAGGCGCGACTATGGAGCTTCCACCGTTTTTTGCTACAACTCTGGAAGACCATGTCGAAATTCTTCGAGGAAACCGGCCCCGAATTCGCTGTGAGCATGCGCGGCTACGACCGCCAGCAAGTTGACGAGTTCACCACCCGGCTGTACCAGAACATCAAAGATCAAGAGCAGTACCGCGATGACGCCCAGAGCGCGTTGGAGGCCACCGAGCAGCAGCTGCGCCGGGCCGAGGAGCGCATCATGGACCTGGAGCGGCGGGTGGCCGAGCAGGCCGCACTGTTCGCCGAGGTCGAGGTGCCGACGCTGTCCGGGCTCGGCGCACGGGTCGAGAAGGTCCTGCGCGCCGCCGAACAGGATGCCGCGGTCGAACGAGAGGACGCCAAACGCCAGGCCGTGTCCATGCTCAATGAGGCTCGCGCCGAAGCCGAGGTGAGGATACGCAATGCCCGATCCGAGGCATCCGAGATGACCGCCAGCGCGGAGCGGGACGTCACCGAGATCCGCGCCCGCGCGGTCAACGAGACCACCGAGATGCGCGAGAACGCGCGGCGCAACCATGAACTGGCCGTCGCCGACGTCCGGCGGGAGGCGCAGACCGCTCAGAGCCAGACCCGTTCCGAGGCTGAGAAGCTCCGCTCTCAGGCCGAACGCGAGATCGCGGTCCGGCGGGCCACGGCCGAGCGGGAGGTCGCCGAGCTCAGGGCCATTGCGGTTCGCGAGGCCGACGAGCAACGCTCGGCCGCCTCGAGCCTGGTTGCCGAGACCGCCGAGCACCGCAAGAAGCGCACCGAGGAGCACGCCATGGCCGAGGCCGAGCGGCGCGAGCGGGCCCAGAAGATCGAGGCCGATCGGCTCCAGCAGGCCCTCGCCACCGCCCAGCGGATCGTCGCCGAGGCCGAGGAGCGCCTGGTGCTGGCCGAGGAGCGGGCGCGCAGCGCCGAGAACCGAACCCTTGAGCGCCGCGAGGAAGTCGACCTGCAGGCCAAGGGAACGCTGGACCGAGCCGTCGAGCAGGCCAGGGCGATCAAGGCCGAGTCGGAGAAGGAGGCGGCCCGGGTGCGAAGCAGCGCCGAGGAGCGCGCCGCCGAGTACGTCCATCCGCTGGTGGAGGAGGTGGAGGCACTCATGCGCCAACGGGACATCGCCAGTTCGAACCTGACCGACCTGGGCCGCCATCTCGGCCTGGTCTCCGAAGAGGAGGAACCCACGACTGCTCCGGCCGCGAACTCCGACTTCGGCTCGTCCTTCGTGAACGACGGACTCGACGTGCTCTCCATGAGCAGCGGCTTCGACTTGCCGGTCTCGCTCGAGTTGTTCGACTTGGACACGGCGCCGCTGCTGGTCAAGCAGCGCGTCAGCGCCGACGTCGACCGGACCCAGCAGTTGCCGGTGGTCCGTTAGCGGGCGGGACGAAGCGAAGAAGCGCCTCGACTTCGTTGGGGCGCTTCTTGCCATGCGCGCCTTGACGGTTTCGCGATGATGCGCTGGCCGGGCGTGTTCCTCACGAGTTTCGGGGCTTTCAGGCGTGATGATGACTCATCAACCGTTTCCTGTGACTCTGGAAGACCATGTCGAAATTCTTCGAGGAATCCGGGCCCGAATTCGCTGTCGCCATGCGCGGCTACGACCGCAATCAGGTCGAAGCGTTCACTTCGCGGCTGTACGAGAACATCAAAGCCCACGAGCAGTACCGCGACGAGGCGTCGCGGGCATTGGAGGCCGCCGAGACGCAGCTGCGCCGCGCCGAGGAGCGCATCAGCGCCCTGGAGCGCCGCGTCAGCGACCGGGCGACGCAGATCGCCGAGGCTGAGGCCCCGACCCTGTCCGGGCTCGGCGCACGGGTCGAGAAGATCCTGCGCGCCGCCGAACAGGACGCCGTCGTCCAGAAGGCCGACGCGCAGCGCCAGGCCTCGGCGCTGCTCACCGAAGCGCGCGCCGAAGCCGAGTCGATGAAGCGCTCGGCCCACTCCGAAGCCGCCGAGATCACCGCCACCACCGACCAGGACGTCACCGAGCTCCGCGCCCGAGCGGTGAACGAGACGACCGAACTGCGCGAGGACGCCCGCCGCAACCACGACCTGGCCATCGCCGACGCCCACCGCGAAGCGCAGACCGCGCAGAGCCAGTCCCGCGCTGAAGCCGAGAAGGCGCGCTCGCAGGCCGAACGCGAGATCGCGGTCCAGCGGGCCACGGCCGAACGCGAGGTCACTGAGCTGAAAGCGCACGCCGCCCGCGAGTCGGACGAGCAGCGCGGCGCCGCGCAGCGGCTCCTGGCAGAGGCGGCCGAGCACCGCAAGAAGAAGACCCAGGAGCTCATCCTCGCCGAGGCGGACCGCCGCGAGCGGGCCCAGAAGGAGGAGGCCGACTGGCACCAGCAGGCCGTCGCGACCGCGCAGCGGATCGTGGCCGAGGCCGAGGACCGGCTGGCGCTCGCCGAGGAGCGGGCGCGCAGCGCCGAGCACCGGTCGGTGGAGCGCCGCGAGGAGGCTGAGCAGCAGGCCAAGGACGTCGTGCAGCGCGCGGTCGAGCAGGTCAAGGTCGTCAAGGCGGACGCGGTGAAGGAGGCCGAGCGCTTGCGCCGCAACGCGGAGGAGCGCGCGGCCGAGCGCGTGCAGCCGCTCGCCGAAGAGGTCGAGGCCCTGACGCGCCAGCGCGACAGCGCGGGCTCGAACCTGACGGACCTGCGCCGCCAGCTCGGTCTGGTCTCGGGCGAGGACGAGCCGATCCTCTCGTCATCGTCACCGTCCGCGTCTTCGTCGTCGAGCGCTTTCGACTCCCCGCCGCCGAGTTTCGACCTGCCGTCGGCGGGCAGCGGGTTCGAGTCCCCGGCGCCCCTGGGGGTCTTCGAGTCGGAGTCGGCGCCGCTGCTGATCAACAAGCAGCGGGACGGTTCGGACGTCGACCGGACCCAGCAGTTGCCGGCGGTCCGCTAGGCCCGCAGGCGCAATCGCATACGTGACGCCGCGCGCCGCGGTCAGCCGGGAAGGGAGCGAAAACGTTCTCCGCACTGGCCGACCGCGGCGCGGCCCTATATTATAAATAAACTGAACTAATTCGGCGGGGACGCGTCACCGCCCGCCCCACCCCCGGCCCGCGAAGCCGCGCGAGCCGGTAGCGCTACGACAACCACCACCACAGGAGCCCCCGCACATGCAGCGCCGCATCTCGCTGATCCCGCAGCCGCAGCAGCTCACCGCCGCAGACGGCGACCTCGACTTGAGCCTCCTCAGCGCCATCGCCGCGGCGCCCGAGCTCAACCCCCTGGCCTGGCTCCTCTCCGACGCCCTGGGCCGCGGCACCGGCCTGCGCCTCCCCGTAGTGCAAAGCACCGCGAAGGACCCTGTCGAAGGCCGCGTCCTCCGCCTCTCCCTGGCGGGCGACCGCCCCGAGGACTTCACCACCGCCGCCGAGGCCTACCGGCTCGACGTCACCCCTTCCGGCGTCGACCTCACTGCCGCCCACCCGGCCGGCATCGCCCGCGGCATCGCCACCCTCCGCCAGCTCCTCCCCGCCGACGCTCTCCGCGAGGCCCCCGCCGCCGACCCGGTCGTCCCGCTCGTCCGCATCACCGACGAGCCGCGCCTGCGCTGGCGCGGCGTGATGCTCGACGTCGTGCGGCACTTCCAGCCCAAGGACTTCGTGCTCAAGATGATCGACCGGGCCTGGCTCCACCGGCTCAACGTCGTCCACCTGCACCTCACCGACGACCAGGGGTGGCGCTTCGAGGTCCCGTCCCGCCCGAAGCTGACCGAGATCGGCTCCTGGCGCGCCGAGACGAAGGTCGGCCACGCCCGCGACGAGCCCGCGGGCTATGAGCCGACGCCGCACGGCGGCTTCTTCTCGGTCTCGGACCTGCGCGAGATCGCCTCCTACGCGCGTGAGCGCCACATCATGATCGTCCCCGAGGTGAACCTCCCCGGGCACGCCCGCGCGGTGCTCGCGGCCTACCCCGAACTCGGTGCGGGGCAAAACAAGCCGGTGTGTCCGACCTTCGGCGTCTTCGAGGAGGTGCTGGAGCCGACCCAGGCCGCGCTCGATTTCGCGCTCGAGGCGTACACGGCGATCGCCGAGGTCTTCGACGGGCCGTTCATCCACATCGGCGGCGACGAGGTGCCGATGACCCAGTGGGAGTCCTCGCCGATCGCCCGGGAGCTGATGGAGCGCGAGGGCATGGAGGACGTGCGCGGCGTGCAGGCCTGGTTCACCAGGGCCTTCTGCGAACACCTCGCGACGATGGGCAAGCGGGTGATCGGCTGGGACGAGATCCTCGACGGCGGCGCGCCGGCCGAGGCCGCCGTGCAGGTCTGGCGCACCCAGGCGTACGTCGAGAAGGCCCTGGAGGCCGGGCACGAGGTGCTGGTCAGTCCGCAGACGCACGTCTACTTCGACCACTACGAGAGCGAGGACCCGAGCGAGCCGCTGCGCATCCACGGCCTCACCCCGATCGAGAAGGTCGCGGCGTGGGACCCGGCTCCGGCCGGGGTCGACGAGTCGCGGATCCTCGGCGCGCAGTGCCAGCTGTGGTCCGAGTACCTGCCGAACCCGCGCGACGTCGAGTACGCCGCGTTCCCGCGCCTGGCGGTCTTCGCCGAGGTCGCCTGGACGAATGTCGATGTGCGCGAGGCGGATCCGGTCCTGGACCGGCTCGGCGTGCACCTGGAGCGCCTGCACGCCATGGGCATCGGCTACCGGCCGCTCGAAGGCCCGAAGCCCTGGCAGCAGGGCGGCACCGGCCGCTACCGCCGCTTCGACTTCCAGTTCACCGAGCCTGAGGTCGAGTAGTTCCGAATAGCCTTGGTGCGAAACCAAACCCGTGCGGGCCGCTCATGCGGCCCGCACGGGTTTCTCTACTATGAAGCTCAGTCCCCGACGGCGGCGTCGGCGTATTGCGGGTCAGCAGCAGGGTCAGCAATCGAGACCGCCGGTGCCGCCGCCGGGGAGTCCGACCCGGGCCCGGTGGCCCGGAAAACTCCCGGTCAGGCGCTACGGGCGTCCGTAGCCGACGATGTCGCCGCCGTAGTCGATGTCGACGATCTTGACCACGGTCGTCGAGTTGGGGGCGTGGATGATCTCGCCGCCGCCGATGTACATGGCGACGTGCGCGAGGTCGTTGTAGAAGACCAGGTCGCCCTCTTGGAGCTCGTCGCGGGAGATCCGCGCGGTCTCGTCCCACTGCATCGCGGCGTTGTGCGAGAGGCTCACTCCGGCGGCGGCCCAGGCCTGCTGGGTGAGGCCAGAGCAGTCCCACTCGTCCGGGCCGGCCTCGCCGTACACGTAGGGCTCGCCGAGCTGTTCGATCGCGAACGCGACCGCGCCGGACGAACCCTCGTAGTCGTATTCGGCCGGCGGGTTCTCCTCGGCGTACGCGTCGTCGTAGTCCTCTTCGAGGTCGGCGATCTCGGCCTCGATGTCCTCCTGCTGCTTCTCGATCTCGCCGAGGATCTCGTCGGCGCTCTCCTTGAGCGTCTCCAGTTCCGTGCGGCGGGTCTCGAGTTCCTGGATCTGGGCCAGGTTCGCCTGCAGCGCTTCGGTCTCGGCGGTGGTGAGGTTGTCGAGGTACATGAGGCGGTCGGCGAAGTCGGCGGGGTCGCCGTCGAGCACGGAGTTGACCATGGCGTACTCGCCGCTGGTGTAGGCCGTGGCGGCGTACTCGGCGAGGGCTTCGTTCGCTTCGGCGGTCTGGGCTTCGAGCGCGGGGAGCTGCGCTTCGATCTCGTCGATGAGCTCGTTGGCGTCGTCGAGTTCCTCGCGCTTGGCGTTGTAGTCCTCGATGACCTTCTCGAGGTCTTCGTGGCGCTTGTCGATCTCCGCCTGGATCTCTTCACTCGTCTGCGCGTTCGCCGAGGAGGTCGTGAACAGCGCGGCGGTCAGCGGGAGCAGTGCTGCGGCCGCTAGGGCGGCAGTGATTCGCCGGGTACGCACCAGGGAGGCGCTCCTTCCTTTGGCCGCCTACCGGGTTAGCTGTCGGGTTCGGGCGGAAGGAAGGGTCGCCCTACGCGCCCGAGGACGCGATTCACCCCGTCGGCCCTGCTTGCATGCCGACTGCTGGTTCCCCGGTTCGGCGAGCCTGGGGTGCTCGTCGATTCGGCGGTGCCGCGCGGCGGGTGCGGGGTGCCCCCGAGTTTCCGACGCGACGCGTTCACGTTAGAGGCCGTTGTGGCCCTTGACAAGGGCAGGGGGAGAATTTTTCACACAATGGCACGGAATACTACGGGCCGCTGCACCTGGCTAACGAGCAGTTGCCGAGATACCCCTAAGGGGTATACAGTGGCGGCAGGAGGACCGAGCACACGAAAGGCGTGCCATGAGCGAGCAGACCGACCGCACCGGAGTCGCCGGCGATACGCCCCCGGCACCGGAGGCGCACGGCCACGACGGACATTACTGGTACCACGGGGACAAGGCCGCGCTCACGCGCCGCCTCAGGCGCATCGAGGGTCAGGTTCGGGGCATTCAGCGGATGGTCGAGGACGACCAGTACTGCATCGACATCCTGACCCAGATCTCGGCGTCGACCAAGGGGCTCCAAGCCGTGGCGCTCAACCTCCTCGAAGGCCACCTGGCCCACTGCGTCGCTGAGGCGCAGACCTCGGGTGACCCGACCGCCGCCGAAGCCAAGGTGAAAGAGGCCTCGGACGCGGTGGCCCGACTGCTCAGAACCTGAACCCCACCACACCCAAAGGGAGTAGCCATGGAAACCGTGTACGTCGTCAAAGGCATGACCTGCGGCCACTGCGTCGGCAGCGTCACCCAGGAGATCTCGGCGCTTCCCGGCGTCGAGGGCGTCGACGTCGTCCTCGAGACCGGCAAGGTCACCGTCAAGAGCGAGGCCGCCCTCACCGAGGACGCGGTCCGCGAGGCGGTCGACGAGGCCGGTTACGAACTCGTCGGCGTATCCGAATAGTCCATTGCGTCATGGCCCTGAGCACCCGTTCACCGGGTGTTCAGGGCCTCGTCATTGCCGCATCCGGGAACCGCTGCGATAAAGTCGGTGGCATGGCAGTCTCCGATGGCGAACGCCCCGTCTCCGACGACCTACGCTCCGTCGAACTCGACGAGGACTTCTCGGTGCTCCCGGACCAGACCTCCGACGACACCGACCGGGGCTGGGGCGAGGCGCCCGTCCGGCGCCCCCGCAAATCCGCGTTCTCGGCCCGCGACCTCGACCTCCTGGCGGAACGTCCCCCGCACTGGTAGGAACGCCGACCGCTCCACGTCCGGGCGCCGCTGAATGCGGGAGCTGTCGATGGGCGACAACAGCCTGGTGGCCGACGTCGTCCAGGACTCCCACCGCTGGTACACCGGCTCGGGGATCGGCGAGAGCATCGCGGACGTCGTCACCGCCATCGACAGCGGCGACTGGGTCGACGCCCTCCTCGCGGGATTCATGACCGGCCTCGAAGGCGTCGGCGGATTCCTCGACCGGCTCGGTACGATCGCGTCCACCGGCGTCTCCTGGATCATCGAAGCGGTCGAGCCGCTGCGCGAATTCCTCGACGACGTCGCCGGCGACGCCGACATCCTCACCGCCCACGCCCAGACCTGGACCAACATGGCCGCCGAACTGCTCGCGGTCAAGGACGAACTCGACGCGTACGTCGACGCCGACCTCGGCGCCTGGGTCGGCGAGGCCTCGAACTCCTACCGGCAGATGGACTTCAACGTCGAGGGCCTTGACGGCCTTTCCGGGCTGTGCGCCGCGATGGCCGCCGCCACCCGGGGCGCCGGAACGCTCGTGACCCACCCGCGAACTGGTGCGCGACATCATCTCCGAACTCGTCGCCACCATCCGGGGCCGCCGCCCCGTGTGGCTCGGCCTGGCCGCGACCGGCGTCGGCATCCCGGCCGTGGCCGCCCAGGCCACCGGCACGGTGCTGCGAGCAGGTCAACGAATAGGGGCCGCAATGCCGTACGACACTCCACTCACGGAAGCACTGTGGGCCGGACTCGGCGCCGAAGAACTCGCCCGCATCGCCGCGGTCGACGCCGAACGGCTCGAGGTGGAGCGGGGACGCCTCGCGGAGCAGTTCCGCCGCAACATCACCGCTCCCGTGTACTCGCTCAAGAACCGCTTCGCGATGTGGGAGACCCTCGTGTACAAGATGGGGAACGGCTGGCCCCCCGACGGCTACTACCTCATCGACGAGTACATGAACGACCTCTCCAACCGCGCCGAGACCGCGACCGCGATCGCCAAGCTCCCGCCAGGCCTCCAGGCGAAGCTCAAAGCCGTCCTGTTCACGATCGACGAGCAGTTCAACCGCCTCACCGCCCCCGGCGGCGGCGCCGAATTCGACCGCTGGAACCAGCGCCGCCCGGCCGGCATCCCCGCGGCCCTGTGGGAACGGCGCCCCATCGACCTGCCGTGGGAATCCTGACGACCGGCCCCCCGCCGAAAGGCGCGGCACCCGCGATCCGCGAACAACGGGCCGCGATCCTTCCGGATCGCGGCCCGCCGACTACGCGTCCGGGTTGTACTTCGTGTAACAGGTGTGCGCCGACCCCGCCTCAGCGGTGGCGTACGACCATTGACCGGCCTCGGCGATGCCCCGCTGGGTGTCGCCGCCGATGATCGCCGTAGAACTGTGCCGCTGCGTCGGGTGGTAGTAGTTCGAGATGCACTTCGTCGACCACCACTCCGACCCCGACGCGGTCCCCTGGCACCACGTGCCGCCGCCGATGTCCTGGCACGTCACGCTCTCCTGAACGAACCCCGGAGCCGCCTGAGCGGTCGTCGCGGTTCCGGTGACGAGCATGGTCGCGGCCGCGAGGACCACCAGGACGCTTCGTATTGTGCGCTGCATTGCGCGATCTCCTTGCGATCGGGTGTCTGACTGCTGACGTTCGCCGTTGCGGCGCAAGCCGATCGAAATTATCACCGAGAGCATCAAGGAATTCACGTTCAGTGAAATCCGAAGTCCATCGTCGGAATCCCGACACTTCCACCCCCGAAGCGCGAAGGCCCGGACCTCGGAGAGGGAGGCTCTCCTTGACCCGGGCCTTCGCCCACCTGCCCCGCCTCGGCGGCGCCTGCGAGCCAAAAAAGCGCGCAGCGGACAGGATTTCCGTGTCGAGCAGTGGTCTTGCGTCTTAACCCTTCACTGCCCCGCCGGTCAGACCGGACACGATATAGCGCTGCAGACTCATGAACACCGCAACGGTGAGCACCGACGTCAGCAGCGTCCCCGCCGCGAAGATCCCGAAATAGCTCGCCGGCGAATTGTCAGCCGTCAGCGTCTTCAACCCCACGGCCAACGTCATCTCCGGCCGGTCCGTGAGGAACAGCGACGCCAGGATGAAATCGTTCATCGTCCCCACGAACGCCAGGATCCCCGAGATCGCGATGATCGGCGCCGCCAGCGGCAGGATCATCCCGAAGAAGATCTGCGCATGCGTCGCCCCGTCGATCGTCGCCGCCTCGTCGAGCTCCTTCGGAATCGTGTCGAAGAACCCCTTCATCAACCACGTCGAAACCCCGAGCGCCCCACCCATGTACACGAGCATCAACCCGAGCTTCGTGTTCAGGCCCGCCACCGGATAGAACTCGCCGATCGACCCGAAGATCAGATACAGCGCCACCACCGCCAGGAACGCCGGGAACATCTGGATCAGCAGCAGGAACAGCAGCATCGGCCGCCGCCCCCTGAACCGGAACCGGCTGAACGCGTACGCCGCGAGCGAGGAGATGAAGATCGAGATGAACGCCGCCGGAACCGCGATCACGATCGAATTCAAGAACCACCGTCCGAACGGGACGTTCGGATCGGTGAACAGCTTCTTGAAATTCCCGAACCCGAACGACGTCGGCAGCAGACTCGTCGACGACAGCGTCCCGTTCGGATTGAACGCCGCCGAGACCACGTACACGATCGGCACCAGCCCGAACACCAGCACCAGGACCGCGACCAGATGCCGCCAGCCGAACTCGCCGACCCACTTCGCGAACGGGCGCTTCCCGTTGCGCCGCACCGGAACCGCGGGCTTCGCGACGGGCTTTTCGCGCACTTGGGACACCGTCATGAGTACACGTCCTCCTGGTTGCGGGTGAAGCGGAACATGACCGCCGACATCGTGGCGACGATGAGGAAGATGAACACGCTGATCGCGCTGGCGAAGCCGTAGTCGGCGGTGGTGGCGCCGAAGGCCTGGCGGAACGCGTACGTGATGAGGAGGTCGGTGCCGCCGACGGCGTCGCCGGCTCGGAAGGGGCTGCCGCCGGAGAGCAGTTCGATCGCGTTGAAGTTGTTGAAGTTGAACGCGAACGAGGAGATCAGCAGCGGTGTCAGGGCGATGAGGAGCAGCGGCAGGGTGATCTTGCGGAAGGCGGTCACCCCGGTGGCGCCGTCGATCTTCGCGGCTTCGAGCGAGTCCGAGGGCAGGGCTTGGAGCGCGCCGAGGCAGATGAGGAACATGTAGGGCCAGCCGAGCCAGGTGTTGGCGATGAGGACCATCGCCCTGGCCGACCAGGTGCCGCCGTACCAGTTGACGTCGAGGTTGAACAGGTCGTTGACGAGCCCGAAGTCGCGGTTGAACATCTGCGCCCACACGAGCAGCATCGCGAAGGACGGCATGGCGTACGGGAGGATCATCAGCGTCCGGTAGACCTTCGTGCCCCGCATGGACGGCTTGTTGAGGGCCATGGCGGTGCCGAGTCCGATGGCGAAGGTGAGGAGGACGGATCCGGCGGCGAAGAGGATGTTCCAGGTGAAGATGCCGAGGAACGGGCCGCGGATGTCGGGGTCGGTCAGGACCGCGGTGTAGTTGTCGGCGCCGATGTTGACGCGCCAGCCGACGAGGGCGGGTTCGCCGTCTTCGGTGAGGAAGCTGCCCGCCTCGTTGTCGGCGTACCAGACGGTGCCGGTCTCAGCGTCGGTGATGCAGTCGCAGGCGTCGTCGTAGGAGCGGGTGGAGGTGCCTTCGAACGCGGAGAGGCCCTGCACTTTGATGCCGGACTCCTCGCCTGTGGGGACGGCGAGGGCGGCGAGTTCGGCTTGGCGCTCGTTGAGTTCGGCGAGGTCCCATACGTCGTAGCCGGGGGCGGCGGTGATGCGGCCGGTGCCGTCGACGGTGGCATCGGGGAGCTCGGTGAGGCCCGCTTCCGTTCCGGCCCAGGTGGAGCCGTCGGCGGCGTCGGTCAGGAGCAGGGTGAGTTCGCCGGAGGCGGATTCGCCGACGGAGAGGCGGTAGGTGGCGCCGCCGGGGGTCTGCTGGACGCCCGCGGCGATGATGGCCTCGACCGCCTGGTCCTTGTCGACGCGGTGCCCGTCCCCGTAGTTGGAGAACGAGGTCCCG
This sequence comes from Glycomyces luteolus, assembly GCF_027622875.1. GTDB lineage: Bacteria > Actinomycetota > Actinomycetes > Mycobacteriales > Micromonosporaceae > Glycomyces > Glycomyces luteolus. Next base: position 17,724 of record NZ_JAPZVP010000031.1, on the reverse strand, counting down.
ATCGTGAGGATGACGGGGAGGATCTGGAAGGCGATGAGCAGCAGCGTGCCGGGGATCAGGTATTTGAGCTGGATCGCCCGGCGCTGCAGGTAGACGTAGAAGACGACGGCCACGATGGCCGCCTCCAGCGCGAGGCCCCACCAGGCCTCGGCCGCGATGAGCGGCAACGCCGCCCAGACGGCCAGCGCGGCGACCACCGCGAGTACCGCGATCTTGATGATCAGGCCCGCGGCGGTGGCGGAGCCGGCCGTCCGGGAACGTTGTTCGAGCACCGTGTGTTCGTTCCTTCGCTCGTCTGCGGGTTACCGGGCTAGGCGCCGACGGCGTCGCGGATGGTCTGCGCGGCGGTGGCGGCGGCTTCGGCCCCGGTGGAGGCGCCGTCGATCGCGTCGGCTTCGGCGCGGCCGAAGGGCTCCCAGACGGCGTCCATCGCGGGGATGTTCGGCATCGGGACGGCGTTCTCGCCGGCGGCGGCGAAGCCTTGGGCGTCGACGTTCCCGGCGGTGTAGGCCTCGGCGGCGGCGGTGAGCGCGGGGACGCGGCCGCCGGCTTCGGCGAGCTTGAGCTGGAGGTCCTCGGTGAGCACGTAGTTGGAGACGAACTCCTGCGCGAACACGGCGTTCTTGGCCTTGGCGGAGACGTAGAAGCCCTGGACGCCGAGGAACGGCGCGGCCGGGCCCTGGCCCTCGAAGCCGGGGATGGCGGTGACCTCGTAGTTGAGGCCGGCGCCCTGGACGTCGGTGAGGGCCCACGGGCCGGAGATGAGGAACGCGGTCTTGCCGTCGACGAAGAACGGCGTGCAGTTGGTGGCGTCGTAGGTGGTCTTGAGGACGCCCGCTGAGCCGAGCTCGGCGAACTTCTCGAACGCGGCGACGCCGCCGGGGGAGTCGACGCCGACGTCGGTCGGGTCGAGGGTGCCGGTGCCGTCGTCCTTGAAGAGGTAGCCGCCCATGGAGGAGAACAGCGGGTAGGCGTTGTAGGCGTTGCCGTTGACGCTGACCTCCATCATGAGGACCTCGTCGGTGCCGGCGGCCTGGCCTGCGGCGACGAGCTCTTCGAAGGTGGCGGGGGCCTCGGGGGCGAGATCGGTGTTGCGGATGAGGCCCAGGTTCTCGAGCGCGTAGGGGACGCCGTAGACGTTGCCGTCGACCGTGAAGGCCTTGACGGCGGCTTCGTTGAGGGCGGCCTGCTGGTCGGCGGTGAGGGTGATGGGGGCGACGGCGCCGGCGCCGGCGTACTGCCCGGCCCAGTCGTGCGCGCCCACGACGATGTCGGGGCCCTGGCCCTGCTCGGTCGCGGTGAGGTAGTCCTCGCGGAGGGTCTCGACGTGCTCTTCGACGGTGACCTTGACGCCGACCTCCTGCTCGAAGTTCTTCACGAACTCCTTGAGGACGGGGGTGCGGGTCTCGTCGGCCCAGATGACCAGTTCGCCGGAGAACTCGGCGGCGTCGCCGCCGGTCGAGTCGCCGTCGTCCGAACCGCAGGCGGCGACCGCGCCGAGAGCGGCGGCCGAGACGGCGGTGATACCCAGGGTCCTTCTACGCATGTCTGTTCTCTCTTCGTTGAGGGGCCCCGGGGCGGGGGCCGGTGACCGGGGGCTCGCGCCCCGAACTTCCTCGAAGGTTAGCAAGATGTTTCAGAAACAGGAAACCCTTGCAACCAAACTGTTGCCAAATTTCAGATAGGCTACGCTGTCATCATGCGGCTTCGACTCTCTGACATCGCCCGGCAGGCCGGGGTCAGTGAGGCAACGGTGTCCCGGGTCCTCAACGACAAACCCGGCGTCGGTCAGCAGACCCGACAGTCCGTCCTCACTGCCCTCGACGTGCTCGGATACGAACGCCCCCCGGCATTGCGCAAGCACGCGATCGGCCTCATCGGCCTCGTCGTGCCCGAACTGGAGAACCCGATCTTCCCGCTCTACGCGCAGACGATCTCCAATGTGCTCGCCGGGTCCGGCTACACCCCCGTCCTCTGCACCCAGACGCCGGGCGGCGTCTCCGAGGACGAATTCGTGGAGATGCTCCGCGAAAGGGCCGTGGCCGGCATCATCTTCGTCTCCGGCCTCCACGCCGACACGACCGCCAGCACCGAGCGCTACCAGGAGCTCAAGGACAAGCGCCTGCCCGTCGCCTTCGTGACCGGCCACCCCGAAGGCGTCGAAGCCGCGTCCTTCTCCTGCGACGACAACGTCGCCGCCCGCATCGCCGTCGAACACCTCGCCGGACTCGGCCACACCAGGATCGGCCTCGTCTCCGGCCCCGACCGGTACTGGCCCGTCCGCCGCAAGATCTCCGGCTACCGCGCCGCCATGCAGCACGTCGGCCCCGAACTCATCGAACTCACCCTCTTCGGCGAGCAGGGCGGCCACGCCGCCGCCTCACGCCTCATCGACCGCGGCGCCACAGCCGTCGTCTGCGGCTCCGACATGATGGCCCTCGGCGCCATCCGCGCCGCCGAAGAACGCGGCCTCAACGTCCCCGCCGACTTCTCCGTCGTCGGCTACGACGACTCCCCCCTCATCGCCCACACCAACCCCCCGCTCACGACCGTGCGGCAACCGGTGCGCGACATCGCCACCGCCGCCGCACGGGCCCTGCTCGACGAGATCGCCGGGCAACCCACGCCGAACTCGGAATACCTCTTCCGACCCGAACTCGTCGTACGCGGTTCCACCGGTGCGGCACCCCAAGACTGAAAGGCATTGCACCGATGAGTGAACTCTGGTGGCGCGACGCGGTCATCTACCAGGTGTATCCGCGCTCCTTCGCCGACGCGAACGGCGACGGCATGGGCGACCTCGAGGGCATCCGCTCCCGCATCCCCTACCTCGCCCGGCTCGGCGTCGACGCCATCTGGCTCTCGCCGTTCTTCGCCTCCCCCCAGAACGACGCCGGCTACGACGTCTCGGACTACCGGGCCATCGAACCCCGCTTCGGCGACCTCGACGATTTCGATCGCATGCTCGAAACCGCCCACGCCCACGGCATCCGCCTCATCGCCGACCTCGTCCCCAACCACACCTCCTCCGAACACGCCTGGTTCAAGGCCGCGCTCGCCGCGGGCCCGGGTTCGCCCGAACGCGCCCGCTACTGGTTCCGCGACGTCGACCCCGCGCACCCCGACACGCCGCCGAACAACTGGCAGTCGATCTTCGGCGGCCCGGCGTGGACGAAGACCGACGACGGCAAGCAGTGGTACCTGCACCTCTTCGACTCGACCCAGCCGGACCTGAACTGGGAGAACCCCGAGGTCCACGAGGAATTCCAGTCGATCCTGCGGTTCTGGCTCGACCGCGGCGTCGACGGCTTCCGCATCGACGTCGCGCACGGCATGGTCAAGGCCGAAGGCCTGCCCGACACCGGCGGCGACGGCACGATCGAGATGATCGGCACGACCCTCGCCCCGTTCTTCGACCAGGACGGCGTCCACGACATCTACCGCACCTGGCGCCCCATCATCGAGGAGTACGAAGGCGACCGGATCTTCGTCGCCGAAGCGTGGACCGACTCCGCCGAACGCCGCGCCCTCTACCTGCGCCCCGACGAACTCCACCAGGCGTTCAACTTCGACCTCGTGCTCGCGCCGTTCAAAGCCGCCGACTTCCGCAAGGCCATCGACGCGGAGATCGCGAACAACGCCGGCGTCGGCGCGCCCTGCACCTGGGTGCTCTCCAACCACGACGTGCAGCGCCACGTCACCCGCTACGGCGGCGGCGAAGCGGGCCTCGCCCGCGCCAAGGCCGCAACGCAGCTGCTGCTCTCGCTCCCCGGCGTCGTCTACGTCTACCAGGGCGAAGAGCTCGGCCTGAACGAAGTCCTCGACCTCCCCGCCGAAGTCCGCGAGGACCCCACGTTCTTCCGCACCAACGGCGAGCAGATCGGCCGCGACGGCTGCCGCGTCCCGCTCCCGTGGACCCGCGACGGCGAATCGCTCGGCTTCGGCACGGGCGCCTCCTGGCTCCCGCAGCCCGCCGAATGGTCCGAACTCTCGGTCGAGGCCGAGGACGGCACCGACGGCTCCACGCTGGAGTTCTACCGCGCCGCGATCACCCTCCGCAAGACCTTGCGCGCCGAGGTCACCGGCCTCACCTGGCTCGCCGACCCCGGCGACGACGCGTTCGCGTTCGACAACGGCGCGCTCGTCTGCGTCGTCAACTTCAGCGACGAACCGGTCCCGGTCGCCGCCTACGGCACCGAGGTCCTCCTCGCCAGCACCCCGCTGGAGAACGGCGCCCTTCCCGCAGGGTCCACGGTCTGGTTCGCCAAGTAGCGGGTACGCAAAGCATCGGGCCCCGCGGCTTTCGCTATGGGGCCTGATGCTTTGCAGGCCTCCTTCGCAATGCACGGGGACAGGTACGAGCATGCCAAGGTAACGAGCGCTCGGGGAAGCCGAAACTGCCTAACCCGGAAGCGTGACCGGCCCCCAGGGACGCCGAAAGGGCCCGGCCGAAATCGGCCGGGCCCTTCTTTCGCCTTGCGGCGGTTGCTTACTTGATCTTGTTGCCGGCCGAGCGGAGCTGCTGGCAGGCCTCGACGATGCGGGCGGCCATGCCGGCCTCGGCGAGCTTGCCGTAGGCGCGCGGGTCGTAGGCCTTCTTGTTGCCGACCTCGCCCTCGACCTTGAGCACGCCGTCGTAGTTCTTGAAGATGTGGTCGACGACGGGACGCGTGAACGCGTACTGGGCGTCGGTGTCGATGTTCATCTTGATGACGCCGTGGTCGACCGCGTCGCTGATCTCCTGCGCGGTCGAGCCGGAGCCGCCGTGGAAGACCAGGTCGAAGGGCTTGTCCTTGCCGACCTTCGCGCCGACCGCGTCCTGGATCTCCTTGAGGATCTCCGGACGGAGGTGGACGTTGCCCGGCTTGTAGACGCCGTGCACGTTGCCGAAGGTCAGGGCCGTCATGTAGCGGCCCTTCTCGCCGGCGCCGAGCGCTTCGACGGTGGCGAGGCCGTCTTCGACGGTGGTGTAGAGCTTCTCGTTGATCTCGGCTTCGACGCCGTCCTCTTCGCCGCCGACGACGCCGATCTCGATCTCGAGGATGATGTTGGCCTTGGCGGTGCGGGCGAGGAGCTCCTGGGCGATCTCCAGGTTCTCCTTCATCGGCACGGCCGAGCCGTCCCACATGTGGGACTGGAAGAGCGGCAGCTCGCCGCGGGCCACGCGCTCCTCGCTGATGGCGAGGAGGGGGCGGACGAAGCCGTCGAGGTGGTTCTTCGGGCAGTGGTCGGTGTGGAGCGCGACCTTGACCGGGTAGTTCTTGGCGATCTCGTGGGCGGCGGCCGCGAGGGCGACCGCGCCGGTCACCTTGTCCTTGATGGTCGGCCCGGACAGGTACTCGGCGCCGCCGGTGGACACCTGGACGATGCCGTCGGACTCTGCCTCGGCGAACGCGGCCAGCGTGGCGTTGAGCGTCTGAGTCGAGGTCACGTTGATGGCCGGGTAAGCGAAGGAGCCAGCCTTCGCCCGGTCGAGCATCTCGTTGTATTCCTCGGGTGTTGCGATAGGCATGCTGCCAGCTCCTTAGACAAGTCGTTGATTGCTCCCCGACCGGGGCGGGACTCAGACGCCGCTGTCTGATGGCCTCGAACTATTGCGTCGAGATGAAGTATTGCCCACAGCCGTGTGAAGGCATAACTCAGGCTACCTGGTGGTTCACTGGCCGGGCGGGCTTGGGCGCGTCTACGGTGGGTTATATGAACTATCACCAGGAATGGGCGGACGAGACCGACGAGTTGTCCGAGTTCGACCTGGCTGACTCGGCCGAGCCTCCGGCCGAGGACGACCCGGAGGCTGCCGTCGAGGAGCCGAACGGGACCGTCCCCGACGAGGTCGACCCGGCCGACGCGGCCGAGCAGCGCCAGGAGGTCCCCGAGGACGAGGACGAGCGCCCCGAATAGCGCGAAAGGCCCGGTCCCGAGAGGGACCGGGCCTTTCGCATACACCGCTTCAGGCCGCGGCGCCCAGCTGCCAATCAGGCGATCCGGGCTGCGCCCAGCTACTCTGCTCAGGCAATCTGGGCTGCGCCCAGCTTGTCAAGCACCCACGCCAGGTTGAAGGCCTCTTCCTCCCAGGCGTCGTAGCGCCCGGAGCGGCCGCCGTGCCCGGCCTCCATCTCGGTCTTCAGGAGCACGTCGGAGTCCGGGCTCTCGTGCCGCAGCTTCGCGATCCACTTGGCGGGCTCGTGGAAGCCCACCCGCGTGTCGTTGAGGCTGGTCACGGCCAGGATCGACGGGTACCGCACGTCGCTCACGTTCTCGTACGGCGAGTACGACTTCATGTACTCGTACACCTCGGCCGACTCGAGCGGGTTGCCCCACTCCTCCCATTCGATGACGGTGAGCGGCATGGTCGGGTCGAGGATCGTGTTGAGCGCGTCCACGAACGGCACGTCGGCGAGGATGCCGGCGAACCGCGCGGGCGCCAGGTTCGCGACCGCGCCCATGAGCAGGCCACCGGCGGAGCCGCCGCGGGCGACGATCCGGTCCGGGGCGGCCCAGCCGACACTGACGAGTCGCTCGGCGCAGTCGACGAAGTCGGTGAACGTGTTCCGCTTGTGGAGCAGCTTGCCCTGCTCGTACCACTGGCGGCCCATCTCGCCGCCGCCCCGGATGTGCGCGATCGCGAAGACCACGCCCCGGTCGAGGAGGCTCAGCCGCGCGATCGAGAAGTACGGGTCGATCGAGTGCTCGTAGGAGCCGTAGCCGTAGAGCAGGCACGGCGCGGTCCCGTCCGCGGTGACGCCCCGCTTGGCGACGATCGAGATCGGCACCTTGGTGCCGTCGGCGGCGGTCGCCCACTCGCGGTACTGCACGTAGTCGGCGGGGTCGAAGTCGCCGAGGACCGGCGTCCGCTTGCGCAGGTGCAGTTCGGCGGTGTCGATGTCGTAGTCGTACACCGAGGACGGCGTGACGAGCGACGTGTATCCGAGGCGGATCTGCCGCGAGTCGTAGTCGGGGTTCTCCCCGAGCCCGACGGCGTAGATCGGCTCGTCGAACTCGATTTCGGTCAACCGACCGAAATCCTGTCCTTCGTTGCTGCCGAGGATCGCCACCTGCGAGAGCCCGGCCCGGCGCATCGAGACCACGACATGGTCGGCGAACGCGTCCGCCGACTCGAGCCGCACGGTCTCGTCGTGGGGGAGGACCTCGTGGAACTGGGTCGTGTCCTCGACCGGCGTCCAGCCGAGCGTGAAGTTCTCGGCATCCTTGTTGTGCAGCACCCAGAACCGGTCGCCCTGGTGGTCGACGGAGAGCTCGACGCCCTGCACCCGGCCGTTCCCGAAGACCCGGAACTCGCCGGTCGGGTCCGCCGCGTCCAGGTACCGGACCTCGGTCGTGATCTTCGATCCGGAGACGATGAAGAGGTACCGCTCCGAGCGGGTGAGGTCGATGCCGGTCCAGAACCGCTCGTCGTCCTCCTGGTGCACGAGCACGTCCTTGTCCTCGTGCTCGCCGAGGACGTGCCGCCACACCTGGTAAGGCCGCCACGCGTCGTCCACTTTGGTGTAGAAGAACACGGAGCCGTCGAGCGACCACGAGCCGCCGTAGAAGACGTTCGGGATGTCGTCCGGGAAGTCCTCCCCGGTGCGCAGGTCCTTGAACCGCAGCGTGAACCGCTCATCGCCCGAGTAGTTCACGGCGTAGGCGAGCAGGTTCCCGTCCGGCGATACGTCGCACGTCCCGAGCGAGAAGAAGTCGTGGCCCTCGGCGAGCTCGTTCCCGTCGACGAGGATCTCCTCGCCCTCGATCGCCGTGCCCGCCTCGATCTCGGGCGGGGTGTCGCCGTCCGCCTTGAGCCGGCACTGGATGCCGTACTGCTTGCCCTCCTCGGTGCGGCCGTAGTACCACCAGCCGCGCTTGCGGACCGGGACCGACAGGTCGGTCTCCTGCGTACGGGACTTGATCTCACCGAAGATGCTCTTGCGCAGCGCCGCGAGGTGGGCGGTGCGCGATTCGGTGTAGACGTTCTCCGCCTTCAGGTACTCGACCGTGGCGGGATCCTCGGGATCCTTGAGCCAGGCGTACGGGTCGTTCACGGTGTCGCCGTGGTGAGTGCGCGGGTGGTCGCGGCGGGGGGCCGCTGGTTTCGCTGCTTGCGTTTCCGACATGCCTCAACTGTAAGGGCCGCGGGCGGGACGCGCCGGTCACAGCACGGCCGCCTCGCTCCGCACATAAGTTACCCATGAGTAACATCCTTGAGGTCATCAACCCGTGCAATCGCCCGGAACCGGGCGTATCGGCCTGTGAGGATAGTGTCCATGAGCGACAGGAGCGACGAGGCGGGGCCAACGCCCGAAACGCCCGGCACCGCAAGCGACTCCGCCGGCGGGCAACCCGCCGCCGCAACCGAATCCGAGCCCGCCGACCGGGACGCCGACGTCGCTTCAGCGCGCGAAAGACTCCTCCGAGCCCACACCGGCCCGCTGCACCGCACCGCGATCGTCGACCGCCCCAACGCCGCGCCCTTCCTCGCCGCCCGAGCGCTCTCGGCGGCAGGCCGCCAGGGCCCGGTCTTCACCGACATCACCGTCACCGCCGGCCTCGGCCAGCTCGTCGCCCTCTGCGGCGACGGCGGCGAAGGCCGCTCCTCGCTCCTGCTCGCCCTCACCGGCCGGTTCCCGTTCCGAAGCGGCGCACTCGAAGTCGACGGCCAGACCAGACCCGGGCTGATCCGGCGCCGCTTCACCGTCGCCCAGGCCGGACCTGCCATCCGCTTCGACCCCTACGCGACCGTGCGCACCTGCATCAAGGAGACCCTCACCGTCTCCAAGGGCGCCGCCACCCGCGCCAACATCAACGCCTGGCTCGACCGCCTCGCCGTCGGCGTCGACACCGGCGACACCTTCGGCTTCCTCCCCCGCATCGACCAGATCCGCTTCGCGATCGCCTGCGCCGCCGCCGCCCGCACCCCCGCGATCGCCGTCGACGACGCCGACTCCGGCCTCGACAGGTGCGGCTCCGAACGCGTCTTCGACGCCCTCCGGACCGTCGCCGACGCCGGCCAGCTCGTCCTCGCCGTCTGCACCCGCTCCGACCCGCCCGCCGACATCGTCGTCGACCTCCGCGCCCAACCCGCACCCACCGCAAGCGCCCGCCACGGGCGCGACCGAAACGGAGGCCACCGATGATGCGAGCACTGTTGAGCCCCTTCAAACTCGCCGCCGCCGAACTCGGCCGCTTCCGCGGCCACCCCATCCGCAGCGCCGCCCTCGTCGCCATCGTCCTCATCCCGCTCGTCTACGGCGGCCTCTACCTCTGGTTCGCCTGGGACCCCTACGGCAGGCTCGACCACCTGCCAGTCGCCGTCGTCAACGAGGACACCGGCGCGAGCGTCGAGGTCAACGGCGAGACCACCCCGATCAACGGCGGCGACCAACTCGTCGACCAGCTCAAGGAGGACCGCATCTTCGACTGGCGGTTCGTCTCCGCGGGCGAGGCGCGCCGCGGCCTCGGAGACGGCGACTACTACATGGTCATCACCGTCCCCGAGGACTTCTCCACCCGCCTCGCCAGCCTCTCCGGGACCGACCCCGAACAGGCCACCGTCGAATTCGACCTCAACGACGCCAACGGCTACGTCGCCGGCATCATGGCCTCCACCGTCGAATCCGAACTGCGCAACCAGATCAACACCGCCGTCTACGTCACCTTCGCCACCACCATCTTCGGCGACCTCACCGAGCTCAACCAGGGCCTCACCGAAGCCGCCGACGGCGCGGGCCGACTCTCCGACGGCATCGGCAGCGCCCAGACGGGCGCCGAGCAGCTCGAAAGCGGCCTCGGCGACCTCACCGCCGGCGCCCAGCAGGTCGCCGACGGCGCCGGCCAGGTCAGCGACGGCGTCGACCAGGCCGTCGACGTCGCCCAGCCCGTCGTCGAGACCCTCGCCGACAACTGGTCGCAGATCCAGACCGGCGCCTCCTCGGCCGCCGACCTCTCCGACCGCGCCAACAGCGACCTCAACACCGTCTACAGCACCCTGTGCGGCGCCGACACCGCCGACGCCGACGCCTGCGCGCAGCTCCAGGCCTACATCGACGACGCGAACGCCGCCAACGACGACATCCAGACCGCGAACGGCGCCGTCCAGGACACCTCCACGGACACCCTCGAGCAGGCCTCCAGCGACCTCACCGACCTCAAGACCGGCGCGGCCGACGTCGCCAGCGGCGCCTCCCAGGTCGCCGACGCCGCCTCCACCGCCGAGGACGGCGCGGGCGACCTCGCGAGCGGCCTCACCGAACTCCGGGACGGCGCCGACACGCTCGCGTCCTCCCTGTCCGCCGCGGCCGAAACGGTGCCGAGCACGAACCCGGCCGACGACGCGGACAACGCCGAGGCGTACGGCAGCCCGGTCACCGTCGACGAGGAGAACCTCAACGCCGCGGGCACCTACGGCCGCGGACTCGCGCCGTTCTTCATCGCCATCGCACTGTGGGTCTTCGGGCTCATGGGCTACCTCGTACTGCGTACGGTGAACAGCCGGGCGCTCGCCGGACCGCTGCGCTCCGTCCCGATCGCCATCGGCGGCTGGCTCCCCGGCGCGTTCCTCGGCATCCTGTCGGCGCTCGTCCTCTACCTGGCGATCGAGCTCGGCCTCGGCTTGGACCCGAAGGACGCCCTCGACACGGTCGGTCTGTCGATCCTCGTGATCCTGACCTTCACGGCCATGGCGCACCTGTTCAAGCTCGCGTTCGGCACCGCCGGGAGCCTGCTGCTGGTGGTGCTCCTGATGCTGCAGCTGACAAGCGCGGGCGGCCTGTACCCGGTGGAGACGACGCCGGGGTTCTTCCAGGCGCTGCATCCGCTGCTGCCGATGAGCTATGTGGTGGATGCGCTGCGCGTGACCATCAGCGGCGGCGAGACCTCGCACGTCGTCAAGGCGCTGCTGGTCCTGGCCGCCTATCTCGTCGGCTCACTGGCGCTCTCGTCACTGGTCGTGGCCTCGCGCCGCCGGTGGAGGCCCGACAGCCTCAACGTGCCGCTCCAGGTCTGAGCCGGAGCATCATCGGCCCGGTCGCCGTTCGGGCGACCGGGCCTCTGCGGTTCACCGCTCGATGAGCGCCGCGAGTCCGTCGAGCGTCCGCGCCAGGCCGAACTCGAAGGCGTGCTCGGCGTTGTACGCCGCGTCGTGCGCCTCGCCCGCGGCCTGGCCGACGCGCACGGCGGTCGGGAAGCGCTCGGTGTCGAGGACCTTCGCGAGCAGGGGCCCGTTGGCCTCCCACCACTCCTGGTCGTCCATGCCACTGGCGGCGCGCTCGGCCTCGGACTGGGCCGCGTCCTGGGCGGCGGTGCGCACGAAGGCGAGCAGGTACGTCAGTGCGTCGTCCATCTCGACATCGCCCAGGCCCAGGCCTTCCAGGGCCCGCAGCTCGTGCTCGTACTTGGCGCACTGGCCCGGCCCGAGCGGCGGGCGGCTCGGTGAGGCTGCTGCCGCCCACGGGTGCACGCGGTAGAGCGCGTAGTTGTCCCGCGCGACCGCGGCGAGCCGCTCCCTCCATGAGCCGTGAGGAGCGGTCCGCTCCATGCGCTCGAACAGCGTGTCGAGCATCAGGGCGACGAGCTCGTTCTTCCCCGGCACGTAGGTGTAGAGCGTCATGGGGGCCTTGCCGAGTTCCTGGGCGAGGCGGCGCACGGTGACCGCCTCCAGCCCTTCGGCATCTGCCAGTCCGATCGCGGCGGCGACGACCTCGTCGACCGTGAGTTTCTTGCGCGGCCCGCGGCCCGCCTCCGGGGCGGCCCTCCAGAGCAGCTCGAGCAGGTTCGGCTTCGGTGTTTCAGTGGCGGCAGTCACGGAGGAATTCTAGCCGGGAAACTTGTACGCTGTACATCGTACGTTGTACAATATACAACGTACGAAGAAAAGGAGCCCGCACATGCGCATCACCTCATCCGCCGTCTCGCTCAACGTCGCCGACCCGACCGCCTCGGCCGAATTCCTGAAGCGCCACTACGGCTTCGCGGAGGACATGGCCGCGGAAGGCTTCGTCTCGCTCTCGCGCCCCGACGCCGGCTTCAACGTCATCTTCCTGAAGACCGGTCTGCCGACCTTCAAGCCTGAAAGCGCCAAAGGCCATGCCGACGGCCTCCTCCTGGCCTTCGTCGTCGACGACATCGACGCCGAATACGCCCGCGTCCAGGCCGAGGGCGTCGCCATCACCACGCCGATCGAGACCGAGGAATGGGGCGAGCGGTACTTCCAGACCGCGGACCCGAACGGCGTCATCATCCAACTGGTCCAGTGGATGACCGACCCGGCCGCCTGAACCACGACCGCACCCGTCGCCGAGCCGCCCGGAACCGAAAAGGACACACGCATGCGCAGACTCGTCTACTACGTCGCCACCACGCTCGACGGTTTCATCGCCGGCTCTGACGGCGGGGACCCGAGCACCGACTACCTCCCGGTGACGCCCGACCTTGTCGCGTTCATCGTCGAGCACTTCCCCGAGACGCTGCCGGGCCCGGCCCGTGAGGCGATGGGCGTCAGCGGCCCGGGCCGGCACTTCGACACCGTCCTCGAAGGACGCGCCTCGTACGAGCTGGGGCTGGCCGCCGGCGTCACCGACGCCTACCCGCACCTGCGCCACCTGGTGTTCTCCACCAGCATGGCGACCAGCCCCGACCCTGCGGTCGAGCTGGTCGGCGCCGACGCCCTCGGCCGCGTCCGGGAGCTGAAGGCCGAGGACGGCAAGGATCTCTGGCTGGTCGGCGGCGGGAAGCTCGCCCATGCCCTGCTGCCCGAGATCGACCGGCTGATCGTCAAGCAGAACCGCTCGGTGATCGGCTCGGGCATCCCGATGTTCGACGGGCCGTTCCAGCCGACGTTGTTCACGCCGGTGGACGAGGTGCTGCTCGAATCCGGGGCGCGCGTGCTCACCTTCGACCGCGCCTGATCCGGGCGTGGGGGTGGGGGGGGGGGGGGGGGGGGGGGGGGGGCGCGGGGCGGGCCCCCCCGGGGGGGGGCGGCCGGGGGGGGGGGG
>NZ_JAPZVP010000031.1:0-4728 GCF_027622875.1 Glycomyces luteolus | reverse complement strand
GGCGCGGGGTCTCACGTCCCACCGCGGGTGAGCGGGGCGTCTGAGTCGCGGCGGGCCCGGCCGGTCCCGCCGCGACTCAGGACAAGCGGAACAGGGCCGAGCTGTGCGGCTGGAGCTTCGCCCGCAGATGGTCTCCGGGCACGATGTCCGAGCGGTTCCAGCAGTCGCGCACCCGCTCCGGCTGGGTCAGCCCGAGGGTCTCCCAGGGCAGTTGCAGCTCGGCCGCTTCGGTGCCGCGGTTGAAGACCGCCGCGAAGGCGCCGTCGGCCGAAGCCCAGGCCACGTGCCGCCCTTCACGCCAGACCTCCTGGGCGCCGGCGGAGTGGCGTTGGGCCGCCAGCACTTCGGGGTTCGTCAGCAGTTCGATCGTTTCAGCGCCCGACGTGGGCAGATCCGCGCCGACCATCAGCGGGGAGCGGGCGATGCACCACAGGGTGAGCATCGTCCGCTGCTCGTCGGGGGTCAGCAGGCTCTGCCGGGGTTCGCCGACTTCGGCGCGGATCCCCATGTGGCCCAAGGGGAGCATGTCGGCATCGGGCCAGTGGCCCGGGCCCGCGAAGGGGGCCCAGTCGCGGAGCAGGTCGAACTGGGTGTCGATGTCGCGCCAGCGGTCCCACAGGTCCGCCGAGATGCGCCACAGGTGCGAGTGCGCCTGCAGGTGCTCGGCATGCTCGGTCGAGAGGCTCATCCCGGGGGAGAGGCTGAGCACGATGTCGCGGTCGACCGCGCCCACCGCGTGCCAGAAGGCCTCGACCTCGTCCTCCCAATAGGGGGCGATCATGTCGTCGGCCTTGATGTAGTCCACACCCCATTCCGCGAACTGGCGGACCAGCGCGTCGTAATAGGCCTGCCCGCCCGGGTGGGAGTGGTCGATGCCCCAGTTGTCGTCGACCCATGAGGAGACCCGCTCGCGGTCGGGGATCTGCGCCGCCGAGTACTCGCTGCCCTTGATGGGGGTGTCCGCCGCGACCGCTTGGCGCGGGATGCCCCGGAGGATGTGGACGCCGAACTTCAAACCCAGGGAGTGCACGTAGTCGGCCAGCGGCTTGAACCCGGCGCCGTTCGCGGCCGACGGGAAGCGGTTCGGGGCCGGGTGGGGCAGGCCGTACTCGTCGAGGGTGAGGCGGGTGCCGAGGTTGTAGCCGCCCGCGCGGGCCGCGGGGTCGTACCACTGGATGTCGACGACCACGTACTCCCAGCCGTGTCCGGCCATGTGCTCGGCGATGAAGGCGGCGTTCGCGCGGATCTCGGCTTCGGTCACCGAGGTTCCGAACACATCCCATGAATTCCAGCCCATGGGTGGCGTGGCAGCGAGTCCGGTCACAGAAACCTCCTCGGGGGGTCGGGTCCCATTACGCTACCCGCGCGCGCCGACGCCAGTGATCACGCCTCCGGAAGGGCTTGCGGCCCTTGGATTCGGCCAGCTCAAACCCCCGAATCGGGCACGCCGGCCCCGGGCGGGGCCGCCGTCGCGTTCGCGGCAATGCCGCATAGAGTGCGTGACCGGCAGTGCTGTACAGTGTTCACGGCGGTGCGCATGACGCGCCTCCTGGCCAGGTAGCTCAGTTGGTACGAGCGACCGCCTGAAAAGCGGTAGGTCGCCGGTTCGATCCCGGCCCTGGCCACCAAGAGAAAGCCCCGTTGACCTGCATCTTAGTGCGGTTGGCGGGGTTTTTCTGTTCTCCTGGCGGACGACCCGTCCGCTATATGTCCGTGCGGTGACATCTCACGATCAGCACCGCCCCGGGAGCGGCTGCGTCGCGACGTAACACCGGTGCGGCCGCAGCACCAAGCGGATACTGCTCCAGATCACGCCTGCTCAAGTGTCGGGGATTCACAGAACTCCGGTTCGCACGGGCACGCTCAAGCACTTCTTCAGAGCGAAGCCAGCCAAGTCGCCAAACCGCGCAGTCCCAGAAAATGTTGGCCCCGAATTCGTCCTCCAGAGCTCGCCCTCTAAGGCCGGCGAAGCGGTAGGCGACCCCGCGGATTCAGCGCCAGTAAGAGTTGTGGACTCGATGATCGCCGCTTGCGGGTGGGCCGCGAAGGTGGCGCGGATGTCCTTGTCCAGACGGGCGATCCGCTCGTCGAGGCTGAGCAGGGCGGCAGTGATCTCGGCGACGATGCGGGCCGCGACATCCTGGCCGGGCAGCTCGGTCAGTTGCGCCTTCGCGGCATCGACGGCCTTCTCAGCGATGGCTCCGGCTCGGTCAATCCGCATGCCGCGCTTGACAAGCCATCGGTTCAGCCGGGCTTGTCCGATTCGTCGGATGCGCTCGGGGGTCTGGTAGCCGGTCAACAGCGTCAGCGCGCCTTTGCTGCTGGAATAGTCGAAGGCGCGCTCCAGGGCCGGGAAGATCCCGGTCAGGACCTCGCGGAGCCGATTGATCATGCGGACCCTGTCGGCGACCAGGTCCGAGCGATGCGCGGTCAGCAGTGCCAGATCCGCGGCGATCTGCGCGGGCACCTCGATCGGGGCGAAGTCGCCTCGGTGGCGAACGGTCTCGGCGATGACGTAAGCGTCACGAGCATCGGTCTTGGCCTCACCCCGGTAGGCCCCGGACATGCGGTTGACGGTCTTGCCGGGCACATAGACCGGGTCCTGGCCGCAGGCGGCCAGGAGTGCCAGGAGCAGCGCCGAGGGGGCGCTGGAGATGTCCGCACCCCAGGACACCGGGCTGCCGAGGGCCAGGATCGCCTCAACCGCGTCGAGGACCGCGGCCTCGTCGTCGGCGATCTTCTCCACCAGATCTTGCGGCCATCGGCATCGACGGCGCAGGCCCAGTGGTGAGCCTTGCCGGCGTCGATGCCGATCCACAGCCGTAGTTTCGGAGTGTCGTTCAC
Source organism: Glycomyces luteolus (assembly GCF_027622875.1). Taxonomy (GTDB): domain Bacteria; phylum Actinomycetota; class Actinomycetes; order Mycobacteriales; family Micromonosporaceae; genus Glycomyces; species Glycomyces luteolus. Next base: position 1,884 of record NZ_JAPZVP010000031.1, on the reverse strand, counting down.
GTGTTCCTCCAGGGGGATCGGCGTGTTAGCACGGCCCATGGAACACCCCGCCGTCATCTCCGTAAACAGCGACTTCAACGCAGGTCTCAATCACCGGTCAGGGCGCCCTGAAGGATCGGGCGGCCACTCCCACCGAGTCACAAAGGACAAGACATTGTCAGCCGCACCCGACCCTCCTGGGCCACTGACCAACTTACGGAGGCATTGTGGGCCTCCTTCCATCCCAGGAGGGGCTCGTCCTTGTGCCTGCGGCGGTGCGGGATATGGGGCCCTCGTGCCCTGAGAGCCGGCGCCGGCGATCACGGTCGCGGTGCGGGTGGCGTGGTCGACGCCCGACTCGCCGAACGCCTTCGAGTCGTTGCGGCTACCCGGCAGCGGGTTGCCGACGGCAACCACGAGCTGGGTGTCGGCGTGGATGACGACCTGGTGGTTGGTGGAGTACCGGTAGTTCTTCGACTTCGCCGCGACTGCGTGGTCCCGGGTCGGGACCAACGCGCCGTCGACGATGAGCACGGTCTCCGGGGCATGCCGCTTGCTGGGCCGCAGCGCGAGTTTCGGCGCAAGTTCGTCGATGACCGGTCGGCGGCGGACTTCGAGGTGCCAAACAGGGCCGCAATCCCGCATGGTCAGACTGGTGCGCCAGTAGGCGGCGACCAGCAGGACCCTTGCCTCGAAGCAGAGCTTCCATGGGCGGCCCTTGCGCGCCGGGGCGGCGCCCTCGCGCGGACAGCCCCCACTGGATCAACTTCCGGGGCAGCCCTTAACGGCCGCAAGAAAGGCGTGGCCGCCCCGCTGCTCCGGGGCGGCCAACGTCTCAAAACGACCAAGATGAGTCACGGCTTTATCGCCAGGAAGTCACAGCCTCGTCCTTGTTCTGTCGAGCGTCGATGCGCAAGGGCATATCGTCGGCCGGCAGGCTACTGAGACTCTGCTGTCCCAAGAGGCCGCCGGATTGAGCGTCGACGACCTTGACGGTCCCCTCACTGGCGAAACCGAACTTGACAGTCTCGGTAATCGTCTGTGGGAATGAGTCGATGCGGCTGGTGACGTCCGAGGCATCGAGCCTCCAGTCGTGATGGTCGTCGTACCAGTCGTCGTTCCCCCAGCAGTAGGCAAGGTCCCCTCCCCACGGAATGTCCACGAGATAGCTGACTTGAGCCGTGTACTGGGCGACCTTACCGAAGATCAGGACATCGACGGCCTGGCCGGGATCGAGGCTGACCTGAACTCCGGCGTTGACGCCGAACTTGTAGGAGTACGACTGTTTCTTGGTGTGCGTCCAGTCGTGTTGGTAGCCGATTGTCGTCGACGCTCCGACGCCGGTTCCCAAGATCTTGAGCGAGGCGTTGAGCGAGAGGTTCCATCGGACGGTGTTTGTGTTCGTCCATGAGTTCTCGATGGTGTTGGTGTACTCGGTGGTGGCGTCCGAGTGATAGATGGCGGGAGTGGAGCCGGTGTCGTTGCGGAAGTGCTCCACGACGGCTATTTTTTCCTCTCTCGCATCCCCGGGCTTATCGAATACGACTTTGATGGGACTGACCCGAAGCTTCGGCAGATCCCACCCGTATTTGGCGTACATATCCGGGGCGCATTGCGACCAGGCAGGAGCGTGGAGATAGGCGTATGCCGGTTCGTGTTGCCGCCTCTCCTTGATGACCTTCTTGAGGGCGTCCTGGGTAAGCCCCAGTTGCGACTGATCTTCATCGGTGATGGGGCGTTCCTCCATCCCGGTGACTTCGGAGCTGGTGGCGCCGTTGAGTGAGCCCTTCTCATCCTGGGTGAGTTTGGTTGCAGGGCATGGAAGAAGCTCCTGGTAGAACAACAGCTGTCTACTTCCGTTGCCTCCCAGGAGCTTCGAATGCTGTTGTATCAGGCGGCCTTGCC
>NZ_JAPZVP010000030.1:35382-48488 GCF_027622875.1 Glycomyces luteolus | reverse complement strand
GAGTGGCTCATCGAGGGCCTTTCTGGCTTGGCGTGTCTTGTAGCGATTCACACCGAACCAGAAGGTCCTCTCCTCGTCTCAGCCCGACTCAGCTCGTGAGGTGTTCACAACCTCCCGAGACAGAACACCTAGCGCCGCTCTGAGCGCTTCCGCAGGCGTCACCTGGGACGGGCCGCGGCGCCCGGCGCGTCCGCTCGGCGAGTGCGAGCCGGAGGGCCGCGTCCGGCGGTGCCGGGCCGCTCAGCCGCCGAGGCGGTGCGTGAGGCCCGTGTGGCGCTTGCCGGTCCCCTTGGTGCGCACGGCGACCGCGAGGGCCTGCTTCGAGCCGACGAGCACCACGAGGCGCTTCGCGCGCGTGATGGCGGTGTAGATCAGGTTGCGCTGCAGCATGGTCCACGCGCTCGTGGTCACGGGGATGACGACGGCGGGGTACTCCGAGCCCTGCGAGCGGTGGACGGTGACGGCGTAGGCGTGCACGAGCTCGTCGAGTTCGGCGAACTCGTAGTCGACCTCCTCGTCCTCGTCGGTGCGCACGGTTATGGTCTGGGCGACCGCGTCGATGGCCTGGACGAGCCCCACGGTGCCGTTGAAGACCCCTGCCTTGCCCTTCGCGTAGTTGTTGCGGATCTGGATCACCTTGTCGCCCACGCGGAAGACGCGGCCGCCGTGGCGGCGCTCGGGCAGGCCCTCCTTGGCCGGCGTGAGCGCTTCCTGGAGGCGGGCGTTGAGGTTCCCGGCGCCGGGGCCGCCGCGGTGCATGGGGGCGAGGACCTGCACGTCCCGCACCGGGTGGATGCCGAACCGCTTCGGGATGCGGTGGGCGACGATCTCGACCACGCGGTCGGCGACCTGCTCGTTGTCGTCGCACGAGAACCAGAAGAAGTCGGGGTAACCGTCGAGTTCGGGAAGCTTTCCCTGGTTCACCTTGTGGGCGTTGGCGACCACGCCCGACTCGGCGGCCTGGCGGAAGATCCGGGTGAGGCGCACGCGCGGGATCGCGGGGGCCGCGAGGAGGTCGCGGAGGACCTCGCCGGCGCCGACGCTCGGCAGCTGGTCCACGTCGCCGACGAGCAGCAGGTGCGCGCCGGGCGGGACGGCCTTCACGAGCTTGTTCGCGAGGATCGTGTCCAGCATGGACGACTCGTCGACGACGAGGAGGTCGACGTCGAGGGGGTTGTCGCGGTCGTAGGCGGCGTCGCCGCCGGGCCGCAGCTCGAGCATCCGGTGGAGGGTGCGGGCCTCGAAGCCGGTGAGCTCGGCGAGGCGCTTCGCCGCCCGGCCGGTGGGGGCCGCGAGCATGACCTTGGCGCCCTTGGCTTTCGCGAGGGCCACGATCGAGGAGACGGTGAAGCTCTTGCCGCAGCCGGGCCCGCCGGTCAGGACCGCCACCTTCTCAGTGAGCGCGAGCCGCACCGCCTCGGCCTGCTCGGGCGCGAGCTGGGCCTCGGTGCGGCGCCCCAGCCACGCGAAGGCCTTGTCCCAGTCGACGCCGGCGAACGCGGGTAGGCGGTCCTCGCCCGTTCGCAGCAGCGCGGTGAGCCCGGCGGCGAGGCCGCGTTCGGCGTGGAAGAACGGCGCGAGGTAGCGGGCGGGAACCGTGGAGTCCTTCGCGGGCACCTCGTCGGCGATCACGTGCTCGCCCTCGCGGGCGAGCTCGTCGAGGGCCCGCGCGACCGGTCCCGCCTGCAAGCCGAGGAGCTCCACGGTGTCGGCCACGAGGTTCGGTGCGGGCAGGAAGCAGTGCCCGGCGTCGGAGGCCTGCGAGAGCGTGTACTGGAGGGCCGCTTTGATCCGCTCGGGCGCGTCGTGGGGGATGCCTACCGCGCGGGCGATCGAGTCGGCGGTGCGGAACCCGATGCCCCACACCTCGTTGGCGAGGCGGTACGGCTCGTTCTTGACCACCCCGATCGCGGCGTCCCCGTACTGCTTGTAGACGCGCACGGCGAGCGAGGTGGAGACCTCCACGGACTGGAGGAAGACCATGACCTCCTTGATCGCCCGCTGCTCCTCCCAGGCGGCCGCGATCGCCTTGGTGCGCTTGGGTCCGAGTCCGGGGACTTCGATGAGGCGGGCGGCGTCCGCGTCGATCACCGCCAGGGTCTCGACGCCGAAGTGGGCCACGATCTTCGCGGCGGTCTTGGGTCCGACCCCTTTGATGAGGCCGGACCCGAGATACCGCTCGATGCCCTGGACGGTGGCCGGGAGGACCGTCCGGTAGGACCAGACCTCGAACTGGCGGCCGTACTTCGGGTGGCTCGACCAGCGGCCCGTCAGCGACAGCGACTCGCCGACCTGGGCGCCGAGGAGCGGGCCGACGATCGTGACGAGGTCGCCGCCGCGCGCCGGGCTGGCGCGCGCGATCGTGTACCCGGTCTCCTCGTTCGCGTAGGTGACGCGCTCGAGGACCGCCGCCAGTTCCGTGCCTCCGACCCGGGGTTCCGCCATGGGACCACGGTAGACAATGCCGATTCATGGCTCGCAAGCGTCGCCAAGGGTGGGTAGGTCGGGGCGCTGTTCTAATCCCTGGCCGTCACAAGCTCCCGGGTGTCCTCAGGCGGCGTGTCGGTGGCGCCCTCGACGGCGTTCGTCGGCAGCAGGCGCCAGTCCGGGCGGGCGAAGAACTCCTGCGTCTCGCGGTACACCAGCGGCGTCAGCATCATCAGGCCGATGAGGTTCGGGAGCGCCATGAGGCCGTTCGCGATGTCCGAAAGCCCCCACAGCAGGTCGAGGCTGGTGACCGCGCCGAGGTAGGAGACTAGCACGTAGGCGATCCGGTACGGCAGGATCAGCACCCGGCCCGTGTACCGCTCCAGGCACTTCTCGCCGTAGTAGGACCAGCCGATGATCGTCGAGAACGCGAACGTGGCGAGGCCGACCGCGACGATGAAGCCGCCGATCGCGCCGCCCGCCGTGCCCGGTCCGCCGAGGCCCTCCTCGAACGCGAGCCGCGTGAGCGCGGACGAGGTGACCAGGTCGCCGTTCCCGTCGACCGAGCCGAGCACGCCGGTGACGACGATGACCAGGCCCGTCATGGTGACCACGATGATCGTGTCGATGAACGTCTGCGTCATCGACACCATCGCCTGGCGCACCGGCTGGTCGGTCTTCGCGGCGGCCGCCGCGAAGCCGCCCGTGCCGAGCCCCGACTCGTTCGAGAAGATGCCGCGCGCGAAACCTATCTGGATGGTCAGCATGATCGCCGAGCCGGTGAAGCCGCCGACGGCCGCGCCGCCGGTGAACGCCTGCTCGAAGACCATGACGAGGGCCGGGCCGAGCTCGGCCCAGTTGATCGCCAGCACCGCGAGCGCGCCGAGCACGTAGAACACGATCATGAACGGCACCAGGGCCGCCGAGACGTGCCCGATCCACTTGATGCCGCCGAGGATCGTCACGCCGGTGAGCACGAAGATCACCAGGCCAGTCAGCTGCGGCGTCCACCAGGACCCGGCGGACAGCTGCGCGTCGATCGCGCTCGTGACGTTCCCGGACTGGACCGCGTTGCCGATGCCGAAGCTCGCGACGACGCCGAACACCGCGAACAGGAACGCGAGGATCTTCCCGATCGGGCCGGGGATGCCGTCCGAGAGGTACCGCTGCGGGCCGCCCGACTGGTCGCCGTTCTGGTTCGTGACACGGAACTTGACGCCGAGCAGCGCCTCCGAGTACTTGGTGGCCATGCCGAGGAAGCCGGTCACCCACATCCAGAACAGCGCGCCGGGCCCCCCGATCGCGATCGCCGCGCCCACACCGCCGATGTTGCCCACGCCCACGGTGGCCGCGAGCGCCACTGACAGCGCCTGGTAATGGCTCAGGTCCCCTTCGGACCCACTGTTCTCCTTGCGCTTGAACAGGGCCAGCCAGAGGGCGTAGCCGAGGCGCCGGAACTGGATGCCCTTGAGCTGGACCGTGAAGATCAGACCCACCCCGAACAGGGTGAAGATGAGCAGGGGACCCCACACCACCGCGCCGATCTCCGCGATGGCGGCCCCGTACTCCTCGTTCAAGCCGTCCGCCCAGGACTGGATGGCATCCGTTGCAGGATCAAGGAAGTCCATGAAGTCCACATGCTCCTTTCAGGGGAGGTATGCGAGAAACGTCGGGGTTATCCCGTGCCCGCAGAGCATATAGGGGAAGTCGGACCCTCCCGGTACGGTGTGGCGATGAGTGAACGATGGTTTGAAGGACCCCTCCTGGGCTTCGACACCGAGACGACCGGGGTCGCCGTGGACCGGGACCGGATCGTCCAGGCGGCGTTGGTGAGCGGGACGCAGCCGGGCATCGAGACGCCCCGCACGTGGCTCATCGACCCGGGCGTGCCGATCCCGCCGGGGGCCACCAGGGTCCACGGGATCACCGACGAGCAGGTGCGGGGCGAAGGGCTGCCGCCGGCCGCGGCGCTCACCGAGGTCGCGGCGGCGCTGCGGGCGGCCGTGGACGCCGGGGTGCCGGTGGTGGCGTTCCGGGCCGGGTTCGACTGCACGCTCCTGTCGTACGAGCTGGAGCGGCACGGCATCGAGCAGCCGGACTGGGCGCGGATGGCGGTGGTGGACCCGTCGGTGCTCGACAAGCGCGTGGACCGCTACCGCAGGGGCAAGCGGACACTGGGGGCGACGGCCGCGCATTACGGTGTGCCGCACTCGGAAGCGCACTCGGCGGCCGGCGACGCGATCGCGACCGTGGGCCTGGCGCGCGCGATCGGCGCGACGTACCCGGAGGTCGGCGGCATCACGGCGCCGGAACTCCACGCCGCGCAGGTGCTGTGGCACGCCGAGGACGCCGCGAGCCTGGAGGCGTACTTCCGCAAGAAGGGCCGGGACGAGGCGGTGGAGCGCCGCTGGCCGCTGTGCCGTTAGCAGCCTGGCCGTGAGCCGCGGCATCCGCGGCCGGTGCCGCGCGCCTCGACCGGTACCGCCGCCGGCCTTCGTGCCGCTCGGCGCGGCCGCGGATGCTCTCGAGTCTCGGCTTCCGGCGATCTGCCGTCCACAAGCCCCCACCCTCCACGAGAGGGGAAGGACCCTAGCGCCGATCGTGGCAGGGGGGTCCGACAGAAAACCGGCCGAACAACCGACTGCGGGCCCCGATTCACTCGATCGGGGCCCGCAGTGCGAGTTCGGTTCGCGTACTGGAATGAGGCCTAGTGGCCTTCGGCCGCTTCCTCGGGCTCGTAGTACTCGCGCTCGTCGGGCTCGAGGGCCTGGCCGACCGGCAGGCTCGCCGGGATCTCGGTGCCGTCGGAGAAGTGGAAGACCACGTCGATGGTGTCGCCGGAGACGAGCTCCTCCTGCAGGTCCTCGATGAGGAAGTACGCGCCGGAGGCGACGCCCTGGTCGAGGCGGACGTATTCGGCCGGAGCGATGGCGATCGGCCCGTAGGCCTCCTCGCCGTCGAAGCCCTCGGCCTCGGGCGCCTCGCTGGTGGCGTCGGCGCTGGGCTCCTCGGTGGACTCGGCGCCCGTGGTCGCGTCGCCGGCGGGGGTCTCGTCCGCGGATTCGCGGGCCTCCTCCGCGGCCTCGGCGGCCTCAGCGGCGGGGTCGTAGTACGTCACCGTGCCGGCCTCGGTCTCGATGCTCTCAAGGCTGACCGCCTCGTCGCCCTCATTGCCGATCCACAGCCGCAGGGCCGCGTCGTCACCGGCGGCGTAGCCCTCGGCGGACTCGAATTCGACCTGAAGGTCGCGCAGCGCGATCGTGCCGTCGGCGGAGTCGATGTTGACCCCGGCGATGGCGCTCTGCTTGACCTCGGTCTGGGCGCCCACACTCGCGCCGCACGCGGACAGAGCGGTCGCAGCGGCCCCCGCGATCGCGATAGCGGCCGCGCGACGCACCGTGATCGCCGTGCTGATTCCCCTGACCACTGCTGGTCCTCCCTGAGTTCCGACAGGAATGCTGACGACAGCGTAGACGACGAGCACTCCTCGTTTCCCTTGGCCGGGCGCGAGGCGAGCCCTGGATCTCACCCGACGCCCGTCAGCACCGCTTTCCCCTGCGGTGCAAAGCAAATCGCCGCTACGGCCCATGTCGGAGCAGGTCGCCGCCGCACCGGCCCCTCCGGCGGTCCGCGCGCGGGCACCACTGAGGAGCGGCCCGCCGACCCGCCGGGCGGGCCCGGCCACGAAAGAGGGACGCAGGCCTCATTTGTCTCCTCTGCCCGCCGCCCGGAAGCCCAAGGTGCCGTAGAGTAATCAGTCACATACCAATTGACCAGGGAATTCGCGGCGATCCGCTGTCGGGGAAACCCCCGATCCCGTGTTAAGCTGGACACAGCGAAAGGGGTTTCGATCCTATGGGTTTTAGTGTCGGCGAGACCGTTGTCTACCCCCACCACGGGGCCGCACTCGTTGAAGCTGTAGAGACTCGCACCATCGGTGGTATCGAACAGGAATACCTCGTGCTGCGTGTCGAACAGGGTGACCTCACGGTCAAGGTTCCAGCCAAGAACGTCGAGCTCGTCGGCGTCCGGGAAGTCGTCGGCGCCGAAGGCCTCGAAGAGGTCTTCGAAGTGCTCCGCGCACCCCACACCGAGGAGCCCACCAACTGGTCGCGGCGTTACAAGGCCAATGTCGAGAAGCTCGCTTCCGGTTCCCCGCTGAAAATAGCAGAGGTCGTCCGCGACCTGTGGCGGCGTGACCGCGAGCGCGGACTGTCCGCCGGGGAGAAGCGCATGCTCTCCAAGGCCCGCGAAATCCTCACCGGCGAGATCGCCCTCGCCGAGGACTGCGTGAAGGACGAGGCCGACAACATCCTCGACAAGGTCCTGCTCTCGGAGGCCCCGGTCAAGTAGCCGGTCCCCCGTCCAGCACCGCCAACAGCGTGAGCTTCGAGCACACCGCGGACTCCCACGAACGCGCGAGCGGGAATGCGAGTCCCCATACGCCCTTCGTCATCGGGCACGGCAGCGACGTGCACCGTTTCGACGAGGGCCAGCCATGCCGCCTCGCCTGCCTCTCCTGGCCCGGCGAGGCGGGTCTGGCCGGGCACTCCGACGGTGACGTGGCCGCCCACGCGGCCTGCGACGCCCTGCTCTCCGCCGCCGGACTCGGCGACCTGGGCTCCAACTTCGGCACCGCCCGGCCCGAATGGGCCGGCGCCTCCGGCGCCGCGCTCCTCACCGAGACCGCCCGCCGCGTCCGCGCCGCCGGCTGGTCCATCGGAAACGTGTCCGTGCAGCTCATCGGCAACCGCCCCAAGATCGGCCCGAGACGGACCGAGGCCGAGACCGCCATGTCCGACGCCGTCGCCGCCCCCGTCCGCCTCTCCGCCACCACCACCGACGGGCTGGGCTTCACCGGACGAGGCGAAGGTCTGGCCGCGACCGCGGTAGCGTTGCTGTACCAGCACTGACCGCCGTTCGGAAGTTATCCCATGGACGCAGACCCCACCCGCCGCTCCGTCGAGGAGTACCTCCAGCGCGCCGAGATGCTCTACGAACTCGGCCAGGTCCTCGACGCCCGCGCGGAAGCCGACGCCGCCCTCCGCGTCGACCCCCTCGACCCCGACGCCAACGCCATGGCCGCCGCCTGCGCGCTCGCCGCCCACGACCCCGACGAGGCGCTCACCTACGCCGGAGCCGCCCTCGCCAACAAGCCCCAGCACCCCCGCGCGATGATCACCCGCGGCTACGCGCTCGCCGACGCCGGACGGCGCGACGAAGCCCTGCAGGTCGCGGCCAGCATGCTCGACCTCGACCGCGAATCCTGGCAGCACCACGTCCACTACGCGCTCATCACCCGCCGCGCCGGAGCGGGCCAGCCCGCCCTCGACGCCGCCTGGAACGCCGTCAACCTCGCCCCCGAACAGCCCCGCACCCACCTGGCGCTGGCCGCGATCGCCGAGAGCCTCGCCATGGACGACCTCGCCAAGCGCTCCCGGAAGGCCGCCGCGGACCTCGGCCCGGAGCAGAACGGCGTGCCCATGCCCGCGATGCCGGCCGACGTCCAGCGGCCCCCGCGCCGCTGGGTCGACGCCGACCCCGACGACCCCGAATGGCGCCAGAAGATCTACGGCACCGGCATCCTCCACGGCGCCCTCGGCCGCTCGATCCTGCTCGGCATCGCCGTGGCCTTCGCGCTCCCCGCCCTGTTCGGCAGCATGATCGACACCGGCGCGCGGCTGTTCTTCGCCCTCATCGCCGTCGCCGCATGGGTGGGATGGTTCACAGTTCTCCGCAGGCACCGCAACCCCGAGTGACCTTTCGCGCGCGGCGCTCGTTAGTCCTTCACCACGAACTTTGGAGGACGAGCCAGTGACCACGTGCTGGGTTCCCGGGGCCGACGAGAGCCCCTACAACATCCACAATCTCCCGTTCGGGGTCTTCTCGACCGCCGACGAGACGCTGCCGCGGATCGGCGTGCGCATCGGCGACCAGATCCTCGACATGCACAAAGCGGTGCTCTCCGGCGACTGCCAGACCTGCGCGGCCTGCACCGCCCTGCGCGACCCCGCCCTCAACCGGCTCCTGACACTCGGCAAGGGGGCGTGGAAGCAGATCCGGGCCCAAGCCCAAGAGGCCCTGACCGAATCGAGCATCCAGGACATCGCCACCAACTGGCTCACGCCGCTGAACGAGGCGATCATGCACGCCCCGCTCCTGGTGACCGACTACGTCGACTTCACCATGCGCGCTCCCGACGCCGCCCGGATCTACCCGCGCGCGTCCAACGGCCGGGCCTCGACCCTCATCCCCTCCGGCATGGACCTCGCGCGCCCCTCCGGGCACCGCCGCGGCGACGACGGCCGGCCCGTCTTCGGGCCCACCCGCGCCCTCGACATCGAAGCCGAAGTCGGCTTCCTCATCGGCGGCGAATCCGCGCTCGGGCGGCCGGTCTCCCCGGACGCCTTCGAAGAGCACGTGTTCGGCGCGGTCCTCCTCAACGACTGGACCGCCCGCGACTTCGCCGAACTCGAGACCGACGGCCTCGGCCCGTTCGCCTCGAAATCGTTCGCGACCTCCATGAGCGCGTGGGTGACCCCCATCGAAGCGCTGAGCGCGGCCCGCACCGCCGCGCCCGTACCCAACGCGGACATGGCCTCCTACCTGAAGGAGTCCGACCGGTACGGATTCGACCTGCACCTGAACATCGAAGTGAACGGCGTGGCCGTCGCCGGCGCCGACTTCGCGGAGTCCTACTGGACCCCCGCGCAGCAGCTCGCGCAGCTCACCGCCGGCGGCGCGCTCCTGCGCCCCGGCCTCCTGTACGGCTCCGGCGAGGCCGTCACCGGCCAGTTCAACCTCCAGAACGGCGACACGGTGAGAATCACCGCGACCGCCCCCGGGCCGCGCGGCACCACCATCGCCCTCGGCGAGGTCGAGACCCGCGTCCTGCCGTCGATCACCTGACCGACCAGGCTCCAGGCCCGGAACGCGAACCGGCCGGTACCGCGAGCGCGGTACCGGCCGGGAAACGACTGATCAGGCCAGGACGGTCTTCCCGCTCGGGGCGAGCTGCGCGATCAGCTCCACCTCGACCGGAGCGCCCAGCGGCAGCTCGGAGACACCGACCGCGCTGCGCGCGTGCTTGCCGGCCTCACCGAAGACCTCCCCCAGCAGCTCCGAAGCGCCGTTCACCACTGCCGGCTGCCCGGTGAACCCGGGCGCCGAAGCCACGAAACCGACGACCTTCACGATCCGCACCACCTGGTCGAGCGGCGCGATCGAGGCCACCGCGGCGAGCGCGTTCAACGCGCAGACCCGAGCCAGGTCGTAACCCTGCCCGGGATCGACCTCCGCACCGACCTTCCCGGTCGCCACGAGCGAACCGTCGACCATCGGCAGCTGCCCCGAGGTGTACACGTAGTCCCCGGAGCGGACGGCCGGCTGGTACGCGGCCAACGGCGGCACCACCGCCGGCAGCGACAGGCCCAGGCGCGCCAGCGCCTTGTCCACATCGGTCACTACTACTGCTCCTTCTTGCGCTTGAAGTACGCCACGAGCTGCTCCGAGTTCTGGCCGGGCAGGACCGTGACCAGCTCCCAGCCTTCGTCCCCGAAATTGTCGAGGATCATCTTGGTGTTGTGGATCAGCAGCGGCGCGGTGAGGTACTCCCATTTCTCCATGCGCCCACAGTACGGCGTCTTGATCAGACGGCGTCGCACCGCTACGCTCAGAGTGCGTCGCCTCCCCCGAAGTCCTTACGGTGCGCCGCCTCGGGCCGCGCACCAGTCGAACCAGGGAGTTCCCGTGTCGTCAGACACCAGTGCGCCGTCCTCCAATGCGCCTTCTTCAAAAGCCGCGCCGCGCGGCGAACGCGCCGCCGAACCGACCAGCGTCGGCGCGGCGGCCCCGCCGCCCGAGACCCCCGGGCAGCGCCTCCAAGCCGCGGCCATGCCCGGCCGCCACGAACCGCCGCGCGACAAGGCGAACCGCCTGTGGACCTGGATCCTCACGGCAGCCGTCGCCGCGTTCTGCGCTGCGCTCGTCCTCGGCGCGATGCGCCTCTACACCGGCGTCGACGACGTCACCGACACCCCCGTGCACACCGTCGACGCGTTCCTCGAAGCACTCCTCGACCATCGCGACGCCGAAGCCGCCGCCGCCTGGCTGTGCGCCGACAAAGCCGACCGCGACCTCGGCGAAGCCGTCGCGGCCCTCTCCGACACCGAGGACGGGACCGGCGAGTTCGCCTGGGACGAGGTCACCGAGACCGGCCGCTCGGTCGGCGCGGCCACCGTCGCCGCCGAGATCCGCATCGGCGAGGGCGGCGCGTTCTCCGACCCCGCCACATGGGTGTTCTCGCTCGTCGCCGAGGAAGGCGACCCGCAATGGCTCATCTGTGGGATCAGCGCGGCATGACTAGACTCCGATGAATGACAGCCTCAGCGATCCCGGTGCCGCGCCTGCACATCGTCACCGGGAAGGGCGGCACGGGGAAGACCTCGGTCGCCGCCGCGCTGGCGCTGGCGCTGGCCGGCACGGGCAGGCGGGTCCTGCTGGTGGAGGTCGAAGGGCGCCAAGGGATCGCGCCGCTGTTCGACGCCCCCTCGCTGGGTTACGAGGAGCGGCACCTCGCCGCGGGCCTCGACGGCGGGGAGGTCTTCGGGCAGTCGGTGGACGCCGATGAAGCGCTCTTGGACTACCTGACGATGTTCTACCGGCTCGGCTCGGCCGGGAAGGTGCTGCAGAAGTTCGGGGCGATCGACTTCGCCACGACGATCGCGCCGGGGCTGCGGGACATCCTGCTCACCGGAAAGCTCAAAGAAGCGGTGTCGCGCAGCGAGTCCGGGCGGATGACGTACGACGCGGTGGTGCTCGACGCGCCGCCGACGGGCCGGGTGGTGAAGTTCCTGAACGTCACCGTCGAGTCCGGGCGGCTGGCGAAGACCGGGCCGATCGGCAAGCACTCCCGGTCGGTCGCGAGGATGCTCCACTCCTCGCTCACCGCCGTGCACGTGGTCACCACCCCGGCGGCGATGCCGGTGCAGGAGACCGTTGACGCGTACAAGGAGCTCATGTCCGCCGACCTGCCGGTCGGGCACCTGGTGCTGAACAAGGTCGCCGGGGCGAAAGCCGTGGAAGTGGGCGCGGAGGAGATCAAGGCGGGCCTGGAGCGGGCCGGCTTGCACTCCGAGGACGACCTCGTCTCCGGCCTGGTCGAGGAGTACGCGGCCGCGAGGGCGGAGATCGAGTCGGTGGACGCCTACCGGGACCGGCTCGAGCAGCTCGGCCGCCCTGTCGAGGAGCTGCCCTTGCTCCCTGAAGGGGTCGACCTGTCCGGGCTGTACCAGCTCGCCCGCGAGCTGCGGCCCGGCATCATCGGAGAGCGACGCAATGGCTGAGGTCCCTGGGCTGGACGTCGACGCCCTGCTGGGCGACGAGAACAAGCACGTGATCGCCTGCTGCGGTTCGGGAGGCGTCGGCAAGACCACGACCGCGGCGGCCCTCGCGCTGCGCGCTGCCGAGGTGCACGGACGGCGCACTGTGGTACTGACGATCGACCCGGCCCGGCGGCTCGCCCAATCGCTGGGAGTGGAGTCCCTCGACAACGTCCCGAAGGCGGTCGCGGCCGTGCGCGGCGGGTCCCTCGACGCGATGATGCTCGACATGAAGCGCACGTTCGACGAGGTCGTGGCCTCGCACACGACCCCGGAGCGGGCGGCGGAGATCTTCGCGAACCCGTTCTACCAGGCGGTCTCGTCGACGTTCTCGGGCACGCAGGAGTACATGGCGATGGAGAAGCTCGGCCAGCTCCGGGCGACCGGCGAGTGGGACCTCATCGTGCTCGACACGCCGCCCTCGCGCTCGGCCCTCGACTTCCTCGACGCCCCCGCGCGGCTCGCCCGGCTGCTCGACGGCCGCGTCATCCGCCTCCTGTCGGCCTCGACTCCCGGCGCACGGCGGTCGATGCTCTCTCTCATGGGCGCGAGCGCGGCGGTGTTCACCCGGGTCTTCAACAAGGTCCTCGGCGGGCACCTGCTAACGGACGTCGCCGAGTTCACCGCGAGCCTCGAGGACACCTTCGGCGGCTTCCGGAAGCGGGCTGAAGCGACCTTCCGGGCCCTGCAGGACGACCAGACCTCATTCCTGGTGATCGCCGCCCCCGAGCCCGCGGCCGTGGGCGAGGCCGTGTACTTCACGCGGCGGCTCACCGAGGAGCGGATGCCGCTCGACGGCATGATCCTGAACCGGCTGACTCCGGTCGCGGCCGATCTGACCGCCGAACGCGCCCTCGGCGCGGCCGCCGCACTCGAGGAGTCCGACGCCGACGACCCGGTCGCGGCGGTCCTGCGCACCCACGCGGACCTGGCCCGGCGGCGCGCCGCTGAAGAGCGGGTCGCGGCCCGGTACGCGGCCGCGTGCCCGGAGGTCCCGCAGCGCTGGCTGCCGGCCCTGGGCGTCGAGGTCGTGGACCTGGACGACCTGCGCGCCTTCGGCGCGGCGGCCGCAGGCGCCTAGACCTATCTCGCGTATCGGGCCGACCGTTTTTCCGGCCCGCTCACTGGTCGCGCCCCGTTGGCTCGTCCTTGTGGTGAACGGCCTCGGTTCGAGGTGCCTTCATCGTGTCCGCGGACTGGTGGTCGCTCGCGGCGAGTGGTGTGGTGGGGGGGGGGGGGGGGGGGGGGGGGGGGGGGCCCGGGGGGGGCCGGGGGGGCGGGGGGGGGGGGGGGGGGGGG
>NZ_JAPZVP010000030.1:0-35372 GCF_027622875.1 Glycomyces luteolus | reverse complement strand
CCCCGCGGGCGGGCCTCGCCCCCCGGGTGCCCCGGGCGAGGTGTGCCGGCAGGCGCCGCGCGCGGGTGCACCCGCGCTCGGTCTTCGGGGGCGGCCCCCGGGGTTCCCTCTTCGCCGCCAGTCCTGCCGGGACCGGTCTCCTGCTTCGCTCCTCCTCCACCTAAAGCAGTCGTTTTTTCACTCAACAATCACATGCCCGGTAGTGAACGCCAAACACTGTTTTCCGCCTGTGGATAACTTCGTGAGGGTTGTTTATTTTGCCTGTTCGTGAGGCGCGGAGTTTTCCACAGGGCATGAAAAACGCGCCCGGACGGTGGTGCCGTCCAGGCGCGGTGGTCGTGCCTTTCTTCGAGAGGCTCGCCGGTAAGAAGTTGATGTCCACCGGTATCCGGCGCCGGTTCCCCTTGCGGGCGCTTCGCTGCTCCTCCTCAAGTGCGACCTCGAAGACCGCTCTCCAGGAGCGGACGTCCGCGTGCCTGCGCAGCAGTGCCCTCCGCTCCCGCTCGGTCATGCCGCCCCAGACGCCGAACTCGATGCGATTGTCGAGCGCGTCGGCGAGACATTCCAGCCGTACCGGACAGCCGCGGCACACTTTCTTCGCGTTGTTCTGCTCTGCTCCTTGCACGAACAGGGCGTCAGGATCACCTTCCTGACATAGCGCCTTGGTCGTCCAGTCGATCAGCAGTCCCATCCGCATGACCTCCCCGTGAGATCTTTCCCTTCATACCCCCCGACGACTACATTCGAGTGATCTTTCGATCACACAATGTGGCCGTCAGAACGGACCTTACACCTCTCGTAAGGGTTTGACTACTCTCCGAGACGAAAATCGGACTCCGTGGGACGGCTTCACCCCTCCGATCAATTACGCGATGACAGCTCGCGATAATAACGATTCCGATACGGACGCATCCGCTCTTCCGGATTGCGGCGTATCAATTGCGGGCATACATCTGGCCTTGCATGCGAGCCGCCTTCCGATTCCGGATGCTGCCGTGCCGCACTTCCCGACGTTCGTTCTAATCTGAGGCGGTGGAGACCTTGAAACGCGACCGGAGTCCCTTGAGGGACGGCATCGCGCTGCTGATCTGCGGTGTGCTCGCCGGCGTGCTCGCGGCCGCGGCCGCCTTCCCCCTCGTCGGACTCGGCGGCCTCGTTGCCGAGAACAGCGTCGACTCGTTCGAGTCGCTGCCGACGGAACTCACCAAACCCACCCTGCCGCAGACGACCTATGTGTACGCCTCCGATGGCGAGACGCTCATCACCTCCTTCTACGAAGAGAACCGCCGCGAGGTCACCCTCGACGAGGTCTCCCCGGTCATGATCGACGCGCTCCTGGCCGCCGAGGACTCGAAGTTCTACGAGCACAACGGGGTCGACTGGGCCGGGATCATCCGGGCCGCCGTGGCGAACCAAGGCGGCGACTCCCAGGGGGCGTCGACCCTCACCATGCAGTTCGTACGCAATACCCTGATCTACTCGGCTTCAACCATCGACGAAGTGATCGCCGCGTCCGAGGACACGTACGACCGCAAGCTCCGGGAAGCCCGCTACGCCATGGGCATCGAAGAAACGATGTCCAAAGAGGAGATCCTCGAGGGCTACCTGAACGTGATCTACCTCGGCAACCAGGCCTACGGGGTCCACGCCGGGTCGTACGCCTACTTCAACAAGCCGCCGAGCGATCTCACCGCCGCCGAGGCCGCGACCCTCGCCTCGCTGCCGAAGTTCCCCTCCTTCGCCGACGGCCTCCTCGACGGCGAAGGCGACGACAAGGACATCGTGGACCGCCGCAACTGGGTCCTCGACCGCATGGTCGGCCTCGGCACCCTCGACCAGGCCGCGGCCGACGAGGCCAAAGCCCAGCCGCTCGGCCTGAACCCGCGCCCCGTCCGCAGCGAATGCGTCGACGTCGCGACCCCCAACTGGGGCTTCTTCTGCGACTACTTCAAGGAGTGGTGGGCGAGCCAGGAGGCCTTCGGCGAGACCGAACGCGACCGTATGAGCCTGCTCAAGCGCGGCGGCTTCCGGATCGTCACCAGCCTCGACGCCGACCTCCAGAACCAGGCCACCGAGCGCCTCACCGAAGAGGTGAGCGTCAACAACTCCGCCGCGCTCGGCTCGGTCACCATCACCCCGGGCACCGGGCACGTCCGCGCGATGGCCGTGAACCGCAACTACAGCCTCGACCAGACCGAGAACAAACCCCGGACCGACGGCGACGACAGCAAGCCGTCGAACTACCCGAACACGACCATCCCGCTGCTCAGCGGCAACGAAAAGGTCAACGGCTACCCGGGCGGCTCGACCTTCAAGATGTTCACCATGCTTGCAGCCCTTGACAAGGGCTACCCCCTGGAGACCCGCATCCCCTCACCCGGCAGGTACACCTCCCAGTACCTCATGAGCGGCGCCTCGCTTGACGAATCCGAATCCGACTGCCAACCGTTCCAGCGAGGCGAGGTGCAGTACGCGCACTGGTGCCCGACGAACGACAGCAACTGGTCCTCGGCGCCGCTGAACATGTGGGGCATGTTCGGCCGCTCCTCCAACACCGCGTTCGTGCGGCTTCAGGAGATGGTCGGCGTCAGCGCCGCCTACGAAGCGGCCGTCGCGTCCGGCGTCGACTTCTACAACTCCCCGCTGAACGAGGCGTACGAGGACGGCAGCATCGACGAGTCCCAGGGCACCTTCACCCTCGGCCTCCACTCGACGACGCCGCTGGAAATGGCCGAGTCCTATGCCACAGTCGCCGCGGGCGGGGTCCACTGCGAGCCGCTTCCGGTCATGAAGGTGATCGGCTCTGACGGCAAGGAATGGACCGAAGCCGCTGCGCCGCAATGCAACCAGGCGTTCTCCGAGGAGGTCGCGTACGCGGCCGTCAGCGCCGGGCGCTGCGTGGTGGGCCAGAGCCCCGAGGGTTCCCAGTGCTCCGGCACCGGTACCGCCGCCCGCTACACCGGGGACTTCGGGCGGCCGCTCTTCGGCAAGACCGGGACCGCCGACTCGAACCGGTCGTACTGGTTCATCGGCGCGACCCCGAACGCCGCCACCGCCACGTTCGTCGGCGACCCTGATTCGACACACCGAGCGGACGTCGCCACCTCGTCGCTGAAGGACTCGGTGAAGGCGGCCGGTGTCGCGATCCTCAAGGACGCCGTCCGCGACCTCGAAGAGGAGAACTGGCCCAAGCCCACCGACGACATGGTCAACGGGAAGAACCTGGTCTCGATCCCGTCGATCGACTGCATGGACGCCGACGAGGCGCGCTCGCGCGTCTCCGGCGCCGGGTTCGACGCCGAGATCGCCAGCGGTCAGTACGACTCCGACTGCAAGGAGGGCGAGGCGTTCACGACCACGCCGACCGGCTCGGCGCCCAGCGGCGCGCCGGTGTACATCCTCATCTCGAACGGCAAGGACTACAAGGAGGACGAGAAGCCCGAAGAGGGCGAGACGCCCCCCGGAGCGACCACGCCGCCTGACAGGGACTGAGCCGCAAGCGAACTGCGGGCCCGCGCCTCTCGGCGCGGGCCCGCAGTCCTTTTGGGAGGAAGGAAGTTCGTCAGGGGGCCTTGGGCATCACGAGGGTGCCGGCGGAGGCCCGGTCGGTGGGGACGGTGTGGTGGCCGTCGTCGTGGAGGTGGTTGCCCTCGCGGAGCTGGCCGTCGCGGATGGTCACGGCGCGCTGGGCGCGTTCGGCCACTTCGTGGTCGTGGGTGATGATGAGGATGGTCAGGCCCTCGGCGTGTAGTTCGTCCAATGTGGCCATGATCGAGTCGGCGGTCCTGGAGTCGAGGTTGCCGGTGGGCTCGTCGCACAGCAGCAGGCTCGGCCCGGCCGCGAGGGCGCGGGCGATCGCGACGCGCTGGCGCTCACCGCCGGAGAGGGTCGTGGGCAGCGCGTCGAGGCGGTGGGAGAGGCCGACGAGTTCGAGCTTCTCGCGAGCGATCTGGCGCCGCTTGCGTTTCGGGACCCCTTGGTAGACCAGGGACATCGCGACGTTCTCGGTCGCGGTGCGGTGGGCCATGAGGTGGAAGGCCTGGAAGATGAACCCGATCTTGTCGGCGCGCAGCTGGGTGCGGTGCGCTTCCTTCATCTTCGAGGTGTCGTGCCCGTCGAGCCAGTACGTGCCCGCCGTGGGCGCGTCGAGCAGGCCGAGGAGGTTGAGGAGCGTGGACTTGCCCGAGCCGGAGGGGCCGACGATCGCGACGTACTCGCCGTCCTCGATCCGCAACTCGACGGGTTTCAGCGCTTCGACGGGCGGCGGGCCGGGGTAGGTCATGCCCACCCCGTCGAGTTCGATCAGCGCGCGGCCGCTCTCGGCGGGCCCGGTGTCGACGCGCGCGAACACGGCGGTGTCGTCAGCGGCGGCAGGGCCGTTCGCGGCACCGCCGCTGACGGTCGGCAGGATCATGGTCGCGTCGTCTTCGGTCACGTCTCCAAGACGCCCGAACCGTCGCGAGTGGTTGCACGCCCGACCGGTCGGAGTCCGCCGGCGCCTCAGGAGAAGGCGAAGTCGGCCATCACCGGGCGGTGGTCGGAAGCGGTCGCGTCCAGGACGTCCGAGCCGGTGGCCTCGAGGCCCCGGTAGAGGACCTGGTCGATCCGCGCCAGCGGTGTGTCGGCGGGCCAGGTGAACCCGAAGCCCTCGCCGGCGTCGGCCTGCGCCGAATGGAGCTGGTAGGTGATCGGGGCGAGTGCCCGGTCCTGGGAGGTGCCGTTGAGGTCCCCGGCGAGGATGACGCGGTCGAGCTGCTCGTCGGCGAGGGCTTCGCCGAGGAGCAGGGCGGTCTCGTTGCGCTGGGCGGAGGTGAAGCCCTCGGTGTTGACGCGAACGGACAAGAGGTGCGCGACGTAAATGGCGACGGGTTCGCCGTCGATCTCGACGGCGGCGCGGAAGGCGCGGGCCCAGCCGAGGTCGAGGTCGACCTCGTAGGAGTCGAGGACGGGGTGGGTCGACCAGAGCGCGACGGTGCCGTAGGAGACGGAGTACTCGTACCGGTCGTCGAGGGTCTCGCTCCACGCGCTGCGCTGGTCCTCGGTGAGTTCGACCAGGACGATGACGTCGGGTTCGGCGGCGAGGAGGGTCGCGGCGGTGCCCTCGGTGTCGGTGTTGTTGGCGTTGACGTTGTGGGCGACGACGCGGAAGTCGCCGTCGCCGCCGTGCTTGTCGGGGATGAGCGCGGCGTACATCTGGAACCAGACGAGGCCGGGGAGCAGGGCGCAGATGATGGCGAGGGGCCTGCGGCGGATGGCGGCGAGGACGAGGAGGAGCGGGACGGCGAGGCCGAACCAGGGCAGGAAGGTCTCGATGAGGCTGCCGAGGTTGAACCAGCGGTTGGGGATGAACCGGTGGAGGAGCAGGATCGCGGCGAGGAGCAGCGAGAGGACGATGACCGTCCCGCTGAAGATCTTCCCGCCCGTCGATGATCGACTCACCCGCTGCCGCCTTTCTCCGTGTGAGCGGCGCTGCCGCGCCATTCGCGCCGCCGGCGGCGGCGCGGTCCCGACAGGTTAGCCGCCCGTGGCGAGGTGCGGCGGATGCCGGGCCCCCGTCCGCGGGCCGGGCGCCCGGCGGCCGCGCGCCCAGGCGTGCGGGGCCGCCGTCCGGATAGGGTTCGCGCCATGGAGTTCCTTCCCTATCTCGAGCTGCTGCGCGCGGAGTCCGCGGCGTTCAGTGCCTGCCTCGACAGCGATCTCGATGCGCCCGTTGCGCATTGCGGAGACTGGCGGCTGCGGGACCTCGCCGGGCATCTGGGGCGCGACAACCGCTGGGTGATCGCGGCGGTCACCGAGTTGCGGGGCGACTTCGAGGCGCCGCCCGCGCCGGAGTCGGACGCGGCGATCCGGGCGTGGTTCGACGCCTCGACAGCGGATCTGCTGGCCGCGCTGGACACCGATCCCGAGGCGGAGGCGTGGACGCTGTATCCGCCGCGGACGGTCGGGTTCTGGCACCGGCGGCGCGTCCATGAGACGCTCCTCCACCGGTGGGACGCGCAGCACGCGCTCGGCCGGGCGCTGCCGTTCGACCCGGCGGTGGCCGCGGACGGGGTGGCGGAGGTCTTCGACACGATGGCGCCGCGCCAGGTCAAGCTGGGCCGGGTCGGACCGCCGCGGCACGCACTGCGGCTGCGGGCCACCGACACCGGTGCGTCCTGGACGTACGGTCCGGGCGCGCCCGCCGCCGAGGTCTCGGGGACGGCGGAGCGGCTGCTCCTCATGCTGTGGGGCCGGGTGTCCGCCGACGACGCGTCGATCGCCTGGTCGGGCGACCGCGAGGCGGGCGATGAGGTCCTCGCCGGGCCGCTGACGCCGTGAGGCGTGCTGCGGCCCTTGATCCGACCCTGCTCGGGCCTTTGCAATGCGAAATGCCGGGCCTCCCGATTCGGGAAGCCCGGCATTCCCGGCGGGGGGTTGCACTTGCACCCACTCCGACGGCCGGGTTCAAGCGTTGAGCCGGCGGGCGACGTCGACCACGCGCCGGGTCTGAACCGCGATCGCGGCGCGGTTCTTCTCCCCCACCGGGCCTTTGGCGCCGATGTGGCTGGCGCCGTACGGGTTCCCGACCGCCTCGTCGAACTGCAGCGGGTCGGTGTAGCCGGGGCCGACGATGATCGCGCCCCAGTGGTAGAAGGTGTTGTTCATCGCGAGGATCGTCGACTCCTGGCCGCCGTGGCTGGTCTTGGTCGACGTGAAGGTGGACATGACCTTGTCGACCAGGCCGCCCTCCTGCCAGAGCGGGCCGGTCATGTCGATGAACTGCTTGATCTGGGCGGTCGGGAGGCCGAAGCGGGTGGGCGTGCCCCACATGACCGCGTCGGCCCATTCCAGGTCGCTGATCGCCGCCTCCTCGGCGTCGGCGGTCGCCTCGACGTGCGCGGCCCATTCCTCGTTCGCGGCGATCGCCTCCGGCGGCGCCAGCTCGGCGACTTTGCGGAGGCGCACTTCGGCGCCCGCGTCCCGGCCCGCTTCGGCGGCCGCCCGGGCCATCTCGTACACATTCCCCGTCTGCGAATAGTGGATCACGGCGAGCTTGACCATTGGCGCCCCCTCTGTGTGGCATCGGTGTTGACCCCGTTGCGGTCCTCAAGCCAGTGTTGGCCCGCGCAACATGTCCCAAACATTCCTGCAAATGCGGGGGAAGCGCTGGGGAATCACTGGGAGATGCGGCCCTGAGCAGCCCGGACGTACCCGGAACACCAGGTCGACGGGCAAGAAAAAATCCCAGCTCATCCGCCCTCCCGGGCGTCTGAACTGGGACTCAGTTGGCGGTGGCGGTGGGATTTGAACCCACGGTTGAGGGTTACCCAACACTCGCTTTCGAGGCGAGCTCCTTCGGCCGCTCGGACACGCCACCGCGGAGAACACTACCGGACCGCGGGCGCGCGCGGCGAACCGGGCTCGGCGATCCAGCTCACAGCCAGTCCCCGCAAATTCATGGGATGTTTATGAGAAGCTGGCGTCATGACTGCACACATCTCCGCCAAGCCGGGCGACATCGCCGAGAGCGTCCTCCTTCCCGGGGACCCGCTGCGTGCGAAGTGGATCGCCGAGAACTTCCTCACCGACGCGACCTGCTACACCGAGGTCCGGAACATGTTCGGCTTCACCGGCACCTACAACGGCAAGCGCGTGTCCGTGCAGGGCACCGGGATGGGGCAGCCGTCCGCGTCGATCTACACGCACGAGCTGCTGGAGGTCTACGGCGTCAAGACGGTGGTCCGGGTCGGCTCGGCGGGCGCGATCCACGACCGGATCGAGCTGCGCGACGTGGTGGCCGGGATCGGCGCGTCCACGAACTCCTCGATGAACCGCATCCGCTTCAACGGCGTCGTCGACTACGCGCCGGTGGCCGACTTCGGCCTGCTCCGCGCCTCCGTGGACGCGGCGGCCGCGCGCGGGATCAAACTGCACGTCGGCCAGCTGTACTCCTCCGACACGTTCTACACCGACGCGCCCGAGGTCGAGTCGAAGCTCGCCGACTACGGCATCCTCGCCATCGAGATGGAGGCCGCGGCGATCTACACGCTCGCCGCGAAGTTCCAGGCGCGCGCGCTCGCGCTGTGCACCATCTCCGACCACATCCTCAAGGGCACCGAGCTGCCCGCTGCCGACCGGCAGGAGTCGTTCTCCGAGATGGTGGAGATCGCTCTGGACGCAGTCACCGCCTAAGACCTCGGAGGGAGGCCCGGCTCGCGCGAGCCGGGCCTTTCGCCTACCCGGCGGCCTGCTCGAGGACCGCCGCGAGCTCGGCCCCCAGGTACGGGCCGAGGGTCGCGGCGTAGGTGTTGGTGAGGTGGGCGTCGTCGCGGTAGACGAGGACGTTGCCGATCACGGGCGGGCAGGCCCGCGGCCCGCAGATGTAGTCGGTGAGGTCGACCTTGTGGACGCCCGGAGGTACCTCCAATGCCTCGAACGCCCCCTCGTCGTAGTACGAGGCCCGGTCCACGGTGCATTCGCTCGCGTTGCGGCCGTTGAGGTCCACGCACAGCGGGATGTCGAAGCGGGGGCTCGGGGTGTCGCGCAGGGCGACGACCGCGGCACCCGTGGCGACGAGCTGCCCGTAGCGGTCGGTGTAGTCGGGGAAGGTCTCGTACGCCTCGTAGCCGACCCGCGAGCCGTAGGTGAGGACCAGGTCGGGGGCGATCCGGTCGATCTCGGCGACGACGTCGTCGTTCCACGCCGCGCAGGAGCGGTAGCGCTCCTCGCCCAGGGCCTCCTGGCCGGTCTCGATGATGCAGGCGTTCTTCGTGTACGCGATGACGTGCCAGTCCCGGGCCTCGGCGGCGTCGAGCACGGCCGGGAGCCACTGCCAGATCTTGGAGCCGCCGTACATGACGACCGTGGCGGTGGCATCGGCTTCGTCGACGCCGAAGTCGCAGCGGATCGGCTCGTAACCCTCCATGGTCTGGTTGCAGCGGCCCGAGAGCGCGGGGTCGTAGTCCTCGGCGGCATCTAGTGTGGAGGGCGCGAAGGCGGTCTCGGGGACGTCGAGTCCTTCGGCGAGGGCGGCCGCGCCCGGGTACCGGTCGGGGTCGGCGGCGGCTTCGGCGAGCCGGTCGCGCTCGAAGGAGATGTACCAGGTCAGGGCCGCATACGAGGCGAGGACGAGCGCGAGGCACGCGGCGCCGAGCGCGAAGGCGCCCCGCATCGTCCGCTGGCCGAACCCCGTTGCGGGGAGCCGCTGCTCGAGCGCCCAGTGCGTGGCCCAGGCGAGGAGGGTCGCGGCGGCGAGGATGCCGAGGCCGCCGAGGAGCGTTGCGGTGTCGCGGCCGGTGGCGGTGAGGTAGCAGATGAGGATCGGCCAGTGCCACAGGTAGAGCGTGTACGAGAGGTCGCCGAGCCACTGCACGGGCCGCGTGTTCAGCAGCCGTCCCGCGCCGCCGCCCGGACTGAGGGAGGCGGCGGCGACGACCGCGCATGCGCCGCCCACCGGCCAGAGCGCGGCCAGCCCGGGGAACTCGGTGCTGTCGAGGAAGAACCCGGCGCCGAGGAGCACCGCGACGCCCGCCCAGCCGAGCATTGCCGCCGTCCATTTGGCTTGCGGCGCATCGGGTTCCGCGAAGGCGGTGCGCAGGCGCGGGAGCGCGACGGCGAGGAGGCCGCCGGCGGCGAACTGCCACAGGCGGGCGCGGAGGTCGAAGTACGCGAAGGCCTGGTTCGCGTCGGTCTCCCACAGCGCGAACGCGAACGAGGCCGCGAAGACGAGCGCGAGGGCGGCGGCGAGCACGCGGCGGCGGCTCCAGCCGGCGCGGGCGGCGAGCCAGGCGCTGGCGGCGGTGAGGACCGGCCACAGGACGTAGAACTGGGCTTGGACGCCCATGGACCAGTAGTGCTGGACGATGCTCGCGCCGTTGTTCGAGGAGAGGTAGTCGACGGAGTGGACGGCGAGGTTCCAGTTGCCGTAGTAGAGGGCCGAGGCGAGGATGTCGCCGAGCTGCTGGTTCCAGGTGGCGCGCGGGAGCCAGATGACGGTGAGGAGCACGGTGGCCGCGGCGACGACGAGCGCGGGCGGGAAGATGCGGCGCACGATGCGGGCGGCGAAGGCGAGGGGGCGTACGGAGCCGGTGCGTTCGACCGAGCGGAGGAGGCTCGCGGTGATGAAGAAGCCGGAGAGCAGGAGGAATACGTCGACGCCGCCGGAGACGCGGTCGAACCAGATGTGGTAGACGGCGATGACGACGATGGCGATGCCGCGCAGGCCGTCGATCTCGCGCAGGCGCGGCGGCCGTGCGGCCGGTTCCGGGCGCGCGGGGGCGGGGGCCGGGGCGGCGCCGGTCGGGGCGCTGGTGCTCGCGGGGCTGGTCATCGGACTCCGGGGGAGGCGGCGTGCTGGGGCACGGGTCTGGCGGCGCGGGTTCGGCGGCTCGGTGCAGTGGCTCGGTGCGGTGGTTCCCCGAGGGTAGCCGCGGCGGGTACGGGCACGGAGCGGGCGGCTGCGGCGTTGCGCGCGTACAGGGTCCGGGCGGTTGCGGCGAACGCGGGTGCGGCGGTTCGCGGCGGACGCCCGCAGATCGGGCGTTCGCGAGCGCCCCCGATTCGATGGTGCCCTAGGGGTACGACACGGCAGGTGGCCGGCGCGGGCTGTGGCCAGCGCGGGTTGCGGGGGGGCGGGTTGCGGGGGGGCGGGTTGCGGGGGGGGCGGGTTGCGGGGGCGGGCTGCCGCCGGGCGGGTTGCGGGCGTGAGGACGTGGGCGCGGCCAGCGTGGTAGGCGGCGAGCTGCGGACGGGTGCGTCTCTGTCCGGTCGGATCGGTGGATCCGGCGGGTTTCGGTGGTTCTGCGCCAATCGGGCGTTCGCGGGCGCCTCGATTCGATGGTGCCCGACGGGTACGACGGGGTCCTGGACCTGGGGTTACACCGGAGAGTGAACAACTGAATTACCCATGCGGCGAATGCGTTGACACGCGCGGATTCGCGGGACACAATAAGCTTGCCTTAACGATCGTTAAGGGACTGACTTCGGCGAGGAGGCCGTGCCGTGGAATTCGGGGACTACCCGGCCGAACGGGAGCGCATCGAGCGCGGCGGCGCCGAGAAGTACCACCAGGCCGCGGCCGCCGCGGGCAAGTACCACGCCCGCGAGCGCATCCGCCGCCTGTGCGACCCCGACTCGTTCCGCGAGGACAACCTCTGGGCCAACCCCGACCCGCAGCTCCCCGCCGACGGCGTGGTCGTCGGCACCGCCACCGTGCAGGGCCGCCCGATCCGGCTCGTCGCCAACGACTCCACCGTGAAGGCCGGGTCCTGGGGCGCGCGCACCGTCGAGAAGATCATCCGCACCGTCGAAGCCGCACAGCTCGAGCAGCACCCCCTCGTCTACCTCGTCGACTCCGCCGGGGCCCGCATCACCGACCAGGTACAGCTCTTCCCCGGCCGCCGCGGTGCCGGCCGCATCTTCCACGAGCAGGTCCGCGCCTCCGGACGCATCCCCCAGGCCTGCGCGCTCTTCGGTCCCAGCGCCGCGGGCGGCGCGTACATTCCCGCGTTCTGCGACATCGTCGCCATGGTCGACGGCAACGCCTCGATGTACCTCGGCAGCCCGCGGATGGTCGAGATGGTCACCGGCGAGAAGACCACCCTCGAGGAGATGGGCGGCGCGCGCGTCCACTGCGAGCAGTCCGGCGTCGGGCACTTCCTGTGCCGCAACGAGGACGAGGCGATCGCCTCTGTCAGGCGCTGGCTCTCCTACCTGCCCTCGAACTGGACGCAGCCCGCGCCGGTGCGCGCGGCCCGCCCTCCGCTGCCGGTCGACCTCGCCGCCGCGATCCCCGCCAGCGAGGCCGCACCGTTCGACATGCACTCCGTGCTCGACGGCCTCGTCGACCGCGACTCCCTGCTCGAGGTGCAGGCCCGCTGGGCCGGGGAGCTCATCACCGCGTTCGCGCGCCTCGACGGCAGGCCCGTCGGGATCGTCGCCAACAACTCCGCGGTGCGCGGCGGCGTCCTCTTCTCCGACTCCGCCGACAAGGCCGCCCGGTTCGTGTCCACATGCGACTCGTTCAACGTGCCGCTGCTGTTCCTGGCCGACGTCCCCGGGTTCATGGTCGGCTCGGCCGTCGAGCACGGCGGCATCATCCGCCACGGCGCCAAGATGATCGCCGCCGTCGCCGAGGCCACGGTCCCCAAGATCTGCGTCGTCGTCCGCAAGGCCTACGGCGCCGGCCTCTACGCCATGGCCGGCCCCGCCTTCGGGTCCGACGCCACGATCGCGCTGCCGAGCGCCCGCATCGCCGTCATGGGCGCCGAAGCGGCCGTCAACGCCGTGTACGCCAACAAGATCGCGCAGATCGAAGACCCCGCCCAGCGCGAGCGGTTCGTCGCCGACAAGCGGGCCGAGTACGAAGCCGACGTCGACCTGCGCCGCCTCGCCGGCGAGCTCGTCGTCGACGACATCCTCGAACCCGCCGCACTCCGCGACGACCTCATCGCCCGATACCGCCGGCTGACCCACAAGGACCGCCGGTTCTCCGACCGCAGACACCCGATCACACCGGTGTAGCTGCGAGCCGCAATAGAGAAGGAGCAGCAGCCATGAGACTCGACCTCGAGCAGACCGAATTCGCCGCCGCCGTGCGCGCCTTCGCCCAGGACCGGATCAAACCCGTCATCGGCGACTTCTACGAGCGCGGCGAGTTCCCCGCCGACCTCATCCGCGAGCTGGGCAAACTCGGCGTCCTGGGCGTCACGCTCCCCGAGGAGTACGGCGGCGCCGGAGCCGGGCTCTTCATGCTCGGCCTCGCGCTCGAGGAGATCGCCCGCGTCGACGCCTCCGTCGCCGTCACCGTCGAGGCCTCGGTGACCCTCGGCGCCGAGGGCATCGCCCGCTTCGGCAGCCCCGAGCAGCGGGCCAAATGGCTCCCGCGCCTCGCCTCCGGGCAGGGCCTCGTCGCCTTCGCCCTCACCGAGCCGGGCGGCGGCACCGACGCCGGGCACACCGACACCAAGGCCCGCATCGAGAACGGCGAATGGGTCATCGACGGCGCCAAGTGCTTCATCACCAACGCCGGCACCGAGATGACCGACCTCATCGTGGCCACCGCCCAGACCGGCCCCGGCGAGGTCTCCTGCATCGCCGTCGAACCCGGCACGCCCGGGCTCGAGATCGGCCCCGAGTACTCCAAGGTCGGCTGGAGGGCCTCCGACACCCGGCCCGTCTACTTCGACGGCTGCCGCGTGCCCGAGGCGAACCTCGTCGGCCAGCGCGGGCGCGGTTTCGTGCAGTTCCTGGAGCTGCTGGACGCGGGCCGGGTCGCTCTTGCGGCGCTGGCGACGGGTTCGGCGCAGGGGTGCCTGGACGAGTCGCTGGTCCATGCGAAGGAGCGGGAGGCGTTCGGGCGGCCGATCGCGGAGAACCAGTCGATCGCGTTCATGCTGGCGGACATGCGGTTGCGTGCGCATACGTCGCGGTTGGCGTGGCAGGACGCGGCGGCGAAGGCGGATGCGGGGGAGCCGTTCGGGACTGATGCGGCGCTGGCGAAACTGCACGCGTCGCAGGCGGCGGTGGAGAATGCGCGGGAGGCGACGCAGATCTTCGGCGGGTACGGGTTCATGAACGAGACGCCGGTGGCGCGGGCGTGGAGGGACTGCAAGGTGCTGGAGATCGGGGAGGGCACGAATGAGGTGCAGCGGATGCTGATCGCGCGGTCGCTGGGGGTGTAGCGGGCGTGGTTGGGGCTGTGAGCTTCCTGAGAACTTGATGAAGCTTCAACTAAAGTTCTTGATCTGGGGCGGTATCCCGTGACAGGCTCGGGTTTGCGGCGTTAGCGTTGCGGCCGCAGGCGCCGCAACGGCACGGCCCCGGCTCGCAGGCATGCCGCGGCCGGCCATGGCGCCCACGAGCGCGAGGAGCTTGACTATGACCGACACCAGGACCGGATCCGATCTGGCGGGGCGAGTGTTGACCAAGGCCGTCACCTCCCGTCGCGGCGTGATGTGCGGGCTTGCCGGGCTGGGGGCGGCGGGTGCGCTGGCCGCGTGCGGCACGGCCGAGTCCCCGAACGGGAGCGAGTCGACGACGGGCGCAGCGGATCCGTCCACTGAGGGTGGTTCGACCACGGAGGGCAGCGGCGGCGCGGGGATCGCGGCGACTGCGGACGTTCCCGTGGGCGGGGGCCTCGTCGTGGACGAGACGGTGATCGTGCAGCCGACGGCTGACGAGTTCCTGGCGTTCTCGGCCGTGTGCCCGCACCAGGGCGCGATCGTCGACGCCCCTGACGCGGACGGCAACATCATCTGCCCGCGGCACCAGTCGACGTGGACGATCGAGGGCGAGCTGGAGGAGGGCCCGGCAGAGGTGAACCTTCCCGCAGTGGAGATCACCGTCGAGGACGGCCAGATCTCGCTCGCTTAGGCGCGTATGCGAAAGCGGCCGGGGCGCTTGGCGCTCCGGCCGCTTTCGCATTGCGTATGAAGGGCTCGCGTTCGGCGTCCTGGGGACGGTTCGCTCGCGCGCCCGCGGGCCTACGTCAGGGCGTCGGCGGCGGCCGGGTCCGAGTCGCGCAGGAACTGCGCGCAGCGGGCGGCCTCGTCGGCTTCGCCGATGGCGGCGGCGGCGCGCGAGAGCTGGTGCAGGGACTTGAGGAAGCCGCGGTTCGGCTTGTGGTCCCAGGGGATCGGGCCGTGGCCCTTCCAGCCGCTGCGGCGCAGCTGGTCGAGTCCCCGGTGGTAGCCGGTGCGCGCGAAGGCGTACGCGGCGACGTCGTCGCCCGACTCCAGGGCGTTCTTCGCGAGGCGGGCCCAGGCGGCGCAGAACCACGGGAAGCGGCGGACCGTGTCCTCGGGCGTGTGCTCGTCGAGGAACTTCCTGGCCTCGGTGTCCTCGGGCAGTTTCGTCGCCGGAGGCTGGGACATGAGATTCTGCGGAGCCAAGACGGCGTCCCTCCAAAAGTAGGGTTCTCACTCTAGGGTCGAGTCGCTGTGAAAGCAGTGGGCCAAGCCTAACCCCGCGTTCGCGGCGTCCTCCACAGCCCGCTGGTCCTCGGGCGCTTCGCCGGTCCGCGGCCGCTTCGGGGCGGTCAGGTGGACGGCGAGGGCGCCGAGGAGGGCGGCGAGGAAGGACGCGCAGAGCACGCCGATCTTGCCCTCGTCGGTGAGGAGCTGGGCGTCGCCGCCGCGGAAGGCGAGTTCGGTGATGAAGAGCGCCACGGTGAAGCCGATGCCCGCGACCATCGCGATGGCGGCGAGGAGGGGCCAGGTGGTGCCGGTGGGCATGCGGCCCCAGCCGAGTTTCACGACGAGCCAGGTTGCGGCGGTGATGCCGACGAGCTTCCCGACGACGAGGCCGAGGACGATCCCGAGCGTCACCGTGGAGGTGAGCGCGGTGGCGAACAGGTCGGCGGAGAGGGCGACGCCGGCGTTGGCGAGGGCGAACAGCGGGAGGACCACGAACGAGGAGAACTGGTGGTTGCGGGCCTGGATGCGCTCGGTCGGGGGCACGGCGTCGCGGGCGAACTTGACGAGCCGCTCGGTCTCCTCGGCGGTGAGGCCGCCCTTGGCCATCTCCTGCGCTTCGGCGTGGGCGACCTGCGGGTCGAGGAGGGGCTTGGCGGAGATGATGAGGCCCATGACGACGCCGGCGATGGTGGCGTGCACGCCGGATTCGAGCATGGCGACCCACAGGAGCACGCCGATGACGAGGTAGACGGGCCCGGACCAGACGTTGAGGACCCGCAGGAGGACCGCGACGGCGATGAGCGCGCCGGCGACGGCGAGCCAGGCCATCGAGAGGTCCTCGGTGTAGAACACGGCGATGACGGCGATCGCGCCGAGGTCGTCGACGATGGCGAGGGTGAGCAGGAAGATCCGCGCCGACGAGGGGATGCGGGAGCCGAAGAGGGCGAGGACGCCGACGGCGAACGCGATGTCGGTGGCCATGGGGATGCCCCAGCCGCCCGCGCCCGCGCCGCCGGCGTTGAGGGCGGTGTAGATGAGGGCCGGCGCCGCCATGCCGCCGACGGCGGCGGCGATCGGAGGAACGGCGTTGCGGGGGTTGGAGAGTTCCCCGGAGACGATCTCGCTCTTGATCTCCACGCCCACGACGAAGAAGAAGATGGCCATGAGGCCGTCGTTGATCCAGTCCTTGAGCGTGTGGTGGAGTTCGAAGCCGCCGAACTGGAACGTGATGTCGAGGCCCCACACCGCCACGTAGGAGTCGGCCCACGGCGAGTTGGCCCACAGCATGGCGATGACCGCGCAGGCGACGAGGACGAGGCCCGCCGCCGGCTCGATCTTGAGGAACTCGGCGGCGGGGCGGCCGACGTAGCGGGCGAGCGAGCGTCGCGAGTAGAGGAACGCGGGCTCGGAGCGCCAGACCGGTGACTTCCAGGGTTCCTTCGACTGCGTCATGCGAGTGAGCCTATCGACCTGTCAGATATCGGCGCGCGTCGTCGTCACTTCTCGTATGCCCGTGCCACAGGTTCCGTCTCGGGCTCCCACACCTGCATGCCGGTGAGGCCGGGCACGGACTCGCGGGTGAACACCGGGTCGAGGCCGGCCTTGCGCTGCTTGTCGTAATCGCGCAAGACTTTCACCGTCACCCCGGTCAGGCCGAGCACGGCGACGAGGTTGACGGTGGCCATGAGCCCCATGGTGACGTCGGCGATGCTCCACACGGTCTCGAGCGAGGCGACCGAGCCGAGGAGGACGAGGCCGACGACGACGACCCGCAGCGCGCCGACCGTCCAGCGGCTGTCGCGGAGGTACCGGACGCTGCTCTCGCCGTAGAAGTAGTTGCCGACCACGGAGGTGAAGGTGAACAGCACCAGGATGAGCGCCATGACCTGGAGGGCCCAGCCGCCGAGGGCCGCGTCCACGCCGCGGGTCACCAGGTTGACGTTCGCGTCCCCGTACACCGGGTTCGTGGTGAGGATGATGAACGCCGAGATCGAGCAGATGAAGATCGTGTCGAAGTAGACGCCGAACGCCTGCGTCAGGCCCTGCTTGACCGGGTGGCTCACCGTGGCGGTGGCGCCGGCGTTCGGGGCCGAGCCCATGCCGCCCTCGTTGGAGAACATGCCGCGGCGCACGCCCTGGATGATGACAGTGCCGAGCGCGGCCCCGGCGAACTGCTCGATCCCGAACGCGGAGTTGAAGATGCTCGCGATCGCGCCGGGGAGCTCATCGGCGTTGATGACGACGATCGCGGTGCCCAGGCCCAGGTACACCAGGGCCATGGCGGGCACGGCGAGCTGCGCGAAGTGGGCGATGCGCTGCAGGCCGCCGAAGACGACGGCCGCGGTGATCGCGGCGAGGACGATCCCGATGATCCAGGCGGTGGCGCCGCCGGTGGCCACGCCCATCCCGTCGAGCGAGTCGCTGACGGCGCCGGTGAAGGTGTTGGCCTGCACCATGTTGAAGCTGAACGGGTACGTGAAGATGAGGATGACGGCGAAGACCGCGCCGAGCCAGGGCGCCTTGAGGCCGTGCTTCATGTAGTAGGAGGGCCCGCCCTTGAACCCCTCGGGGGTGCGCTCCTTGTAGACCTGCGCGAGCGTCGACTCGGCGAACGCGGTGGCGGCCACCGTGATCGCCATGATCCACATCCAGAAGACCGCACCGGGCCCGCCGACCGCGATCGCGGTCGAGACGCCCACGATGTTGCCGGTGCCGACGCGGGCGGCCGAGGAGATCGCGAACGCCTGGAACGCCGAGACCCGGCGGTGGCCCTCCGTGCCCTCGCCCGGGTCCTCGCGCAGGCCCTTGATCATCTGCCCGAACAGCCGGAACTGCACGCCCCTGGTGAGCACCAGGTAGAGGAGGCTGGTGACGACGATGAGCGGAATGACCACCCAGGCCCAGTACTGGTCGTTCCAGGACAGCAACCGGTCCACTTCGGCTCCTTCGGTCGGGCGCGCAGGCATCGGCCTGCTGTCGGGCGGTCAGGCTGGTGGCCTGAACCTAGCGGTCCGCCGGGGGTGCTCGCTGGGGATTCCGGGCGAGGCGGCCCCGTGACGGTATCGGAGCAGAACAGGACAAGGCAAGCGAAAAGGACGGTCGAGACCGTTTCGTCACCGAAGCGCGACTAGAGCGCGACAGTCCGGTCGCGCAGCGGCCACCCGAGTGTGCTCGCGCTCCTCAGGTTCGCATTCGTTTCGACTGCGCCGCTTTACGAAGCGGCTTGGCACTCCGGGCACAGGCCCCGGTAGGCGATGGAGGCGCGGGTGACGGTGAAGCCGTGCCGCTCGTCGCCGGGGAGCCAGTCCACCGGGTCGGCCATGGCGTGCACGTCCTTCATCAGGCCGCAGCCCTCGCAGATGAGGTGGTGGTGCTCATGGTCGGCGTTGGGGTCGTAGCGCTTCGAGCGGCCGTCGAAGGTGAGCTCGAGGACCTCGCCGAGCGCGACCATCTCGTTGAGCGTGTTGTAGACCGTGGCGCGCGAGAGCTCCGGCATGCGCTCGACCGCGCGCTCCAGGATCTGCTCGGCGGTGAAGTGCACGTGGGAGCCCTCGAGGGTCTCAGCGATCACGCGTCGCTGAGGAGTGATGCGCCAGTTGTGGCGTCGAAGTCGGGTAACGAGGTCGCTCATGCTGTTCTCTCACGCGGTCGGGGCATTGAACACCACTCTAGCAGGCGAAACGCTGTGGCACTAACTACCCTGGACTGGATCTTGACTTAGACCTAGTCTAAGCTAGGATCGAGTCGAAGCCAAGGATTCCGTCAGCGGCCGTGCTGCGGGGATCTGCGAACGCAAGAGAGGGCCACGCTATGAGCGCGCAGTTCGACAACACTGCTGGGCCGCTGACCACCGAGTCCGGCGCGCCAGTCTCCAACAACAACCAGAGCGAGGCGGCCGGCGCCGGCGGGCCGCTGCTCATCCAGGACCAGGTGCTGCTCGAGAAGCTCGCGCACTTCAACCGCGAGCGCATCCCCGAGCGCGTCGTCCACGCCCGCGGCTCGGGCGCCTACGGCACCTTCACCGTGACCGCCGACGTCACCAAGTACACGAAGGCCAAGTTCCTCTCCCAGGTGGGCAAGGAGACCGAGACCTTCCTGCGCTTCTCCACCGTCGCCGACTCCCTCGGCGGCGCCGACGCCCGCCGCGACCCGCGCGGCTGGGCCCTGAAGTTCTACACCGAAGAGGGCAACTACGACCTCGTCGGCAACAACACCCCGGTGTTCTTCATCCGCGACGCCATCAAGTTCCCCGACTTCATCCACACCCAGAAGCGCGACCCGTACACCGGTTCGCAGGAGGCCGACAACGTGTGGGACTTCTGGGGCCTCTCCCCCGAGTCCACCCACCAGGTCACCTGGCTCTTCGGCGACCGCGGCATCCCCGCGTCCTACCGCCACATGAACGGCTACGGCTCCCACACCTTCCAGTGGGTCAACGAGGCCGGCGAGCAGTTCTGGGTCAAGTACCACTTCAAGACCGACCAGGGCATCAAGAACCTCACCCAGGACGAGGCCAACAAGCTGGCCGGCGAGGACCCCGACTCGCACCAGCGGGACCTGCGCGAGGCCATCGAGCGCGGCGACTACCCGACCTGGACCGTGCAGGTGCAGATCATGCCCGCCGCCGAGGCCGCGACCTACCGGTTCAACCCGTTCGACCTCACCAAGGTGTGGCCGCACGCGGACTACCCGCCGATCGAGATCGGCAAGCTCGAGCTCAACCGCAACCCGGAGAACATCTTCGCCGAGGTCGAGCAGTCGATCTTCTCCCCCGCGCACTTCGTCCCGGGCATCGGCCCCTCGCCGGACAAGATGCTGCAGGGCCGCCTGTTCGCCTACGGCGACGCGCACCGCTACCGCGTCGGCATCAACGCCGACCACCTGCCGGTGAACCGCCCGCACGCCACCGAGGCGCGCAACGGCAACCGCGACGGCCAGGGCTACGACGGGCGCCACGGCGGCCAGAAGAACTACGAGCCGAACTCCTTCGGCGGCCCGAACGAGACCGGCCAGGCCCTGTGGGCGCCGCTGCAGCTCAACGGCCAGACCGGCGAGTGGGAGACCCCGAAGCACGCGCAGGACGACGACTTCGTGCAGGCCGGCGACCTCTACCGGCTCATGAGCGAGGACGAGCAGAGCCGCCTCATCGCGAACCTGGCCGGCTTCATCGCCAAGGTCAGCCGCGACGACATCGCCGAGCGCGCCATCGCGAACTTCGCGAAGGCCGACGAGCAGTTCGGAAAGCGGCTTGCGACCGCCGTCTCCGAACTGCGTCGGTAAGCCTGCCGCTCTTCCGAACAGACGGCGCAGCGGCTCGTCAGAGCCGCCTCCGCCGCTGCGGCGGAGCTGCGCGAGTAAAGACGCCGAGAGCCGCGGGTGGGGAGTAGCCGCCAGGCCCGCGACTTTTCGACAGCGACCCGGTCCGGTGCACCCGCGAGGGGCACCGGACCGGGTCCGACCGCCCGGTCGGGGCCTTGGGAAGGGCACCCCGGCCGGGCGTTTCGCGTCCAGGCGCCGCGAACACCCCGCCCCTCGACGCGAAGCGGCCCGGCGATAGCACCGCCGGGCCCGTCCGCTTCGCGCACTAACCCTCCAGGACCCGCCCGCACTCGCCGCATTCCGGCGGTTTCTGGCGAGGCACCTCGATGAACTCCTCGGCCACGATCCACAGCTTCCACTGGCCGTCGCGCTCGCGGTTGACGGTGATCGACGTGATGTCGTCCCGGCTCGGCCGCTCCAGGCCCCACATGATGTCCAAGGGCGCCTTGTGCTTCGCGAGCTTCACCTCCCGCCCCTTCAAGTAGTAGCCGGCCCGCGAGTACACCAGTTGCGTCTGCTCGCCGTGCTCCTTCGGCACCGGCTCACGGCTGCGACCGTTGAGGAACGAGTGGTACTCCGTGTGGAGCTGCCGGGCGATCTGCTGCAAGGGCACCGACGAATAGGCCTTCACCCACCGGTTCGCGGGCTGGTTCTTCCATTTCGTGAGACGGGCCGAGATCTCCGCGTACGAGATCTTCTCCCCCTTCGCGCGCCACTCGCGCTGGAACACCGACAGCGACCAGTTGTACACGGCCCGAACCGCTTCCAGCGTCTCCTCGAGGTTCCGACGCTGCTGCTCATCGGGGTCGAACGTATACTCGTACCCGCGTTTCACCAAGTGGGTCATAGGTTTCGTCATGTCCATGACCTGTTGATATCAGACGATTACACACCGACACGTGTTCCTCACCTCATCGGCGTGTCTGCCAGCCGGGCGGCAAGTAACTTGGCGTGGTGCCCTTCGACATCGACCCCGGCCTGTTCGCCCTGCTCATCGCCGCGGCGATCTTCGCCGGATGGGTCGACGCGGTCGTCGGCGGCGGCGGCCTCATCCAACTCCCCGTGCTCTTGGTGGCCTTCCCCACAGCGCCCACCGCGCTCATGCTGGGAACGAACAAGATGGCCTCCGTCTTCGGCACCACCACCTCCGCGATCGCCTACGCCCGCAAGATCAAACTCGAGCACCGGCTGCTGTGGCCCACCGTCGGCCTCGCCCTGCTCGGCTCCGGCGCCGGCGCGCTCGCGGCGCTCTCGGTCTCCTCGGACGCGTTGAAGCCCATCATCATCGCCGTGCTCCTCGCGGTGCTCGTGCTCGTCGTCGCGAAACCGCAGCTGGGCCTCGAGCCGAAACCGGAACTGCACACCCGGCTGCGCGGCGCGGCGGTCATGGTCGTGTGCGGACTCGCGATCGCGTTCTACGACGGCATCATCGGCCCCGGCACCGGGATCTTCCTCGCCGTCGCGTTCACGACGATCCTCGGCATGGACTTCCTCGCCGCCGCCGCCCACACGAAGGTGGTCAACGTGACCACCAACCTCGGCGCGCTCATCGTCTTCGCCGCCCAGGACAACATCTGGTGGCTGCTCGGCGCCGTCATGGGCCTGGGCACCATGCTCGGCGCCTGGTTCGGCGCGCACACCGCGATGTCCAAGGGCAGCAAGTTCGTGCGCATCGTCCTCGTGATCGTCGTCCTCGCGCTCCTCGCCCGCCTGAGCTGGGACGTCTACACCGGTCGCTAAGGGTTGATCGCGAGGAACAGGTAGGCCGCCAGCAGCACCAGGTGCACGCCGCCCTGCAGGCGCGTGGCCCGCCCCGGGACGATCGTCAGGACGCTGACGACGATGGTGAGGCCGAGCAGCACGATCTCGGTCGAGCCCAGACCCAGCAGCAGCGGGCCGTCCATGAAGAACGACGCCACCGCGATCACCGGGATCGTCAGGCCGATCGAGGCCATCGCCGACCCGTAGCCGAGGTTGATACTGGTCTGGATGCGCTCGCGCGACGCCGCGCGGACGGCCGCGATCGACTCCGGCAGCAGCACCAGCAGCGCGATCGCCACACCCACCGACGACGCCGGGAACCCGGCCGCGAGCACCCCCGCCTTGATCGCGGGCGACTCGGCCTTCGCCAGACCCACCACGCCGACGAGCGCCACCAGCAGCATCGCCAGGCTCAGCAGCGCGGTCCTGGTGCTCGGCGGGTCGGCGTGCTCCTCGTCCTCGACCACGCCCTCGGCGGTCACCGGCAGGAAGAAGTCGCGGTGGCGCCCCGTCTGGTTGAACACGAAGAGGCCGTAGAGGACCAGCGCCGCCAGCGCCGCGAACACCAGCTGCGAGGTCGAGTACTCCGGGCCCGACTCGCTGGTCGTGAACGTCGGCAGCACCAGGCCGAGGGTCGCGAGGGTCGCCACGGTGGCGAGGGCCGCGCCCGAGCCCTCCGGGTTGAACAGCGTCATCCCGTACTTGAGGGCGCCCACGAGCAGCGCGATGCCGACGATGCCGTTCGTGGTGATCATGACCGCCGCGAACACGGTGTCGCGCGCGAGCGTCGACGACTCCTCACCGCCGCCCGCCATCACGGTGACGATGAGCGCCACCTCGATCACGGTGACGGCCACCGCGAGCACGAGCGACCCGTACGGTTCGCCGACCCGGTGCGCGACGACCTCGGCGTGGTGCACGGCCGCGAGCACCGTCGCGACGAGCGCGACCGCCGCCACCGTCACCCAGAACGCGCCGAGCTCCCGGCCCCAGACCGCGGCCAGCACCGCCATCCCCAGGATCGGTGCGATGACGGTCCAGGAGAGCAGCGGTTTCCTCTTGACGGCGGCCATGGGCGCATGGTTTCACAAACGGCCTTTGCAGCAGTGCGCCTTCACCGATCGGATGGGACCGCCCACAAACGGTTGATCGTCCCCATTGCTCCTGGCAGCATCGGAGGGTAGCGGGCGCACGCGCGGCCCTCCCGCCCCTGGTCGATTGCCGCTAGGCTCATGGCATGACCGGCAACGACATCCACTCCTCGGTAGCCCGCCTCCGCGCCCACTTCGCGACGGGCCGCACCAAGCCCCTGCCGTGGCGGCTCGAGCAGCTCAAGGGCCTCGACCGGATGGTGCGCGAAGCCGGGGACGAACTCGCCGACGCGCTGCGGGCCGACCTCGGCAAGTCCGCTCCGGAGTCGTTCCTCGCCGAGATCGACTTCGTCGCCGCCGAAGTGCGGGCGCTGCGCAAGCACCTGCGGACCTGGTTCCGCCCCAAGCGGGTCTACACGCCGCCGCACCTCCAGCCCGCGAAGGCGTACGTGCTGCGGGAACCGCTCGGCGTCGTCACCGTCATCGGGCCGTTCAACTATCCGGTGCAGCTCCTCCTCGGACCGCTCGCGGGCGCTCTGGCCTGCGGGAACGCGGTGGTGGTGAAGCCGAGCGAGGCGGCGAACACGACCGCGGCGGTGCTGGAGCGGCTCATCGGGGGGTACCTCGACCCGGATGCGGTGGCGGTGGTCCAGGGCGGGCCGAAGGCGACCGAGCTGCTGCTGGCCGAGCGGGTCGACCACATCTTCTTCACCGGTTCGGCGCGGGTCGGCAAGATCGTGGCGAAGGCCGCCGCCGAGCATCTCACGCCGGTGACGCTTGAGCTGGGCGGGAAGAGCCCGGCGATCGTCGAGCCGGGCGCGGACCTGGCGACGGCCGCGCGGCGGATCGCGTGGGGCAAGTTCATGAACGCCGGGCAGGCCTGCGTCGCCCCCGATTACGTGCTCGCCGTCGACGGCGTCGGCCCTGAGCTGGAGAAGCATCTGGCGGAGGCGGTGCGGGAGATGTACGGGCACGCGCCCGCCGACAGCCCGGACTTCGGGCGGATCATCGACACGGCGTCGTACGACCGGCTCGCGCGGTTCCTCGGTGAGGGCCGGCTGGTGTGCGGCGGCGGGCACAACCGCGACGAGCGGTACATCGCGCCGACGGTCCTCGCCGATGTCACCCGTGAGGACGCGGTGATGGGTGAGGAGGTCTTCGGGCCGATCCTGCCGATCCTCGCGGTGGACACCCTCGACGACGCGATCGCGTTCGTCAACGAGGGGGAGAAGCCGCTCGCCCTGTACGCCTTCACGAACTCGGATCTGACGCGGCGGAAGCTCTTGACGCGCACGGCGTCGGGCGCGGTCGGCTTCAACGTGCCGATGGCGCACATCGACGTCCCGGGGCTGCCGTTCGGCGGGGTCGGGCACTCCGGGATGGGCGCGTACCACGGGAAGGCCTCGATCGAGACGTTCAGCCACGCGAAGTCGGTGCTGGACAAGCCTTTGGCGCCGGACACGATGCGGGTGGTGTACCCGCCGTTCACGGCGATCAAGGAGCAGGTGCTGCGGCGGCTGCGTTAGCCGGTCCGGCCGTTGGCTTCAGTCTCCGGCGAGGTGGGCGTTGACACGGGTGAGCAGGCTGAACAGCTGCTCGCGTTCGTCTTCGCCGAGGGGTGCCATGACGTGCTCGTGGACTTCGGCGAGGATGCCGTCGAGCTCGGTGAAGCGCCGGGTTCCGGCCTCGGTCATGGTGATGACGTTGCGGCGCTTGTCGGCCGGGTCCGGCCCGCGCCGCGCATAGCCGCCTTCCTCCAGGGTGTTGATCACCGCGACCAGGTCTGAGCGGTAGATGCCGGTGCGGTCGGCGATGGCGGCCTGGCTGGAGGGCCCGAACTGGTGGAGCGTCGCGAGCACCACGAAGTGGAACTTGTTGGCGCCGACCGCGTTCAGCGCCTCCTGGGCCACCTTGCTCACCTGTGCGGCGGTCATGCCCATGAGGCGCGAGAACTGGCGTTTGAGCGGCCGCGGCGTCTTGTCTCCGAGGTCGAAGCGCAGTTCAGCGTTGTTCTCCATGGAGCGATCCTACCCTCATTGCGTTAGTGCCACTAACGATGTATATTCGTTAGCAACATAAACGTTAGATTGACTAATTAATCCCGGGAGCCCTTCATGCGCAGCACCGAGACCCTCATCCGCGAACTCGCCGACCGCGCCGAGATCACCGAACTCCTTGCCCGCCAGAGCCTCTGGCTCGACGAGCGCGCGGCGGACCGCACCGCCGAGATCTTCACCGCCGACGCGGTCGCCCGCACCCCGGGCGGCGAGATCCGGGGCGCCGAGGCCGTCGCCGAGCACGCGATCGCCCGCCACATCGAATACGACCGCACGGTCCACGCGATCCACAGCCCGATCATCGGGCTCGACGGCGACGAGGCCGTCGTCGACTGCGGGGTCAAAGCCGTCTTCATCGTCGACGGAGGGAAGGCCGTCCAACTCGTCGAGGCCCGCTACCGCTTCGAGGCCCGCCGCACCGCCGACGGCTGGCGCTTCTCCAGCCTCACCGTCGTCCCGATCAGCCGCACCACCAGCGTCGAGCAGACCCTCTAGCGCCCCTTCGCCTTCCGCGACACGGCCGCACCGCGCCCAAAACCGTTAGTAAACCGAATCATCTCCAGGAGCAGTTCCATGTCCCTCAACAGCAACGACACCGAGACCCTCATCCGCGAACTCGCCGACCGCGCCGCGCTGGAAGACCTCGTCGCCCGCCACACCCTGTGGATCGACGAGGCCCGCTGGGACGAGACCGACCGGATCTTCACCGATGACATCGTCACCTCGTCGCTGCGCGGCGAGGCGCACGGCATCGAAGCACTCATCGCACTCGTGAACAAAGGCCACGACACCATCGCGCGCACCCTGCACAACAAGACCAACATCGTCATCGACCTCGACGGCGACACCGCCGCCGTCCGAGCCCACGACATCGGCGTCTTCATCTACGACGACAAGACCGAGGCGATCGCGGCCGGCATCCACCACTACCGGGCGCGCCGCACCGAGGACGGC
This sequence comes from Glycomyces luteolus, assembly GCF_027622875.1. Taxonomy (GTDB): domain Bacteria; phylum Actinomycetota; class Actinomycetes; order Mycobacteriales; family Micromonosporaceae; genus Glycomyces; species Glycomyces luteolus. The sequence continues at coordinate 9,296 of NZ_JAPZVP010000030.1, read as the reverse complement.
TGGCGCTTCGACCGACTCCGGGTCGAGCCCGTCGCGCTGACCACCGCCCTCGACCGGGCCCTCTGACCCCCCGCAAACGAAAGGCACCGAGCCGATGCACACGATCGAAGTCCTCGACTCCCACATGTCCTACGTCGACGAAGGCGCGGGCGACGCCAACGTCGTGCTCCTCCACGGCAATCCCTCCTCCTCCTTCATCTGGCGCAACGTGGTCCCGGGCCTCACCGGCCGGGCCCGCGTGATCGCCCCCGACCTCATCGGCATGGGCGCCTCCGGCAAACCGGACATCGACTACTCCTTCGCCGACCAGGCCACCTACCTGGAGGCGCTCCTCGACGGGCTCGGGATCGCGAAGCCGGTCCTGGTCGGCTACGACTGGGGCGGCTCCCTCGCGATGGACTGGGCCGCAAGGCACCCCGGCCAGACCCGCGGCCTCGTCGTCATGGAGACGTTCCTGCGGAAGATGACCTGGGCCGAGTACCCGGCCGGAGCCGTCGAGTTCTTCCGGACCCTCCGCACCCCGGGCGCGGGCGAGCAGATGGCCCTCGAGGAGAACTGGTTCATCGAGAACGCGGTGCGCGCCACCAACGGCGGCATCTCCGACGAGGACCTGGCCGTCTACCGCAAGCCCTACCCCGACCCCGAGTCGCGGCGACCGCTGCTGGCCTGGCCCAGGCAGATCCCGCTCGCTGAGGAGGGCGGCCCGTTCGAGCCCGCGGCCGTGGCCGAGCGCTTCGACGCCTACGGCACGTGGCTGGCCGCCACCCCGGAAGTCCCGAAACTGCTGCTCACCGCCAGCCCGTACGGTCTCGGCTCACCCGAGATGATCGATTGGGCGAGAGCACATGTCGCGGGCCTGGAGGTCTCGAGCATCGGCGAGGAGGTCGGCCACCACGCGCCGGAGGACGCCCCCGAGGCGATCACCGAGGCGGTACTGGGCCTGCTCGACCGGCTCGCGTGACCCGCGGATCTCCCGGGGGAACGAAAAAGAGCCCTGGCCGACGGTGACGGCGGCCAGGGCTCTACCCCTCGAAGACAAGTCTGGAAAGATCATACCAACTCACTTGCGCGCGCTAGAGCAGGGCCTGTGCGACCGGATCACCCACGCTCCCAAGCGTTTTGTAGGAATCGGCAGGACTGGAGAGTCCATATCGGACTTAGAGGTACCGCCAGCAGACCGTGTACGCGTGCTCCGGGAAGTCCGTGCTCATCCACGTGCTCCAGCCGTCGTCCCCGCACCAGTCCAAGTTCTCGTACTCGTCGACGCGGCCCGTGACATACGTGTTCGCGCTGTCGCAGTCCGCGAACGTGAACAGCGCCGTCCCCGCATCCGGATCACCGCTCATCGACATGCAGTCGTCCTGCGTCGCATACCCCATGTCGTCCGGATAGATCATGCTCAAGCACAGCACTACATCCAGATAGGACTGCGAAGTGGTGAACGTGTAGTTCTGGTTGTAGTACACCGACCCAGCGCAGGACGCCGGATCGCTCACGCCCTCAAGGCGCTCCAGCACCTCGAACGCGCCCTCCTGGCAGTCGATCGGATACCACTGCGAGACGCTGTCGTTCGGACCGAACACGCACTCGCCGACCTCCGCGTGATACGCCTCCCCGTTGGGGTGCAGGTAACTCAGGCACAGCACCAGGTCCCCCGCCGACGACGAGACACTCGTCGTCACGTCATCGACCGCATCGCACGAGGACAGGTCCGTCGTGCCTTCGAAGACCTCCACCACCTCGAAACTCCCGTCCTCGCAATACGAGGGCTCGAGATCCGCCGTGGTCTCATCGCCGTAATCCCAGAAGCAGTCCCCCACCACCGCGGCGGCGACCGGGTCCGTCTCGGTCTCGACCGGATCGGTCTCCTCACCGCCCAGACCCGCATCATCAGCGGCCCCGTCCGACGACGCCCCGTCACTCAGCGTCAGCTCCGGGTCCTCGCCGCCGTCCCCGCCCAGATTCGGGAGCACCACGATCAACGCGATGACCACCACGGCCAGCACCGCGAGCACCGCGTACAAGACCGTCCGGTCCTGCTTCGGACCCTGCTGCGGCAGATACGGACCACCCGGAGGCAGCACCGGCCCGCCCGGCGGCGCAGGCGCATAGCCCGGATTCACCGGCGCGTACCCCGGGCTCACGGTCGGCACGGGCGAATACCCCTGCGGCGCCGACATATACGGCGGCTCAGGCGAATAGCTGATCGTCGTCTCGGGCGGCCCCGACTGCACCTGCGCGGGAACCACGCCCGGACCGAACATCACCACCGTCCGGTCAGGGCGCACCAGCGTGTCCCAGCCGTGACGCCGCGCCAGATCGGCGACCTCGGCGCGCTGGCGCTGCTCGAGCGCCGCGACGGCGGGCGGCCACGGCGCGGCGAGCGGCTCGCCGATGCGCAGCACCAGTTCAGCGGCGCTGACCCGCTGTTCGGGCTGCTTCCGCATACAGGGCTCGACCAGGTACCGCAGCGCCTCGGGCAGGCGTTCCAGGCCGGGGTCGCCGTTGACGACCCGGTTCATGATCTCGTACAGCGCTTCGGCATCGAACGGATTCGCGCCCGTGCCCGCGGTGATCACAGTGGTGCCCAAGGAGAACAGGTCCGAGGCGGGGCCGATGGCCTGCCGCGCGACCTGCTCGGGCGACATGTACGCAGGCGCGCCGATGAGCGCACCCGTCTGCGTGATCGAAGCCTCGCCCCCGGCCTCCTCGGTGACGCGCGCGATGCCGAAATCGATGAGGCGCACACCGTCATCCGTGAGGATCACATTGGAGGGCTTCAGGTCCCGGTGGACCACCCCGTAGGAGTGGATCTCGGCCAGCGCGGCGGCGAGCCCGTGCATGAGGCGCCTCGTGGAGGCTTCGCCCAAGGGCCCGTTGGCGATCAGGGCTTCGGCGAGGGTGGGGCCGTGGAAGAACTCGGAGGCGAGCCAGGGCTCGGGGGCGTGCTCGTCCGAGCCGAGGACGGCGGCGGTCCAGCGGCTGGCGGCGACTTCGCGGGAGGTGATGACCTCGCGGCGGAAGCGGTAGCGGAACTGGGCGTCGTGGAGGAGGTGGGGGCGCATGACCTTGAGCGCCACCAGTTGTCCGTCGCCTGCGGCGGCGAGGAGGACGCGGCCCATGCCTCCCTCGCCGAGTTCGGCGAGGACCCGGTAGGGCCCGATCTCCCGCGGTTCGTCATCGCGGAGTGGCTTCATGCGACGGCTCCTGAGTTCGGCGATAGGATTCGCAACGCTAGAACCCCCCGTCACGACTCTGTCATGACGGGCCGCCGCCTAAATCCCCAATTCGAGCCAGGCTCCGCAGTCGGTGTTCGGGGTCAGTCGAAGCGGCGGAGTACCACCGTGAGTTCGTTGCGGTTGTGCCGGAGCTGCCTTGCGAACTCGATGTCGTATGCGGCGCCGAGGATCGCGAAGGACTCGTCGATCTGCTCGAGCACATGGTGGGCGCCGGTCTTGAGCGTCGTGACGGCGACGCCGAAGGGCTTGAGGAGCCGGGCGGAGTCGACCATGAGTCGGCTGGAGCGGTCGGGGCTCATCTTCATGTCGTTGACGAGGAGGTCGAACCGGTCCCGGGTCTCGCGGAGGAAGTTGCCGGCGGTGGTGCGCTCGTGGACGACGCCGGGGAGTTGCAGGACGCGCGGGTCGAGGTCGCCGGGGTCGACCGCGGTGGTGCGGTAGCCGCGTTGGGCGAGGATGCGGGTCCAGCCGCCGGGCGCGGCGCCGTAGTCGAGGGCGGTGCCCTTGGGTTCGATCCCGTCGTCGATCGGGTGGGCTTTGAAGAGCTCTTCGAGTTTGAATTCGGCGCGGGAGACCTGGTCGGGGGTTTTGGAGAGGCGCACCTCGCCGCCGGGCCAGGAGGAGAGGCTGTCGGCGACGCGGTTGACGCCGACGATCGCGGTCTTGGGGGTGAAGCAGATGGAGACGGCGACGGGGCTGCCGGTGCGGGTGACCTGGTAGCCGCGGTCGGTGAGGACCTGGGCGGCCCGTTCCCAGGCGTCGTGTCGGCTGAACTTGTAGGTGGTCTTGCCGCTCTGCCAGATCTGCAGGGAGACTTCGGCGGTGCCGTACTCCCGGATCGCGGTGTCGAGGAAGTCGATGACCGTGTCGAGTCCGGTGGTGGCGTGGTCGTATTCGGCGACGACGTTGGTGAGGTGCCTGGGGAAGACGAGCGGGGCCTGCCGTGCGAGGAGGGCGAGGTCCTTGGCGGTCGAGTGCGCGGTCTCGATGACGGCGGACTCCTCGCCGACCCGCCGGACCTCGACGGCGTCCTCGACGTGGCGGAGGAGCTCCTCCTTGGCGACGGGCCAGGAGTCGGCCGCCATGGAGAGCAGGGTCTTGCGTGTTGCCATGCCGTGGATCCCTCTGCGTGCTGCGGACGCCCGCCGCGTCTCGGGGGACATTCGCGACCAGTGTATTCATCGCGGACGTTCGCCTCACGCGATGCCCGCATGTCGGCAGTCACAGGCCGTCCGGCGGCCTCGTGGCGACAAGAAATCCCGCTGCCGGCGCGTAGGTCTCGGATGCGGGTGGACTTCAGGCAGTAGGTCGACCGTCTCAGCAGTCGTCATCCGGCCCAGACGAACCGCGGCGAATGGCTTCCACGGCAGGTTCGGGACCGCCATGTGAGCAGGGCAGCCCCACCGGAAGCTGCCCTTCAGCGTCAATTGTGAACCTTGGCGAGTCGCCCGTAGATCCGCAACATGTCGGTGCGGCGCCGCGCCGACGAACCCCCGGCCCTGTTTGAGAATTGAGGAAGCCTCCGACTGAATCTGCTGCGCTGCAACAGGATCTGGCCGGAGGCTTACCGGGCCAGTCGGCTTCGCGTTCGACGCCGACGCAGCCTCGATCGTCAGTCGCGGCCTTCGATGATGCGGAAGTCGCGCTCGAAGCCGTCAGGCAGTTCGGCCAGCGCCTTCCGGTAGACCGCGCTCTCGTATGCGGCGGCCGCCTGCTCGAAGCTGTCGAACTCGATCAGGACGACGCGCTCGGCGATGCCGGCTTCGTGTGCGACGACCCGGCCGCCGATGCCGGCGAGCACCCGCCCGCCTGCGGCCTTGACGGCCATACCGGCCAGTTCGTTGTAGACATCAAGCCTCTCGGGGTCATCGATGACGGGGTAGACGCTGACCCAGTAGCCCTTGGGCATGGAACCTCCAGTGTCGTGATGAGTGCTTCGAATTCCGAAGCACTGTGCGATGTGAGAGACTACCGTTTCGGAATCCGAAGCACAAGAGTCGACGGAGAGTCATGAACGCGTCGCCCACGCCCATGCCGGGCCGGCCGGTCCGCGGTTCCACCACGGGACGATCGTTGATGGCGGCACTGGACCTGTTCGGGCGCCGCTGGACGCTGCGCATCATCTGGGAGCTGGGGAACGAGCCGCTCGGCTTCCGGCTCCTGCAGCGGCGCTGCGACGGCATGTCCTCAAGCGTCCTGCAGCAACGGCTCACGGAGCTCCAAGAGGCTCGGCTCGCCGAGGTGCTGCACGACGGCAGCTACACCCTCACCCCGCTCGGCCACGACGCCCGCGAGTCCCTCGGTCCGGTCATCGAGTGGTCGCGGCGGTGGGCCGCCGAACTTGCCGACGCCCCGCCCACTGCCGCCGAGGACGCCGGCGACGGCCAGCGCAACCGGTTATGACAGCGGTCCGCGCGGGGCACCGCGGATCTTCGGCTCGTATCCACGGGACTGGAGACCACGGACCAGCGGTGCGGTGAGCAGCCGGGTCCCGGCCGGGTCGTGCTCGTCATCAGACGCCTTCCGGTTCCGGCTGGCGCGCATCTGTTCGCCGCGGGCCCCGCAGGATGACGTAGGCCAGCAGCAGCGCCATCACGACGACTCCGGTCCACATCGCTTGGCGCCAGCCGTGGACGAAGGACTCCTGGGCGGATCGGATCAGCGCCGCCGCATCCGACGTGCCGTCAGCGTTCGCGAGCGCGCCGGCGATGCCGCTGCGCGCGTCGGCCGCGGCTGCGGCCGGAACGCCGTCGAGGCGCGATTCGATCGCCCGGCCGTACCCGGCGGTGAGGACCGCTCCGAGCAGGGCGACGCCGAAAGCCGTGCCGAGCTCCCTGGCGACGTCGTTGAGCGCGGAGGCGACGCCCTGCCGCTCGCGAGGGAGCGACGAGGTGATGGCCTCGGTGGACGGGGTCATCGACAGGCCCATGCCGAGCCCCATGGCCGCCATTCCCGGCAGGACCGAGAGGTAGCCGCCTTCGACTGAGACGAGGACCGCCATGAGTGCGAGCCCCAACCCGCCCAGGGCGATCCCGGCGGCCATGGTCGACCGGGCACCGATGCGCGCGGCAAGTCGCGGAGCGAGTCCCGAGGCGGCCATCATCAGGACCGCCATGGGCATGAGCGCGAGTGTGGCGACCAGGCCGGACCAGCCGAGAACGGTCTGGAAGTACGGGAAGAGGACGACGAAGATCCCGGCCTGCACGCCGAACACGGCGAGGAGCACCACCGAGCCGCTGGCGAGGCCCCGTTCCCCGAACAGCCGGACGTCGAGCAGCGGAGCCGGGTGACGCAGTTCCCATGCCGCGAACCCGATCGTGCCGAGGGCGCCCACCAGGAGGCTCACCAGCGTCACGGAGGCGGTCCAACCCTGCTCGGGCCCTTCATGGAGGGCGAGGATGAAGGCGACGACGGCGACCACGGACGCCAGCGAGCCGATCAGGTCGAAGCGGTGGGTCGCCGTCTCCCGCGAGTTCGGGACGGCCTGGAGCGCGACCGCGGCGGCGGCGATGACGAGGCCGACCGGCAGCACGAAGAGCCAACGCCAGCTCGCGACGTCGACAAGGAGGGCCGAGAGGTACATCCCGAGGATCCCCCCGCCGCCTGCGACGGCGGTCCACACTCCGATCGCCTTGGCGCGCTCCGTATCGGGGAAGGTCGCGGTGATGACGGAGAGCGTGACCGGCATGATCATCGCCGCGCCGACGCCTGAGAGGAACCGCGCGGCGATCATGACCTCGGTGGTGGGGGCCAGACCCGCTGCGGCGCTCGCGACGCCGAAGACGGCCAGGCCCGCGAGTAGGACCGGTCTGCGGCCCCAGCGGTCGCCGACCGCGCCGAGCGGGAGCAGGAGCGCGGCCAGGGTGACGGTGTAGAGGTTGATCATCCACAGGACGTCGCCCTGTGAGGCGTCGAAGGCGACGGCGATCTGCGGCTGGGCGACGTTCAGGCCGGACACCGAGGCGATGACCGCCATGAGCGCTATGCAGACTCCGATGAGGACACTGCGGCGGCGGCGCGGGTCGTGGATGACCGGGTCGGCGGTCGCGGTCGGCATCGAGTTCATGGTTTCCTTTCGGGGCGTGTACGTTCGGCGATCTCGCGTGCGGCAATCGCCGTGTATGGGCGACGTGTCAGAGCGGCCGGGTGGCGCGGACGACGGCGTCGCGCAGGACATGGCCGTGGCCGCCGGGGCCGTTGATCGTGCGCGTGTGCTCCTCGGCGGTCTCGATGCGCAAGGGCGCGACGCTCGCGGTGATGTCCGCGAGGGTGGCGGCGGCTTCCGCCGGAGGATGATCGCCGCAGGCCGTAGCGGTGTGGAGGTGGCCGACGATGAGCAGCGTGCCGCCGGGGGCGATCCAGGTCGCGAGGCGTCGGTAGAAGTCGAGTTGCGCCATCGCGGGGTGCGCGTAGGCGGTGGTGACGAGGTCGAACCGGCGTCCCGGTTCCCATGTCGTCAGGTCCGCCTCGATCCATTGCGCGCTAATGGACTTCGGCAGGTTCGCCGCGTGTTCGGCGGCGCGGTCGAGCGCGTGGGCGGCGATGTCGGCGCCGGTCACCTGCCAGCCGCGCGCGGCCAGCCAGAGGGCCTCGGTTCCCGTCCCGCAACCGGCGTCGAGTGCCGTGCCCGGCTCGAGGCCGGCCGTCTCGCGGGCGAGGTAGGGATGCGGCGCGCGATTCTCCGCACCGTGGCGCTGCTCCCAGTGCCGTTCCCAGTAGTCCTTGTCGAACTCGTGCGTCGGCGCATCGGCCATGTCGGTCCCTTCACTCGCTTGTGCCGGTCGATCCTGACGGGTCGGCGATCAGATGTGCAAACGATGTTGCCGAATGGCAAAATGAAGGGATGGAAGCAGATCTCGACCAGACCCTCGACGCCGTCGGACCACGCCTCAAGCGCCTGCGACTGCGCAGGGAGGTCACGCTGGCCGACCTCGCCGCACTGACGGGGATCTCCGCCAGCACGCTCTCCAGACTCGAATCGGGGCTGCGCAGACCGACCCTGGAGCAGCTGCTGCCGCTCGCGCGGGTCCACGGGGTGACGATCGACGAGCTCGTGGACGCCCCGCCCACAGGCGACCCGCGCGTGAATCTGCGGCCCGTCGCGGGCGCGGACGGCGCGGTGATCCTGCCCCTCACCCGCAGGCCCGGCGGCATCCAGGCGTACAAGTTCATCCTGCCGACCGGGGACGATGCGGCAGTGCCGCAGCTGCGGACCCACGAGGGCTTCGACTGGGCCTACGTCCTCAACGGCACGCTGCGCCTCGTGCTCGGCGAGCACGACCTCAGGCTCAAACCCGGCGAGGCCGCGGAATTCGACACCCGCACTCCGCACTGGTTCGGCGCGACCAGCGCCGGACCGGTCGAATTCCTCAGCCTCATAGGCAGGCAGGGCGAACGCGCCCACATCCGCGCCAAGCCCAAACTGGGCGATCGAGCCGAATCGCCCGCGGCCAGGTAAGCGCCTCTCGGAGATCGTCACCCGGACCATGTTGGCGCGGGCCCGTCCTCGACGGTGGATTCGTCATGCTCACCGACGACGGCCACATCGATTTCACGCGGCTGTCACCCGCCGGTCGATCGCGGCACGCGTCGACCCTTCGGTGGCCACCTCGGTGTGCTCTGGCCGCCGTCGTTGCTCTGTATCGGAGAGATGCTTGACTCGAGCTGATTTCGATGCCAGGTCGGGAATCTGACACTCGAGCATATCGCCGTACGGGTATCGCTTGCCGTCTACCGTGGAGCTACCCGGGTAAAAACCGGGAAACGAATCGTGGAAGGGCCTGCTCACAGGAGCCTTGAGGCCTGGGCTCCAGTTCCGAAGCAGATACTAGCGACCACACTGATCTTGTGGCATCGCAGGTTTTCCACCTTCCCTTACCAGGAAAGAGAGCAGAACCGATGTCAATGGGCTACACGCTCACCGTGAACACACTGAGGTGTTCTCATCCTGATTGGCGCTCTTGGTAGTTGAGAGTGGCGATGGCGCGGGCGATTTGGGTGGCCCGGTGTGGGTCGCAGCGGAGTTTCCGCAGGATGCGCCACTTCTTGAGTTCCGCG
>NZ_JAPZVP010000003.1:6626-359817 GCF_027622875.1 Glycomyces luteolus | reverse complement strand
CGCCCCCCCCCCCCCCCCCCCCCCCCCCCCCCCCCGCCCGTCTTGTCTTCAGCGGCTGATCGGCGGGGATCGATTCCGTCACCTTCGCCGGCGGGCATTGGCGTGTGCGCGAGGGTGATTCGAGTCTGAGCCGGGTCGACGTCGAGAATTGTTACGGTGAGGGTGTGACTTACGGCGAGGTGCGCTCAGACTTAAAGGCAGCCCTCCGAGCAGTGCTGTCCGGGTTTCGCGGTGTGTCATGCGGTGAGGACGAGGCGTAGGCGGGTTTGGTGGTGATGCCATCGGGCTCGGGCGAGCTCGCAGCGTCGCAAGATCGATCAGTGGCCCTGGTGTGCTTTGGGATCGGGTGGGATGTTAGCGATGAGGACGGCGAGGCAGGCGCGGATCTCGTAGGTACTGGGCGGGCCTGGCGGCAGGTCGGCCGGGACGACCTGGTCAGGTCGGTGCGGCAGGTGGCGTGCGGGATCCCAAGCGGCGCGGGCGATCTCGTGAGCTTCGGCGAGGGTGTATCGCGATCATGGCGAGGGCCAGGCGTCGGTGGAGGGCGGTCCAGGTTCCTCGACGATCCTGCCGGACGGGGCCACAGCGATCCGCACACCGGCGACATGACCGTCGACGAAGCGATCGACAAGTTCCCCACCGCCGGCACCCCGATGCAATCCTGGGACCTCGCCAAGGCCGCCCTCGGCCGCGACCCCGACCTGGGGGAGGAGCGCTGCCGTGCGCGCGCCGCCTTCATCGGCCAGGACCCGGCCTGGAAGCCCTGACTGTGAGGCAGGGCAGGGCGTATTCCATCTGAGGTTCGCGGACAGTTCTGAACAGGTTCAATTACTAGTGTATGGTTGCGCTGTAAAGTGAACGTGTTCAAAATACTGCCAGTTCGGCAGTGCTACTCGGATGGAGCCACGATGGAAGCCCCCGGCCACCTCCCCGAACCCGACGGAAGCGACATCGCCCGAACATCGAAGCGCACCACCCGCTTGCTGGGCCGCGCTCGAATCGTGCTCGCCGCTGCAGCCGTCCTCGCGTTGGGCGCTTGCGGATTCGCCGCTCCGGTCCAGGACCCTCCCGAAGACCCGGTCCCATATGACGAGGTGGTCGGGCTCTGGGAGAACGGGCACGGAGAGACCATCGAGTTCCACGAGGACGGCATACTCACAGCCGACCCCTCGACGTTCAGCGAGCGCACCTATGGCAACGCACCGGAGGGACCGGTCGAGGGAACTTGGTTGCTCTGCAAGAGCATCTACGGCGAGGCCGCAGACGGAAGCAAACACCGCAGCCCCACCTGCGTCGAATCCGACCAGGGCGAATACCTCAGCATCGACACCGAACAAGGCGGAGTGGGCGGAAGCCTGCTCTTCACCGACAAGGACTCGCAACTTCAGCTCTACCCCTACGCGCTCGAAGATCCCACCTTCAGCGAGGACTACTACACCAAGATTGACTGAGCGCCAACCGTTCTGCGATGCTAAACGCCGAAGGCGAGGAATCACATTGAATTGATAGTCATGAATGTGGTCGGGCAGTCGGTTACCGACTGCCCGAACACAGTTCTAGAGGCCGGTGACCCGCAGGGTTACCGGCCTCTAGAAGTTCGCATGAGGGGACTGAGGGCCCCGACCTTATTCCGTGATCTTCATAGTGCGCCAGAACTCCCATTCCCCGCCCAGGTAGATCAACATCTCGTAGGTTCTCCCCGCGCGGAGATCGTAGGTCTTGGAATCGCAGCCGGCGTCCGAGCCGTCGGTGATCGTCAGTAGGGGAGTGTCACCGCCCTCCGCATAGAGCTTCCCGGTTACGTTGCGCCCCTCGCTCTGCGTGTCGCAGACCGTGAAGCGGTCCGTCTCCGCGTCGTAGTGGGTCATGGTGCCGAGCTGGCGCCCGTCGCGATCGCTCAGGAGGAGGTAAGCGTTGGCGGCATGGGCCTGCCCTGATGCGGCAAGGACGATGGCCGACATGGCGGCGCTGACGACCAGCGCGCGCTTGGCGAATCTTGTGAACAAAGTCGATCTCCTTCTTCGTGCTGCCAGTCTGCGTCCGCAGGAGACCGACCACAAGGCGAAACACCGGCGGGAATGCGGCATCGGCCGGAGTCGCCGCTTGCGCACGATCTTCGGCTCGAACGAGCCGTCCCGGTCGGTGAGGCCTGGTCGGTCCTTTGGGTTTGCCACCCTCCGCTACAACGGGGAAGTCGGTGTCGGTGCGGATCCGCCTGGGTTGGCGGTCCCGAGGGCTTGGCCGGGGGCGGCCTTGGGACAGTTCGACTTTCCCGCAGGTGGTGGGATGGTTCGGGCGTGAGCGTTCAAACGTTCAACGGCCGTGCTCCTCGATCCTTGGTACGGTCGGACCACGAGAGGTGATCGCCCTCGTCGCGGAGTTCGAGCGCCTTCGGTCAGGAATCCTGCTGTCGGCGGACTCATCCGGTGCGTCCCGGATCGTCCCGAAGGAGTGGCGATGGAAAATCAGCGAGTCCCGGTCCCGCTCGACCCGGAGCTTGCGTTCGGGCTGCTCGGTCAGGCCGAGTTCGGGCGAGTCGCCTTCGTCTCCGACGGCGTTCCCACCATCAGGCCCTTGAACCACGTCGTGGTCGACGGCCGGATCATCGTCTACACGCGTCATACCTCTGCGCTGGCGAAATCCCTACGAGGGCACGTGGGTCTGAAGGTGGCCTATCAGGCCGATGAGATCGAACCGAGCAGTCGGCTCGGGTGGAGCGTGCTCGTCACCGGCACCGCCGTCGATGCCTCCGACGAACCCCATTCCGAGCAGCTCGCGCTGCAGGTCGAGACATGGATGAAATACCCGTTGGACATGGTCATCGCCATCACGCCTCAGGAAGTGACCGGTCTGCGCCTCACCATTGAATGACGTTTATCGGCTGCGGGCCGTGGGCCCGTTCGGTGGCCATGGCCCCTGGATCGCAGGAATGCGGCACTGATTGCGACTCCTGAGCGAGTGAAGGAGACAACGATGGCGGAGCACGAGAGTGAAAGAGTCGTGGTCGGCGTCGACGGCTCGCCCCCTTCACTGAAGGCACTGCGGTGGGCGATCGCGTACGCCGAGCGCACCGGCGCCGTGGTCGAAGCGTTCCACGCCTGGCAGATCCCGACCACCTACGGGACACCGGTGGAGGTCCTCCCGGGTGAGCGCTTCGCGGAGACGGCCGAGCGGGCCCTGAAAGGATCGGTCGCCGAGGTCCACGGCGACCGGACCGTTCCGGTGGTCGTTCCCGTGGCCGAGATGGGGTATCCGCCGAAGGCGCTGGTCGAGCGCTCGAAGGAAGCCGACCTTCTGGTGGTCGGCAGTCGGGGCCGCGGCGGCCTGGCGGCGCTCCTCGGATCGGTCAGCCTGCATTGCGTCTCTCACGCCGCTTGCCCGGTGGTGGTGGTCAGGGCTGCGGAGTAGGGAAGGGACCAAAGTCTCGCAATTCCCGCCGGGACGGGTTTCAAGCGGCGGACGAGCAGGACAGGCCCCGAGCGTTCTGCTCGGGGCCCGCCGGTCGGGTCGGGTTTAGGTGAGGGTCCAGCGTTGGTTGGTGCCGCCGTGGCAGGACCAGAGTTGGACCTTGGAGCCGTTGGCGGTCGCAGCGGCCGCCACGTCAAGGCACAAGCCCGACGCGGCATTGCTGATCGTGCCGTTGGAGTTCACGTTCCAGCGCTGGTTCGCACCGCCATGACAGGACCAGATGATCGCCGCCGTCCCGTTCGCGGTACCACCGCCTGAGGCGTCCAAGCACTTCTTGGAGCCGCCGGAGTACACGGAGATCTCACCGTTCGCTACCGTCCACTGCTGATTCGCCCCACTCCAGCAGTCATAGATCTGCAACTGCGTACCGTTCGTCGTCGACTGATTCGGCACATCCAAGCACCGGTTCGAACCGGTGCCGCGCAGCTGGCCGGAGTCGCCGCCGCCACCGCTGCTGCCGCAGTCGGGGGTGGGGTTGGTGTTGGTCAGGAGTCCCAGGCGGTAGGGCAGTTGCGAGTACTCGCCGCCGATGTTGGGGTTCCTGCCCTGGTAGAGGTACTGCATGCTGCAGGGGTTGATCTCCATGGTCTGGTTGCCGTCGACCCGGACCATCTCACCGTGGCTGATGTCGTTCGTCCAGGACCCTCCGGGGAAGGAGACGTTGGCGGTGCCGGCGAACGGGTTGGACTGGGTGTCGGCCAGCGGGGTCCACTCGCTGAAGTTCGCGTCGAGCCGGTTGGAGGTCCAGGACCGGAAGTAGCGGACGCCGTTGGAGCCGATGCCCTCGACGATGAGCAGGTACTGGCCGGAGTCGCCGACCTTGTAGACGTTGGTGGCCTCGAAGAGGCTCTGGTTCGGGGCCTCCATGAACAGCTCGACGTCGCCGAAGCCGTTCGGGAACTCGGCCACGGTCGTCTGGGCCCGGTAGAACTTCTGCTTGTCGTTGTTGAAGTACAGGTAGCAGTTCACGTCGTCGCAGGCGACCCAGTAGTCGAGGATGTACGACGAGCCGGCGTCGGCGATGCCGTGGTTGTTCATGAAGTTCCTGGGCGCCGAGGCGCTCTGCGGCTGCCCGGGGTGGGTCAGGGTGGAGAAGGAGGGCAGGCCGGTCTGGTAGAGCAGGTACCACTGGTTGTCGGGTTCGAAGTAGAACACCTGCGGGGCGGCGCGGTAGCCGCCGCCGATCGGGGTCTGGGACAGGTGGTACTGCTGCGCCTGCCCGGCCTGGGACCAGTCGGTGAAGCCGCCGAAGGAGGTCAGTGACCAGCCGCCGTTGGTGTCCGCGGTGGTGGCGTAGACGTAGTACTTGCCGTCGACCTTGACCACCGACGGGTCTTTGATCGACACCAGGGTGCGGCCGGGGGCCGTCTGCTGCGGGGCGACCAGCGCGCCCGTCGAACTCCATTGGAAGGGCGTGGGAAGCGGGGCGGCCTGTGCCGGGGCGGCGCTCAAGGTCGCTGCGGCGAGGGCCGCGGCCAGCGTCGCCGCCAGCAGCGCGATCCACGATCGCCATCGAATCGGATGCCTCATGGGTTGCCTCTCTGATCAAGTCCACTGTGTGGTTAGCGCTAACAACATCAGGGTCTGCGAAAGTTTCGGCCCGACGGCCGAAACGTGAGGTGTACACACAGGATAGCCAGACGGTTCGCCGCATGTAAATAGATCGATGTGATTTCGTCGGTCGGTCCCGCGGCGCCGCGTCCCGGGGCGGACGGGCGGCGCGTCCCGGGGCGGACGGGCGGCGCGTCCCGGGGCGGACGGGCGCCGCGACCCGGGCATCGTCCTACTTGACGTGATATCGAAACATATCTATAGTTCGAATACGCAAGTTTCGGGACAAACACCGAAACTTTCGATGACGCTCCCTTCGATGACCCTTCCCCCGAGTACCAAAGGAACACCATGATCACCAGTTCACCGCGGCGACGGCGCCGCGCCTGGTCGACGATCGCCGCAGTCGCGACCGCGAGCCTGGCCGCCACGACAGCGCTCGTGATGTCCTCCGGGACCGCCCAGGCCGGAACCACCCTAGGCACCTCGGCGGCCGAGAGCGGCCGCTATTTCGGGGCCGCCGTGTCGACGCAGTACCTGAGCGAGGCCGGGTACGCGAACACCCTTGCGGCCGAGTTCAACTCGGTCGTGGCCGAGAACGCCATGAAGTGGGACGCGACCGAGCCGAACCCGGGCCAGTTCAACTTCTCGGGAGGCGACCAGCTCGTCAGCTGGGCGCAGGCCCGCGGCATGAAGGTGCGCGGCCACACCCTCGTCTGGCACGCCCAGCAACCCGGCTGGGCACAGGGCCTGACCGGGCAGAACCTGCGTAACGCCATGCTCAACCACATCGCCGGAGTCGCCAACCACTACGAGGGCAAGGTCTTCGCCTGGGACGTGGTGAACGAGGCCTTCGAGTGGGACGGCAGCCGCCGCCAGTCGAACCTGCAGCAGCAGCTGGGCAACGGCTGGATCGAGGAGGCCTTCCGTGCCGCGGACGCGGCGGACCCGAACGCCAGGCTCTGCTACAACGACTACGGCACCGACAGCATCAACGCCAAGAGCACCGCGATCTACAACATGGTGCGCGACTTCAAGTCCCGCGGCGTCCCGATCGACTGCGTCGGCTTCCAGACCCACATCGCACACAACGAGAACCTGAGCAGCTATCAGGCCAACCTGCAGCGCTTCGCCGATCTCGGCGTGGACGTTGAGATCACCGAGCTCGACGTCGGCCAGGGCACCGGACAGGCGGCCACCTACGGTACGGTCACCAACGCCTGCATGGCGGTCGCCCGCTGCACGGGCATCACCGTCTGGGGCGTTACCGACAAGTACTCGTGGCGCGACGACAACCCGCTGCTCTTCGACGGCAACTACCAGAAGAAGCAGGCGTACCACTCCGTGCTCGCCGCGCTGAACAACGGCACGCCGGGCGGCGGCGAAGGCGGCCACGTGGTCTCGGTGGCTTCGAACCGGTGCTTGGATGTGCCGAATCAGTCGACGACGAACGGTACGCAGTTGCAGATCTATGACTGCTGGAGTGGGGCGAATCAGCAGTGGACGGTAGCGAACGGTGAGATCTCCGTGTACTCCGGCGGCTCCAAGAAGTGCTTGGACGCCTCAGGCGGTGGTACCGCGAACGGGACGGCGGCGATCATCTGGTCCTGTCATGGCGGTGCGAACCAGCGCTGGAACGTGAACTCCAACGGCACGATCAGCAATGCCGCGTCGGGCTTGTGCCTTGACGTGGCGGCCGCTGCGACCGCCAACGGCTCCAAGGTCCAACTCTGGTCCTGCCACGGCGGCACCAACCAACGCTGGACCCTGTAGGCCCCATCCCACGGATCGCCGCCCGGACGCGACAATGTCGCCCGGGCGGCGATCTCTTGCCTGGTCAGTCCTCGGGAACCGGGGCCCGTCGAGTCGCGGGCGGTCGGCGGCGAGAAATTCAGCTGACGGATGCCGGGTCGGCTCACATCGGGATCTCCTTGACATTATTTCTGAGTCAAGTCATACTTGAGCCAACTCGGATATGATGAGTTCAGCGAAGCCCACGAGCAGGACATGACGGAGCCGCCGCGCGTTCGTCGAGGCCGCGCGGGACTTCCTCCGTCGGAAGCGGCGGCCAACGACCAGAGCAAGGAGCAAGAAACGCCATGAAAGCGTTCGTCGTCAGCAAGTACAAGGCCCCGCTGCAGCTCGCGGAAGTCCCCGAGCCCGACGTGGGCGAGCGTGATGTGCTCGTCCAGGTGCGGGCCGCCGGCCTCAACCCGCTCGACGAGAAGATCCGGGCGGGCGAGTTCAAGCAGATCCTGCCGTACAAGCCGCCGTTCGTCCTCGGCCACGACGTCGCCGGTACCGTCCTCGAGGTCGGTGCGCAGGTGCGCGGGTTCAAGCCTGGCGACGAGGTGTACGCGCGGGCCGGCGATCACCGCATCGGCACTTTCGCCGAGCGGATCGCCGTCGCCGAAGCCGACCTCGCCCTCAAGCCCGCCTCGGTCACCATGGAGGAGGCGGCGTCGCTGCCGCTGGTCGCGCTGACCGCATGGCAGGCCCTCGTCGAGAAGGGCAACGTGCGTGCCGGCCAGAAGGTGCTCGTCCACTCGGGTTCCGGTGGAGTCGGGTCGATCGCGATCCAGCTCGCCAAGCACCTCGGCGCGACGGTGGCGACCACGGCCGGTGCCGCCAATGCGGACTTCGTCCGCGAACTGGGCGCCGACATCGTGATCGACTACCGCACCCAGGACTTCGAGCAGCTGCTGTCGGGGTACGACCTGGTGCTCGACAGCCTCGGCGGCGAGAACCTCACCAAGTCCCTGCGTGTCCTGAAGCCCGGCGGCAAGGTCGTCGGCATCGCCGGGCCGCCCGACCCGGCCTTCGCCCGCGAGAGCGGCGCCAATGCGCTGCTGCGCGCGGCGGTCGCGGCCATCAGCGCCGGAGTCCGCCGCCAGGCCAAGCGGCTCGGCGTCCGCTACGAGTTCCTCTTCATGCGTGCCGACGGCGGCCAGCTCCGCGAGATCACCGCCCTCGTCGACAGCGGGGCCCTGCGCCCGATCGTCGGCAAGACAGTTCCCTTCGGCGAGACCGCAGCGGCCCTCGGGGCGCTGGACCATGGAGGCATGCGGGGCAAGGCCGTCATCAGCAGAGCCTGACCTCGAGTCCCGTCACGACAGAGCGGCAGCAGATGCGAAGCATCCGCCGCCGCTCTTTCCGTTGCCCGTCAGGCGCTCGCGGCCTGCAGTTCCGGGTACATCGCCTCGATCGGAGCGCTGAGTCCGGCCTTCAGCTGCACGGAGGTCTCGTCGGCGAGCACCTCGTACTCTCCGGCCTCCAGCCCGTCGAACACGATCCGCACCAGATCCGAGGGAGCGGTCTTGGCGACGTCGACGCCCGCGGCCATCTGCGTGTCGACGTAGCCGACGTGCACGCCGACCACGTTCACGCCCTGCGGAGCGAGCTCCAGCCGCAGCGAGTTCGTCGCCGACCACAGCGCGGCCTTGGAGGCGCTGTAGATGCCGCCGAGGGCGTACCAGCTCAGCGCGGAGTGAATGTCGACGATCGCCGCGTTCTCCTTGCCCGCCAACACCGGTGCGAAGGCGCGGGCGAGGAACAGCGGGCCGAAGAAGTTCGTCTCGAGGTTGGTGCGGATCTCGTCCTCGGTGTGGTTCAGGATGCCCGAGCTGGCGGGCAGGATCCCGGCGTTGTTGATCAGCACCGTCACGTCCCCGGCGGTCTCGACCGCGACCTGGATGGACGCCGGGTCGGTGACGTCGAGGGCGAGCGGGACGATGCGCTCGTCGTCCCACTCGCGGGGGTTGCGGGCGGTGGCGTACACCTTGCCGGCGCCGCGCGCGAGCGCGTCGTGGACGAAGTGGGTGCCGATGCCGCCGTTGGCCCCGGTGACGAGGACGACGGCTCCGTTGAGTGCGGTCATGTGCTTGCCTTTCGGTAGTCGGGCCCGCGCTGGTCGAGGTGAGTCGATCGGCCGGGAACGTCGCCGCGGCCGCGAACCATACGGATCCGGGCCTTCGCGGGAGCCCGGGAGCGAGATGTCTTCGGGCTCACACAACAACGACTACACTCATAACTGAGGCAAGTCAGCTTCTATTCCCGCGCTGAAGCTATTCGGCGCGCAGTTCGTCGGCGAGGCGGGTGAGGGCTTCCTCGGCTTTCGGCGCGGGGCGCGACCTGGCCCCCGAGGAAGCCGGTCGCGCCGACGGCGAGGACTGATTCGGAGCTCATCGGGATCCCGCTTCCCATCGGATCAGTGCGACGCCGGGCCTGAGGCCACGGGCGCGGAAGGGAATCACGTCGGCTCGTCATGCGGCCGGGTGCGGCCGCTGATCGCGTCGATGACGGCGTACGCGTCGCGGACGAACGTCTCGGCCCGCTGCGCGGACAGGTGCTGCGTGGAGGTCTCCTCGAGGTCGCGCCACATCGCGGCGAGCGGTTCGCGCATGGCGCGGCCCTTTTCGGTGAGGTGGACGACCATGACACGGCGGTCGTGTGCGGCCGGCTCGCGGACGACGAGTCCGGCTTCCTGCATGCGCCGCAAGGACTTCGAGACGGTTGAATGGTCCAGGCCGACGGCGTCGAGCAGTTCGGACTGGGTCTGGCCGTCCCGGTCGAGCAGGTGCATGAGCAGCAGCTCCTGCCCCGGGTGCAGGTCCATCCCGCGCAGCATCGCGGCGGCGCGGCCGCGGTGGGCGCGGGCGAGTTCGAAGATCGCGTAGCTCAGCGGTCCCTCACCTGCTGTGGACGGGACGCGCGTCTTGGGGTCGGCCATGGTTCGGTTCCTTTGGCGGTGGAGGCGGAATGGTCGGTGGAGCCGACCGCCCCGCCAGCGTAGAAGGCGGCCGCGTCGGACGTGCTCACTCGGCAGTGCTCGTTCGGCGGTGCTCACTCGACCGTGATGACGAGCTTGCCGCGGCCGTGTCCGGCGTCGCTGACCTGCTGCGCCTTGGCGGCCTGGTCGAACGGGTAGGCGGTCACGGTCGTGACGAGCCTGCCGTCCGCGGCATCCTGGGCGATCTCGGCCAAGCGTTCGGCCGACTTCTCCTGAACGCCGCTGGCGAAGGTGATGCCGAGCGCGCGGGCGCGGAAGTCGGCGATGGTGACAATGCGTTCGGTGCCGCCGCGCAGCTCGATCGAGTCCTCCAGCGCACCTTTCCCGGCGAGGTCGAAGACCGCGTCGACGCCTTCGGGCGCGAGCGATCGGACCCGCTCGACCAGGCCCTCGCCGTAGACGGTGGCGGTGGCGCCGAGCGAGGCGAGGTAGTCCTGGTTCCCGGGGCCCGCGGTGGCGATGACCCGAGCACCGCGCGCCGCGGCGAGCTGGACGGCCAGGGTGCCGACCGCCCCGGCCGCGCCGTGCATCAGCACGGTCTCGCCTTCGGTGACGCCGAGCATGCCCAGGACCCGTTCGGCCGTCTCGCTCGCCACGGGCAGCGCCGCCGCGTCCTGCCAGTCGAGTCCGGCGGGCTTGGCGGCGATGGTGGTGGCCAGCGCGTACTCGGCGTAGGAGCCGGTGTCCGACCAGCCCAGGACCTCGTCGCCCACCTGGACGCCGGTCACGCCCTCGCCGAGGGCGTCCACGACGCCGGCGAACTCGCCGCCGGGGATAGCGGGCAGCGGCGTCGGGCGGAGGGACTCCATCGCTCCGGAGCGGATCTTCCCGTCGATCGCGTTCAGGCCTGCGGCCTTGACGCGCACGCGGACCTGCCCGGGACCGGGCTCGGGAACCTTGACTTCGGCCTCTTGCAGGACTTCGGTACCGCCGAAGCGGTCGAACTGGATGGCCCTCATGACGACTCCTTCTCGATCGCCACCAGTTAGGTGGCTAGACACATAATCTATCGCAGACTATGTGGCTAGCCAAGTATTGGTCGGAAGAGCCGCCGTGAGCTCCGACTCTCATGGGCCGACGGCATCGGGCACTACTGGAGCACGGCCGCCGGTTGGCGCCGTCAGGTCACCCCGGAGATGTAGCCCTCGAGCTGCTCCCTCTCGAACTCGAGCTGGCCGATGCGACCCTTCACGACGTCGCCGATGCTCACGATGCCCACGAGGGCGCCGTTGCCGGAGACGACCGGGACGTGGCGGATGCGCTGCTCGGTCATGAGGACCATCAGGTCCTCGATCGAGTCGTCCAGGAGCCGGGTGTGGACGTCCGGGGTCATGATCCGCGAGACGGGCGCGTCGAGCAGGCCGGGATCCGCGTGCAGTCCGCGGGTGATGTCGCGTTCGGAGACGATGCCGGCGACGGCGAAGCCGTCCGCGCTCACGACCAGGGCGCCGACGTTGTGCTCAGCGAGTCTGGCCACCAGCGTGCGTACCGATTCCTCGGGCCGGATGGTCACCACGGCAGCGCCTTTGGATCGCAAGATGTCGTTAATCCGCATAGTGACCCTCCTGTATGCACAGCGAAGAGCTTTCCAGCATAGCCCAGATGGGCCGCCATGAACATGGTCAAATCTCCGCTTTCCGGTGTCGGATCCGAAACGGTCACCATGTGTCGGGTTCCTGACTTTTGACTCGACTCGTCGATGGTTTGCGGCTACCTTCCGGGCACACCCCGCGCCTCTCGGCTCCCGTTCACAGGACAGCACCCCCTTGAGGCGATCGTTCAGCCAGGAAGGTCGGCATGGCTGCGGCCCACGACGACTCCGAGCAAGAAACGCTCCACAAACGACGCGCGCAGGACGGCATCCGGCAGGCGGTCCGCCAGGCCGGAGGCCGCCTTGCCGCCGCGAGCCACCCCGCCGTGATGACGATGCTGTGCGCCGCCGCATGTGCGCCGGTCGCGGCCGCCGCTATCGGCGTCGGCGCTTCCGTCTCCGCCGCCATCGCGGTTGTCGGCGGTGTCGGCGGCACCTTCCTCGCGCAGACCGTGGACAAGCTCGTCAAGCGGCTCGAACCCGCTTCAGGCGGCCCTGGACCGACTGTCGAACAGATCCGAGCGGCCATCGAAGCGGGGCTCACCGATGCGCTCGCGGCCGAACAGGATCAGGCCCGATTGATCGAGCTCGGCATCGGATCGTTGATGTCCGCGACCGACGGCGCGCGGGTGGCCCTGGACGAGGCGATCAAGAGCGGCAACCGCGAACTCGCCGACCTCATCGTCGGCAGCACCGAACGGCTCGAAGCCGTGATCGCGGGGCAGCACGGGCAGACCCGGGCCGAACTCGGCGAGAACACGCTGCTCACCCAGATGGTCCTGAGCGGCGTGCGGCAGACGATCGACCTGCTCGAGGAGCGGACCGTCACCGAGTCCGTCAGGCAGCGCAGCGCAGCGGCCTGGGAGGGGCGCAATCCATACCGCGGACTCGAACCGTTCCGGCCGGAGCACGCACCCGTCTACTTCGGACGCGACCTGACCACCGCCTCACTCGTCGCGAACGTGCGGAGACGATTCATCGCGGGCGAGATCCAGATCGTCACCGGCGCTTCAGGAGCCGGCAAGTCCTCGCTGCTGCAGGCCGGCCTGATGGACGCGTTCGCCAAGGGCGCCTTCCCAGATGAAGGCTCCCAGCACTGGCCGAGGTGCGTCATCCGGCCGTCCTATCCCGAACCGAACCCGCTCGCCAACCTGGCCTCGGCGATCGCGGGCATCGCCGGAAGAGATCCCGCCGATGTGCAGCGTTCCCTGGAGGAGCGCCCCGAACGCGCCGAGCAGTTGGCGCGCGCGGCACTGCGCAACCGGAGCGACGACGCTTCGGCGCGACTGGTGCTGGTCGTGGACCAGTTCGAGGAGGTCTTCAGCGCCTCCACCGATGCGGAGACCCGAGACAGGTTCGTCTCCGCCCTCACCGCGATCGCCTCGAACCAGCGCGAATCCGCCGGCCTGGTGGTGCTCGGGGTGCGCGGGGACTTCATCGAGCGATGCGCCGAGATCGACCTGCTGGGCCCCGCGCTCAGCCACCCGTTCATCGTCCGTCAAATGCGGCGAGACGAGATGCGCGAGGCCGTCACGGGGCCTGCCCGGGCGGCGGGACTGAACATCGAGCACGCGCTCGTCGACACCATTCTGGACGACGCACGCGGCGCGGGCGGGCCCGCCGGATTCGGGACCGGGGCGCTGCCGCTCCTCTCGGAAGCCATGCGCCGGCTCTGGGAAGCACAGGAGCGACAGACCGGCGGTGCGGCAACGGAACTCACGCGGGCCGCCTATGCCGAGTCCGGCAGAGTCGCCGACGCGGTCGCCAAGACGGCCGACGAAGTTCTCGCCTCCCTGGACGAAGACCAGAAGGCGCTGGCGAGGAGCCTGTTCCTCCGACTGCTGACGATCGACGACGACAAGGTCACCCGCGAACCTCGAAGCAGGAGCAAGCTCGTCTCGCTCCTCGGACCGGAGGCCGGGCCGGTGATCGACGCGTTCGTGACCGGCAGGCTCCTCGTCACTGACGACCCCGTACCGGAATCGGAGGAGGAACCGGGAGACGAAAAGGGGGACGAATCGGGACCGACCGTCGAGATCGCACACGAATGCCTGTTCTGGCACTGGGCCGCCCTGCGCGAATGGATCGACGAGGACCGCGCTGTCCTCGCCCGGCGCGGCAAACTGGCGAACGACGCCAAGGATTGGGATGCGAACGGGCGGGGGAGTTCCTTCCTTTACCAGGGCGCGAAACTCGCCGATCTGGAGAAGGAGGTCGAGGAATCCCGGTCGGCGAATCCGGAGCGGTTCCCCGAACTCGATTCGCTCCCAGAACAGTTCATCCAGGCCGGGAGGGAGCATGCGGAGCGACGGCACCGCTTGCGCCGCTTGGCGATCGCGGGCCTCGCCTCGCTACTGGCGCTCGCGCTTACCGGCGCTTTCCTGATCTACGTGGCGAATCGAGAGGTAGCGGAGGCAACGCAGACACTCGCCGACCGCGAAAGCTGGGAGCGATCCCTGAGTCTGGCGGAGGCGAGCGCAGAGGCCGGCCTTACTGACGGGGACCTGGCCCGACTCCTGGCCGCCGCCGCCTGGGAGACGGCCGAAACGAATCAAGCCTGGGCGGCCATGACCGACGCGTTGGGGAACCCCGCGACCGGGATGCTGACGGAGGGACACGACACCGATTTCGTGCGGTCCGCCGACTTCAGCGACGACGGATCGATCCTCGTCACCGGCGCCGATGACGGCACGATCGCGGTCTGGGACACCTCGACCTGGAGAGCCGAACGGCTTGACTTCAAGTGGGAGACCGCGATTGGCGAGTTGCAGGTCAGCCCGGACGGGCAGTCGTTCGCCATCAGCGCTTGGTCGAACGATTCAGCGCGTGCGGAGGTACAGGTGCTTGACAAGACGGGCCGCACCGTCGCGTTGCTTGAAGGCGGTTTCGAATCCGACGCGACCATCGCGTTCGCGCCGGACGGGGCCATGCTCGCCGCTTCCGGCGCGGGCCGGACGAAGGTGTGGGACCTCGCGACGGAAGAGTTGCTCGACACGATCGAAACCGGTGCCGGGACCATCAGCCAGTTGGCGTTCGCGAAGCCCGGCGACGACATCCTCACCACCGATGCGGACTTCGTCCAATGGAGGCTCGACCCCGCCTCCAATTCGGATGAGGCGTCAGCGGTCATGGCGGAGGAGCAAATCCAGTCGAGTCCCATCGGCGATGCGGCCGACTCCTACATCGTGACCTGCGGAACGGGTTGCCTCGTCCGAACTGCGGCCGACGGCGATGACGGAGTCCTCCCGAAGATCGATGTCAGCTCCACTGCGAGCTATACGGACGACGGGCGTCTGCGCGCGGTCGTCGACAACGACCTGAATGTGCAAGTGGACGAGGTCGACACCGGGGCGGCGTACGGAGTCATCCGCAGCGGTTCGATCATCAGCGAGGTGGCGATCCGACCAGACGGCAAAGTGGTGGTCGCCGCGACTCAGGACGGCCTCCAGACCTGGAGCCTCGAATCCTTGAGAGGTCGAGCGGTGCTCTCGCCGTTCGGACTGTTCGACGATTTCGGACTGTCCGCCGACGGATCTCGTCTCACGATCGCCGGACCTGCGGCAGTGCAGTTCTGGAATGTCGAGGAAACGCCTCGCCTGGAACAGGAGCTTGCAAGCGGTGAGTACCCGGCAGGGACGTTCACGACCGTGGGGGCCGACGGCGAGATCGCCGCCACGCGGGTCGAGTACGATTCCGCGGAGATTCTCATATGGAATCCCTCGACCGGAGAGATCATCAGGGAGCTGACGGACTCGGGATCCACTGTGTTCGCCATGGGATTCCAAGACGAGAACCGGCTGGCGACCATACACCGTGCGGACTTCGATTCGCATGACGGCCCTGCCGGCGTCACCGTCTGGAATTTGGAGAGCGGTGAAAAGGAGGCGGGGATCGAATGGGAGGAGAACCCCGCAAGAATGGCGATGGATTTCAGTCCGGACCTGAGCCAGGTCGCCACGGTGGACGGCGAAGGCGGCATTCGCGTCTGGGACATCGCGAGCGGCGGTCGCACGACCCGGCTCGAGGGGCATTATCCGGATGTGAGCGCGGTGGCCTTCAGCCCCGACGGGTCGTCGCTCGCGGCAGCCACTGGCCGGGGGATCGCGGTCTGGGACCTGACCTCGCCCGAAGATGCTCCGGTGGTGCATCTTCCGCGGTCGGTTTTCAATTCAGTCATCGGTTATACCCCGGACGGCACCCACATCGTGGTGGAGGAGACCGTCGACTCGTTCTTCGACGGGGGCAAGATACTGGTCTGGGACATCGAACGGGAACTCGTGGTCGCAGAGCTCTACACGCGGGACTCGATGTACACGTACGCGTTCTCGGACGATGGGTCGACGCTCGCCACATTGGGACTGGACGGCATCGATATCCTCTCGCTCGACTTCCTGACACAAGACCCCTACGACTTGGTCTGCGAGCGGACTGGACGCGGGTTCACGGATGCCGAGGCTGAGCAGTACCTCGCGGAACTCCCCGCTGGGGCCCGGAACGTGTGCGCGGACGCGTGACCGAAGCACGTCGGCAAGGGGGCGTGAGGACCCCGGCCGTCACGCCGACGCGCGGCCCCCGACGAGGACCGTGGCGGGGTGGCCGTTCACGAGGATGTCGTGGAGTGAATGGACCGCGAGGTTGTTGGCGGTCAAGGCCTTCTCGGCTGCTTCGGCTGCCATTCGGGCGACGAGGAGCACGAGCCTTCCGGTGCGCGGAGCGAGGACGCGGTCGAAGGAGCGGGCCATCGCGTCGAGGAATTCAGGCAGTTCGAGCGGCAGTTCCTCGTATTCGCCCCACGGAGGATCGGTGACGATCACGTCCACTTCGCGGTCCTGGAACGAGGGGAGCGACAGTGCGTCCTCGTCGAGGAATTCGATGTCGCGGCTTTCTCGGATCGCCGCCGGGAAATCCTCCCGGAGCCGCGGCAGATCAGAGTCCGAATAGACGATGCGCTTGGCCGGGAACGACATCCGGGCATTGGTGAACGAACCCGAGCCGGCGAAGGGATCGAGGAAGACGTCGTCGGGTTCGGGCTTCGAGGCGGCGACGAGGAGCGACGACAACTCGTGCGAGATCGCTCCCGCGGCCTTCGCCGCGCGCTTGGGGCGGATGTGGCGGCGGCAGAGCATCAGGTAGTCGAAGTCGGTCCTTCCGACCACCCAGTACTCCTCTCCCGAACCGCGGCCGACCATGCGCTGGCCCGAGGCGTAGGTGATCTCGGTTTCGAGCGCGCGCTTCGCGGGGGGGCTGACGGGGACGAGTTCGCCGTCGACGTGGAACATCACGCGGAACGAGTCCGCGTGGCTGTCGAGACCGTCGTAGCGGAGGCTGTCCGCGAGTTCGAGCACGCCCTCATCGATATCGCGGCGAACCACATCGGCGATCACGGTGAACGAGTTCTTGACGAACGGAATCTGCACCACCTGCGAATACCGGCTCTCCGATTCGAAGATCAGCGAGCTGTCGTCGGCGTAGACCGTCTCCGGCCGGTCGACGTACGAACCGATCGACCCGGCGACCAATGCACCGGTTCCGGCAGGAAACTGAACGTAGTAGCGCACGGCAGGAAGCCTACCCGCGCCGGCGGCCCCGCACTCGCGATGAGCGCCCCGCTCCCGGGGCGCGCGCCGGGTCCTAGACTGGCCCGCGAAAGACACGACGACTTGGGGGATCAATGGAGCAGCGCGTATTCGGCAGGAGCGGCCAGCGGGTGTCGGTGGTCGGGCTCGGCACCTGGCAGCTCGGGGCCGACTGGGGCGAGGTGAAGGAGGAGGACGCGCTCGCCGTCCTCGATGCGGCCGTCGAAGCGGGCGTGACCTTCTTCGACACCGCCGACGTCTACGGCGACGGCCGTTCGGAGCGGCTCATCGGGCGGTTCCTGAAGGAACGGCCGGACGCGCAGGTCATGGTGGCCACCAAGATGGGCCGCCGCGTCGAGCTGGACCCGGCGCTCTACACCCTCGACAACTTCCGGGCCTGGACCGACCGGTCGCGCGTGAACCTCGGCGTCGAGCGGCTCGACCTGGTGCAGCTCCACTGCCCGCCCACCCCGGTGTACGCCTCGGACGCGGTCTTCGAGGCGCTCGACACCCTCGTCGAGGAGGACCGGATCGCCGCGTACGGCGTGAGCGTCGAGACCTGCGACGAGGCGCTGACGGCGATCGCGCGGCCGGGCACGGCGAGCGTGCAGATCATTCTGAACCCGTTCCGGCTCAAGCCGCTCGAAGCCGTCCTGCCCGCCGCGGAGGCGGCCGGGGTCGGGATCATCGCGCGGGTGCCGCTCGCGTCCGGTCTGCTTTCGGGCAAGTACACCGCGGACACGGTGTTCGCCGCGAACGACCACCGCAACTACAACCGCCACGGCGAGGCCTTCGACCAGGGCGAGACCTTCTCCGGGGTCGACTACGCCACCGGCGTCGAGGCCGCGGTCGAGTTCGCTTCGCTCGCACCGGAAGGGGCGACCCCGGCGCAGACCGCGCTGCGCTGGCTCATCCAGCAGCCCGGCGTCTCGACAGTGATCCCCGGGGCGCGGAACCCCGAGCAGGCCAGGGCGAACGCCGCCGCGGCCGACCTCGCGCCGCTGCCGGAATCGACGCTCGCCTCCGTTCGCGACCTCTACGAGGCGAAGATCCGCGCGCAGATCCACCACCGCTGGTAGCCGTGTCCGGTGCCTCTTGAGAGGCACCGGACATCCGCGAGCATCGACATCTATGGATCGAAATCGTTGACTTTCGAGGGAGTGTATGCATAGGCTGACGTCAGTCTTGTTATCGATCACAAGCCGTGGTCATCCCCTCAAGGAGTTCCCATGCCGTTCCCGCCGTTCAGCCGCCGCCGACTCTTCCAGGCCGCCGGAGTCGCCGCCGCGTCCAGTGCCGGAGTCGGGTTCGCCGCTGGAGCCGCGCAGGCCGCCGACACCCCCGGCGTCCGGTACGTCAACCCGCTCATCCAGCAGCGCGCCGACCCGCACATCTGGCGGCACACCGACGGGTACTACTACTTCACCGCGAGCGTCCCGGCCTACGACCGCATCATCCTGCGCCGCGCGACCACCCTGCAGGGCCTCGCGACCGCCTCCGAGGCCACGATCTGGACCAAGCACGCGAGCGGCGAGATGGGCGCGCACATCTGGGCGCCGGAGATCCACCACGTGAACGGCAAGTGGTACATCTACTTCGCCGCCGGTCGTACCGACGACGTGTGGGCCATCCGGATGTACGTGCTGGAGAACGCGAGCGCGAACCCGATGAGCGGCACGTGGACCGAGAAGGGCCGCATCGTCACGCCGCGCGACTCGTTCTCGCTCGACGCGACCACCTTCACGCAGGGCTCGACCCGCTACCTCTGCTGGGCGCAGAGCGACCCCGAGCTCGGCTCGGGCACCAGCCTCTACCTCGCCGCGATGACGAACCCCTGGACCATCACCGGCACGCCCGTGCGCATCAGCAAGCCGACCAACTCGTGGGAGACCATCGGGCACAAGGTGAACGAGGGCCCGGCCGTCATCACCCGCAACGGTCGGATCTTCATGACCTTCTCCGCCAGCGCCACCGACGCGAACTACGCGGTCGGGCTGCTCACCGCTTCCTCGGGTGCGAACCTGCTCAACGCCTCGTCGTGGACGAAGAGCGCGCAGCCGGTGCTGCGCAGCAGCGACGCGACGAGTCAGTACGGACCCGGGCACAACTCGTTCACCGTCTCGGAGGACGGGCAGAGCGACATTCTCGTCTACCACGCCCGGCCCTACAAGGCGATCAGCGGCGATCCGCTCTACGATCCCAACCGGCACACCAGGATTCAGAAGGTCTACTGGCGCGCGGACGGCACGCCCGACTTCGGCATCCCGGTCGCGGCCGGCGCCACGCCGTACCGGTTCTCGCTGTACGGGCAGAGCGGTGCCTACCTGAACCACTACGACTACCGGGTCCGCGCGGGCACTTCCGTTGCGATGCTGGCCGATTCGCAGTTCCGGATCGTGCCGGGCCTGGCCGGTTCGGGGACGGTGTCGCTGGAGTCGGCGAACTTCCCGGGCCGCTACCTGCGGCACAAGAACTACGAGCTGTGGGTCGAGGCCGACGACGGCGGTTCGGTGTTCGACGCCGACGCGAGCTTCCACCAGCGCGACGGGCTGGCCGACGCCGCCGCGGAGTCGTTCGAGTCGTTCAACTTCCCGGGCCGGTTCATCCGCGCCTCGGGCGGTCTGGCCAACATCCTGCCGGTCGCCACGGCGCAGGAGCGCACCGATGCCACGTTCCGCTTGACCTAGCGGAGTCGCGCTCTTCGATACGACCGTCCGGAGGGCGCTTCGTGGACCGACCTCCATTCTGGAGCGGTGCACGGGGGCGGGCAGTGGATCGACGCTGCGGCTCCGCTCGACGTGATCCGGGTGTCCTCCCGTGATGGCGCTTTGCCGGAATTGGCGGGTACGATCTGATCCTCGACTTGACAGGGCTCCGAAGCGAGGCGTAGGTTACGCCTGACAACGTAGTCAGATTCGCTTTGGAGCCTAATGTCCTCTCCTGCCGCACCCGACGACGCCTCGCACGGCGATGCCCGGCGCCGACCGCCCGGCATGACCGACGTGGCGCGCCTGGCAGGGGTCTCCCAGAAGACGGTCTCCCGCGTCGTCAACAACGAGCGCTACGTCAGCGAAGCGCTGCGCGAGAAGGTCCTCCGCGCCGCCGCCGAACTCGGCTTCCGGCCCAACACCGCCGCCCGTGCGCTCATCACCGGCCGCTTCAAGCGCATCGGCGTCGTCTCCCTCGGCTCGGCCCTCTACGGCCCGGCCTCCATGCTCGTGGCACTGGAGCGCGCCACCCGCGCCGCCGGGCTCTCCTTCATGGTCGCCAACACCCCTGAGGGCCAGCCGGGAGCGATCCAGGAGTCCATCGACTGGCTGCTCGCCCAAGGAGTCGACGGCATCATCCTCTCCGAGCCGAAGGACGAAGGCGAGCGCCTGCGCCCCGATGCGGGCGTCCCGATCGTGAGCCTCGGCCGGGCCGCCGGCCTGCCCGACGAGAACGTGGCCCTCGCGCGCGGCCGCACCGCCGCGTCCTGCCGCGAAGCCGTCGAGCACCTGCTCGACCTCGGCCACGAGCGGGTCTGGCACGCCGCCGGGCCGCAGGACTGGTGGGAGGGCCGCGAGCGCCTCGAAGGCTGGGCCGAGGCCCACCGCGCGCGCGGCATCGAACCGCCCCCGCCGCTGGAAGGCGACTGGACACCGGCGGGCGGGTACGCGGCCGGTCTCGCTCTGCCGCCCGAGGCCACGGCCGTGTTCTGCGCCAACGACGACACCGCGATCGGGCTCTCCCGGGCGCTTCGCGAGGCCGGGCGGCGCGTCCCCGAGGACGTCTCGCTCGTCGGCTTCGACGACATCCCCGCCGCGGCCTACCTCTCGCCGCCGCTGACCACCGTCCAGCAGGACTTCGAAGGCGACGCGGCCTACGCCCTCGATGTGCTCCTGCGGCTCATGCCCGATGCCGTGACACTCGAGCCGGAGGCGAAGGCGGTCGCACCGCGCCGCCGACTCGTCGTCCGCTCGTCGACCGCTCCACCCCTCTCCCAAAGGTAGTGCCAGAGGACAAATCCTGATTCGCACTGGCGCGCAACAGGAAGGACCCACCCGATGACTCCCCGATTCAGACGCAGGACCGGCCTCGCGGCCGCATTGGCGGGCCCACTGTCGCTCGCCGCCTGCGGCAGGCACACTGTGGATCCGCCGAAGAGCGTCACGCAGGCCGAGATCGACCAGGCCATGCAGACGCCCACGGAATTGAACTTCTGGACCTGGGTGCCGGGCATCGAGAAAGAGGTGGCGCTCTTCCAGGAGGCCTATCCGCAGATCACTGTGGACGTGGTGAACGCCGGTCAGGGCAATCCGCACTACGCGAAGCTGCGCACCGCGCTGCGCGCCGGGAACGGCGCCCCCGACATCGCCCAGCTCGAGTACCAGATGATCCCGTCGTTCGTCATCACCGAGGACCTGCTCGACCTGGGGCCCTACGGCGCCGGCGAGATCGGCGACCAGTTCGTGGAGTTCGCGTGGTCGCAGGTGACCGGCGCGAACGGCGAGGTCTGGGCGATCCCGCAGGACACCGGACCCATGGGGATGCTCTACCGCGACGACATCCTCCAAACCCACGGCATCGAAGTGCCCGCGACCTGGGACGACTTCGCCGCCTCGGCCGCCGCACTGCACGAGGCCGACCCCGAGGTGTACCTGACGAACTTCGCGCCCGCGCAGGGCGCGTTCTTCGCCGCGATGCTCTGGCAGGCCGGCGCCGACCCGTTCGGCGGCTCCGAAGGCCCCGACCTCAACGTCGACCTCACCTCGCCCGAGGCGGAGAAAGTCGCCCGCTATTGGGGCGAACTGTCCGAACAGGACCTCATCTCGGTCGACGCCGACTTCAACGACCAGTGGTACCAGGCCCTCAACAAGGGCAAGTACGCCACCTGGATCGCCCCCGCCTGGGCTCCGACCTTCCTCCAGTCCGCCGCGGCCTCCACCGCCGGCCTCTGGCGGGTCGCCCCGCTCCCGCAATGGGAAGCGGGGCAGCAGGTCTCGTCCAACTGGGGCGGCTCGACCTCCGCGGTCATGGCCACCACCCGCAACCCGATCGCCGCCGCCGTCTTCGCCCAGTTCATCAACACCGACCCGGCGTCGACCGGCACCATGGCCAACGAGCAGTTCCTCTACCCGCCCACCAAGGCGATCCTCGAGGACCCGGCCTTCACGGGCCAGCAACTCGACTTCTACGGCGGGCAAGAGGTGAACGGCCTCTTCGCCGAGATAGGCACCACGGTCGCCCCCGACTTCCAGTGGGCCCCGTTCCAGGACAAGGTCTACGCCGACTTCACCGCCACCGTCGGCACCGCCGTGGCCGAGAAGACCGACGCCTTCGCCGCCATGGAGGCATGGCAGCAGCGCATCGAAGAGTACGCGAAGTACCAGGGATTCACCGTGAGGCAGCCATGACCGCGACGACCGAAACCCGCACCAGCAGGCCCGAGAGCGCACCGGGCGGACCCGGACGCAAGCGCCGCGGCGACCGCCGCACCCTCGCCGGGTACATGTTCGTGGCCCCCTTCATGATCGTGTTCCTCGCGATGTTCGCCCTGCCGCTCGTCTACGCCGCCTACTTCAGCCTCTTCCGCGAACAGCTCGTGGGCGGCAACGTCTTCGTCGGCCTCGAGAACTACACCCGCGCCTTCGGCGACGAGCAGCTGTGGACCGGCATCGGCCGCGTCGGCCTGTTCTTCCTCATCCAGGTGCCGATCATGCTCGTAGCCGCGCTCGCCTTCGCGCTCGCACTCGACACCGGCCTGGTCCGTCTGAAAAGGACCACCAGGCTTGCCATCTTCGTCCCCTACGCCGTCCCCGGCGTCATCGCGACCCTCATGTGGGGCTTCCTCTACGGACCCGACTTCGGGCCCTTCGCGCAACTCGCCGACTGGCTCGGCACCAGCGCGCCCGACTTCCTCGGACCCGACCTCATGCTCGGCTCCCTCGCCAACATCGTGTTCTGGGAGTTCACCGGCTACAACATGGTGATCCTCTTCGCCGCACTCCGCTCGGTGCCCACCGAGATCTACGAGGCCGCCGCGGTCGACGGGGCCGGGCAGTGGCGCATCGCCTGGAGCATCAAGATCCCGGCGCTCAGAGCCGCGCTCGCCGTCTGCATGATCTTCTCCATCATCGGCGCCTTCCAGCTCTTCAACGAGCCGCAGCTCATGCAGTCCTTGGCGCCCACCGTGATCGACGCCGCCTACACGCCCAACCTCTATGCCTACAACCTCGCTTTCGTGGGCCAGGAGTACAACTACGCCGCCGCCGTCTCGTTCGTGCTCGGCCTCGTGATCCTGGTCGGCTCGTACGCGTTCATGTTCGCCACCAACCGCAGGAGCCGGCGATGACCTCCACCGTCCTCAAACCGCGCCGCCAGCGGCCCAGGCGCAGCACCGTCCTCACCATCGGGATGCTCGCCGCCGCGGCCTACTTCCTGCTGCCGCTGTTCTGGCTCGTCGTCGCCTCCAGCAAGACCAGCGAGGACCTGTTCTCCACCTTCGGCCTCTGGTTCTCCGGCGACTTCCACCTGTTCGAGAACATCAGGCTCACGCTCACCCAGGACGACGGCGTCTTCCTCAAATGGCTGTGGAACACGCTCCTGTACGCGGTCACCGCCGCGGGCGGCGGCGCGCTCCTGGCCGCACTCGCCGGATACGGCTTCTCGAAGTACCGCTTCAAAGGCAACCGCACCATGTTCATGATCGTGCTCGGCGCGGTCATGGTCCCCACCACCGCCCTCGCGATCCCGACCTACCTGGTGTTCAGCGAGATCGGCCTCGCGGACACGCCCTGGGCGATCATCCTGCCCTCGCTCGTGAATCCCTTCGGGCTCCTCCTCATGCGCGTCTACGTCGAGGCCTCGGTGCCCGACAGCCTCCTGGAGGCCGCCCGCATCGACGGCGCGAGCGAATTCCGGATCTTCTTCCAGGTGGTGCTGCGCCTCCTCGCGCCCGGCTTCGCCACCGTCCTACTGTTCGCCCTGGTGCACACCTGGAACAACTACTTCCTGCCGCTCATCATGCTCAACGACCCTGAGCTGTACCCGATCACTGTCGGCCTGGCGCGCTGGCAGGGCCAGGCCGCGGCGGCGGGCGGTGCGAGCGGAGACCTGATCCCGCTGGTCATCACCGGTTCGCTGCTGTCGATCATCCCGCTGGTGATCGCGTTCCTCTTCCTCCAGCGCTACTGGCAGTCGGGTCTCGTCGCGGGAGCGGTGAAGCAGTGACGTCGCGCCCCAGGCGGATCCGCACCACCGTCTGGGGCCGAGCGCGCGTCCGCATCCCCGGTCGGCGAGAGAGCGTGCCCACCGACCCGCACCCCAGTGCTCAGAGCAGACCGAGCTCAGATGCATCGATGCCCAGTAGTGCTTGCAAGGCGTCGGAGCCGCCATCGGTGAGGCGCACGGCCCGGGTCGAGCCGACACGGCGGATCCAGCCGTGGTCGAACAGGGCCCGGCACAGGCTCGCGCCGGCCTGACCGGCGAGATGGGTGCGGCGTTCGGTCCAGTCGAGGCAGGCCCGC
Source organism: Glycomyces luteolus (assembly GCF_027622875.1). Lineage (GTDB taxonomy): Bacteria > Actinomycetota > Actinomycetes > Mycobacteriales > Micromonosporaceae > Glycomyces > Glycomyces luteolus. The sequence continues at coordinate 335,334 of NZ_JAPZVP010000003.1, read as the reverse complement.
GCCACCGGGCGGCGTCGCCCCCAGGCCGCCGTATCGACGCCGAGTGACGCTTCCATCCAGTGCAGGCCCTTGCCGCTCAAGGCGAACCCGCCGTCGGTCTCCAAGTGCCCGTGCGCCGCCATGGCCTCGGTGAGCGTGACCCCGAGGCGACCGGCAAGGTGGTCGAAGCACGTGCGGCCCCTGGCGAGCGCGGTCGAGGCCGCGGCCGATCTCAGGCCCGTGACCGGAGCGGGCGCCGGCGGCAGGAGCGCGGCCATGTCTTCAATGAACGCGGCCACGCGCGCATCGGCCAGCTCGACGTACCGGTGGCGGCCCTGGCGGCGCTCGGTGAGCACGCCGACCGCGGTCAACCGGTGCAGATGCTCGGTCGCCGTCGAGGCCGCGACGCCCGCGTGACGGGCCAGTTCCCCGGCGGTCCAAGCCCGTCCGTCGAGCAGCGCCAGACAGAACGCCGCCCGCGTCGGGTCCGCGAGGGCCCGCGCGAGCTCGGCCAGCCGATCCGCTCCCACATCGTTCGTCACCCGCACATTGTGCGCCCTCGACGCTTCGGCGCCCGCCGAACCGTTCCAGACCTAGCGTTGCGGCTGTGACAGCGATCCAGCACGGGATCGAAGCGATCCGCGTCCTCACCGACCCGGCCTTCATCCCCCCTCCGGCCCAGAACGGCCCGCCCGGCGGCATCCGGTGGCTACGTGCCCATGTCGCCCGGTTCTCCAGCGGCGAAACGCATCTGCGAAGGCGCAGGCTGGCGACCGGATTCCTTGACCGAGTCGATCCCGCGCTGCTTCGCCGGCGGGCACGCGACCGCACCGCCGCACTGCTCGCCGAAGGCACAATGGACATCGCCGGGCAGGTGCCGGTCGCCGTACTGGGCGAGGCCTTCGGGCTCGCCGGCACCGATACGGCCGCCGTACACCGGGTCGCCGCCCACTACAAGCTCGACACCGACGACGCGGAGGCCGATGCGGCCGTGGCGAGCCTGGTCAAGGCGTTCGGGGGAGCAGCCGACGAACGGACCGCCGCCAGGATCGGGCTGCTCGTCCAGGCCTGCGACGCCACCGCCGGCCTGATCGGCAACGCCATCCGACGGCATGGGGCAACGGCCGACTCGGCTGAACTGCTGGTGGCGGGGGCGCTGCTCGCCGATCCTCCCGTTCGAGCCACCGTCCGCAGGTCGATCGCCTCCGGGGCTCTCGTCCAGGCCGACCTCACCGCCATGCCCTTCGGTGCCGGAGCGCATCGCTGCCCCGGGATCGACCATGCGCTGGCGATCGCCATCGGCGTCTGCGAGGTGCTGCGCGATGCCGAGTGACTTCCACGCCGTGCACTACGGCGACGAACCGCTGCTGCTGCCGAACGCCTGGGACTTCGCCTCGGCGGCGGCCTTGGCGGCCATGGGGTTCGATGCGGTCGGCACCACGAGCCTCGGGGTCGCCGCCGCGGCCGGATTGCCCGACGCCACCGGGCTCGCCCGCGACGCGACCCTCGCGCTCGCGCGGGTACTCGCGGTGTTGCCCGTCCACCTCTCGGTCGACATCGAGAGCGGCTTCAGCGAAACGCCGGAGGAAGTCGCCGAGGTCGCCGCGCAGCTCGCCGAACTCGGCATCGCGGGGGTCAACATCGAGGACGGCCGGGCCGACGGCACCCTCGCCGACCCCGGGCGCCACGCCGAGGTCATCGAGGCCGTGAAGCGGCGCTGCCCGGACCTGTTCCTCAACGCCCGCACCGACCCGTACTGGCTCGGACTCGACCGGCCGCTCGAACGCACGCTGGAGCGCGCCCGGCGGTACCGCGAAGCCGGAGCCGACGGGATCTTCGTCCCCGGAGCGGTCGCCGCCGCCGACATATCGACCCTTGCGGACCGTGTCGACGGCCCGCTCAACATCCTCTTCTCGCCCGCCCATCTGCCTCTCGCGGACCTCGCCGGGCTCGGTGTCGCACGCGTCAGCACCGGCTCGCTCCTCTTCCGCGCTTCCCAAGGCGCCGTGGCCCGTACGGCCGCGGCAGTGCGCGACGGCGCCTCGGTACCCGCCGACCTGCCGGCCTACGGAGAGGTCCAGGACCTCATAGAGGGGTACTGCCCGGCCGTCATTGGGGCGGCACGATCTGGTCGACCGCCGCTGAGATGAGCGCCGCCGCCCGGTCCTCGCCGAACACGTCCGGGAGCGTCAGGCGCTCGAGGATCAGCCAGTTGAGCGAGAGGTAGAGCATCACGACCGTGTCCGCGTCCCCGGGCATCCCCGAGGCCAGGTGGAAGTCGATGTTCTCCTGCACGTTGTCGCGGATCTGCTTGGTGAGCACCTCGCGCAGCTCCGGGCGGCGCGTGGCCTCGAGCCGCAGCTCCAGCATCGCCAGGTAGCCGGAGCGGAACGCGGTGATGCGCTCGACCATCTCGTGCATGAGGCGGTCCACGGACTCGCGCGTGCGCGGCAGCGTGAGCGCCTCGCCCACGACCGCGGGGCCGGGGTCGAGCCGCTGGAACACCCGCTGACCCGCTTGCGTCAGTAGGGCATCACGGTTCGCGAAGTAGTTCGAGGCTGTGCCGATCGGCACACCCGCCTGGGTGTCGACGGCCCGGAACGTGAGTCCGCGTGCCCCCTGATCTGCGAGTACTTCAATGGCAGCGTCGATCAGTGCCGTACGGCGCTCGGGATTCTGGCGCATCGGTCCGCTCCTTCGATTGACACCACTTCATATGTAGTGGTAAGTTCAAACCACTTCAATCATAGTACTTCAAACGGAGTGTGTATGCGCAAGCAGAACCGCGAACTCACCTACTACATCGGCACCTCGCTCGACGGCTACATCGCCGGACCGAACGACGAAGTCGAACCGCTCATGGTCTTCGCCGACGTCCTCGAAGCGATCAAGGAGGAATGGCCCGAGACCTTGCCGAGCTTCGCCCGCGAATCCTTCGGCATCGCCGACGCGCCGAACACCCACTTCGACACCCTCGTGATGGGCAGGCGCACCTACGACCCGGGCCTCGCCATGGGCGTCACGAGCCCGTACGCCCACCTCGAGCAGTACGTCTTCACCCGCAGCCTCGGCGCCGACACCGACAAGGACGTCAACTTCGTCGACCGCGACCCGCTCGAACTCGTGCGCGAACTCAAAGCGCGCGAAGGCAAGGGCATCTGGCTGTGCGGCGGCGCGAACCTCGCCTCGGCGCTGATCTCCGAGATCGACCAGATCATCGTCAAGCGCTATCCCGTGCTCTTCGGCGGCGGCATCCCGATGTTCGCCGGCGCCTACGAGCCGACCGCGTTTACGCTCGCGGACAACCGCGTCTTCGAATCGGGAGCGGCGATCCAGACCTACCGAAAGGCATAGCCCCGTGCGACTCCTCCAACTCCTCGCGCTCCTCGCGTCCACCCTCAGCGTCGGCCTCATGGCCGGGCTCTTCACCGGGTTCTCCTACGCGGTGATGCCCGGCCTCAAGATCCTCGACGACCGCGGCTGGATCGCCGGGATGCAGCACATCAACAGGGTGATCCTCAACGGCTGGTTCATGACCGCGTTCCTCGGCTCGGTGCTCTTCACCGCCGCCGCGCTCGCCCTGAACTGGTTCTCGGGCGACCGCGCCGCGTCCCCGTGGATCCTGCTCGCCCTCGTGCTGGCCCTCGTCATGTTCATCGGGACCGTGGCGGTCAACGTGCCGATGAACGACCGCCTCGAAGCCGCCGGCGACCCGGCCGCCATCGGCGACCCGGCGGCGCTGCGCGCCAGCATCGAATCCCGCTGGATCGCCTGGAACACGGTGCGCGGCGTGGCCTCGCTGCTGTCGCTCCTCGCGCTGGCCTGGGCCCTCGTCGTCCACGGCCGCAACTCATGAGCCGAAACGGAAACGGGGCGACCAGCGATGGTCGCCCCGTTTCCGGTTGCCTTGCTTAGCAGCCGATGCTGTCGAAGCCGTCCTTCACCACGTTCACCACGGACGGGCGGGGAAGGGCCCCGTCCGGGCCGTCGGGCCACTGCGAGAGCGGGGTCTCGGCGGTCGCGCCGTCGATCTCGCCCGGGTGCTGCACGGCGACCAGGATGTGGCGGTCCTGGATGACCGGGCCGCAGGTCTCCGCACCGAGCGGCACGGTCAGGAACTGCTTGGTCAGGCCGCGGGTCGAGCCGGTGAGCGAGACGCCGAAGAGGCCGTCGTTCATGCCCAGGGCGTTGCCGTCGGTGGAGATCCACAGGTTGCCCTGCGGGTCGAACGCGACGTTGTCCGGGCAGGAGATCGGGCTGACCTCCTCCTTCGGGTAGCCCGCGAAGTACGTGCTCGGGTCCTCGGGGTCGCCGCAGACGAGCAGCAGCCGCCAGCCGAAGCTGGTGGCGGCCAGGTCGCCGTAGCGCTCCTCGAGCTCGAGGACGTGGCCGTGCTTGTTGCTGTTGCGCGGGTTGGCCTCGTCGGCCGCTGCCTTGCCGCTGGTGCCGCGCTGCGAGTTGTTGGTCAGGGCCGCGTACACCTTGCCGGACTTCGGGTTGACCTCGACGTCCTCGGGACGGTCCATCTTGGTCGCGCCGACCTTGTCGCCCGCGAGGCGCGTGAACACGTACACCTCTTCGGCGGTCATGCCGTCCACGAAGGACTCGTCGCCGCTGGCGAGCTTGATCCACTCGCCGGAGCCGTCGAAGGCGCCGTCCTCGGGAAGGGTTCCGGTGCCGTCGATCTCACCGGGGCTGTCGCCGGTGAACTTGGCGACGTAGAGGGTGCCCTCGTCGAGGAGCTTGCGGTTGTGCTCGCGCGCGCTCCTGCCCGTGCCGGTCTTCATCTTGAGCTTGGAGACGAACTTGTACATGTAGTCGAAGCGCTCGTCGTCGCCCATGTACACGACCACGCGGCCCTGCCGGTCCACGCGCGGCCCGGCGCCCTCGTGCTTGAAGCGGCCCAGGGCGGTGCGCTTGCGAGGGGTCCAGTCGGGGTCGTACGGGTCCAGCTCGACGATCCACCCGAAGCGGTTGGGCTCGTTGGGCTCCTGGAGCACGTCGAAGCGCGGGTCGTACTGCTCCCACTTGCGCTCGCTGGCGTTCCCGGAGAGGCCGTAGCGGGCGAGGCGGGCCTTCGCGGTCGCGTCGGCGACCTGCCCGGCGTTCGCGAAGTACTGGTTGAAGTTCTCCTCGCCGGAGAGGATGGTGCCCCACGGGGTGACGCCGCCCGCGCAGTTGTTCAGGGTGCCGAGCGCCAGCGAGCCTTCGGCGTCGGCGGTGGTCTTCAGCAGGTCGCCGCCGGCGGCGGGTCCGGAGAGGACGAACTCGGAGGTGGCGGTGATGCGGCGGTTGAGCTCGTGGCCCACGACGGGCGTGAGGTCGCCGTTCTCCCTGTCCTCCTTGAGGACCACGACGGAGAGGCCGTGCGAGGCCCAGCCGATCTCGACCTGCTCGCGCGTGGGCGCGGCCGCGTCGTAGCCGTAGTGCATCATCTCCTCGCTGGTGTACTCGTGGTTGGCGACGAGCACCTTGCGGCGCCGCTCGCCGGGGAGGTCGAGCAGGGCCAGGAAGTCGCAGTTGTAGCCGAACTGCCCGGCGGCGTCCTCGGGGGTCTGCGCGGCGGGGTCGAAGTCGGCGGCGCCGTCCAGGATCGGGTCGCCCCAGCGGATCACGACCTGCTGCTCGTATCCGTCGGGGATGGTGACGGCGTCTTCCCGGTTCGGTTCCACGGCGTCGAAGCGCAGACCGCGGGGGACCGAGCCCCAGAGCGCGGAGGTCTGCGCGTCGTCTTCGGAGGCGTAGACGGCGCTGCTGCCGAGCGCCCCCGCGACGCCCGCGCCCGCGCTCACGACGACGCCGGCCTTGAAGATGGAGCGGCGGGAGACGGCGGAGGCGATGAGGTCGCCCATGTAGGGGTTGTCGGAGGTGTTCGGCACCGGGTGGCTGCAGGCGTCGCCGCAGCGGTAGAGGCAGGTGAGCTGCGAGCGGCCGCCGATGTGGTCGGACAGGAGCGGCAGGCTGCGCCGCTTTGCGGCGTCACGACGATTCATTTGGGACTCCTATGGCAGTACGTCCGGAACAGGATCGCCGATGCGCGGTTCGGGGTGGCGGATCGACGCGTTCCGATTCCGGAGGCTATGCGCCGCGGGTACCCCGCCCGCCAACCATAAGTGAACAAAAGGTGAAGGGGCGCTCTCGGATTGCGCAAGGCCGCTCTGTTTCGGAAACGCTTTCGGAGGCCTTCCGGCGAAGTGGCGTTCCGCAGCATGAGACCGGTGTATCGGTAAACAAGCGACCCGGGTAGCCTGACCGAAAACCTTTTCCGTCCGCCCTCTCCGCCACGCCGAAGGAAACCCCATGCCCGCTCCGCACCGGACCTCGCTCCACCTCGCCGACGTCCAGATCGCCGACGAGTTCTGGTCCCCGCGCCGCGAAACCGTTCGCACCCGGACCATCCCGCACCAGGAGGCCCGCCTGCGCGAAGGCGGCCAGTTCGAGGCCCTGCTCCTCAAGCCGCGCAGCCACGACGACGACGACCGCGAGCGCGTCCCCATCTTCTGGGAGTCCGACGTCGCCAAATGGATCGAGGCCGCCAGCTACGTCCTCGCCACCACCGACGACCCCGAACTGGATGCGGCCGTTGACAAGGCGATCGAGCTCCTCGCTGGAGCGCAGCAGCAGGACGGCTACCTCAACAACTACTTCACCGCCGTCAAGCCCGGGAAGCGCTTCACCGACCTGCGCGACGCCCACGAGCTCTACTGCGCCGGGCACCTCATCGAAGCCGGCGTCGCCCACTACGAGGCCACCGGCAAGACCACCCTCCTCGACATCGTGCGCCGCTACGCCGACCTCATCTGGCTCGAATTCAGCCCCGGCGGCCCCTGCGAAGGCGGCTACGACGGCCACCAGGAGGTAGAGCTGGCTCTGGTGAAGCTCTACCGCGCCACGGGTGAGCGCCGCTACCTCGACCTCTCCCTGCTCCTCACCGACAACCGAGGCAAGGCCCCGTTCTACTTCGACGCCGAGGCCGAACGCCGCGGCGACACCGGCTACTTCGGCGGCGAATGGAGCCCCGGCGGCGTATACGTCCGCAGTGGACAAAGGGACCGCGAGTACAACCAGTCCCACGCGCCCGTACGCGAGCAGGACAAGGCCGTCGGCCACGCCGTGCGCGCCATGTACCAGTACAGCGCCATGGCCGACCTCGCCCTCGAGCTCGGCGACCAGGGCCTTCGCGAAGCCTGCGAACGACTCTGGGACGACCTCGTCACCACCAAGCTCTACGTCACCGGCGGCATCGGCGCCGACCCCTCCATCGAGGGCTTCGGCAAGCCCTACGACCTTCCCGACCACACCGGCTACGCCGAGACCTGCGCCGCCATCGGCCTCGTCTTCTGGGCCCACCGCATGATGATCCTGACCGGCGACGCGAAGTACGTCGACGTCCTCGAACGCGCCCTCTACAACGGCGTCCTCTCCGGCGCCTCCGCCGACGGCACCAAGTACTTCTACGGCAACCCGCTCGCCAGCGACGGCACCGTCGAACGCAGCGACTGGTTCGACTGCGCCTGCTGCCCGCCCAACCTCGCCCGGCTCCTCACCTCCCTCGAGCAGTACGTCTACGTCGCCGACACCGAGGGCCTCTGGGTCAACCTCTACGTCACCGGCTCCGCCCGCTTCGCCCACGGCGGCCAGCGCGTCACCGTCGCGCAGGAGAGCGGCTACCCCTGGGACGGCGCCATCGCCTTCGAGATCACCGAAGCCGAAGCGCCCCTTCCCATGACGCTCCGCCTCCGCCTGCCCGATTGGGCCACCGGCGCGGCCGTCGTCACCGTCAACGGCAAGGTCCTCCCGTACACCACCGACAAGGGCTACGCCGTCCTCGACCGCACCTGGGCGCGCGGCGACCGCGTCGAGCTCACCCTCCCGATGGCCCCGACCCTCGTCCGCGCCGACCCCCGCGTCACCTCCACTGCGGGCAAGGTCGCGGTCCAGCGCGGCCCGATCGTCCACTGTGTTGAAGAGGTCGACAACGCCGCCCCCGTGCCCCGCCTCGTGATCGCCCGCAGCGGCGAACTCCGCACCGAGCACGCCGACGGCCAGGACGCGATCATCGCCGAAGGCCTGGTCGACGGCCCGCCTTCGGACGGCCTCTACGCGACCGAGCCCGTCTCGGCCGAGCCGACCGCGATCCGCACCGTGCCCTACTACGCGTGGGCCAACCGCGGCAAGGGCACCATGGCCGTCTGGGTCCGCGAGACCCCGTAGCCGGTTCGCCAGCGCCTTGTCGGTGTCCTGTGGCAGCCTGGCCGCATGGCTTACGACAAGGCGCTGGCCGACCGCGTGCGCGACATCTTCGACAACCGGCCGTACGTGTACGAGAAGACCATGTTCGGCGGTCCCTGCTGGTTCGCGCACGGCAACATGGCGGCCGCCGTGCTGAGCGGCGGCGGTGCGATGATCCGCGTCGGCGACGACGACTTCACGGACCTGGTCCTGGAGCCGGGCGCCGAGCCGATGGTCATGGGCGGGCGCGAGTCCAAGACGTGGCTCCGCATCGACGAGGAGGCATGCGCCTCGGACGAGCGGCTGCGCGAGTGGATCGAGCGGGGCCTGACGTACGCGGAGTCCTTGCCCCGCAAGTCCTTAGCGCGCCCGGTGACAGCGGCAGCCGCTTGAGCGTCCCCGCAGTGAAGAGCGCGGCGGGCCTGCCGTGGTCTTGGTCTGCCAGACGATCTCGTAGACGCGCCGCAGTTCGGCGATGGTGAACTCGGTGTCGCAGAAGGCGGTCGCGTCGGTCGTGTACTCGAGCTGCCTGCGGGCGTGGTCGACGGCATCCTCGAGGATCTTCACGTGGTCGCCATGACCGACCTGCCGACCGCCGTCCTCTGCCCGACACCATCGTGAACAACGGCGTCATCAACTACGGCAAGCTCCAGACCGGTGCCGCGGGCACCGGTTCGAGCGCCAAGGTCGGCGACGGCGCCCGCGGCTCCGTCGAATCCTCCTGAACGCACTCGTCGGTGCGGCCGCAGCGACCGCACCGACGAGTGCGGCCTAGGCGAAGTCGACGGTCAGGTCCGCCGCCCCGGCCTGAACGAGCTTGAACTCGCCGCCGCGGTCCCCGAACGTGATGCTGTAGTCGCCGAGGAAGCCGTTGAAGCGCACGCGGCCCTGCTCGTCGGTCGTGAGGGTCGTGGCCGGGGTCTTCCACTCCTCGTTCACCAAGTGGTGCAACCGGTCGTAGGAGGGCTTGGGGGTGCCGTCGAGGCGGATGAAGCCACCCGGGGCGCCGAGCCACATGCCCGTGTCGTACATGCCCCAGTAGGTGATCGCCTCGACCGACGGGTGGGCGAACAGGGTGCGGTAGTGGCGTTCGATCTCGTCGGCCTGGCGAGCCTCGCCTTCGGGGGTGGAGGGCCAGGAGTCGACCTGGTGGTCGTTCAGGTCCTCGATCTCGGGCGGCATGACCTCGCCCGAGACGATCGTGGTCTCGGTGAAGTGGATCGGCAGTCCGTAGCGGGAGAACCGGTCCAGGATCGCCTCGGTCTTCTCCTCGCCCCAGTAGCCCTGGTGCATGTGGCTCTGGAGGCCGAGCGCGTCGATCTTGACACCTGCTTCGAGGACCCCTTCGATGAGGCACTCGTAGGCCGCCGACATGTCGAAGTCGTTCAGGAGCAGCGTCGCGTCCGGGCCGGCCTCGCGGGCGGCGTCGAAGACCATGCGCACCATGGGGATGCGGCCGATGTCGCGGCAAATGCGGGTGATGCCGTTGTCGTACTTGTCGAAGATCGGCATGATGACGACCTCGTTGATGACGTCCCACATGTCGATGACCCCTGCGAAATCGGCGACCTCGCGCTTGATGCGCTCGACCTGGACGCGGGCGATCTCCTCGTTCTCGAGGTCGAGCAGCCAGTCGGCGGAGACGGTGTGCCAAGCGAGCGGGTGGCCCTTGACCGGGTGGCCGCGATCGGCGAACCACTGCGCGGCCTTGCGGAGCGGCTCGGTGGCGGGCTTGCCGCGCTCGGGTTCGAAACGGCCCCAGTAGAAGGGGAGCGTGGCGAAGTTGAAGAGGCCCTCCCACTGCTCGGCCTTTCGGGCGTCGAGCTCGGGGTCGGCGGAGGTGCCGTTGGCGTGGTCCATCAATTCGAACCCGGTGCAGCCGAACAGGAATTTGTGCCGCGTCTGCTCAATCTCGACCTCGCGCCCGGCGAGCGGTGCCCCGTCGAGTGTGAGGGTGACCGTCGCGTCGGCGGTGCGATGCTGCCTGATCCGATCGTCACTGAAAGTTTCAGTCATTTGAGGGCTACTTTCCATGGAAGTTTCAACGCCCTGTATTCCAGCAGTCCGGGGCCCCGGAGTCAAGCGATCTTGCCGACGTCACGATCCGGGGTGTCGGTGCCCGTCAATAGACTCGCGCACAGGCCACGAGAGGAGCAGCCATGGCAATGTTCAACCGGTCCGACGATCTCGAGGGCGCGGAGTTCACCGAGGTGAATCTGCGCGGTGCCCGATTCGTCGAGTCCGACCTGTCCGGCGCCGTGATGCGCGGGGTCGAGGTCAAAGACGCGGACATCGATTCACCATGGCTCTCCGAGGGCCAGCGCTTCCATGTCAACGGCATCGACGTGGTCCCGTTCGTCGAAGCCGAACTCGACCGCCGCTTCCCCGGCCGTGCCGAGCGGCGCTCCGAATCTCCGGAAGGCCTGCGCGCGGCCTGGGCCAAGCTCGAACACACCTGGGCGGCAACGGTAGAGCGTGCCGGGGCGATGCCGCCCGGCACGGTCGACGTGTCGGTGGACGGCGAATGGTCGTTCGCCCAGACACTGCGGCACCTGGTCTTCGCCACGGACCTGTGGCTGGGGCTAGCGGTCCTCGGGGCCGATCAGCCCATCCACCCGATCGGACTGATGCACGTCAGCGCCGAGGACGATCCCGGCCAGGGCAGGTGGGCCTTCGTACGGGACACGCCGTCGTACGCAGAGGTGCTCGAGGTTCGGGCCAGTCGCGTTGCACTCGTGCGCGACTTCCTAGCCGCGGTCACCCCTGGCGAGCTGGCCACGCCGCGCCCGAACCCGCACCACCCCAAGTACGAGGAGACCACGCTCTCCTGCCTGCACACGATCCTCGATGAGGAGTGGGAGCACCACCGGTTCGCCGTGCGCGACCTCGACGCCATCGAGGCGGGCTGAAACCGGTTTGCTCAGGTCCGATCCTCTGACTAGGGTCGCGCCATGGAGATACGTGAAGAGACCGCGGGCGATCACGAGGCCGTCCGGAGCGTCCATGAGCTGGCGTTCGGGGACAGCGGACCGAAGGTCGCGGACTTGAACGACGCGCTGCGGGAGACCCGGGATGCGCTTTCGCTTGTCGCCGTGGACGATGGACAGGTCGTCGGCCACGTGATGTTCACGTCCAGCCTGCTCGACGCGCCGCGCGAACTGGTCAGGGTCCCGGTGCTCAGCCCCGTCGGCGTGCTGCCCGAGCGCCACGGCCAGGGCATCGGATCGGCGCTCATCCGCCGAGGACTCGAGATCCTGGACGAACGCGGTGAGCCGCTCGTGTTCCTCGAAGGCCACCCCGGGTTCTACGCGAAGCTCGGTTTCAAAGCGGCCGGCGAACTCGGCTTCCGCAAGCCGTCGCTGCGCATCCCCGATGTCGCGTTCCAGGTGTATCTGCTCGCGGCGTATCAGGACTGGATGACGGGAACGCTCGTCTACTCGCAGGCCTTCTGGGACCACGACTCGGTCGGGCTGCGAGACCCCGACGCATAGTGCCCCGGATCGAGCCCGCTATCGCCCGGCGGCCCTGCGGGCGCTCTGTTCCAGGCGGTTGCGGTAGTCGGCCCACCATGCCTCGCCGCCCTCGGGCAGACCGTTGAAATCGGGGCGCAGCCCGACGGTGCCGTCGATGAGCTCGCGGACGATGTCGGCATGGCCGCCATGGCGGTTGGTCTCGCCGATCATGAGGACGATCATCTGGTGGAGCGTGACGTCGGCGCTCTCGGCGGGCCACCAGGGGACCGTGCCGGGAGCGTCGAGGCCGAGGGCATCGATCGTGGCGTCCGAGTGGGCCCAGACTCGGCGGTAGAAGTCGATGACGTCCGCGCTCGACTCTTCTGCCCGAACCCACATGTCAGTGTTGGGTTCGTCCGGGTCGTCGGCGAACCAGGGCGGCGGATAGGCAACAGGCCGACCGAGGACCTCGCCCAGGTACCCGGCTTCGATGCCGCCGATGTGCTTGACCAGGCCGAGCAGGTTGGTGCCGGTCGGCGTCATGGGACGGCGCAGGTCGTATTCACCCAGGCCGTCGAGCTTCCACAGCAGGCTTTCGCGGGCATTGCGGAGGTCATGGTGCAGCCGCGCCTTCGTGTCGGTCATGGTTGCGATCGTGCCACTGAGGTGCGACACCTGCGCCGTTTTCGGTGGACCGCAATGTCGGACCCGGCGGGTAGCGTCCCCGGCATGGGTGAGATCCAGACTCGGCCGCTGCGCGACCGGAACGAGCTCGTCGCATTGCTGCGCAAAGGCTTCGGCTTGATCGAGCCAGCGGTTCCCCAGCTTCGGTACCGGCTGGTCGGCACAGGTTCGGCCTGCCTGCAGGGTGTCGACCTCCCGGTCGGCGACATCGACATACTGCTGGCCCGGCGAAGCGACCTCGACGCGATCGCCGCGGCGCTCGCGCATCTGCCGTGCGTGACCCCGCCGCAATGGATCGAGGTCTCCCGCCAGTACTTCGCCTGCTACAGCCTCGACGGCGTCGGCTTCAGCTTCAGCACCGTGGAAGCCCCCATCGTCGAGGACGGATGGGAGTGCATGGGCCCCGGCCCCTGGCGGCACTACGTGACCGTGGACTGCGACGGCCTTCGCGTCGACTGCGTGCGACTGGAACTCAGGCTGCCCAGCGAGTTCAACCGCGACCGGCCCGACCGGTATCGGCCGCTGCTGGACCACTTCGCCGCGCACGGGGCGGACCTCGACCTCCTGCGGCAGAGCCTGACCGTGGGCAATGTCGGCGAACCGTTCTTGTCAATGGCCGGCGGCCTGCGGCCGTGAAACGCATCTGCAGAGGCGCGGGCCGGTCGAACGGGTGGCGATCGACCGGCCCGCAACGCGGCTAGGAGCCCGCTGCCTCGTATTCGTCGTAGTCGTGCCTCATGCGGTCCAGCTGCTCAGTGATCATCTGCTTGACGGGCTCGTGGTCTTCGAGGCCGAGGCGCTTGATGGCGTCGGTCGCGGCGGCTTCCCAGTCGTCCGGGTTTTCTCCTTGCGCCTCAAGGCAATCAAGGAGCTGCGAGACGGCCTGCGCGCCGAGCGACCCGTCGAACTCGCCATCGAGGAGGACGCGCAGGGCCTCCTCGTTGAGGGCCTGGCATTCCTCCGGTGTGCCCAGGCCGCGGGCATCCTGTTCGCCGACGAGCATGTTCGCGTGCTGCATGAGGGTCTTCGCGAGTTCGTGGCGGCAGGCCTCCCGGTACCCGGGAGGAAGTTCGGCGTCCTGCCAGTGCTCCCGCAGCTCCGCTGCGAGCGTGCGCATTCCGGCGGTCACGGGCTCGCCTGTGCCGTGCCGGAGTTCGACCCACATCGCCGCGCGGGCCGCGTTGGCCGCCGTCGGGAACGCGCCGAGTTCGCGCCAGGCCTGCATGGAGCGTCGATAGGTCAGGATCGCGTCGTCGAATTCGCCGATCCGTTCGAGCAGCGTTCCGGCCAGGTGCGCGATGCGCGCGAAATAGGTCCGGTCCCGGTGCGCGAGTCCGCCGTCCATCAGTTTCAGGGCTTCGAGCGCTTCGTGGAGGGCGGGCCGGAGCTCCCTGAGCTGGTGGTACGACTCCGCAAGGCAGCCGTGCGAATCGACCAGTCGCCAGTGCTCGTGCTCATGCATCTCGGGCAGGTCGGCGAGCGCCGCCTCGAAGATCACCACCGCCTCCTGGTGGCGGCCCTGCCGGGCGAGCGCGACGCCGAGCAGGTGGCGGGCGACGCCCGCGCAGCCGCGTTCCCCGGCCTGGTCGTAGTAGTGCGCCGCCTGGATGGCATGGGCTTCGGCCTTGGCCGGGATGCCGAGGTTGGTCGTGCATTCGGTGATGGTCAAGTGCAGCACGGCGAGTGCGAACGGGTGGGACCCCGGTCCGGAGTTGGCGAGCCCGGTTTCGGCGACGCGAATCGCCTCCTCGAAGCTGCCGGTTCCATTGAGGATGCTTCCGTACTCGATGGAGCAGGAGAAGAGCTCCTGGCGGTGCTCTCCTGCCGATGCGAGTTCGAAAGCCTTTCGGAACGCGTGCAGGCGAGGCTCGGGTTCGTTGACGCAGCCGGCGAAGTACATCGCGAGCTGCGTCCGGGAGAGGGTGTTGCGGCGGTTCTCGGGAGCGGCGGCGAGTTCGGCGTCGAGCGCTTCGACCTGGGCCAGCAGTTCGGGCCCGGGTTGTGCGCCCGTGGACCGGCAGTGCAGCAGCAGGGCGCTGAGCGCCGCCGCGCGTGCCCTGAACGCGAAGACCGGTTCGGTCGCGGCATGGGCGGGCGCCTCGGCGAGGACTTGAGCGGCCACCTCCGGAATGCTCTCGACGTCCTCTTGGAGTCTCCAGTGGAGCGTGGCGGCCAGGTTCGCGAGGGCTCGGCCCGGCTGTCCCGCTGCGGTGAATCGTTCGCGGACTTGCGCCGCGAGTTCGAGGGAGTGGTCGAGGCCCTTCGACTCGTCGATCCGGCCGAGCAGGACGTTCGCCTCGTCGGCGGGTTCGAGTTCGACTCCGAGCGCTTGAACGAGGCGGTCCACCGCCTTCCAGTGGTCCATGACGTCTTCCGCGAACGCGTCGTTGGCAGCCCGCGCCTTGACGAGGGCCGCCTCGAGCGCTTCCAAGGACGCGGCCTGCGGTTCCGGCATCACCGGTTCGGGCGCAGGCGGAGCGGCGGTGAAGGTCTTGAGTCCGAGCGGCACATGCGGATACGTCCGCTCGGAATCGACGGCCAGCTGCGATTCGCGCGAGACCGCGTCGGTGCCGTTGCGGCGGTCGTAGCGTTCGCAGATCGCGCGGCGTTCGGTGTCGGCATGCGCGTACAGCTCGTCGGCGTTCCATCGCCGCCCGCCCGGGCCGGTGAGCTCCGTGTCCCCGAGCCCTCGTGCGCGCAGCGAACCGCAGACGACCTGGACGCCTTCGAGGAACGTCAGCAGCACATCGGGTTCGAGCCCGAGCTGGAAGCAGCGGGCGTGCGCGTCCAGGATCTCGACGGCGCGGGCCTCGTTGCCGGTGAGGGCGCAGAACCGCATGTGCCGGGCGATGATCCGGACCATGTCGTCGTTGTCGCGGCTGATCCGGTACCCGTGCAGGTGGTTCGCGCGGGCTTCGTCGAGCCGCCCGAGCGCGGCGAGGGGCAGCAGCGACCGGGCGAGGGTCGCGTGGGGCTCGTGCGCGCAGCGCAGCTCGCCCTTGAGGATCGGGCTCCAGTCGGCCAGGGCCCGCTCGTAGTCGTCGCGTTCGATCGCGATCAGCCCGAGGGTGTTGCAGCGGCAGGCCTCGCAGTTGCTCATCGAGTCGGGCTCGGTGGCGAGCATGGCTTCGGCGGCCCGGGCTGCCCGCTCCTTGTCGCCGATGTGGAGGTACAGCCAGTACTCGGACTCGTGCACGGGATGGAGCGAGTGGCCGGCCTCGGCGTACCGGCGCCGCATCTGCGCGATGGCCTCTTCGATCGACGCGAGCGGCACGTCGGGGTGGTCGGTCATCTTGCTGACCACCCACTTGAACATCCAGTACAGGCGCCGGATCAGCTCAGTGTCGAAGTGCTCGGGCTCGGTGTCGTAGTTGTGCAGGAACTTCGCGTACGGCACGAGCAGGCGCGTGGCGTCAGGTGAGAACTCGTAGGAGTTGATGAGGGTCGCGAGGGTTTCGTTGACCAGCGGCCTGTCGCCTTCCGCCTCGGCCGCTTCGAGGTGCAGCTCCAGCGCGGCGGAGCGGGCCTCGCCTCTGAGGGTCCGGCGGATCTGGTCGAGGCGCTGGCGGAGGTCGTCGCTTTGGTGCATCGGGTCATCCAGTTGTATAAGAGCGGTCGGGGTGTCAGCAGTGTGCCATGTGTACACCGCCGGTCAGACGCGACCTGAGTCAGCCGTGCCAGCGCTGCCAGAGGGCGGCGTACGCGCCGTTCTTTGCGATGAGTTCGTCGTGGGAGCCGAGTTCGGTGATGCGGCCGTGTTCGACGACGGCGACGCGGTCGGCGTCGTGGGCGGTGTTGAGGCGGTGGGCGATGCTGACGACCGTGCGGCCCGCGAGGATGCGGTTGAGTCCCTGCTCGATGTCGCTGGCGGCGTTGGGGCTCAGCATGGAGGTGGCCTCGTCGAGGACGATCACCTCGGGGGCGGCGAGGATGACGCGGGCGAGCGCGACCTGCTGGACCTCGGCCGGGGTCAGGGCGTGGTCGCGGCCGCCGACCACCGTGTCGAGGCCGTCGTCGAGGCGGTCGGGGAGGTCGCCCGCACCGACCACGTTCAGGGCCTCGCGCAGCTGCTCGTCGGTGGCACCCGGCGCGCCGAGGCGCAGGTTGGAGCCGAGGGTGTCGTTGAAGAGGTGGTACTCCTGGGTCGCGAGGATCACGAAGCGCCGCAGCATGGTCTCGTCGATCTCGCGCGTCTCCGCGCCGCCGACCCGGACCGTGCCCTCGTTCGGCTGGTGGATGCCCGCCATGAGCCGCGCCAATGTGGACTTTCCGGCGCCGGTGGGCCCGACGAGGGCGAGGCGCTCGCCTCTTCGCAGCGCGAGGTCGACTTCGCGCAGCACCGGCTTCTCCGGGGTATAACCGAAGGTCACGTCTTTGAGCTCGATGATCTCGTCCTCATCGCGGTCCGGCCTCGCGTCCCCGGCGACGGTCTGCTCGCCGCGCACGCCGATGAGCCGCGCCAGCGAGATCGTGCCGTTCTGGACCCATTCGAGCGAGAGGATCATCTCGATCGCCGGGGCGACCGCGAGCTGCATGATGAGCACCACGGTGGTCGTCTGCGCGATCGTCAGGTACCCGGTCGCGGTCAGGACGCCGCCGAGCAGCAGCGCCGTGAAGCAGGGCAGGAACGCCGAGAAGTCCAGCACAGGGAACAGCGTGCCGCGCAAGCGCATCGACCGCATCTGCGCACCGAACAGCTTGTCCACCGCCAAGTCGGTATGCGCCACGCGGCGATCCTGCCAGCCGAGGGCTTCGACGGTCTTGACGCCGTCGATCGTCTCGGCCACAGCCGAAGTCAGCTCGGCCTTGGCCGCCTGCACGTCGTGGAAGATGTTGAACGCCCGCTTGAAATACCAGCGCAGCACCAGCACCATCGGCGGCACCGCGACCAGGATCGCCGCGCCGAGCACCGGCGAGACCCAGAAGGCCCCCGCCACGTACACGAGCACCGTGATCAGCCCGGTGAAGAACTGCGGCGCGGCCTGCACGAGCGAATGCTGCACCTGGGCCACGTCGAGGCTGGTGCGGGACAGCAGCTCTCCCGTCCCGGCCGCCTCGACCTGGCCAGGCGGGAGGGCGAGCGTTCGCTCCATGAACTCCTCGCGCACGTCGGCCACGATCTGCTCCGACAGCACCGCGAGGTTCCGGTACGAAGCCCACGTCAGGCCCGCCTGCGCGAGGACCGCGGCGAGGATCAGCGGGATCTGCCACCGCAGGTCCGAGCCCGGATCGGTCGCGCCGCCGCGGGCCCAGGACGCGAACGCGTCGGTCATCAGACCGACGATGTACGGCGTCGACATGCCCGCGAGGGCCGCGCCGATCGTCAGGGCCACAACGAGACTGAAGCGCATGCGGTGGCGGCCGATGAGCACCCGCAGGTACCTGCGGGTCTCGGCCGGGGTCGCGATGGGGAGCGTCGTCCCGCTCATCGGGTGACCGCCTCTCGGTACTCGGCGTGGTGCAGCAGTTCGGCGTGCGTGCCCGCGACGACCGCGCCGTTGAGGAAGTGGACGCGGTCGCAGACGGCCAGGAGCTGCGGGGAGTTGGTGAGGATCGCGGTGGTCCGGCCCCGGCGGTGCCGGGCGAGCCGATCCGCGATGCGGGCTTCGGTCTGGGCGTCGCACGCGCTGGCCGGATCGTCGAGGATGAGGATCTCAGGGTCGGCCAGGAGCGCGCGGGCGAGGATGAGGCGCTGGCGTTCCCCGCCGGAGAAGTTGCGGCCGCGTTCGCCCGCAACGGTGTCGAGATCGTAACCGCTGGTCGGGACGTCCGCGCTCTCGATGAGCGAGGGGTCGACGCCGACGATGTCGACGGCGGAGGCGGTGTGGAGGGCCCGCATGATGTCGGCGTCCGTGCGGGCGCCGTCCACGTCGAGCTGGTCGCGGAGCGGTCCGCTGAAGAGTTGTGCGCGGGCTTCGAGCAGGTGGAGGTGACGCCGGACCGTGGCGGTATTGAAGGCGTCCAAGGGGATCGAGCCGATGCGGGCACTTTCGCCGGTCTCGCCGTAGCCGCTGAGGCGGTCGAGGAGTCCGGTCGCGCCCTTGCCGTCACCGGTGGCGATGCCGGTGATCAAGCCCGGCTCGAGGGTGATGCCGCTGGCCGGGTCATGCAGGGGTTCGCCTGCGGGCCAAGGGCACTCGTCATCGGTTTCGGGTTCGGGGTGCTCGTCCTGGAGCTTCTGGAAGCGCCCGGAGGCGACGATGGCCCGGGTCAGGGCGTCGACGCCTTGGATGGTGTACCCGAGCGGCCGGGTGAGCGCGACCAGGTACCCGAAGAGCGCCACGAACTCGCCCGCGGTGATGGTGCCGTTGAGGGTCATCTCCGCGCCCATCCACAGGACGAGCACGAGCAGCGTGCCGGGCAGCGCGAGTCGCGCGAATTCGAGGCCCGCGGCGGTGCGGCGCACCTGCACTCCGGCGCGGCGGGACGCCTGCGAGGCGGCCTTGTACCGGCCGATGAAGTGCGCTTCGCCGCCGATGCCGCGCAGGACGCGGAGGCCCGCGACGGCGTCGGTGCCGATGCCGGTCTGCTCGCCGATGCGGGTGCGGAACTCGCGTCCGCGCGCTTCGAGGCGAAGGAACAGCGGCCGCAGGAGCATGAACATGGCCGGGACGCCGACTCCGGCGGCGAGTACGAACCACCACGAGAGGGTGGCGAGGATCGCGAGCGCGAGGATGAACGCGAGCAGCGCGGAAGCCAAGCGGCCGAACATCATCGAGACCGAGCTGAGGGCGTGCGCGTCGGCCGCCGAGATGGCCACGAGCTCGCCCGCGTCGGCCCGCGACCTGATGCGCGAGCCGACCGCGACGACGGTGTCGACGAGGCGCCGCTGGACCCGGAAGTCGGTGTCCATGGCGGTGTACATCATGTAGTAGAAGCTCGCCACTCCCGTGGCCGTGGCGATCCCGATGCAGGCCATGAGGGCCGCCGACCACCAGTAGAGGGCGGTGCGGTCGCCCGCGACGAGGCCCGTGTCGACCGCGCGTCCGACCACGAAGGGCACGAACTGCTGGCAGCCGAGGAACGCGAACGAGACGACCGTGCTCATCGCGAGCATCCGCCACTGCGACCGGAAGAGCCAGCCGATGACGGCGACCGCCGGTCTCGGGTGCGCGAGGGGTCCGCCCGGGTCGCGTGGGGGAGTGAAGCGTGCCATCTGCTGTACTTTCGGTTCGGGGATGCGCGAAAGAACGCTACCGGTTGCCCGTTACGAGGCGACACTCTTTTTTCAACCCTTGGACAATGCGGATCACGTCCGTTGCTGCCCGGCCCGAAAACGGCTGGCGCGGCGCCCTGCGCTCCGGGATACTGTCCCGATGCCTCCAGAGACCGCCTACCACGGCGCGCTCGGCGATGCCTTCGCCGCCCATTCCGCGACCGGCGCGTACAACGCCTACATCGACCGGCCCGCGATGCTCGGCCTCGCCGGAGACGTGACCGGCCGGCGCATCCTCGACGTCGGCTGCGGCCCAGGCCATTACGCGGCGGCGCTCCTCGAACGCGGCGCCTCGGTGGTCGGCATCGAAGGCAGCGCCGAACTCCTCGCCCACGCGAAGGAGCAGGTGGGGGAGCGGGCCGAACTTCGGCAGCACGACCTGGAGCTGCCGCTCGACTTCGCCGAGGACGCCTCCTTCGACGCGGTCCTGTGCGCCCTCGTCATCCACCACATCACGAACCGAGCCGCGCTGCTCGCCGAGATCTTCCGCGTCCTCAAGCCCGGCGGGCGGTTCCTGATCTCGACCACGCACCCGGCCGCGGACTGGCGCCATTTCGGCGACTCGTACTTCTCGGACGAGTGGGTCGACCTGCACGTCCGCGAGGGACTGCCGCCGATCCACTTCCAGCGCAGCACGGTCGAAGGATTCATCGGCGACCTGCTCGAGGCGGGCTTCGCCCTCGAGCGGCTGATCGAGCCCCGCCCAGTGCCGGAACTGGAGGCGGTCGACCCGGAGGCGTTCGCGGAGCTCAGCGCGCGGCCGTCGTTCCTGGCGGCCCGGCTGCGCCGTCCCTAGTCGGCGAGCCCCGCGTCGTTGACCAGCAGCGCGAGCTGCACGCGATTGTCCAACCCCAGCTTGCTGAGCGCCGCCGAGACGTGGGTCTTCACCGTGGGGACGCTGAGGTGCAGCGCGGCCGCGATCGCCGCGTTCGAGCTGCCGCGCCCGACCTCGACGGCGACTTCGGTCTCGCGGGTGTTCAACGCGCCCAGGCGTTCGCGGGCCTCACCGCGGCGGTCGACGGGTGCCCCGCCCGCGACGATGCCGATCAGCCGCCGCGTCACCTCGGGCGACAGCACCGGCTCCCCGGCCGCGACGCGGCGCACCGCCGCCACGATCTCGGCGGGCGGCGTGTCCTTGAGCAGGAACCCGCCCGCCCCGGCGCGGAGCGCCCGCCGCACATGCCCGTCGGCCTCGAACGCGGTGAGCACCAGGACTTCCGGCGCGTTCGGCGCGGCCCGCAGCCGCTCGGTCGCGGTCAGCCCGTCGACTCCGGGCATGTGCAGGTCCATGAGCACCACATCGGGCCGCAGGCGCGCGACCAGCTCCGGCACGTCGGCGCCGCTGCCGGCCTCGCCGACCACGTCGAGGTCCCCGGCGCCGCCGAGGATCATCCGCAGTCCGGCGCGCACCAGCGGATCGTCGTCCACGACCAGGACTTTCACGGAGGGCTGCTCGTTCATGCGGTCCAGGGTAGCCACGAGTGCACCCGCCAGCCCCCATCGGCCACCGGTCCGTATTCGAGTCGGCCGCCCGCGAGCGCGGCCCGCTCCTCCAGGCCGATGAGGCCGTGCCCGGAGCCTGGGCCGGTGTCGCGGCCCGGGCCGTTCAGGACCGCGACGCTGAGCCCGACATCGGGCCGTCCCTCCACAGTGATCTCCACTGGTGCGTCTTCGGCGTGCTTGCGGGCGTTCGTCAACGCCTCCTGCACGATCCGGTAGGCGGTGCGACCGGAGCGCTCGGGCACCTCGCCCTCGACATTCACCTGGAGCCCGATCCGCATCGCGGGCCGGGCCTCCTCGACGAGCGCCTGCAGGTCGGCCATGCGCGGCTGCGGCAGCTCGCCGATCGGGGCGCGGAGGATCGCGATGATCTCCCGCAGGTCCCGCATCGCGAGCTGCGACTGCTCGCGCACGACGCCCGCCGCCCGCGCCAGCTCCTCGGCCGGGGCGTCGGGCCGGTACTCCATGCCGCCCGCGTGCAGGCTCAGCAGCGACAGCCGGTGGCCGAGCATATCGTGCAGCTCGCGGGCGAGCTCGTCGCGCGCCCGCTGGCGGGCCCGCTCGCGCTCGTCCCGGTCCGCTTGGGCCGCACGCGCTTCCAGCTGCCGCCGGTACCGCACGAACAGGCCCCAGCCGGCGACGGCCGCGTGCAGGGACACCGCGAGGGCGATCGAGGCGACGAGGCCCATCTCCTCGGGTCTGAGGACTATGTAGACAGCCGAGGACGCGAGCGACCCGGCGTACACCCATGCGGCGGTGCGCAGCGGCCGCCGCACGACCACCGAGAAGAGCATCACGAGCAGCGGGAACGCGATGGTTTCCGCATACGCCGATGCGACGACGAGCGCCACCGCGGCCTGCGTCGGCCAGCGCCGCCGCATCCACAGCAGCGGCAGCGCCAGCAGCCCGGTCGCCATGTCGACGTCGAACAGCCAAGCGGGCGAAGGCATCTCGGAGCTGAGGCGTTCCCCGGCGATGAACAGCCACGCGAACACCCCGACGGCCAGCACGCCCAAGTCCACTGTCAGGCCCCGCGCCCCGCGCCTCGTTCCCTCACCGCTCATGGGCCCGAACCTATCCGCCCCGGGCTTCGGAAGCGAGGATCGGCGACCGATCCGATACTTTCGTCGGCCCGCGCGGTCCGTCGGTCGCGCCCCGGGCCCGCGGCGCGATGCCTTGGACGGGCCGTTCGCTACCGACAACCGATGCCCCGGACCAGCTCCCGCCCATAGCGTCGAGAGCATGGAAACCACCACCTCCCTCGCGTCGCCGCGGCGGCCCGGCCCGATCCGGTTGCTCCCGGTCCTCGCGCTCCTCGTGCTCTCGCCGATCGCGGCCGAGAGCCTGGTCGGCTACGACGACACCACCGGGAACCCGCTCGCGCTGCTCGCAGGGCTGTTCATCTTCATCCCGCTCTACGGCGCCCCCGCGCTGCTCCTGCGCGAGGCCGCCCGCCGCTTCGGCATCGGCTGGGGCGGCGTACTCGCGATCGCCGCCGCGCTCGGCGTCGTGCAGGCCGGGGTCATCGACCAGTCGATGTTCTCCACGGACTACCGCGGCATCGACTACTGGCAGGACCTCGTCGGCCCGACCTGGATCCCCGCGTTCGGGCTCGCCGCCTCGTCCGCGCTGACATTCGTGATCGGGCACATGATCATGAGCTTCGCCGCGCCGATCGCGCTCGTCGAGGGCCTCGCGCCGCGCCTCGCCGACCGACCGTGGCTGCGCCCGTTCGGGCTGGTGGTCACGGTCCTGCTGTACGCGGCCGGGGCCTGGGCGGTCCTCGACTGGCACTACCGGACCGAGTCGGACCACGCCTCCGCCGGGCAGCTCGCGGGCGCCGGCGCGATGGCCGCGGCACTGGTCGTCCTCGCGTTCCTGTTCGGCCGCAGAAAGGCCGAACGCGTCGAGCGGCGCGTCCCGCCCCTGTGGGTGCTCATCGTCGCCTCCGCCGCGGCGGTGTTCTCGTTCGGGCTGTACGAGACCTGGACCGGCGTCGCCATCACCGCGGCCGTGCTGTGCGCCATGGGTGTCGGAGCCGCGCACTTCGCGCGTTCGGCCGCGTGGGGCCCCCGCCAGGTCACCGCCATCGCGGTCGGCGCGCTGCTCTCGCAGGCGCTCACCGGCTTCCTGGCGACGCCGATCGGCGACGTGGCACCGTTCGCGAAGTACGCGCACAACACGGCCGCGACGCTCCTCGTCGCGGCGCTCGGTTGGCGGGCGTTGCGACGCGCCCGCTGAATCCGTTGCGGGAGGGCGTGAACTGCGCCAGTCTGGTGGTATGCACGAGGCGCTCACCGACGGCACGGTCACGCTCCTCCCGCTCGGCCCCGCCGACTTCGAGGCCCACTACGCGGGGGAGGACGAGGAGATGGTGCGCTGGCTCAGCGGCGATCCCGCAACTGCGCAGGGCCTGCGCGACTACCTCGACGCCTGCGCCCGGTGGTGGCGCGAGGGCGGGCCCTTCCACAACTTCGGCATCCGCGCCGAGCCAGGCCTGGCGCTCGCCGGAACCGTGGACGTCCAGACCGGCCAGTACTACCTGCGCGAGGGCCAGGCCAACCTCGCCTACGGCCTCTACCCGCAGTGGCGCGGCCGCGGCCTCGCCACCCGCGCGGTGCGCCTCGCCTGCACCTACGCCGCCCGGATCGGCTGCACCGAAGCGGTCATCCGCTGCGAACCGGCGAACGCCCGCTCGGCGGCGGTCGCCGCCCGTGCGGGCTTCACGTACCTGCAGCGCCGCAGCGAACCCGACGGCCGCGTCCTCGACTGGTACACGCTCGGCCTGCGGCCCTGAGTCACTTGCCCTCGACGGCCCGCTCGAGCCGACGCTCGAGCCCGCTGAAATCCGGGGCGTCGTCATTCGCGAGCCTGCCGTACAGCTCGTCGCGGAACGCGTAGCTGAACTGCGCATACCGGTCCACCTCGGGGCGCTGGCCCGGCCCCTCGCCGGTCAGCGCCTCGTACATCGCGCCGGCCTCGCGCCGCGGGCCGCCGATCGACTCGCAGTCCCCGTCCGCCACCCCGCTCGCGACCTGCGCCATGGCGTCGAAGTACGGTTCCGGCCGCGTCGCCGCGAACCCGCCGCGGTCGAACAGGAGCTGCTGGCTCGTCGGGCCCGTAAGGAACTCGATCAGCGCCCGGGAGACGTTCTTGCGCTTCGAGTACGCGCTCACGGCGAGGCTCCCGCCGCCGAGCACGCCGCCCGGCATCGGCACCACGCCCACCTCGAACGGCACGTCCGATCCGGCCGCCGCGAACGCCTCGCACGACTCCAGCGTCCGGATCGCCTGCGGCCAGTGCCGCAGGAACGGCGTCAGCCCCGCCTGGAAGGCCGCGAGCGACTCGTCCTCGTTGTGCTGCACCGCGGCAGGCAGCACCGTCCACTTGTTCTGCCGCACCGGCTCCCACAGGTCGCTCCAGAGGTCCTCGAGCAGGCCGACGGCATCGGACCGCGGGCCGAAGCCGATCATGCCGGTGTCATCCGCGACATCGATGCCGTTGGCCAGCAGGTACTCCCAGACGTTGACCGTGAACCCCTCGTACGACGCCAGCTGCATCGCGATGCCGCCGGTGAACCCGTTGTCCTCCCGCAGGATCCAGCCGATGGTCCTCCGCAGATCGTCCCAGGTCCGGATCGACGACGCCTCCAGCTCGGTAAGGACGCCGTTGCGGTAGTCGGGGTCCGACTCGGGGTCGATGTGCTTGCGGTAGTACAGCATCCCCACATTCGTGTTGAACGGCAGCGCGTACAGCTCGCCCTCGAAGCGCCCGGCCTCCAAGGGCCGCTCCAGGAACCCGCCGGTGTCGATGCCGTCGAGCGGTTCGAGGCGGCCCGCCGACGCGAACTCGGCGACCCATGGGATGTCGAGGTCCACCACGTCGACGTCCGGGTCCTCGGACTGCAACGCGGCGTGGATCGCGCTGTACTGGAGGTCGGCGATCGGCGACAGCTCCACCATCTCGACGGGGTGGTCGCCGTGCCAGGCGTTCCACTGGTCGACGAGGAGCCTGCGCTGGCCGTTCGCGGTGTCGTCGCGTGCGGCCAGCAGCTGCAGCGGCTTCCCGTCGAGGTCTTCCCATTCCCTTTCGGTCTCGCGGTTGCCGAGCCAGTAGGCGCCGCCGATCGCGCCCGCCGCGACCGCCGCGCCGGCCAGCTCGAAGACGGTCCGGCGGGACATCCGCAAGCGGGACCTCCAATGCCCGGTCACCTGCCGCTCCACAACTGGTTGAACAGGCTGTCGAAGGGTTCCTCCTCGGCCTCGAGGCAGGTCACCCGAGGGTCCTCGTCAAGCTCGGCGAAGACCGCCGACCGGCAGGCGACATCGCCGACCGCGATCAGGTACAGGTTGGCCTGGTGCTCGGCCAGCACCTCGCGCACCTCATCCACTGTGGTGTCGGAACGGTCGAGGTTGGCCCCGTCGGTGATCACCACCATCGCGCTGGACCCCTCGTCCGGGCCGGCCGCGTCGAGTTCGGCGATCCCGTCGACCATGGTCTGGTGGAGGTCGACCCCTTCGCCCGTCCCGTTGGACCGCAGGAGCTCCGCGACGTCCTCGGGCGGATCGGCGGTCATGTCGAACACCGGTGCGTGCGAGCCGGACCCCTTGACCGGAAACGTCCACAGTGCTGCTTGATCCTCGTCGTTGACGCCGAGGTAGTCCAGTGCCGTGACCACGCCGTCGCTCGCGAGCTCGAAGCGGGACCGGCCGCCGCCCGCCTCCTCGTTCATCGATGCCGAATTGTCCACGGCGAGCAGCACGGTGGTCGGCAGGCGGCTGCTTCCATAGCGGCCTTGCAACGTGGTGAACCCGTCGGCGCTGAGCGGATCGGCTTCGGCCTCGAAGCCGGTGTCGAAGCGGTAGTCCCCCGCCAGCGCGTCGCGTTCGTAGTCTTCACTGCGCATGCTCAGGGCCTCCGGGTACGCGTCGCTGCTCTCTCCCGCGAGCCAGGACTGCAGGGCGTCGGCCACGGCCGTTCGCCGCCCGGCCCAGGGGTCGCCGGTCCAGTCGAGCCGGACCCCTTGGTAGTCGAGCGCGCCCAGCCCGGTGCTGTAGACGGGCACGAGCCCCGAGTGCTCATCATCGGCGCCAGGGCAGTCGTCGCCGAGGGCCTTTCCTGTGTTGTAGTGCGCCAGCGCCATCTCGGTGGTGAGCACCGCCGCGTAGGGGATCGCCCCCTGGGTGCGGCGGACCTCGCACAGCAGGTCGGTGTCGCTGGGGGCCAAGGCGATGCCCGTCGCCGCCGCCGCGCCGGCGAGTCGGCTCTCCGCGAGTGCGGCCGAGCCCTCGTCGTAGAGCGAGCGGAAGAAGAGCAGCCCGGTGGTGGACGCCGCCGGGTCGGACCTGAGCACCGGCGTGGCGTACGCGTCGCCGAGTTCGACGATGAGCTCGTGCAGCGCCCTGTCGGTGGTCTGGAGGCCGCCGTTGAACCCGTGCGTGTCGAGCACCGCCTCCGGAACGGCCAGCACGAGCGGCGTCCGGCCGATCGGTTCGGCGTCTTTGGGTTCGAAGACCTCGTAGTTGACCCCTGAGTCGTTGTCGCTCAGCTTCTCGTCCGCCAGCTCGACCTGGGTCTGCGACTCGGCGATCCAGAAATGGGGGCGGGGCCCGACGTCGCGCAGCGCCTCGAAGGTCCCCTCCTCGCCGTCCTGCGGCGGCTGCCAGCCCTGGGCCATCGCCTTCTCGACCTCGGGCCACGGCGCGCTGTAGGCGGTCACGTTCGCCGCGCGGCAGTCGCCCTCGCCGTACTCGCGGTTGAACTCGGTGATCGACTCCTGGAACCAGGCGGCGCCGTCGGCCGGGACGAGGACCGTGAGCTCTACCGGGTCGGCGCAGGAGTAGTGCTGGTCGTAGATCCGCAGGGCCATGGGGCGCAGGATGAAGCCGAGGATGAAGGAGCAGACGACCGCGAAGACGACGATGGCGAAGCCGGTGAACCTCGCGGTGCGCCTGCCGGTGCCGACCCGGAACAGGCTCCACAGCAGCTGGACGATGATGATGCCGATGCCGATGGCGACGAGTACCGTGCTCCACGGCTGCGGGGCGGTGCCGATGAGCAGCTGGATGAGCGCGCCCAGCAGGCCGCCGATGGTCACCGCGGCCCCGCCCAGGTACATCGCGGGCGGGGGCGGCGCCCAGGCGGACAGCGCCTCGTCCACGATGCGCGCCACGGCGGACGCGTCAAGCCGCTCCCCTTCGGGCGGTGCCGTCGGCGGGGTCGCGGGGGTCTCGTCTTCAGATGATCCGGTCGGGTTCGGTTCGGCGTTGCCTGCTTCGTCTCCGGGCACTGGTGGCTCCGTTGCCGTGTCGCTCTGGAATGTCGTTCGGGGGCGGTTCCGCAAGAGTTGCAGAACAGTATGCCGCAAGCGCGCTCCCATCGGGGAGCGTCGATGTCCGCACCCGTACCCCCAATGCGCTCGCGACACGGCAGAATCAAGTCATGATCACCATTCGTCCCATCGCCCTCGCCGATGCCGAGGCGATCGCCGCGCTGCGCCGCGAAGGCCGGGACTACCTGGCGCCCTGGGAGCCCGACCGGGGCGAGGCCGCGTTCGCGGCCGAGGGCGTGCGGACCGAGATCGAAGCGGCGTTCGCCAGGGCCGAGGCCGGCGTCGGCCTCACGTACGCCATTGAGGACGACGGCAGGTTCGTCGGCCAGATCTTCCTCAACTCGATCGTGCGCGGGCCCTACTTCCGCTCGTGCAGCATCGGGTACTGGGTGGCGAAGTCCGCGGCCGGGCGCGGGATCGCGACCGAGGCCGTGCGGCTCGCAAAGCGGCTGGCGTTCAAGGACCTCGGCCTCGCCCGGGTGCAGGCCGAGACCCTCGTCGACAACTACGCCTCGCAGAAGGTGCTGCAGCGCAACGGCTTCGAGCCGATCGGCATGGCCCCCGTCTATCTCAAGATCGCCGGGAAATGGCAGGACCACCTGCTCTTCCAGGTCCTCAACCCCGAACTGGACGACTGACGTGGCATACAAGGTCAACTACCCCGAAGCGGGCGCGACCCGCGCCGGGCCGCTCCCGCCCGGCTACCGCCACCTCGAGCGCACCGCCGACCTCGACGCGACCCTGCACGACGCCGCCGAGCTCCTCATGACCTGGGGCCTCCACGAACGGTGCGGCCTGCACCCCGAGGCCACCGCCGCACGCGCCGCGCCCGGGGTCGAAGTGCGACTCCGCTTCGCCGGGGTCCTGCATATTCCGTGCCAGGTGGTGTGGGCCGAGGAGACACCCGATAGGGTCGGGTTCGGATACGGCTCCATGCCCGGCCATCCCGAACGGGGCGAAGCCGCGTTCCTGCTCGAAGCGGTCGACGGCCGCGTCCACTTCACCGTGCGGTCCTTCTCCCGGCCCGGCACCGCCGCCGCCCGCCTCGGAGGACCCGTCGTGCGATTCCTGCAATCGCGCGCCACCGACCGGTTCGCCGCCGCCATGCGCGACGCCTGCATACGCACTGAACGGCATTTCCCCTGAATCCCGGAACCCGGGAGACCCGGCCCGTAGATTTCGGGCTGTGGAGCGCTGACACGGAGGTGAGGACATGGACATCGCGCTGCTCGGCGTCGGACATCTCGGCGAGGCCGTGCTCGCCGGACTCCTCGACTCCGGCCTGCCGCCCGCCCAGATCTGGGCCACCGCCCTGCCCGCCGAACGCGCCGCCACACTCGCCGACGCGTACGGCGTCGAGGTCGGCACCGACAACCCCAGCGCGGTCGCCGAAGCCGACGTCGTGCTCGTCGCCGTGCCGCCCGTCGCCGTCGGGCCCCTACTCTCCGCGATCGGCCCCCACCTCGAACCGGAAACGGTCGTCGTCTCCCTCGCCGCCGGCGTCCCCCTCGCCAAGCTCACCGAACGGCTCCCCAAGGGCATCACGGCCGTCCGCGCCATGACCAACATCGCCGCCCGCGCCCGCCGGGCCGCCACCGCGCTGGCCGCGCCCGAGGGCACCGACCTGACCGAGATCGAGGACCTGTTCGACCGCATCGGGGTCACCGTGATCGCCGACGAGTCCATGATGGATCTCATTACGGCCGTTGGCGGTTCGGGCCCCGCGTTCCTCTACTACCTCGCCGACGCGATGACGAACGCCGCGGTCGACGGCGGCATGGACCCGGTCGCCGCCCGCGTCCTGGTCGACCAGATGCTCCTCGGCGCCTGCCTCCACCTGCAGGACTCGGACGAGCCGCCCGCCGCGCTCCTGGACCGGATCGCCACCCCCGGCGGTACCACCGAGGCCGCGCTGGCATCGCTCGACGCGTCGAATGTGGACGAGGCGATCCGAGCGGCCGTGGCCGCCGCGGCCGAGCGCGGCGGCGAACTCCCCGGCGGCTGATACGCTCCGGCACTGCCGCTTGGTTGCCTGAGGACACATGCGACTTAGGTGATAACTCCCTCGTTGCGCCACAACGGAAGTCCCGCCACGATGTTCGCATGAAACATCTTCGCTTCATGGTGGCCGCCGCCGCGGCGGTCATCGGCTCCCTCCTCCTCTCCGTCCCGGCGCACGCCGCCCCGGCACCGGCCCCCGTCGCCGCCGACGACCCCTGGAACGGCCAGATCTTCCTCACCTTCGACGACGGCCCCGGCGGGACCTACACCGACGAGATCCTCGCCGTCCTCGAGGCGAACAACGCCAAGGCGACGTTCTTCCAGCTCGGCCAGAACGCCCAGCGCGACCCCGCCCGCTCCCGCGCCGTCCTGGCGGCCGGGCACGCGCTCGGCAACCACTCCTGGGACCACCCCGACATGACGACGCTGACGCGCGCACAGATGGACTCGCAGATCGGCCGCACCCAGACCCTGCTCGAAAGCTTCGGCGCCGAAGTGAACTGCTTCCGCCCGCCGTACGGGGCCCACAACACCACGGTCAACCAGGCTATCACCGGGGCAGGTCTCCAGCGGCAGATGTGGAACGAGGACACCAAGGACTGGTCGAGGCCGGGCGTGGACGCGATCGTGAACGTGCTGCTCGGGGCCACCCCGGGCGACGTGGTGCTCATGCACGACGGCGGCGGCGACCGCTCGCAGACCGTGGAGGCGCTGGAGATCGCGCTGCCGCAGCTCGCGGCGAAGGGGTACACGTTCGGCATCACCCCGAAGTGCAGCCCCGCCCCTTAGGGGACGCAGGCTCGTACGGCCCATCTGGTCCGCCAGGTGGGCCGTTTGGGCGGGCCTAGTTGTTGTAGTCGTCCTTGTAGTCGTTCACGCGGTCCATCCAGGCGTCCCAGCCGCCCACGGCCAGCGCGATGGCGAAGATGATGAAGCCGAGGACCGTGATCCAACCGAGGACGATCGCCGCCGTGGCGAGGCCGCTGCCGGAGTTGTCGCGGGACTTGATCTGGCTCTTCGCGACGTAGCCGAGGATGAGCCCGAGGAGGCCCAGCGGCCAGCACAGCCCCACGACTGAGAACACGAAGGCCGCGATCGCGGTCCCGTTCATCTCTCTGGCCCCGTCGACCTGCGCGCGCGGTCCGTAGTCCTGCGTCATGACGCCTCCAATGCGTACGTGAGTGTGCGCAGTCTACGGAGTAATTCGGGTGTTCTGGTGCATTTCGGAGGAATCAGGCGTGCTGCTTGAACCAGGTCATGGTCCGCGCGACCGCCTCTTCGTGCGGGGTGACCTGGACGCGGTCGGGAAAGGCGGCGCGGAACGCGGTGTCGTCGACGATCCAGGCGCGGTCGCGCTGGTACCAGGTCTCGCCGAGCTCCTTGACGATCGGGTTGAATACGCCGACGAGGCGCTGCAGGCCCCGGCCGAGGGCGGCGCTCTTGGCCTTGGTTCCAGCGGCTTTCCAGACGAGCGCGAGGAACTCGTCGCCGGTGACGGGCGGCCCGACCGGCAGGTGCCAGGCGTAGCCGTCGGCCTTGGGGTTCTCGCCCAGGGCGACGAGGCCGGCGGCGACGTCGGGGAGGTAGGAGACGGTGTGCGGCTCGTCGGGTTCGCCGAGCCAGCGGGCGGTCTTCCCGGCGGCCGCGGCGGCGAAGATCGGGGGGCCGAGGACGGTGTTCATGCCCCCGGGTCCGAAGTAGTCGGAGGCGCGGCCGAGGGCGGCGCGGATGCGGCCTTCCTTGTGGGCGTTGAGGATCATCTCGGCGACCCGGACGCGGGCCCGGCCCTTCGGGAAGGCGGCCGCGTACGGCAGGTCCTCGTGCATCGGCCCGTCGACGGGTCCGTACATGTAGAGGTTGTCGGCCATGACGAGCCGCGCCCCGGCCTTCTCGACTCCGGTGAGGACCGTGTCGGTGAGGCCGACGAACTCCTTGGCCCACGCGGCGTAGGGCGGCTGCGCGCACTGGTAGACGACGGCGGCGTCGGCGCAGGCCGACGTGGCGCCCTCGGCGGTGGTGATGTCCGCGCGGAAGCCCTGGGGGCCTTCGGGGTTGCGGCTGACGGCGCGAACGGTGTGCCCGCGCGCGGTGAGCTCGGCGACGACGGCGCTGCCGATGGCGCCGGTGGCGCCGAGGACGACGTGGAGATCAGACATGGGGTGCTCCTGATTCACGGTTTAGTAACACTGTTATGTAACCACGTTACGATACGCTTGTCAACATGGCGAGACCCAGGAAACGAGACTACGAGACGCTGCGGCGCGAACTCATCGACGCGGGCGGACGGATCCTGGCCGCGGAGGGCCCGGCCGCCCTGAGCACCAGGCGGGTCGCGCAGGAGACCGGCACCTCGACCACCGCCGTCTACAGTCTCTTCGGCGACAAGGCGGGCCTGCTCCGCGAGATGTTCCTGGAAGGCTTCGACCGGCTCGCCGCCGCCTTCGCGGCGGTGCCGCGCACCGGCGATCCGCTCGCCGACCTGCTCGCCCTCGGCGACGCGTACCGCGCCAACGCCCGCGCCAACCCGCACCTGTACGAGCTCATGTTCGGCCGCCCGGTGCCCGAGTTCCAACCCGATGCCGCGGCGGCCGGACGCATCCAGCCCACCTTCGACGCGCTCGTGGAGGCCTGCGGCCGCTGCGTCGACCAAGGCGTCTTCACCGACATCGGCGCCTATCCGATCGCCGTGCAGCTCAACGCCATGGCCCACGGCCTGTGCAGCCTCGAACTCCGAGGGGCCCTCGGCGACGAGGACGAGGCGAACGCACACTGGACGCGCTCGTTCGCCTCGCTCACCAGAGGACTCGCCGCCTGAGCCGAGGTCCTTCGCCCGCAGGTTGCTCGCACCACGAGCTACGCGCCCTCCTCCGCGGCGCTCCTGCGCGCGGGGAGGCGCTCGATGCCGTCGAGGATGAGGCCGAGGCCGAGTTCGAAGAGGTCTTCGAGGTCGAGGTCGTATCCGTCCGACATGGAACCGAAGTGGCCGAACAGCTTCGAGAAATGAGGGTGGGCGGTCATGAAGGCCTCGTCGCCGAAGCGGTGCTGGTACTGCAGGTCGGTCCACTCCTCGGAGGAGAGCCCGGTCTCGGAGACGGCCTCGTCCTCGGCCTCGAAGTTCGCGGCCAGGCCCACGATGTGGCTGAACAGGAGCACGTGCACGTCGAAGTGCAGCTTCGGCGGCAGCCCGAGCGGTTCGAGCGCGCCGAGCAGGCGGTCGCCGAGACGGATCACGTTCGGCAGCGGCAGCGGCCGGGTGAGCGGCTGGGTGCGGCCGAGCCAGGGGTGGGCACGGTGCAGCCGCCACAGATCCCGGCACAATGACTCCACTTGGGACCGCCACGAGGCGGACTCGTCGCGGTCGAACGCGGCCGAGCCGTACACGTTGTCGGCCATCGCGTTCACCAGGTCCTCTTTGTCCTCGACGAAGCGGTATAGCGACATCGGCGCGACCCCGCACCGGCCCGCCACCGCGCGCATCGAGACCGCTTCCAGCCCTTCGGCATCCGCCATCGCTATCGCCTCGCCCAGGACCCGCTCCCGGGTGAGCTCCGCGGCGGGCTCGCCCGCCTTGCCGCGGCGCGGTGCGACCACCGTGCCCGAACGCGGGCGCGTGATCACCAGGCCCTCGGCGCGCAGCGCATCCAGCGCCTTCGTCGCAGTGGCCAGCGCCACACCGAAATCTTGGGCGACCTGCCGAGTCGACGGCACCTTGTCGCCCGGAGCCAGCTCCCGATCGACGATGCGCCTGCTCAGCTCCGCGGCGATGCGAACGTACGGCGGCTCGGTCGACTCGGCCACGGCGGCCCTCCCTCTGGTCTGTACTACGACAGATCCTAGCCGCACCCCACCCTCCCGATCCCATCTGCACTAGGGCAGTTGGAGCACGTATTTGCAGGTCAACGGCATCTTCCATACGGTTGCCCCAGTCAACCCAGTACAACGTATCCGGAGGGACCCCATGGCCACCGTCCTCATCTCAGGCTCCAGCATCGCCGGCACCGCCCTCGCCTACTGGCTGCGCGAGCAGGGCCTCACCCCCGTCGTCCTCGAACGCGCCCCGCGCCTCCGCCGAGGCGGCCAGGCCATCGACGTCCGCGGCGCGGCCCTCACGGTGCTCCGCCGCATGGGACTCGAGACCAAGGCCCGCGCACTCGCCAACCACAGCAACGGCATGGACATGCTCGACCCCGAAGGCAACGAGATCTTCCGCTCCGAGGAGTTCGCGCTCTCCTCCGGCGGCGTCGACTCCGACGACATCGAGATCCTCCGCGAAGACCTCGTCGACCTCGTCCACGCCGAGAACGACGGCATCGAATACGTCTTCGGCGACTCGATCACCGCCATCCACCAAGAGGCGGAAGGGGTCCTGGTCGAATTCGAGCACGCCGCCCCGCGCCGTTTCGACCTCGTCATCGGCGCCGACGGCCTCCACTCCAACACCCGCAAGCTCGTCTTCGGCCCCGAATCGCAGTACACCGACCACCTCGGCAGCTATCTCGGCGTGTTCAGCCAGGAGAACTTCCTCGGCCTGGAGCACTGGCAGACCTGGTTCAACGACGGCGCCAGCGGCGGCGCGGTGATGACCGTGCGCGACAACCGGGAACTCCGCATCTACCTCGGGTTCGCCTCCGCCCCGATCGAATACGACTACCGGGACGTGAACGCGCAGAAGCAGCTCATCGCCGACCACCTCACCGGCTTCGGCTGGGAGGTGCCCGGCTTCGTCGAGCGGATGTGGAAGGCCGAGGACTTCTACTTCGACGCCATGGCACAGATCAAAATGGACACCTGGTCCGAGGGCCGCGTCGCCCTCCTCGGCGACGCCGCCCACTGCGCCGCCCCCACCTCGGGACAGGGCACCAGCCTCGCCCTGGTCGGCGCCTACGTCCTCGCCCTCGAGCTCGGCCGCACCGACGACCACGAGCTGGCCTTCGCCCGCTATGAGCGGCGTATGCGCCCGTTCGCCGACGTGAACCAGGCGCTGGCCCTGCTGGACCCGCAGGGGACGTCCCCGGAGCAGCGGACCGCGCGCACGGACGCCGCGAAGGACGCGATCGAGCTGGATGCGATCGTCGACTAGTGAAAACAGGAAGGGCCGCACCCGGATTGAACTGGTGCGGCCCCTGAACGCGTTTCAGCTGCTGCGCGGCGGCAGTGGCAGCGGCAGGGCCGGGAGCCCGTCGATGCTCTTCACGTTGTACTCCTTGGACTCGCAGTACTGGGCGAACTCGTCGTCGCTCTTGCGGCCCAGGAACTGCCGCAGGAGCGGCCGGTCCTCCTGATACTCCATAAGGGGCACCCCGAACCCGCAGGTGTCGCTGATGCGCTTGGCGCGCACCACGATGATCCCCCGCACGCCCGGACCGTCGGCCTCCGCGAACCGGGGGATGAGCTCCTCGAAGCGCGGGTCGTCCCGGTAGACGGCCTCGCCGGTGCCGTGGACGCGCACGATGTTCGGCGGGCCGGTGAAGGCGCACCACATGAGGGTGACACGGCCGTTCTCGCGCAGGTGCGCGTGGGTCTCAGCGCCGGAGCCGCCGAAGTCGAGGTAGGCCACGGTCAGCTCGTCGAGGACTTTGAGCGAACCGTTGTGGCCCTTGGGGGAGAGGTTGACGTGGCCGTCCTGGGCGAGCGGCGCGGTGGCCACGAAAAACACCGGCTGCGCCTCGATGAACTCGCGCAGGCGACCGTCGATCACGTCGTACGTCTTTCCCATTATGCGAACCTCGACTCCCATTCCTCGGCGTATCCGCGGTCGAACCTACGCCTGGTCCGACTGTGCCGCAACCGCCTTCCCGGTGGCCGGGCGGTCGCAGCAGCGGGTTCAGGCTCCAGTGCCGAATTCAGCGGCGTACTGAGCGGCGAGCGACTGACGCCGTAGGAATTCGAGCTCGACCCGGTCGAGGAACGAATCGACCTCCTCCACGTCGTAGCCCTCCCGCATCCGGGTGGTCGTGAAATGGCTGTTCCTGACGTCCTCGGGCCGCATCCGCTGCGGGCCCAGCGGCGGATCGTCCAGCGCGGCCGCCGCCTTGTCGAGGAAGTCGTCCACTTCGTCCTCGTCGTATCCCGCGGTGAGCCGCACGGTCTTGAACTGCGCCGCTTCGATGTCGCGGGCGGTCACCAGGGCATCCGCGAACGACCGGTACTTGAGCTTCGGGTCCGCCTTCGCGGGAGCGACCGACCCCGGCGCATTGATCGCCGGATCGCTGAGGGAACCGGCCTCGTCGCTCTCGGCCTGACGGTTCCTCGCGAGCGGCAGCAGTTCGGCGGTGTGCGTCCCGAGTTTCTGCGGTTCGGGGAGGTGATTCGCCTGGGCGTGGTGGAGGAGCTCGAGGTGGATGTCGCCGAGGGTCAGCATCGCTCCCGCACGCGGGCTGCCGTGTTCCAGCACCTTCAGCAGTGCACCGGTGAACACGGTGTGGCCGCGGCCGTCGACGGCGAAGGACGGCTCGTTCGCGGGAGAGGACGTGAGCGTGAACGCGCCGTTCGCCGTGATCTGGCCGAGGATAGTGCTCTCCTCGCCGCTCAGCAGCTGGGTGGCCTTCCCGGAGAAGCAGCAGTCGAGGATGAGCACCTTCGTCTTCGCGCGCGAGACCTGGACGGCGTGGTGCAGCAGCTTGAAGGGGATGCCGCTCCAAGGCAGCAGCCGCTGCGAGGTCTGGGGCAGCGCGAGGTGCAGGAGCCCGTCGGAGGCGACGAGGCCGTGGCCGCTGTAGTAGATGAGCAGGAGATCGGCGGCGTCCCTGGTCGCGGCCTCCACCTCGCGGCCGACCGCGGCGAGGTCGGGTGGGTCGAGGAGCGTGCGGCAGTGCTCGGGCGGCAGGCCGGTGTACGACTCGAGCGCCGACTTCAGCGCCCTGAGGTTGGACCGGATCTCGGGCACGCCGTTCAGGTGCTCGTACGCGCCGGTGCCGATGAGCAGGGCCCGGGACCGCGCGCCGTCGGGGAGGCGCATCCGCTATCCGCCCTGGCCGAGCCGCTTGGGATCGTCGCCGAACACGTTCTCGGCCACGGTCTTCGCGATAGGGCCGCTCGCACTCACCTCTTCGATGGTGCCGTCGGCGCGGAGCTTCACCGCGATCGTCGACTGGCGGGTCTGGAGCCAGACGGCGATGGTGCGGCCGAGCGCGTCGAGCCCGCCGGCGGCGATCGCCGCCAGCAGGATCTCCTGCAGAGCCCCGAGCTCGCCCGGCTTGATCTCGGCGGGCGCGAAGTCGACCAGGCCCCGGTAGTCCTCGTCCTGGTTCAGCCACTGCCGCAAGGACTCCAGCTCGCCCCGGGCATCCTCGGAACCTGCGATCGTAATCTCGACGTCCATCCCCGAATTCTCCCAGACGGCCGCCACTCCCGGAGGACTCGAAAATCCTTCTCGCCGCGGCGATGAATCCCGCTGAGCCCGCTCGTCTATACGGGCATACACCGAACGACACGAATCAAGGAGATCCCGATGAGCGCCGACGACCTGACCTACACCCTCACCGCCGAAGCCGACGCCCCCATCGCCGCCGTCTGGGCCGCCTGGACCGAAGACGAGCCCTACGAGGCGTGGAGCTACTCCAAGGCCGGCTCGGTGTCGATGGACCCCACCCCGAACGGCCGCTACACCGCCACCGTCGTCACCCCCGACGGCCAGGAGTTCCCGATCACCGGCCGCTACATCGAGGTCGTCGAGCACGAACTGCTCCTCATGGGCATGGACACGCCCGGCGGCGGCGAAGAGGTCATGCGCCTCGACCTGGTCGGCCTCGGCGAGGACCGCACCCGCCTCACCATCTCGCAGACCTGCGCGACGAAGGAGGAGTACGACATGGCCAAGGAAGGCAGCCAGATGCTGCTCGACTCCTGCCTCGCCTACCTCGCGAAAGCCTGAACCCCGCGGAGACGCCGGGGCCGGACTACCAGGATCCGGCCCCGACGCGCACTCGACGCCGATCCGCCCCGTACCGGGCACAATGGGAAGCGCACCGCCCCTGCCGCCACACCGCGACCGGGGCCCGACGCTGAACGGAGACCCATGATCGGCATTACCGGAGCCACCGGCGGCGTCGGCTCAGGCGTCATCCGCCACCTTCTCGCCGCGGGCCGAGAAGACCTCGTCGCCCTCGCCCGCCGCCCCGAAGCCGTCGCCCCCGGCATCACCGCCCGCCGTGCCGACTACGACGACCCCGAGTCCCTGAACGAGGCCCTCCGCGGACTCGACACACTCGTGATGGTCTCCAGCGACGGCACCGCCGAGACCATGACCCGCCACCACCGCAACGTCATCGCCGCCTGCCCCGCCGACGTCCACATCGTCTACACCAGCATCCTCGACATCGCCCCCGACTCGCGCTTCTACTACTCGCCCGGCCACCAGGAGACCGAAGCGCTCCTCGCCGACCGCCCCCACTGCCTGGCCCGCACCTCCGTGTTCGCCGACTTCTTCGCCGCCACCTGGCTCGACGACGCCGCGCGCACCGGCGAGCTCGCCCTGCCGCTCGGCGACGGCGCCCCCGGCACCTCCTTCTGCACCCGCGACGATGTCGCCCGCGCGCTGGCCGCCGCCGCGACCGCCCGCACCGAAGGCGTCCTCGACCTCACCGGCCCCGAAGCCCTCACCGGCGACCAGATCGCCCGGGCCGCGACCGAAGCACTCGGAAGACCCATGCGGTACCGGGCGATCGACGACGCCGACTACCGCGCCCGCCTCGCCGCCGACGGCGAACCCGCCTGGCTCATCGAGGCCTACGCCAGCATGTTCCGGTCCGTGCGCGAAGCCCGCTTCGCCGCCGCGCCCGGCGACATCGAGCGCCTGACAGGGACGCCCCCGACGAGCCTCGCAGCCCACCTGCGACGCTGACCCCATGCAGCTCACCGCCGACCAGCTCAACCGCGCGCTCCTCGACCGGCAGTCCCTCCTGCAGCGCCGACCGGGCGACGCGCTCGCCGCCGTCCGCTCCGCCGTCGCCGTCCAGGCCCAGTCGCCCGCCTCCCCCTACATCGGACTGTGGAACCGCGTCGCGGACTTCGACCCCGCCGACCTCGACGCCGCCTTCGCCTCCTACGACCTCGTGCGCGGCAACCCGATCCGCATGACCCTCCACGCCGTCGCCGCCGACGAATACCGGCCGTTCCGAGAAGCCACCGAGCCGTCCCTCTACGCCGCGAAACTCGGCGGCCGCATCGCCGAATCCGGCGTCACCCCAAGTGAAGCCGCCACCCACGCCGCCGACATCCTCGACTTCGCCACCGAAGTGCGCACCGCCCGCGAATGCGAAGCCCGCCTCGCCGAACGACTCGGCACCGAGACCGCGAAAGCCGTCTGGCCCGGCATCCGCCAATACGCGCCCCTCCTTCGAGTCCCGCTCGGCGGCCCCTGGTCCTTCAACGAGAAGGTCGCCTACCTCGCCGCGCCCGACCGGCCCGTCCTCGGCGACCGCGACGCCGCCGACGCCGCCCTCCAAGGCCTCGTCCTCCGCTACCTCTCCGGCTTCGGCCCCGCCTCCGTCCCCGACGTCGCCCAGTTCGCAATGGTCCAGCGCGGCAGGGTGAAACAAGCCGTCAAGGCCCTCGGCGAACGCCTGCGCCGATACCAAGGCCCCGACGGCACCGCACTCTACGACCTGCCCGAAGCCCAGATCCCCGACGCCGACACCCCCGCACCCCCACGACTGATGGCCATGTGGGACAACGTGTTCCTCGCCCACCACGACCGCGGCCGCACCGTCCCGCCTGAACTGCGCACCGCCCTCATCCGCAACAACGGCGACGTCCTTCCGATGATCCTCGTCGACGGCCGCGCCGCCGGCGTCTGGCGCAGTGGCCCCCACGGCATCGAGGCCACCGCGTTCCGGCCTCTCACCGACGACGACTGGGCCGGACTCGCCGCCGAAGCCGAAGCGCTCACCGCGCTCCTCACCGACCGCGACCCCGATGTCTACAGCCGCTACCACCACTGGTGGAAGCGCCTCCCCGCGGGCAAGACCGTGACACTGGCGCCTCGGTTAGGATTCCGTCCCCGCATTCGTCCAACCGGAAGGAGCCCGCCATGAGCGGCCGCGAACACCACTACGAGATCACGATGCGCTGGACCGGCAACACCGGCAAAGGCACCGCGAACTACCGCGAATACGGGCGCGACCACGACCTCATCGCCGAGGGCAAACCCGTGATCCAGGCCAGCGCCGATCCCGCCTTCCGCGGCCAGCCCGAACGCTGGAACCCCGAGGAACTGCTGGTCGCCGCCCTCGCCGACTGCCACATGCTCACCTACCTGTCGCTCTGCGCGCGTGAGCGACTCGTCGTCACGGCCTACGAGGACACCGCGACCGGCACCATGGCAGAAGAGGGCGGCGGCGGGCGCTTCACCGAGGTGACGCTCTCGCCCGTGGTCACGATCGCCGACCCCGCGCTGGCCGACCGTGCGATGGAGCTCCACCACGACGCGAACCAGGACTGCTTCATCGCGCGATCGGTGGACTTCCCGGTCCAGCACCGCCCGACCATCCGCTCCGCCTGAGCGCTCAGGCCGGTGTGCAGGGGACGGTCGCCGGGATCTCGTACCGCCCTTGGACGTCGGCCTGGAAGCTCGCGTCGACGCTGCCGCCCTGATCGATGGCGGCGTTGAGCAGGATGTCGCCGTAGCGTTCGCCCTCGATGTGGGTGAGCCCCCAGGTCGTGGTCACGCTCAGGTGCTTGATCCCGATCTGGATCTCCCAGCCGTCGATCGCTTCGGCGCCGGTGTTGGCGATCGTGACGGCGACCGACACCGACCCGTCCCATTCGCTGTCCAGCGTGAGCGACGCCGTGCACTGCGGGCTGCTGTCGGCGGCCTCGCCGCTGTCGGAGGACTCGGTCGCGGGCGCGCTGCTCGAGGCCGCTTCGGTCGGCGACTCGGAGACGGCTGGGGAGGGCGTCTCCGGAGCCTCGACCGAGGAGCCGTCCAGGGCGCTGTCGCTGCTCTCATCGGTGGCCGCCGGCTCGCCGAAGTCGGCGAGGTCGGGGTCGTGGTCCTCGCGGAGCGCGCTGAACTGCCAGATCGCGGCGACCGAAGCGAGGACGGCGACCGCGACGAGGACGAGCATGAGGCGGCCGTGGATTCGTCCGCGCAGCACGGCGCGGTCCATCCATGGGCGCATGGTGAACTCCTCCAACGGGATCGGCTGCAGCGGGGGTTTACGGCCTTGGGGCTGGGGCGCCGGTCTCTATTGTGCAGCGCCGAACGAAGCCTACAAGGCGCCGCTGCGCGGGCTTGAACGCCTGAACCGCACGTGATGCCGGTGTAGATTCGGGCAGAACGGAAGGGATGTCCATGCGTGCCGTCGTAGTCACCGATTTCGATACCGAACCGAGCCTTGCCGAGCTGCCCGTCCCTGAGCCCGGCCCTGGTGAGGTGCTTGTGCGCCTCGCCGCCGCGGGCGTGAACCCGTTCGACTGGAAGGTCATCGAAGGGGCGATGCGCGACTCGGTCGAGCATGCCTTCCCGCTGGTGCTCGGCTCCGACGGCTCCGGCACGGTGGAGCGCGTC
Source organism: Glycomyces luteolus (assembly GCF_027622875.1). Classification (GTDB taxonomy): domain Bacteria; phylum Actinomycetota; class Actinomycetes; order Mycobacteriales; family Micromonosporaceae; genus Glycomyces; species Glycomyces luteolus. The sequence goes on along the minus strand of NZ_JAPZVP010000003.1, from coordinate 294,430 downwards.
GGTGAGGGCGTCGACTTGGAGCCCGGCGACCGCGTCTTCGGGCAGTTCATGGACCTCGAGCACGGTCGCGGCTCGTACGCCGAGTACGCGGTCACGAAGGCCTCCAAGCTCGCCCGGCTGCCCGCGGGCCTTCCGTTCGACGTCGCGGCCGCCCTGCCGACAGCCGGGGCCGCGGCCCACGACTTCGTGGAGGGCACCGGAATCGGGCCCGGGCAGACCCTGCTCGTCAACGGCGCTTCGGGCGGCGTCGGCCAGGCCGCCGTGCAGCTCGCCGCCGCCCAGGGCGTGCGCGTCATCGGTACCACGGATCCCGAGACGGCCGCGTACCTGCGCGAGCTCGGCGCGGCCGAGACGGTCGACTTCACGGTGGGGCCCGCGGCCGACCAGGTGGGCGCAGCCCATCCCGGCGGGATCGACGCCATTGTGGACCTGATTTCGGATCCCGGCGAGATCGAGCCGATCGCGGCGCTGCTCAAGCCGAACGGCGTCATCGTCTCCTCGAACGGCGCGGTCGACGCCGAGGTGCTCGCCGCCCGCGGCCTGCGCGGCGCGAATCTCTACGCGAACGCCCGACCGGCGACGCTCGCGTCCCTCGCCGACGCGGTCGAACGCGGGCAGTTGCACCTGCGCATCGACTTCAAGGTCCCGCTCGAGGACGCCGCGGACGCCTTGGCGCGCTTGAAGGCGGGCAAGTCCCGCGGCAAGACCGTGCTCACCATCGAAGCCGCATGAAGCGGGCCTGTCCTCTTTCCGTGCCCGCGCATGGCGCTGCCCGAGATCCGCGCGCCTTGATCCGCACCATGCGATGACAGGGCCGGAGGCGCACTCCTCCGGCCCCGCCCCACGTCCCGGTTCAAGCCGCGGCGGCCTTGGGGCTCAGGCGGACTCGACGGGCAGGCCCGCTTCGGTCCAGTCCTCGATGCCTTCGCGGTACTTGCGGACATTCGTGTAGCCCAACGCGGTCAGCCGATCGGCGACCTGGCCGCTGTTGGGACAGCCGGGGTTCGAGCAGTAGGTGACGATCGCGGCGTCGCGGTCGGGCAGCAGTGTCGGCGCCTGGGCGTCGACGTCGGCGAGCACGAGCGGGACGGCCCCGGGCAGGTGCTGCTTCGCGTGGTACTCGCCGCCGAGGGCGTCGACGACGGTCACGTCGCCGTTCGCGATCGCCTTCTGGAGTTCCTCGCGGGTGATGAGCGCGGTCATGGCATCGCCTTCCAAGTAAGTGGACTATAGTCCATATGTGTCTGACGACAGTAACGGACTACAGTCCGGTTTTGCAATACCGCTTGAGCTGCTGCGGACTCCGCCGCCGAAGGAGCGCGCCGATGCGGCCCGCAATCGCGCCGCGATCCTCGACGCGGCGGCGCGGCTCTTCGCCGAGCACGGTGTGGAGGCCGTCTCGATGGACCAGGTGGCGGCCGCCGCGGGGGTCGGGAAGGGGACGCTCTTCCGCCGCTTCGGCGACAAGGCCGGGCTGGCCGCCGCCCTGCTCGACGCCCGCGAACGCGTGCTCCAGGAGGCGGTCATCAGCGGCCCGCCGCCGCTGGGACCCGGTGCGCCCGAAGGGGAACGCCTAGCGGCCTTCGCGGACGCGTACCTGGACTACGCGTTCGAGTACCTGCCGCTGCTGCGCATGTCGGAGACCGCGAGCCCCGGCGCGCGGTACCGCATCGGCGCCTACCGCTTCTGGCACCGGCACGTGTCGATCCTGCTGCCGCAGGGCGAAGACCCGGCATACGCGGCGCACGCGCTCCTGGCGATGCTCGACGCCGAGCACCTGACCGCGCTGCTGCCCGAACTGGGGGAGGAGCGGATCAGAGAGGGCGTTTGTCGCATGTGGACTATTGCTGTTCGGGCCTGAGGGGGCACCCGGTGACCGCTCGTTCGGCCAGTTCCTCGCGCAGGACGGCGAGTTCGCTCATCTTCGCGTCCACGACGGCGATCTTCTCGGCGAACAGCGCCGAGAGCGCGGCGGCCGAATCCGGCGCCTCGCGCAGTTCGGCGCCGTGCGCGGCGATCGCAGCGAGCGTGAATCCGAGCCGCTGCGCGGTGCGCACGTAGGCGAGCCACGGCACCGCGTCGGCCGCGAACTCGCGGTAGCCGTTGGGGGAGCGGTGTGATTCGAGCAACCCGCGCGTCTCGTAGAACCGGATGGCGTCCCTGCTCAGGCCCGATCGCTCCGCGAGCTCACCGATGCGCATGCCGACTCCCCGCTCTGTTCGACTTGACCTTGGAGCGCGCTCCACTGTTTACGGTAGGCCGTCCCCGACACCCGATCGAACGGAGTCCGCCATGGCGGCCCTGACCTTCACGCCCGCAACGCAATCACCGTCGTACCTGCGCCTCGTACGCGCCAGCGCGGTATACGACCTCGTCGTGACGGCGGGTTTCGCGACGCCATGGACGTTCGCGCTGCTGCACGCCGGGCTCGACGCCGCGAGCGGTGCGCTCGGTCTGCGCGGATTCCCCGAGCCCGATCTGATGCAGGTCTTCTACGCCACCCTCATGGGCTCGGTCGTCGTGGTCTGGTCGCTGCTGCGAGTCGTTCGGCCCCAGGCGATCCACGGTCTCTTCGACGGCATCGCGCGCGTCCTGTTCTCGTCCGCGATGGTCTACGCCCTCGCGCACGGCGGCCCGGAACTGCTGTGGGGCTTCCTCGTCGCCGAAGCCGCCTGGGGCGTCGCGCAGCTCGGCCCGTGGCTGCGGCAGGGACAGGGGCGCCTCCTGCCGCGCCCGGGTGCGGGGCGGCAGGGGGCCTAACTGGTTTCCTTGCAGATCAGCGGAAGTCGTCGGCGTGGTCGGCGGTCCAGTCCGCGAAGGTGCGGGCCGGGCGGCCGGTGACGGCTTCGGCGGTGGGGCCCCAGGTCTCGGTCGAGCCGCTCGCGAGCATGTCGAGCAGCGACTCGGGCAGGAACTCGGCGGCCACGGCGCGCGGCAGCTCCTCGACGGCGATCTCGCGGCCGATGGCTTCGCCGATGAGTTCGACCTGGCGGCGCTGCGTCAGGTGCCCCGGCCCGTCGATCACGTGGGTGCGGCCTTCGTGGCCGTCCTCGGTGAGCGCCGCGAACGCGACTTCGGCGATGTCGCGCTCGTGGATCGGGTTGACCGGCGCGTCCGGGTAGGGCAGGCGCACGACGCCTTCGCCGCGGATCGATTCGGCCCACCACAGGGAGTTGGTGGCGAACATGGCGGGGCGGACGAAGGTCCACGGGATGCCGGAGGCCTCCAGCGGGCGCTCGACCGCGAGGTGCATGCGGCCGATCTCGTTGTCCGGGTTCGCCGAGGCGGCCGAGGACAGGAGCACCACGTGCTTCACCCCGGCGTCCTGCGCGGCGGCGACGAACGCGTCGATGCCCTCGTGGGCGGCGTACAGGAAGACCTTCTCGACGCCTTCCAAAGCGGGCGTGAGGGTCTCGGGGGCGGTGAAGTCGACCCGGACGGGTTCGACGCCCTTCGGGAGGTCGGTCGCGCCGGGGACGCGACTGGCGGCGCGCACGGCCCGGCCGGTGTCGAGCAGCTGTGCGATCACATGGCGCGCGATGGTGCCTCGGGCGCCGGTCACAAGTACGGTCATGATTCGGTGTTCCTCTCGTGGTGGTGTTCGGTTTCCTCGGCGAGCCTCGCGATGATGCGAGACAGGGTGTCGCCGTAGCGGGTTTCGAATTCGGGGTCGTCGATGTCGATGCCGAAGAGGCGCTTCGCGGTGCGCCGGAAGACGACCGGGGCGAAGGTCATGCCCATCATCGCGATCTGGACTGCCGCCGGGTCGAGCTCGGCGGCGATCTCGCCGCGCTCCTGGCGCACGCGCATCTGCGTGAGCTCGAGGTCGACGTCCTCTTGGGACTGCTCCTCGGGCTCGTCGTCGGCAAGGGCCTGCCACATGGCGAGGCGGCCGATCCGGGGGTCCCGCAGGGTGTCGTGCAGGTACCAGCGCATGACTTCGTCGGGCGGCACGTCCGGGCCGGCCTGATCGCGCTCGTCGTCGAGCCATTCGCGCTGCATGGCGCGGTAGAGGCCTTCTTTGCCGCCGAAGTAGTAGCTGATCAGCTGCTTGTTCACCCCGGCGCGGGCGGCGATCGAGCCGACCCGGGCGCCGTCGTAGCCGTTGGCGGCGAATTCTGACAGCGCGGCGTCGATCAGCTTCCGCTTGGTGCGCTCGGCATCCCGCACCCGCTCCGCGGATTCGGGGGAGCGCCGACCGGGCGTCTTCGGTTCCATGTCGAAGACGCTATCAGTTAATCAACCAAATGGATAATTGAATTATCTGTGAGGATGATTACCTAGTCGATCCGTGTGCCCTCCGGCTTGCGGACGAGCAGGTAGCCGTAGTGGAAGCCGCGCAGCTCGTCCTCCTCCGCCGCCGTGATCTGGCGGGCGACCTCCTGGAATCCGGCCTCGGCCAGCAGGTCCGCGACGCGCCCCACCGAGAGCCGGTACGCGGTCGTCACGGAGTGGTCGAAGGCCCAGGCGAGCTGCGAGGTGTCGGTGTGCGCCTGGAACATCAGCAGTAGATGCCCGCCGGGCGCGAGGAGGCGGTGGCACTCGCTGAAGACGGCGGGCAGCCGCTCGGGCGGGGTGTGGATGATCGAGGAGCGCGAAAGCACGCCGCCGAGGCCGCCGTCGGGCAGGTCGACGGCGGTCATGTCGCCGGTCTCGAAGACCAGGTCCGGATACGCCTTCCTGGCCAGGGTGATCATCTCGGGGGAGAGGTCGATGCCGCGGGCCTCGAGGCCCAATCCGCGCAGGTATTCGGTCACATAGCCCGGCCCGCAGCCGATGTCGAGCACCCGCGGATTCCCGGAGGCCTCGACGAGTTCGGCGAACGCCGCGATCATGGCCCGGTCGAAGGTCCGCTCCTGCATGGAGTCCCGGAACCGCTCGAAGTACTCGCCCGCAAAGTGGTCGTATCGGTCGCGCGTCGCGCGCTCGTATCCGCTGTCGCCCATGGCGGGACCCTAGCGGGTGCTCGAGAAGCCCCGCCGGCCGTATCCGACTCGCCGGGAATCCGCAAACACCCGCCGGCCCCGGCCGCTTTCGGTCAGGCGGGGAGGTGGCCGGTGAAGGTGGTCTGGAAGTGGTGGCTCTCGTCCATGTGGCTCACGTACTTCGGGTCGGTCGCCTCGATGAGGAGGTCGGCGCGCTCGCCTGCCTCGTCGCCCGTGACGAGGAAGGAGGCGATCACCTCGTCCGTGCGGTCGAGGAAGGCCTTCCGGTCGGGTTTGAGCACGAGATAGTCGTAGCCGTCCCAGCGGCCCCTGGCGCTGTCGAGCCTGCCCGCGTAGTGTTCCTCGGCTTTCACCTTGGGCCGCAGCGGCTCCTTGGTGGCTTCGTCGAGAAGATGGCCCTCCTCGTCGGTCCAGACCTTCTTGCCGAGGAAGAGTTCGAAGCACCCTTCGAACTCCTTGGCCGCGGATTTGTCGATCGTGAACGCGCCGCACCCGTGGAACCAGGCGTCCATCAGCAGCTGCAGGCCGAACTCCGGTCCTTCGTAGAACCGCACCGGTTCGCGCACGAGGCTCGTGAGTCGGACCTCGACCTTGGTTCCCTCACGGGCCCAGGTCATCACATCGAAGATGAACGTCATGGTCGCGAATCATAACCAGTAGGGGCAAACCCGTCATTAAGCGCTACCGCATGGTTACTCGCGGGTAGTAGCGATCGGGGAGGGCCTCGGCCCTCCCCGATGCGCCTGCGGCTCAGCCCCAGTTGTCGACGTGCACGTCGTGCGGCCAGGGCGCGCCCCGGCCCGTCTCCAGGAACTGCTTGAAGCTCATGAGGAACGACCCCCACTTGGTGCTGCAGTGGTGCATGAACTCGATGGGTTCGCGCCACCCTTCGTGCTTGAACAGCACGACCGTGTATTCGCCTTCCTCGCGCAGATCCCAGTGGATCTTCGTGCCGATCCACTCGGGGACGTCGCCGCCGACGACCTCCCAGAGGACGCGCTTGCCCGGCTCGGCTTCGACCACTTTCATGCCGAACTCGCCGTTCTCGAACTTGAACGAGATCTCGCCCCCGACGTCCGTGGCGCCGGTGGTGTTCTCGGTCCACCACCTGGAGAGTCCCTCCAGTGTGGCCAGTGCATCGTAGGTCTCCTGGGAGTCCTTGCCCTCGACCGCGATGCGGTGCAGGATGTCGACCATTGCCTTGTCTCCTTCTACTGCTCGTTCTGCGATTCGCGCCGCTGCTTCTCGATGCTCTCGGCGAGGCGCTTGATGCGCTGGAGCCGGGAGTCCCATGAGGAGCCGACCTCTTCCAGCTGGGCGGCGGCGCGCGCCAGCCGGGTCTCGTCTACGCGGAAGTGCTTCTCGCGCCCGGCGGTCGCGGCGTGCACCAGGCCGACGCGGTCGAGGACGGCGAGATGTTTCGCGACGGCCTGGCGGGTGACCGGCAGGCGCTCGCTGAGGCTCGTGGCCGTGCCGCTGCCCTCGCTCAGCAGCAGGTCGAGCATCCGGCGGCGGGTCGGGTCGCCAATCGCCGACCAGAGGTCGTCGTCGACCGCGGTGCTCATCGCCCCGCTCCGACCTTCTCCGCGTACGGCGCCAGGCGCGGCAGGAAGTAGTCCCAGCCGCGCACGTGGTCGGCGTGCTCCGCCGCGACCTTGGCCTCGGCCCAGCCGCGTTCGCGGAAGCCGGTCTCGGTCATCTTCAGGAGCGTGCCGGTGCCGACGGGCTCGAGTTCGAAGACGACCAGGTACGAATTGCCGAGGACCGCCTTCTCTCCCGCGGGATGGGTCCACCGGAACGAGAAGCGCCGCGGCGGCATCGCGTCGACGACCGTGAACTGCTCCCAGCCGATCCCTTCGCCGCCCTTGTCGAACCCGATGCGGCCGTCCCCGGCGGGAGAGAGCTCCGCCTCGTCGGGCCACCATTCCTTCAAGTGCTCGGGACTGCTCACCACGTCGAAGACGACCTCCGGTGAGGCCTCGATGCGGATCTCCCGCTCGATCGATCCGAGTTCCATGCTCGCCACCTTTCGCAACGTTTGGTTGCACATAACGCTACCGCGTTCCACGGAGACGCGCAACCGTTAGTTGCTAAAAGCCGGGATTCTTTCTCACGAGCGCGCTGCGCGGCCGGGGCGGTTCAGCAGTCGAGGAGTCGCCGCGTCTCAGCACCGCGAAGCGATGGTCAAGACGATCGTTCACAAACGGGCGCAGCGCCCGCGGGACGCGTGGCAGGATTGCCGTCGGAGCACAACGGCAGCAGGACGTCACGCGTCCCGGAAGCACCGACAGCACGGAGGATCGACATGGCCAAGCTCGGCAGGACCGACATCGAGATCTACCCCCTCGTCCTGGGCACCAACACCTTCGGGTGGAACACCGAGGAAGCCGAGGCGCACGCCGTCCTCGACGCGTTCACCGCCGCGGGCGGCAACCTCATCGACACCGCGGACTCCTATTCCGCCTGGGCCGAAGGCAACTCCGGTGGCGAATCCGAGACCGTCATCGGCACCTGGCTGGCGAAGAACCGCCACAAGAACGTCCTGGTCGCCACCAAGGTCTCACAGCATCCCGAATACAAGGGGCTGTCCGGACCGAACGTCAGGGCCGCTGCCGAGGCCTCCCTCAAACGCCTCGGCGTCGAGGCCATCGACGTCTACTACGCCCACTTCGACGACCCCGACACGCCGCTCGAAGAGACCGTCAACGCCTTCAACGACCTCGTCACCGACGGCAAGATCCGCCACATCGCCGTCTCCAACTACAGCCCCGAGCGCCTCCGCGAATGGCTCGACATCACCGCGTCGATCGGCGCGGCCCGACCGGTCGCCCTGCAGCCCAAGTACAGCCTCGTCAGCCGCGGCACCTTCGAACCCGGACTGCGCGACATCGCCGTGGCCGAGGACCTCAGCGGCCTCCCGTACCACGCGCTCGCCTCCGGCTTCCTCACCGGCAAGTACCGCACCGAGGCCGATCTCAAGCAGAGCGTCCGCGGCGGCACGGCCGCCAAGCACCTCAACCCGTCCGGCCTCGCGATCATCGAGAAGCTCGACCAGATCGCCCGCGCCCGCGGCGTCGCGATCGCCTCGGTCGCGCTGGCGTGGACGCGGACCCGGCCCGGCATCGCAGCGCCGATCGCGGGCGCGCGCACCGCCGACCAGCTCGGTCCGCTCCTGGCCTCGGCCGAACTGGAGCTGACCCGCGACGAGGCGGACGAGCTCACCGCGCTCTCCGACGTCATCGGCGCGTAAGGGAACGGCGAAGGCCCTTGCCCCCGATCGGGGGCAAGGGCCTTCATGCATGCGGGCCTTCGCAAGAAGCGGGTCATCTGCGGCGGCAGGTGTCGTAGCCGCCGTCGTAGATCCGGCCCCACGCGACCCGCGCGGACTCGAGGAGGCTGTCGAGCGTGTCGACGCCGTGTGCGCGCTGCTGGGCGACGAGGATCCCGGCGGCGGCGAGCGTGTCCGACGCGGCCTCGTGGTGGCGGGCGAGGTTCACGCCCGCGGCGGCGGCCACATCGGGCAGCCGGTACGAGGGCATCGGCCAGGTCTGCTTGGCGATCACCATGGTGCAGGCGTAGCGCATGGTCGGCCACGGAAGGTCGGCCTCGCTGTTGGCGGCCCGGATCACCGAGGTGTCGAAGGAGGCGTTGTGGGCCACCAGCGGATCGTCGCCGACGAACTCCTCCAGGCGCGCCCACACCTGCCGCCATCTGGGCGCTCCGACCACATCGGAGGCCTGGATGCCGTGGATCTGGGTGTTCCGGTATTCGAACCGGTCATGCCCGGCCGGGGGCCGGATGAGGGTCGCGAACCGGTCGACGACCTCGTCGCCCTTGACCCGCGCGACCGCTACCGAGCAGGCACTCGCCCTGCTGCCGTTGGCGGTCTCGAAGTCGATCGCCACCCAAGAGTCCATCCGCCACCCTTCATGTGAGACGGCCGACGTTAGCATCAGAGGGCGAGCGTCAAGGAAGGTCATCGCTCTTGGACCCGAACGAACCCCCCGAAGGATTCCGCCGCGACTACCAGGGAGCATCGGCCCCGCTCGACCTCATCGCCTTGCGGTTCTGGCTCGAGCGGATCATCACCGACTACCGCGAGCTGATCGGACCGCAAGGCAGGCACAGGCGACCGGGACCCCATCGGGAACCGGCCCACGGTACGGCGGCAGTGCAGGGCAAGCACCGCCTACTGGTCCTGGAGACCGTCCGCGGCAACCTGACCCATCCCGAATGCGAGGAAGGCAAGCGGGCCCTGCGCTCGCTGGCAGCCGGCGGCATCGTCGCCTATCTCGGCCGCGCACCCCGAACGCCGAGTGAACGAGTGCCCGAAGCGGTCCTGCTCGACCTGGTCGTCTTCGCCATGTGGCCGATCGTCACCGCCGAGTACCTCCCGGAGCACTGGCAGGAAAGCCTGGCCGAACTGACCTCACCGCGACTGGCGGCCCTGGTGGACGAGGCGAGACTCAGCCGAGGCGACGGCGATCCGCACGCCGCCGAGACGTTCGCCCGAGCGGTCGCCAACCGCTCGTTCGCCCGGTCTGTGCTGGTGCTGTGCGACGACTTGGCCGACCCGGGCCGCGGGGCACCGGTGCTGACCGCGTTGACGGTGGCCGCCGATGTCCCGCAACCGAAACGGAAGGACGCCGCAGGGCTCCTTCGCTGGGCCCTCGGCATCGGGACCGGTGTCGTGGTGGGGATCGCGGTGCCGCACGGCGATGAGCTGGCGGGGTTCATCGAACGGCTCATCGAGGAGATCCGACCCGAGGGATCGGGAGGGGGCTCGCCGGCGGACGGCGGACAAGACGGCGAGGGCCGTGAGCATAGCGACGGCGACGAAGGCGGCAGCGACGACGCCGGTGATGACGGCCGAGACGCCGGTCATGACAGCGGGGAAGACAATGGAGGTGACAGCGGTGGCGACTGACCTGAGCGGCTCCTCGATCGACGCGGAGATGATCTGGGGGTTCGTCATCGTCATGGTGCTCCACCTTCCGCTCTACCTGATGGTGCATCGCGACATTCGGGGGGACGCGCAACCAGCCCGACCTGTGGTGGGTCGGCCGACCTCACCGCTGCTCAGGTTCCTCGAGGAGTTTCCGAACCATGCGGTCGTCCAGCAGGGAAGCACGCACCGGTCGCTCACGGTCATCGTCTACGACACCGAGACGGACGAGGAACGCGAGGTCATGGTCCCGCCGAAGGTGCTCTACGGCACTCGGTTCAACGATCCCCACAGCCCGAAGCTCCCACCGGAATCCATGCGAACCTTCCGCGAGCACCTACGTCGGGAAGCGCGAATCGCCGCGCGGAGACGCCCGCCCAAGTCGAATCGGACGAGTATGCGGCTGTTCCTGTTCTGGTCCTATCCCGTCGTGCTCTTCCTGCTCCTGCTCTGCGTCTCGAGTACCGAGCCGTGAGGCCCCGGCGCGAGTGGAGACGGCGAAGGGGCCCTTACCGCCGAACGGCGGTAAGGGCCCCGCTTACGCTCGATCCCTTACACGGCAGGGGCCTTCGCGTAGACCTCGATCTCGCTGAGGATGATCCAGCCGGCCGTGCCGCCGGTCCCGGCGGTCATGGCCACCCGGATCGCCGAGGTCTCGGCGTTCACCTCCACGTCGATGATCGGGGCCTCACCGGTGGGCACGTCCACGACGTCACCGGCGTTCTGCCAGTTGCCCTCCGCGTCCAGGTACTGCACCTGCAGCGTGTCGGCGTAGCTGTTGCGGCCGCCGTCACTCCAGAAGTGCGACACCACGCGGGTCACGTCGCGCGTCTCCGGCAGCGCGACGGTGATCGTGTCCTCGGTGTTGAACGGACCCGACTTCCAGTTCGACCAGGCCTTGTCGGTCAGGTTCCCGTTCCGCAGGGCCTCGGTCGAATAGCCCGGCTCCGTGTACGTCGCCGAGGTCGTCACACCGTCCTCAGTGGCCACGTTGACCTCGATCGGGTCGGTCACCTCGACCTCGATGGTCGCGGGCAGCTCCGTCCCGTCGATCAGCGTGGCCGTGCCGTTCAGCGTCACCGTCCCGTAGTCGTCGAAGGCGCCGGCAGGCGGCTCCTCCCATACCACCGGGACCGTGGCCTGCGTGCCGCGGCTGCCGATCGCCGTCACCGTGCCCGGCAGGTCCGGCGTGAAGCCCGGGTAGGTCTTCGCCGAAGCGGGCGCGGTCTCGCTGAACGTGTCGACGTAGACCTTCGCCTTGGCGCGGAACGTGTTCCCGAGCGCGTCGGTCGCCGTGCCCTTCACGGTCACGGTCCCCTTCTTGTCCCAAGTGGATTCACTCGGCATGGTCCACTCGACCGGGAGCGCGCCGCGCGTGCCGTCGCGGTAGATGCCGGCCACGGTGTCCGGCAGTTCGGGCGTGTAGCCCGGGACGGTGTACGTCTCGGCCGTCGCCGTCCCCATCACGGTCTCGTCGATCAGGGTCCAGCGCTGGTTGCTCGCCGAAGTGGGCGTGTAGACCTGCACCGGCGAACCGTCCGCCGTGGCCTCGCCCCACACGTCCAGCACCACGCCGGTCCCGACGTTCACCGGCACGTACGTGCCGTCGCCGGTCGTCGACAGGAACCACTGGGCCGCTTCGGACGGGTCCGCATCGGCCGATTCGAGCACCGCCCTGCCGTCGGCCACCGCGAGACGGGCGCCCGTGTCGGCGTTGACGATCGCGAACTTCTCGCGGTTCGAGTAGCCGTCGGTGAGCTGGTCGATCTCCCACAGCTGCGCGGCGCTCGAAGCGTCGTCGGTCGCCAGCACGATGCCGGTGCCGTCCGCCGAAGGCGCGATCGACTTGCCGCTCTGCACGCCGTCGAAGCGGTACACGTGGTGCTTCTGGATCATCGCCGCGTCCTCGGCGACGCCTGAGACGCCGTCGATCTTGAAGGTGGTGACCGACTTGCCCGGCACCGTCAGCGTCGCCGCCGTGCCGTTCACGACGACCGGCTCGCCTTCGACGAGCGCGCCGTCGGCGCTGGTGGTCACCGGGGTCACCGTGGTGCCGGAGTCGACCGAGCCGAACTTCGACAGGTCGAGGGTCACCTGGACCGAGCCCTCGGCGTTGTTGGTGTACACGGCGACCGCCGCGTCCTCGGAGTCCTTGATGGCCGCGGTGGTCGAGGTGTTGTCCGTGCCGATGATGTAGTCGCCCGGCTCGATGTAGTGCGTGAAGTTCCGGATCGTGTGGTACTTCGTGTTGGTCTCGATCTTGCAGGTCTCGAGGGTGTCCTCGGCCGTGCAGTCGAACGGCAGCTGGATCGAGCCCCAGCTGTGGCCCAGGTTCTTGTCCTCGATCGGCTGCCACAGCACCCACGCCGACGGCTCCAGCTCGCGCAGGTCGTCGGTGATGCGGGTGGCCATGCCCAGGCCGTTCTCCATGGACACGTAGTCCTGGCCGTCGGTCCAGGCGCCGCCGACTTCGCTCATCCACAGCGGCTTGTCGCTGCCCTTGGCGAGGTCGCGGACGCCGGTGCGCCCGCCGGTGCCGTAGGTGTGGACGTTCATCTGGCCGACGTTCGCCCGGGACGCCTCGGTGTAGGCGTTCCAGTTGGTGGTGAACCGGCCCGGGTTGGTCTCGTCCATCGCCGAGACCACAGTGTCCAGTTCGGACTCGGAGAGCTGGGAGGCGAGGGCGTTGATGACCAGCTGCTGCAGCTCGGGCCCGGCGTGCGCGCCTTCCTGGCCGCCGCCGGTCGGCTGCACGCCGTCGGCGCCGAGCTGGGTGCCCCAGTAGTTCGTGTTGGGCTCGTTGAGCGGGTCGACGGTGTCGAACTCGATGCCGTGCTCGGCCTCGACGTGCTCCATGACCTCGGTCAGGTAGATCGCGAACTCGTCGACCGAGTCGGCGCGGATCTGGTCGGCGTTCGAGTCGAAGCCGCCCGAGACGTAACCGGAGACGGTCTGGAAGTACGGCGGGGAGTTGGAGAAGGCCTCCCAGTGGGTGACGTCGTCCTTGACCTGGTCGATCCACCAGCGCTGGTTGGCGTCGGCGTCCCAGTTCCAGTGCTCGGGGTTCTCGGGGTCCCACCAGTCCTTGTCCTCGTGGGTGGTGCCCTCGGGGGCGGCCCAGTAGCCGGGGACGGCGGAGGCGCCGCCGCGCAGGTACTCGTTGTCGATGTTCGGGGCGTTGCCGCCGCCGATGTTGTACCTGGCGATGTTGAGGTTGAGGCCCTCGTCGCCGAAGACCATGTCCACCAGCTGATCGCGGATCTCGTCGGGGTAGCCGCCCGTGGCGTTGGCGAACCAGACGAGGCTCGTGCCCCAGCCTTCGAACTGCTGGCCGCGGTATGAGGGATCGAGGGTGACGTTCACGGCGGTCGCGGGGCCCTCTTGCGCGTTGGCGCCCGCGTTGAGGAGCGGCAGCGCGGACGCGGCGATCACGGCGGCGAGGCCTACCGCACCGGCCGCGGCCAGTGGGCGCCCGCGCCTCGGTCGGGGAGATGACATCGTTGTCTCCTTCAAAGGGGGTGCAATCGAGTTATTTGAATATTGCACAAAAACCAACGCTTGTGAACACCCTTTGTCTAACGGATTGAAAAACCCTGACCTGGAATCGCTCCCGAACCAGGAACTGTCGCACCCATACGTCAGGGTTGATGCTTTTGCGAATTTACGGCTCGCAAGCTCCGCCGAGGCCGGGCCCACCGATGTCCGATTCGCGCAGACCCTCCGCTCCTCCGGCGGCGTGCGTCAACTCCTCGCCACGCGGGTGATCGCCAGGATGCTCACGTCGTCGTCCATGCGCGACGCGAACCGCTCCGCGTCGTCCCACACGAACTCGATCAGCCTCCGCGGCAAGGCCGGCGCCACCAGCCCGTCCAGATGTTCCGCCAGCGGGTAGTAGCCCCCGTCCTCGTCACGCGCCTCGACCAGCCCGTCAGAGAACGCCAGCAGCGTGTCCTCGGCCCCGAACGGCACCGACACCGTCCCGCTCGGCTTCACCGGCGCCGCCAGCCGCAGCCCCAGCACCGGCGCGGGCTTCAGGTCGACCTCCTCCACCCGCTCGCCCCGCAGCAGCAGCGGCGGCGGATGCCCGCACGACAGCAGCCGCACCTCTTCCTGCTCCTCGGTGAACTCCGCCAGCAGGACCGAGGCGAACAGCTCCGGCACGTACCCGTGCGCCGCGTCCTCAAGCATTCGCCGCTCCAGCCGCCAGGCGATCCGGCCCAGCTCGGCCTCGTCGAGGATCGCCTCGTGGAACACCGAGAGCAGCATCGACGCGGTCCCCACCGCGTCGAGCCCGTGCCCCTGCACGTCGCCGAGGATCATCCGCGTCCCGAACGGGCTCTGCCGCACGTCGAAGAAGTCGCCGCCGATCCGCGCGCCCTGCTGCGCCGAGTGGTACAGCCCCGCGCACGCCAGGTCGCCTACGCGCTCGGGAAGGTCGGGCAGCACCGCCCGCTGCGCGGCCTCCGAGACGCTGAGCATCGTCACGAGGCCGGCCTCGAAGCGCTGGCGGACCCAGGAGATGCCGATGGCAGTGGCGAAGACGATGCCGACCACGACGATGTCGTCGCCGTCGAACGGGCGCGAGTACGGGATCGGCGCGGCGACGATGGTCAGGGCGAGTGCCGCGATGACGGTGGTCCAGCCCGGTCCGAGGACGAACGCGGCGAGCACCGGCACCACCGCCGTCGCGATCCCGGCGTGGAGCGGGTCGGACCGGAAGAGCTGGAGGGCGGAGGCGATGAAGAGGGCCCCGAGCGGCAGCAGCCGGACCCACCGCGGAATGGCCGTGCCCGGCCGCAACTCGCCCGCTCGCGGGACCTGCGCAGCCATGGCTGAATTCTAGGTGGATACTGGCTCGCCACCTGCGATTTCGAACAGGTTGAGTGAAGAATTAGGACGCGCGGCGGGCGTCGTATTCGGCCTGCGAGTCGAGCACCTTGGGCATTTCCTCGTAGAGGTGCACCACGAGTTCGCGAAGGCGGGCTTCGAGTCCGGCGCCGACCTCGGTGAGCCGGTACTCGACGCGGGACGGGTAGCCGTCCTCGGGCGCGAGCCGGTCGACGATGCCGTCGCGTTCGAAGTGCTTGAGGCTCTGGGAGAGGGCCTTCTCGTTGATGCCCTCGACCGCCCGCCGGATCTCACTGAAGCGCATCGGCCCCTGATGCAGTGCCAGCAGGATGAGCGTGCCCCAGCGGCCGGTGATGTGGTCGAGGATCGTGCGCGACTCGCAGCCCGCGGCCTGGACTTCGAAGCCGGGGAAGAGTTCGATCGGCTGGGTGCTCATGACGCGATGTTACCTCCGCAACAGTACTTTCCAAATGATTGTGCTTTCGTTTCGTAAGTGCAATGGTAGACGCAATCGACAGTTGAAGGAGCAAGAAATGATCGTCGTCACCGGTGCCACCGGCCAACTCGGCCAGCTCGTCGTCGAAGGCCTCATCAACGAGGTCCCCGCTGAGCAGATCGCCGTCGTCGTGCGCGACCCGGCCAAGGCCGTCCGCTTCGGCGAGCTCGGCGTCGAGGTCCGCGTCGCGGACTACAACGAGCCGTCGACCCTCGAGGACGCCTTCCGCGAAGGCGAGAAGGTCCTCCTCATCTCCGGCAGCGAGGTCGGCCAGCGGGTACCGCAGCACAAGGCGGTCATCGACGCGGCGAAGGCCGCGAACGTCGCACTCCTCGGCTACACCAGCGTCCTCGGCGGCCCCGCCGCCGACTTCGAGCTCGCCCGCGAGCACCAGATCACCGAGCGCTACCTGATCGACTCGGGCCTGCCGTACGTGCTGCTGCGCAACGGCTGGTACCACGAGAACTACACCGGCGCCCTGGGCCAGGCCATCGCCAACGGCGGGGTCCTGACCAGCGCGGTCGAGGGCGCGAAGATCGCGAGCGCCACGCGCGCCGACTTCGCCGCGGCGGCGGTCGCCGTGCTCACCACCGAGGGCCACGAGAACCGCGAGTACGAGCTCAGCGGCGACCACGCCTGGACGTACGAGGAGTACGCGGCGGAGATCTCCCGCCAGCTCGGCAAGGAGGTCGCGGTGAACCGCGTCCCGGCCGAGCAGCACCGCGAGATCCTGGTCGGCGCGGGCGTCCCGGACCCGTTCGCGGCGATCCTCGTCGGCGTCGAGGACGCGATCTCGCGCGGCCTGCTCGCCGTGCAGACCGGTGACCTCTCGAAGCTCATCGGGCGTCCCACGACCCCGATTTCGCAGTCGATCACCGAGGGCCTCCAGGCCGCTCAGGCGTAGCAGGATCGAGTGAACGGCCCGCGGGATTCCTCCCGCGGGCCGTTTCGCGTCTCAGACCTCGATGTGGGCGCCGATGGTCACGGTGCGCTCGCGCGGCAGCTTGAAGTGGTCGGCGGCGTCGGCGGTGATGTGGGAGGTGGCTATGAACAGGCGTTTGCGCCAGGCCGCCATGGTCGGCTCGCGGCCGACGCGCAGCTGGATGGTGGAGAGGAAGTAGGTCGCGCCCTTGAGTTTCAGCCGGCGGCCCTCGGACTCGCGCGATCTGACCAGCCGCAGGGCGGCCGGCACGTCCTGCGGTTCCATGTAGCCGAAGCGGGCGGTGACGTGGATGATGCCGTCGTGGGCGAGGCCGAGGTCGTCGACGAGGACGCGGTCGGCCTCGGCGACGCGCGGGACCGGTTCGGTCTCGACGGAGAGGATCACGATCTGCGCGTGCCGCACATGGTTGCGTTCCATGTTGGCGCGCATCGCGAGCGGGGCGGTCGTGGCACCCCGGTTGAGGAAGACGGCGGTGCCGGGGACCTGGGCGACCTTCGGCTCGCCGGCGTTGAGCCGGCCGACGAACTCGCGCAAGGACCCTTCGAGCCGGTCGCGCTGGTCGGTGACGATCTCGCGCCCGCGCTGCCAGGTGACCATGACGGCGAACGCGCCGATGCCGATGACGAGCGGCAGCCACGCGCCGTGCGCGAGCTTGGTGGTGTTGGCGGCCAGGAACAGCAGGTTGAACGCGAGCATGAGGCCGCCGCCGGTGAGGACGAGCCACCTGGGCGCGTGCCAGTGGATGCGGGCCACGAAGCAGAACAGGAGCGCCACGATCGTGATCGTGCCGACGACGGCCATGCCGTACGCGTACGCGAGCGCGGCGGAGCTGCGGAAGGCGAACACGAGCGTGAGCACGGAGACCATGAGCATCCAGTTGATCCACGGCACGTAGATCTGCCCGATCTCGTGCTCGGAGGTGTGGGCGATGCGCAGGCGCGGCAGGTAGCCGAGTTTCGAGGCTTGGGAGGCCACGGAGTACGCGCCGGTGATGACGGCCTGGGAGGCGATCACGGTGGCGGCGGTGGCGAGCACGAGCAGCGGGATGCGGCCCCATTCGGGCGAGAGCAGGAAGAACGGGCCGCTGACGTTCTCGGGGCTTTCGAGGATCATCGCGCCTTGGCCCATGTAGTTGAGCAGGAGCGCGGGGAAGACGAAGAAGATCCAGCCGGCGGTGATGTTGCGGCGCCCGAAGTGGCCCATGTCGGCGTAGAGGGCCTCGGCGCCGGTGAAGGTGAGCACGACCGCGGCGAGGGCGAAGAA
Source organism: Glycomyces luteolus (assembly GCF_027622875.1). Classification (GTDB taxonomy): domain Bacteria; phylum Actinomycetota; class Actinomycetes; order Mycobacteriales; family Micromonosporaceae; genus Glycomyces; species Glycomyces luteolus. The sequence goes on along the minus strand of NZ_JAPZVP010000003.1, from coordinate 276,989 downwards.
CGCGATGTGGAAGTGGTCGACCAGGAATCCGGCGGCGTAGGTGGGGGAGAGGGCGCGGAGGATCTCGGGGTGGCTGCCGATGCCGCCGATGCCCAGCAGGGCGAGGGTGGCGAACCAGACGATCATCACGGGTCCGAAGAGGCGGCCGATGGTCGCGGTCCCTTTGCGCTGGAACCCGAAGAGCAGCACGATGATCACGGCGGTGACCGGGACGACCCAGACGTCGAAGACCGGGTCGATGACCTTGAGGCCTTCGACCGCGGAGAGCACGGAGATCGCGGGGGTGATCATGCTGTCGCCGAGGAAGAGCGTCGCACCGAAGATGCCGAGGGCGGCGAGGACGAGTGTGGTCCTGCGGCCGAGGCCGGTGCCATGGCGCCGGATGAGGGTGATGAGGGCCATGATGCCGCCTTCGCCGTCGTTGTCGGCGCGCATGGCGAGGCCGACGTAGAAGACGGTCACGACGAGCGTCATCGACCAGAAGATGAGGGAGATGATCCCGTAGACGTTGTTGTCGTTGATCGGCACGGGATGCGGGTCGGCGGGGTTGAAGATCGTCTGGAGCGCGTAGATGGGGCTGGTGCCGATGTCGCCGAAGACGACGCCGAGCGCGCCTACGACGACCGCGAGCCGCAGGGTGCCTCGCGGGGTGACGCGACTGTGCGGGGGCGCGGGCAGCGACTCCGGATCCGGGGCGGGATCCGGAGCGCTGGCGTCGAATCTGGAGGTCACGGCTGCTCCTTCTCGGAGGTCAGACATCGGCGGTCCGAGCCCGATCGATGGACGATACCGCGCGGAACGGGTGCCCAGCCGTCGAGTGAAGTAACCCGAGAACCCCTTGCGACCTGCGGGCCGGCTCCGGATCCGGCTACCGGAAGGCGTCGGCGTGGTCCCGCGCCCAGGCAGCGAAGGTCCGCGCGGGCCGGCCCGTGGCGTCGGCGACGGTGGTGAAGACGGTGCGGGCGAACTCCGGCGGGTTCGCCCGCCAGTCGAGCACGTAGCCGATGGCGTGCTCCTCGATGCCGATGGCGCGCATCCGCTCCTTCGCGCCCTCGGGGTCCTCGGCCTCGTACCGCACGTCCTCGCCGATCGCGGCGGCGATGGCGGCGACCTGCTGGGGGACGGTGAGCACCTCGGGCCCGGTGAGGGTGTAGTCCCGCCCGGCGTGGCCGTCCTCGGTGAGGGCGAGGGCGGCGACCGCGGCGATGTCGCGCACGTCGACGGGGGAGTGCCCGACCTCGCCGTAGGCCTCGCGCACGACGCGCTCGGCGCGGATCATCTCGGCCCACCCGAGCGCGTTCGACATGAACTCGCCGGGCCGCAGGTGGGTGTACTCGAGTTCGGAGTCCTCGACGGCCTCCTCGACGGGCCCGGTGTAGCCGTTCCACAGCAGGGTCACGCGCCGCACGCCGGCCTTGACGGCGGCGGCGACCAGGTCGCGGCTGTTCGGGACGGTCTCGTTCCCGGGCCCGAAGGCGGTCATGAGGTGCATCGCGGTGACGCCCTCGAGCGCGGCTTCGAGACTCGCGAAGTCGGTGAAGTCCCCGGCCCGGACGTCAACGCCCGCAGGGAGATCCGCCTTGGCGGGGTCGCGGGTCAGGGCGCGTACCGGCCGCTTCGCGGCGCTGAGCCGCCGCACGAGGTGTCGTCCTACGTTGCCGGTCGCCCCGGTGATGAGGATGGTCATGGCTGCTCCCTCTCGGTTCGCCGGGGCCGTGGGCACGGCCCTGCGGCGGCCCGGCCAACATTAGGGGTGAAGGGGCGCACTGCCATCGGACCAGCGGCGTGGAAGCGGCTACACCGCTGGTCCTAAGACGCTCACGTGACGACGACGAGCTTGCCTTTCGCTCCGTCGGATTCCATGAACGCGTGAGCCTCTCGGACCTGGTCGAGCTCGAAGACCCGGTCGAGCGGCACGGCCGCCCTCCCCGCCGCCACATCATCCAGATAGGACTGCAGCACCTCAGGAGAGAGGTCGGCCGCGTCCCCGGAGTACGCGGTGAGCCGCACCCCGGCGGGTAGGTAGTGGATCGGGTAGAAGTCCTTGACGATCCACTCGTTCGAGAGCATCCCCGTGAAGCACACCGTGCCGTGGACCCTGGTGGCGCGCAACGTGTCCGGCAGGGTCGGCGTGCCCACGAGCTCCAGCGCGGCGTCCACGCCCGCAGGGAACAGCCGCCGCACCTGCACCGCCACATCGCCGTCGTCGACGAGCACATGGTCCACGCCGGCGCGCGCCATCGCCTCCGCCTTCGCCTCGCTCCGGGTCGTGGCGAGCACGGTCATGCCGATGCGCTTGGCGAGGATCGCCGCCGCGAGCCCCACCGAGGAGGTGCCGCCGCGGATGAGGAGGCGCTGGCCCGGCTGCGCGTCCAGGCCCACCGTGAGCGACCCGTTCGCGGTCTGCAGCATCTCCGGGACCGCGCCGAGCACCGCCCAGTCCAGTTCGGACTTGAAGGGCACGATCTGACTGCGCGGGACGCACGTGTACTCGGCATACCCGCCGTCGAAGACCCGGCCCATGCCGCCCATCATCGCCATGACCTGCTGGTCGGCGGCGTACGTGCCGCTCGGGTCGGCGTCCACCACGCCGACGGCCTCGATGCCGAGCACCCGCGGGAACGTCACGCCCTCGGCCAGGCCGAGCCGGGTGTGCAGCTCGGACCGGTTGAGCCCGAACGCCTTCACCTTGATACGCACCCAGCCCTCAGCCGGTTCGGGCACCGGCAGCTCGCGAATATGCAGGTCGGTGACCGGTCCGGGGGCGTCGAGGACGACGGCTCGCATGGTCATGGGCGGTGCCTCTCGGTCGAGATGTCGAGTTGCTCGCGCAGCCAAGCGCGTTCGGCCCTGCTGGTCGCCTTGGCGATCACGAGCATCCCGTGCCGGTACGGGTCCTCGATCTCCTTGGCACGCAGGGGATGCGCGCCGTCATAGAAGAAGCTCGCGGGCTGGTCGAGGAAGTCGAGGCGGCGGCGCAGCACCGCCCGCCGCTCCTCGGGGTCGGGCAGCTGCGACAGGAACGCCAGCACCACGAAGTACCGGCCGGTGTCGGTGATGTCGTACCCGTCCGCGTCCCGCAGCAGTCCCCGCAGCCGCTCCCGGCCGGTCTCGGTGAGCCTGAGGATGCCCTTCTGCGCCGCGCCGTGCCCGGGGTGCATCTCCCGCGCGAGCGCGCCGGAGGCGACGAGCCGGTTGATCGCCGGGTAGACCGTGCCGTCACTGAAGGTCCGGGCGTATCCGTGCAGCTGAGCCATTTTGCGGCGCAGCTCGTAGCCGTGCAGCGGACCCTCCGCCAGAAAACCCAGGATCATCAATTCGATCACAGGTCCTATCGTATACCTCGATTCGTTGTATAGACTGGGACGTGACCGCTTTGCCCACCTCATCCCGGGAATCCGCTGTGATCGAGTTCGAAACGGTGTCGAAGACCTATCCGGGCCATGCCGCGGCCGTCTCCGACTTCTCACTCGTCGTCCCCTCGCACCGCACCGTGGTGCTCGTCGGCTCCTCCGGCTCCGGCAAGTCCACCCTGCTTCGCACCGTGAACCGCATGGTCGAACCCACCTCCGGTCGCGTCCTCATCGACGGCGAGGACGTGCGCGAACGAGACCCCGTGGCGCTGCGCCGCTCCATCGGCTACGTCCTCCAGCACGGCGGCCTCCTTCCGCACCGCTCCATCCTCGACAACATCGCCACCGTGCCCGTTCTCAACGGCACCCCCAAACGCCAAGCCCGCACGGCCGCAAGCGAACTCCTCGAACGCGTCGGCCTCGACCCCAGGCTCGGCCGCCGCTACCCCGGCCAGCTCTCCGGCGGCCAGCAGCAGCGCGTCGGCGTCGCCCGCGCCCTCGCCGCCGACCCGAACATCCTGCTCATGGACGAGCCCTTCGGCGCCGTCGACCCGATCATGCGCCGCGAACTCCAAGAGGAACTCCTCCGCCTCCAAGCCGACCTCCACAAGACCATCGTCTTCGTCACCCACGACGTCGACGAGGCCTTCCTCCTCGGCGACGAGGTCGTCGTCCTGCGCGAAGGCGGCGTCATCGCCCAGCGCGGCACCCCCGCCGAGATCCTCGGCGCGCCCGCCGACGACTTCGTCCGCGACTTCGTCGGCGCCGACCGCGCCGAACGCGAAATCCACATCACCACAGTGGATGGACGCTCGATCGCCGTCGACGGCACCGGCCGGCCCGTGGGGGTGCTCGCGCCTTGAACTGGCTCAGCCTGAACTGGCCGCAGGTCGTCGAACTCGCCCGCGACCACCTGCTGCTCAGCGCCCCCGCCATCCTGCTGAGCGTCCTCATAGCCGTCCCCATCGGACGCCTCGCCCAGCAGCGCCCCCGCATCGGCGGCACCCTCCTCGGCGCGGCCAGCCTCCTCTACGCCATCCCCGCCCTGCCCCTGCTCATCATCATCCCCGCGATCTTCGGCATCCCCCTCCGCTCGCCCGCCACCATGATCATCGCCCTCACCGTCTACGGCGTCGCCCTCCTCGTGCGCACCGCCGCCGACGCCTTCGGCTCCGTCGACCCCCGCGTCCGCGAAGCCGCAGTCGCCGTGGGCCACTCGCCCCGCAGCGTCCTCTGGCGCATCGACCTCCCCCTCGCCGTCCCAGTCCTCCTCGCGGGCGTCCGCGTCGTCGCCGTCTCCACCGTCAGCCTCGTCACCATCGGCGCCCTCATCGGCGTCCCCAGCCTCGGCACCCTCCTCACCGACGGCTTCCAGCGCGGCATCCCCGCCGAAGTCGCCACCGGCATCATCGCCACCATGGCCCTCGCCCTGCTCTTCGACGCCCTCCTCATCGCCGCCGGACGCGCCCTCACTCCCTGGACCGCCACCCGACACGAACGCCCGCTCCCGCAAGAGGAGACGACATGAACCTCTTCCTCGACGCACTCGCCTGGCTCACCGACCCCGCCCACTGGACCGGCCCCGGCGGCGTGCCCGCCCGGGTCCTCCAGCACCTCGCGATCACCTTCGCCGCCGTCACCGCCGCCGCGATCCTCGCCCTCCCCGCGGGCATCCTCATCGGACACACCCGCAAAGGCGCCGGCCTCGTCGGCGCCATCGCCGGAGCCGCCCGCGCCATCCCCACCCTCGGCCTCCTCACCCTCCTCGGCCTCGCCCTCGGCATCGGCCTCAACGCACCCTTCATCGCGCTCATCGTGCTCGCCGTCCCCTCCGTCCTCGCCGGCGCCTACGCGGGCGTCCAGAACGTCGACACCGACATCACCGGCGCCGCCCGCGCCATCGGCATGAACCCCCGCCAAGTCGTCCTCCAAGTCGAGATCCCGCTCGCCGCACCAGTCCTCATCGGCGGCATCCGCGCCGCCACCCTCCAAGTCGTCGCCACCGCCACCCTCGCCGCCTACACCGCCGACTTCGGCCTCGGCCGCTACCTGTTCTCCGGCCTCAAATCCCGCGACTACGCCGAGATGCTCGCCGGGGCGCTCCTCGTTGCCGCGCTGGCCCTCCTGCTCGAACTCCTCCTCGCCGCCGCACAGCGGACGGCGGCCAAGCGCATCGCCGCGCCCGCCCCTGGCAAGAGCGCGGCGCCGAAACCAGACAGTCCCCGAGAGAAGGAACCCGTATGAACACCCGCACCAAGGCCCTGGGCGCGGTCGCGCTCGCGGCCGTCCTGACCGCCACGGCCTGCTCGTCCGGCGACCCGCTCTCCAGCGGCGACTCGGACGGCGACACCATCGTGATCGGCTCGCAGGACTACTACTCCAGCGAGATCATCGCCGAGGTCTACGCCCAGTCCCTCGAGGACGCCGGGTTCACTGTGGACCGCCAGTTCCGCATCGGCCAGCGCGAGGCCTACCTACCGGAGATCGAGGGCGGCTCGATCGACCTCTTCCCGGAGTACACGGGCCCGCTGCTGCAGTACTGGGTGCCGGACACCGAGGCGCGGCTGAGCGACGACGTGTACGCCGCGCTCCAGGAGGCCACCCCCGAGGGACTGCGCGTGCTCGACCAGTCGCCCGCCACGGACCAGGACTCCTACACGGTGACGAAGGCGTTCGCCGACGAATGGTCGCTCACCACAGTGGACGACCTGGCGAACGTGACGGTGCCGATGACCATGGGCGCCAACTCGGAGGCCGAGAACCGCCCCAACGGCCCGCAGGGCCTGCGTGACACCTACGGCGTCGAGGTCGGCTTCACGCCCATCGAGGACGGCGGCGGCCCGCTCACCGTGCAGGCGCTCAACGACGGCGACATCCAGCTCGCCATCATCTACACCGCCGACCCTTCGATCACCGCGAACGACCTGGTGTCGCTTGAGGACACGAAGGGCCTGTTCCTCGCCTCGCACGTGGTGCCGCTCGCGAGCGACAACGTCAACGACGAGGCGGCCGAGATCATCAACGCGGTGAGCGCCGCGATGACCGCGGAGGACCTCCTCGCGATGAACGCCCGCAGTGTGAACGAGGAGCTGCCGGCCGAGACCATCGCAAAGGACTGGCTCGCCGAAGCGAATATCGGTTAGCCGCAATACGACCGCGCCTCCCTCGCCGCCTCGGCGGGGGAGGCGTTTCGCTGTGCGGTGGTCAGGCGGCGGCGAACTTCCGCACGGCTTCGGCGAGGGCTTTCGGCTGGTCGATGGGGATGAGGGTCCCGCAGTCGTCCAGTTCCAGGAGTTCGGCTCCGGGGATGAGCGCGGCGAGGCGGCGGCCGTGCTCGGGCGGCATCATCTTGTCCTGCCTGCCCCAGACGACGAGGGTGGGATTCGGGAACTCGGCGAGTTTCGCCGCGGCTTCGAGCATCTCGGTGGGGCGGGTGGCGCGGAGGTATCTGACGAGGTCGGCGCGGACGGCGCTGTCGGTGCGCAGCGGGGTGAGCCATGCGTCGGTGAGTTCGTGCGGCACGCCTTTGGCGGTCATGACGGCGAAGCCGGTGCCGGGGATGCGGCGCAGCGGCCGCGGGGTGAGCGCGAGGGCGAGGGCGCGGATGCCCCCGGGGATCTTCGCGGCGGCGTTCATCAACGTCCCGCCCGCCTTGGGCGGGTAGTTGTCGAAGGCCTCGCACCCGGCGATGACCATGCGGCCCACGCGTTCGGGGCGTTCGGCGGCGAGCTGCTGGAGGCGCCCGGCGTCGTTCTCGACGAAGACGGTGTCGGCGGGCAGACCGAGGGCGTCGGCGAACTCGCCGATGAGGAGCGCGGTGCTGCGCGGGGTGAGGTCGGCGTCGGGCCGCAGCGGCACTGTGTGGCTGCCGTAGGGGAGGGTCGGGGTGATGACGCGGTGGTCGGCGGCCAGGTCGGCGGCGACCTCGTGCCAGACGCTGGCGGACTGCACGAGGCCGTGGAGGAGCAGGACCGCGGGGCCGGAACCGGTGTCCTCATAGGAGACGGTTCCGAGGGTGAGATCGATGGTAGGCATCGTGGCCTTCTGGTCGCAGGGTGTTGCGTTTGGCCCGATCGTATCCGGCGGGGACCTTCCGCATCGATCGCGGCGCAACGCGGGCCCGGCAAGCATTGCCGAGCCCGCGTCTCGCGCTTAGCGCCTCATGAGGGCGAAGACGCCCCAGCCGAGGTAGTCGCGCTGGTAGCGAACGTGATTGATGCGGTCGACATCGAGTTTGCGCCGCATCTCATCGGCCAGCTCGTGTCCGGGGTTGGCGTCGAGCCAGAGCCGGATGTTGAGCCAGTGCGGGGCCGCGTAGCGGTCCCAACTGTCCTGGTCGGCGAGGACCATCTCGACGACGTCGTACCCGAGTGAGCCGAAGTGGTCGATGAGTTCCGGGAGCGAGAGGAGCGAGTCCCTGCTCTCGGCGTAGCAGCCCTTGACGGTCGCTTCGTCGGGCGGGTCGAGCCGCCAATAGCACTCGCCGATGAGCATCAGCCCGCCCGGGCGCAGGCTGCGCTCGAGCAGTTCGACCGTGCCGGCGGTGCCGCCGCCGATCCAGGTCGCGCCGATGCACGCGGCGACGTCGACGGGTTCGCTCGCGACGTAACCGGAGGCGTCCCCGTGGACGAATTCGATCCGCTCGGCGACGCCGAGCTCCTCGGCCCGGGCCTCGGCCTTGGCGAGGAACGCGGTGCTGATGTCGACACCCGTGCCGCTGACGTCGTGGTCGCGCGCCCAGGTGCAGAGCATCTCGCCCGATCCGCTCGCGAGGTCGAGCATCGTGGATCCGGGTGCGAGGCGCAGCGCCTCCCCGAGGTCGGCCAGCTTGCGGCTATCGAGCGGGTTGTGGATGCGGTCGTTGCTCTCGGAGATGACGAACGATTGTGGAAGATCCACTCGTGTGGTCCTTTGCTTTCGATGATTCATTGACGGTGTCGAAGAGCGGTCGACCGGTGCCGACCGCATACGCCTGGACCTTCAAAAAAATCATCTCCAAAGCTCGTTCGCCTGCGTTTGTCGCCGCACTGTACGACCTCAGCGGCCGGCGTGTCCAGTGCATATCGAGCACCCTGATAGCGTTTTCGGCATGAGCGAGCCGATGCCGTCCGCCTTCCCGCTGCGCCTGCCCGAGATGCCGCTGCACGATCCCTACGTGGTCGCCGACGCCGAGTCCGGCCTGTACCACCTCTACACCGCCAACCAGGGATTCACCTCGGGAGCGACCGGGGCCCTCTCCGGCGCCGGAGTCGGCACGATGTGCTACCGGTCCCCGAACCTGCTCGATTGGGCCGAGCCCGTCCCGGTCTTCCGCGTGGCCGAGGAGGACTCGCCCTGGGCGGTGCACGGCGCGTGGGCTCCGGAGGTGCACCGCTGGAACGGCCGCTGGTACCTGTTCACGACCCTCCACGACACCGATGCCGCACTGCCCGTACCGGAACCGGGGGAGTTCGGCACGCCGTTCCCGGTCCCGAACTACCGCCGCTCCACGATCGTCGCGGTCGCGGACTCGCTCACCGGCCCGTTCCGGATGCTCAAGCCCGAAGCGCCGATCCTGCCCGCCGAGCTGATGACCCTCGACGGGACGCTCTTCGCCGACGGCGACGGCCGCCCGTGGATGGTGTACGCCAACGAATGGCTCCAGCGCATCGACGGCACCATCGAGGCGTTCCCGCTGACGGACGAGCTGGACGCAGTGGCGGGCGCCGCGGTGATGCTGTTCAAGGGCTCCGACGCCCCCTGGCTCACCCGCGACATCCCGGCCGGGGTGCCGCATCAGCTCGCGCCGTACGTCACCGACGGTCCGCAGCTGGTCCGCGCCCCCGGCGGCGCGCTCGTCTGCCTGTGGTCGACCTACGAGAAGAACCGGATCACCGCGGGCGGCGTGGACGGCGACTACGTCCAGACCTGGGCCGTGTCGCGCTCGGGCCGCCTCGAAGGCCCTTGGGAGCAGCGGGAACCGCTGGTCCGCGGCGACTCGGGCCACGGGATGCTCTTCACGACCTTCGAGGGCGAACTCATGCTCGTCCTCCACCGCCCCTTCACCGGTGCGCGCGGCAAGCTCTACGAGATGGCCTGGGACGGCGACGAACTCCGTGTGGTGCGCCAGCGCACCGACCTCGACGGCGACTGATTCGCGGCATTCGTTCGCATTGACATATTGACATGTGGCAACCCCTTGCCTAGGCTCGGTGGACAAATCGCGTTTTATTCGCATTTCCACGCAGCGTAGCGACGCGACGACGAACGCGGGCCGCGCCCGAACGAGCGCGTCCCGCTCAGAGCGACGCCCTTGAAGGAGCGACTCCACATGTCCAGAACACGAACCAAGACCGCGGTCGTGGTCGGCGTGAGCGGCCTCGTGGCCGCGGCGACCACCATGGCCGCCATGACCACCGCGAACGCGGGCCCGGTCGAAGTGCCGCAGCAGGACGGCGCGATCTTCGCCGCCCCGGACGGCGCCGAGGGCGCGGCCGGGACCGAGGAGGACCCGACCACCGTCGCGGCGGCCATCGGCATGGTCGAGCCGGGCGGCACGATCTACATGCGCGGCGGTACCTACGAACTTTCGGAAACGGTTGCCATCGAACCCGGCAACGACGGCACCGAAGGCGACCGCACCGAGCTCTTCGCCTACCCCGGCGAGACCCCCGTCATGGACTTCTCGGCGCAGGCCGAGGACCCCGCCAACCGCGGCCTGGCCATCGGCGGCGACTGGTGGCACGTGCAGGGCGTCATCGTCGAGCACGCCGGCGACAACGGCATCCTCGTCGGCGGCAGCGACAACGTCATCGAGCGCGTCGTCACGCGCCACAACGCCGACTCGGGTCTCCAGCTCTCCCGGTACACAGCTGGGGCCCCTGAAGCAGAGTGGCCCGCGAACAACCTCATCGTCAGCGTCGAGTCCCACGACAATGTGGACTCCGACGGCGAGGACGCCGACGGATTCGCTCCGAAGCTCACCGTCGGTCCGGGCAACGTGTTCCGCTACACGGTGTCCCACAACAACATCGACGACGGCTACGACCTCTACACCAAGGGCGACACCGGCCCCATCGGCGCGGTGACGATCGAACACTCGCTCGCCTACGAGAACGGCACCCTCTCTGACGGCTCGCAGGCCGGCGCGGGAGACCGCAACGGCTACAAGCTCGGCGGCGAGGACATCGGCGTCGACCACATCGTGACCGGCAGCATCGCCTACGACAACGGCAAGCACGGGTTCACCTACAACTCGAATCCCGGCTCGATCACGGTGTCGGACAACGTGAGCGTCGGCAACGCCGAGCGCAACTTCAACTTCGACGAGGGCTCGCACGCGTTCAGCGGCAACACGTCCTGCGACTCCGGCGACGCGGACCGCATCGTCGGCTCCGACGACGGCTCGAATCAGTTCTGGGAGGGCTCGAACGGCTCCCGCTGCGCCGACTACGCCGGTGCGCTCGACTGGAGCTTCGCCGAGGACGGCACTCTCGCGGTGACCTTCGGCGGACAGCAGGTCATGGGCTGACCCGAACACCGTTCAACCGGCCCGCTTCCGCTTCGGGAGCGGGCCGTGACGTTTCGTGTCGGAGGATTTCGTCTTTTCGGCGCAAACCCCTATAGTTGGACATGCCAACGCGAACGCGAACGCGAACAAGGGGGTACACCATGGGTTTTGCGGACAAGTTCAACGAGCTGAAGGACATGTTCTCGGGGGCCGTCGAAGACGCCAAGGGCAAGGCCGAGGAGATGATCGGCGGCGTCACCGACGCGCCGGTCGACCAGCTCGGCGAGCAGGTGGGCGGAGCCGCCGAAGACCTCCAGGGGCAGGCCCAGGAAGGCGTGGAGAACGCGCAGGGCCAAGTGCAGGAAGGCGTCGACGGCGCTCAGGGGTCCGTGGAGGACTTCCGGAACCAGACCGGTCTCTGACCGCATCGCAAGGGCGGGCGAATCCGATGGATACGCCCGCCCTTGCGCACGTCAGCGGGAGTTGAGGGTGCCGCACAGACGTGTGTAGTCGCCGAAGGCGTCCTCCACCTCATGCATCGACAGGCCGTAGCGCGAGAGCGAGTACTCGTGGCGGCGGTCGCGCTGCGGACGGGCCAGCACGTTTTCGAGGTTCCCCGCGTCCTTGTGGGTCCACTCGGCGCCGATCGCCTTGTACAGCTTCGGAACCTCGTTCACCGGGTCCGAGCTGAGCCGGTGGTACGGAACATCCACGATGGACTCACTCGGGAGCGTGAGGCGCGACTGCCGCCCCCGCTCGATCGACTCGACCAGCAGCGTCAGCGCCACCTGCCCGATCTCCTCGAGGTCCGGGCGGCGCTGGTACAGCGACCACGAGGTCTCCATCAGCGAGCACACCGAGCCCATGACCGTGGTCGGATCGCGGTGCGTCCAAACGAATGTCGCGTCCGGGAAGACCTTCTTGATCACGTCGAGGTCGTTCAGGTGCGCCGGGTACTTGAGCGTCCAGCGCTTCGGCTCGCGCCCGTGCTGCAGCACCTGCAGCGTCCGCTTCAGGTACAGGTAGTCGGCGGTGCAGTCCCGCTCGCTCAACCAGCGCCGGTACTCGGGCATCGCCGCGCGCAGGATCAGGTGATAGGTGCCGTGCGGCAGGATCAGCATCGACTCCTCGGGCGAGTGCACCCGCATCGGGTGGATGACCTCCCACGACGGCGAGAACCGCACCATCATGCGCGTGCCGTTCTCGATGGTCCTGATGGTCTTGTCCGCCTCGGCGCGGTGCTGCGGGAGGTCGGTGTGCATCATCTCCCACATCAGCGGGCCGCGGTGCGCGTCGGAGGCCGCGAGGATCTTGTGCGCCAACGTAGTCGCCGTACGCGGCAAACCCACGACGAACACCGGGGCGACGATCTTCTCGTCGGCGATCTCCGGATGCTCGATGAGCCGCTGCCGCACCCGCAGCCGGTTCTCCAAGCGCGCCTTGGCGTCCTCGATCGCCGACTGCCAGCCGAGCGGCGTCAGCTGCCGCTCATCGGCGAGGCACCGCAGGTGGAAGCCCAGATCGGCGGCGAAGTCCTCGTCGCCGGCGGTCGACCATCCGGTCGACTTCTCGACGGACGCGACCGTCCGCTGCCAGGTTTCGAGGGGCCGCTTCCGGCCCTTGAAAGCGGGCCGCAGCATCGCGTTGACGAACGCGGCGGTAAGAGTGGTCCGGCTCATTGAGGGGTTCCTTTCGGAGCACAAGGCCCGCAAGGTGACGCAAGGTGACAGCTGGTCCGCACAGACTACCTCCGCCGGCCTGCGGCGACCAGGGGCCAGCCGCCGCAGCCGGTGGCATCGAATGGACCTAGTGGACGGACAGCCCGCCGTCGACGAAGATCGACTGGCCGGTCACATACGCGGAGGCGCGGCTCGCGAGGAACACGGCCGCTCCCGCGAAGTCCTCGGCCAAGCCGTTGCGGCCGGTCATCGTGCGCGCGGCCAGCGCCGCCACCTGCTCGGGGTCGGAGGCGAGCCGCTCATTGAGCGGCGTCATCACGAACCCCGGCACCAGCGTGTTGCAGGTGACTCCGTGCGGGGACCACGCCTCGGCCTGGGACCTGGCGAGGGATTCCAAGGCGCCCTTGGACACCCCGTAGGCGCCGCTCTGGACGAACGCCCGGTGCGCCTGCTGCGAGGTGACGTGGATGATCCGCCCGAACCCGCGCTCGGCCATGCCCGGCCCGAAACGCTGGCCGAGCAGGAAGGGCGATTCGAGGTTCACGGTCATGGTCGTGTCCCAGACCGATTCGTCGATCTCGCCCATCGGAGGGCGGAGGTTGATCCCTGCTGAGCTGACGAGGATGTCCGGCTCCCCGAACGCCTCGGCCGCCGCTTCGGCCCCGGCGCGGATACCGTCCCGGCTGCCCAGATCGGCGCTCACCCAAGCCGCCTGGCAGCCCTGACCGGTGAGGCCGGTAACCGTGGCGGCCAGCGCCTCCCGGCCCCGTGCGACGACCACGACCTTCGCGCCCGCCTTCGCCAGTGCCGTGGCGATGGCCTTGCCGATCCCGGAACTGCCCCCGGTCACCAGCGCGACGCGCCCTTCCAACGAGAACAGATCAGTGAGGTAATCCTGTGCGCTCATGCCGGAACCTTAGTCCGGCAGGCTTATCCGGACCGCAGCCCCGATCCGGCCACGGGCCGAGGCGCCCGCGAACTGCGCGAATCCATTCGACCACGCGGGCGGTCGCGGGCTAGGCTCCGCAATCGTGACGACTCCGAAGCACCTCCTGGCCCAAGCCGCCGCCCGCAACAACGCCGAGTGGTGCGCGGCAATGAGCCGCTCGCACGGTCTGGCAGGCGAATTCGGGGAACTCGCCTGGGCCGCCCCGACCCGCACACCGCTCTTCTACCCGGATGCGGTGACACTGGCGCCGGGCGCCGACCCGGACGCAATCGTGGCCCGGATCGACACCGCCGCGACCGGTGCCTCCATCAAGGACAGCTTCGCCGACCTCGACCTGACCTCCGCCGGCTTCCAGCTGCTGTTCGAGGCGCAGTGGATCCACCGACCGGCTGGTGCTCCCGCCACCGCGACCGCCCTCTCCTGGGAGGCGGCCGCCGACCCGGACAGCCTGCGCGCTTGGGCGATCGCCTGGGACGACGGGGAGGGCAACGCCGATCTCTTCCGCCCGGAGCTGCTCGAGGACCCGGCCGCGTATGTGCTCGCCGGACTATCCCCCGACGGCCGGGTAGTCGCCGGAGCGGTTGCGAGCCGCAGCGATGAGGTGGTCGGCATCTCCAACGTCTTCGCACTGGACGGCGGCCCTGGCATGGCTTGGCCGGTCGTTCTGGATGCGGTGCACCGGTTGTTCCCAACCCTGCCAGTGGTCGGCTACGAACATGGGGATGACTTGGATGCCGCCGTGCGCCACGGCTTCGAACCCGTCGGTCCACTCCGGGTTTGGCTGCATGGCTAGTACTCAAGTGAGAGTTCATGGTGCGAGCTGCGGGGTTGCTGGTGCTGGGCGCAGCGCGGCCAACGTGATCATTGTTGTTGTGAGGCAACTGAAAAGCACGAGGCCGTTGAGGAGAGTGTAGACGTGGGCCGCTGGCGGTCGGCTTCGCCACCAAGCCCAAACTCGCCGACGACATGATCGAGGCCACGCTCGATGCAGGAATCAGCGCGGACTGCGCGGTTGGCGAGGAAACCTACGGCGCAAACCCTCACCTGAGATCACGCCTCCAGCGCTGGAGACTGTCCTATGTCCTGGCCGCCGCCTGCGCTGCCCCAGTCCAGGTCGAGGCGGGCAAGACCACCGCCGCTGAAGCGATCGAACAGGCCGGTGTCGCCTGGCAGGCCCGATCGGCCGGGAACGGCGCCAAGGGCCTGCGGCTCTACGACTGGGCCTGGATCGACCTAGTCGGTGAAGACGCCGGGCACGCGCGCCTGCTCGCCCGCCGCAACCGGCGCATGCCGCATGAAAACCGGACCTTACCGCTGGAGTATTGTTCGGCCGCGTCGTTCAGAACTCGGCGTAGATCTCGATCAGGTTCCCTTCGGGACCACGGAAGAACAGCGTTCGATGCTGGGCTCTGGGGATGTCGGTCAGGTCTCGGACGATGGGCACGCCGGGCAGAGGTGAGGCCGGTCGGACTCCACCTTGTCCGACCGGCCTCGGAAGAAAGTCTAGAAGTCGAAGCGGCTGGGTTTGGTGACCAACTCGCGGGCATTTTCAAGAATCCACAGGCACCACTCGTCGCCTTGCCACGCGCCGCGCCAGATCACGGGTTCGTCGCGGTCGTCGCCGAAGCGGCAGACCTCGTGCGGGCCGACGCCGTCGTCGCAGTCGACGCGGTAGACGTTGGGCGTGCCGAGCGGCGTCGAGACGAAAATGACGGAGAACTCGGCCGGGTGCCGCCGGAACTTGCCGAGGCAGTGTTCGCCCTCGGGTTCGGCTGGATCGTCGAAGGTCGTCTCAACCACGGCAGAACCGGACGTTTCCGGGGACGACGGGACTGGACGGGTTGGACGGGTCGGCCGGGCTGACGGTGTGGAAGGCCTTGAACGCGTTGTTCCTCGCCCACTCGCGCCACTCGGGTGTGGAGGTGCGCCACTCCTCGCTCCAGGTCGCATGGAGGTTCCCGGAGGTCAGGCCCGAGACGATCAGGATGACATCGGACGGGTTTCCCTTGGTGTGCACCTGGAATGAGTCGGGTGCTTCGGCACCGGAGGCGCGGACGACGAAGATGCGGCTGCCATCGCTGAACTGCCCCCGCTCCAACGGGTCCGAGACGGATTGGTGATTGTCGGGCTTCGGCTTCGCGGCTCGGTTGTACATCGCGACCTCCAATGGAGAGAGTGTCAGATAGCCGACAGTAGGAGTGCCGAGGAGTCCACGAAGAGCTCGACAAGTGCATTGCGAGGCAGCGACTCCCCGGCATTCCCACCGCTCGCGAGCCGGGAGGTGACCCGCGATGAAACTACCTTAGGAGATATTTTGCCTGGTCAGTCGATATGTCTCCCACGAAGTTCCGGTGCTCCGAAGCGTAGTTCCATGATGGGTATCCATTTTCGGTGCACTGTCATGAAGGCTCCGTTACGGTGCACCGAAATTGAGCCGAGTCGTGATGAATGCGGTTGAGGAGGTTCGTGCGATCATCGCTACAAACCGTTATTCGCGCAGCGCAGGGAGCACGGAATGGCAGGCACGGTCTTGTACCAGAAGTTCGCTCGGGCCTACTTGACCGCCGAGGTCAACACCATTTCGCAGGACGCGGGCTGGACGCCGAACAAGTTCGCAAGGGTGATGAGCAAGAGCTCCACCACGATCCGAGCCTGGCTCGACGGGAGCCGCATCCCCGACAAGGGGAACCTGTCACTTCTGTGCGACCAGGCGGAGGTCGAACCAGACCGCAAGAGGTTCATCCTGCATGTCAGTGACCAGCTCCTCAAGAACTCGGAACTGATCTCGGATCTCGATGAGCGCAACCTCTACATCGTGGAGAGCGGCGAGCGAACATACCCAGTTCATGTCAAGTGGAATCCGCTCCTGCTTTCAGCTGTGTTGCAGACAGAGCCGTACCACATGAAGGTTCTGGCTGGACCTATGGAGGACCCTGCGAACAAGATCAAGACCTGGAAGCGGAAGGCGCGACGCGCGACGAGGTTCTTCGGTCGTTTCAGTGACAGCAGTCGCCCAAGGGTGGAGTTCTACATTCCCGCCAGTGCGATCGCTGACCTCGGCATGCTCGACCCTGAAGAGCGGGTGGCGCAGATCGAGCGACTCAGGTGGGTCGACTCGCTTCCTGGGGGCGAGGTTAGGGTCGTTCGACCCCCACACTTTGCAAATTACGCATTCGAAGCGTTTGAATCCGATGAGCAGACATACGCGGGGCCTAGCTTCGTTTACGTCGACAACCTGGATCAGAGCCGCCACGTGGTCGATGAGAACAAACTCGACTTGTATGATCAAGCCCGCAGGTTCCTGCGATCGAACTCGCAAGGTATTGGAAGGTTCCTCGATGGTGGAGTACACCAGCTGGCGGAAGAGCACCCGGAGCAGCGACTCCGGTCAGACCAACTGCGTTGAGTGCCGCCAGACCTGGCGGAAGAGCTCCTGGAGCAGCAACTCTGCACAGGCTGACTGCGTCGAGGCCAGAAACACGGACTCCGGCTTCCAGGTCCGGGACTCGAAGCTCGGACACGATTCTCCCGTCTTCGACCTGAGCGCCTCGGACTTCACCGGCCTCCTGCGCGTCGCCGACCGCAACTGAGCCCTGTCGGGCCGCCGTAACACGTCGCCCTCGACTCCCGTCCCGGAGTCGGGGGCGTTCTGCATTTCGGCTTCTGAACATGCTGCGTCCCAATCGATCGCGTCCGGAGGCGATGTCGTCCCTATGCGTCTGCCGGACTCGTGTGGCTTCCCGGTGGTCTCCCGGCGGGCTGCCGTGTGCTGGTCTTGCCTCCCGATGAGCACCTTGCCGTGCCTTGGGGTCCCGTCGTGGAGGCATGGCCTCATCCGCGCATGGCGGCCTTCGATGGGGGTGGTGCTCGCCATGGACGTGATGGTGCTGCGGAACCGAGTCCTCTCATTGCTCGGCATGGCATCGCCGGTCACGCTGGCGGGTCTTGCTCTGGTCGCATATGCCACCGTGTGCGGCACTGCCTTCTGGTTGGGGTGATCCCAACTAGGAAATCGTCCACCCAGTCACGGCCCATCGGGGGCGCGGACAGCTGCGGGCGATAGCACGGGGATGAGGTCTGGAACCCCCGGTGGGGGCTGAGTGCCTCGAAACAAGTCGGTTTGTCGATTCAGCCAGAGGCTTGTCGTAGTCTGCTTACACCTACTCGACACCTGTACGAATTCCCTGTCCCTGTACGTATCTCAATCATCCTCAATACGCCCCCCCACCGTCATCACCCACACGATGCGAAAACCTTCACGTCCCGCGCCCGCCGCGCACCCCGACCGACTGCGCCCCAACCCCAACCGAGCCGACCGCCGCCTCCCGGCCCCGCCCCGTCACCGCCTCTTCGTCGCTGACCGCCTGAACCCCGACCCAGAACCAACCTCGCTGGGAACACGGCGGCACCTGTGCGTCGGCATCGCCGTCGAGCGTCGAGCGGCGAGCAGTCAGCAGTCAGCAGTCAGCAGTCAGCCGTCGGCGGCGGCGGCGCGACTTACCCGCTTTCCATTCGGCCCGGCGACGCCTACCGTGTTGACATGACCGCAGCAACGCAAGTCGAGCCGGGTTCTGGTGGGAGGTCGCGGCGCGTCATGCCGTCACGGCCGGTCCTCGTCGTGGTCGCGCTGGCGATCGTCTACGTCGTGTGGGGTTCGACCTACCTCGGCATTCGGATCATGGTCGAAGACATGCCGCCCATGATCGCGGCTGGCGCCCGATTCCTCTGCGCGGCAATCGTTCTCGCGGTAATCCTGATGGCTCGCGGCGGCTTGCGGCGACTGGCGCTGACCCGAGCCGAAGTGCTCTCGTGCGCGCTGATCGGCCTGCTGCTGCCCGTCCTCGGGCAGGGCATGGTCACGGTCGCTGAGAACGGCGGCGCGCCTTCGGGCCTGGTCGCGCTGCTCATCGCGGCCGTGCCGCTGTTCGTGCTGATGTACCGCCTCTTCGCCGGCGAGCGGCCCAAGCGGGCCACCGTCCTCGGCGTGCTCATGGGCTTCGCCGGGCTCGCCCTGCTGCTCGCCACCAACGGCATCGGCGGCGACTTCCCGTTCTGGGCACTCGCGCTGGTGGTGTTCTCGTCGGCGTCATGGGCGTTCGGGTCGTGGCTGCAGCCCCGCCTTGAAATGCCGCGCGACGCGTTCGTGGCGGCCGTCTACGAGATGGCGATCGGCGGGGCGCTGCTCTTCGCCGTGGGGCTCGGCAGCGGCGAGCCGTTCACGCCGGCCGAGTATTCGGCGAAGTCCTGGGCCGCTTGGGTCTACCTTGTAGTGTTCGGATCAGTGGTGGCGTTCTCGGCCTACGTGTGGCTGCTGCAGGCGGCGAACATCTCGCTCGTCGCAACCTACGCGTATGTGAACCCGCTGGTGGCGGTGTTCCTCGGCTGGCTGATCTTGTCCGAGGCGGTGACGGCGCCGATCATCGCGGGCGGGGCGATCGTCATCGCCGCCGTCATACTCGTGGTGAGTACCGAGCGGCCGCAACGAAAGCCACCGATCACGGAGGAGCCCGACCATGGCTGACAACGAGAGCGCGACCTTCGTGCTGATCCACGGCGGCGGGAGCAGCGGTTGGGACTGGCACCTCGTCTCGCCGGTGCTGCGCGAACTCGGGCACGAGGTGATCGCCGTCGATCTGCCCATTGAGGACAAGTCGACCGGCGTCTCCGAGTACGCCGACGCGGTCGTGGAAGCCTGCGGGGACCGACCGAACCTGGTCGTGGTCGCGCATTCGTGGGGCGGGCTCGTGGCCCCGATCGTGTGCTCCCGCATCGAGACCGAGCTGCTGGTCTTCGTGACCGCGATGGTGCCTCTCCCGGGTGAAGCACCGAACGACTGGTGGGATGCGACCGGTTTCAGCGGCCTGGAGCCGGGCGACCCGGAGGCCGATGCGTTCTACAACGGCGTTCCGGCCGAGCTGGCCGAGGAGTGCAACGCGCGCGGCCGCGAGCAGACGGGGGAGCGCGACGGCGAGCCGTCGCCGCTCAAGGCCTGGCCCGACGTGCCGACCCGGTTCCTGCTCTGCCGCGACGACCGGTTCTTCCCGCCCGAGTTCATGCGCGGGATGGTCCGCGACCGCCTCGGCATCACTCCCGACGAGATCGACGGCGGCCACATGATCGCCCTCGCCCGGCCCCGCGAGCTTGCCGAACGGCTGCACCGGTACTGGGCGGAGCTGCCGCGCTAGCACCCCGCATTCTTCAACGCGACCTAGTCCTTCAGGCCGAGTGACCGGGCCAGGTCGCGCAGTTCGGCCCGGTAGAGCCTCGCAGGGTCCTTCGCCTGCGAACCCAGGTGCCCGTAGACCTCCAGCGCGACCAGGCCGTGCATCCGGCCCCACACGCGCAGCGCGAGCGCGACCGCGCCGGGCGGGAGGTCCGGGAACTTCGTCTTGATGAGATCGGCGAGCCCCGGATCGAAGTCGTCCCAGGTGTATTCCTCTTGCGGCCCTTGGTCTTGCAGCGGCCAGGCCGCCGCGACGAGTCCGGTGAGTCCGGCGCAGGCCCGTGACGCCGCCTCGGGGGCGGCGCCGACTTCGGGCACCTTGTAGCCGCGCACGGGATCGCCGTAGACGAGCCGGAACCCGGCGGGATTCGCGACGGCCCACGATCGGAACGCCTCGCCCCAGGCCAGCAGCCGGGCGGCCGGCGCCTCCGCCGGATGCGCGTCGCGCGCCGCTTCCGTCTTGTCCACCAACGAGGTGTACATGTCGCTGGTCAGCGCGGTGATCAGCTCGTCGCGGGTCCCGTAGTAGCTGTAGAGCGCCCCGGCGGTCATCCGCATCTCGCGGGCGATGGCGCGCAGCGAGATCGCGTCCGGCCCGCCTTCGGCGAGTAGCGCCAGCGCGACCCGCTTGATCTCGGCGGTGGTGTCGAGCCGGAGTTGCTGGCGCCGAGTGGGAGTCGTGTTCGTCACCTTGACAGTCTACCCCATGCAGAAACTATGCTCCGTATGAAAACTACACGGCGTTCAATATTTGAGTGCCGTTGCATCGAGAACGGAGGTCCGCCATGCGGATCGGAGTCTTCGGCGCCACCGGCGCCATCGGCGGTCAGATCGTCGCCGAAGCAGTCGAACGCGGCCACGAGGTCACCGCGTTCACCCGCGACCCGGACCGGTTCGGCCCGGTTGCGGACGGAGTGGCCTGGCAGGTCGCGGATGCGCTCGACCCGGCGAGCATCGCCGCGAGCATCGGCGGGCTCGATGTGGTCGTGAGCGCGATCAACGCCGGTCGCGGCGTCGCGGAGACCATCGCGAACGCCGACGTGTTCCCCAGGGCCGCAAGGGCGATGATCGAAGCGCTCGCCTCCCACCCTGATATCAGGCTCATCGTCATGGGCGGGGCCGGGAGCCTCGAAGTGCGGCCGGGGCTGACCGTGGTCGACACGGAGGGCTTCGCCGAGGGCCTGCCCGAAGCGCTCGGCGTGCCCGTCGAGTACGTCATTCCCGTCAGGGCCGGTGCCGAGGCGCTGAACCTGTACCGCACGTCGAACCGGAACTGGACCTACATCAGCCCGTCCGCGGGGCGCATCGAGTCCGGCGAGCGGACCGGCCTGTTCCGGATCGGCGGCGACCAGCTGCTGGTCCGCGCCGACGGCACGAGCGACATCAGTCTTGAAGACCTGGCCATGGCGGCCGTCGACGAGGCCGAGACCGCGCGGCATGTCAAGCGCCGCTTCACCGTCGGTTACTGAGCGGGTGGACGCGGGAAGGCCCCGCACTGCGAGGGGCCCTTCCCGAGTCCGTGCGGGACTACATGAGGCCGAGGGAGTAAGCGGTGATGCCGACGACCGTGGCGAGGAGGGCCGAGCCGGGGTGCATCCAGATCGAGGCGCGGATGTCCCGCTTGTCCCAGACGAACCAGACGCCCGGGAGCAGGAACACGAGCTTCGACAGGACCGTCCAGGGCGCCCAGAAGTGGTAGACCGAGAACAGGGTCGTGTTGAACAGCGGGGCCCAGCGGCCGAGCTGCGGGAGGCGGGGCAGGAGCAGGCCGCGGAAGTAGTACTCCTCGATGAGCGGCAGGATGAACCCGGTGAAGGGGCCGCAGATCGCGATCGTGACGAGGACCGTGGACTTGGAGTAGCCGTCCAGATAGGTGGTGGCAGCGCTGCCGGAGCCCTCGAACTGGACCCAGGTGAAGAAGGTGTCGTAGACGATGCCGTCCAGCGGCAGCAGCGCTTGCGAGACGACGGTCATGTACAGCATGAAGCCGATGCCGATCCAGGTGATCCTGCCTCGGGGGTACGGCTTCCCCATGTAGCCGAGCACGCTGCGCAGGTTGTAGCCGCCGGTGCGCTGCTTGCCGAGCCACATGAGGCCGAACATGAGCGGGAAGAGCACGACTGCGAGGGCGATCGCCCAGGCCGCGAAGATCGGGACGCCCATCGCTCGAGTGAGCGGTGCGGCGGCGAGTGCGTAGACGGCGACGATCAGCGCGCCGGGGGCGAGGTGGAGGGCGATGGACAGGGGGATCGAGTGGCGGTCGGCGAGGAGCTTCGCGACGAATCCGTTGGTTTCGGGGGCTTCCGCAGTGGCGGTGGGCGTGGGCTTGTCGCTCATGTCGAATAGGTTCGCCGCGCGTGCTGTCGCCGCCCTGTTCGTGCCGCTGTCCTGCTGGGAGGGAGGGCTGACAGGCGGGCGTTCCCGGCGGCAAGGTCACCGGGAGGCCGGTCGGGGAGGCGTCGAACCCGGGACCGATCGTCTAGAAGGGATCCGCTTCGAGCTCGGATCGGCAGTGCAGGCATCGCAGCACGAGCGAACTGTCCGCGAGCTTCGTCGGACCGCTCGCGAGGAGGCACCAGGCGCAGGTCAAGGTCTTGCAAGAGCCGCACCGGAACCCGTGGCCTCCCATTTGAAGGCCGTCGAGTGCGTAGTACCGCCGCACGCTGCTGCCGTAGGAGACCTCCGCGATCCCCGCGGTGCGGGCGTGGACCGGCAGCACCTGGTACCCGCACCGGCCGCAGTCCCGCATCGTCGACCGGGACCCGTCGCTGCGTTCGGCGAGTTCGACGAAGGACCCGTCGGTCTCCTCGAAGATCATGATGAGGTCCTTGCCGAGATTGCCCTCCGGGTTCTCGGCGATGACGTACACGAGCTCTCGGCGCACTTCGCACCCGCGCAGGTACCGCAGTGCGGTCGCCCGGTCCGGGAAGTCCACGATGAGGTAGTAGCCGCCGGCCTTGTGAAGCGCGCGGAGTTCGCGGGTCTCGCCGTCCCGCGGAAAGGTCACCCGGGCGTCTTCGGGGCCGAGCGGCTCGGGGCGGGGGCGTCGCGGCAGTCCGCTCGTGCGGCGCCTGCGGTGCACGGACACTGCGACGATGGCGGCCACTGCGGCGACCTGCGCCGCGACCCAGATCCACAGCATGCCGCCTCGCCTTCAGAAGTCCGTTCTGAGGGATCGTAAGTCGCGAGGTTCGGGACCGGTCCCGGTCGGGCTCACCAGCATTCGATGAGCGGGGCGTCGTGTTCGCCGCGGCGCCACTGCTCGCTCACTCGGGCCAGCCGGCCCCTGTCGGCGATGCCGCGAAGGGCGGCGATCTTGTCGCCGCGGGGATCGAGCACGACGACGCCCGCCACGCGGTCGCCGATGACGGCGATCATGGCGGGGGTCCCGTTGACGATCCCGGCGTGGATCGAAGGGGAGCCCCCCGCGAGGTCGCGCTTCGCCTGCGTAGGTTTGAACGCCGCCCGGAAGGTCGCAGCGATGCGGGCGGGTACGGATTCAAACCAGGTCTTGCCCATGAGTCCGGCGCCGTCCGACACGCCGATGGCGTCATCGGTCAGCAAGGCCACCAGGCGTTCCGTGCGGCCCGACGCGGCGGCGTCCACAAAGGCCTCGACGATGCGGCGCGCGGCATCGCGGTCGACCTCGTCGGTGCGGTGTCCGGCGGCGACGTGCCGCCGGGCGCGGAGCGCGTGCTGCTGGCTCGCCGCAACGGAGATGTCGAGGATCTCCGCGATCGCTTTGTGGCTGTAGGCGAACGCCTCGCGCAGGACGTAGACGGCCCGTTCGATCGGCGGGAGCCGCTCCAAGAGCATGAGCACCGCCAAGGACACCGATTCGCGCTGCTCGGCGGTCTCGGCCGGGCCGAGCATCGGGTCGCCCTCGAGCAGCGGTTCGGGCAGCCACGTGCCGACCGCGCGCTCGCGCCGCGCCTGCGCCGACCGCAGCCGGTCGAGCGCGAGGTTGGTGACCACTTTGGTCAACCACGCCTCGGGCACCTCGATCCGCTCGCGGTCGGCGGCCTGCCAGCGCAGGAACGCGTCCTGCACGACGTCCTCGGCGTCGGCGGCCGAGCCGAGCAGGCGGTACGCCAGCGAGGCCAGCCGGGGCCGGCCGGCCTCGAAGCGTTGCACGGTGGCGATGTCCATGAACGCCACTCTAGGCCGGCACCGCCTCGGCGGCGCGCGCCGCGGAAGTCGTCGTGCGGTGGCTGCGGACCGGGAGTTTCGCGGTCGGGTTCGCGACGCCCCAGGTGGCACCCTTGAGAATGGACTCCTTGATGCGCGCTGCCGCGCGGCCGGTCACGGCGTACCGCGACCGCACGTCGCCGTCGACGACCTGGAGGATGCCGTCCCGGCGTCCCAGACTGATGTGGTTGCCCACATAGGGGAGTCCCTTGTGCTTGACCTCGCGGCCGGTGAGGTCGCCGATGATCGCGGCGGTGGCCTGCTGGCTCGTGAATCCGGCCGAGGCGCACGACATCGGCAGCGGCTGCCCGTTCTCGCCGATGATGAACGCGGCGTCGCCCGCGGCGTAGACCTCCGGGTGGGAGACCGAGCGCATCTGGCGGTCCACGGTGATCTGGTCGTTGGCCTCGACCGCGAGGCCGCTGGCGGCGGCGATCGGGTGGACGGCGAAGCCCGCGGCCCACACGGTCGCGTCTGCGGCGTAGCGCGTGCCGTCGGCGGCGATCACGCCGTCCGCTTCGACGCGGTCGATCCGGGTCTGCTCGTGGACTTCGATGCCGAGCCGGTCGAAGACCCTCATGAGGTGCTGCTGGGACTTCGGGGCGAGCCAGCCTCCGAGCGCACCGCTGGTGGTGAGTACGACCTTGAGCTCCGGGTGGGATTCGGCGATCTCGGCGGCGCCCTCGATCGCGGTGAGGTTGCCGCCGACGACGAGCGCGGTGCCGTCTTGGCCCATGGTGTCGAGCCGGTCGCGCAAGCGCAGGGCCGCGGGTCGGCTGGTGATGTGGTGGGCGTGCTCGCCCACGCCCGGGACGCCGTGGTCGGCGGCGGTGCTGCCGAGGGAGTAGACGAGGGTGTCGTATTCGAGGAGTTCGAGGTCGTCCGCGCCGGAGACCGTGACGGTCTTCTGGTCGGCGTCGACGGCGGTGACGCGCGCCTGCCTGAAGTGGACACCGGTGTCCGCGAAGATCGTCGCGAACGGCCGGTGCTTGAGCTGCTGCCCGGCCGCGACCTGGTGGAGGCGGAAGCGCTCGACGAAGTCGGGTTCGGCGTTGACGGCGGTGACCGTGACGTCGTCGGTGTGGAGGTGGCGGGCGAGGTAGCCGGCGGCGAAGGTGCCGGCGTACCCCGCGCCGAGGACGATGATGCGGTGCTGCATGGTCTCGCTCCTGTCTGGTTCGATTGACGCCCTTTGAACGGGACAGCCTCGATTTCCATGACAGGTTCGGTCGGTGTCTTGCGTCACCGCCTGGTCTCGTGAAGGGCTGCTGGAGCCGAGCTTCGCGGCGCGGCCGTCGCTACCTGCGCCGAAATGGTTGGATGGCGGCTCGGACCGCCGCCGCGGCGCCCCAGTCGTCATCGCCGTGGGCCCCGCCGAGGTCGCGGAGTTCGGCCAGGCCGGCGGATTCGACGGCGAAGACGTCGGGTTCCTGATCGAGCAGGGTCTTGGCGAAGAGCCGGGTGCCGTCCTGGAGCGTGACCAGCCCGGCGCTGGCGACCACGCCGCCGACGGCCCGTTCCACTTCCCGTGCGGCGTAACCGGCTTCACGGAGCCGGTCCGCAAGGATCTCCTCGTGTGACACGTTTCGAATCCAATCACGTCCGCCTCCGGTCATGGCGGGGGTGGCCGCCGCCGCGGCGGACCGCGGCGACGGCGCTCGGATCGTATTGCGGGGCAGCGCTCAGCGGAACGCGGCGGCGTTGCGCTGCGCCCAGTCCGCGAACGCGGCCGCCGGGCGGCCGAGGACGCGTTCCACGTCGCCGCTGATCTCCTGCTCGGCCGCGTTCGGGTTGCCGATGATGTCGAGGGTGTCCTCGACGACGTGGTCGGGCCAGAACCGGGCCAGTTGCGCGTAGGCCTCGGCCCGGCGCTGCTCGACGAACTGGACGGGTTCGCCGATCGCCGCCGCGATCGCCTCGGCCTGCCGGCGGGGCGTGATGAGCGCCGGGCCGGTCAGCAGGTAGGCCTTGCCGGCATGGCCGTCCCCGGTGAGTGCGGCCGCGGCGACGTGCGCGATGTCGCGCGGGTCGATCACCGGGAGGCCGACGTCGCCGAAGGGTGCGAGGACCTTGCGCTCCTTGCGCACGGACTCGGCCCACAGCAGCGAGTTGGAGGCGAAGCCGCCCGGACGCAGGATCGTCCACTCCAGACCCGAGTCGGTGACGGCGCGCTCGAATGCCTCGAGCGCCGGGGTGGGTCGGGTCACGACGCGCTCCGAGGACACGAGCACGACGTGGCCGATCCCGGCGGCCGCGGCCGCTTCGAGAATCGGCGCGTGGTCGAGTTCAGGGTCGATCGTGAGCAGGAAGAGCTTGCCGCCGCCTTCAAAGGCGGACTTCAAGGTCGCGGTGTCGGCGAGGTCCGCCTTGCGGTGGAGGACCCCGTCGGGGAATGCGGCGTCGCCGCGCGAGACGGCGACGACCTTCTCGCCTGCGGTGGTGAGGGCCTCGACGAGCGGGCGGCCGATGTTGCCGGTGGCTCCGGTTACGACGATCATCTTGGGTTCCTTTCGGTTTCAGGTGCGGAACCCAAGGTAGAGCCAAGACTTACTTTCGGGAAGGGCCTACCTCGAGGTAAGCTCCTGGCGTGCCGGGAGGAAATCAGATCATCGCATGGGCGCCGCCGGACGGTCGTGAGGTCTTTCACACCAACTGTCCCGCAAGGCAAGTGCTCGACCACATCACCAACCGCTGGGGCATCTGGGTGCTGCTCGGCCTGCGGCACAGGGAACTGCGGTTCTTCGAGCTGCGCGACCGCATCGAGGGCATCAGCGAGAAGATGCTCTCGCAGACCCTCCGCCAACTGGTGGCCGACAACCTGGTCTGGCGGCGCGTCGAAGCCACCGTCCCGCCCCAGGTCACCTACGGTCTCACCGAGTTCGGCAAAGGCGCCGCCGACCATCTGGGCGGCATGTTCGACTGGATCCGCCTCAACGCGGCGTCCATGATGGAGGACTGCCCTGAGGAAGCGGCGGAAGGCTAGAACCGCAACTCGGCCTTGACGATCCGGCCCGGCCGCTCATCGGCGCGCGCCGCGACCGAGCCGTCCGGCGCCCAGACCGCCGAGTTCCCCGTCGTCTCCAGGTCGGTACCCGGCCCCGCGAAGCAGGCCTGCACCACCCACATGCCGTAGCC
Organism: Glycomyces luteolus; assembly: GCF_027622875.1. Classification (GTDB taxonomy): domain Bacteria; phylum Actinomycetota; class Actinomycetes; order Mycobacteriales; family Micromonosporaceae; genus Glycomyces; species Glycomyces luteolus. Next base: position 249,973 of record NZ_JAPZVP010000003.1, on the reverse strand, counting down.
GCGTGCGAGCTGCGGCATCCGCTTGTCACGCCGGACCAGGCCCTTCGAGGTGAAGAGCGAGCCCGCGACGTACGCGTCGATGCCGCCGATCCCGGAGCGCTTCGCGAACTCGGCGACGGCCGGGGCGTGCTCGAACATCATGGAGTCGCGGCAGATCGCCAGCCCCAGCCGCCAGCCGTCCAGTTCCAGTACGGCCGGATCGGCCGCGGCCCGGAAGCGCCGCGACTCCTCCTCGTCGGGGTGCATCTTGCGGTAGGCGACCTCGACGCCCCCGCCGTCGAAGCGGAGCATCGCGATGCACTCGGCGTCGCCCTCCTTGAGCGGCGCGCCCGCCAAGGCGACCGCACCCGTCTCGGCGCACGCCGCCACGATCGCGTCGAGCGCCGGGTCGTCAAGGGCCACAGCGGGAGCCGCCAACACATACGAGGAGAGCGACAGCTCCGGGAACACGACCAGCCGCGCGCCGGCCGCGCGGATCGCCTCGGCGTGCACGGGAGCGTTGAAAGCGAGGTCGCCAGGCCGCAGCTCAGGCTGCGCGGCGGCGACGGTCAAGGGCGCGGGACGCTCGTTCATGCTCCGAGCGTATCCGGACCGCCCAAAGGCGCGCCCGCCTCGCGGCAGTACGCTCCACCCACTGCCCCACCGTGACCAGAAGGAGACCTTCGCATGTCATACCCCGAACCGAAGTACTTCGGCGACACCGGCGAGATCAGCGCCGTCGCCCGCCGCGGCGACTCGCCCGCCGACATCCTCTTCGACAACGGCTCCGCCGACTACCTCGCCAAAGGCGCGGCCACCGGCGGCGAGTTCGGTCTCTACCGCTGGAACATGGGCCCGAAGAAGGGCGGCCCGGCAGCGCACTACCACAAGACCATCTCGGAGTCCTTCTACATCCTCGACGGCACCATCACCATCTACAACGGCAACGAGTGGGCCCCGATGAGCAAGGGCGACTTCGTGTACGTCCCGCAGGGCGGCCTGCACGGCTTCCGCAACGACACCGACGAACCGGCCTCGATGCTGCTGCTCTTCACCCCCGGCGCGGCGCGCGAACCCTACTTCGAAGGCCTGCTCACCATCGGCGAGATGACCGAGGAGGAGCGCGCCGCGTTCTTCATCGAGCACGACAACTACTGGGTCGAAGAAGCCTAGCGCCCCCGCGGCTGCAGCAGGCCCCGCTCGTACCCCGCCGCGACCGCCGCGGCCCGATCGTTGACCTCGAGCTTCGCGTACACATGCATCAAGTGGGTCTTCACCGTGGCCTCGCTGATGAACAGCTCCGCGGCGGCCTCCCTGTTGCTGCGGCCCTTCGCGATCAGCGCCAGCACCTCCAGCTCCCGCTCGCTCAGCGGGCCCGTGCGCGGCGCGGGCCTGCGCACCTGGTCCATCAGCAGCGACGCCACCGAGGGCGCGAGGACCGTGCCGCCCTCGTGCGCGGTCCTGATGGCCCGCTGCAGCTCCGCGGGCGACGCGTCCTTGAGCAGGTAGCCGCTCGCGCCCGCCTCGATCGCGGGCAGCACGTCCGAATCGGTGTCGTACGTGGTCAGCACCAGCACCTTCGCCGCCGCGCCGCGCGCCGCGAGCTCCCGGATCGCGGTCACGCCGTCGGTCCCGGGCATCCGCAGGTCCATGAGCACCACGTCCGGGCCCAGAGCGACCGCCCGCTCGACGGCCTCGCGGCCGTCCGAGGCCTCGCCGACCACCGCGATGCCCTCCACGCGCGCGAACATGCCGCGCAGCCCGTCGCGCACCACCGGATGGTCGTCGACGATGAGCACGCGGATCGGTTCAGGCGGCATCGGCCACCACCCGGGGCACCGCCGGGACGATCGCCGAGACGACGGTGCCCGACCCGGGCTCGGACTCGATCGACAGGCTCCCGGCGAGACGGCCCACGCGCTGGCGCATCGCCGCCAGACCGTACCCGTTCCCCTTGGCGGCCTTCGTCTTCGCCGGTTCGAACCCGATCCCGTCGTCCCGCACGTCGAGCGCCAGCTGATCATCCATGTAGGAGAGCGTAATACCGACCCGTTTGGCGCCGCTGTGCTTGGCGGCGTTGGTGAGCGCCTCCTGGGTGACGCGCAGGAGCGTCACCTCGACCTCCGGGTGCATCGGCTTCGCGTCCCCGGTCAAGGTCACCTCCACCGGCACCGCATTCGCCTCCGACCACTTGGCCGAGACCTCGGCGAGCGCTTCGGGCAGCTGCGCGGTGTCGAGCGGCGGCGGGCCGATCGCCTGCACCGTGCGGCGGGCCTCGGCCAGGCTCTCGCGGGCGAGGTCGGCGGCGCTGTCGAGGTGGCGGCGGCGCTGCGCCGCGTCGTCGGTGCCGTCGGCGGCGTGGAGCTGCGCGATGATCCCGGCCAGGCCCTGCGCGACCGTGTCGTGGATGTCCCGGGCCATGCGCTGGCGCTCGTCCAGGATGCCCGCTTCCCTTGCCTGCGTGAACAGCTGCATGTGGAGCCCGGCGTTCTCCTGCAGTGCGGCCTCGCGGGCGAGGAGCGCCTCCTCGCGCTGGGTCCGCAGCCGCACGAGCCGTTCGTTCAGCAGGAACCCGGAGCCGATCGCCCCCGTCTGGACGACGACGATCACCGCGAACACCGCGACGGCCTGCGGTTCGGGGCGGTTGAAGTCGATGATGCTGGAATTGACCACCAGGGAGGTCGCGCCGATGCCGGCGACGAGCATCCCCATCGACTTGAGGTACCCGGCGTGGAAGAACCCGGTGACCACGAAGACGAAGAACATCATGTCGCGGGACATCAGCGCCGCACCGAACGCCAGCATCACCAACAGGTGCACCGCGATCCGCGTCTCGGACGCCTCGGTCTTCGACGGGATCCGGGTGTAGGCGACGTACACCCACAGTGCCGCCGCGGCCGCGAGGCCGAGCGTCGGGAGCTGGACCGCCCACGGCCGCTGGTTGATCAGGGCGCTCAGGGCCGCGCTGAGCGCGAGCGTGCCGTACGGCAGCCAGTCCAGGAGCCGGTGGTAGGCGCCCTCGATCTTCGAGTGCCGTTCGGACAGCTCCTCGGGGGTCCGCTCCACCGGCTCCATGATCGCTACTCCCACTTGAAGATTCGGGCGGCGACCGCTCCGGCGCCGATCGCGGTGGCGGCCATGACGACCAGGGGGATCACGGCGGGGGCCGTCCCGGTCCAGGCGTCGAGCAGCGACTGCACGCCCGGGGGCACGTAGTCGCCGATGCGGGCCACCGCGTCCGGCAGCATGAACCGGGGGAGGTACACGCCGCCGAAGAACATCACCGACATGAACAGGACCGTCGAGAGTCCCGAAGCGGCCCGGGCGGTCGGCGCCACGGCCGCCACCAGCATACCGATCGCGAACACCGAGGAGATGCCGAGCACGAACGCGATCGCGAAGCCCCACGGGTGCTGGGGCATCGGCACGTCGAACACGAGCTTCCCGGCGACGATCACCAGCAGCGCCGAGGCGAGCGACGCCCCGATGTTCACGATCAGCTGCGCGAGCAGGAGTTTCGCCGGGTGGATCGGGGTGGTCCGCATGCGGCGCAGGACGCCCCGCTCGCGGTAGGCCGCGAGGACCGCCGGGAGGTTGGTGAGGCCGATGACGCCGACGGCCATCACGAGCGTGGAGGGCGCGAAGTAGTCGATGAACCGCTGCCCGCCCATGTCGGGGGAGGGCTCGCGAAGCATCGGCACGGCGCCGAGCCCGAGGAGGACGGCGGCGGGAAGGAGCAGGCCGATCGTGAACGACATGGGGTCGCGCAGGAACAGCCTGGTCTCGATCTGAACGAGCTTGCCGAGGGACGACATCACATACTCCTCTTGGGGGCTTAGTTCTCGGGGGACTTGCCGGTGAGGGCCACGAACGCGTCGTCGAGGCTTACCTGCTCGACGCGCAGGTCCGCGGCCACGATCTGGTTGCGCGCCAGGACGGAAGCGACGGCCTGGAGAAGGTGCTCGCCGCCGGTGACGACCACGTGCGGGCCGCTGCGCTCGAGCCGCGCCACCTCGGGCAGGTCCAGCAGGAGCGAGTCCGGGAACTCGGCGGACGGGCGGAACCGCACCCGCTGCTCCTCGCTCACCCGCGCGGTGAGCCCGGCCGGGGTGTCGAGCGCGACGATCTTCCCCGAGTCGACCACCGCGATCCGGTCGCAGAGCCGCTCGGCCTCGTCCATGAAGTGCGTGACCAGGATGATCGTGACCCCGGAGTTCCGGACCTGCTCGATGAGGTCCCACGTGTCGCGCCGCGCCTGCGGGTCGAGGCCCGTGGTCAGCTCGTCGAGGACCGCCACGCGCGGGTTGCCGACGAGCGCGAGCGCGATCGACAGCCGCTGCTGCTGGCCGCCGGAGAGCTTCCCGTACGGCGTCTTGCGCTTCCCGCCGAGGCCGAGCTTCTCGATGAGGCGGTCGGTGTCGGCGCGCTGGCGGTAGAACGACCCGTACAGGTCCAGGGCCTCGCCGACGCGGATGCGGTCGGGCAGGCGGCTCTCCTGGAGCTGGATGCCGAGGACCTGCTTGAGTTCGGCGCCGTCGCGTTCGGGGTCGAGGCCCATGACCTTGACGCTGCCGCCGTCGCGCGAGCGGAGCCCTTCGACGCATTCGACGGTGGTGGTCTTGCCCGCGCCGTTCGGGCCGAGGATGCCGAAGATCTCGCCTTCGCCCACCTCGAACGAGATCCCGTCCACGGCACGGAAACTGCCGTAGTCCTTGACCAGGTCCTGCACTTCGATGATCGCCATGGCGGCCTCCCTGCTTCGTGTAGGTCAACACTCGCAAGAACGGCGGCGCGCGGCATCGACCGCGCGGCTGGGGCACCGGTTGATCCCGCCGGTCAACCGATCGGTTGATCCGCCCACCCGTTGCGGGAACGGCGAAGGGCGCGCCGCTTCCGCGGCGCACCCCTTGGGCTGGTTCAGGACAGGGTGAACCGCTGGGTCGCGTCGCCGGCGTCGCAGGTGTCGGTCGCGGTCGGCTCCCCGGCGGTCGCGGAGCGGCTGCCGAGGATGCCCACGCACATCCCGGAGGCGCTGGTGGCGATCGTGTAGACCCCGCTGCCCTGCGGTTCGAGCTCCCAGAACTGGGTCTCGGTGAACTCGCAGCCGTAGGCGGCCATGAGGTAGCCCTCCTGGTCGGCGGGGGCGTCGGCGCCCATGCAGGCGCTCCAGTCCGGGAAGTGCAGGTTGAACACGTACACGCCCTCGTCCCACGCCACGACCTGGATCGAGGACGGGTTCGCCGAGCCGCAGGCGGCGAGCACGACGACGGTGCGGCCCTCGTTGCCCGGCTCGGGGCCGGTGCTCAGGCACAGGCCGCTGGCCTCCTGCTTCACCTGGTACCAGCCGTCATCGGGGTACGCGGGCGCGGGTGGGGCGGCCTCCGTCGGCTCCTCCGCGGTGTCCTGCGGCTGCTCCGGTTCGTCCTCTTCGGACGCCGAGGCGGTCGGCGACCCGGAGGGGCTCGGACTAGGGCTGGGCGACGCGGCGGGCGTCGCGGTCGCGGCCGGCGAGGTCGCGGCGGGTTCGTTGGCCGCGGCGGGCTCCGGGTCGCCTTTGCCGCCGCCCGCGGTCATCACAGCGGCGACGACCGCGATCGTCAGGACGAGCGCGACGCCCGCCGCGACGCCGGCCATGGCCTGCCCGGTGCCCAGGCGCATCCGGGACTTGTCCCAGATCTCGCGCAGCTTCGCGGGCAGGTCCGTCCCGGCCGAGTGCCGGGGGAGGTGCGGGTCTCGTTGTGCCACCAGGGGTTCCTTTATGGAGGGGCGGTTCGGGTCAGGGGACCAGCAGCGCGAACCGCTGCTTCGGGTCGTCCGGGTCGCACGGTGCCGTGGCGAGGGCCGCGCCCGCTTCGGCGGCCGCGTCCTCCAGGAGCCCCATGCAGAGTCCGGAGGCGACGACCGCGATCGTGTAGGAGTCGGCGCCGACTCCGGTGAGCTGGAACCGCTGCAGGTCCGAGTCGGCGCAGTCCTGCCCGGCGGAGAGGTAGCCCGCCTGGTCGGCCGGTTCGTCGGCGCCCCAGCAGGCCTGCCAGTCGTCCTCGGTGAAGTCGAGGCCGACGGTGTACGCGCCGCCGCCCTCGGAGGTGAAGGCGAGGCTCGCGGGATACGTTGCGGCGCAGTCGCCGAGGACCATGACGCTGCGCTCGGGGTTGCCCGGTTCGGGCCCGTTCGTGACGCAGAGGCCCGTGGCCTCCTGGCGCGCCAGGTACGCGCCGTCGGCCGGGAGGGTCGGCGCGGGTTCGCCTGCCGCCGCGGGGGAGGAGGTCGCCTCGTCTGCGGGCGGCGCGGCCCCGTCCCCGTCGCCGCCGTTCGAAGCGATGACGGCCGCGACGATCGCGACGAGGAGGACCACGGCCACGACGGCGGCGGTCGCGGCGACGGCCTTGTTGGCGCCGACGCGGTCGCGGAGCCCTTCGAGGCCGTTCTGGAGGCGGTCGGGCAGGTCGCGCCCGTCGGGTTTGCGGCTCGCCGCCGGGGGCGGGTCGATTCGGGTCACAGTGGAGGGTTCCTCGTCGGTGGGCGGGCGGTGGCGGGGCGCGCTATCCGCCGGTGTCCTTGCGCTGGAGGTTGAAGGAGTTGTTGAACTTGTCGACTTTGTCCTTGAGCTTCTGCTCGAGCAGGCGGTGGAGCTCCCGCTCGGCGTCGCTGTAGGTGTACATGCCCTTGTCTTCGGCCTTGCCTGAGGGCTCGTGGATCTTCATCAGCTCGTCGGCGGGGCGCAGCTGCCACTTGCCGTTCGCGTCCTGCTCGACGAGGCGGGAGTCGGCCTGGCGGATGTCCTCGATCGTGATGCCCGAGTCGGTGTCCTTGAGCTGCTGTTCGATCACGGTGTGGGTCACCGCGAAGTTGAACTGCTCGTAGCTCGGGTCGCCCTTGCGGTCGAAGTCCTCGGCTTTAGGGGCGACGCCCTTCTCCCAGACGAGGTCGTACGACTGGACGACGCCGGGCGTCCACTTGAAGCTCTCGGCGACCTGCCGGATGATCTGCTGCGCGCCGCGGCCGAGGCCTCGGACGAACGGCAGTTCGGTGACGACCTCCTTGACGGCGGCGGCGCCGGCGCGCGCCCAGCTCGCGTGCTGCGTCGACTCGGAGGTCTTCGCGTTGGCGTCCACGTTGGCGTCGTCGAAGACGCGCTGGAAGCCGGTGTCGAGCAGGCCCATGAGCCGGCCGGTGCGCATGGCCTCGTCGTTGGCCTCCTCGGTGTCCTTCCAGCTGTCGGCGTAGTGGGCGTCGAGGAGGACGTTGCGGTAGACCTCCGCGCCGAACTTGTCGCGGGAAGCGTCGCCGCCCATGATGAGCTCGACGAAGTCCTCGCGGGTCTGCTGGGAGAGGTACATGTCCGCGGCCTTGGGGTCCTTCGACATGAACAGCTGGTCCTTGCCGCCGGTGTCGGTCTCGGCGAAGTAGTCGAGGTACGGCACTGCGGCCTTGGCCATGGAGTAGGTGATCGCGCCGTTCGCGGCTCCGATGGGGGCGTTCTCGAAGCTGCCGATCTTGCCGTAGGAGTCGGTGAAGAAGTCGTAGGCGGACTTGTCGAAGAGCCCGGAGGTGTTGTCGCGGTCGGTCATCGTGGTGAAGAGCGCGTAGGCGGCTTCGGTGGCGCGGTCCTTGGTGGCCGGGTCGTTCGAGCCGGCGTCGGTGCCGATCCAGTCGATGAGGCCGGCGGCGGCCTTGCCGGCGTCCTTGTCCCAGGTGTTGCCGAACAGGGCGCGCACCAGGTATTCCGGGGTGTGCTTGCCGATGTCGGGGTGCTGGATCTTGCCGGTGAGGAGTTCGTGGTTGACGTCGGTGTTGCGGGTGCTCGCCTCCAGCAGGTGCGGGGCGAACTCCTCGAGGTCGGTGAAGGGCACCTCGTAGGCCGGTCGCCGACGCGTGACTTCGGAGTAGAAGTCGGCGACCGCGAAGGTGAGCGCCGCCGAGAACTCCTTGCCGCCCTCGAGTCTTCCGAGGCCGATCTGCTTGGCGGTGGTCGCTCCGAGGTAAGGGGCGAGCGCGATGAGCTGGTCGTGGAGGGTGTGGACGTTGAAGTTGTCGACCTTCCCGGAGTAGTACCCGAGAGTGTCCCGGAGGCTCTCGGGGAGCCGGCCGAATCCGCCGCCGATCTTCTCGTTCGTCATCGCCAGCAGCCCGCCGCCGAACGCGCCCAGGATGAGGGTCTGGTCGGCGCCGGACACGTCGCGCGCCTTGAGCCAGTGCGGGAGCGCTTCGAACACGGTCCCGCCGTTCGGGTTGTTGTCGTTCGCGGGGATGTCCAGGCCCTTGAACAGCTGCTGGAGGAAGTCGAGCTGGCCGGGGTCGAGCTGCTTTCCGGCGTCCTGGATGCCCTGCGCGTGCCGGGCGATGGCGAGGAGGTTGTCGATCTGCGTGCGCAGCGCGGGAGGGATGGCGTCGTCATCGCCGGCGAGGAAGCCGATCAGGGCCTCGGCGAGCCGCTTGCCGTCGGCGCCGTCGAGCGGCGGGATGCCCGCTTTGAGCCCGAAGGCGTTGAACAGGGCCCAGGTGGTGGTGCCGCCGCCGGAGAGGGCTCTGAGGTTCGCGGGGGTCGGGCCCTGCTGGAGGCGGGTCCCGGCGAGCTTCGCCTCGTCCTTGTACTTCTCGTACGCGGCGTTGACGGCGCCCTGCATGGCGGCGAGCTGTTCGGCGCCCGCCTCGGCCATCTTGTTGTCCATGATCTTGGACGCGACGTCGCCCGGCATGCCGGCGGTGACCCCGGCCGACTCGGCGGTGACGCCGAAGCCGCTGCGCACCGCTTCGTTCCACGATGCCGTGTGGCTGGCGGCGATCTGCTGGTACGTCTCGGCGGCGTCGGCCCACTTCCCGGTGACGGCGCCGCCCCACACCGAGCCCTGCATGGCGGTGCGGGCGGCCTCGATCGACTCGGTGCCGCGGGACTTCAGCTGCTCGGAGACGAGCTCGGTGAACTCGACGGCGGTGGACTTCATCTGGGCCACGACCTCGCTGCCGCGGCCGATGATGGCTCCGGACTTGGACTCGAACTCGGTGGCGCCCTCGCGCAGCGTCCCGACGTCCGCTTTGGACTCGGGGACGCTGAGACTGGCCGCGGTGGGAATGCTCGGCATGGGGGTTCTCCTTCGAGCGGATCAGACCAGGTTGATGCCGGGGGCGCTGGGCTTCGGCGCCTCCACGCCTTGCAGCCCCGCGTTCGCGGCGTCGGTGCCGACGCCGTCGCCGACGGTGAGGTGGGTGGTGGTGCCGACGCTCGCGCCGTGCTCGGCGGTCTTCGCGAGGTCGGTGGCCCAGGTCGCGCCGAACTCGTCGTAGCCGGTCATGACCTCGGTCTCCCCGGCGGCGGTCGTGCATTTGTCGACGATGCTCCGCAGCTCGCCCTCCAGCGAGCCGAACGACTCCGCCGAGGCGATGGTCTGGCCGCCTTTGAAGTTGGCCTGGCCGGGGTTCATGCCGATGCGGTCCATTGGTCCTCCAGGGGGGTGCGGACTCTTGGCTGGGGTCAGCGTACCGAGAATCAATGAGGATTGGAATAACATCAGGTGAACTGTCTCCGTTGCGCCCCAACGGAAGTGAAGCAAGTTGATCAAGTGGTGCGATGATGCCGAAGCAGTCCAGAGTGGTGGACGCGGCCCTTTACTTTCACTTCACCGCCGTGTCAACATGAACCGATACGCTCCCCCCGCACGGGCCATCCACAGCTCCCTAGGAGGCACCCCACATGGCCGGAATCGGAACGGAATTCGGGCTCTCCGTAGCCAACGCACTCACCACCAGCGCCAACAACCACGGCATCTCCGTCGAGAGCCTCACCGGCGACCTGCAGGCCCTCATCAACGAGATGGAGGCCGACGTCGACGCCCAGCAGGGCGAGGCGCTCGCCGCCTTCCAGCGTGCCAAGGCCGCGTTCGTCGAGTCCTACAACAACATGGCCGAGAAGTACGGCATCAGCGCCCTCGCGCAGGGCGAGACCAGCAACGACGGCTTCGGCACGGACGACATGAACGTCGGCGGCTACACCGGCGCCGAAGGCAACCTGCCCGGCATCAAGCCGATCACGATCCAGATCTAGAAGGGACACTCCACTATGCCTGGTTCAGGATTCGAGCTCTACGGCAACGTCGGCAACCTCCAAGACCTCGCCGGCGTCCAGCACACCTACCGCGGCCGCTTCGAAGCCATCCTCGGCGAGATCAAAAGCCACGTCAGCACCGTCCAAGGCCAATGGGTCGGCGCCGGCACCGACGGCTTCGGCACCTTCAACACCACCTCCGAAGCCGAGTTCACGGAGATCCAGGCGGCCTTCAACAAGCTCGCCTCGGCCACCGACGACTCCGCGACCAACTGGTCCGGCACCATGACCCGCATCAACTCCCGGTGGGGCGGGTGACCTCGGAGGCACCCCAGGCCCCGGCGAGACCCGCCGAACCCGGCACCGACCTCGCCCCGATGGCCATGCGGCGCACCGGCCAAAGCGAGCGCTACGTGCTCCAGGCCGCCGCCCTGCGCCGACGCCAGCTCCGCGCCGCCGTCCTCTACGGCTCCGCGCGGAGCTGGCGCCAGCGCCAACCCCTATGGCCCGCCGCCCTCATCGGCGCCATCGCAGTCGCCCTCGTCGTCGCCGCCTTCGCCGTCGCCAACGCCTTCGAGAAACAGCAACAGCGCGAAGCCGAAGAAGAAGCCGAACGCAACGCCCTCAGCACGCCCCCCGCCGCCGTGCAAGTCCACACCCCCTGAATCCGCACCTGAACCTCCCGAAAAGGCTTGCCTTGCCCGGTCGATACAGCACCGTCACCGTCGTCGGCCCCCGCGCCACCCGCGACCTCGCGCTCCCCGACGACCTCCCCATCGCCGAACTCCTCCCGCAACTCCTGCGGCACACCGGACCCGAGGAACCCGACGAAGACGGCACCGGCTGGGCACTGTCCACCATCGACGGCACCACCTTCACACCCGCCGAAACCCTCGCCGCACGAGCCGTCCCCGACGGCGGCGTACTCCTCCTCCACGACGCCACCGCCGCCGCCCTCCCCGACACCGTCGAAGACGTCCGCGACGCCGTCGAAGACGCCGTCGACGCCAGCGGCGCCCGCTGGGACCCCGCCACCGGCCGCCTCCTCGCCGTCGCCACCGCCGGACTCCTCATCGCCGCCGCCGCATTCAGCCCCGGCACCGACCAAGCCATCCTCCTCACCGGCGGCCTCATCAGCCTCCTCGCCGTCCTCATGTCCTGGTGGTCCGCCCGCCAGCACGACCTCATGACCCACCTCGCCCTCACCGGCGGCGCCCTCTGGGCCGGACGCGCCGGCTACAGCGCCGTCGACGTCCTCGCCCCCGACGGCACCGCCCACCCCGCCACCCAACTCATCGGCGCGGGCATCGCCGCACTCGCCCTCATCGTCGCCGCCCGCGCCGGAGCCCGCCTCGCCACCGCCTACGCCGTCGGCACCGCCAGCGCACTCGCCCTCACCGCCCTCGCATGGGCACTCTGGGCCCACACCGGACTCAGCCCCACCCGAGCCCAAAGCCTCACCATCCTCATCGGACTCTTCGCGATCGCCCTCATACCCCGCCTCGCCATGGCCTCCGCCGGACTCTTCACCCTCGACCGCGACGTCCGCGCCGGCGAACCCACCACCGACCTGCACCTCGCACGCCGCCTCGAAGCCACCGACGCCCGCCTCACCGGCGCCATCTGCGGCCTCGCCGCCACCACCGCCGCAGCCGCCACCCTCCTCGCCGCCAAGCCCGACACCTGGGCCGCCCTCATGGGCACCGGCGCCGCACTCGCACTCCTCACCCGCTCCCGGATCTTCGACCTCGTCCGCCACGTCGCCCCACTCCGCCTCACCGGCATGACCGCACTCGCGTGGGCCGCATGGCAATGGATCGACCAGTCCGAACCCCTCCTGGCCTGGCTCCCGGCGCTGGCGGTCCTGGCCGGGCTCGCGTACGTGTCCGTGGCCTCGGTGTCCCGTTCGGCGGTCTCGGCCGCCTGGTGGCGGCGGGTCGTGGCCGTCGCGGAGACGATCCTGGTGGCGTGCATGATCGTCCTGGCCGGGCACCTCGCGGGCCTCTACGCGATGGTCGCCGGGATCTGACATGGGCACCGACGTCGTCCGCCGCCCCGCGCGCCGCCCCGCCACCGAGGTCTCGACCGAGCCGATCACGCTCGCTTCGCCTCCGGCCCTGGGCGATCCGCCATCGGCCGCGATGGGCGCGCCGATGCTCATGATGCCGCTCATGTCCGGATCGGGCGCGATGATCATGGTCCTGTCGAACCTCCAGCGGCCGCTGTACGCCACGGCGGGCCTGCTCATGCTCGTCGCCAGCGTCGCCATGGGCATCGTGCTGTTCGCCGCGATGCGCTCGGGCCCCAGGCGGAAGCTCCGGCAGGAGCGCGAACGCTACCTCGACTACCTCGAGGACGCCCGGCACACCATCCGCGAAGCGGTGAAGGCCCAGCGCGACCACGCGGCCCGCCGCCACCCGCACCCCGGACTGCTGCTCGGCCTCGCGTGCGACCCGGGCCGCCGGTGGGAGCGGCGGGCCACCGACACCGACCTGCTGACCGTCCGATGCGGACTCGCGGCGGTGCCGCTCAGCCGGTCCCTGTCGCTGAAACTCGACGAGCAGAGCCCGCTCACCGTCTACGACCCGGTATGCCAGTCGGGCGCCGAGGAACTGGTGGACCAATACGCGCGCCTCGCCGACCAGCCGCTCACCCTCGACCTCGCCGAGATCGGCGACACCGCGATCGTCGGCGACTACGCGCACACGCGGGCCGCCGCCCAGGCGATGCTCGCCCAACTCGCGGTCCTGGTCGCCCCCGAGGACCTCCGCGTGGCGATCGTCGCCCACCCCTCCGTCGCTCCCGAGTGGACGAAGCTCTCATGGCTGCCGCACCTCCTCGCCGACCCCTCGGACAGCGAGGCCCCCGTCCCGCTCATCTGCCCCACCACCATCGAACTCACCGAGATCCTCGCCGAGGACCTCGCCGTCCGGGCCGCCGAACTGCGCCGCAGGCGCGGCGGCCCGCCCGGCCCCGGCTCGCGCCGCCTGCTCGTCATCGTCGACGGCGAGCACCAAGTGTCCCTGCCGGGCTTGATGAACGACTTCGAAGCGCCGCAACTGCTCGGCGTGCACCTCTGGACCCTCGTCGCCGAACAGCGCCAAGAACCCGAGCACACCGCCGCACGCATCAAAGCGGACGAAGCTACCGTCGCGGTCACCCGCATCGAACGCACCGAAGGCAGCATCGCCGAAACCACCGCCACCGGCACGCCCGACCGCCTCGACCCCGCCGACCTCGCCGCCATCGCGCGAGCCCTCAGCCCCTGGCGGCTCGCCCTCGACGACGTCTCCCGCGCCCTCTCCGGCGTGCACGGCCTCGCCGACATCCTCGGCGTCGACGACCCGGCCGAAGTGGACTGGAAACGCACCTGGGCCCCTCGCGAGGAATCCGCGCTGCTGCGCGTCCCGTTCGCCGTCGACGCCGACGGCCGCCCCGTCGAACTCGACCTCAAGGAATCCGCGCTCGGCGGCATGGGCCCGCACGGCCTCATCGTCGGCGCCACCGGCTCCGGCAAATCCGAGGCCCTCCGCACCCTCGTCGCCGCGCTCGCCGTGCGCCACCCGCCCGAGCGACTCGCACTGCTCACCGTGGACTTCAAGGGCGGCGCCACATTCGCCGACTGCGACGCCCTCCCGCACAGCGCCGGTGCGATCACCAACCTCGCCGACGACCTCGGGCTCGTCGACCGCTTCGCCGAAGCGCTCTACGGCGAGATGAGCCGCCGCCAGCAGCTCCTCAAGGACGCCGGGAACCTCCCCAACGTCCACGCCTACGCCAAACAGCGCCAGCAGCACCCGGAGCTTGAGCCGCTGCCGCACCTGCTCGTCATCATCGACGAGTTCTCCGAGCTGCTCACCGCCAAACCCGACTTCTCGGACCTGTTCGTCGCGGTCGGCCGGATCGGACGCTCCATCGGCGTGCACCTCCTGCTCGCCACGCAGCGCCTCGAATCGGCGCACCTGCGCGGACTCGAATCCCACCTGTCGTACCGGATCGGCCTGCGCACCTTCTCCGAGGCCGAGAGCCGCGAGGCCATCGGCGTGCCCGACGCCTACCGGCTGCCGCCCGAACCCGGCTCCGGATACCTCAAAGTGGACACCACGATCTTCACGAGATTCAAGGCCGCCATGGTCTCCGGCAAGTACACGCCGCCGCGCGAGGAGGCCGAGCAGACACTGCCGGTGCTGCCGTGGCCGGTCCCGCCGATCGTCCACACCGTCGAAGCCCTGGCGGGCACCGCACGCGGTGCGGCGGAGCTGCCGGACGCCGAGCACAGCGTGCTGCGCGTCCTCGTCGCCTCCCTCGCCGACGCGACGAACACCGAAGGCGTCGACCGCGTCCGCCCCGTCTGGCTCCCGCCCCTCCCCGAAGCATTGCCGCTCAACGCGATCAGCCCCGACGCGGCCGCGCTCGACGGCACCGTCAAGGCCGTGCTCGGCCTCCTCGACCACCCCCGCGAGCAGCGCCAGGGCCCGCTCGAATGGGACCTCTCGGGAGCCGACGCCAACCTCGTCGTGCTCGGCGCCCCCGGCTCCGGCAAGTCCACGCTCCTGCGCACCCTCGTCTCGGGCCTCGCCCTGCGCTACCCGCCGAACGCGCTGGCCGCCTACGTCATCGACTACGGCGGCGGCGCGCTCGGCGGGCTCGCCGCGCTCCCGCACGTCGCCGTCGCCGCCGGACGGGCCGAACCCGAACTCGTCGCCCGCACCCTCGCCGAAGTCCGCTCGCTCCTCGACTCCCGTGAAACCCTGATGCGCGGCAAGGCCATCGACTCGGCCGCCGGTCTGCGCCGCGCCGCAGCCGAAGGCGCCGTCGACGTCCCGGGCGACCTCGTGCTCGTGATCGACGGCTGGGGCGGCCTCACCGAGGCCAACGAAGACGCGAACGACCTGCTCACGGAGATCGCCTCCCGCGGCCCCGCGCTCGGCGTGCACGTCGTGCTCACCGCCGTGAACTCCACGCAGGTGCGCGCCCGCCTCGCGGCCTCGTTCTCCGGCCGCATCGAACTGCGCCTCGCCGACGCCTTCGACTCCGGCATCGACCGCAAACTCATCGAGGAACTCCCCAAGGAAGTGCCCGGCCGAGTCCTCACCTCCGACAAGCGCTTCGGGCACATCGCCCTGCCTCGCATCGACGACCGAGACTCCATTGAGGACCTCGCCGAGGCCTTCGCCGACCTCGCCGACGAAGTCCGGCGCCGCTGGCCCGGACCCGGCGTCGCCGCCGTCAAAGCACTCCCGGTCGACGTGGCGCTGCACGAACTCGTCCCGCCCGCCGCGTCCCCCACCGGCGACCCGTACGCGCTCGCGCCCGTCGTCGGCGTCGCCGAAAGCGATCTCGCCCCGGCAGTGATCGACTTCAAGACCGACCCCCACCTGGTCGTCTTCGGCGACACCCAGACCGGCAAGACCACGCTCCTGCGCGGCATCATGCGGCAGATCGTGCGGCGGCCCGGCACCGAAGCGGGGATCTTCCTCGTCGACTACCGCCGCTCGCACCTCGAGGAGGTCCCCGAGGACCACCTCATCACCTACTGCAACACCGCCGCCCACGCCGCCCAGAACGCCGCCGAGCTCGCCGAGGCCCTCAAGAAGCGCCTGCCCGGCCCCGACGTCACGCCCCAGCAGCTGCGCGACCGCGACTGGTGGACCGGCCCCGAGGTCTTCGTCGTCGTCGACGACTACGACCTCGTCGTCACCACCGCCGGCAACCCCTTGGCGCCCTTGACCGAACTCGCCCCCCACGGCGCCGACCTCGGCCTTCACCTCATCCTCGCCCGCCGCACCGGCGGCGCCAGCCGCGCCGTCTACGAACCGCTGCTGCGCCAGCTCTGCGACATGTCCAGCCCCGGCCTCCTCTTCTCCGGCGACCGCCTCGAAGGCCGCCTCATCAACGGCACCGCCAGCCGCCAGCTCCCGCAGGGAAGGGCCCTCCTCGCCCGCCGAGGCCAGAACCCCGACCTCGTCCAGATCGCCAGGCCCTGACCGCGACCCGAACGCCACCACCGCAACACGCACCGAGAGGCGACCCGCCGCCCGCCCGCGCCGACCCGCGCGAGCTAGCATCGCTGCGGCGACTGCAACCGAAGGAGACAGGCACATGGGACGCACAGCGGCAGTGATCGGCGGCGGCGCCGCAGTCGGCCGCTGATGGCCTTCGCCTGGTTCGTCGTCCGCCTCCTCGCCGTCACGGTCGGCTTCGCCGCACTGCACTACTACCTGTGGTGGCGGCTCTTCCGCGACACGACGAAGCCGCGCTCGGCGTGGCGCCCGATCGGGGCGGTCGTACTCGGCGTCCTGACGGTGCTCGGACTGCTCGCGCGGATGTTCGCGCCGTCCGAGGCGCCGATGCGGCTCCAGGAACTCGTGGGCTGGCCGGGCTGGATCTGGTTCGGGATCTTCATGTACCTGTTCGGTCTGCTCGTCGTGGGAGAGGCGCTGCGGTTCGTCCTCATCCGCCGGTCCCGCCGAAACATGTCCGAGGCCGAGATCGCCGCCGACCGCGCGGACGGGTTCTGGCACCACCTCCGCTCGATCCTCATCAGGCTCAGACTGCGGCGGCGACCGGCGGCCCCGCTTGCCGCCGCGGCACCAGCCGCCGCACCGCCCTCCGACTCGACACCAGCCGCTACGCCATCCGCCGCTGCGGTGCCTTTGCCCGCGGCATCTGAGCGCATCCCGAACACCGACCCCAGCAATACGTCACACGCCACCACCCCAAGCGGCGAAACCGAAGTCATCAACCCCGGTACCACATCACATGGCACCGGTCAGACCCGACGACGAGTCATGTCCCGCGCCATCGGGCTCAGCGCCTCGGCGCTCGCCGTCGCCACGGTCGGCCACGGCCTGTACGAGGGCTACCGGACGCCGCCGCTCAAACCCGTCACGGTCGACCTGGCCCGCCTCCCACCGCGATTCGACGGCTACCGGATCGCCGTCGTCGGCGACACGCACTTCTCCGCGATCCGCGGCCGCGAGTACTGCCGGCGCGTGGTCGACCAGATCAACCGGGCCCAAGCCGACCTCATCGCGTTCGTCGGCGACCTCGCCAGCAACGAGGCCGACCAGGTCCGGGACGCGACCGACCCGCTCGCGAGACTCCAAGCGCGCGACGGGGCCTACTTCGTCTCGGGGAACGCCGAGCACTATGTGGGCGCCGACGAATGGTACGACCGCGTGGCCGAACTCGGCATGATCGGACTCCCGAACACACGCGTCGAACTGGCGGGCTTCGACCTGGCGGGCGTCAACGACCTCATCGTCGAGCAGCGCCACATCGCGGACGAGACCGGCCCCGACTTCGAAGCGGCCCTTGGCGACCGCGATCCCGATCGCCCGGTGATCCTGATGGCCCACCAGCCGAACGCGGTCGAGCGGATCGCCGGGTACGGCGTGGACCTCCAGCTCTCCGGCCACACCCACGGCGGGCAGATGTGGCCCGTCCACTACGCGTCGCTCATCCGCAGCGGGCAGCTCTCCGGCCTTGAGCAGCATGGGGACACGCAGGTGTACGTGACGAACGGCGCGGGCACGAACGGCCCCCCGATCCGGGTCGGCGCGGACGCCGACATCACGGTGATGACCCTGCGAGCGGCGAACTAGCCGCCGCTGTCGGACCCTGCCGTTATCGTCGGGCGATGGACATCATCCTCATTCCCGGTTTCTGGCTCGACGCGTCCTCGTGGAGCGAGATCACGCCCGCGCTCGAGAAGGCCGGGCACCGAACCCATCCGCTCACGCTGCCCGGCTTGGAGTCCCGCGACGCCGACCGCAGCGGGATCGGCCGCCGCGATCACGTCGACGCGGTGGTCGCCGCCGTCGACGCGCTCGACGGCCCGGTCGTGCTCGTGGGCCACTCCGCCGGCGGCGCGATCGCGCACGCGGTCGCCGACGCCCGGCCCGACCGCATCGCCCGGGTCGTCTATGTCGACTCCGCGCCGCTCGGCCCCGGCGGGGCCGTCAACGACGAGCTCCCGGTGGTCGACGGCGAGATCCCGCTGCCGGACTGGAACGTGTTCGAGGACGAAGACCTGGTCGACCTCGACGACGACCTGCGCGAGGCCTTCCGCGCCAAGGCCATCCCGACCCCGCGGGGCGCCGCGTTCGACAAGCAGGTGCTCGGCGACGAGCGCCGCTTCGACGTCCCGATCACCCTCATCTGCTGCGAGTTCAGCAGCGCCATGGTCCGCGCTTGGATCGAGCAGGGCGTGCCGTTCGTGAGGGAACTCGCCGCGATCAAGGACATCGCGTACATCGACCTGCCGACCGGCCACTGGCCGCAGTTCACCAAGCCGACCGAGCTCGCCGACGCGATCGTCTCGGCCGTCGGTCACGCCTGAGCAGAGCCGACCTGCGGATCGATGGTGATGTCGCTTAGTGGCCAGCCACGAGGCGACATCGCTGCTTTCATTGTCGACATGACGAACCAGACCGCCGCCCGCTTCCGCTCCCTCCACACCACCCCGGCCCTGCGCCTCCCGAACTGCTGGGACGCCGCCAGCGCGGCGGTCATCGCCGCCGCCGGCGCGCCCGCGATCGCCACGACGAGCGCCGGGATCGCATGGAGCCTCGGCCGTCCCGACGGCGACGCGCTCGACCGCGACGCTGCCGTAGAAGCGATCGCGCGGATCGTGCGCGTCGTGGACGTGCCGGTGACCGCTGACATCGAGTCCGGGTTCGGTGCCACGCCGAAGGAGGTCGCCGCGACGCTCGCTGCGGTGGCCGAGGCGGGCGCCGTGGGTGTGAACATCGAGGACACCACGGCGGAGGCCCCCGGGTCGCTGCGCGAGCTCGCCGATCAGATGGAGCGCCTGGGCGCGGCCCGGGAGGGCGCCGGGCCGGACCTGTTCATCAACGCGCGCATCGACATGTACCTCGCCGGTATCGGCGAGGAGTCCGAGCGCTTCGACGCGACCGTGGCCCGCGCCGAGGCCTATGCCGAGGCCGGTGCCGACGGCATCTTCGTGCCGGGCGTGACCGATCCGGCCGTGATCGCCGCGCTGGTGCAGGCGATCCGCTTGCCACTCAATGTGATGGCCGGACCGGGTGCGCTCGCGCCCTCGGAGCTGGAGCGCCTGGGCGTGGCGAGGATCAGCCTGGGCCCGGGTCTGGCGACGGCCGCTTACGAACTGGCCCGCAAGGCGGCGGTCGGGTTCCTTGAAGACGGTTCGTACGAAGCGATCGAGGGCGGCATCGGCTACGGCACGATGAACGATCTCCTCGCCTGACCACGGGTCGCAGCTGTCAGCTCCGCCCGGCTGTTCGCGGAGGCTGGCCCGATTTCCTCGTCGCCAGTCGCGAAGGCCGGTCCGCTCGGCCGCTCTCGGGGGCCGGCCTGATCGCCTCGCGTGTGCGCGAGAGGCCCGGCTCGCCTGGCCGTTCACGAAGGCATGAGCGCCAGTCGCGAAGGGCAGCTCGGTGGCTCGCTGGGCGGCTTCTCTCGGCTGCGGCTGTGAGCCGGCGAGTGCCGCCCGCATTTCCATGGAGGAGGCGGCTCCTGCGGCGGCCGCGCGCGGGGGGCTTCCCGCGCGCGGCCTCGGTATGGCGACGTTCGCGAATCCCCTTTGTCGCCGCCATCCCGCGGGAGCCGGATGGTTTTTTGTATCAAGGCTGACACGTGCGGTAGTCGAGTCGCAACAGGAAGTTTTCTGCCTGTGGATAACTTTGTGCGCTGAGCCGTTACCGCTCGTCAGTCCTTCGTTTCGGCTGCCGCCGCCTGGTCCTCCGGTCGCAGTGCCGCGCTTGCGAACGAGAGCACGTGTGCGCGCATGAGCTCGGGGTCCTCGCTCGTGTCGGCGCCCATGATGAGGCGCGCGAGTTGCGGGACGACGCTCGGCCAGGCCGCGAGTCCGATGAGGATGAACAGCGTGGGGGCGGCCTGGAGCCGTCCCTGCGCCGCGCCGAGCGACTGCTCCAGCGCACCTACCTTCTCCCGGTACCGCGCCCGCCGGTCCTCCTCGCCCGGCAGCGGTTCGGACCGGTAGTGCAGCGCCTCCCAGAGCAGCAGCCGGAGCAGCTGCGGGTGGAGGCGGTGGAACTCGTGCACCCGGTCCACGTACTCGACGAGGTCCTCGCCGGGCGTGAGCGGCACGGCCTCCGCGAGTTCGTCGAGCGCGTCGTTGATGACGGCGTCGAAGAGCCCTTCCTTGCTGCCGAAGTACCCGTAGACCCGCTCGCGGTTGACGCCGGACCGCACGGCGATGTCGGAGATGCGGGTGTGGGCGAGTCCCTGCTCGGCGAACACCTCCCGGGCGGCGTGGAGGAGTTTCTCGCGGGTCGTCATCGTTGACGTCTGGGCGGTCTCGTCTGGTTTACGAAGGTCTGGATCCGACATGCAGGCAATAATACTCCAACTCTGATGTTGACCAACAAACGAGTTGGTGGTCTAATGGGGCCATGAGGCAGGAAGCCCCGATCCGATCCGCGCCGCCGGGCGACGGCGCTGCGACGCATTGGGTCCCGACCGGACGCACGATCGTTCCGCTCGCCGCGTCGGCGGTCTGCATCGTCGGCCAGCTCTACGTCGTCATCCCGCTCCTCGGCGAACTCGCCTCAGGCTGGAGCGCGGGCACCGCCCGAACCGCCTGGATGGTCACCGCGTTCGGCTTCGCCTACGCGACCGGGCTCCTGTTCTCCGGCCCCGCCGCCGACCGCTTCGGCCGCCGCCGCGTGCTCCTCACCGGGCTCGTCGCCGCCGCCCTCGCCACTGCCGCCGTCGGCCTCGCCGACGGCCTCACCGCCGGACTGGCCCTCCGAGTCGTCCAGGGCTTCACCTCCGCGTTCTTCACCCCGGCAGCCCTCGCCTACGTCGCCGAGCGCATCGCACCGCCGCGGCGCGCGATCGCGCTCACCGCAATGACCAGCGGCTTCATCGGCTCTGCGATCATCGCCCAGGTCGCGGCGACCGTGCTGCTGCCCGCGTTCGGCTGGCAGGCCCCGTTCTTCGGCGGGGCGGCCGCCCTGCTGGCGCTCGCGGTCATCCTGTGGTTCGTGCTCGAACCCGACCCGGAACGCCAGGGCGGCAAGCGGATCAGCCCGGTGGGCGCCATGGCGGCGCTCCTTCGCCGCCGTGACACGATCCTGCTCTACCTCGCCACGGCCACCGTCCTCTCCTCGTTCGTCGCGGTCTACACAGGACTCGAAACGGTCGGTCCCGAAGGCCTGTCCGGCCACCCCGCCGAGATGCTCGCCCTGCGCGCCTCGGCGCTGCCCGCCTTCCTCGCCGCGCCCTGGATCGCGGGACGCCTGCGGCATGTTCCCGCGGCCGCCCGTGTGGTCGGGGCCCTCGCCACCGCTGCCGCCGGGGCGCTCCTCACCGCCGCCGTCTCCGGGTTCGGCATGTGGGCGATCGCGTTGAGCCTGTTCGTATTCGTCAGCGGCATCGGGCTCTCGGCCCCGGGACTCATCGAAGCGGTCGGCGAGGTCGCGGGCCAGGCCCGGGCCGCGGCCACCGCCCTCTACACGTTCGTCCTGTTCGTGGGCGCGAGCCTCGGGCCGCAGTTCGCTGCCGCCGCGGACGGCGCGGGCTTCATCGGCGTCTGCGCCGCGGCCGGGGCGCTGCTCGCCGCAGGGACACTGACCGCCTTTGCGGCGCAACGCATCAGGAACCGCCTGGCCTGAGCGACATGGTCGCGGGCCATCCAATACCGACGCACTCAAGCAACGTCCAATCGAACCATTATGGAGTGAGAAGACCATGCGCGCGAACCCACAGCAGCCCAACGAAGCGAACGCGGCGAACGGCGGGCGGGCCCGCCGTCTCCTCGTCGTCCCGGCGATGGCGGCGATCGTGGCCGCGACAGCCTGCACCCCAACCGAAACGGAGGCGACCGGCACCGACTCGGGCGCAGGCTCGATGCAAGGGCCAGGGGAAGCCGTCTGGGACGGCCTCTCCTCGCCGGTGGGGATGGCCTACGACGCCGACGGCGCCCTGTACATCGCGAACTGGTCCGGCGGCACCATCGAGCGGTTCACCGAAGACGGCGAGCGCAGCACCTTCGCCAGCGACCTCGACGGCCCCTCCGGCCTGGCGATCGACGCCGAAGGCGTGGTCTACGCCGCCTCGTACGGCGGCGACGTGGTCTGGCGCTTCAGCGAGGACGGCGAGCCCGAGGTCTTCGTCGAGGGCCTCGCGACGCCCGCCGGGCTGTCGTTCAACGCCGCGGGCGAACTGCTGATCGCCAACCGCCAGGCCGACGAGATCCTCGCGGCCGACGCCGAAGGCCAGACGCGCGTGGTCGCGACCGGACTGCAGACCCCGGTCGGCGCCGTCGAACTCGACAACGGCGACCTCATGGTCAGCAACATCAACGGCGGCGTCTCCCTCGTCTCCGGCGGCACCGAGGCCGAGCACGTCAACACCGAGCTCTCCAGCCCCGGACCCGGCATCGCCCCCGCGGGCGGGGGCGCGGTGTACGTCGTCGACTACGGAGGCTCGACTGTGGACATGATCGAACCGGACGGCACCCGCACCACCGTCGCCGACGGCTTCGACAGCCCCACCGGGATCACCGTGGCGCCCGACGGCCGACTCGCCGTATGCGACTGGGGGACGAGCTCGGTCTACCTCATCGACGCGGTCCACTGAGGCCCGTGCCTCAGCGTTCCGCCTTGCGGCGTTCGTAATAGCGGGCGACGCGGACGCGGTTGCCGCAGCGTTCGGGGGAGCACCACTGGCGGCGCGGATGCGCCGGCACGAAGAGCAGCACGCAGTCCTCGGCGCCGCACCGGCGCAGCTTCGCCACGGCCGGGTCGGTGAGCAGGTCGACCGCCGCCTGGGCGAGGTCGGCGGCGAGCCGTTCGGCCGCAGCGCCTTCGCGCCGCACGCTCGCCGCCACCGCCGTGCCGTCCCACGCGAGCCGCACGCGCCCGGGCGCGGCGTTCACCGCCGCCGCTAGGCCCCGCAGGCTCGACTCCGGCGGGCGCCGCCCCTCGGCCAGAGCGCCGAACGCGGCCGCCGCGTGCTCGCGCACCGACCGCACCGCCTGCAGTGCAGCGCGATCGGCGTCCCCGTCGAACCCCGGCAGCCGGTCGGCCTCGAGCGCCAGCCACGCGCCCAGCGCGTCCGTGTCCTCGAGCAGGTCCCCTTCCGCGGTCACGGTGTTCACCAGATCAATGGCCAGGGGCTCGCCGACCAGTGGTGTCGTCGCGTTCATAACCCTAATGCTACATCGAATCAGATATGCATTAGCATGATGTCTCGAAGCTAATGGAACATCAAGCAGAGAAAGCGTGTGAACGATGAACCGACTCCCCTTGGTCCGCCACGGCCGCATCGACATCGACGGCGTCGAAGTCCACTACCGCGAATCCGTTCCCGACCGCGCCGACGCCCCCGTCCTGCTCCTCCTGCACGGCTTCCCGACCGCCTCGCACCAGTTCCGGCGCCTCATCGACGCCCTCGGCGCCGACCACCGCCTCATCGCCCCCGACTACCCCGGGTTCGGCCAGACCACCGCCCCCGACGACTTCACCTACACCTTCGACCGCCTCGCCGACATCGTCGAAGGCTTCGTCGACCGGCTCGACCTGCACCGCTTCGCCATGTACCTCTTCGACTTCGGCGCCCCCGTCGGCCTCCGCCTCGCCGAACGGCGGCCCGAGTCGATCACCGGCCTCGTCGTCCAGAACGGCAACGCCTACGCCGACGGCCTCTCCGAGGCCGCGCGGAGCTTCATCGCGCTCGCCCCCGAGCAGACCGGCGCCGAAGGCCAGATCCGCGACCTGCTCACCCTGGAGGGCACCAGGTTCCAGTACGAGACCGGCGCGCCCGACCCCTCGCTGATCGCGCCCGAGAGCTGGATGCTCGACCAGCACTACCTCGACCTGCCCGGCCGCAAGGAGGCCCAGGTCGCGCTGGCGTTCGACTACAAGTCGAATGTGGATCGATATGACGGCTGGCAGGCGTGGCTGCGCAAGCACCGGCCGACGACCCTCGTCGTCTGGGGCACCGGCGACCCGTTCTTCACCGAAGCGGGCGCCCGCGCCTACCTGCGCGACCTGCCGGAGGCCGAACTGCACCTGCTCGAGGCCGGGCACTTCACCCTCGAGACGCACCTGGACGTCATCGCCCCGCTCATCGGGGACTTCATGGAACGACTGCGCTGAACGCCTGGATGATTGCGGCGGTTGCGGCTTCAGTCCTGCGGCGCGTCCCGGATCAGGCAGGTGAGGCGCGCGGTGCAGACGCGTTTGCCGTGCTCGTCGCTGACGACGATCTCGTACGTCGCGGTCGACCGTCCACGGTGGATCGGCGTGGCGACGCCGGTGACCGTGCCCGAGCGGACCGCCCGGTGGTGGGTCACGTTGAGGTCCACGCCCACCGAGATCTTCCCGGGCCCGGCGTGCAGCATCGACCCGACCGACCCGAGCGTCTCGGCCAGGACCGCCGAGGCCCCGCCGTGGAGCAGTCCGTACGGCTGCCGGTTCCCCTCGACCGCCATCTGCGCCACCACCCGCTCCGGGGCGGCCTCGAGCACCTCGATCCCCATGCGGTCGCCCAGCTCGCCGGCGGAGAACAGCTTGTCGAGGTCCATGCCCGCACCGGCGAACCGGTCGCGGACCTCAGGGGGAAACTCGGTCATCTCAGGCGGCTCCGTTCATGTCCTGCACGGCGTTGTGCGCGCGGTGAGGCCAGTCTAGGGTTTCGCGCGTGCCGATGCGCTCAGCGGAAGACGCCGAGCACCATCGCGATCAGCGCCTCGACGTCGTCCTCGGCCATCGGCTCCCCCGAGATCCCCATGCGGTGGAGCAGCGTGCCGATGATGACGTCGATGACGAACCGGACGCGCTGCTCGGACTCGCCGAGCGCGTACTGCAGGACCCGCAGGTAGGGCGCCTGCAACTCGGTCGACAGGATCTCGCGCAGCCCCGGATCGCTGACCGCGTCGGTGAACACGCCCGCGAACGCCGCGCCCACACCGGCCTCGGCGATCTTCGCCGCCCCCCAGCGGATCGCGGTGGTCAGGAGCTCCTCGCGGTCCTCGCTCACGACCGGCGCGGGGCCGAACACGTCCACGAGGCACGCGGTGATCAGCGCGCCCTTCGACGGCCAGCGCCGGTACAGCGTCGTCTTCGCCACGCCCGCCGCGACCGCGATCCGGTCCATGGTCGCGCCCGCGTACCCGAACTCGTGCACCGAGCGGAGCGTCGCGGCGAACACGTCGGCGTTGAGGTCCGAGCGGGGTCGACCGGCCGGGGAAGTGGATGCCTGCACGGGATCAGGCTATCCCGTCGATTACGCTACCGGAAGTAGCGTAATTAAACCGGGAGGACACCATGACCACCAAAGCCCCGATCGGCGCCCGCCTGCTCCTCAAGGACCGACCCGACTGGGAATCCGTGACCGCCGACGAGGTCATCGCCGGTCGCGCCAAGCTCGTCCGCCTGCTCCGCTCACCGGCCATGCGCATCGTCGCCGGCCTGCCCGACCGCCGCGCCGGCATCGAGGAGCGCACCGTCGAACTGCCCGGCCGCCGACTCACCCTGCGCGTCCACCGCCCCAAAGGCCCCCACGAACGGCTCCCGCTCGTCCTCTCCTTCCACGGCGGCGGCTTCATCACCGGCACCGCCGCCCAGAACGACTGGCTCAACAGCCGTCTCGCGGCCCGGCTCCCCGCCGTCGTGGTCGCCGTCGAATACCGGCTCGCCCCCGAGCACCCGCTCCCCGCGCCCGTCGAGGACGCCTGCGACACGCTCGACCTGCTCGCCGGCGACCCCTCCGGCTGGGGCATCGACCCCGCCAGGATCGCCGTCGTCGGCGAGAGCGCCGGAGGCGCCCTCGCCGCGCTGCTCGCGCTGCGCTCCCGCGAGACCGGCCCGGCCGTCAGCGCCCAAGTCCTCGTCTACGCGGCCCTGGACTGGACCGCGACCATGACCGACCACCCCTCGGTCGCCCGCAACATCGGCCGGCCAGGGCTCTCGGCAGGTGAACTGCGCCTCGCCCGCCGCATCGCCCTCCCCGCCGGGTTCGATCCGGACCTCGTGTCCCCCTTGGCGACCGCGGACCTGCACGGCCTTCCGCCCGCGCTGGCGGTCGCGGGGGAGCTCGACCCCGTGTACGACCACGGGCGCGAATACGTCGAGCGGCTGCGCGACGCCGGGAACGACGCCCGCTTCACCGCCTACCCGAATGCGGTGCACAAGTTCATCAGCATCCCCGGCGTCGTCCCGGCCGCTCGGCCCGCTCGCCGCGAGATCCTCGAATTCCTGGGCGCCCGCCTGCGGGCGGGCGCGGCGGCCCGGTAGGCCGACGGGGCCGCGATCGCCTGAGCGACCGCGGCCCCGTTCCTTCGGTGGGGTAAGGGGATCACGCGGGTGTGCACGTCACGGCCGGGGTGGCGGCCGTTCCGGTGCCGATGAAGCCCCAGGTGGAGGTGCGGGTCTGGCCCGCGGCGACCGAGCCGTTCCAGCCCACGTCCTCGGCCGTCACCGAAGCGCCCGAACTGGTCACGCCCGCGTTCCACGAACTGGAGATCGTCTGCCCGCTCGGCCAGGTCCACTTGAGCGTCCAGCCGGTGATCGCGGCGCTGCCCGCCGTCACGTCCACATTGGCCTGCCAACCCGAGTTCCAGGTGCTGACCACCTTGATGACCGCCGAGCACCCGCCCGCCGGGCCGCCCGTGGGGCTCGTGGTCGGGTCCGTCGGGCCGGTCGTCGGCGAGGTGGTCGGGTCGACCGGCTTGTCGATGCCGAAGAACTCGAGCGCCTTGGCCGCCATGCCGTTCGCCATCAGGTTGTGGCCGACGCCCTGGAGGCTGATCGCCTCGACCTGGGCCTGCGCGCCGGTGCCGCCGTAGCGGGTCCGGTTCCAGTTCGCCTGCGGCGTGTCGGAGAGCTCGGGCGCCTGGTCGGTGCCGTTGACGTTCGTCCACTGGTCGATCTGCTCTTGGAAGTTCTGGTAGAACAGCACGTCGTCGTTGGTGCCGTGCCAGATCTGCATGCGCGGCCACGGGCCGGTGTAGCCGGGGTTGGTGGTTCGGACCTCGTCGCCCCACTGCTGCGGGGTGCGGTTGATCCGGCCCTGCGAGCACTCCGAGTTCCACTCGGAGCCGTTGGTGGTCCGGAAGCAGGTGTAGGGGACGCCGGAGAACGCCGCGCCCGCTTCGAAGACCTCGGGGTAGACGCCGAGCATCACGTTGGTCATCATCGCGCCGGAGGAGATGCCGGTGGAGAAGATCCGGTCGGTGTCGACGTTGTGCTCGCGGATCGTCCAGTCCATCATGGACTTGATGCCGAGCGAGTCGGATCCGGTGCCGCTCAAGGAGGCCGCTGATGCGACGTCCCAGCACTTGCTCGAGCGCGTGACCGAGGGGTAGACCACGATGAAGCCGTACTGGTCGGCGAGGCGGGCCCATTCGGTGCCGTTGTAGAAGTCGTTGGCCGAGCCGGTGCACCAGTGGATGCCGAGGACCATGGCCGGTTCGGGGGCCACGTTGTCGGGGACGTAGAGGTACATCTCCAGGTTACTGGGGTTGCTCCCGAAGTCCGTGATCCTGGTGAGGGACGCGGCGTTGGCGGGCTGCGGGATCATGACCGCGATGAGCGCGGCCGCTGCGACGAACACTGCTGCGGCCGCGGCGATCAGGCTTCTTCGCATACGGGGGAGGGAGATGGCTGACATGGGGTCCTCTCTTGACGCTGCCGGAGGCGTCGTGACGGCCCGAGCGGGCCGTGCGAGCCGTGAGATGCGGGGATCGCGGTGAGGGGTCCACACACTATATATCTATGATTATCTATATGCAAGCGCTCCCAAATGGATCCGCCACCCGAGGTCGGGCGTTTCGAATAGCGCCGCCCCCCGAATCCGAAGGGCCGCGTGCCAACGGTTCGAACGGCGTCTGTCAGGCCCGTTCCCCTGCCGCGGCGGCGATGCCGAGGCCGATGAGGGCCGTGCCGCCCGTGCGGCTGAGGATCAGCTTCGGGCGGGGGCGGCGGAGCACGTCGCGGGCGGCCGCGGCCACCAGGCCCCAGACCGTGTCGCAGGCCGCCGCGAGGGCCGCGAAGGTCGCGCCGAGCAGCAGCATCTGCACCGTGGCCGAGCCGGACCCGGTGTTGATGAACTGGGGGAGGATCGCCAGGAAGAACAGGATCGTCTTCGGGTTGAGCATCCCCACCACGAAGCCCTCCGCCATGGTCGCCAGCGCCCGCTTCGGACTCCCCGCCTCGTCCTCGGGCGCGGCCATCAGGCCCTTGCGGTCGCGCAGCGCCTTGACGCCCAGGAACACCAGGTACGCCGCGCCCGCGTACTTCACGACCGCGAACGCCAGCGCCGACTCCTGGATGAGCGCGCCGAGCCCGACGGCCGCGAGGGTCGCGGCCGCGAAGGTGCCGATCGCGTTGCCCCAGGCGGTGAGCACGGCCTGGGTGCGGCCATAGGCCAGGGCCCGGCTGACGGTGAACATGACCGACGGGCCGGGGATGAGGATCAGGATGAGCGCGGCGACGACGAAACCCAGGTATTGCGCGGTGCTTGGCATGACTCGATCCAAACACTCGGGCGTTGCGGCGGCAACCCTATTCAGGGAGCCGGGAGCCGGGAGCCGGGAGCCGGGAGCCGGGAGCCGGGAGCCGGGAGCCGGGAGCCGGGAGCCGGGAGCCGGGAGCCGGCCGTGTGCCGGTCCTCTGAGCGGTGGGCTTCCATTGGCGGGTCCGGGAAATGGCGCGTCATGCGTGACATGTGATGCATTACTGCGCTGGTAAGCGTTGCAGTTCCAGCTCCATGCCCGCTTGATTTCCGTTAGGTGACGTGGAGCATAATTCTCATGACCTCCCACCCTTTATCCATACAGGAGTGTTCATGGACCACCCGCCCCGAGCCGGCGGACCGCCCCCGTCGTCCCGTTCCGCCCCGGCCCGCATCGCCCCCCAATACCTCCCCGCCCCGAACCGCAACCCGCCCCCGCAGCCCGACGGCACCCGCACCGGCACCACCGGAGCCATCCCCCGGAACCAGCCCGCGGCCCCGCGCGAACCCGCCCCCGCAAGCACCCGAAGCACCGGTCGAACCGACCTCGACCCGCCGTATTCGACATTGCTGCAGACCCAGACCGACGCCGCCCGCGTCGTCCTCGGCCTCATCCTCCTCGCGGCGCCCGTGATCGCCGCAGTGAGCGCCTACCTCCTGCCCACGATCCGCACGATCCAGCTCAGCCGCATCGAAGGCCTCAGCGTCTTCGGCTCCGCCGAGACCATCGGGCCCGCCAACTACGACGCCGTCTTCGCCGAAGGCGCCTTCAGCGAAGGCCTCACCAGCCTCGCCGGTCCGACCGCCGCGATGATCCTCGCCGGAGCCGTCCTCGCCCCGCTCGCCGCCTGGCTCCTCCACCGGGCCGGCCCGCGCCTGCGCACCGCCGCCCGAATCGCCTGGAGCCTCACCGCCATCGCCTTCGCTCCGGCCGCGCTCTCCGTCGCCTGGCTCATCGGCCGCATCGTCTCCGAGAGCGATCGCGAAGCGAGCCTGTACGACTGGTCCGGCCTCAGCGCCGGCGTCGTGGTCGGCCTCGGGGTCCTCGCCGGACTCGCCGCCATGCGCGGCACCGGGACCGGCAGGAAGTCCGGGCTCCTCGTCACCGCCTGCCTGGCCGCGTTCGCCATCGCCGCAGCCGGACTCCAGACCTTCGCCTACAGCATCGTCAGCGGCCTGCCCAAGGACATCGAGACCCCGGTCGCCCAGATCTTCAACGGCCTCTACTCGGGCATCTCGCCAGGCCTCTCCACCGCGAAGTCGGTGCTGCTCATGGCGATCCTCGCCGCGCTCGGCGTCGGCGCCGCCCTCGTGTACATCGCCGCCCGCACCAGGATCGACGTCATCCCCGCTCCAGCCGACCAGGATCCCGACGACGACGCCAGCGACGGCGGCACCCCGGTCGACCCGGCACCGACCCGGCCCGCGGCGAACCTCCTCGGCATCGCCGCGCTGGTGCTCCTGCTCGCCGCCGTCGGCTTCTACCTGCTGCCCTGGCTCGCCCGCATGGGCGAGGACACCAGCGAAGGCGCCGACCTGTGGCTCGCGATCCGCCGCACCTGGGGGCCGCCGCTCATCACCACGGCGGTCGCGCTGCCGGTCGCCGTCCTCGGCGGTTACGCCATCGGTGCGCTGCGGCCCTTGGGGAACGCCTCGCGCTGGCTGCTGATCGTGTTCGCGCCCTGGCTCTTCATCGGCACCGGGCCCCTCGGCGCCGCGAACCTCGAAGCCGTTGCGGGCGAAGGCGAGTACATGGTCATCGGGTCGTTCCCGCCCCGGGCCTGGATCGCGATCCCGCTGCTGTTCGTCTTCACGGCCCTGTTCTGGGGTTTGGAGGACCGCCGCCGCGCCGCCCTCATGCAGGGCGCCGAACCGGGCGCGGCCCGCCTCGCCTTCCTGAACGCGGCCTGGCCCATGACCGCGCTCATGGGCCTCGCGCTGCTCCTCGTCAACGCCCAAGACCTGTTCTGGCAGCAGCTGACCTTTCAGGACATGCTGTCCTCCGGTCCGATGATCTCGGCCCTGGAGAACCTCGAACTCGAGCAGTCCGGTGTGGCCCTTGGCTTCCCGGTCCCGCTGCTGATCCTGTACGCGCTCGCCGCGATCGCCGCCGCGGTCTGGTACCTGCCGCGCCTGGCGATCAGGGTCGGGAAGGACTGACGGGAAGGACTGCGACGGGAAGGGGCCGGGGCATCCCCGGCCCCTCCGTCATGCCGCTCGCTCAGCCGCGCACGAACTCGATGTCGTGGAAGCGCCGGGCGGCCGCGTCGTAGTGCAGCCGTGCGCCTTCCATGTACCCGAACAGCGCCCCCCACTCGTCGTGGTTGGCCTCCGGGAACAGCGTCACGAGTCCGCATTCGATGTGCCCGCCGTGGCCGATGACCAGGGCGGCGTCGCCCGGACCGAGCGGCGCCATCAGGTCCGACCACTGCCGGGCGAGCGCGTGCGCGTAGTCCGATGCGGTGCTGCCGCGCCGGTTCACGAGTCGCGCGAGCCGGGTGAACGGGGCGCCGACGTCGTACGTCGCCGCCTGCGACTCCTGCAGGAATCCGTTGACGTTCGGCAGTGTGGGGAGTTCCAGGGTGACCGCGAATCCCATCGCGATCGCCGTCTCCCGGGCGCGCGGGGCGACGCTCGCGGCCACGACTTCGAAGGGCCCCATGAGGGTTCCCGACCAGCGGGCCAGCTCGACCCCCTCTTGGGAGAGGTGGACGGCCTCGTCGCCATTGCGCTTGCTGTGCCGGCGGATCTCGAGCATGGGCATTGGCGGTCTCTTCTCTTCTCGAACACGCTGCGCGGTACCAATCTACGGCGCCGCCGCTGCCGCCGCGCCTGAGGGCTTGGGCTATGACAAGACAGTCAGCGCGGTCGATATCCCGCCCATGCGACCGGCTCGCGCGGCGCGCGCCCGTGTCAGGGCTTGACCGCGATGCCGGCCATCTGCGTGCGCTCGTACGGCTCGAAGTCCTCGAACGCGGGGACCTTCCTGTCGGGCTCCTCGGGATACCAGCGCGAGACGTACTCGAGCCCGGGCGGCACCAGCGGCATGCCCTGGAAGTGCTTCTCGAGGCGTTCGATCGGCCTGATCCAGCCGTTGCCGAGCGTCTCGAGGCACCCCTGCGAGAGCCCGCGCTGCGCGGGGTCGCCGGTGTCGGGCCAGGCGGTGAGGAACAGGTGCGAGCCGGAGGCGAGCGGCTCCATGAGGGTGCCGATGATCTCGTCGGGCTTCTCGTTCTCGTGGATCTGCATGATCATGCCGACGATGACCAGGGCGATCGGCCGGTCGAAGTCGAGGTGTCCGCGCACTTCGGGATTGGCGAGGATGCCGTGCGGGTCGCGCAGGTCGGCGGTGACCACAGTGGTGGTGCGGTTGTCGGCGAGGAGCGCGCGGCCGTGGGAGAGCACCATCGGGTCGTTGTCCACGTAGACGACCCGCGTGTCCGGGTTGATCTCCTGTGCGGCCTCGTGGGTGTTCTGCTCGGTCGGCAAACCGCAGCCGATGTCGAGGATCTGGTCGATCCCGGCACTGCGCACCAGGTACTGGACGCCGCGGATGAGCGCGTCGCGGTTGAGCCGGGTGGCTTCGCGGACCTGCGGGATCCGGCGCGCGAAGACGTCGACGGCCTCGCGGTCGGCCTTGAAGTTGTTCTTGCCGCCCAGCGCGGCGTCGTAGACGCGCGCGGTGGAGGGGATTGTGGGATCGATCCCCGACGGCGACCAATGGGGAGCTGCGTCGTCCAAGACTATCCAATCAGCACTGAATGGGCAGGTGACAGGGGAGCGGGGGCGTCGCGTCGGGGCAGTCGCGCCGTACTCGGCGCCGAAGCGCGCGAGCGGTCCCTCGCCGGTACGGGACGTCGCTCCAGACTAGCCCATGGGGGAGTCGAACACGAGCGTGCGCGCACCGGCCGTGGCGACCGGTTCGGGCCCGCCACACTGCGGATACGCTCCCCGCCGGGGTGAGGAACGGGGCGCCCGGCAACCGGGCACCCCGTTCTGGACTTGTTTATATGAGGCGGCCTCTGCTGGCAGGCGCCGTCGTCAGGAAACGCGAACCCTAAGCGGCACTGCCGGTCACGGTCGTGCCGGAACGCTCCAAGGTGTACTCGACGGTCGTTCCGCTCCAGAAGTGGAACGTGAGCTGGACGGTCGAGCCGTCGTTCATCGCGGCGAAGAACGCCTCGGGGATCACGATCCGCCCGGCCTCGTAATCGGGCTTGAACGCGGTCGCGAACTCCTTGTACGCCGTCCAGTCGTGCGGACCCGCGGCGGTCCCGTCCGGGTAGACGGCCTCCATCGTCGCGAGCTGGTCCCCGTTGAACGCCACCGGGATCGCCAGCTCGGTCGTGGTCCCGCTCGCGTCCTGCGCGACCGGGGCCGCCGAGGCGATCACGTGGAGCTTCCACGGCACGCCCGAGGAGAACCGGACTTCGAGCACGGCCTGCTCGCCCGTCCCGCCGTCGCCGGCGAGGCCCGCGAGGAGCTCGGCGCTCAACGTCAGGTTCTCGGTCTCGTCCACGGTGTAGTCGGTGCCTTCGGCGAGTTCGGTCTCGCCGTTCCAGACCCCTTCGAAGCCGAGCCCGTTCGAGTGCAGCGGGATCGTCTGCGCCGCAGGCGCTTCTCCCGCCGGAACGTACACGAGGTCCGTGTAGGCGGTGCCGGAGCGGCCCTCCCAGGCGCCCGCGACGTGCGCGAACAGCTCCGGGTCCTTCCAAGTGAAGCTCTCGCGGTCGAGGTGCTGGCCGTTGTCCCACCACATGGTGGTCAGGCCGACCTCGCCCGCGTAGTGGCCGAGGAACTCGAAGAACTTCAGCTTCTCGCCCTGCTCGACCACGCCGGTGTGCTTGTCGAAGCCGAGCAGGCCCCACTCGCCGAGGATGACCGGCACGCCCTTGTCGATGAACGTGGCCTTGACCCGGTCGAACGTGGAGACGATGTCCTCGCGCACCTCCTCGTTGAACCTGGTGTAGCCGGCGACGTTGACGCTGAAGGGCCAGTACCCGTAGTAGTGCACGGTGGCGGCGATCATCGGGTCGTCCAGGGCCGCGATGCTCTCGGCGGTCGCGTCGAGGCGGGCCTGGTCGCTGCTGGTGTGCAGGGTGGGGATGACGAGCAGCCGTTCGGCGTTCACGCCGCCCGAGCCGCGCACGATCGCGTGGAAGGAGTCGTTGAGCTCGTCCAGCAGCGCGTCGCCCTCCTCTTCGCTGACGTCGGCGAACTGCGGCTCGTTGATGTTCTCGAACACGAGTTCCGGCGGGGCGTCGACGAAGGCCTCGGCGATCTGGGTCCACGCCGCGTCGTAGCGCGCGAGGACCGCGTCGTGCTGCGTCGGCATCTGGTTGACCCATTGCCATGAGTCGTGGTGGACGTTGATGAGCACGTACAGGCCCTCGTCGAGCGCGAGGTCGACGACCTCCTGGACGCGGGACAGGTAGGCCGCGTCGATCGCGTACGGCGCCTCGGCCTCCTGGTGCGCGGACCAGGTGACGGGGATGCGGACCGAGTTGAAGCCTTGGGCCTCAATGTTGTCGAGCAGTTCAGCGGTGATGCGCGGGTTGCCCCAGGCGGTCTCGTCCTCGCCGACGGCGTCGAGCGAGTTGCCGAGGTTCCAGCCGGGCTGCATGGCCGCGACCGTCGCCTCCGCGCCGAGCTGCTCGGCGCCGCCCTCCTTCGGGGTCTCGGGTTCGGCGAAAGCGGTTCGCACGGTGAAGGCGGCGGCGACTGCCGCCGCCACCGCAACCAGCGCCGCTATGAGCCTGATCGGTTTGCGTCGCAAGGGTGATCACTCTTTCTGCGCGCCGCGGGAGGGCATGCCGGGTCGGCCTCCCGTGTAGGGCGCGTTCAATCGATTTGCCGGGATGATCCTGTATTGCGGGGTCGAAACACTGCGGCAAAGATTACCGGATCATTGGCGCATGTCAACCTTTTGATCGTCAGTAACAACAAAGAAACTGCTAGTCAGCGGCCGGTTACCTCAGTCATCGAGGGACTTCAGGACCGCGTCGAGGAGGCCGGGGAAGCGCTCGTCCAGGGCTTCGCGGTTGATGCGGATGTGCCGGTCGCGTCCATCCACTCTGGTCCTCGTCACGCCGGATTCGCGCAGCACCCGGTAGTGGTGGGACAAAGTGGACTTGTGTATCTCGATGTCCTCGCTGAGCAGGGTGCAGTTCCCCTCCCAGTCGTTCGAGAGGCGGCGGACGAGCTCGAGGCGGACCTCGTCGCTGAGCGCGTGCATGACCGCGCTCAGCCGGATGTCCTCGGTTGCGGGGTGAGGCAGCTCACGCATGGTCGTCACCTGGCCCTTCTCGTCGCCGCCAGGATAACGCACGTCAGACGGTTGCACAACTATCCAACCATCACTTAGTTTGATGGTCACCCAACCATCAAAATCGAAGGAAACCCCATGGACCGCAGGCTCATCCCCCTGGTCGCAGCCGCCTTCGCCGTCGGCACCGACGCCTTCGTCATCACCGCGCTCCTTCCCGCCATCGGCGCCGACCTCAACGTCACTCCCGCCGCCGCGGGCCAGCTCATCACGGTCTACGCCCTCACCTACGCCCTCGCCGCCCCCGTCCTCGGCGCCCTCACCGCCTCGCTCGACCGCCGCACGGTCCTGCTCGCCGCACTGGCGGTCTTCGCCGTCGGCAACGCCGCGTTCGCCGTCGCGGACGACTACGCGTTCGCCATCGCGGCGCGAGTCGTCACCGGGCTCGGCGCGGCCCTGATCACGCCGCAGGCGAGCGCCATCGCCGCCTCGATCGCCCCGCCCGAGAAGCGCGGCCGCTTCCTCGCCGTCGTCATGGGCGGCCTCACCGCCGCCACCGCGCTCGGGGTCCCGCTCGGCTCCCTGCTGGGCGCCGTCGACTGGCAGCTCACCCTGTGGGCGGTGGCGGGGCTCGGGGTCTTGGCCGCCGCCGGCATCGCCGCGCTGCTGCCGCCGCTGACGGCCCCCGCCGCCGGGCTGGCCGCGAGGCTGGCCCCGTTGCGCGACAAGGGGGTTCTCGGCATCGTCGCGACCACCGGCCTGGTCATGGCCGCGGGCTACGCGCTCTACACGTACTTCGGCGCGGCCGCCGAGGAGGCGACCGGGGGCTCGCAGGGCCTGCTCACACTGATGCTGCTGGCGCAGGGCATCGGCGCGGTCCTCGGCAACCAGCTGGCAGGGCGACTGACAGACCGCTTCGGCCCGGAGCGGCTCATGCTGGTCGTCCAGGCGGCCATGATCGGGCTGCTGGCCGCGGCGCCCCTGGCCTTCGCGGACCTGGTCGCCGGGACCGCGATGTCGTTCGTGTTCGGGGTGGTCGGATGGATGGCGATCGTGCCGCAGCAGCACCGGCTCATCTCTCGCCACCCGCAGTCGGCGATCGTCCTGATCGGATTGAACTCCTCGGCGCTGTACGGGGGCATCGCCCTCGGCGGCCTCGTCGGCGGCCTCAGCCTCAACTGGGTGCCGATCACGGCGCTCGGTCCGGTCGGCGCGGTCATCGGGGCCGCCGGCCTGGTGCTCACCATCGTGATGGTGCGCGGGAAGGCGGCCGCGCCGCAGCCCGCCGCGGGCTGAGCGGCGGTGGCCGACGACACCGGGCACCGGCCGTGGCCTGCGGGTAGGCTTGTTCCATGGAGGAGTCGCCAGGCGAGCCGTTGAGCATGGGCACCGCATTGGTGCGCACCGCGTTCATGGTCGACGCGGTGTACGCCGACTCGGTGCGCGAATTCGACCTCACCATGCAGCAGGCGCAGCTGCTGTGCGTCCTCATTCCCCGCCCGTTCGGGATGTTCGAACTCGCGAAGACCCTGGGCCTCGCGAAGTCGAGCATCTCCGGGCTGGTCGACCGCTGCGAGAAGCGCGGCCTGGTGCGCCGTGAATCCGACCCCGGCGACGGCCGCGCGTTCCGCGTCGCGCTCACCGACAAGGGCGCCCGGCTCGCCGAGGAGTTCCATGACGAGACCACGAAGCGGGTGGCCGAGCTCCCGCTCGGCCTCGGTGCCGCCGAGCAGGAGGTCCTGGTCGGCCTGCTCTCCCGGATGGTCGCCGACAACCACGTGCCGGTGGTCTTCACCGACTCGGGCTGCCCCTCCGAGCAGGACGGCACCGAGCGCTGAAGGCGCCCAACCGCTTCCAGGCAAGACGAAGCCCCCGCCTCAGGATTGAGGCGGGGGCCTTCCCGTTCCTGCGACGATCAGACGGAGCGGGGAGCCTTACTGGGCCGGGGCGAGCCGGAACGCGGCGTCGAAGTAGCCGGTCATGAGGTCGCGGCCCTTCCACTCGATGACCGATTCGATCGGCAGCTGCACCGGGCCGTCCTCGGAGGGCATCTGGCCGACGCCGAACTCGGGGCCGAGCGGCACGATCGCGACGCGCACGGGCGAGGGCTGGTACTCCTGCTCGGGGGCTTCGCCGTTGATCTGCGCGAGGATGTTGGCGGCCACCACCGCGGCGTGCTGTCCGGCCGCGGACGCCCGCTTCTCCTCGTTCATGTCGGTGAGGTCGCCGATCGCGTACACGTGCTCGTGTCCCTCTACATTGAGCTTCGGGGTGACGGGCAGCTGGCCGCGCCGGTTGAGCGGCGCGATGCCGTCCTTCAGGTAGCCGGAGTTGGTGGTCATCCCGAAGGCGCGGAACCAGATGTCGGCCTCGATCGGCTCGTTTTCCGCGGTGACCGCGACGGCCCCGGCGCGGCCGGGCTCGACGGCGGGCTCGTCGTCGAGGGTGACGCCGAGGCGCACCTCGATGCCGAGCTTCTCGAGCTGCGCGTGGAGTTCGGTGCGCAATGCGGCCTCGTAGCCGGGCATCAGCTCTTCGGCCGGGTCCACAATGGTGATCTGCTTCTCGGGCCAGACGGCCTTGATCTCGCCGGCCAGCTCCAGGCCCACCGGCCCGGCCCCGGCGATGAGCACGCGGGCGGCCCCGGCCAGCTCGGCGTGCGTCTCCTTGAAGTGCGCGAGGGCCTCTTCGGTCGAGTCGGTGCGGGTCTTGGCGGGGTACGGGTAGCCCGTGCCGGTGGCCAGCACGATGTAGTCGGCCTCGACGCGCTCGCCCGAAGCGAGCACGACACCCTTGTCATCCACACCGGACGCGTACTCGCGAAGGTGCTTGCCGCGCTTGAGGAACCCGTCGTACGGGTAGAACATGCGCTCGGCCCACTCCTCGGGCTGCGTCAGCGCCCGGAGCGATCCGGCGGCGTGGACGAAGGCGTCCTTGGGTTCGATCAGCACCACGTCGGCGTGCTCGTCCAGCGCCTTCACGAGTGCGGCGCCGCCGTACCCGCCGCCGACGACCGCCACGGTCTTCCCCTGCTGCGTCATGTCGTTCCCTTTCCGGAAATCTAGTTCGTACTACGAACCATAATAGTTCGTATTGCGAACTACAAGGCTTGAGTGCGGTGCGATGCCGTGACGCCGCTCACGCCTGATCAGCGCTCGACATTGACAGGTACCTGTCAAGCAAGTAGCCTCGTGGACGTGGAGCAGCTCAGTCCCCGCGGCCTCGCCGTGTCCGAACTCGCGATCGAGGTCTTCCGGGCCAACGGCGCCCTCATCGCCGCCGGCGACGCACTCGCCCGGCCCGCCGGGCTCACGAGCGCCCGCTGGCAGGTCATGGGCGTCATCGGCGACGCCCCGGCCACGGTCGCGGACATCGCCCGGACGATGGGGCTGCGCCGCCAGAGCGTCCAGCAGACCGCCGCCGCACTCGTCGCCGACGGCCTCGCGGCTTTCGGGGAGAACCCGCGCCACCGGCGCGCGCAACTCCTCGAACCCACCGCCGAAGGGCGACGCGCGCTGGCCGAAGTCGAACGCGCCCACGCCGAATGGTCCGACGCGCTGGCCGCGGCGCTCGACCCGTCCCAGATCGAGGCCGCCACGGCGGCCCTCCGTGCGCTGACCCGCGCGCTCGAACCGGAAGGAAGCCGATGAGCGGCGCGTACACCATCCCGTTGCTGCCCTGCAGGTCCATCGACGAGACCGCCGAGTTCTACCGGATGCTCGGCTTCCGCACGACCCACCACCAGACGCGGCCGAACCCGTACATCGTGATGGCGCGCGAGGACTGGCAGCTCCACTTCTTCGGCGTCGACGAACTCGACCCCGAGACGACTTACGGCACCTGCCTGGTCTTCGTGCCCGACACCGGCGTCCTGTGGGACGAGTTCGCCGCCGGGATGCGCGAAGTCCACGGCAAGGTCCTCGTCGCGGGGATACCGCGCGTGACCCGCCCGCGCAAACGCGCCAACACCGGCAACCGCGCCGGGTTCTCCCTGACCGACCCGAGCGGCAACGTCATCCGGATCTTCCCGCAGCAAGAGGACACTGCGGAACCTGAAGCGCCGCAGGGCAAGCTCGGCAAGACACTCGAGCGGGCGATCGTCTTCGGCGAAGCCAAGGGCGACACCGCCCAGGCGATCAAGCTCCTGGACTCGACGCTCGCGCGCAGCGGCGCCGAAGCCTCGAAACCCGAACGCCTCGACGCCCTCGTCTACCGCGCGGAGCTCGCGCTGCGCATGGGCGACAACGAGAAGGCCGCCGCGCTCCTCAAGGAGGTCGAGCGGGCCGAGCTCGACGAGGGCGAGCGCGAAGCCGCCGCAGGCGCGTTCGCGACGGCCGCGGAACTCGCGAAGCTGCTCTAACGCCGCCAGCGCAGGTGGAGATCGGGGAGGCGTTCCTCGTTGTCCGACCCGTCGCCGGAAGCGATCTCGCTGAAGCCATGGCGCGCATAGAAGGCGCGGGCGCCGGTGTTCTGCTCGAATACGCGGAGGTCGAGCTCGGGGCGCCGGCGCTTCGCCCGGGCGAGCAGTGCCTCACCGATGCCCCGACCCTGGTGCGCGGGCTCGTCGCCGAGGAGTATCGGAAGGCCTCTGACCTGGGCGACAGCGCGAGTGCGGCGCTGCTGACGCTCGAGGAGTCCCCGGATTGGCCGTGACGAGCCTCGGGCGCTACATCGGCTTGAGCCAGCCCGCCGCGTCCCGGATGGTGGACGGCCTGGTCCTGCGCGGGCTCGTGGAGCGCCGCGCCGGGGCGGGCCGCGCCGTGGCAGTGCACCTCACCGCCCAGGGCGAGCGCACGGCAGCCCGGTTGCTGGAGCACCGCAGGGAGGTCCTGCGGCCGCTCGTGGACGCGCTCGACCCGCAGGAACGCGTTGCGCTGGAAGCGCTCTTGGAGAAGCTGCTGCACGCCGTCTACGGGGAGAGCGGCCGGGCCGAGAGCCTGCCGGACGACGCCTTGGGGGCGTTGCTCTGCCGGCTGTGCGACCGCGCCGCGTGCGTTCGCGGAGGGGCGGCCTGCCCGGTCACTTAGGCCGGGGCACTCGCCATCGCCGAAGGGAGCAGCCATGCGTGACCGACCGCCGCAGCACCGCCCGTCGCGGCGCGCGCCCGGCGACCGGCGCAGCGGCCCTAGTGAGACGACTACCTGCTCGGCGTGCGGATGGACCGATGACGACGGGGGCGACGTCGTGTCCCGGCACCACACCTCTGAAGGCGTGATCGTCTGGACCCGATGCGTCTGCGGCGCCGTGCGGGCGCGCCGGCACCGGCTCGGTCCGGCCGAACCGGTCGCCGGCGCCGACCCTCCGCACGACTGGCGGCTGGGTCCGTAATCACTTGCGCGGCAATGGGAGTCCGGTGAGGCGGCACAAGACCGCGAAGCCGTCCGCGGTGCCGGGCCAGTGTCCGCGCACGGCCTCGATGCCCGCCCGGCGCACGACCGAGCGCAGCACGAGCGCCACGACGATCGCGTCGTCGGCGTACCCGAGGACGGGGATGAAGTCGGGGACCAGGTCGAAGGGCAATGCCAGGTAGGCGAACAGCAGGACGAGCAGGATGCGCACGCCGCGAGGCAGATCCGCGTCCGCCGCGAGGCGCCGCAGCAGCCGGAGCAGGTCCGGCAGTACGCGCAGCGCTTCGCGGAGCAGCGGCCCGCGCGGACCGGCGACCGCCAAGGCGATGACGAGCGCGATCCAGATCAGCGCCAAGCCGCCGACGACCGCCAGCAGCAGGTCCAGCCACCACCGGCCGGTCATCGCGTGCGCCTTCGTGCGGCGAGCGGGCGGCCGGGCCATCGGTGCTGCATAGCTTGCAACCTTAGAGCCGCGCCCGCCCGCTCGTCCACGCTCGTGTCATCCGATGGGCGTGGGCCGCCACATCGGGTAGAGCGGCGGCCCGCCCTCGCCGATCCGGAACGGTTCGCCGTGCGACCGGTAGCCCAGGGACGCATACAGGTTCGCGGTCTGCAGCGAGACCGCCTCCAGGTACGCGGGGGTGCCGGTCGCGTCGAGCCGCTCGTGGTGGCGGCGGAGCATGTCGCTCGCGATGCCGCGCCCGCGCGCGTCTGCGCGGACGCCCACGAGCGCCACGTAGTTGTGCGGCTCGGCGGGATGGTGCTCGTCCATGATCCGGTCGAGCTCCGCGAACCCTTCGTAGTGCTTCCCGCAGGCCTCGCGCAGGCGCTCTTCGTATCCGGGGATCGGCGCCTCGTCCTTCGTGCGGTCGAACCAGACGACCGCGCCTTCGGTCCCGGAGGTGACGACGCCGCCGTGGGCGAGCGCGTGCTCCACCAGGATCTCGAACTGGCCCTGCACGGCCGCAAGGCGTTCGGCCGGGTCCCCGACGAGCCAGACCGCGGTCGGCACTTCCACGAAGGCCTCGGCGAGCAGGCCCGCGACGTGCACGGTCCTAGCGGCCACCGGCCACCCCCACCGGTTCGGACGCCTCGGTCACGAGCGCGGCCTTCGCGCCGTGGCCGATCCCGGCGTACACCTCCGGGCGGCCCCGTTTCAGGTACGCGCCCCAGGCCGCGCCGAGGACCGCCAAGCCCGCGAACAGGATCGGGACGAGCACCGGCAGCGTCGATCCCTTCTCGACACCCAGCAAGGTGTGGAAGTGCAGGACCGACAGGTACAGCACCCACAGGAGCGCGACGACCGCGAGCACTGGCGCGATCCTGGTGGCCCACAGGGATTCGCCGCGCCGGTCGCGCGCGAAGTACACGACGACCGCGATGGCGCACGTGGCGATC
This sequence comes from Glycomyces luteolus, assembly GCF_027622875.1. Lineage (GTDB taxonomy): Bacteria > Actinomycetota > Actinomycetes > Mycobacteriales > Micromonosporaceae > Glycomyces > Glycomyces luteolus. Next base: position 208,473 of record NZ_JAPZVP010000003.1, on the reverse strand, counting down.
AGGGCGAGCAGGCCGATCCCCGCCGAGGTGCTCATGTAGAAGAACAGGTGCACGAGCGGGTCGAGGCCCAGGACCGCCCAGGCGATGATCACCACGCCGCTGACGACGGTCTGCGTGAGCGAGGCGGCCGCGGGGGATGAGGTCCGCGGTGAGGTGCGTCCCAGCCAGGCGGGCGCGACGCGCTCGCGGCCGAGCGCGAACAGGTAGCGCGCGGTCGTGTTGTGGAAGCTCAAGGCGGCGGCGGTGACCGAGGTCAGCAGCAGCACCTCGCCGATGATCGCCCACGGGGCGCCGAGCTGGTCACCGGCAAGGGTGAACATGAGCGACGGGTCCGCGATCGCGGCGTCCACGACGTCGTCCGCGCCGACGGCGGCGATGATCGACCACGACGAGGCGATGTAGATGAACGCGAGAATGCCGACGGTGGCGAGGGTGGCCCGCGCGACCGTGCGGCGCCGGTCCTTCGCCTCCTCGCCGTAGACGGTGGGCGACTCGAAGCCGATGAAGCCGGTGACCGCCAGCGCCAGCATCGCCCCGGCCGCCTCGCCGCCGAGCGTGGACGGCGACATCGCCGCGAGCGGGACGCCGTCGGCGGCGTTGGCGAAGTTCGAGACGCTGAACAGCAGGATAACGGCGATCTCCACGGCCAGGAGGATCGCCAGCACCTTCGCGTTGATGTCGACCGCGCGCGTGCCCAGGAGTCCGATGAGGAGCCACGCGACGAGCGCGCAGGCCCACCACGGCGCGTCCAGGCCTATGCGGGCCAGCACGCTCTCCGCCGTGAGCCCGAGCAGGCCGTAGAGGCTGATCTGCATGGCGCAGTAGGCGGTCGCCGCGACCCACGCGGCCGCGACCCCGGGAATGCGGCCGATGCCGCGTGCGACGAACGCGTAGAACGCGCCTGCGTTCGTGATGTGCCGCGACATCGTGGTGTAGCCGACGCTGAAGAGCCACAGGCAGGCGGCGACGATGAGGTACCCCAGGGGGATGCCGATCTGCCCGGCGAGGGCGAACATGACGACGACGCCGCCCGCGATCACCGTCAACGGCGTCGCGGCGGTGAGGGAGAAGTGGAGGAGGCTGAAGGTGCCGAGTTTGTCGCGGGCCAGGACGGCCTGCACCGCGCTCGGCGGCGAGGACGGAGTGGGCATGGGGGCGGGACTCCTTCTTCCGGTGACGGGTGTGTCAGCGGCCGCCGGTGATGGCGATGTCCGCCACCGAAGCGGCCAGGTGCGCCAGGACGGCGCGCAGCGCGGCGGGCAGCGCCTGCCTGCGCTTTCCGGCGTACACGCGTGCGCCGGAAGGCAACTGGTGGTAGAGCGGCTTGGAGAGGCCGACCGCCTCGGTGAGCGCCAGCAGGAAGGCGTCCTCCACCGAGATCGATCCCTCCGAAAGGGACAGATGGCGGCGCAGCCGCGAGAACACGGCGTTCGCGATGAGCGGGTCGCTCGGCTCGTAGCCGACCTCCACCCGCTGGCGCCACCGCGAGCGGTACTCGCGGCGGACCATGAAGCCGAGCATGGCCATGTGCTCGGCGGTCTTCGTGTAGACGTCGGAGGCGGAGAGGAAGTCGAGCCAGTCGCGCACCGGGAGGCTGGCGTGCTCGGCGCGGACGTGCTCGACCAGCCACAGCGCCAGGGAGTCGTCCGGCGGCCGGTACCCCTCGCCCGTGCCTCCCATAGGGTCGATGCACACCCGATCGACTCCCTTTGCGGCCCAGACGGTCAGATGCTGCGACAGCACCAGCTCCGCCAGCAGCGCCGCGCCGATGCCGAGCCCCGTCACACGAGGACCGGTGGCGGGCTTGTAGGCATCGTCGAGCGAGGTGATCAGGAGGGCGTCGTAGACCAGACGAGTGGAGGGCACGTCGGGCACCAGGGGTGGTCCTTCCTATACAAGGCGATTCATGCGATCACCTTACCGGTGCCGATCAGGCGTTCGTACTGGGCATTACCGACAGTTCATGCCAGCCAACCGCATTCTCCGTGGAAGCGTGCCCGCGCATGACAAAGCGCCGGCCGCGGGACCGAACGGTTGGTCCCGCGACCGGCGCAGTCGCTCCCCAGAGCGTCTCAAGGGCCGCCGTCAGGCGGCCGTCAGTCCGCGATGTCGCCGTAGATCAAGCCGCGACCGTTCGTCGCGATGTAGACGCGGCCGTACACCTCCGGGTCGCCCGTGATGGACTTCCCGGTCCAAGCCCATTGGTGCGCATCGTCATTCACGCGCTGCCAGCTCAGCCCTTCATCGGTGGAACGCCAGATGCCGCGCTGGCCGCCCGCCTTCGCCGACGTGAAGATCGCCGGATAGCCGCGCCGCCCGCGTCCCTTGCCGAACCCGACCGCGTCGGCCTCTTCGAAGTCCCGGATCCGCGACCAGGTCGCACCGCCGTCCTTCGAACGCCACATCCCGTACAGCGGGTCGACCACGTCGGGGTCGTTGCCCCCGGCCAGCCACAGGTGCCCGCGCTTGCCCGGCGCCGCCCGGAAATCCACGTCGCCGGTCGGCGGCAGGCCCGACGCGCCGGTCTCGGCGAAGCTCAGCCCGCCGTTCCCGCTCGCGTAGAACTTCCCGGAAGCATAGGCGTACAAGCGGTTCGGGTCGACACGGTCGGCGCGCACCTTCGCGCCCGCGGGCAGCCCGTCCACCGTCGTCCACGTCTGGCCGAGATCGGAACTGGACACCGGCGCGGTCGTCCCGTCGCCCGGCGTCCACACGATCACCGCGCCGTCCGCGCTCACCGCGACCGTGCCGCCGTTCGCCCCTCCCGCAACGCCTTCGAGGCGCTTCGTCGTCAGCCAGGTCGCGCCGCGGTCCGTCGAGACGCCCACGTGCCCGTCGACGTCGCCGTGCACGTCACCGGAGCCGACCACGATGTCCGGGTTCAGCGCCGCGAAGTCCACGCTCCGCCCCGACGACCAGTCCGGGTGGCGGATCTGCTCGCCCGCGCGCCCCAAGTCGTCCTGCACGAACCCGCCGAGGTCCCCGGTCGCCGACACCAGCGTGCCGCCGAGCGCCGCGATGTCCTGCACCGCAGTCTCTTCCACGCCGTCCGCGCGCACCGCCACGGTGAACTGCTCCACCGGCAGCGCCACCTGGTGCCCGGCCTCGGCGTCCCAGCCCACGAGCGGGCCCTGCGCGTCCCAGGCCGTCAGCTGCTCCGTGCCCCAGATCGTGGCGCCCGTGCCCCACATGATCCGGTCCGAGTTGTGCGGGTCGATCGCCAGCGCGTCGATCATCCAGCCGTGCTTGACCGCGTACGCCGGGCCGTCGTCGGCGGCGCCGAACGACAGCCACTCGCTGCCCGAAGCGTCCATTTTGAACCGGTCGACCCGCTCGGGCGGCCACGACCAGTTCGCGTCGAACGCGTAGTCCCAGCTGGTCTCCCAGGTCGCGCCCGAATCCCTGGAGCGGTAGATGATCTCGTCCGGATACCAGTTGTTCTGCGTGGCGGCCATGAGGGTGCCGGGGCGCTGGCGGTCGACGGTGATCCCGCCGAAGCCGGGGGTCTTGCCGACCGGGCTGTAGGTCGGGGTCACGTCGGCCCAGCCGCCCGTGGCGAGGTCGAGGCGCCAGATCGCGCCGCCCTTGCCGGAGGCCGGGGCGCCGTTGTAGGGTCCGGGATCCCAGCTGGTGACGATGAAGAGGTGGCCGTTGGCGTGGTCGATCGCGGCCTGCTTGGGGATGGTCCGGTTGCCGTCCACGGAGCCGATCGCGGCGGCGCCGGGGACGGGCTGCCAGGTCTGGCCCCGGTCCTCGGAGACGTAGAGCGGGTCGTCCGGGTCGGCGACGCCGACGAAGATGCGGCCGTCGGCCTGGTCGAACTCGATCCAGATGACGCCCTGGTTGTCGTCGGAGTAGTCGCTGCCGGGGTCCTGCACGAAGTCGCCCGCGTTCGGGAACGCCTCGACCTTCGCCCAGGTGCGGCCGTGGTCGGTGGAGCGCCACAGGCCGTTGCCGTTGGGGGCGCCCAGGTAGACGACGGCGTTGTCGGCCGGGTCGACGGCGAGGCGTTCGCCCATGCCGCGGCCCGGCATGTTGCCGCCCTGCTTGAAGGGGAGCTCGGCGACGCCCCACGTGGCGCCGCGGTCGTCGGAGTAGAGGACCGCGCCGGGGTTGGGGTCCCAGTCGTTGGTGTAGGTCCCGACCGCGGCGTAGACGCGGTCGGTCTCGACGGGGTCGGTGGCGACGGAGACGACGCCGGTCCAGCCCCAGTTGTCGAAGCCGACCCAGTCGAGGAGCGGTAGCCAGGCCTGGGTGGCCTCCTGCCAGCGGTAGAGGCCGCCGATGTCGGTGCGGGCGTAAGCGAGGTCGGCCTCGGTCTCGTTGAAGACGATGCCGGGGACGTAGCCGCCGCCGTTGACCACGGCATTGCGCCAGGTGTAGGCGTCCTCGCAGCGGCCGGAGGTCTTGGCGGCCGCGATGCCGGGCACGGCGGTGGCGGCCACGGCGGCGGCGCCGAGGGAAGCGGCGAATGTGCGTCGTCGCACGGGTGCTCCTAGGGGGCAGAGGGACGTGAGGGTTCGGCCCCCGGAAGGGCCGTGCAGGGTTAGTTTGGAGACCCAACATAACAGGGCGCGGTGACGCTGGCAAGCACGCGGCGAAAGCGACTCCTCCTCGCCCGGCGGTACATGACATGTGCCATGTGATGCACTACCGCGCTCCCGGGGCGTCGAACGCGAAGGCTCGCCAGCTCGACCTGGACATGGGAGCGCTCTTCCGCTAGAGTCGAACCAGGTTGGGGCCCTAGTCGATCGCTCACCCCTCAAGGAGCCCGCCCCATGGGCGCACACCTGCCCCCAGCCCTCCGCCGCCCGGCCGTCCTCTGGACCGCCCTGATCGCCGCGCTGGCCGCCGCCGTGATCACCGTGCTCGTGGTCGTCCCCGGCGACGACACCGGCGAGGCCTCCTACCTCGACCCCGACGCGCCGATCGCCGACCGCGTCGCCGACCTCCTCGGCCGCATGACGATCGAGGAGAAGGTCGGCCAGATGACGCAGGTCGCGGTGCCCGCCATCGAGGGCGTCCCGGCGGACATCGGCGATCTCGGCATCGGCTCGCTCCTCAACGGCGGCTCGGACGCCCTCCGCGACACCCCGGAGGCCTGGGCCGAGATGATCGACGGCTTCCAAAGCGAGGCGATGGGATCGCGCCTTCGCATCCCGCTCATGTACGGCATCGACGCCGTCCATGGCAACGGCGCGCTCCCCGGCGCCGTGATCTTCCCGCACAACATCGGCCTCGGCGCGGCCCACGACCCCGCCCTCGCCGCGGAGGCCGCCGCGATCACCGCCGCCGAGACCCGCGCGACCGGCGTGCACTGGACCTTCGCGCCGTGCGTGTGCGTCGCCCGCGACAGCCGCTGGGGCCGCACCTACGAGTCGTTCGGCGAGGACCCGGGCCTGGCCGTCGAGTACGCCGGGCCCGTCGTGGAGGGCTACCAGGGCGAGGACCTGGCCGCGAACGGCAGCGTCCTGGCCACCGCCAAGCACTACGCGGGCGACGGCGGCACCGCCCTCGGCTCCTCGACCACGGACGACTACCTCCTCGACCAGGGCGTCACCACCCTCACCGAGGAGGAACTGCGCTCGATCCACTTGGCGCCCTTCAAAGCCGCCGTGGACGCGGGCGTCGGCTCCGTCATGGTCTCGTTCTCCTCGACCGACCTCGGGGACGGACCGCTGAAGACCCACGGCGACGCTTACCTCGTCAACGAGGTCCTCAAGGGAGAGCTCGGCTTCGACGGCTTCGTCGTCTCCGACTGGCAAGGCGTGGACCAGGTCAGCGAGGACTACGCCGAGGCCGTGCGCACCTCGATCAACGCCGGGGTCGACATGGTCATGGTGCCGTTCGAGTACCGCCGCTTCATCGACACGCTGCTGGCCGAAGTGGACTCCGGCGGCATCGGCGAGGAGCGGATCGACGACGCCGTCTCCCGCATCCTCACGCAGAAATTCGCCCTCGGCCTGTTCGAGCAGCCCTACGCGGACACCGCAGGCGCGGCCGAGATCGGCTCGGCCGAGCACCGCGAGGCCGCCCGCCGGGCCGCCGCCGCTTCGCAGACGCTGCTGCGCAACGACGACGGCCTGCTGCCGCTCGCCGGCGACGAGTCGATCTACCTGGCCGGCTCCGGCGCCGACTCGCTCGGCCGCCAGATGGGCGGCTGGACCGCGTCCTGGCAGGGCTCCGTGGAAGCGGTCACCGAGGGCACCAGCATCCGCGCGGGTCTCGAAGCCGTCGCACCCGACGCGGCGATCGCCTACAGCGAGACCGCGTCCGAGCCGATCGGCGACGCCGACGTCGGCATCGTCGTGGTCGCGGAGGACCCGTACGCCGAGGGCATCGGCGACGCGGGCGCGGGGGCGCACGACATGCGGGTGTCCGAAGCGGACGCCGCCGCGATCGACACCGTCTGCGCCGCAGTCGCGTGCGTCGTCATCGTCGTCTCCGGCCGCCCGATCGAGATCACCTCTCACCTCGCCGAGGTCGACGCGCTCGTCGCGGCCTGGCTGCCCGGCAGCGAAGGCACCGGAGTCGCCGACCCGCTGTTCGGCGAGACGCCCTACGGCGGCCGCCTGCCGGTCACCTGGCCCCGCTCGAACGACCAGGAGCCGATGAACGTCGGCGACGCCGCCTACGACCCGCTGTACCCCTTCGGCTTCGGCCTCCAGACCGCGTGAACCTCAGCGCTCGCCGAAGCCCTTGGCGCGGTACAGATCGCGGAGGAGGCAGATCTCCGCGCCGTGGGCCATCACCTCGCGGTTGAGGTGGAGGACGAGGGCCGCCATCGAGTCCTCGGCGAACCAGGCGCCTTTGGGTCCGAGCGGGCGTTCGATCGCCTCGGCGTCGAGCGCCCGCACGCCCGCGCACCAGTGCGCGTACGAATCCTCGAGCATGGCGATCGCGTCGGCGGCCGTGGCGGGCAGCGGATCGGGCCAGAGCCTCAGGTCCCACATGTTCGCGTCCTCAAGGCCCTCATGGGGTCCGAAGAACGCGCGGGCGCGGACGCCGAGCACCTCGCGCCCGATGTGGACCATCCGCCACGCGATCGTGGTCACCGGCGGCGGCTCGGGGGCGGGCTCGGTGAACTCGAACTCGCGGGCGCCGTCGGCGCCGGGCCGGAGGCTCCAGCAGCCGTCGACCGGCTCCCACAGGTACTCGTCGTCGGTCAGCCCCTCCAGCCGGGGCCGCAGATGGAAGTCCCAGTAGAACTCGAGCTGTCCGAGGATCGCCTCAGGCCATTGCACCGTCATGCCACGACCCTAGGGGACAGGACCGACAAAGGCGGCGACTCGCGGCGCCACGTCAGCGGGGCGCGCCTGCACGCCTCGGACGCAACGTGAACCAGAGCGCGATGCCCGCGACCGGGCCGCAGATGAGGGCCGGCGCGAACCAGGCGTTGAACCGCCGCATCTCCCGCTCGGCGAGTTCGGCACAGGTGCGACCCGAATCCGCGCCCTCCGAGGGTGCGTACTCGAAGCACGACAGCGAAGTCTCGTCAGCCCACAACCACGCCAGTACGGCGACCCACGCCGCGGTCAAGACCGCCAACGCGAGCAAGCGGACCGCCCCGGGCCGCCGCTGCATCGCATTCATGGCGCCACGGTATCGAGGCCGGGCCCGCCGGCTCGAATCGCCCGGAGCGAAGCGGGACGACCGGGAGGGCAGAGGACCGGCAACGGGCTCGACCGGAGCCATGCCCACGTTGCACCCACGATTGAGACTCCGGAGTCGCCGATCGAGCGCGAACCCATTGCAAGTCTCAACCGAACTTTCAAGGATAGGTTCGAGGCCATGACTCAGGACATTCGCGATTTCGTCAACGACTCACACGACCTCGTGGCCCTCGGCGAACCCGACCATCGGGAGCCCGCGTTCGGGGAGATCCGCAACGAGCTGTTCGCCCAACTCGCCGACCGCGGTTTCCGGTCGTTCGCCCTCGAATCCGACCGGCTCGCCGCTCTCGCCGTCAACGCCTTCGTCCAACATGGAGTCGGAACGCTCGATGCGGCCGTGGCCCAGGGATTCTCACACGGCTTCGGAGCGTTCCCCGCCAACCGGGCGCTCGTCGCCTGGATGCGCGAGTACAACTCCGGTCGGCGCCCCGAGGACCGCCTCGCCTTCCACGGCATCGACGCGCCGTTCGAGTTCACCGCCGAGAGCCCCCGCCGCTATCTCGAGCACGCCATCGACTACCTGGGGCTCGACCTCGACGTCCGCGGCCTCGCGGGCGACGATGACCGCTGGGCCGGCATGGACGCCGTCACCGACCCGGCTCGATCACCTGGCGACACACCGGAGGCCGCGAGGCTCTGCGCGATCGCCGACGACCTGCTCACCGAGCTCTACGTGCGCGCTCCCGAACTCGTCCCGGGGAAGTCGCGGGCCGACTGGGACCGCGCCCGCGTCCACGTGACCACGGCGCTCGGCCTGCTGCGCTATCACCGCGAGGCGGCGCGGCCCGGTGCGGATGCCGACCGGTGGAGCCGCCTCGGCGCCGTCCGCGACGCGGTCATGGCCCAGAACGTGCTCGACATCCGGGCCCTCGAAGCCGACCGCGGGCCGACGTTCCTTTCCGGACACAACCTCCACCTTCAGCGGAACTTGAGCCGGATGTCCATGGGCGGCATGGACCTCGCCTGGTACGGCACCGGCGCGATCCTCGCGTCGCTGCTCGGCGACCGGTACGCCTGCATCGTCGGCAGCCTCGGCCGAAGCGAGGGCATCGGGGTGCCCGCGCCCGACCCGGACACGCACGAGGGCGGGCTCCAGCGGCGATTCGACACGTGGGGCCTGATCGCCGCCGCCGCTCTGACCGACGCGTCCGAACGCACGGACATCACCGCACCGCAGGGCCCCTTCCCGCTGAACCGGGCGATCCTCGAAGGGGCCGATGCGGTCCTCCATGTCAGCGAAGGCCGCGCGGCGAACGCGTTATGCCGCAAGGCGGTTGCGGCGGCCTCCGGTCCGGCCGGTCATGCGGGCAGGGATCGCCCGGCGCGACCGGTAGAACTTCAGGGGGCTGCCGCTGACCGCCTCCTTGTACGCGATCGCGGCCTTCCCCTTGAGGTACCAGCGGCTCGGCGTGTCGTCGGCGTTCGTGAACTGGATGACGGCGTCCTTGCGGCCGAGCGACACCGGCTGGTGGATGTAGCCGAACCGGAACGGCTTCGGCTCCTTGCCGCGCAGCCGCCGCGTGATCGACTCGGCGGCGTGCGCGGCCGACGGGATGCCGCTCTGGCAGGTCCCGTGGATCACGCCGTAGGCCTGGCGGATCGCGGCGGCGTCGCCGATCGCGTAGATCTCGGGGTGCGAGACCGAACGCAAGGCCGCGTCGACCAGGACCCGCCCGGTGTCGTCGGTCGCGATGCCCGCCTCGGCGGCGAGCGGCGCGACCCGGACTCCCGTGGTCCACAGTGCAGTGTCAGTGGGAATCCGCTCCCCGCCTTCGAGGACCACCGCCTCGGGTGCCACCTCGGCCACGGTCGCGCCAGTGCGGACCTCGACGCCGAGCCTGTCGAGCGCCCGCATCAAGTGCGCCTTCGCCTTGGGGCCCATCATCGAGCCGGGCTCGCCGCGGCTGAGCAGCCGCACCCGCATCCGCGGGTAGGCCTCGGCGATCTCGGTCGCCGCCTCGATGCCGGTGAGCCCGGCCCCGCACACCGTGAGCGTGCCGTCGGGGCGCTCGCGCAGGCGCCCGGCGAGGAGCGGGTCGTCGATGGTGAAGGCGCCCTTGACTTTGCGAGTGGCGCTGCCGATCGCGTAGACGAGGAAGTCGTACCGCAGCTCGCGCTCGTCGGTGAGGACGACCCGGCGTGCGGCGGGGTCGATGGCGGCGGCCCGGCCTTCGACGAAGCGGATGCCCGCCGGTGCGACGAGGTCCGGTATCCGGTGGTCGCCGAGCTCCTGCCCGGCCGCGACCTGGTGCTGGCGCAGACGCTCGTCGAAGCGGTCGGTCGGGTTGAGCAGCGTGACGCGGGCGTCGCGGTTGCGGTGGGCGATGCCGTGGGCGGCCATCATGCCGGTGTAGCCGGCGCCGATAACGAGGATGTCATTCATGCCCCAAGGACGAGACGGCACCATCGAACGTGAGTTGATGTGACGATCATCACAGATTGCCGAGTTTCTCGGGGTTGCTGACCAGGTGAATCTCCTCGACCACCCCGTCGACCAGGTACAGCATGACGACCGCCGCGGCAGCCTCGCCCGACCGGATCACGATCGCCGGGCCGCCGTTCACCTCCGCGAACTCGATGCTCGGATCCTCCGGCATCCGCCCAGCGAACGTGACCAGCGCCCGCGCCACCAGCTCCAGGCCCTGAATCGCCTTGCGCGGCGCCGGAGCCAGCCCGCCCCCGTCGCACACCAGCGTGACGTCCGGCGCCAGGATCGCCATCAACCCCGCCAAATCACCGCCCGCCGAAGCCTCCATGAAGGACTCCACCGCGCGCTTCCTCGTCACCGGATCGGTGTCGTACCGCCGCCTGCGCCCCTCCACATGCTCCCGGGCCCGCATCGCCGTCTGCCGCACCGACGCCTCGCTCCGGTCGAGGATCTCGGCGATCTCCCTGTGCGAGTGCCCGAACGCCTCGCGCAGCACGAAAACTGCCCGCTCCAGCGGCGACAGCGTCTCCAGGACCAGCAGCATCGCCGAGGACACCGTGTCCGCCAGCGCCACCTCCTCGGCCACGTCCCCGCCGGTGAGCACCGGCTCCGGCAGCCACGGACCCACATACGACTCCCGCCGGACCTGCGCGCTCCGCAGCCGGTCGATCGCCAACCGCGTCGTCACCTTCACCAGGTACGCCGTCGGATCCTCCACCGCGTCCGCATCGACACCGCTCCAGCGCAGCCACGCCTCCTGGACGATGTCCTCCGCGTCCGTGACCGTCCCGAGCACGCGGTACGCCACGGCCTGCAGCAGCCCGCGCCGGTCTTCGAAGATCTCCACGCTCCGCAGCGTAGGCGCCGATGCCCTGCGCGCGCCAGCGCGGTCCTGCCATGCTGGGCGAGTGCACCAGTCGCCCGAGCCCGTGACCCCCGAGCCGCCCGCGCCGATCAGCCGCCCGCTGCTCACCCAATCCTGGCTCGACCTCGCCTTCCTTCACTGGCAAGTGCCCCAAGCCGACGTCGCGCCCCTGCTCCCCGCCGGGACCGTCCCCGACACCTTCGAAGGCGCCACCTACGTCGGCCTCATCCCCTTCCGCATGCACCGCGTCGGCTGGTTCCGCCTCCCCGGCATCCCCTACCTCGGCACCTTCCCCGAAACCAACGTCCGCCTCTACACAGTGGATGGACAGGGCCGCCGCGGCGTCGCCTTCCTCTCCCTCGACGCCGCCCGGCTCCTGCCCGTACTCGCCGCCCGCATCGGCTTCCGCCTGCCCTACCTCTGGTCCCGCATGCGACTCCGCGCCGCCGGCGACACCCGCACGTACACCAGCGCCCGCCGCTGGCCCGGACCCCGCCCGGCCCACTCCCGCATCACCGTCCGCATCGGCGAACCCCTGACCGCCCCAACGCCACTCGAACACTTCCTGACCGCCCGCTGGGGACTCCACCACACCGTCGCCGGGCGGCTCCACTACCTCCCGAACGCCCACCGGCGCTGGCCCCTGCGCCGTGCCGAACTCGTCGATTGCGAACAGAACCTCCTGGCCGCGGCCGGGCTGCCGCGAATCGTGGGCGAGCCGATGAGCGTCCTCTACTCGCCGGGCGTCGCGGTGCGCCTTGGCCGCCCGCGGCGCGCCTGAGCTCCACGCCCGAGCCGGGTTCGCGGGCCCGGACTACGATCGGCGCATTTCCCTTGAAGGCGAAGAGGAGCCATGGAAGCCGCAGCGACGCCACCCGACTTCGGCCACGCCGTGCAGTCGCGGGACGAGACCCCTTCCGGCGACCGCATCGCGATCGCCACCAGCGCCTACCTCGTCTGCCTCGACCGGGCCGGGGCCGAACTGTGGCGCTTCGACTTCGGGCCGAGCACCGGCGAGAGGGCTAACGCCCGCACCAACTGCCGCTTCTCGCTCGACGGGACCGCGGTCTGGCTCTACCGCCCCGACCTCTACTCCGGGCACGGCGAGATCGACCGCTGGTTCGCGCTCGACGCGGCCACGGGCGCGATCCTCGGCGACGCGGCCCTGCCGACTTACGGCGGCCACGGCGGCTACCACGTCGTCCACCCCGACGGCGTCCACGTCCTCCTCGAGGTCGGCTGCGGCCAGGACGGCAGCTACCTCTTCAAAGGATGGATCGACGACGGCGTCATGACCTCGGCCCCGTGGCCGGTCGCCGACGACCCCCATCAGTGCGACCAGCGCATCGCCGCGCTCTCCTCGGACGGCGGCCAGGTCATGGCGTTCGAGCACGACGACGCAGCAGTCACGTTCCGCGACTTCCCCTCAGGGGCCGTGCAGTGGCAGATCGCTTTGCAGGACTTCGGCTTCGACCTCGACTCCGACCAGATCGAGACCATCTTCCTGTGGTCCGGCCGGTACGTCGACGACCGCATCGCCATGGTCGAGTTCAAGGGGGAGACCGGCGAGCTCGACGAAGACGACGAGGACGAGCCCGCTTGGGCGGCCGACGGCCTCGGCGAGTGGGAGGACTACCGCGCCTACGTCGCCATCGATCTGCAGGCGCGCCGAGTGCTCGGCCCCGCGGACGCCGACGGCGCCCACACCGGCGATCACCCGCGCTTCGTGCCCGAACCCTAAGAGGGACCGCTCAGCCGTCGAGCTCGGCGAGCATCGCGGCACGGCGTCCGTCCGAAGTGAACGCCGCGCGGATCGCGTTGCGCGTGAACCCGGCGAGCTCCCGGGCGCCCAGACCCAGCCCGGCCGCCGCCGCGTACTCCCGCTCGATCGTCGTGCCGAGCTGCACCGGGTTGTCCGTGGCCAGCGTGACCGCGACCCCGGCCTCGACCAGCCGCAGCAGCGGATGCTCCTCAAGATCCGGCAGGACCCCGAAGAACTCGTTGCACGTCAACGCGCACTCCAACGTCACGCCGCGCTCGACCAGCAGGCCGAGCAGCTCCGGATCGGCCGCGGCGTGGACGCCGTGCCCGATCCTGGTCAGACCCGGCATGCGCGCCGCCGCGGCGATGTTCGCCGTCGACACCTCGCCCGCGTGCGCCGTGATCCCCAGCCCGACCCCGGCGAACCGCTCCGCGAGCCGGTACATGGGTGCCCAATCCGCTTCGGTGTCGTACGGCGCGTAGAGGAAGTCGATCCCCGCGAGACCCTCACCGGCAGCTCGGACGCACCCGTCGGCGAACGCGTCCGCACGCTCGCGATCCTGCCCCGCCCCGATCACGATCGCCAGCGCCTCGGCGCGGAGCCGCGGAAAGTCGGCCCGCACCCGCCGCTCCGCCTCCCGGAACATCGACATGAAGCCCTCACGCGTGACCACTTCACCGCCGCAGCGGATCTCGACGTAGCACGCACCGGCCGCGGCGTGGTCCCGCATGAGCGCCGCGAACCGCGCGACGAACAACTCGTCGTCCTCATCGTGTTCGATCCCGACCGGCTGCACCGACCCGATCCGCTGCAGCCGCTCCTTGCCGGGCGGCACCTCGGCCGCCAGCCGCCGACGCCACGCCGACCAGTCGTACGGGTCCCGGCACTCACGCTCGGCCAGCACCAGATCGAGGTACCGCGTCGCCTCCTGGTGGACGTGCAGATCTGCTTTGGGCAGGCTCGCAAATGCATCCGGTGCGCTCATCACCCGACCCTAGCGAGCGGCGGCCGACGCGGTCAACGACGGCCGCCTCCCCCATCGCCGAGCCCCTACCAGGGAATGCCCAGCGACGCCGCGAGCTCCTTCGACCCCGAGACGACCTTCGCGAACCGCTTCGGATCGCCTTCCCTGAACTGGCTTGCGATCCGCTCGACCGCGATCCCGACCGCCCGGTCGTCCACCGCTGCCGCGTCTGGAATCTCGGTCCGGTACACGAACTGCAGCCACGGTCGATCTGATGCGGACGACGGCGCATCCGGATACGAGAAGGACAGCTCGAGGATGGAACGGTCGGAGTTCCAGGAGTTGACAAGGCCGAGCCGACAGTCCCAGCGAGCCATGAGATCGGGGGCCAGCCGCTCCCGCAGCAGCCTGGCCGCGCGCCGCGCGGGCCACTCCCACGTGAAATCGCTTGAGACGCGTGCGATCTCGGCATCGTAGGCGGCGGCGTCGAACACGAGGCGCTCCCGATGCTCATGGGCGCTGCGGGTCCTCCGGAGCTCCCACTCCACGCGACCACCGGCCTCGTCCCGCCTGATCTCGGCGTACAGCGCACCGCAGCATTCCTCAACGCAGTCGGGATCGGCGATCTTCACGTCCCTAGGCTCCACTGTGGCTACCAGACCGCTCTCGCACTGGAGGACCCGATCCGGCATCGCCGCGACCCCGAGACTGAACACGCGCGGTACGAGCGGCATCCCGTCGATGAGCAGATGCGTCCGCACCTCCTGCCTCGAACCCGGAGGCGGCACCGCGACCCGGATCGCCAGTCCCTCGGGGAACCCGGCGATGGCGCCTCGGCGTGCCTCGAGGACTCGGCGTTGCAGCCAGATCAACTCGCTGTCGCGCGGGTGCCGCTCGAGCGCCGCCGTCACCGACGCCCAAGCCGCGGGCGCGGCCAGCGCGGACTCCAACCCGGCGATCACCTGCTCGCGCCGGCCGGGGGAGTAGGGCAGGAAGGCGGCGGTGCCGTAGGCGACCTCGTCGATGAGGCACGCGATCGACATGAGCGCTGGGACGCCCTCGCCCAGCAGGCTCGGGGACTCGGCGGCCGCCACGACCGTCGCGGCGAGCGCGTCGTTCCCCTCGATCCACTTCGGAGTGCCTTGGATGTCGCCGATCATGGTCAGGAGCGCGATCGTGTCGGCGACCGAGAGCGTGGTCATGAGCGCGTCGATGTCGGCTCGAGGCGACCCTGCGAGGGCGGCCGCGAACTGCTGCCGATCGGTGCGCGGTGCGCGCATGGCCAGCGCGAACTGGTGGGGTGCGGGGAACTCGAGGCGCCGGACGGCCTTCGAGGCGAGGTACCCGTAGTTGCGGCCGAGATGGCCCAGCGTGCGGATCAGCGAGGCGTCGGCCGGTTGCACGACCGTTTCGATGAGCTGGAGGCCCACGAAGATCTCGCCGCTGGAGACGCCGGTATGCAGGAGATGGAGTGCGATGGCGCGCGTCTGCTCGGGCTGGAGCCCGAGGCCGAGCATTTCGGGATCGAAACGCAGTCGGCGATGGTCGCCGAGGCGGCGAAGCCGGTCGCCGAGCCGCTCCAGGTCTGCCGTCGAGCCGGACACGGCGGACCGGACCCACTCGGCCAGTTCGGCCAAGGCGGCGTCGCGTTCGCGCTTGTAGGCCCCGAATTCCTCGCGGGTCCTGGTGCGCCGATCCGGCAGGAGCGTCCGCTCGACCGGGCCGGGGGTATCGATGGACTCGCGAAGGGCTTTGACTTCCGCTGGAGGGAGCGGGCCTTCGGGGAAGCGCCCGCAGAGTTCGCGGACGCGGTGGAGGACAGGGACGGGGTCGGGTTCGAGCGCATTGCGCTCGCCGGACCGCGTCATGAACCTTGGGTGCTCGTTTCGTTGAACATCATGGGCGTCAATCTACTCCACCCGCGCCGCAGTCGGCGATCAAGCAATGGACGGCATCGCGGGGCGCCGCGTCGGTAGCCTTGCCTCGTGCCGCATTACCCGCCGAAACCGGTGCCAGGAGACCAGGTCGCGATCGTCTCGCCGTCCTCCGGGCTGCCCGCGCTGCTGCCGCTGCCGTACGAACTCGGCCTGCGCCGCCTCCGCGAATCGTTCGGGCTCGTCCCGGTGGAGTACCCGGGCACGCGCCGGTGGGGCGCGAGCCCGGCCGAACGGGCCGCGGACCTGCACGCGGCGTTCGCCGACCCGACGGTGAAGGCCGTCATCAGCAGCGTCGGCGGCGACGACCAGATCACGGTGCTCCCGCACCTCGACCGCGACCTCATCGCGGCGAACCCCAAGCCGTTCTTCGGGTTCAGCGACTGAACGAACCTGCTGGCGCTCCTCGCCGAGACCGGGATCGTCGGCTATCACGGCGGCGCGGTCATGACCGCGTTCGGCCGGCCCGGCGCGATGCATCCGGCGACGGAGGCGTCGCTGCGAGCGGCCCTCTTCACCACCGGCCCTTACACGCTCACCGAACCCGCCGAATTCGGGGAGACCTCGGGAGACTGGGCCGACCCCGCCACGTTCGAGCGACCGCCCGACATGCGCGAGGCCGCCGCGTGGGAGTGGCGCCACCCGGGCCCGGCGGTCGAGGGCCCGACCTGGGGCGGGTCCCTCGAGATCGTCTCCTGGCTGCTTATGGCCGACCGCTGCGTCCCGGGCCCGGACCGGCTCGACGGCGCCGTGCTGTTCTTCGAGACCTCAGAGGAGATGCCGAGCGCCGACGATGTGTACCGCGTCCTGCGCTCGATCGGCGAACGCGGCTGGCTCGAACGCTGCGCCGCGTTCCTGATGGGGCGGCCGAAGTCGTCGAGCATGGATCGCCGGCTCGACGCGTTCGACGCCGACCGGTTCCGGGCCGAGCAGCGCGAAGCGGTGCTGCGGGTGCTCGACGAGTACGCGCCCGGTAAGCCCGCTGTACTCGGAGTCGATTTCGGGCACACCGACCCGCAGTTCACCATCCCTTACGGCGGAACGGTCCGCGTCGACGGCGCGACCCGATCCCTCACCGCGATGTACTGAGCGCCCGCCTCAACGCACCCGCACGGCGCCGGGCTGGATTTCGATCGTGAAGCCCGACGTCTCGCCCAGTTCGTCGCCGTCGACCTCCAGCGCTCGCGGCTCGGACAGGACGACCGACACGCTGCCGACCCTGGCGTGCGTCGCGGTGTCGGCGCTCTCGGCACGTTCCCGGCCGGTGAAGAACCGCCGGATGCCGTTGTCCCACACGAACGATCGGACCGTGTCGAGCCATTGACCGATGCCTTCGGCGCTCAGCAGGAGCAGATCGAGTTCGCCGTCCGAGGGGTCCGCGTCCGGCAGGAGCGCGACGCCGCCCTGGAGCGTGCCGCAGTTGCCGACGAGGAGTGTGTGCGCCTCCGTGCGTTCGGGTGCCGCGCCGTCGACGGCGATCTCGATGTCCACGACCTCGCTCGAGCTGAGGGCGCGTCCCAGCGACTCCACATAGGCCAGCCACCCGACCTTGCTCTTGAGGTCGTCGTCGGTCTCGACGATCATGTGCGCATCGATGCCGATTCCCGCGATGACGGCGAACGCCCGGCGTACCTCCGCATCGTTCACGTCAGTCGTGACCCAGCCGAGGTCGATGGCGCGCGACCGGCCCTCGAACGCCCGCGTGAGCGCGCCCCCGGGGTCGCCCAGCGGCACGCCGAGATTGCGCGCGAGGAGGTTGCCCGTGCCGAGCGGGACGATCGCGAGCTCGGCGGCGTCGTCCTGCGCCAGTCGCTCGGCGACCGCTCGCACGGTCCCGTCACCGCCCGCCGCCACCACGACTTCGGCACCCGCCGCGAGCGCGTCGCTCGTCGCGCCCTGGCCGGGGTCGTCGGGGCTGGTCTCGAACCACATGACCTCCGCGTCAGCGGCGCTGGCGGGGAGTGCGCCCTCGAGGTCCTCGCGTGAGGTCTTCGACGGATTCCAAACGATCGCGATCCGGCTGCCGGCCATCATGCTCCCCTTCCGCGCCTCTCAGCGCCGCCGCTTCGTCTGAAGAGGACTGCCAGCGTACTGCCCCTGGGCGGCAGGGCGCCCCGCGACCCGCGGCCGGCGATACCCGATCAGCGAGACAAATAGTCGTGAATCTTGTCCATATTGGTCTCAAGCGGGTCGGCGGCGTCGGTGACGAGCCGTTCGAGCGTGAACGACGGCAGCTCGGCGCGCATGCGCTCGACGTGCGCCCAGTCGATCTCATGCCAGCCGGGGATGCCGCGAACCCGCCCCTCGACCCGGCTCCGATGCAGCTCCACATCGCTGCAAGTGCATTCGACGACTCGCAGCCGCGCACCGTACCCGGCCGCGATCCCGGCCCAGCGCTGCGCGGTGTCCTCGTCGAGCACGCAGTCGGTGATCGCCGACTGGCTCAACCGGAGCTGCCGTACGACCAGCGTCTCCATGAGGCCGTCGTGGAGCGCCAGGTAGGTCTCTTGATCCAGGTCGTACAGGACCCCGTGCGGCTTCAGCGAGCCCAGCAGCCAGTCCGCGGCGAACACCGGCACGCCGGTCGCCCGGCTCAGGCGCTCGGACAGCGTCGACTTGCCCGTCCCGGGCAGGCCGGTGAATATGATGACCTGCGGATCCGAAGGGTTCACATGACTCATCGGAAGCCTCCCGAAGCTCGAAGCCGCCCACTGAAAGAGCGCGGCTCCAGCTATCCTCCCGCACGTGCAGGCCCGCCGCGGCACCGGTCCCTTGCGCCCGCACCCCAGAATGGTCGGCTCAGGCCGATACCGTTCGAACGGGGAACCGATGCGCGTACTGCTCTCGACCTACGGTTCGCGCGGAGACGTCGAGCCGATGGCCGCGCTGGCGGTCGGCTTGCGCGCGCTCGGTGCGGGGGCCGTGGTGTGCGCGCCTCCCGACCCCGAATTCGCGCGGCTCCTCGCTGACGCGAACGTGCCGATGGTCCCGATAGGCCGGGCGGTACGCCCCCTCGTGACCGGCACCGGGCCGCCGCCGACCGGCGCCGTCGCGGACCGGACCGCCGCGCTCATCGCCGACGCCTTCGACCGGATCGCCGCGGCCGCAGCGGATTGCGACGCGATCGTGGCGACCGGCATGTTCCCGGTCGCCGCAGCGGCCCGCACCGCCGCCGACGCGCTCGGTCTCCGCTACCGTCACGTCAGCCTCCAGCCGACCCTGCTGCCGTCACTGCACCATCCGCCGCCCGAACGCCCCGGTCACCCGCTGCCCGCCGGCATCGCCGACAACCGGACACTCTGGACACACGACGCAGCCAGCATGCAAGCCCTCTACGGCGAGGCCGTCAACCGTCTCCGAGTCGGGACCGGACTGCCGCCCTTGGGGAACGTCCGCGACCACGTCTACACCGATAACCCCTGGCTCGCCACCGACCCGGTGCTGAGTCCGCGTCTCCCGTCCGACCTCCCCGTCGCACAGACCGGCGCATGGACACTCACCGACCAGCACCCGCTCGCACCCGACCTGGAAGCCTTCCTCGCCGCGGGCCCGCCGCCCGTCTACATCGGATTCGGCAGCATCCCGCTGCGCCCCAAGGAGGACGCCGCACGTGTGGCCATCGGCGCCGCCCGAAGACAAGGCCGCCGCGTCGTCCTCGCCAGCGGCTGGGCCGACCTCGCCCCCATCGACGTCCACGACGACTGCCTCGCCGTGGACGAGGTCAACCAGCAGGCGCTGTTCCGGCGCGTGGCCGCCGTCGTCCACCACGGCGGCGCGGGCACCACGGCCACCGCCGCGATCGCCGGTGCGCCCCAAGTGGTCGTCCCCCAGATCGTGGACCAGCCCTACTGGGCCCGCCGCGTCGCCGAACTCGGCATCGGCGCCCACCACACCGGTCCCGGCATCACCACCCGGTCTCTCAGCGCCGCAATCGAAACCGCCCTCACGCCCGAAACCCGTCACCGCGCCGCCGAAGTGGCCGCCTCGATCCGCACGGACGGCGCGACCACCGCGGCGAGGCTCCTGCTCGACGCCTCCGACTGAACCGACTCAGGCCCGGGCCGTGCAGGCCACCGCATCCGGCAGCTCGGCGTGGTCGCCGACCGTCGCCTGGAACCCCGCGATCGCGTTCTCCTCTGGATCGAGACGCCCGTTCCAATCCTCACTGCCGTATCGGCCGTCTTCGAGTTCCCGCATGGCCCAGTGGTTGTAGATCTCCACGTCACGCAGATCGAGATCGATCTCCCACGACGCCGACGCGACGCTTCCGGTGCTGACCACCTCGACCGTGACCTCGACCGAGTCGTCCCACGCATTCTCGAGCGTCAGGTTCGCCGTGCACGAGGCCGGCGCGGCCGCTTCCGTCGCCGCCGAAGCGGTCTCGCTCGGCGCCGCCGGTGTGGGACTCGCACTCGACGGCTCCGCGGAGGTGGCCGCCGCGCTCGACTCCGAAGGGGATTCCACCGTCGCGCTCGCGGCCCCCGCGGACGCCGCCCCCTCCGACTCGGACTCGCCGTCCGGAACCGACGGCGTCTCAACGCCCTCGATCACGTCCACCGGATCCCGGTCGGGCCCCTCACCGAACACCCCGAACTGCCACAGGGCGATCAGGGCTGCGACCGCCGACACCCCGCCGAGCACCTGCAAAAGACGACCGTGCAGACGACCGCGCCCGCCAGGAGCATCATCATGCGCGCCAGCAGCATCGCCCATGCACCACCGCCTTCCACAAGGGACACTCTCGCGGGGCCGGGACGGTGGACCCGCGCCGGTCCGCACCGTTCAGCCTACCCGGGCTACCATCCCCGAACGGTCCGTGATGATTCGCCCCGATACCCCCTACCCTGCCCCCAAGAGCTGGGATTTCTGCCCCAAAACGGTGCCGCGACGAAACCCTCCCGCGCGGCCTGAGCGAGTGTTCCCCGCCCGACGCCGCCGCGCGCCGACCTACACTGCACCAATGAGCAAGGCGCCCGAACTCGACCCCGCCCAGGACACGCCCGACGTCCGACGCCCGAAGCACCACGCCGTCGGCCTGCCCGCCGTAGCCAGCTCGATCCGGGTCGTCGGCACCCAAGCGGGCGTCAAACGCGGCCTGCCGCTCCTGCGCGACGTCAACCAGGCCGGCGGCTTCGACTGCCCCGGCTGCGCCTGGCCCGAACCCGGACACCGCCACCCCGCCGAATTCTGCGAGAACGGCGCCAAAGCCGTCGCCGAAGAAGGCACCCGCCGCCGCGTCGACCCCGAATTCTTCGCCGCGCACCCCGTCGCCGACCTCGCCGGAAGATCCGGCTACTGGCTCGGCCAGCAAGGCCGCCTCACCCAGCCCGTCCACCTCGCCGAAGGCGCCACCCACTACGAACCGATCAGCTGGGACGACGCCTTCGCCCTCATCGCCGCCGAACTCGCCGCCCTCGACCGCCCCGACGCCGCCGCGTTCTACACCTCCGGTCGCACCGGCAACGAAGCCGCGTTCCTCTACCAGCTCTTCGCCCGCAAACTCGGGACCAACAACCTGCCCGACTGCTCCAACATGTGCCACGAGTCCTCCGGCTCCGCCCTCGCCGAGACCATCGGCATCGGCAAGGGCAGCGTCACCCTCGACGACCTTTCCCAGGCCGACCTCATCATCGTCGCGGGCCAGAACCCCGGCACCAACCACCCGCGCATGCTCACCGCCCTCGAGAAGGCCAAACGCGCCGGCGCCCGCATCGCCACCGTCAACCCCCTCCCCGAAGCGGGGATGCGGCGCTTCAAGAACCCGCAGACCGCGCGCGGACTCGCCGGACGCGGCACCGACCTCACCGACCTGTTCCTCCAGATCAAAGTCGGCGGCGACCTCGCCCTCTTCAGCATCCTCAACCGGATGCTCCTGCGCGCCAGCACGACCGACCCCGGCGCCATCGACCGCACGTTCATCGACACCCACACGCACGGCTTCGACGCCTTCGCCGCGCACCACGGCATCCACGACCCCGCGGGCGACGCCGCCGCGCTGGACGAGGCGGTCCAGCGGACCGGCCTGCCCGCGGCCGAGATCGAGCGGCTCCTGGCGATGGTCCTGGCCGCCGACAAGATCGTGGTCTGCTGGGCGATGGGGCTGACGCAGCACCGGCATGCCGTGCCCACCATCCGGGAGCTCGTCGCGTTCCTGCTCCTGCGCGGCAACATCGGGCGGCCGGGCGCCGGAGTGTGCCCGGTGCGCGGGCACTCGAACGTGCAAGGCGACCGCACGATGGGCATCTGGGAGCGGATGCCCGACCGGTTCCTCGACGCGCTCGGCACGGAATTCGACTTCGCGCCGCCTCGCGACCACGGCCTCGACACGGTCGGCACGATCCGCGCCATGCGCGACGGCCGCGTCAAGGTCTTCTTCGCGATGGGCGGCAATTTCGTCGCGGCCACGCCTGACACGGCGTCCACCGAGGCGGCGATGCGCCGCTGCCGACTCACCGTGCACGTGTCGACCAAGCTCAACCGGTCGCACGTGGTGACCGGGGCGCGGGGGCTCATCCTCCCGGCGCTCGGCCGCACTGACATCGACGCGCCCGGCGGGCGCGAGCAGTTCGTCACGGTGGAGGACTCGATGGGCATCGTCCACGCCTCCCGCGGGAGCGTGCCGGCGCTGAGCCCGGAGATGCGATCCGAGGTCGCGGTCGTGGCGGGCCTCGCCCGGGCGGTCTTCGGGCCCGGCGATCCGGTGCCTTGGGAGGACTTCGCCGCCGACTACGACCGCATTCGCGCGCGGATCGAGCGGGTCGTGCCCGGTTTCACGGACTACAACGCGCGGGCCCGCGTGCCCGGCGGTTTCGCGCTACCGCACGCGCCGCGCGACGGACGCGTGTTCCCCACGGCCACAGGCAAAGCCAACTTCACCGTGAATCCGGTGACGTCGCCGGAGGCCGGTGCGGGGCGGCTGGTGCTCCAGACGCTGCGCAGCCACGACCAGTTCAACACCACGATCTACGGGCTCGACGACCGCTACCGGGGCATCCACGACGGGCGTAGAGTCGTGCTCGTCAATCCCGAGGACGCCGCTGACCTCGGTCTCGTCGACGGCGACTACTGCGACCTCGTGAGCGAATGGTCCGACGGCGACCGCCGGGCCCCGCATTTCAAGATCGTGCACTATCCGACCGCGCGCGGCTGCGCCGCCGCGTATTTCCCGGAGACGAACGTGCTCGTGCCGCTCGACTCGGTGGCGGAGTTCAGCAACACGCCCACCTCCAAATCGATCGTGGTGCGCTTCGAGCCCGACAGCGGCGCCGAGACCCCGAAGGGAACCTGAAGTCCGATGGGCCGCGTTACCGTCCGCCGCAAGACCACTCGCCTCGCCGGGGAGCACCGCTCCGAGCGGGTCGACACCCTCGCCGTCGAAGAACCGCTCGAGCTGCGGGTCGGGGGCGAATCGCTGCAGGTCACCATGCGCACCCCGGGGGACGACTTCGATCTCGCCACCGGGTTCCTCCTCGCCGAGGGCGTGATCACCAAGGCGCGCGACATCGTGAGCATGCGCTACTGCGCCGGCGTCGACGCGAACGGCGAGCAGACCTACAACCTCCTCGACATCGTCCTGGCCGCCGACCTCCCCGCCCCGCCGAAGTCGGCGAAGCGGAACACCACGGTCACCTCGGCCTGCGGGGTCTGCGGCAAGGACAGCCTGGAGGACGTCCGGACCAAGGCCGCCTGGAGCGTCGCCGAAGACGACACCGCGATCAGCGCCGAGGTCCTCGCCTCCCTCCCCGACCGGCTCCGCACGGCGCAGAAGATCTTCGACCGCACCGGCGGCCTCCACGCCGCGGGCCTGTTCACCTCCGAGGGCGAACTCCTCACCGCCAAGGAGGACGTGGGCCGCCACAACGCGGTCGACAAGGTCCTCGGACAGGCCCTGCGCGAGGGCCTGGTCCCGCTGCGCGGCAAGATCCTGGCCGTCTCGGGTCGCGCCTCCTTCGAGCTCGTCCAGAAGGCGGTCATGGCCGGAATCCCCGCGCTCGCAGCGGTTTCGGCCCCGTCCTCCCTCGCCGCCGACCTCGCCGAGGAGTCCGGACTGACGCTCGCGGGCTTCGTCCGCGAGGACACGATGAACCTCTACACCCGCGCGGACCGCATCGTCTGACTCACGGTTTACCGGCGACCACTGTTGCGGCAGTGGCCTGCTGGCATCAGGACCCGCTTTGTCCGTATCAGGAGATATATTTCTGAAAGTCACCGATCTTGTGCTCATGAATTCCATCGCGATCTAATATTTACGTCCGTAAATATTAAGTGCGGTCGGGGTCGCGAGTTTCCGTCGGGCGTGCTCGCGGGAGCGCTGCGGCAGCGGCCGCGGGCGCACCGATGTCGTTGCGCCCGAGCGAAGGAGCGCAGCTCATGGAAGTCAAGCGAAGTCGGAGACGGCGGCTCGGGGCCGTCGGATTGGCGGTAGGGGCGGTCCTGGCCGCTTCCGTCGCAGTGGTGGCGGTAGTTCCGGCATCTGCCGCCGCCTGCGACGCCGTCCAGTACTCGATCACGTCGCAGTGGGGCACCGGCCACAACGCCGCGGTGTCCATCAAGGCCGGTTCCGAGTCGCTCAACGGCTGGAAAGTCGAGTTCGACCTCCCCTCGGGATCGAGCGTCCAGAACGCCTGGAACGTCGACTTCACCCAGTCCGGCGCCCACTTCACCGGCGAGGACGTCGGCTGGAACGCCCAGATCCCCGCCGGTCAGACCAAAGAGGTCTTCGGCCTCACCGTGACCGGCACCGGCACCATCCCGACCGCGTTCAAGGTCAACGGGGCGGCCTGCGGCGGCACGAGCACGCCGACCGAGACGCCCAGCGAACCCGATCCCACCGGAGAACCCCAGCAGCAGAAGCAGACCCGCACCCCCGCGTTCCTCATCGAAGCCGGGGCCTCCACGAGCAACTACGTCGAGTCCGAGAACTTCACGGTCCGCTGGGGCGACGCGGTCGACGCCGTCGCCTGGGGCCGCCAGCACGGCTACGACAACTACCCGCAGTGGGTGGCGAACCACATGGAGGAGATCTGGGACTTCTACGTGGACCAGGTCGGCTTCGTCGACCCCGCCGACCACGGCCCCGGCTCGCAGTACCGCATCAACCTCTACCTGTGCGGCACCTGGTCGAACGGCTTCCTGCCGCCCGCGAACTGGGCCGGGCCCGACGACGCCGGGGTCGGCCACATGTGCCTGCCGTACGACAAGATCTGGGACGACTGGGTCGAATCCCACGAGTTCAACCACATCCTGCAGTCCTACGCCAGTGACATCAACGCCGACAACGGGAACGGCGGCGGCTGGGGCCACGGCAACCCCGTAGCGGGGCCGGTCTGGGAGGCCCACGCCAACTACATGGCGCGCATGCAGCGGCCCGAGGTCGTCCTCGGTTCCGGCTACTACCTTGAACGCCAGCACTACCGCTGGCTCGCGCAGGAGACCTACTACGGCGACTGGCTCATGTTCGACACCATCGCCGAGCTCTACGGCGCCGAAGCCGTCGACCGACTCTGGTTCGAGGCCAGGCAGGGCGAGCATCCGATCGACACGATCAAACGCGTCCTCCAGCTCGACCACCAGGAGTTCGCGACGCTCATCGGCGAGATGACCTCGAGGCAGGTCGTCTACGACTTCGACCAGGGCGCGGCCATGCGCACCGACCTGTGGCGCGGCGGCGGCAGCTACCGCCCGCTCCACACCGACCCGCTCACCAGCCTCGGCTCGAACCGCTACCGGATCGCGAACACCGATGCGCCGCACCAATACGGCCACAACATCATCCGCCTCAACCCGACCACGGGCAACGTGGGCGTCCAGCTCACCGGCGCCTCCAGCCTCGCCGGGGCCGACTGGCGCTTCCGGCTCGTGGCGGTCAAGGCCGACTTCTCGGTCCGCTACAGCCCGCTGTTCGCGCCGGGCCAGGCCGCCAACTTCTCGCTCCAGAGCGGGGAGACCCACATGATGCTCGTGGTCGCCGCGACCCCGTCGCAGCACCGCAACTACACGATGTGGCAGACCGGCGTCGGCGACCCGTTCCCGTACGAACTCACCATCACCGGCGCGACACCGTCGTGACGTCGCGGAGCGGGGCGGGCCGCGAGGTCCGTCCCGCCGGCGTCGGCTGGCGACCGAAGTCGCCGAGCAGGCGCGGCAACCGTGTTACGGTCGAGGCCATCCCCTCATCGGGTCCGATCGCATTCTCCAAGAAGCAGGCCCGCTATGGCGCACGGCGACTCCGCTCTCATCGAATCCGGACTGCAAGTGCTCAAGCGATACGCCTCACAGGGCGAAACGCTCTCCTACGGTGATCTCAACCGCGAACTCGGCGAGCCGTTCAATCTCGGCGCGCATCTTCCCGGTCAGATCGGGAAGCTCTGCGACGACATCACCACAGCCCACTCCAGCGCGACCGGACTCAAGCTCATGATCTCGGTCCTGGTCCGCGACGAGGACACGGGCCTCCCCGGCGACGGCTTCTTCACGTTGGCCGCGACCCTCGGGCATCTGGCTCCGACCGACGACGCCGATGTCAAGCGCGCCTTCGTGAAGCAGCAGGAACGGAGGGTCTTCATGGTCTTCCGGCCCGCGAAGGCGTCGACCTCCGGCTTCGCGCGCAACCACTGATCCCGGCCGCCGAACGACACCTACCTGACGACTCGGACCGTTCGTACGAGCCGCGGACACCTTCGGTCTCGCTACAGTGAACACTTCGCTGCAGCGAGACGGAGGCGAAGGGTCATGTACGCGGTTCTGGACGTAGAGACGACTGGCCTGTTCAACAAAGACCGTGTCATCGAGATCGCGATAGCACACGTCGACGGCGACGGCAGGGTCACCGGCCGCTGGGAGACCCTCGTCAACCCCAAGCGAGACCTCGGCCCGCAGGAGCTGCATGGCATCCGCTCCGCCGACGTCAGGAAAGCCCCCACGTTCGATCAGGTCGCCGGGGAAATCCTCCACCGCTTGCGCGGCCGCATCCCCGTCGCGCACAACCTCGCCTTCGACAGCCGCCTCCTCGCCCACGAATACCTGCGATTGGGCCAGGAACTGCCGAACCTCCTCGACCTCGGCGTCTGCACCATGCAATGGGCGAACTACTTCCTCCCGGAATCGGGGCGGAGTCTCCGCGACTGCTGCCTCGCTGCCGGGATCGCCAACGAACGGCCCCACGCGGCGATGTCGGACGTGCTCGCCACTGCCGAACTGCTCGCTCTCTACCTCAACAGCATGGGCCCCGAGGCGCTGTGGGCCGATCGCGCTGCGCTGGTGCGCGAACTCCGCTGGCCGACTCTGCCCACCGGTCTCGCCAAGCCCGTATGCCGTGGAGCGGGCGCGAATGAAGGCACTGATTTCCTCGCGCGCCTCGTCGACCACATTCCGCGCGTTCCCGACCCGCCGCAGGCCGACACGTACCTGTCCCTGCTCGACCGGGCGCTCTTGGACCGCCACGTGTCCGCAGCCGAATCGGACGCGCTCGTCGAAGCGGCGGCACGACTCGGCATCGGACGCCCGACGGCCTTGGAACTGCACGGCGGCTATCTCCGCGCGCTGGCCGCGGTGGCGTTGGCGGACGGTGAGGTGACCGAGGAGGAGCGGCAGGACCTGCATCGAGTCGCGGCACTGCTGTCGCTGCCGACGCATGCGGTCGGCGCGGCGCTGCAGCCCGGACCTGCCGACGGACCACTCACCACAGGTCACGAGTTCCATTTGGCGTCCGGAGACCTGGTCGTACTGACCGGCTCGTTCGCCGAATCGAAGCAGCACTGGGCCGACCGCCTCGAGGCCGCGGGCCTCAAGGTCGCACCGAACGTCACCAAGAAGACCGTTCTAGTCGTAGCGGCCGACCCGGACTCGATGTCCGGCAAGGCGGCCAAGGCACGTCAATATGACATCCCGGTCATCGGCACCGAGTCGCTCGACCTGGTCCTGGCTCGGATCCGCTGAACCACGGCTCACTGCAGAGAACCCGGTGAGCGCAGGGCAGGTAGCTGACCAGCCGGGGGAGTGTGGCTATGGGCGCCAGGCGGGGTCGCGGCCGGTGAGGGCGATGAGTTGGTCCTGCCGGGGTGCGTCGGCGGGGAGCGTGACGACCGGGCCGTAGATGCCCTCGCGGGCGGACTGGTCGTGGGCGTCCTGGCCGGTGAAGGCGGTGAGGGCTTCGACGACGCCGGGGTCGAGTGCGTAGTCCTGGCCGGTGGCGCGGGCGAGGTCCCAGCCGTGGATGGCGACCTCGTTGAGGGCGACGAGGCCCATGATCGAGGCGGGGAGCGTGACGCCGCCCGCGAGCGCGTCGCCCTCCCAAGCCGAAGGCGCGCTCCATACGTCGGCCAGTGTCGCCAAGCGGCGCTGGAGTTCGCCGCGCCACTGCGGTTCCAGGGCGGTCGCGGGTTCGCCGGGGGGCGCGTCGTTGTGCGGGCCGGTCTCGCCCCGTGCCGCGGCGGTGAACGCGAGGCACAGGCCGAGCAGGTGGTTGAGCAGCTGCGCCTGGGTGTAGTGGCCGCACGGGGTCGGGTCGGCGAGCCGCGCGTCGTCGACGCCGTCGAGCAAGCCCGCGACCAGGTCGGTCACGGGCGTGAAGTCGATCGTTGCATCGGTCATGTGGAGTCGCTCCTCGATGTGGATGTTCCTTGCATGTGGGGACGACGCCCGACGCGCGGATTCATCGGCGGGCGGCGGCCGGTTCGAGCGAGACGGGGGACCCGGGGCCGCGAGCGGCGTAGCCTACGAGGGAGAGAGCCCCTCTCCTTAGGGGGATCGATGCAACGTTCAAGAATCGCTGCGGCTCTGCTCGTCGCGCCCCTGCTCGGGGCGGTCATCGCCGGATGCGGCGACGAGGGCACTGACGGGGGCGCAGATGAGCCGTCGCCGTCGGGCGAGCCCACGTTGGCCGAGATGCCCGACGCCTCGGCGTTCAGCACCGTCATCGACAACCCGTTCATGCCGTGGATCCCGGGCACCGTATTCACCTACGAGGGCGGCGGCGAGACGATCGTCGTCGAGGTGACCGATGAGACCCGCGAGGTCATGGGCGTCACCACCGTGGTCGTCCACGACACCGTGAGCGAGGACGGCGAGGTCGTCGAGGACACCTACGACTGGTACGCCCAGGACGCGGACGGCAACGTCTGGTACTTCGGCGAGGACTCCAAGGAGATGTCGGACGGCGAGATCACCAGCACCGAGGGCTCCTGGGAGGCCGGGGTCGACGGCGCCCTCCCCGGCATCGCGATGGAAACCGACCCCCAGGTCGGCGACTACTATTACCAGGAGTACTACGAGGGCCACGCTGTGGACACCGGTGAGGTCCTGGCCAGGGACGAGCAGGTCGAGGTGCCGTACGGGTCCTTCGACGACTGCCTCCGCACCGAGGACGTCAACCCGCTCGACACCAGCGTCATCGAGCACAAGTTCTACGCCGCGGGAGTCGGCTTCGTCCTCGAGACCGGCGTCCAGGGCAGCGACCAGCGGATCGAGCTCGTCAGCGTCGACCCGACGGGCTCAGCCCCCGCACCGCCTCTTGGCACGGGGCCGGGGCCCGCGGCGGCAGCCGCGGGCCCCGGTTTCTCGGAGGAGGTCAAGGCGTGGTGATGGACGGGAACGGGTAGCTCGTGACGTCGCTGCCGATGTAGAAGCTCGGGTGCGGCGGCTGGTTGTACGCCGTGTTCTGCCAGGCGATAGCCACCCGGTACTGCGGGTTGTGCATGAGCGTGGCGATGCGCAGGCTGGTGGTGGAGGGCGTGGCGTAGATCCGCAGGGCGCTGTTGTCGCTGGTGCGCCAGACGACCTCTTCGCGCCAGTCGCCGAACAGGTCGGCGGAGAGGCCCGGCGTGGCCTTGGTGCCGTTGTTCGACGCGACCCCGGAGCCCGACAGGAGCGTGCCGGACGGGTAGTTCGTGATCGCGGTGCCGTCGAGCAGTTCGCGCTCGCCGTCGCCGTCCCACCAGGACAGGAAGTTGATCGAGCCGGGCTTCGCGCCGATGTTCGCGCCGGAGGCGTTGAGCAGGCCGCTCACGTTCGAGGACCAGTACTCGGCGCCCGCGTTGCTGCCCAGGACGTTCGCCGCGACACCGCGGCCGTTGTCCCCGCTCGCGGGCGTCTGGAACAGGATCGCGCCGTTGCTGCCGTTCAAGCTCGAGGAGGGCTGGCTGGCGCTCTCATGGACCATGAACACCTCCTGGCCCGCGCGGCTCGGGACGAGGTCGCTCACGTGGAGCGCGTCGCCGTGGCCGAACCCGGTGTTGTAGAGCGCCTGGCCGTTCGAGCCCACCGCCATCGCGCCGAACACGACGTCCTGGCGGCCGTCTCCGTTCAGGTCGGCGATCGAGAGGCTGTGCGCGCCCTGCCCGGTGTACTGGCCGCCCGCGCTGTTGGAGTCGAACACCCAGCGCGACACCAGGTCCGTGCCGTTGAAGTCGACCGCCCAGATGACGCTGCGGGTGTAGTAGCCGCGGCTGAAGATCATCGACGGGCGGCTACCGTCCAGATAGGCCGTTCCGGCGAGGAACCGGTCGACCCGGTTGCCGTAGTTGTCGCCCCAGTCCGCGACCGTGCCGCGCCCCGGCTGGTAGTTGATGGTGTCGAGGACCGCGCCGTTGGCGCCGTTGAAGATCGTCAGGTACTCGGGCCCGGCGAGGATGTAGCCGCCGCTGTTGCGGTGGTCGGCGCTCGCGCTGCCGATGACCTGCCCGGTGCCGGAGACGGTGGCGTCGGCGGTCTTCATGGCGATCTCGGCGTCGCCGTCGGAGTCGTAGTCGTACACCTGGAACTGGGTGTAGTGCGCCCCGGCCCTGATGTTGCGGCCCAGGTCGATCCGCCACAGGCGCTGGCCGTTGAGCTTGTACGCGTCAATGTAGACGTTCCCGGTGTACCCGGACTGCGAGTTGTCCTTGGCGTTGCTGGGATCCCATTTGACGAGGTACTCGTACTGGCCGTCGCCGTCGAGATCGCCGACGCTCATGTCGTTGGCGTTGTAGGTGTACGCCTCGCCCGAGGGGGTGGTGCCGCCCGCGGGCCGCTGCAGCGGGATGTCCTTGTACCCGCTGGAGTTGAAGACCGCTTCGGCGCCGGCCTGGCCGCCGACGGTCCCGCCGTTCACCGCCGCGACGGTGTACGTCCCGCTGCCGCCGGTGTCGAGGTAGTTGGTGGCGCCGGTGATGGGGGAGCCGTTGAGCAGGGTCCCGTTGCGGTACACGTTGAATGCCGTGTTGGCCGTGTCGGTGCCGAGGAGGCGCCAGCTGACGAGGTTGCCGCCGCCGGAGGGCACGACGGTGACGCCGCGGCCGAGGTCCTCCATGATGGGCCCGGTCTGGGCCGCGCCCCCGTCGGTGACTTCGACATAGTCGATGTTCGGCAGGCCGGTGGCGGTGGCGGCCACCAGCCGGATCGTGTTGCTCCCGGCGTTGACCGGGACGGTGACGGTCTTCGTCAACCAGGTCGTCCACGCGCCGGTCGCGCTGAAGGCGCTGGCCGATTCGGCCGTGTTGCCGTTGACGAGGATGTTCGCCGGGCGGGAGTCGGTGGCGCCGTGGGCGTACCGGATCGCCACGGTGGCCGTTCCCGCGCTCGCGGCGTTGACGGTGAACTGGGCCGCGGCGCCGCTCGCGTTGCTGGAGTTGCAGAAACCGCTGCCGGAGTACCCGGTGTGGTTCGATTCGATCGCGCCGTCGCAGACGGCCGGGGCGTTCTCGGCCTCGTAGCGGACGGTGGCGGCGTCAGCGCCGGTCGTCGCCGCCAGTGTCGCCGCCGCGGCGGCGACCAGGCCGATGAAGGCCGCTGCCGGGGCTCGCAGGCGTCTCGCCCGTCGAGAGCTCGACTCGTTCATGTTCACTCCGTATCTGATGGGGGTCCGAACGCGGCCGTACCGGGACTGCACGCCGGGCGGCCGCGCGAGGAGCGCGCCGTGGCACAGGGGGAGGTGGCAGGCGGCGCGGCGTGCCGGGCTACCGCGGTCGTCTGGATTCGAAGATATTGAAATATCGAATTGAATCGATATAATGGTCCTAGGATAGCTGGAGAGCGCCTTCAAGGCAATGGGCGCACCGCAACCCGTGCGGCCTTAGAGGCGGAGGTCCGGCTCGCGCCGCAGGTACTCGCCCGGGGTGAAGCCGAACGCCTCCCGAAACGCGCCGATGAACGCGCTCGGGCTCGCGTACCCGCACGCGCCCGCGATCCGCGTGACTTGGTGCCCCTCCGCGAGCAGCACGAGCGCATGGTGCAGCCGGAACTGCCCGCGCCACTGCGCGAACGTCATCCCCGCGTGCTCGCGGAACAGCCGGCTCAGCGTCCGCTCGGACGCGCCGATCGCGGTGCCGAGCTGGGCGAGGGTCCGCCGGTCGCCCGGATCGTCCTCGAGGAGCGCCACCACCTCGCGCAGCCGCGGATCGGGCAGCGCGGGCAGGAACCGCTGCGGCGCTTCCACACTCCGCAGGAGATCGAGGACGACCCGCTCGAGGTGCCCTCTGGTGCCGGCTTCGAGCGCGGCGTCGTCGGTCAGGCAGGTGACCGCCTCGCGCAGCAGCGGTGTGAACGCCAGGACCGTCGGACGCTCGATGAACGGTCCCGGCCCGTCGGTCGCGAAGAGGATCGCGCGCATCTCGGTCGCCCCGCACGCGCGGTGGGCGTGGTCGGTCCCGGCCGGGATCCACACGCCCTGCGAAGGCGGCACGACCCACACGCCCGAGGCCGTGAACACCCGCAGGACCCCGCGCCGAGGGTAGATCAACTGGTGGCCGTCGTGGCGGTGCCGGTCGATCCGCTCCAGGTGCGTGAGCATTCGGATCGGCGAGCTCGGAATGCTGTGCCCGTCAATGTGGCCGTCAATCGACATGACTCGGCAGAATACCGTTAGCCGGAGGCCGCGGCGAGTCGGAATCCTTGGGCCAGAAGGACAAGGAGTACCAAGCATGACCCAGACCGCTGCCCTGCCCGAGACCCGGGACACCGCCCCATCGCCGCTTCGGCGCATGTGGCTGTGGGGCACCGCCCACGCCGTCGACGACCTCTACCAGGGACTCGTCCCCGCCGTCGTGCCCTACTTCGTGCTGGACCGCGGCTACGGCTACGTCGCCGCCACCGGCCTCACACTCGCCGCCGCACTCGGCGCGTCGATCCCGCAGCCGTTCTTCGGCCTCCTCGTCGACCGCCGCCGCCTCGACTGGTTCGCGCCCGCCGGGGTGTCCCTCGCCGGCCTCGGCCTCGGCCTCGCGGGCCTCGCCGGACCGTACCCGCTGGTGCTCGCGCTCCTGTTCCTCTCGGGACTGGGCGTCGCGATGTTCCACCCGGCGGCGGGCAAGGGCGCGCGCGAATCGGCGGGCGACAGCGCGGCGGGCATGAGCATCTTCGCCGCGGGCGGCTCCGTCGGCTTCTTCCTCGCCCCCGTGCTCGCCACGCCCGCGCTCATCGCGATGGGCGTCGGCGCGACGGCCCTGTTCATCCCGCCCGCCGTCCTCACCGCTTTCGTCATGCTCCGCAAGCACACCCGCACCGCCGCCGGACCCGCGAAGGCCCGCACCGGCACCGACCGCTGGGGCCCGTTCGCCGTCCTCACCGCGATCGAAGTGGTCCGCTCGATCCTGTGGGTCGGGACCATCACCTTCATCGAGCTGTACTGGATTCGCCACCTCGGCGCCAGCCACGCCGTCGCAGGGATCGCCCTGGCGGGCTTCATGTTCGGCAGCGTCGTCGGCACCCTCCTCGGTGGACGCCTGGCCGACCGCCTCGGCGCGATCACCGTCACCCGCATCGGCGGCGTCGCCATCATCCCGCTGCTCGTGCTGCTGCGGTTCGTCCCCGACGAGTACGCGGCCCTCGCGGTCGCCCTCGCCGTCGGCATCGCGATCAACCTCCCGTTCGTCGTCCTCGTCAAACTCGCGCAGGACTACCTGCCGACCCGCCCCGGCACCGCGGCAGGCGTCACGCTCGGCCTGGCCATGAGCGTCGGCGGCCTCTTCGCCCCGGCGTTCGGCCTCGTCGCCGAACACCATGGCCCCGAAGGGGTCTTCACAGTGCTATGTGCCATACCACTGGTCGCCGTCGTACTCGGCATGCTGCTCAAACGCCCCTGAGCGGCGAGCATCCGGTCGGAGCAGGCCCCGCGGGCCCGCTCCTGCCGGTATCTTCGGCTGTACCCCTTGACAGCGCATCCGAGGAACACCCCCATGAAACTCCGATTCTCGTTCGCATCGGTCCCGATCGCCGCCGGCATCGCCGCGGCCGCCGGGTTCGTCTTCACCCTCTTCGATCCCGGTGACGACATGGACTTCGTCGAGCTGGCCGCCGCCACCGCGATCATCGGCGGCATCGTCGCCCTCATCGCCCTGGTCTGCCTCGCGATCCCTCACTCCAAGATCGACGAGCGCGGCTTCTGGCAGTTCCTGAACAACGGGGGCATGCAGCTCGTGCGCCCCATCGGCCACGGCGAACGCTTCGTCGTCCGCGAGCGGCGCCTCTTCGTCCTCCGCGCCGACGGCGAATACGAGCAGCTCAAGCTCTACCGGTGGTCCGTCTCCAGAAGCACTTGGGCGCGACTCGCAGCGGCCTACCCCCTGGAACTCGCCGAACAGGACGAGTCGGCCACCGGCTAACCGTTGCCCCGCAGCCACTCCGCGAAGGTTCTCGCGGGGGTGGCCGGTCACTCT
This sequence comes from Glycomyces luteolus, assembly GCF_027622875.1. Lineage (GTDB taxonomy): Bacteria > Actinomycetota > Actinomycetes > Mycobacteriales > Micromonosporaceae > Glycomyces > Glycomyces luteolus. Next base: position 174,218 of record NZ_JAPZVP010000003.1, on the reverse strand, counting down.
CTCAACATTGCTGCTCACTGTCGCTGGGATCTCTCCGAGGTTCGCCGCCGCCTCCAGCGGCGAATCGAACATCGCCTCCGGGAACCATGCGAGCCGCCCCGGCCGGCTTCCCCCGACTGGCGCTTCACCGGATTGCACTCGTTTCCGCTGCTAGCGTCAGCGACATGACCGATCCGATCTATTACGTCGACCGATCCGACATCCGCGAAGGGAAGCTCGCCGAGGTCCGCAGCGGCATGCGAGACCTGGCCGCGTTCGTCGAGGAACGCGAGCCGCAGCTGACCGCGTACCGCTGCTGCATCGACGAGTCCGAGTCCATGATGACCGTGCTCGCCGTCCATCCCGATTCGGCGTCCATGGAACTGCACCTGTCGCTCGGAGGACCGAAGTTCAGAGCGTTCGGCGCACTGATACGCCTCCGGTCCATCGACGTCTTCGGCCGACCGAGCCCGGCCGTCGTGGAGCGGCTCCACCAGAAGGCCGAGATGCTCGGCGGCGGCACCGTCACACTCCACACCCTGGAGGCCGGCTTCACTCGGCCTGGCTGAGTCTGAGGACAGCGGCGAGGTTCGAACGGCACCGGATCGCGGGTTAGATCCCGGGCTCGTTGTCCCGCAGCCACTCCGCGAACGATCGCGCTGGGTGTCCGGTCACACGTTCCACGTTGTTGTTCACGGTCGCTGGACGCTCACCGAGGTTCGCGGCCACCTCCAAGAGCGACGCGAACATCGCCTCCGGGAACCAAGCGGGCCGGGCCGCCAGCGCCTGCTCGTGCGTCAGCTCCTCCACCTCGATCGGCTTGCCGAGCGCGTCGGCGATCTGAGCGATCACCTCGCGCTGGCTGAGCGATTCGGGGCCGGTGAGGATGAGGCTGCAGCCCCGGAACTGTTCGCGCACCAGGAGGTCGGCGGCGACCTCGGCGATGTCGTCGAGGTGGATCGGGTTGATCCGCCACTCGGGGTGGGCGATCGCCACCCTGCCCGCGCGGATCTGCTCGGCCCAGTCGCGGTCGGGGTTGGTGGCGAGCCAGGAGGGGTAGAGCACGGTGTGGCCGAGGCCGGAGTCGCGGACGGCGGCCTCGATCGCCTGGTGCGCTGCGCCGATGGGCCCGGCGTGCTCGACCGGGTCGTAGGCGGCGGGGGAGGAGAGCAGGACCACATGCTCCACTTCGGCTTCGGTTGCGGCCGTGAGGAACCCGGTGATGTCGCCGAACGTCGGATAGAGGAACGCGGTGCGCACGCCTTTGAGGACGGCAGGGTCGGCGTCGGTGAGGTCGAGCGCGGCGGTCTCCACGCCTGAGGGGACGTCGAGTCCGGCGGTGTCGCGGGCGGTGGCCCGCACCCGGTGCCCGGTCCTGGCGAGGTGGGCGGTGAGGCGTGAGCCGATGTTGCCGCGGGCTCCGGTCACGAGAATGGTGCCGTCGAGGATGGTGCCGTCGGGTTCGGTCATGGCGTCGCTCCTGGTGGTGGGTGTTTCGCGGGCATGCGAACGAGGGGCGCGTGCCGCGCCCTCGGGTAGCATGAACCTGGAACCTATTTGCTTTGCAAGCAAACATTATTTGAGAACAAAGGTAATCTGGAGGCGTGCTCGTGTCAAGTCCTGGGAACACCGATGACGCGATCCGCGAGCTCCTGCTGCTCATGCCGCGCATGGTCGGCCGGGCCAAGCGACTGCCCGTGCCCGAGCGGGTCCGCTCCCTCGAACTGAGCCCGCGCCACCTCTCACTGCTCGCGCTCCTGCTCTTCGACGGCCCCGCCGCCGTCAATGACCTGGCCCTGCGCCTGGAGGTCGCCCCCACCACCGTGAGCCTCATGGTCGCCGAGCTCAGCCGCAAAGGCGTCCTCGAGCGCCGCGAGGACGAGGCCGACCGCCGCCGCCGCATCGTCAGCGTCACCGGGGAGATGCGGCCCGAGATCGAGGACTGGCTCGCCGGGAGCGCCGCCGCCTGGCGAAAAGCTCTGGCGCCCTTGACGAACGAGGAGCGCCGACGCTTCGTCGACACCCTGCTCGCCTACGAGCGGGCCCTGGAGGAACCGGACTCGTAACCTGGTCAGCGCGGCGGCGCGGTCGATTCGCGCACTACGAGGCTCGTCGCGAGCTGCACGTGGTGCGAGTCCGGGACTTTGCCCGCCGCGAGGTCGAGCACGGTGCGGGCGGCCACGCGGCCCATCTGCCGCAGCGGCTGCTTCACCGTCGTGAGCGGCGGCTCGACCCACATCGCGTTGTACGTGTCGTCGAAGCCGACCACGCTGAGATCGCCGGGGACCTCGAGCCCGCGTTGGCGGGCGGTCCGGATGACGCCGACGGCGATGCTGTCGCTCGCGGCGAAGATCGCGGTCGGCGGGTCGTCCAGGTCGAGCATCTGATTCGTCAGGGCCGCACCGGTCTCGGCGTAGAACTTGCCCGCGCCCGTGAGCGCCGGGTCCACTTCGATCCCCGCTGATTCGAGCGCTTCCCGGTAGCCGTGCAGGCGTTCGCGCGCGGGCAGCGACCCGGGCGGCCCGCCGGCGAAGCCGATCCTGGTGTGCCCCAAGTCGAGCAGGTGCCGTGTGGCCTGGACGCCCCCGGCCCAGTTCGTGGCCCCGAGGCTCGTCACCCGCTCGTCGAGCGGGTTCGCCGGGTCGATCACGACCAGCGGCAGGCCCAACTGCTCGCACGTGTCCATTTCGGCGGTCGTGAGCTGCGCGGTCACCAGGACCAGGCCCGCCGCCCCCTGCGCGGCGATCTCCTTGATCCGGTCGGCGCCGATCGGCTCGTTGTCGCCCGGGGTCTCGGCCTCCAGCGAGCTGGTGACGACCTCGACGCCGAGCTCTCGTCCGCCGCTGATGATCCCGTCGAGGACGTACACGGCGTACATGTTCAGGAGCGTGTCGAACACGACGTGGATCGTCTGCGGCGCAGGCGATTCACGCGGTCCCGTGGTGGGCACGTACTCGAGTTCGGCGATGGCCTCGCGCACGGCCCTGCGGGTCTCCTCGGCCACGCCCGGGCGGCCGTTGAGTACCTTGGACGCCGTGGCCTTGGAGACGCCCGCTCGTTCGGCCACCTCGGTCAGCGTCGCCCGCGAGCGATTGCCCATCTGCTGTGCTCCTTCGATGCGTGTGCGGCCATTCTAGCCGCCATCAGAAACAGTTTCCAAATCTCTTGCCGAAACATTCTGAAACTGTTTTCCGTCCGAGCGGTGCGGAGCGCCCCTAGACCACTCAGGAGTGACGCAGCGTCACGGACCGTTCTTATTGCGGCACAATGGATTTCCCTGCCTATAATGACGCGGTCCTCCGGCGGGGGACCCCACCCGGGACCTTCCGCCGGTCCGTCGACAACAAGGAGACCCTGTGTCCTTCAAGGAAGGCAAGTCGCGCCGCGTCCTCACCCGCGTGGCCGCCGTAGCGGCGGCGGCAGGCTTCGGCGTCGCCGGCCTCGCCGGCTCCGCCTCGGCCGACATCACCATCCAGCAGTACGTCGCGCTCGGCGACTCGTTCGCCTCGGGCGTCGGCGCGGGCGACTACGCCGACGACGGCACCGACTGCTACCGCTCCGCCAATGCCTACGCGCAGCAGGCCAACGTCGAACTCGGCGAACGCCTCTGGTTCGAGGCCTGCTCCGGCGCGCGCATCGAGGACGTCGTCGCCAACCAGCTGAACCACCTCTACCCGGTCAACACCGAGCACGTCACGATCGGCGTGGGCGGCAACGACGCCGGGTTCTCCTCCGTGCTGACCGCATGCGCGGGCACCGACACCGCCCTGTGCAAGACCGCGATCACCAACGCGCGCACCGTCATCACCGACTCCCTCCCGGCCGAACTCGACGACCTCTACACCCGGGTCGAGACCAAGGCCGCCAGTGCCGACATCGTCGTCGTCGGCAACCCGCGCCTGTTCAACGAGACCGCCTGCTCCGGCGCCCTCGCGATCACCCCCGAAGAGCAGGCGCTGCTGAACGACGCCGCCGACCTGCTCGCCGAGACCACCGCCTCGGTCGCGGCCGACCACGGCTTCGACTTCGCCGACCCCCGCGCCGCCTTCGAGGGCCACGGCGTCTGCTCGGCCGACCCGTGGATCCTCGGCTACACCGGGACCCTCGAGTCCTTCCACCCGACCGCCGCCGGACAGGACGCGTACACCGACGTCGTCCTCCCGCTGCTCGACTATTAGAAGCAACCGAAACCGGCCCCACAGGAGTCTTCCCGTGGGGCCGGTTTCGTTCACCGCCAGTTCCGAAGCACTTTGGACTGGCGCGCATACAATGCCGGGACCCTCAGGGGCCGGGCCTCCCGGGCCCGTCCCGCAACGAGAAGGAGACCCATGACCCGAAACTCCAGCAAGCGCGGCATGATCGCCCGCACCCTCGCGGCCGCGGCGGTCGCCGGCATCACGGCCGCCTCGTTCGCCGCCCCGGCCTCCGCCGGTTACACCTGGTCGCCCCGGTACGTCGCCCTCGGCGACTCCTATGTGTCCGGTGTGGGCGCGGGCGACTACGCCGACGACGGCACCGACTGCTACCGCTCCGCCAACGCCTACCCGCAGCTCGCCGCCGAGGCGACCGGCGCGCGGCTCTCGTTCGACGCCTGCTCCGGCGCGCGCGTCGAAGACGTCGTCGCCGAGCAGCTCGGCAACCTCACCTGGCGCACCCGCGAGGTGTCGATCGGCGTGGGCGGCAACGACGCCGGGTTCTCCTCGGTGCTCGGCGCGTGCGCCGGGACCGACACGGCCCTGTGCCAGGGCGCGGTCGCGAACGCGCAGGCCGTCATCACCGATTCGCTCCCGGCCGAGCTTGCAGACCTCTACACGCAGGTCGAAGACCGCTCGCCGTTCGCCGACGTCACGATCGTGGGCAACCCGCGGCTCTTCAACGGGACCAGCTGCTCCGCGACCCTGGCGATCACGCCGGACGAGCAGGCGCTGCTGAACGAGACGGCCGATCTCCTCGCCGAGACCACCGCCTCGGTCGCGGCCGACCACGGCTTCGACTTCGCCGACCCCCGCGACGCCTTCGCGGGCCACGAGATCTGCTCCGCGGACCCGTGGATCCTCGGCTACACCGGCACGATCGAATCGTTCCACGCGAACGCCGCCGGTCAGGCCGCGTACGCCGAGGTCGTCACGCCCTACCTCGAGAACTGCTGACGGCACGCCGCACCGGCCCCCGGGCCGGTGCGGCGCTCCGGCACAATCCTGGAATGCCCAGACGCAACCGCCAGCCCCGCCCGTGCCCGTGCGGCTCGGGCGCCGCGTACACCGCCTGCTGCGGGCCGCTGCACGCCGGGACCGCGAAGGCCGCCACCGCCGAAGCCCTCATGCGCTCCCGCTACAGCGCCTTCGCCCTCGGCGACGCCGCCTACCTGCTGCGCACCTGGCACCCGTCGACCCGCCCTGAACGGCTCGACCTCGCGGCCGACGACCGCCGCTTCACCGGCCTCGAGATCCTCGAGGCCACCGGCGGCTCCCCGCTCCACACCCAGGGCACCGTCCGCTTCCGCGCCCACTACACCGACGCCGAAGGCCCCGGCTCCCAGACCGAGAACAGCGCATTCGAGCACATCGGCGGCGACTGGACCTACGTCGACGCGATCAGTTTCAGTTAACGATTGATCCGTCGAACGACTTGTCGAAGCATCGACACGTGTCTAACCTCGTCGGGTGAGCCTCCCGACTCCGCCACCCGCCAAAGACCGCCGGGTGCGACGAACCCGCGCCGCCCTCCTGGGCGCCGCGACGGCGCTGGTCAGCGCGCGCGGCACCGCGAACGTCCCGGTATCCGACATCGCCGATGCCGCCGGAGTGAGCCGCCAGCTCGTCTACCTGCACTACGGGGACCGGGACAACCTGCTCCTGGAGGCGGCGCTCGATCTGGCCCGCCGTGAGCTCACCGAACCGTGGGAGGACGCTCCCGGTGAGGCCGTCGGCCGCGACCGCGCCCTCGCGATCGCCCGCCACTTCGCCGCCCACCAGGGCTTCTACCGCGCGATGTTCGCCACCGCGAGCGCGTTCGCGCTCAACCAGGTGGTGTGCGGCCTGCTCGCGCCGCTGCGGCGCGAAGCGCTCCTCGCCCGCTTCGGCGAGACGCAGATCCCGCCGCGCGTCGCCGACGACCTGGCCGTGTTCGTCGCCGGCGGCGGCGCGGCCCTGATGAGCGCGTGGCTGAACTCCGGCGAGGACCCCCTCGACCCCGAGACCATGGCCGACCGCCTCCAGTCGATCGGCCGCCTCCTCACCACCGGACTCCCAACGCCCTAGTCGAAGACGGCGTTCTCCGTCCGCGGCTTGCGGATCGGTACGATGAGGAGCGGGGGCCTAGCCGAGGAGCGACGATGGACGAAGACGGACTCAAGTCGATCGCCATGCTGCTCCAAGCGCGGAACGAGATCGAGGCCCGGATCGCCGACATCGTCGGCCGCCCGCTCGTGCACGGGCACCTCTCGGACTGGATCGCCGCCGAGATCTTCGACATCGAGCTTGAACCCTCCGCGAGCCACGCAGTGGACGGCTGGTTCCGCAGCGGCCCGCTCGCCGGGCGCACGGTCAACATCAAGCACTACACCCGGGTCGAGGGCCTGCTCGACCTCACCGACTCCGACGAGCTCGAGTACTACCTGGTCATGACCGGACCGCGCGCCGCCGCCAGGCCGGGAGCACACCGGCCCTGGGGGATCGACCACGTCTACGTCTTCGACGCCTTCGAGCTCACCCAGTCGCTGCGCACCTACATGCGCCGCATCGGCGTCGCCACCAGCGTCCGCTCCGAACTCTGGCACGCCGCCGAGATCTACCCCCGCGCCGCCAACCCCTCCTTCAAACTCACCCCGACCCAGGTCGCGGCCCTCGAAGGCTTCGCTTCGGCGCCCGCCTCGTTACGTCCCGGCAGGCGCCGGACGCCGCGAACCCGACTCCCGAACGCCGGATCGGCTGCAGTGTGACGCCGATCGTGCTTTGGTCGAGGTCACGGACGCCAGGGTGGTCGTGACAAACGGGGCAAGCGGCCGTTAGGATGCGGGCACTGAGGGATGATGTCAACCCTGCAGTCGTGATGATGGCAATCTGACGGAGGAAGCGTTGCTCGAAATCAGCCCACTCACTTGGGCCGGAACCATCGGCCTCATCGTCGTCCTGCTGGCGGTGGACCTGATCCTCGCGGCACTGCGCCCCCACCACGTCGGGTTCAAAGAGGCCACGGCCTGGTCGGTCTTCTACATCGCGATCGCGATCGCCTTCGGCATCTGGTTCGGTGGGGTGTACGGGAACGCGGCGGGTACGGAGTACTTCGCGGGTTACATCATCGAGAAGAGCCTCTCGGTCGACAACCTGTTCGTGTTCGTGATCATCATGAGCACCTTCGCGGTGCCCGACCACCACCAGCACAAGGTGCTCACCTTCGGCATCGTCCTCGCGCTCATCATGCGGGCCATCTTCATCGCGCTCGGCGCGGCCCTCATCAACTCGTTCTCGTTCATGTTCCTGGTCTTCGGGCTGCTGCTGGTCTACACGGCGGTCCAGCTCTTCCGCCACCGCAACGAGGACCCCGATGTGGAGTCGAACGTGATGGTGCGCGGCGCCCGGCGCTTCCTGCCCATCACCCCCGACTACGTCAACGGCAAGCTCATCACCAAAGCGGACGGCAAGCGGCTCTTCACCCCGCTGTTCATCGTCCTCATCGCGATCGGCAGCGTGGACCTGCTCTTCGCGCTCGACTCCATCCCGGCGGTCTTCGGCGTCACGCAGGAGGCGTATGTCGTCTTCACCGCGAACGCCTTCGCGCTGCTGGGCCTGCGCGCCCTGTTCTTCCTCGTCAAGGGCCTGCTCGACCGCCTCGTCTACCTCTCGGCCGGCCTGGCGATCATCCTGCTGTTCATCGGCGCGAAGCTGATCCTGCACTGGGCCCACGTCGACATCAACACCTCGATCCCCGAGGTCTCGACGCCAGTGAGCCTCATCGTGGTCATCGGCGTCCTGATCGTGGTCACCGTGGCCAGCCTCATCAAGACCCGCCTCAGCCCTGAGGAGAAGGCGCACGCCGGTTCGCTCTCCGCCGCCAAGAAGCGGGAGGAAGAGCGGTAGACCGCGGGAAGCGGCCCTGGACCTTCACGGTCCGGGGCCGCTTTCGCTATGCCCGCCTTGACAGGACCAGCAGGACCACCAGCAGCGGGATCGGCAGCAGGAACGCCTCGCGCAACCCGATCTGCCCGTCCAGCCAGCCCAGTGCCGCCGGGGCCGACAGGATAGCCGTCCCCGACGCGAGCGACCCGATCGACGCCGAGTGGCGCCCGCTCAGGCCCGGGATACCGACCAGGCGCCCCAGCATGATCGGGTACAGCGGCGCGATGCCCAGGCTCGCGACCGCGATCCCGGCGGTGACCGTGACCGGATCCTGCCCCAGGTAGACCACCAGGGTGCCGACCGCGATCGTCGCCAGCGCGGCGTGCACCGCCCACGGCCGGTCCACGAACCGCGGCCCGACCAGGCGGCCGACGGCCATCCCGATCCCGAAGCCCGCGCCGAGCGCCGAGGCGGTGCCGAGCGTAACCCCGGTGTCGACCAGCCGGGCGACGCTCCAGATCGAGAAGCAGAACTCGATCCCCACACAGAGGACGATCCGCGTCCACGCGAGCGAAGCCGGTCCGACGGGCATCCCGCCGCCCGCCGCCGTGTCGTCCGGCGGGCCGTGGACCGTCCGGTGCGCGACGGCCGCGAGCAGCACGGGGACCGCGCTGAGCAGCGCCCAGCGGCCCGGCACGTCCACCGATTCCAGCGCGCCGAACGCCAGCGGCGCGCACACGCCGGCGGCGCTGGAGAGCCCGACCATGACCGCGATCCGCTTCGCCGCCCCCGGTCCTCGCAGCAGCGACGGCGTCGCCAAGGCGATTGCGGCGCAACCGAGACCGACCAGCACCGAGCCCGTCCCGGCGAGTGCGAGCTGCGGGGTGGCCGCCATGACGCACGCGCCGACCGCGATGACCGCGCACGCCAGGCGCATGACCAGGCCCGCGCCCGCGCGGAGCACGGCCGGGCCGGTCGCGGCCGCGAGCACCAGGCCCGCGCCGAAGGTCATGGTGAGCCAGACGAGTTCGCCGCGGGACCGGTCGAGCTCGGCCGAGATCCCGGCCAGGTACGGCCCGTAGGAGCACACGAGCAGGCCGAGCCCGATCTGCGCGAACGCGACCACGCGACTGAGGTCGCGGCTGGCCGCCCGCTCCTCCCGGGTCTGGACGTCAACGGCCATCGGACACCAGCAGCTCCGCGAGGTGCCCGAGGTCCCGCAGCCGCACGTCGGCGGCGAGCCCGCGCAGGGACGCGGTCATCGCGCCCGCCGCCCGGCCCGCGGCCAGACCCGGTTCGGAGTCCTCGACGACGAGGCACGCGGCCGGGTCGACGCCGAGCGCCTTGGCGGCCAGCAGGTATCCCTCCGGGTCGGGTTTGCCGCGCTCGACGTCCTCGAACGTGAACAGCAGCGGCGGCCGGATGCCAGCGGCGGCCAGCCGGGCCTTCGCGAGCCGGTCGTCGGCACTGGTGACGACGGCCCAGGGGAGTGCGACCCGGTCGAGTGCGGCGAGCAGTCGTTCGGCGCCTTCGGTGGGGACGACGTCGGCCAGGTCGTCGTACTGCAGCTCGAGCTGCCGTGCGGCGGCCGTGCGCACCTGCGCCGCGTCGAGGTCGGGCCGCAAGCGGGCGGCGGTGACCGAAGCGGGGCTGCCGTGCGCGTTCGCCAGGGCGAGCGCCGGGTCGACGCCGTATTCGACGGCCCATGCCGCCCATGCGCGTTCGACGGCGCCGTCCGAATCGACCAGTGTGCCGTCCATGTCGAGCAGGACGGCCTCAGGGGTGCTGTAGCTTCGCATGAAGCCCTCCGGGGTAGAAATAAACTCGTAACGCGAGGATAATTGGTGGAGGTCCCCGAGTGCAAGCCAGAACCCCTGCTCCCGGCGACGACTCGAGCGCCGAGCCCGCCAGGGTCGGCCGCGCCGAGGCCGCCCGCTGGAGCGGCGCGCTCGACCTGCTCAAACTCGTGCGCTCCCGGCCCGGCGTCACCCGCGCCGAGGCCGCCCGGGAGCTGCACGTCGGCAGCGGCACGGCCACCGAGATCTCCGCCCGCCTCCGCGCGCTCGATCTCATCGCCGAGGCACCCGCCCCGCCCACCGGCCGCGGCCGCCCCACCACCACCCTCCACGCGCACCCCGACGGGCCCCTCGCCGCCGTCGTCGACGTCCGCTTCGCCGACTGGGTGGTCGCCATCGCGGATCTCGAAGGGAACCTTGTCGACACGACATCCGGCCGCCACGCCTCCAAACGACCCGAACGGGTCTTCGCCGACATCCGCGCCGCCGTGGGCGAACTCGCGGGCCGCTACGACGGCCGCGTGCGCGCCGTCTCGATCTCCGCTACGGGCACGGTGCGTCGCAACGCGATCGTGCAGTCCAGTGTGCTCGGATGGCGCGATCTCGAAATCGAGCCGCTGCTTCCCGGTGTGCCCCAAGCCCTCGGCAACGACGCCACCTTGGCCGGTCTCGCCGAGGCCCGCCGCTCCCACCCGGGCAGGAGCGTCCTGTACCTGACGATCGAGGTCGGGATCGGCGGGATCTTCGTCGACGAGGGCCACGCCGTCACCGGCGCGACCGGCGCGGGCGGCGAGTTCGGCCATGCGCCCCTGGGCGATCCGGCCGTGCCGTGCCCGTGCGGCGCGTACGGCTGCTGGGACGTGGCCGTCGACGGCCGCGCCGTGGCGCGGCTGCGCGGCGAGGACGAGCCGGAGGACCCGCGCGCGTACCTCATCGAAGCGCTCGTCGATCCCGGTGCCCGTGCGGCCGTAGAGGAATGCTCCACGGTGCTGGGCCGCGGCACCGCCGGTCTGGTGAACATCCTCGACCCGGAGATCGTCTGCCTCGGCGGTCTCGCCCCTGAGCTGCGCCGCGCCGCCGCCGAACCCTTCGAGGCCGCGTTCGGCGCGGGCCTCATGGGCTTCCGCCGCGACGACCCGCCGCGCGTCGTACCCTCGGCCCTCGGCCCCGACGCCCCGATCCTCGGCGCCGCCGAAGCCGCCTGGGACGTGATCCTCACTGAAGCCGGGATCGCCGCCTGGACCGAGCAGCGCTTCGGCTGAGGGCAAAAGGTGCTGCCCTGACGCCGTCGCCGATCCCTTTCACCAATGCCGGTTGCAGCATTCGACGTGGAGCTCAGCGTAAGTCGTCGGCCGCCAGTAGGAGCCGGGCCCGATTTCGGCGCAGGCGTGGGCTCCTGGTTTCCGGGCCAGCAGGGCCGGGCGCCCCTCGGCGAGCTCCCGGAGCCTCCATCCCTCGAAGTCGAAGGCGGGGCGGCTGCCGACGATGAAGAGGGTGTCGGCCGCGACCTTCCACGCCAGGCGGTCCCGGAAATCACGGTGGGACCAGCGTTCGAGGGCACCCCGGTCGGGTGTCGGGAGCGCACCGGACGGCAACGCGACCTTGTGGACTTTCGACTCCGAGACCCGGGAGCGGACCCGCTTCCATTCGGACACGCGAAAACCCCGCACGGCAGATCGCCGCACGAGTATGACCGCGGAGACCGGACGCGGGCCACCGGGTTTCGCCGGGCTAGACCGCGGCCTGCTCCCGCTCCCGGCGGGCCGGGTCGTACACGGGCACCCACTTGGCGAGCCAGGCCGCGCCGAACCACGTGATGAGGCCGAGGGCGATCGCCGCCGCACCGAGCGGGAACACCAGCGACACGAGGCTGATCAGTCCCGGACCGGCGACGCCGCCCAGGTCGCCGCACAGGCGCCACCCGCCGAGGAACTGGCGGCGGCCCTCGTCCGGCGCGACGTCCGCGCCGAGAGTGAGGACGATGCCGGAGGAGATCCCGTTGCCCAGGCCCATGAAGCACGCCACGAGGCCGATCGCGACCGCCGTCCCGGACAGGGGGAGCAGCAGGAACCCGGCGCCCATCACGATCATCGCGGGAAGCGCGACCCACATGCGCCCGAAGCGGTCCATGATCGCGCCGCCCGGATAGAACAGCAGCATGTCCACGCCCGCCGCGATACCGAAGATGACGCTCGTGGCCGTCGCGTCGAGGCCCTGGTGCTCGGCCCACAGCGGGATGATCGCCTGCCGCGAGGCGCGCGCGATCATGATGAGCAGCACCCCGATGCCGAGCGTCGCGAGCACCTTGCGGTGCTCCGCCAGCACCGACCACATACCGCGCTGCTCCGGTACGACTGCCGTCCGCGAGACGGGCAGATCCGGCAGGGCAAGGCTGAGGAGGCCGCCCGCGAGGCTCGTCGCGGCGGCGAACGCGTAGGCCGCGCCGAACGAGTACTGCTCGATGAGGAACGCGCCCACGAACGGGCCGATGAACCCGCCGATGCGGAACGTCCCGCCGAGGGTCGACATCGCGCGGGCGCGGAACCCGGCCGCGACGGCCACCGACAGGTACGCGTGCCGGGCCAGCCCGAACACGGCCGACGACATGCCGATCACGAACACCGCCGCCGAGAGCACCAGAAGCGAACCGGTGCGCGACGCCGTGATCAGCGCGGCCGCCTCGACCACGCACGCCGCCAGCAGCACCCGCTTCTCACCGAACCGCTGCGCGAGCGCCCCCGCCGGGAGGTCGCCCATGAGCTGACCGAACCCGATGAGCCCCACGATGATCGCGGCCTGCGTGACGCTGGCGCCGAGGTCGAGCGCGGAAAGCGCGATGAGCGGCATCACCGCGCCCATGCCCACCGAGATGAGGATCGTGGGCCCGTAGATCGGCAGGGCCAGCCGCCTCAGGCGGACGGAAGGTACGGGCTGGGACACTTCGGGAACGTATCAAGCGGCCGCGATGATCGTCCGCCTCGCGGGAGCGCCCTGTGACGCGTTCGGGCCGGGGCGCGACGGCGCCCCGGCCCTTGATCTATGCAGGCGTGCAGGTCACCACCGGTACCGTACTCGGGCCGCTGGCCACGAAGCCCCCACGCGGTCGCCGTCCGCCCGGCCGCGATCGAGCCGTTCCGGCCGACGTCCTCGGCCGCGACGTTCGCCCCCGAGCTCGTGACGGCGGCGTTCCAGGAGCTGGTGATGCGCTGGCCGCCCGGCCGCACCCAGGTCAGCCTCCAGCCCCCGTCTGACCAGAGCGACAGTCCATCATCGATGGTGAGGAGGGCGCGGCTCGAGAGCGCGGGCCGGCGTCAACGGTGCGACCACTCATGCCGGATACGAGTGAACAACCGTGAGGGTCCCAACAGGACACATTGGTGAACTTCGATGCACAACGCTTGCGAAGGCCTCGGGACGCCTGCATCCGCGCTCGGAGCGGCGGGCACCGGCCACGCCGTGATGGGGCCGAAGACGCCGAAAGCCCCGGCCGATCGGCCGGGGCTCCCGCAACTGGAGCGGGTGACGGGAATCGAACCCGCGCAATCAGTTTGGAAGACTGAGACTCTACCATTGAGCTACACCCGCGCGGTCCGCCAGAAGCGGACGCAGACGAGTGTAGCGCATGGTGTCAGGTTCCCGCTGCGATGGCCGCTTCCAGCGCGTCCGGGTTCGCGTAGGTGTGGACCTGCCAGCCGCGGGCGGCGCCTTTGGCCGTGTTCTCGCGGTTGTCGTCGATGAAGAGCAGGTCGCCCGGGTCCGCGTCGAGGGCCGCTTTCAGGTCGCGTTCGACAGCCGCGAAGGCGGCGTCGTCGGGTTTGCGGGACTTGAGGCGGCAGGCGAAGTAGCGGTGGCGGAACCAGCGGGCCGCCTCGGGATAGCGGACGTCGAAGAAGTCGGCGAAGAGCGGGCCGTTGTTCGAGAAGATCGCCAGCGGCAGACCGGTCGCGACCAGCCGCTCCAGAACATCGTGGTTCAGCGTGAACGCCGAGGTCCACAGCTCGCTCAGCTCCTCCAGTCCGCCGTCGAAGCCGATGCGCTCGGCCACCTCGGCGCGGATCTCCTCCGCCGTGAACTCGCCCGCCTCGCATCGGGTCTCGAAACCCGACGCGAACAGGTCGCGGTCGAGTCTGCCGCGCCGGTGCCCGGTCCGTTCGGCGAGGAGGTCGAGGCGGTGGCCGGGGTCGAAGTCGAACAGGACCGAGCCGATGTCGGTGACGATGACGCGCGCGGTGCCCATGAGCTGCCTCCCGGGTGTCGGAAGGACAGCATACGAGCCGGGGCTCAGGCGGGTGGGAGGACGCTGCGGAGGCCGCCCTCGACGTGCGCCAGGAAGACCTCGTCCTCGTACGCCTCGGCGGCGTGGCCGAGGGCCGTATAGAAGCAGCGGCCCTGCTCCAGGCGGCGGTGCCACGCGATCGGGTGCGGGTTCCCCATGGCGAGGTCGGCGGTGTCGTACGTGTCCTCGTCGGCTTCGAGGAGGATCTCCCAGCCCGTCGGCCGCTCGTCGAAGCTGTACCACTCGTCGGTCCAGGACCAGCGCTTCGGCAGGTGCTCGGTGGACGGGTGGCCCTGGTCGACGACGTCGATCTCGCCGGGGGTGCACCCCGGCGGGTGGCCGATGAAGCGGGCGCCCACGAGCTCGCGGAAGAACGGCCAGGAGCGCTCGGCGGTGGAGGCGGCGTGGACGCCGCACCAGCCGCCGCCGCCGGTCACGAAGTCGGCCAGGGCGGCGCGCTCGAGCTCGTCCAGGATGTCGCCGGAGGGGGAGAGCCAGACGGTGGCCGCGAAGCGGGCGAGGTCGAGCGGGTTGTGCACGCCCGCGTCCTCGGTGTGCTCGGTCTCGTAGCCCAGGTCGGCCGCGATGCGCTCGACCGCCGCGACGCCGGCCGGGATCGAGTCGTGCCGGAAGCCGGTCGTCTTGGTGAAGACGAGGATTGCGGGTGAAACCACGGCGTTCACTCCTGTTCGGGGCGGGGGTGTCGTTCGATCGAGCCGGATGCCGGGCCGTCCGACTCGTCCTGAGAACGATTGCAGGGCGTAGTCTAGGCGATCTCGGCGCTGACCGGTCGGCCCGGCCGCGATCCCCTCAACAGGTGACGAGCGGCGATATCGACCACACCCGCCGGGGCCGCGACGGTGCGGCGGCCTAGACTCGATCGGAGCGGGGGTCGATGCTGCGCTGCCGGCGGACCGATGCGGCCATGGCAACCCCTCGCCCCGACGCAAGTCAATGTCGCAAGGCAATTGAGCGAAATGATCTAGGAGTACGTCTGTGAAGAGCACTGTCGAGACCCTGAGCCCGACCAGGGTGCGGCTGTCGGTCGAGGTGCCGTTCGAGGAGCTGGCGCCGTTCATCAACGAGGCGTACAAGACGGTCGGGCAGCAGGTCCGCGTCCCCGGGTTCCGTCCCGGCAAGGCGCCCCGCCAGGTCATCGACCAGCGCATCGGCCGCGAGTCGGTCTACGCGCAGGCGATGGACCCGGCCGTGCAGGCGAACCTCAACAAGGCCGTCACCGAGAACGACGTGAACGCGCTCGGCCGCCCCGAGCTGACCGAGGTCAAGCCGATCGAGGAGGGCAAGCCGTTCGAGTTCGTGGTCGAGACCGACGTGACCCCCGCGTTCGAGCTCCCCGACTTCGCGTCGCTGAAGGTCACGGTCGAGGCCGAGGGCGTCAGCGAAGAGGACGTCGACAAGGACCTCGAGTCCCAGCGTCTGCGCTTCTCGTCGCTGAAGACCGTCGAGCGCGCCGCGGCCGAGGGCGACTTCGTCGTCATCGACCTGCGCGCCACCCAGAACGGCGAAGAGGTCGAGGGCGGCTCCGTCACCGGCATGAGCCACGAGGTCGGCTCGGGCAACCTGCTCGACGGCCTGGACGAGGCCCTCATCGGCATGTCCGCGGGCGACGAGAAGACCATCCAGTCCACCCTCGCGGGTGAGCAGGAGGGCGAGACCGCCGACGTCGAGGTCAAGGTCACCCAGGTCAAGGAGCGCGAGCTCCCCGAGCTGGACGACGACTTCGCCGAGATGGCCAGCCAGTTCGACACTCTCGCCGAGCTGCGCGACTCGACCCGCGAGCGCCTGGAGAACCAGGCCCGCACCGGCAAGGCCAACGAGGCCCGCCAGAAGACCCTCGAGGCCCTCGTCGAGGCCGTCGAGCTGCCGCTGCCGGAGAAGGTCGTCTCCGAGGACGTCGAGCACGAGCTCATGCACATGAAGGGCGGCCACGACGGCGAGACCGCCGAGGCGCTCGCGCAGTTCGACGAGTACCTGAAGCTCATGGGCAAGACCGAGGACGAGTTCAAGGCCGACATGATCGCCGACTCGGAGGCCCGCCTCCGCCAGTCGATCATCCTCGGCAAGATCGCCCGCGACCGCGAGCTCGAGGTCTCCGGCGAGCTCATGACCGCCGAGGTCGTGCGCCAGGCCCAGCAGCGCGGCGTCCCGCAGGACCAGTTCCAGAAGTTCGTCGACGAGCTGCGCACGAACGGCGGCCTCCAGCAGATCGCCGCTTCGCTGCGTCAGCAGCTCGCCCTCGAAGAGGTCGTCAAGGAGGCCTCGATCTCCGACGCCTCCGGCACCGAGCTGACCGAGGAAGACCTCTTCCCGGGCCGCAAGGCCGCCGAGGCCGAGGCCGAGGAAGCCGAAGAGGAGAAGACCGAGGAGTAGATCCTCAGCACGGTTTTCAAAGGGGCCCACCGCAGCTGCGGTGGGCCCCTTTTCGCGTTGCCGGAATGGGAGCGCTTTGCCCTGGCTGCTCCCGAAATTTTTGCTACTCACGGGTAGAGACGATCGTCACTTTGACCTATGGTGTGTATCTAAACCCATCAATGACATGACGCAGGCCGAGGTCTGCAAGACACCGTCTCGGGAGTGCCCCATATGATCCCCCGACACCGTTCCAAGGGTTCGATGCCGATTTATGCCAGTGCCGCAATGGTTCTCACTGTGCTCGCCTGGCCCGCCCCGGCCGCCGCGCAGGAGGAGTCCGGAGGAGAGGAGCTGAGTTTCGACTACGGCGTGGACGGCGTCTCCTGGTACTGGAGCCGTCAGATCGACGAGACCCTCGAGCTCGGTTCGATCTCGCAGCAGGTCGAATGGCCCAATCCGCAGTCGGCGACGACGATGCCCGTCGCCGTCGAGCTCGGCGAGAACACGAAGGTCGCCGCCCTCTCCTTCAACCTCGCCGAACGCGGCGTCACCGAGGGCTCCGAGATCACCGACTTCAAGCTCACCGTCGCCGAGGGCGACGACGCGGGCGACTCGCCCACCTTCAACCCCACCGGCAAGCTCGTCCAGGCCTGCCCGATCACCGAGGCCTGGACGACGGGCGAGGCCGAGATGTGGGACGTCCAGCCGCCCGTCGGCGACGGCTGCGTCGTCGGCGAGCGCGCCGAGCCCGACCCGCAGGAGGTCGCCGACGCCGAGGCGCTGCTGGCCGCCGCGCAGGAAGCGGTCGAGGGCGGCGGCGAGGAGGTCCCGGTCGTCGAAGTCCCGCTGCCCACGTGGACGTTCGACCTCACTGAGCTCGCCAAGGACTGGGGACAGGACCCGTTCGCGAACTACGGGGTCATGTTCATGCCCGTCATGGACGAGGCCACCCCGGTCGACACCTGGCAGGTGAACCTCAAACTGCCGCTTCGCGACGACACCCAGACCCCCGTGAACGAGTACGACGCCACCGCGTACCGGCTCGCCGCGACGTTCTCGTACACGCCCGGCGAGGCGCCCGAGGACGGCGCGAGCGACCCGGGCGGCGACGTGATCGGCGGCGGCTCAGGCGGGAGCGGCGGCGGTTCGGGCGGCGGCGGCGGGGGCACCGGAGGCGGTACGGACGAGCCCGCACCCGAGGAGTCCGCCTCGGCCGAGGAGCTGGCGCCTGCCGCGTACGAACCCCTCGAACCCAAGGCGCCCTGGTACGTGTGGACGCTGATCCCGGCCGGGATCGTCGGCGCCTACCTCCTGCACTCCGTGTTGGGCGCTTCGAGTGCGGCTGCGGGCGGCGGCGGCGCGATCGACCGCATCCGCGCCCACAACCTCGACAAGCGCGGCTGGGCCCTGCCGGTCCCGGCCGGCCTGTGGCAGAAGCTCACGGGACGCGGGGGCCGCTCATGAGGCTCGCTCTTCCCAAACGGCGCCGGACGATCTTCGCGCTCTTGGCGGGCGCGCTGCTGGTACTGCCCGCGTGCGGCCAGTTCGAAGGCGTGCATGACGACTTCGTCGCCCAAGGCGGCGAGAACGAGGGCCTCGGCGGCTCCGAAGGCGCCAGCGCCGACGACGGCGCCACGGGCGGCGACGGCACCGAATCCACCGGCGGCGGGGGCGACGACGCCTCCGGCGGCGGTGGCGGCGGGGGAGGCGGCGGCAACGACAACGGGAACGCCGGGAACGGCGACACCACCGGCGTCACCGCCGACACCATCACCATCGGCATCCACGCGCCCCTGACCGGCGCGGCCCCGCTCAAGCAGGAGTCCTTCGCCACGGGCAAGGACCTCTACTGGCAGTACGGGAACGGCGGCAAGCCGGTCGAGATCCACGGCCGCACCGTCGAGACGGTGTTCGCCGACGACCAGTACCGGCCCTCCACCGCCCGCCAGGTCTGCCAGACCATGGCCGAGGAGCAGCAGGCGTTCGCGCTCATCGGCGCGGGCGGCACCGACCAGATCCAGGCGTGCGCCCAGTACGCCGCGAGCGAGGACGTCCCGTATCTGTCCACAGGGGTCACCGAGACCGGCATGGGCTCGCTCGACACCTATTTCGCGGCCTCCATGACGTACAAGCAGCAGACCCCGATGCTCGCGGACTACATCAAGAACGAGCTCGGCGTCACCGACGCGTCCAAAGTGGCCGCCGTCGTCACCAACACGCCGAACTTCGACGACGCGGTCGAGGGCTTCACCGGCTCCTTCGACGGCGTGGACGTCTTCCGCCCCGACAAGAACGAGCGCGGCTCCTCCGCCGCCGGGAACCTCTGCACCGGCACGGTGAAGAACTACGACGTGGTCTTCGTGCTCACCAGCCCCACCTTCTACCTGGAGATGGCCGCCGCCTCCGGCTGCCGCCCGCAGTTCGTGGGCGTCGGCGTGAGCATGGGCATCGACCAGGTCGCCAGCACCGGCTGCAGCGCCGCGGGTTCGACCGAGGGCGCGCGGTTCTTCAACCCGACGCCGGCGTTCGCCGACGCGGGCGAGTACGACCCGGACTTCCTCGCGGCGGTCGACGCGGCCGGGATCGAAGCCGACGACGTCACCTGGATGATGTGGGGCCAGTCCAAAGTGCTCCATCAAATGCTGGAGCAGGCGGGTGAGGCGCTCGACCGGGGCGCGTTCATGGATGCCGTTGCGGGGCAGAAGTTCTCGACCGGGGTCTTCCCCGATCTGAACTACTCCGACGGCCCGTTCGGCGCCACGCAGGTGAGCGTGCTCCGCAACGTCTGCGACGGCGGCGGGCACTACGAGACCGACTTCGCGTTCGTGAACGGGTTCTGACGTGGGCGCCTTCCTCGCACTGGGCCTCTTCCAAGGCGCGGTCTACGGCCTCCTGGCCGTCGGCATCGTCCTGGTCTACAAGGCCAAACGCGTCTTCAACTTCGCCCAGGGCGAATTCGGCGGGGTCGCCGCGTTCACTGCCTTCGCGATCGTCGTCGGCGCGGGCCTGCCCTACTGGGTCGGCGTCGTCGGCGGCCTCGCCGCGGCGGTCGCCATGGGCCTCATCGTCGAACGCGTCATCGTCCGGCCGCTGGAGTCCTCCTCGCGGACGATCATGCTGGTGGCACTCGTGGGCGTCGCGCTCTTCACGATCGCGATCATCGTCCTGCTGGGGCAGCCGATCCCGAGGGTCATGCCGCCGCTGATCTCGGGCGGCGGCGTCAACATCCTCGGCGCCGGGATCCTGCCGCAGCAGCTGATCCTGATGGCGGTGCTCGCGGTCCTCGCGGCAGCGATGGCGTGGTTCTTCAAGACGGACATGGGACTCGCGGTCCTGGCGTCCTCACAGGACACCCGTGCCGCGCAGGTCGTGGGCATCAGCCCGGTGGCCGTCTCCCGGCTCGTGTGGGGCATGGCGGCGCTGCTCGGCGGCATCGCCGGGCTGCTGTACGCGCCGGTCGGGATCTTCACGCCCGGGTTCATGACCCTCACGATGCTCGTGCCCGCCTTCGCGGCGGCCGTGCTGGGCGGCATGACGAGCCTGCCCGGCGCGTTCATCGGCGGACTCGCGATCGGCGTCGTCCAAAACCTCGGCATCTACTACCTGGGGCAGCAGTTGAAAGTCCCGGGAGCGGCCGAACTGGGCGTCTTCGCCCTGCTGATGCTGGTGCTCCTCATCAGACCCCAAGGGCTGCTAGGGAAGGAGGCGTAAATGGCTACTGCGACCATGGTCCTGACCCGGGTGAAAGTCCAGCGCCGCTTCGGCCTCGCCCTCCGCGTCACCGTCGTCCTCGCCCTGCTCGTGCTCGCCGCGCTGCCGCTGCTCCTGGGCGGCGACGTGTGGGCGCAGCGGATCAGCCGCGCCGCGATCTACGCCGTCATCGGCCTCTCGATCAACACGCTCACCGGCCACGCCGGGCAGATCTCCCTGGGCCACCAGGCGTTCGTGGGGATCGGCGCGTTCGCGGCCGCGTTCATGGCCTCGCGCCTCGGCGCGCCGCTCGGCTTCGGGCTCGCCGCAGCCGGTGTCGCGGGGGCGTTCACGGCCGTCGTCATCGGCCTGGTGGCGCTGCGCGTCACCGGCCTCTACCTCGCTCTGGTGACGCTCGCGTTCGGGCTCACCGCAGAGACCACGATCTTCAACTGGCGCGAGTTCACCGGCGGGGGAGCGGGCGCCTTCGCGCCCCGGCCCGCGGTCCTCGCCTCGGACCACGCGTTCGCGCTGCTGTGCCTCGGCGTGCTCGGACTCGTGCTGTACCTCGACTGGCGGATCGTCTCGACCAAGACCGGGCGGGCACTCGCGGCCGTGCGGAACAACGAGCGCATCGCCTCCACGCTGGGCGTCAACGTGACCGGGTACAAGCTCGCCGCGTTCAGCCTCTCCGGGCTGATCGCGGGGCTCGCGGGCGGCCTGTTCGCCCACTGGAACCAGATCGTGCAGGCCATGGACTTCGAGTTCCAGGTCGCGCTCGTGTGGGTGCTGATGACCGTGGTCGGCGGCCTCCGCTCCCGGCTCGGGGTCATCCTCGCCTCCGCGTTCTTCGCGCTGCTGCCCTTGACGCTCCCGAACTTCCTCTCGAGCCTGCCGTGGCAGCCGCCGTTCCTCAACGAAGCGGTATATCACGTACTACCGCCGTTCATCGTGGTCGTGATGCTCCTGGTCGTCCTGCGGTTCTTCCCGGGCGGCTTCGGCCAGCTGCTCCGCCCGGCGACGGACTGGCTTGCCGGAAAGAGGAAGCAATGAAGCGCCGCCAACTCCTCAAGGTCGAGGGCCTGATGCTCCGCTTCGGCGGCCTCCAGGTCCTGAACGACCTCTCGCTCTCAGTCCGCGAAGGCCAGATCGTCGGCCTCATCGGACCCAACGGCGCGGGCAAGACCTCGTGCTTCAACTGCCTCACCGGGATCTACCAGCCCCAGGGCGGCCGGGTCTTCTTCGACGGGCGGGACGTCTCGCACCTGCCGACCCACCGCCGGGCGCGCCTCGGCATGGCCCGCACGTGGCAGAACCTCGGCGTGATCGACGCGCTCACCGTCACCGAGAACGTCATGCTCGCCCAGCACCAGCGGGCCGGGTACTCGGCGCTCGCCGGGATGCTCGGCCTCGCCGGCACCTGGCACCGCGAGCGCGAACTCCGCCGGGACGCCGCCGAGATCATCGAGTACTTCGGACTCGAGGCCGTCGCCGACGAGCGCACCGGCGAACTGCCCTACGGCGTCCGCAAGACCTGCGACATGGCGATGGCCCTCGCCTCCGACCCGAAGATGCTCCTCCTCGACGAGCCCGCCTCGGGCCTCAGCCCGGAGGAGGCCCTCGGCCTCGCCGACACGCTCCGGGAACTCCGTGACCGCCTGAAGCTCACCATCCTCATGATCGAGCACCACGTGCCGCTCGTCGCCGAGGTCTGCGACTACGTCTACGTGCTCAACTTCGGCGAACTCCTCACCGAGGGCGAGCCCGCCGCGATCCAACGCCACCCCGAGGTCATCGCCGCCTACCTCGGCGGTACGGCGGAGCCCACCGAACCGCCCGAGTGGCCGCTGCAGCCCGAAGGAGCCCCCCATGGCACTGCTTGAGGTCGAGAACCTGCGCGCCGGGTACGGCTCCGTGCCCGTCCTCCACGGCGTGAGCCTCAACGTCGAGGAGGGCTCCAACGCCGTCCTGTTGGGACTCAACGGGGCCGGGAAGAGCACCACCCTCATGACCCTCGCCGGGCTCCTCCCCGCCACCGGCGGTGAGATCCGGTACGACGGCAAGCCGCTCACCGGCTCGCCGGGCGCCCGCGTCCGGGCCGGCATCGTCCTGGTTCCCGAAGGGCGTCTTGTGTTCCCAGCGCTCACCGTGAAGCAGAACCTGCGCCTCGGCGCGTGGACGATCCGTCGGGACGCCCGCCGGGTGCGCCGCAACCTGCAGGAGGTCTACCAGATCTTCCCGCGCCTCGAAGAGCGCGCCGACCAGACTGCCGGGACCCTCTCCGGCGGCGAGCAGCAGATGCTCGCCATCGGCCGCGGCATGATGAGCTCGCCGCGCCTGCTCCTCATCGACGAGGCCTCACTCGGCTTGTCGCCCAAGCTCACCGAGCAGGTCTTCGCGGCGGTGAAGCTCATCAACCAGCGCGGCGTCACGGTCCTCATGGTCGAGCAGAACGCGGGCGTCCTTGCCCAGGCCGACACCGCCTTCGTGATGCAGCAGGGCCGCGTCACCATCACCGGCTCGGGCAGCGAGACCCTCGCCGACGACGTGGTCCGCGCCGCCTACCTCGGCGTCTGACCCGATTGGGGTGCAACGGTTCCCGCGCTAGGATCGCGCCATGTACCTCGTAGCGGGAGTGACCGGGAACGTCGGTGGAGCGGTCGTGCAGGCTTTGGCGGAACAGGGTCTGCCCGTGCGGGCGCTCGTCCGCGACGCGAGCCGCGCGAGACTGCCCGAAGGCTCCGAGGCCGCCGTGGCCGACCTCAACGACCCCGACTCGCTGACGCCCTGGCTCAAAGGGGTCGAAGCGGTGTTCATGCTGCCCGGCTACCCCGACATGGCCGGGCTCTACCAACGGATGCGGGAGGCGGGGGTGAAACGCGCCGTCCAGCTCTCGGGCAGCTCAGCCGGGACCGGCGACACCTCGAACGCCGTCACGGCGATGATGGAGGGCTCCGAGGCCGCCGCGCGCGAGTCCGGCATCGCGTGGACCGTCCTGCGGCCCAGCGCGTTCATGTCGAACACCTTCCGCTGGCTGCCCGAACTCCAGGCCGGCGACCTGGTCCGCGCGCCTTGGGGCGACATTCCGCTCGCCTGCATCGACCCGGCCGACATCGCTGCCGTCGCCGTGGCCTCGATGACCGACGACACCCACGCCGGGGCGGTCTACCGCCTCACGGGCCCGCGCGCGATGTTCCCCGCCGAGCAGCTCGAGATCCTCGGGCGCGTCCTCGACCGCGCCCTCCGCTTCGAAGGCCTCTCGCTGGAGGAGACCCGGGCGCAACTGGAAGCGACCATGCCCGAGAAGTACGTTCACGCCTTCTGGGACTTCTATGTGGATGGATCGCTCGACGAGTCGCTGGTCCTACCCACGGTCGAAGAGGTCATCGGCCGTCCGCCGCGCACGTTCGAGCAATGGGCCGAAGCCCACGCCGACGACTTCCGCTGAGCTCTTAGAGGTCGGCCTGAAGCACCTTCGGTGAGGCGGCGAACCCGTTGCGGGAGTAGACGGGCACGGCACGGGTGGTTGACTGCACGGTGACATTCGGCAGTCCCAATGTCCGCGCCTCATCGAGCGACGCGGCGATGAGCCGACTGCCGAGACCGCCGTTGCGCGCCTCGGGGACCAGGTAGACGGACTGGAGATCGCCGGTCGCGCGTGCCATGCTGTCAGGTGTCGGCACGCGCTCGATGACCGCGAGCCAGGCCATGCCTACGACGGTGCCGTTGCGGCTCACCACGATGCACCGATGCGAATCGATGTGCCGCCGCGCCCATTCGGCGAACCCCTTCTCGAAAGTCTCACGGGGCATGGTCGGCGTCTCGCCGACCTCCACCTCCCACTGCCACCGCAGACCGGCGACGGCCGTGAACTCATCGGCACGGGCAATGCGGATCTCGACCTTGTCGTCTGCAGCCGTGCCGTCTTCACCAGTGTCCATGCCGCCCATGCTCCCGCGAGCCTGATCGAGGGAGGAGGCAGGCTGCGACGGGACTCAACCAGTGGGAAACCGGGAGCCGATGGCGATCCGGGCGCATGAGTTCGGGCGGTGAAGCTGGCCGACCTGCCCTTCGTGACCAACGGCTGGAACTCGATCACCCCTACCGAGCGCTCCGGCGGGTCCGGGGCTGCGACCTGGCGGCCCCTCGAATTCGTGGCCACGCGAGTGCGGATCGTCTTCGGTGCGCGGTTCGGGCGGGCAGCGATGGAGGGATGGGGGGTTTGCTCGGGGCGGCTGGCCGGGGCCGGGTTCTCTTCGGCCTGGCTTCAAACGGGCGGCGATGAAGAGGTGAGTGGCTGCTCGGGGGTGCGTCGCCGGGGCGGGGGCCTCTTCGGTGCGCGGTTCAAGCGGCAGCGATGGAGGGGTGGGCGATTGCTCGGGGTGGCTGGCCTGGGCCGGGTCCTCTTCGGCCCGGCTTCAAACGGGCGGCGATGAAGAGGTGAGCGGTTGCTCGGGGGTGCGTCGCCGGGGTGGGGCCGGTCGTCGCCACTCGGCAGGCGATGCGGGCCGGGCGGGGCCGGTTGCCGCTTCCGGCCGGGCCGGGCGGATTCGTGCCG
Source organism: Glycomyces luteolus (assembly GCF_027622875.1). Classification (GTDB taxonomy): domain Bacteria; phylum Actinomycetota; class Actinomycetes; order Mycobacteriales; family Micromonosporaceae; genus Glycomyces; species Glycomyces luteolus. Next base: position 149,489 of record NZ_JAPZVP010000003.1, on the reverse strand, counting down.
GTGCTGAAGCGACCGGGTGAGTCCGGCTCGAAGCCGCAGCGACGGTGGTGGACTGCGGAGCGACAAAGCGGGTGGCGCTGTGGGAGCCGTCAGCGGCGGGCGTCGCCTCGGTCGCGGCTGCGGTGACGGTCGTGTGCACGGTCGTGGTCGTCATGTCCTCTCGCCTCCTTCCCGCTGCTCCTCGCGCTTCCCCCGCCTCGGCCTCCCTGGCCCAGGCTTCCGATTCAGGCTTCGGCTTTCGCCTGAGCCTGCGATCAGCGGCCCTGACCTTCACAGGCACCGGCCGCTAGACCCCTGCCGCCGAGACGTTTCGGGGCACCGGCCTCCAAGCCTTTGCCCCTCTTGCACATCGGGGCACTGGCCTCCAGACCCTCACTCCCACTTGCATATCGGGGGCGCTGGCCTCTTCATTCTTGGCCCCTGGCTCCTGATCGTCCGATCGGGCCTGGGCCTGCCGGCAGGCACCATGTGGGTGCTCGCCGCTGTCCGTCCCGGGTCTCACCCCGGTCCGGGAGTACACGCCGTGTCCCTGTCCCTGCCAGGACAGTTCAACAGCTCATCGCAAAGGGCCGTGGCCGAGTGACGCCGGAGCTCCTCATGGCTCCGACACCGATCTCAACGTCCGTGCAATGCAGGCATATGGCCAGAGGCTTATGTCGTAGTCTGCTTACCACCATATCGTTCACCTACACGGATTCCGTATCCCTGTACGTACTCTCAATTATCCCCACTACAGACCCCGCCGTCATCACCCACACGCAGGGAAAACCCTCACATTCGCCGCCCCGGCCGCGCCCCCAGTTCCACCAGAGCCCCTGCACCCCAACGCATGTCAACCCGCCACCCGACAACCAACCCCGCCCGTCCCCCTCCTCGTCGCTGCCAGGTTTGACCTGGAGCACCGTGGACCCGTAAGCGTCGGGGCGGGGAAGCGACCGAGTCGCGGACGACAATGTGGGTGCCGCGCCTCCTAGGCGGGGTCCAGACGCCGATGGAGAAGGCAGAAGACGTTGCCTTCGGGGTCCTGCAGCACATGCCAGTTCTCCTCGCCGGTCTGGCCGACGTCGGCGGGCCTGGCGCCCAGTGCGAGCAGCCGCTCCAGTTCGGCGTCCTGGTCGCGGTCGACGGCGTTGACGTCGATGTGGAGGGGGAGCTTCCAGGGCTTCGGATCGATGCTGGGACTGAGGATCAGCGTCGGCTGGAGGCCTCCGAAGCCGACGTCGGCCGGGCCGATCTCGATGCTGCCATCGTCCTCGCGATCGAGTTCGACGTAGTCGAGGACCGCGCTCCAGAACGCGGCCAGCCGCTCGGGGTCCTCGCAGTCGAGGACGAGTTCGCTGATGCGGGATGCCATGCCCGCCAGTATACGAACGGGTCTACGCAGGGGCGTCGGCGAAAAGCGCGACCAGCAGGTCGAGCCGCTGCTCCTGCTGCTCCTGCGGGATGCGCCCGCTCCGCAGCAGGACCGCCATGCCGTGCAACGAGCCCCAGATCAACTCAGCGAGGGCCGCGTTCCGCTCGTTATACGGGCCGAAGGCGCTCACGATCTCATTGAACGCGGCGCGCAGCGGGGCCGGGGTCTCGGCGCTGGCCCACTTCACCTTGGTGGGCAAGGAAAACATGGCCTGGTATGCGGCGGGATGCGCAGCCGCGAACGCCAGGTACGAGGTGCAGATCGCGCGGATGCCCTCCGATTCGGGGGCGGCTAGGCGCGCTTCGCGCATCTGCTCCGCCATCTCGCCGATGCCCTCGACCGCGACGGCGTCGCGGATGGCCTCCATGTTCGCGAAGTGGCCGTAAAGGACCGGCTGGCTGTACTCGACCTTGTCCGCGAGCTTGCGGGTGGTCACGGCCTCCCAGCCCTCGGTCTCGGCGAGTTCGCGGGCGGCGGTGATGATCAGCTGGTGTCGTTCGGCGCGTTGCCGTTCACGGCGTTCAGTGGCAGTCACCACAAAAGTATAGCACTGCTAGATTTCCGGTCGCGGTTCAGTCTATCGTTGAAACTGAATCTAGCAATGCTAGAGTTAGCGACACGACTTCCGGAAGGAACCACCCCCATGCTCGCCATCATCGCCACCGCCCTCGCCGCACTCATCGGCCTCGCCGTCGTCGCCATGGGCACCACCGGCATGCTCAAGCCCCAGTTCTTCATGGGCTTCGGCATCCCCGGCACCCCGGCCGACGACCCCGTCCTCAACCACTGGCTCACCGTCAAAGGCGGGCGCGACATCGGCACCGGCCTCATGCTCCTGGTCGCGACCGCGCTGGCCACCACCTCGGTCACCGGCTGGATCATGCTCGCCGCCGCCGTGATGCCTGTCTTCGACGGCCTGATCGTCCTGCGCTCCAAGGGAGCCCGCGCGACCGCCTTCGGCGTCCACTTCGCCACCGCCGCGGCCATGGTCGTCATCGCCGTGCTCCTGCTCATCGCCTGAGCACAGTGAAGGCCGGTCCCCGTGCGGACCGGCCTTCACCATGCGGTCAGTCGCGGTCGGCGAAGACCTCCTTCGCGGCGTTCATGGCGTTCAGCGCCGCCGGGAACCCCGCGTACACCGCCATCTGGAGGATCGTCTCGACGACTTCCTCCCGTGTGCCGCCCACATTGAGCAGACCGTGGATGTGCACCTTCAACTGCGGCAGCGCACTCCCGAGCGCCGTGCACGCGGCGATCGTGACGATCTCGCGCGAGCGCAGGTCCAGCCCGCCGCGCACGTAGAGGTCGCCGAACGCGAACTCGATGATGTACCGCCCCAGGTCGGGCGCGATCGACTGCAGGTTCTCGATCACCGCTTCGCCCGCGTGACCGTCGATCTCCGCCAGGGCCTTCCAACCGCGCTCATAGCGCGAGCCCTCCGGCTCCGGCGCCGCATCCGCGTAGCCCGGCTCGTCGTCGTCCCGGGAGGCGAACACGTCCTTCGCCACGGTGATCGCGTTGAGCACCGCCGGGAACCCCGTGTAGGACGCCAGGTGCATGATCGCTTCCACGATCTCGCGCCTGCTGCAGCCGATGTTGAGCGCCCCTGCGATGTGGAACCGCAACTGCGGCAACGCGTACCCGAGGGCGGCCAGGCCGCCGATCGTCGCCAACTGGCGCTCGCGGAGGTCCAGCTCGGAGCGGTGGTACACGTCCCCGTACGGGAACTCCACGGTGAGTCGCCCCAGATCGGGCGCGATGTCGGTGAAGTCCCGCGTCACCGCGGGCTCGTCCTCACCGGCCAAGCGCCGCAGGATCTCCAGGCCCCGGTCGTAGCGACCGAGTTCGGCTTGCTCGTCCATTGAATACAGTCCTTTCAGATTGGTCAGCGACGGCGGCTGAGCTCGGGGAACTCCGGGTTCGTGGCCATGATCCCGGCCTCGCCCCAACGGGCCTGCGGGACCTCGTGAACGACCACGGTGATCTTGTCCAGCGGCGCGCCAGTGACCTCGTGGGTCGTGGCGGTGAGTTCCTCGATGAGCTTCTGGCACTGCTCGTCGGTCTGGTTCGGCCAGGTCGTGACGGTGATGAACGGCATCAGTTTCCTCCTTGACTCGGTTGCGGAACAGGACGCCTCGACCGCGCGGCCGAGGCGAGGACCGCCGCGGCCAGCACCGCGGCGATCCCGGTGAGCACCACGCCCGTCCAACCGCTATTCGTCCACACGGGACCGAGAGCGGCGCTGGCGGCGGAGCCCGCCAGCAGGCAGACGAGCATGTACAGCGAGGAGGCGCCGCCCTGGCTGCCGGGCGGCGCGGCGGCGGCGAGCATGACCAGTACCGCGGGCTGGCAGGCGAAGACGCCCGCGAACAGCAGCAGCGTCCCGGCCGCGATCATGGTCGGGTGCGCGGCGAAGCCGAGCAGCGCGATGCCCGCGAGCACCGTGCCGAGCCCGGCGAACACCACGGCGGGTGCGCCGATGCGCGGCACGAGCCGGCCGGCGGCCGGGGCGCCCACCACGCCGACGAGCCCGGCGAGGTTGAGCAGGCCGATCGCGGCCACGTCGTACTCGAACGGCGCGGCCTGCAGGCGGTAGGTCAGGAACGTCGCGACCCCGAGGTACCCGAAGAACAGGCACACCCCCAGCGCGAGCAGCCGCACCGTGGCCGGGAGCCGGAACAGGCCGAGGACCGCCCCGTAGGCCGACCGCACGGGCCCGCCCGTCCCCGCCGGAGCGGACAGGCGCGGCAGCGTCAGCATCGCGGCCGCGCCGATCAGGTTGAGCACGGCGACGCTGACCACCGCAGTGCGCCAGTCCGTCCATTCGGCCACCACGCCGGTGACCGAGCGGCCCAACGTGATGCCCGCGACCGAAGCGCCGATGACGAGGCCGAACAGCATGCCCTTCAACGCGGGCGGGGCCAGGCGCGGCATGAGCGCGATCATCGCCGAGGGCACCGCCGCGGCAGCGGCCCCGGCGAGGCCCAGCAGCGCCACGAACACGCCGAACCCTGGGCTGAACGCCGCCACCGCCAGCAATGCCGCCAGCGCCACCGCGCCGCCGAAGCCCATGAACCGCAACGGGACACGGTCGGTCAGCGGTCCGAAGAGGAAGAACGAGAGGGCGTAGGCCAGGCTCGCGCCGGTGAACGCGTAGCGGGCCTGCTCGTCGGCGACGCCGAAGTGCGCGGCGATCTCGGGGAAGATCGGCTGCGTCAGGTACACGGAGGCGACGGCGACGCACGTGACCGCGGCGGCGGTGATCGCGGCCGGCCAGGGGACGGTGAGGAGCGCGGTGTCCTCCGGTGCGGCGGGAGCGCTGACGGCGGTCATGGCGCTACACCGAGGCCCGCGCGCCGCCATCGACGGTGATGAAGGCGCCGTTGACCATCGCGGCCCCGGGCGAGACGAGGAAGGCCACGGCGGCGGCGACCTCCTCGGGGTCGACGAGGCGGCCGAGCGGCACGCCGCTCTGGATCTGCTTGTCGAGCTCCGCGGGGTCGACGCCGAGCCGGGAGCCGAGGTCGGCGACGATGTCCGCCCACAGTGCCGTGTCGGTAGCGCCGGGGTCGACGGTGTTGACGCGGATGCCCTTGCGGCCCAGGTCTTTCGAGATGGCCTTGGCGAGGCCGCCGAGTCCGGCGTTGGCGACGGAGTTGACCACGAACATCGGGTCGGGTTCGGAGCGGAAGACGCCGTTGACGAAGACGATGCGGCCGCTGCCGCGCTCGGTCATCGGGGCGGCGACGGCGCGGGTGAGGCGCATCGCGCCGAGGAGCTTGCCGCCCAGCGTGGTCGCCCACATGTCGTCGTCGGCCTGGTCGAGCGGGGCGACCGGCCCGTCGCCCGCGGCGTTGACGAGGATGTCCACGCGGCCGTGCTCGGCGATCACGGACGCGACGCCCGCGTCGACGGAGGCGGTGTCGTTGATGTCGAGGACCAGGCTGTGGAGCCGGTCGGCCGCTTCGGGTGCGAGCGAGCCGGCGAGGCGTTCACGGGCGGTGTCGAGGCGGGCGGCGTCGCGGCCGAGCATGACGACGAGGGCGCCGTCGCTCGCGAGGCGGGCGGCGATGGCGCCGCCCATGCCGCCGGTCGCGCCGCTGACCAGGGCGATGTCGATCGTCTCGGAGTGCTGCTGTGCGGACATGGTGCTCCGTTCAGGTCTCGAGGCCGTACCGTCCGCTATGGAGGTGACGGCCTTCGTGGACCGGGCGCCCGCTTCGCGGCCGTCCGGATGGTTCTATCAGAAGCGGTTCGGGCCGACCGAGGCCGCCCAACCGGTTAGTTGGCGAGATACAATGCCGCGATGCCCGCTCAATCCGTCGCCCGGCCCGTCTCGAACCGGACCCGGGACGCCATATTGCAAGCCGCCTACGAAGAGTTCACCGAGCACGGCCCTGCCGGGGCGCGCGTGGACCGCATCGCCACCCTCGCGGGATGCAACAAGCAGCGGATCTACGCGTACTTCAAGAGCAAGGAGAACCTGTTCGCCGAGGTGCTGCGCGAGGCGCACCGGCGGCTCGGCGAGGCGGTGCCGCTGCCGACCGACCGCGCCGGGCTCGACGAGTACGTTGGCGCGGTCTTCGACTTCCACCTGCGCGATCCCAGCATGGTGCGGCTGATCGCCTGGGAGGGACTGACGTTCGGGGATTCGCCGCTGCCGTGGCGCGACGAGCGGCAGGCGTTCTACGAGGACAAGATCGCCGCCCTCCAGCGCGCGCTCGGGGTCGACAACGCGCCCGCGGTGGCCGCGCTGCTGATCACCCTCATCGGGATCTCCTCGTGGCCGTTCGTGATGCCGCAGCAGCGGAACCTCCTGTTCATCGAGCTGCGCCCGGAGGTAACGACCCTGGAGGCGCTGCGGGCCTCCCTGAACGCGTTCGGGCGGGCGAGCATCGAAGCGGTCGCCAGCGCCCCGGACGACTTCCCGCCGGGCGCGGCGCGACTGCTGCAGGGTTAGGGCCGGGGCCCGGCCGGCGGGGGAGGCCCCGCCGGCCGGGCGGACCGTCACCGGCGGCTCCAGCGCAGGACGGCGCTGCCGATCGACATGCCGCCGCCGAACCCTGAGAGCAGTACCTGGTCGCCGTCCTCGAACGCCCCGGACCGGTTCGCCCGGTCGAGCGTGACCGGCACCGACGCGGAGCCGGTGTTGCCGTACTCGGCGACGGTGCGGTGGCTCGAGGCGTTGTGGAGCCCGAGGCTCGGCTGGATCTCGTCGAGCATCTGCCCGTTCGCCTGGTGCGGCACGAAGTGCCGGATGTCGCTGGTGGTCGTGCGGGCCTCCTCGACGGCCTCCTTCACCGAGAGCGGGAGCTGCTCGGTGACGAAGGCGCGCACGGCCCTGCCGTCCATGGCGAAGTAATGCGCGTCGTCGTCGGCGTCGCGCAGCCGCGCCGGGTAGCGGCTGCCGCCGGCGGGCACGTTGATCATCTCGTGGTGCGCCCCATGGGTTCGCAGGGTCGCGGCGGTGATGCCGCGGTCTTCGGGGACCGGCCCCAGGACGACCGCGCCGGCGCCGTCGCCGAAGAGGACCGCGGTGCGCCGGTCGGCGGGGTTGATGATGCGCGAGTAGATGTCCGCGCCGATGACGAGCGCGCGGCCGCCGTCGGCGACGAGCCTCCAGGCCGCGGCCATCGCGAACAGGAAGCCGGTGCAGACGGCGTTCACGTCGAACGCGGGAACGCCGTCGGCGCCGAGCCGGTGCTGCACGATCGCGGCCGTCGCGGGCTGCGGATGGTCCGGTGTGGACGTGGCGACGATGATGCAGTCGAGACGGGCCGGGTCCACGCCGGCGTCCTCCAGCGCCGCGCGCCCGGCGTGGGCGGCGAGGTCGGAGGTGGCCTCGTCGGCCGCGGCGTAGCGGCGGGCGCCGATGCCGGTCTTGCGGAGGATCCATTCGGCGTCGACGCCTGCTCTGGCGCCCACTTCGTCGTTGCCGACGACGCGGGACGGCAGGTAGGAGCCGGTGCCGACGATCCCCACGGGCCGCCTTGCGGCGGTGGGGGAGTCGGTCGGGGTTGCGGTGGGAGACAAGGGCATGGCCATGATCGGTCACCTCGAATCGGGTCGGCGATCGGTGGAGGGAGGGTGTTCGCCCGGTGCCGCGTCGCTGCGGCCCCGGGTTCCCGGGGATCGCTCACCTCGCTCGGCTATGAGCGTGTGATCAGCTCTTGAAAGGACGGTCCGGTCAGCTTGAGCTGGGCGTGGATGTCCCCGCCGAGTCCGAAGTGGCCGATAGCGCCGCCGTAGTTCTGCTGGTAGCTCATCCACAGCACCACGACGTTGATGACGCGGTTGGCGCCGAGCCGGTCGGGTGCGGGGAACGGGTCGGGCAGGCGGGCCGTGTAGTGGGCCGCGCCGCCCCGGTCGGCGTAGAAGGCGTTCGGGATCCCGAGCGGCCCGGGACGGGTCGGTCCGGCCGGGTCGAGGTCCTTCTGGCGCAGGGACATGACGGTGTAGACGCTGTCGGGGATGAGGCCGGTGAACCAGAACTCGAACTCGGCGGCCGTGCCGCCTTCGGTCACCGTGACCTCGACCTGGCCGCGGGCCCGCCGCCACTGCCCGAGGGTGATCGGGTCCCTGCGGCGCGGGCCGTCGGCCTCGCGCAGGTCCGGGATCGGCGCCTGGTGCAGCGGGTGGCTCGGCCGCACCACCTCGTGCGCGTCGGGACGCTGCTCGGGGGCGAACAGCATCGGGTAGTTGTTGCACGGCAGCGGGAGCGGCAGCGTGTACAGCTCCATGTCGCGGTCGTCGTCGGTGAGTTCGCGCAGGATCCGGTACGGCGCCTGGGCGCCGAACGGCGGTAGCGGACTGTCCTGCGCGACGAGCGCCGATCCCCATGCGGCGCTGACGGTGTCGTCGTCACCGGCGCGGTTGATCCGGCCGATGGTGACGAAGTTCCCGTCCTTGTCCATGATCTCGCTGGGCGGATAGGTGGGTCCCTGGGTGGTGACGCTGAGGTCCAGGACGACAGAGCTCACGAGTGCGCCCCTAGCGTTCGATGCGCTCGTAGCAGCGGGTGTAGAGGCCGCCGGGCCCGCCGGTGATGTAGCGGTCGCCGGCCTGCTGGACGATCTCGCGGTAGCGGTCCGAAGTGAACGGACGCTGGTACTGCTCAGGGGGGCAGGAGAAGCCGCTGACGAAGAGCACGCCGGGCTGGGTGCTGACCACGGTGTGGTACGCGCTGAAGGAGTCCACTTCCTCGGCGCCGCGCACGACGTCGAAGATGGTGGCCTCGCGCCAGGCCCGGTAGGCCTCGTACGCGGTGGGCTTGACCTCCACATAGCGCAGCTGCACGTACGGGGTCACCGGGAGGGCGGTGCCGGGTTCCTTGGGGGCCTCCACGAAGCGCAGCGCCTGGCGGCGGAAGTCCCCGGCGGCGTGCGGTCCGACCGCGTGCCATTGGGTTTCGAAGTCCGCGTCGGCCGCGGCGATCTCGTCGAGCCCGGTGAGGGCGCGCAGTTCGAGCAGGGTGTCGGCTTCGAGGCAGCGGTAGAGGACGCGGTCCTTGTCGGCCGCGTCGGCCAGCAGTTCGCTCCAGGCGGCTGCGGCCTCGTCGGCCCGGTCGGCCTGCACGGGAAGTTCGGTGGTGAGGAGATAGGTCGCGGACATGGCGGTGCCTCCAGTGGTGTTCGGGTTCGGTGGCGGGGACCGGATTCGTCGGGGTTGACCGGTAGAGCGCGCTGGTTCAGGCGGCGATGCCGGGCCGCGCGGGGGTGCGCTCAAGGGGCGCGGTGCGCGGAGTCTGCGGCAGAGTGCGCCAGGCGGCCGCATCCGCGCGGCGGCGGAGCACCGCGTCGTCACCGACGACGACGGCGGTGCCGGTGGTCTCGAGCATCGGCAGGTCGGTGGCGTGGTCGCCGTACGCGATGCAGTGGTCGAGCCGGTAGCCGCGCAGGCGGGCCACCGCTTGGACGGTCTCGGCCTTGCCCCGGCCGATGACCGGGTAGTCGATCTCGCCGGTGAGGAGGCCTCTGCGGATCTGCAACGGCGGGCCGTGCGTCTCGGAGGCCCCGAGGAGCGCGGCGGCGGGCTCCAGGCAGGCGAAGAACGAGCCCGAGACGAGGTGGGTCGGGACGCCTCGCGCACGCAGCTCCGCGTGCTCGGCGACCGGTGCTTCGAGGAGGAACCCGGGGTCGGACAGCTCGTCCTCGAACCATTCCCGGCCCACAGTGGCCAGGAGCTCGGCCGATTCACCGGCGTAGAGCCGGTAGTACGCCCGGTTGACCTCCTCGCGCGGCACGCCCGCGGCGGCCAGCGTGCTCAGCTCGCCGGCGAGACGCTCGTAGAGGAGCTCCGGTTCGCCCTTGCGGCGCAGGTAGAACCGCAGGAAGCGGAACATGCTCTTGCTCGCCAGGAGCGTCTCGTCGACGTCGAAGAAAGCGGCGTCGAACTCGGACTCCCCATCAGTGGACGGCTGCATCGGCATAGGCCCCTTCGCGCCGCTCCACGACCGCGGCGAGGGCCTTCTCGGCCCGGCGCTGCTCCTTGGACTCGATGAGCCGGTTCTCGAAGGCCGTGAACCTCACTTCGGTGCGGGTGCAGCGGCGTCCGGCCTGTTCGATGCCGATCTCCACGGTGAACGAGAGGCGGTCGGGGTCGGCCGTGTCGGATTCGACGATGCGGTAGTCGATCTCGGCGGCCAGCGGGAACAGGAAGTTCTCGAACTCGGTGTCGAGCGAGTTGATCACGAAGTACCGCTCGCGGTCGTCGGGGAGCAGGAAGCGCTCGGTGACGGTGAGGAACATCTGCCGGGCCGCCTCGACCGCGACCATGCCCTGCACGTGCTGGCCGGTCTGGTGGTCGATGAGCAGCTCGTTGTCGTTGTGCACCCGCAGATCCGCTCGGTACCGGCCGGGGCCGGTCATGCGGGGACTGGCGATGAGGCGGTTGACCTCGAGGTGCTTGTGGGTCTCGTGGCGCCCGGCCGGAGCCGGGAGGGCCGGCAGGAGGTGGATGCGGTGGGAGAGACCGCGTTCGGCGATCTCGAGCCGCAGCAGGTCCCATTGGGACTCGCCGATGCCCTGGCCGGGCTGGAGGGTGAGGTGCTCGGGTCGGGGAGCGCCCGCGTCGTTGCGGAGGTGTCGGATGAACTCACTGACGGTGAGGACTTCCGGGTGAGCGGCGCTGAATCCGGAGAATCGGTTGCCTACGAGCAGCAGAGTGGGGTGGTCAGTCAACATGGCATTGACCTCTTTAGATAGAGGGTGTCAAGGAGAACCGTTGCTCCGCAAGAGGATCGATCGATCACGAAGCGTGTTTGGTCCCAACCTATAGGAGTGACGGCGCCATCGCAACCATCTAGTTGGTTGTGTGTCGGCTATCACATATTAGGCTATTGACAATTCATTACGCATGCGTATGGCCAATGTTTCCATTCCCGTAGCCCATCGGTCAAATGCCGCCAAGGGGGGACATTACCGAGCCTGGAACACCACCGTGGAACGACCGCTGGAAGGCAGCGGCACGTACACCCGGAGACCTTGGGCCGCATCGGTACCCGACAGGTGCGTGTAGTCCTCCCCGGGGTGGTACCCGAGCGCGGGGCCCGTCCCCGGACCGTCCACACTGACCGCGATCCGGTGCCCGCCCGCCGCATAGGCGAACTCGCCGCCGACCGGCTCGAACCCGCCGGACGCCGACGGCCGCACGCCCTCCAGCTCGCCCCCCTCGCGGAACGCCAGCTCCAGCACCTGCCGCACGCGTCCCGGATCCGCCGCGATGTCAAGGCGCACTGCACGTTCACCGACTCGCACCCGAGCCTCGGTCTCCAACGACAACACCTCCCGAGGCCGGTGCGGGAAGTCCATCGACGCGGAGAAGCGGCCGTCGTCGGTGAGGGCGTACTCGCCGTCCGCGCGACGGAACTCGGCGGGCAGCGGGTGGTAGTACGCGGCGGCGACCCGCTCCGTCAAGACGAACGAGCCCTCATCCAGTTCGAAATCGCCGGACCTGAAGGGCCCCATGCCGAAGAAGTCCCGCGAGAGCCGCACCGAATCCAGCACGGCCTCGCCCGCGAACACCCGCAGGAACGTCGGATTGCTCGACAGCCCCGAGCGGATCCAGCCGTGCTCGGCGTAGTCCGTGCCGCCGAAGACCGTGACCGCGAAGTCATCGTCCCGGATCACCGCCAGGCCCGCCGAATCGAACACCGCGCTCACCGGCTTCGGCGCCTCGGCTTCAGGCAGCGGCCCGGCCAGCGCCGGCTCCAGCAGGATTTCGGCCAGCGCCTCGCTCGGATACGCGATCGGCGACTCGAGGATCTCGCGCACGACCGCCGCGAAGTCCCCGCGTTCCCGCGCGATCGCGAACCGCCGGAACTGCATCAGGAACGGCGCCAGAGGGATCGGGACGCGCTGGTCCTGCCGCCGCGAATGCACGGTCTCCACAGTGCCGTCGGGCAGCGCGGTGGCCGCGACCGCCTCGAGGTTCCGGTACACCGCGTCGAGCAGTTCCGGCCGCCCCAGCAACGTCCCGATCGCCGTCAACGACGGGTTCGAGACGTGCAGCGAGTAGTTCGGGCTCCGCTCCGAGTACAAGCCGTCCGGGGCGATGTCGATACCCTCGGCCAGCCACTCCTCGACCCGCGCCACCAGGCGCTCGTCGGGCCAGTGCGCGTTGAGCCGCGCCAGCGCCGCGCACAGCTCCCAGCGGTGGTTCGGCGTGTGGACGCCGCCGAGCCGCAGCGGCCCGGCCGCCGCCATCGCGATCGGCTCCAGTGCCCCGGCCAAGGGCCGCAGGGGCTCCGGTGCGTCCCGCAGCAGTGCGTACGTGTCGCACAGGTCGTTGACCGTGAACGCGGTGTCCGGCGGCGAAGCGAGGTTCTCGGCGTCGAACAGGCCGTTCCCGCCCTGCATCCGGGCCAGGAACGCCACGAGCCGTTCCGCCGCCCGGGCCGCGTCCTCCGAGGCGTAGAACGCCGAGGCCCGGTGCACCCCGCACGCCACCAGCGCCTTCGCGGCGGACATGACCGCCCGGTGGTGCGGCGCGCCCGCGAGGAGTTCGTCGACCCCCGCGAGCACCTCTTGCGCCCGCTCGTCGGCCGCCGCGGTGACCGCGTCCAGGAAGACCGTGTCAGTCCTTGAGTCCGGCATTGATGTCCTCGTTCATGACGTACTTCTGGAACACGATGAAGATGAGCACCAGCGGCAGGATCGACATCACCGAGGCCGCCAGCAGCAGCGGCCAGTCGATGTTCTCAGCCCCCACAATGGACCGCAGGGCGATCTGCAGCGTGAACTTCCGCTCGTCGCCCACCACGATCAGCGGCCAGATGTAGTCGTTCCAGCGCCACTGGAACGAGAAGATCGCCAGCGTCATGATGATCGGCCGCGACATCGGCAGCATGATCCGGAAGAAGATACCCGTCTCGCGCGCCCCGTCGATCCGGGCCGCCTCGAGGATGTCGTCCGGAATGGACACGAAGTACTGCCGGAACATGAACACGCCGGTGGCCGTGAGGATCGACGGCACCACCAGGCCCGCCATCGAGTCGTACATGCCCAGGTCCCGGATGACCAGGAACGTCGGCGAGAGGATGACCTCGGTCGGCAGCATCGTCGTGGCCAGGAGGCACACGAAGAAGATCCGGATCCACACCTTGTCCTGGTACTTCGCGAGCGCGTACCCGGTCATCGCGCTGGCGAACACCGTCAGCACGGTGGTCGTGAGCGCCACGGCGAGCGTGTTCGAGAAGTACAGCATGAAGTCGAACCGGTCCCAGGCCTTCTCGAACCCGGCCGCGGTCGGGTTCTCCGGCAGGATCGTGAGCGGGTATTGGAACAGCTCCGACCCGGGTTTGAAGGCGCTCAAGAGGAACCAGACGAGCGGGAAGGCGTACAGCACCGCCAGCAGCCACATGAACGTGGTCATCGGGACCACGCTGCCGAGCTCCTTGGCCTTGCGCGCCTTCGGCTTCACCGGTTGCTGCGGTGCGGTTGTCGAGGTGCTCATGCGCTCCTCCGGTTCACGGCCATCTGCACCAGGGCGATGGTCAGCAGGATGAGCAGGAGGACCATCGAGACGGCGCTGGCGTAGCCGATGTCGGCCCGCTGGAAGCCGGTCTCGTAGATGTACTGGATCAGGAGCACGTTCGAGGTGCCCGGACCGCCTTCGTTGAGCGCCTGGATCATCGCGAACTCCTTCATGGCGCCGAGCGAGGACAGGAGGATCACCAGGAACGAGGTGGGCGCGATCGACGGCAGCGTGATGCTGCGGAAGCGCTGCCAGGCGTTCGCCCCGTCGATCTCGGCGGCCTCGTAGTAGGCGCGCGGCACGTTCTTGAGCGCGGCGATGAAGATCAGCATGTTGAAGGCCGTGCCGCCCCAGGTCGCGGCTATGACGACGACCATGAGCGCGAGGTCGGGGTCGGTCTGCCAGGCGAGGGGGTTCCCGCCGAGGCGGTCGATGACGTAGTTGACGAAGCCGAAGCTCTCGCCGAACATCCACCGCCAGATGACGCCGGCGACGATGGGGGAGATGAGCCAGGGGAAGAAGAACACGAGCTTCGCCGCGGTCTTGCCCCTGGTGTGGTTCGAGACCAGGAGCGCCGCGACGGACAGCGACATGACGTACATGAGCGGCACGCTCAGGAGCGCGAACAGCAGGGTCCGCGTCAGGGACTCGTAGAAGGTCGGGTCGCCGAAGAGCCGCTCGTAGTTGTCCGTGCCGACGAACTCGGGAGTCCCGAGTCCGGAGTAGTCGGTGAACGAGTAGATCAGGCCCAGGCCGCCGGGCCAGACGAAGAACACGAGGAACAGGACGATGCTGGCGCCGGCGAGCGCGAGCGGCGCGAGCCGGTACTGGGCGCGGCGGCCCCTGCGGGGCCGCGCGCGCGGCCCCGCAGGGGTCTGGGAGGTGGTGGCAGTGGCCGTCAAGGGGTTACTCGCAGACGATGTTCTCGTTGAGTCCGGCAATGATGTTGGCGATGGTCGTGGGCACGTCCTGCTCGCCGTTGGCGAGCTTGATCGCCTCTTCCTTGAGCGGGTCGGCGTCGCCGCCGGCGCTCTGTCCCGCGTACGCCATCTGGAGGTTGTTCCGCTCTTGGGCGCTCGAGATCGGGTCCGAGGCTGCGATCTCCTCGTTGTACAGGTCGAAGCTGGTCTGGGCGGCGCCGTAGTCGATGTCGAGTCCCTGGATGACCGGCAGGAACCCGGAGATCTCGCAGATCTCGGTGTAGTTCTCGGCTGTGAAGAGCCAGTTGATGAAGTCGAGCGCGGTCTGCGACTTGCCGCCCTTGTAGACCACGATGTAGCCGCCGCCGAGGTTGGTCGCGCGGCGCGTCTGGGCCGGCATGATGGCCGAGGCCCATTCGAAGTCGGCGATGTTGGCCTGGAAGTCGGCCACCTGCCACGAACCGGAGTAGTAGGCCGCGACCTGGCCGCTCTTGAAGAGGGCGTTCGGGTCGTCGCCGGAGACCCACACGGAGCGGGGCATCACGTCGTCGTCGTTGATGTTCGCGAAGAACTCGAGCGCGGCGGTCGTGGTCGGCTCGTCGGTCGAGTACGTGCAGTCGTCGCCGAGCTCGAAGCCGTTGCTGCCGAACTGGTACATCATCGCGCGCAGGCGGTGCGAGGACGGGTCCATCACGAGCCCGTAGCGCGCTCCAGTCGCGGCCTTGACCTCCTTGACGGCGGCGATGAACTCGTCCCAGGTCCAGATCTGGTCGGCGGTGGTCGGGTAGGCGACCCCGGCCTCGTCGAACAGGGACTTGTTGACGTACAGTCCCACCGCGGTGAGGTCGGTGAGGAAGGTCGGGACGGCGCCCTCTTCGTTCTCGGTGACCAGGTTCTCCATGACCCCGGCCTCGCTCGCGACGTCGCTCAGGTCCTCGAGCTGGTTGATCCAGATCGGGTCGAGGGCCTGGACTCGGGCGAGGTCGGGCAGGCCGTCGGCCTGGGCGGCGTTGCGCAGACGGGTGTTGAAGTCGTCGTAAGGGATGTCGTCGATGTCGACGGTGATCCCGGTTTCCTCGAAGTACTTGTCGGCCATCTTCTGGAAGCCGCCGCCTTGGTTGGCGTCGCCTGAGAGCCAGAACTTGACGGATTTCGCGTCGCCCTCGTCGTCGCCGCCGCCGATGAAGCCGCAGGCGCTGAGTGGCAGGGCCGCCGCACCGGCGGTGCCGGCGGTGAGGATGAGTCTTCTCTTCATTGAGCTCTCTCTTCAGGATGCGGGCCGGTGAGACCCGTCGGGGTTCGGAGCGAATGCCGACCCCCGGCCGGGCGTTCGCAGGCGCGCCACCACGTGTGCCAAGTCACCCGGGTATGCGCTTGCCCGACCATAGCAGATACTTCCTAACGCGCGACAGTAGCGCGCGTTAGGTGGTATTGAACTGCAACTTTTCCTTGAGCCTAGACCTGCCTAGGCGGCGGCGGCCTCGCTCTTCACATCCGCTTCAGAAGGCTCGGCGGACGCCCGCTCCTGCTCCTCGACCGCCTCGTCGGCGGCCTGCTTGAGAAGTTCGGCCGTGCGCTGGGCGCCGCGCTCGGCCGCATCGAACATCGCGGCGGAGAGGATGAGGGTGGAGCCGACGATGATGAGCGCGAGGCCGGCCGCGCCGCCGGAGACGAGGTAGGGCATCTGGCCGTCGACGTACGCGAGCTCGGCCATGCCCATCCAGGCGAAGGTGAGCACGACGCCTCCGGCCATCCAGAAGAGCAGGCCGAGGAAGCGGAGACGGGTTGTGGGGGAACCGGACACATTCACTCCATTGTGGGTTGAAGAGGGATTTTCGGTTTTCGCTACCGCGAGGTAACCAAATCTATCAATTTCTTGGTACCTTGTGACAGATGCCATAGCCCGTTTCCTCCCGAAGGGTGCATGTACATGGTGAACCATCCCCCCGTACGCCGTTACCTCCTTACCGCCTCGCTCGTAACCCTCGCCGCGACCGGCTTCGCGGCGGCTCCCGCCCAAGCCGAGACCGCCGAGATCCTCGCCGCAGACAGCCCCGACGCCATCGCGGGCTCCTACCTCGTCGCCTTCGAGGAAGGCGTCGAGACCGAGGTCGTGGACGAGTTCGGCGGCGACGTCGAGACCGTCTTCGGCTCCGTCGACACCGTGCTCGCCGCGATGAGCGAGCGCGAGGCCGAACGGCTCGCGGCCGACCCGGCCGTGGCCTACGTCGAGCAGAACCAGACGATCGAGATCCAAGCGACGCAAGACGACCCGCCCTCGTGGGGCCTCGACCGGATCGACCAGTCCGGCCTGCCGCTCTCGGGCTCCTACACCTATCCCAACGCCGGTGAGGGCGTCACCGCCTACATCATCGACACCGGGATCTGGGCGAGCACCGCGGACTTCTCCGGGCGCACCGGCACCGGCTACTCCGCGATCCTCCCCGGCCTCCAAGGGCTCGACTGCAACGGCCACGGCACGCACGTGGCGGGCACCGTGGGCGGCACTACTCACGGTGTGGCCAAAGCGGTCACGATCGTGCCCGTGCAGGTGCTCAACTGCCTCGGCTCCGGCACCACCGCCGGGGTCATCCAAGGGGTGAACTGGGTGACCGAGAACGCCGTCAAGCCCGCCGTGGCGAACATGAGCCTCGGCGGGGGCGTGAGCGACGCCCTGGACGCGGCCATCGCCGCCTCGATCGACTCGGGCGTCACCTACGCGGTGGCGGCGGGCAACGAGACCGCCGACGCGTGCGGCGTCTCCCCGGCCCGCACCCCGGAGGCGATCACCGTCGCCGCCTCGACCGAGGCCGACGCCCGCGCCGACTTCTCCAACTTCGGCGACTGCGTCGACCTCTTCGCGCCCGGCGAGAACATCACCTCGCCCTACCTGCTCGGCCAGCCCAGCTCGCTGAGCGGCACCTCGATGGCCTCGCCGCACGTGGCCGGGGCCGCCGCGGTGTACCTCTCGGCCCACCCTGACGCGTCCCCCGCCGAGGTCTCGGACGCGCTCACGGGCGCGGCCGTCTCCGGTGCGATCAGCGACGTCCAGGGCAGCCCGAACCTGCTCCTGCAAGTGACGGACTGACCGATGCGACGGTGAGGGGCCCGGCCGCTGCGGCCGGGCCCCGATCGCGTTTCCGGGCACCGGCTGCGCTTCCGCTCCTTCGGAGGCCGGTCATCCCGTGCGCTCGCCGCGGCGGCCCGGGATCCAGGACGGGCGGGGCGACGCGGGGCGCTCCGCTCGCAGCGAACACGGAGCCCAGGCGCGTCCGATCGTCGCCCCGACGGGCTAAGGTCTGGATTGGTAACCGCAACGCCGAGTGCATATCGCCGAGACAGAATGAAGGTGCAAGACATGGACCGTTCGATTCCATTCTCCTCGCAGCTGGAGAAGGACGTCGTCAGCGCGGTGGCTCGCCGGGGCGGCGGCGACTCCAACTCAATCGGCCTGGACAGCATGGTCTTCGACCGCCTGCTGAAGGAGCACATCCTGTTCCTCGGCTCGGACGTCAACTCCGAGATCGCCAACCGCCTGTGCGCCCAGCTCCTCCTGCTCGAGGCCGAGGACGACCAGCGCGACATCAAGCTCTACATCAACTCGCCCGGCGGCTCGGTCTACGACGGCATGGCCATCTACGACACCATGCAGTACATCAAGAACGACGTCGCCACTGTCGGCATGGGCATGGCCGCCTCCATGGGCCAGCTGCTCCTGTGCGCCGGCACCGCGGGCAAGCGCTACGCGCTCCCGCACGCGCGCATCATGATGCACCAGCCCTCCGGCGGCATCGGCGGCACCGCCTCCGACGTCGCGATCCTCGCCGAGCAGATGCTCTACACCAAGCAGATGTTCCAGGAGCGCGTCGCCGAGCACACCGGCCGCACGATCGAAGAGATCGAGCGCGACTCCGACCGCGACCGCTGGTTCACCGCCGCCGAGGCGAAGGACTACGGCTTCATCGACCACGTCGTCAAGCGGGTGGCCGACGTCCCCGCCGAGGCCAACTAAGTAAGGAATAGGGGAACCAGATGATGGACATCCACGCCCAGGCCGGCGGCTACGACCCGCGCGCCCGCTACATCGTCCCGTCGTTCACGGAGAAGACCTCGTACGGGATCAAGGAGATGAACCCGTACAACAAGATGTTCGAGGACCGGATCATCTTCCTCGGGTCCCCGGTCGACGACACCTCGGCGAACGACATCATGAGCCAGCTGATCGTCCTCGAGGGCAACGACCCCGACCGGGACATCATCATGTACATCAACTCGCCTGGCGGTTCGCTCACCGCGCTGATGGCCATCTACGACACGATGCAGTACGTGCGCCCGGACATCCAGACCGTGTGCATGGGCCAGGCCGCCTCGGCCGCCGCCGTGCTGCTCGCGGCCGGGACCCCCGGCAAGCGCACCGCGCTGCCGAACTCCCGCGTGATCGTCCACCAGCCCGCCACCGAGGGCACCTTCGGCCAGGCCTCCGACATGGAGATCCAGGCCCGCGAGATCATGCGCATGCGCGACCAGCTGGAGAAGATTCTCGCCCGCCACACCGGTCAGCCCGTGGACAAGGTCCGCCGCGACATCGAGCGCGACAAGATCTTCACCGCCGAGGAGGCCGTCGCGTACGGCATCGTCGACAACGTCCTGACCTACCGCAAGAAGAACGCCCTGCCCGCCGAGGCCGCGGCGTAAGCAAGCCCCAGGAGCGGCGGGCCGGCGTCCAGCCCGCGGCACGCCCGGCCCGCCGCCTCCGCACCGCCATCCGACGGAGCCTCACCTCCGATCGATCCGCCCCCCGATGTCGCCCGGCCGCGATACCGTGGCCGAGGCCGGCCCCGAGCCCCGCAAGGGTGGCGCGGTGACGGCAAATGCGAAATACTGGATCGAGACACCGGTTCGTCCTGAATCAACGGAGCCGGATCGGTGGCACGGGTTGACCTTTCAGCAATGGAGCAAGAAAGCACGCTCGGCACGAGCCCACGGGTGCGCCGAGGAAGGGAGTTACCGCGATGGCACCTCGCCTGGGTGACAGCGAGATCTTGAAGTGCTCGTTCTGCTCGAAGTCGCAGCGGCAGGTCCGCAAGCTCATCGCCGGCCCGGCGAACGTCTACATCTGCGATGAATGCATCGACCTGTGCAACGAGATCATCGAAGAGGAGTTCGCCGAAGAGGCCGAGGTCGCCTGGGAGGATCTGCCCAAGCCCAAGGAGATCGTCGAATTCCTCGACCAGTGGGTCATCGGCCAGGACTCCGCGAAGCGCTCGCTCGCGGTCGCGGTCTACAACCACTACAAGCGCGTGCAGCTCGACGAGCTCGGCTCGATCCGCGGCGGCGACCACGTGGAGCTCCAGAAGTCGAACATCCTCATGGTCGGGCCCACCGGCTCCGGTAAGACCCACCTGGCGCAGACCCTCGCGCGGATGCTCGACGTCCCGTTCGCGATCGCGGACGCCACGGCCCTCACCGAGGCCGGCTATGTGGGCGACGACGTGGAGAACATCCTCCTCAAGCTCATCCAGGCCGCCGACTTCGACGTGAAGCGCGCCGAGACCGGCATCATCTACATCGACGAGATCGACAAGGCCGGACGCAAGGCCGACAACCCCTCGATCACCCGCGACGTCTCCGGCGAGGGCGTGCAGCAGGCGCTCCTGAAGATCCTCGAAGGCACCCACGCGGCCGTGCCGCCGCAGGGCGGGCGCAAGCACCCGCACCAGGAGCACATCCAGATCGACACCACGAACATCCTCTTCATCTGCGGCGGCGCGTTCGCCGGGATCGAGGAGATCATCAAGACCCGCGTCGGCAAGCGCACCGTCGGCTTCACCGCCCACCTGCACGACGCTGAGGACTCCGCGGAAGACGCGATCGTCTCCCAGGTCATGCCCGACGACCTGCTGAAATACGGGCTCATCCCCGAGATGGTCGGGCGCCTCCCCATCCTGACCACTGTGGACCACCTCGACAAGGAGGCGCTGCTGCGCATCCTCACCGAGCCGAAGAACGCGCTGGTCAAGCAGTATCAGCGGCTGCTCGAACTCGACGGCGTCGAGCTCGAGTTCGCCCCGGACGCGCTCGAACCCATCGTGGAGTCGGCGATGCTGCGCGGCACCGGCGCGCGCGGGCTCCGCGCCATCATGGAAGAGGTGCTGCAACCCGTCATGTTCGAGATCCCCTCGCGCGCCGACGAGGTCGCGAAGGTCGAGATCACCGCTGACGTGGTGCGCCGCAACGTGAATCCCACGCTCGTGCCGAGGACCAAGGCCACTCCGCGCCGGGCGGTCCGCCTGCGGCGCGAGAAGTCGGCCTGAAGGTCAGTCCTCCTTGTTGTCGTCGCGCAGGCGGCGGTCGATGTCCCGCAGGAAGTCGGGGTCGTCGTCGGGCGCGACCGGGCCATTCGGATTCCGCGGCCCGGCGCTGCCGTGGCGCGGCCCCGGTTGCGGGCGCGGGGGCCTGGCACGGCCTATGGTGAACCACAGGATGCCGCCGGCGATGGGGACGAGCACGATGATGAGCACCCACCAGGCGCGTGTGAGCTTCCTGGGGGCGTGTTCACCGCCGAGGCAGTCTGCGACCGCTGCGATGACCAGCGCCAGGTGTGCCAGGACCAGGAAGACGAACGCGCGGATCATGATCCAATCATGCCTGTCCGCCGCGCCGGGGACAACAACGCCTCGGGTGGTTACCCGTAAGTAACTTCGTAGGATATAGTTCAGGCCGAGACGCCTGAACGAAAACTAAGGCCAACAAGCGTCCTCTAGTACGACCTCGGAGGTTGTCGATGAACATCGTGGTTCTGGTCAAGCAGGTCCCGGACTCGGGACTCGCGAGACAGCTGGACGCCCAGCTGCGGGTCGACCGCAACGGCGCCAACAACGTCATGGGGGAGCTCGACGAATACGCCGTCGAAGCCGCCCTCCAGCTCAAAGAGGCCCACGGCGGCGAGGTCACCGTCCTCAACCTCGGCCCCAGCCAGGCCATGGAGACCGTGCGCAAGGTCCTCGCGATGGGCGCCGACAAGGCCGTGCACATCGAGGACGACGCCGTCGGCGGCTCCGACGCGCTCACCACTTCCGCGATCCTCGCCGCGGCACTCGGCCGCCTCGAATGGGACCTCGTGATCGCGGGCGCCGAGTCCACCGACTCCGGCATGGGCGTCATGCCGCACCTGCTCGCCGCTCGCACCGGCGCCCCCGCGCTCACCGGCGCCCGCAAGATCGACACCGACGGCACCGCCATCACCGTCGAGCACCAGAGGACCAACGGATACGACGTGCTCAGCGCGAACCTTCCGGCGATCGTGTCCGTCTGGGACACCATCAACACTCCGCGCTACCCGTCCCTCAAGGGCATCATGGCCGCCAAGCGCAAGCCCGTCGAGACGCTGAGCCTCGCCGACCTCGGAGTGACCGAGGCCGGGCCCGCCGCCGCGGGCAACGAGGTGCTGAGCGCCGCCGAGCGTCCCGCCCGCACCGCCGGCCAGATCGTCACGGACGAAGGCCAGGGCGGCGTCGCGCTCGCCGAATTCCTCGCCGTCGAGAAGTTCATCTAGGAGCCGATGATGACTGACATCCTTGTGTACGTACCGAACTCGGGCAAGCACGCCGCTGAGGTCCTCACTCTTGGACGCTCGCTCGGCGACGTCTCGGCCATCGCCTTCGACGACGCCTCGGCCTCGCTGGCGGGCGAATACGGCGCGGCGAAGGTCTACCGTGTCGACGCCGCCGGTGCTGACGACTACTTCGTGGATCCGAAGGCGACCGTCCTCATCGACCTGGCCCGCTCGGCCGCTCCGAGCTGCTTCCTGCTGCCGAGCACCGACGAGGGCAAGGCCCTCGCCGCCCGCGTGGCGGTGGCGCTGGAGAACGGCCTGCTGACCGACGTGACGGGACTGGAGTCCGACGGCACCGCGACGCAGGACGCGTTCGCGGGCGGCACGATCGTGAAGTCCAAGGCCACCAAGGGCTTCACGCTCGCAACGGTGAAGGCCGGCTCGACCGAGCCCGCTCCGGCTCCGGGCTCGCCGACCGTGGAGGCCGTGACGGCGAGCGTCGCCGAAACCGACCAGCGCGTGCGGATCACCGAGCGGGTCGACGAGCCCGCAGGTGACCGCCCGGGCCTGGCCGAGGCCAGAGTCGTGGTCTCCGGCGGGCGCGGTGTGGGCTCGGCGGAGGACTTCGCGCTCATCGAGCGCATGGCCGACGCCCTGGGCGGCGCGGTCGGCGCCTCGCGCGCGGCGACCGACTCGGGGTTCTACCCGCACAAGTTCCAGGTCGGCCAGACCGGCACGACGGTGAGCCCGCAGCTGTACGTCGCGGCGGGCATCTCGGGCGCGATCCAGCACCGCGCGGGCATGCAGACCTCACGGGTCATCGTGGCGGTCAACAAGGACGCGGACGCGCCGATCTTCGGCATGGCCGACCTCGGCATCGTGGGCGACCTGTTCCAGGTGCTCCCGCAGGCGCTCGAGGAGATCGAGAAGCGGAAGTAAGCGAAGACGAGCCGCGGCCCGGCCCGCCCGGAGGGGGGGGGCCGGGCCGCGGGCGTTGGAAGCCGAGCGGGGCTCGCGTCCGATGCCGCCCCGTTTTCGATGGGCTCGGGCAGGGTTGGCGGGCCGGTTTCGACGGGCGCTCGCCGGGGGCGTCACGTTGCCGTAACAAGGGTGCGTTAGGCTTCCCGGAGCCTCTCGTTATATAGAACCTACATACGATGTTGGAGGAATCCGCTATGGCCGCCCCAGCTGCCGCGATCGCCGCGCCAAGCGTGCTCGCAGATCTCCTGCCCGCCCGCACGAAGGCCGCCGCGTACGCGCGCGACGCCGTGCTCGTGCTCGGCGGTGCCGCCGCCGTCGGCGCTTCGGCGCAGATCGCGATCACCATCCCGCAGATCACCCCGGTCCCGTTCGTGCTCACCACGTTCACCGTGCTGCTCCTGGGCGCCGCCTACGGGCCGCTCAGGGCGGGGATCACCCTCGCGCTCTACCTCGCCGCCGGGGCCGCGGGCGTCCCGTGGTTCACCGACGGCACCTCCGGCTACGCCATGCCGAGCTTCGGCTACATCATCGGCTTCCTGGCCGCCTCCGTCGCGGTCGGCTACCTCGCCAAGCGCGGCGGCGACCGCACCATCCTGAAGACCGTGGGGCTCATGGTCGTCGGCAACGTGCTCATGTACGCCTTCGGCGCCCCCTACCTCGCCCTGGCGACCGGCATGGACGCCGCCACGACCATCGAGAAGGGCGTCCTGCCGTTCCTCGCCGGTGACGCCGTCAAGCTCGTCGTCGCGGCGCTGCTCCTGCCCGGAGCCTGGGCGGCAGTGGACCGCTTCCGTAGCGAGCGCCAGCGAGGCGCGGAATCGGAAGCGCAGTCGTAGCGAGCGCCAGCGAGGCGCGGAATCGGAAGCGCAGTCGTAGCGAGCGCCAGCGAGGCGCGGAATCGGAAGCGCAGCGAGCGCTAGCGACACGAAGTAGCGAGAGCTGAAGGGCCCCACCGTTTCCAGTGGGGCCCTTCGCTTTGCTCGTCTATTCGATCTCCCAGCCGATGCCCAGCGCGCCCGGCCTCGGGACCGGCTCCGCCAGCGCCACGGTCCGGTTCGGGCCCAGCTGGAGGTCCCCGGTCTCGCGCTTCTCGCGCTGCAGGCTCGACTGCGCGAAGCGGTACACGCGCTTCGGGATCGCATCCGGTGCGAAGCGCACCTGGAGCGAGTACTGGTCCACCGGGTACCGGAACGCGTTCCCGTGCCCGCTGGAGGTGCCTCCGTTGCCCTGCACGACGATCTCGAACAGGTGCGTCGCCCCGCGCGGCAGCGGCGTGTCGAACACGATCTCCGCCAAGGCGACCGGCGCCTCGGGGTGGCGCAGGATGTTCGGCACCGTGCAGTCGCGTACGGGCTTGAACTCGATGTCGTCGATGTCGCAGCCCTCGTCGCCGCGGTACAGCAGGATGTAGCGGTCCACGTCGTCGCGCCTGGCGCGCACGAGCATCGACAGCTCGAACACCGACTCCTGCCATTCGGAGTCGACGTGCACGATCACCTGCTGGCTGAGGATGTCCAGGGTGTGCTCGCGCGAGGCGGGCACCTGGTCGCACAGTTCGCGGACGGCGTCGCCGCCGAGCACCGCGTCGGGCCGGGGGAGCTGCCCCCGGATCGAGCGCGGCCCGCGGGCCCGCTTGGGGCCCAAGAGGACCCGCAGGGACCCCGCGGGCAGTTCGAGGAGGTCTTCGAGGGCAGTCACGGCGGCGAGTGACTCGGCGCGCTCGGGCCGGGACCGGCCCGACTGCCAGTAGCTCAGGCTCGTGGTCGACACGGTGATGCCCCGCATGGCGAGGCGGTGGCGGATGCGGTCGAGACCGAGCCCGCTGGTCTGGATGGCCACGCGCAGGGCGGTGTGGAACGGCCCGGCGCGAAGCGCTTCGGCGAGCTCAGGCGTCATCGGCACACACTTTCTCTCGACTCGGGCGGCGAAGGCTCCGGCTTCCTAGGACACCAGTTTCCGCGGCCCGGTCTCGGGGCGGTGACCCCTCACGATCGGAAAGGTAGGAGGATTCGTCAGATTCTATCTCGCGCGCACCACGACGCATTACGCCGACTAATGCGGAAGATCCCGGCACCGGAATCCCACCCCTCGGAACGGCGCAGACCCCGCCTCGGCAGCGCCGCCGCGGCCCGCCTGAGTGAGCCGGGACGCGCCGTAGAATGGACGGGCCATGGCCTATCTCGATCACGCCGCGACCACGCCGATGCTCCCCCAGGCGCTCGACGCCTACGTGCGCACCGCCCGCGCCCTCGGCAACGCCTCCTCCCTCCACGGTTCCGGGCGCGCCGCCCGCCGCACGGTCGAGGAGGCCCGCGAGCGCATCGCCGAAGCCCTGGGCGCCAAACCCGGCGAGGTCATCTTCACCGGCTCCGGCACCGAGGCCGACAACCTCGCCGTCAAAGGCGTCCACTGGCACCGCCGCACCGAGCACCGCAACCGCGTGGTCACCACCGCGATCGAGCACCACGCCGTCGCCGACGCCGTCGCCTGGCTCGGCGACCACGAGAAGGCCGACGTCACCGAGCTCCCCGTCGACAAGCTCGGCCGCGTCGACACCGGCGCCCTCGCCGAAATCCTCGACGAGCGCGGCGCCGAGATCACCCTGCTCACCTGCATGTGGGCGAACAACGAGGTCGGCACCCTCCAACCCATCCCCGAGATCGCCGAACTCGCCGCCGCCCACGGCATCCCCGTGCACACCGACGCCATCCAGGCCGTCGGCCACGTCCCCGTCGACTTCGCCGCCTCCGGCGCCGCCTCCCTCGCCCTCTCCGGCCACAAGCTCGGCGGACCCACCGGCACCGGCGCGCTCATCCTGCGCCGCGACGTGAAGGCCGTCCCGCTCCTCCACGGCGGCGGCCAGGAACGCGAGATCCGCTCCGGCACCCTCGACGTGCCCGGCATCGCCGCACTCGCCGAAGCGGTCGCTCACGCCGTCCGCACGCAGGAGACCGAGTCCCAGCGGCTGGTGCTCCTGCGCGACGACCTCGTCGCCCGCATCCGCGCGATCGTCCCCGAGGCGATCTACAACGGCGACCCCGAATCGCGCCTGCCCGGCAACGCCCACTTCTCGTTCCCCGGCTGCGAAGGCGACGCCCTCCTCATGCTCCTCGACGCCGCCGGTGTCGAATGCGCCACAGGCTCCGCCTGCTCGGCCGGGATCGCGCAGCCCTCGCACGTCCTCCTCGCCATGGGCACCGACGCCGACGACGCCCGCTCCTCCCTGCGCTTCACGCTCGGCTGGCCCACCACCAAGGCCGAGACCGACGCGCTCATCGGGGCCCTGCCCGAAGCCGTGCGGCGCGCGAAGACCGCCGGGCTGTCCTAGCCGGTACAGAAAACGGGCCTAAGCTGGACCACGTGAAACTGCGAGTACTGGCCGCCATGAGCGGCGGAGTCGACTCGGCCGTCGCCGCCGCCCGCGCCGTCGAGGCCGGGCACGACGTCACCGGCGTCCACCTGGCGCTGTCCAAGAACCCCCAGACCTACCGGACCGGGGCCCGCGGCTGCTGCACCATCGAGGACTCCCGCGACGCCCGCCGCGCCGCCGACGTCATCGGCATCCCCTTCTACGTCTGGGACATGGCCGAGCGCTTCCACGAGGACGTCGTCGAGGACTTCTACGCCGAATACGCGGCCGGGCGCACCCCGAACCCCTGCCTGCGCTGCAACGAGAAGATCAAGTTCGCCGCGGTCCTCGACCGCGCGCTGGCCCTCGGCTTCGACGCCGTCGTCACCGGCCACTACGCCCGCAAGGGCGACGACGGCCTCCTGCGCCGCGCCGTCGACCCCGGCAAGGACCAGTCGTACGTCCTCGCCGTGCTCACCCCGACCCAGCTCGCCGGGTCGATGTTCCCGCTCGGCGACACCCCCAAGGACCAGGTCCGCGTCGAAGCCGAGACCCGCGGCCTCGCCGTCGCCCGCAAGCCCGACAGCCACGACATCTGCTTCATCGCCGACGGCGACACCTCCGGCTTCCTCAAGAACAAGCTCGGCACGAAGGAAGGCGAGATCGTCGACGCCGCCTCCGGGGAAGTCCTCGGCAGCCACGACGGCTCCCACCAGTTCACCATCGGCCAGCGCCACGGCCTCGGCCTCAAGCGCCCCGCCGCCGACGGCAGGCCCCGCTACGTCCTCTCGATCACGCCCGTCGACAACCGCGTCGAGGTCGGCCCCCGCGAGGCCCTGCGCGTCGACCGCATCCGCACCGGCAAGCCGGTGTGGCTCGCCGCCGAGCGCACCGCGCCGTTCGAGGCCGAGATCCAGCTCCGCGCCCACGGCGAGGTCTACCCGGCCACCGTCACCCCCGAGGACGGCGGCCTCACCGCGAAGCTCCACACGCCCGCGTTCGGCGTCGCCGCCGGGCAGGCCCTCGTGGTCTACGGCCCCGCCCCGGAAGGCGACGCGGTCCTCGCCTCCGGCACCATCGACTCGACCCAGGCGTACGCCGAAGCGGGCGTCAGCGAATCCGCCGAGGCGGCCGGTGCCTGACCTCGCGAAGGACATCGACGCCCTGCCGATGGGCGTCGCCACCGGCGTCGGCTCCCTGCCCGGGACCGACGTCCAGGAGGCCGTCAACATCGTCTTCGGGGAACTCCCCGAATGGCCGTACCTGCCCGAACTGCCCGACCGCGGCCTCGGCGCCGACATGATCGGCCGCGGCGCAGCCCTCCTCGAAGGCCTGCCCGTCCAATGGTGGGCCTTCCGCTGGGAACTGGCCGACCTTCCCGGCCGCGACGCCCGCCGCGCCCTCGACTTCCTCGAACGCGACCTCGACGCCCTCCACGAAGTGGACACCGCCGGACCGGTCCGCCTGACCGCCGTCGGCCCCTTCACCCTCGCCGCCAACCTCTGGCGGCGCACCGGCGGCGCGATGCTCGCCGATCCGGGCGCGGTCGCGGACCTGACCGCTTCGCTGGCCGAAGGACTCCGCAACCACATCGCCGCCGCGCAGGCGCGAATGCCCAAGGCCGCCTTGTCGATTCAACTCGACGAACCGAGCCTCCCGGCGGCGCTGGCGGGCCGCGTGAACACCGAATCGGGGCTCGACTTCTACCGGCGCGTGCCCGTCGAGGTCGCGCGCGAGCGGCTGCGCGAGCTCACCGAGCAGGTCGGCGTACCCGTGACCGTGCATTGCTGCGCCCCGGACGTGCCGGTGCGACTGCTGGAAGAAGCCGGAGTGCAGGCGCTCTCAGTCGACCTCACCCT
The DNA here is from genome assembly GCF_027622875.1 of Glycomyces luteolus. Taxonomy (GTDB): domain Bacteria; phylum Actinomycetota; class Actinomycetes; order Mycobacteriales; family Micromonosporaceae; genus Glycomyces; species Glycomyces luteolus. The sequence continues at coordinate 121,438 of NZ_JAPZVP010000003.1, read as the reverse complement.
GCTGGACCTCGACGACGTGCCGAAGGTCGACGCCCTGGGGGAGTACCTCGACGGCGGCGGGCGCCTCATCGCCGGCGTGGTGCCGCCGCTCGGGCAGCCCCGGCCCGGCGTCGGCAAGGAAGCGGCCGAACGCGTTCAGGCCCTGTGGAACCGGCTCGGTTTCAGCGCCGAGCAGCTGCCGCGGCAGGTGAGCATCGCGACTACGTGCGGCATGGCCGGGGCGAGCCCCGACTACGCGCGGTTCGCGATGGAGGCGAGCCGCGAAGCCGCCGAGCGGCTCCGCGGCTGACGCTCTGCTGAGGACTGCTCGGCCTCGGCCGACGCCGCGGTCAGCTCTTCGGCCGTCCGGCTGTTGAACTCGGCGGTCGAGTTCAGGTGGGGGAACGGCTCGTCCGGGATCGGCAGGCCGAGCGCGTCGCACAGCGGCTGCTAGCCCGCGCCGGTCTCGAATTCGACGAGCCGCGATGCGGGGATCGTCTCGCGCACCCGGTCGAGGTAGCGGCGGTAGGCCGCCTCGACGGTTTCAGGGTCCGAGCGCTCGGCGTCGCCGAAGGTCTTCTTCCAGAGACCGTCGATCATGGGCTGCCAGTCCGAGCCGCCGAAATCCGCCTCGGGGCCGAAAGCCTTGAAGATCGTGGCGGCGCGGCAGCTCAGTGGCCGCCGCGCCGCCCAGGGTGACGACATTCCGTCAGGCGAACGTCCCGTACAGGCCTTCCATCTGGTCGGTCAGCTCGTCGGCGGCGGCCTCGGACACCACGTCCCGCGAGACGCCCGTGACCAGCGCGTAGAACACCAGGTTCCCGCTGGCGCGGTAGTACTGGAACTGGCGCTCGGCGCCGTCGCCGTACGAGAGGCAATAGCCGTCCGAGCGCTCCTGGACGAGCCAGTCGCCGCCGGAGTAGGCGTCGACGGCGTCCGCGATGTGGCCGCTCGCGGCCGCTGAGGACTCCGTGTACCGGAGCTGCCCTTCGATGGTGACGCCGCTGTTGAAGTACCCGCAGGAGAGCCATGCCGTCACCGGAGGCTCCTCGGAGAGGAACGCGTCCGAGGCGCCGGGCTCGAGACCGAGTTCGTCCACCTCGCTGCCGAACCACTCGCTCGTCGAGGTGGCGTCGAGCGCATCGCAGGTCTCGACCTGGAAGAACGCGGCGGCGGGCGGCGCTGCCGCGTCGTCCGCCCCGACGGTCTCCTGTGCGTCCTCGGTCTCCTGGAGGTCCTCGGGCGGCGGGTCGCCGAACTCCTCCGCGCCCATGTACCGGTCGTCGCCCCAGTCGCAGTAGTCCGAGTGCTCCTCGTGCTCCTCGTGCTCCTCCAGGAGCCCCGCCGCGCGCTGGTGGCCGAGGTTCCAGGCCATGAGGTCGCGCTCGACCGGGTCGTCGAGCATGCAGTCGAGATCCTCATCGGGGAGCGAGGCGAACTCGGGCACCGCGTCGTCGGAGAGGTCCTCCAGGTAGTCGAGGTCGAGCGTGTGGTCGTGCTCGAGGTTGTAGCGGGCGATGAGCGCGTCCGGGTTCGCGGCGGCCAGACCGAGGAGCGCCAGCGCGCCCGAGGCGAGCACGGCGCGCGGCAGCCACGTGGCCCGCAGCTTCCAGCAGCAGACGATGACCATCGCGAACAGGACCGCGAGCCAGATCTCGACGGTGAAGATCCACACTCGCATCCGGGTGAGGCCGTACGTGTCGGCGTACGTGAACATGCGGTACAGCGCCGAGGCGATGACCACCATGGACAGGGCGCAGAGGGTGCCGAGCAGGATGCGGGCCGCCAGCCGGTCGGCCTTCGCGCGCTTCGGCGCGAGCCAGGCCGCGACGGCGATGACCCCGAGGGACAGCGCCGCGACGAAGCTCAACTGCCAGAAGCCCTTGCGGGCGTATTCGGCGAAGGTGAGCCCGGCGGTCTCCATGACGTAGTCCTCGCCGCCGAGGAACACCCGCAGCTGCACCGCGATGAACGCGACGAACAGGAGGTTCAACGCGCCCAGCGGGATCGAGAGCTCGAAGCGCGAGACCGTGCGGTGCTCGCCCTCGGGCTGCACGGAGTCGAAGCTCGGCTTCGCGACCGCGGTGTAGGCCCACGTGAGCGCCATGGGGAACAGGATCGCGGCGAGGAGGATCCGCAGGATGAACTCGCCCGCGTTGACCTCGGGCATGAGCCGCACGATGAGGTCGGCGAACGTGCTGTCGGCGGCGGCGAAGAGCCCGCCGAAGACGAGGAGCAGCGCGGCGGTGATGAGCACGACCCACAGGTTGCGCATGCCGGTGGCGTTGCCCTCGCCATTGCCGTCCTTGCCCGCGCTGCGGCCGCGCTTGGCCCAGCGGAACGATTCGGCGAGGCCTTCGAGCCAGCCCTGGAGCAGCATGACGGCGGTGCCGCTGAACCGCACCTGCCGGGCGAGCACCAGCGGCGTCAGGAGGAACGCGGCGGACGTGCACAGGAACACGACCCAGCCGGCGTCGCGGATCGCGGGGACCGACCAGAGGGCGGCGACCAGGATCGCGCCCGGCAGCCGCGGCACCAGGTCCCGGGTGTCGCCGGCGGCCAGCGGGATCGCCAGCAGGGCGATGCCGGTGAGCGACAGGCCGATGCCGACGCCGGTGGAGTGGAACGCGGCCCAGCCGCCGAACAGGGCGACGGCGATGACCAGGACCACGATGGCCGGCTTGGGGATCTCCCCGGGCCGATGCCATCGCGGGTTGGGCGGCGGCGTGTACCGCTGCTGGTTCATCTGCTGGTGGTAGTAGGCGGCCTGCCGCTGGTATTCGGCGGCGGTCAGCGGCGCGGCGGGAGGCTGCGGCCGGGGCGGCGCGGGGACCGCTGCGGGCGCTCGCGTCACCTGGGCGCCGACGCTCGGTGCGGGCGACGCGGCGGCCTGCGCGGGAGCGGGCTCGGCCTTAGGGGTACCGGAGGCGGCGTCCGGTGATGCTTCGGGTTCGGGCGCTTGCACGGGAACCGTTCCGGACTCGGGGGAAGGCTGCTGTGCGGGTGCCGGCTCGGCGTCGGGCCGGGAATCGCCCATCGGCGTCTCAGGCCCGTGCGGTTCGGCCGGTGCCGGGTCCTGGGGTGGATCACTCGGCGTCTCGTCTCGAGTCGCTTCGGCGTTCTCGGGCCGCGGAGCTGGGGAGTCAGCGGGATCGCTCATCGAAGAGCCCCTTCGTTTCGGAGGGAGTGCCGACAATAGCGGTAGTCGTCAACCAGCGGAAGTGTCCATTACAGAGCGTCGCGGTCCTGCGCCGGACAATTCCCCCAAGCCTCCGCAATTTCCGGTCTCCTGTGAGAACTCCCACCGCGTGCAACCTTGTGGTTCACTGGAAATCGTGATGGTGCAGAGCGGACACGACGACCACGAGCACGAACCCGGGATGCACGACGGCGGCGGTCCCGGTTCGATCGGCAACCGGCTCAACTGGCTCCGGGCGGGCGTGCTCGGCGCGAACGACGGCATCGTCTCGGTCGCGGGGATCGTCATCGGCGTCGCCGGTGCCACCTCCGACCGGTCCACGATCCTCGTCTCCGGCGTCGCCGGGCTGGTCGCGGGCGCGTTCTCGATGGCCGGCGGCGAGTACACCTCGGTCTCGACCCAGCGCGACACCGAGGCGAGCCTCGTCGAGGCCGAGCGGCGCGAACTCGACGAGCGGCCCGAGGACGCCGAGGCCGAACTCGCGACGAGCCTGCGCGACCGCGGCCTCTCCGATGAGACCGCCCAGAACGCGGCCCGCGAGCTGTCCAAGCGCAACCCGCTGCGGGCCCACGCCGTGGTCGAATACGGCCTCGACCCCGACGAGCTCACCAACCCCTGGCAGGCCGCGCTCTCCTCGTTCCTCGCGTTCACGTGCGGCGCGCTGCTCCCGCTGCTCGCGATCACCCTGCTGCCCGCGGGCATCCGCGTGATCGGCTGCGCGATCGCGGTGATCGCGGCGCTGGCGCTCACCGGCTTCACCTCCGCCAGGCTCGGCGGCGCGCCGACCGGCAGGGCGATGCTGCGGGTCATGGGGGTCGGCGCGGCGACGATGGTCGCGACCTACGCGATCGGCTCCGCGTTCGACATCGCCACGGCTTAAAGCCAGTTGTGGCGCTTGAAGACCACGTACAGCAGCCCGGCCGAGAGCAGCATCAGCCCCATCGCCATCGGGTAGCCGAGGACCCACGAGAGCTCGGGCATGTGCGTGAAGTTCATGCCGTAGACCCCGGCCACGAGGCCCGGCGTGAACATGATCGCCGCCCAGGACGAGATCTTCTTGACCTGGTCGCCCTGCTCGATGCTCGCGTGGGAGAGCTGCCGCATCTCCTCGTTCTGCGCCTGCGTGACCAGGGTCGAGTGCACGGTGAGCGCGTTCTCCAGCAGGGCCCGGAAGGTGTCGGCGCGTTCGACGATGCGCAGCACGTGGTCGAGCACGTCCCGCATGTCGCGGCGCAGCTCGATGTCGACGTCGAACTTGTCGTACCCGGCCTCCAGGGAGCGGAAGATCCGCACGAGCGGATGGGTGGCCCGCTGGAACGCCATGGCCTCGCGGGCGAGCTCGTAGATGCGCCGGGCGACGTCGGGATCGCCGGAGAACAGCTCGTCCTCGATCTCGTCGATGTCGTCCTCCATGCCGTCGACGACCGGGTTGTAGCCGTCCACGATCACGTCGAGCACCGCGTAGAGGACCGCCTGCGGCCCGAGTGCCAGCAGCTCCGGGTCGGCTTCGAGCCGCCGGCGGACCTGCGCGAGGTCGGGGGACTCGGCATGGCGGACGGTGATCGCGAAGTTCGGGCCGATGAACAGGTGCACTTCGCCGAACTCGACCTGCTCGGTCTCCTCGAGATAGCGGGCGGGGCGCAGGGCCACGAAGGTGCTGTCGCCGAAGCGCTCCAGCTTCGGGCGCTGGTGCCCGATGGTGGCGTTGTGGATCGCGAGGTGGTGCAGCTCGAACTCCTCGGCGACGGCGGCGAGCTCGGCCTCGGTCGGCCGGTAGAGCCCGATCCAGGCGAAGCCGCCGTGCTCGTGGAGGTCCTCGAAGGTCTGGTCGAGGGTCACGTGGTGCGACTCGCGCACGCCCTTGCGGTAGATGGCGCTGTCGACGATCGGCATGCGACCAGTCTAGGGGCGGCCCGCGAAGGGCTCCTTCCGCTCATGTTTCGAACTGGTCCACCGGCATCGTGAGGTACCGGTCGATGGTCGGCCCGATCGTCTCGGCGAGCTGGTCGGCGCTCAGGGACGCGACCGGCTCGAGCTTGAGGATGTACCGGGCCACCACGAGCCCGAACACCTGGCTGGCGATGAAGCTGGCGCGCACGGGAATGCGGTCGACCTCGCCGCCCAGGACGCTCTCCACCGTCTTGACGATCCGGTGCTCGAAGAGCTGCCGCAGCACGAACGACATCGCGGGCTTCGACAGGCTCGTGCGCACCACAGCGAGGAGCTTGTCCTGGTGGGGGCCGTCCCAGATGCTCACGAACGCGTGCATGAGCCGCTCTCCCGCGCCCTCGACCCCGCCCGCCTTCAGGACGGCCGCGACCTCCGGGGCCGGGTCCAGCGGCAGTTCGATCGCGGCGAGGAACAGGTCGTCCTTCGAACCGAAGTAGTGGTGGATCAGCGACGGGTCCACCTCGGCCTCAGAAGCGATGCGCCGCATGGAGACCGATTCGAAGCCCTCCTCGGCGAACAGCCGCCGGGCGGCGGCCAGGATCTCGGCTCTCGTGTCGGGATTGCCTGACCGCCTTCCGGCGCGCTTCGTTCTGGCCACGGGTGAACCCTAGTTCGTGCGCCGCCGCAGCGTCGCGGCTCCGAGGGCGGTTGCGACGAGCGCCGCAGCGGCCACGACCGCGACGTCACCCCACATCGCGGACGTGATCTCGGCGTTGACCTGCACTTCGGTGAGCGCCTTGACCGCGTAGGTGATCGGCAGCGCGTCCGAGACCCCCTGCAGCCAGCCGGCCATCTGGTCGCGCGGCCAGATCAGGCCGCACAGCAGGAGCTGCGGGACGACGAACACGGGCATGAACTGGATCGCCTGGAACTCGGTGGTGGCGAACGCGGAGACGAAGAGCCCCAGCGCCATCCCGAACAGCGAGGCGATGATCGCGATGAGGAACACCGCCCACGCCGGACCCGCCGTCTCCAGGCCGAGGAAGAGGTACGCGACCGAGGCGGCGATGGCGGTCTGGCTCGCGGCCGCCACACCGAACGCGATCGCGTAGCCGCCGACCAGGTCGAGCTTCCCGGTCGGCGTCGTCATGAGCCGCTCCAGCGTCCCGCCGGTGCGCTCTCGCAGCAGCGTGATCGAGGTGATCATGAACATCATCATGAACGGGAAGAACGCCAGCAGGATCAGCCCGACCGAGTTGAAGGCCTCCGGCGCGGCGTCCATGATGGCGCTGATGAGCGCGATCATCAGGCTCGGTACGGCCAGGATGAGCACCACGGTGCGGCGGTCGCCCAGCAGCTGCCGGAGGATGCGCCCGGCGGTGATGAAGGTGATGCGCAGCGACATGTCAGTTCGCCTTCTCGAGTTCGCGGATGAGGTGGAGGAACGCCGCTTCGAGGTTCGCGGTGCCGGTGGAGGCGCGCAGGTCGGCGGGGGTGTCGTCGGCGATGAAGCGGCCCTCGCGCAGCAGCAGGAGCCGGTCGCAGCGGTCGGCCTCGTCCATCACGTGGCTGGAGACGAGCAGCGTCGCCCCCTGCTTCGCGAGGGTGCGGAACTGGTCCCACAGCTCCTCGCGGATCACCGGGTCGAGGCCGACGGTCGGCTCGTCGAGCACGAGCACCTCGGGTTCGATGACGAGCGCGCACGCGAGCGAGGTGCGGGTCTTCTGGCCGCCGGAAAGGTTCGCGGCGAGCTTGTGCGCGTGGTCGCCCATGCCGACCCGCTCGATGGCGGTCATGGCCTCGGATCGGCTGCGGCCGTAGAGGGCCGCGAAGTAGGCGACGTTGGCCTTGACCGAAAGGTCGGGGTAGATCGAGGCGTCCTGCGTCACGTAGGCGACGCGGCGGCGCAGCGGCTTCGTCCCGGCCGGGTGGCCGAGCACCTCGACAGTGCCGGACCGCACTTTCTGGGTGCCGACGATCGCGCGGATGAACGTGGTCTTGCCCGAGCCCGAGGGGCCGAGCAGGCCGGTGACGGACCCGGCGGCGATGCGGGTGGAGACGCTGTTGAGGACCGGCTGCCCGCCGCGGTGGACGACGAGGTCGTCGACCGCGATGGCGGTCGCGGGGGTGCTGGCGGTCGCGTTCGGTGGCATTCGGAGCCTCCAATAATTCAACGGTTGACGAATTCACCGTACCATGAATTCATCGCATGGTGAAATCCGTTGCCGGAAGCCGGTACCCCGCCGAGGCACGGCAAAACCCAGGAAGGCGGAGATCGACATCGAAGTAGCTGTGAACGACCCGGTTTCGCGCGACGATCTGACGCCGAGGAATTTCCGGGTGCGCCCCGGTGACCTCCGGGGAGAGGCGGTTCACGGCTTCGCCGAGGATCAGGATCAGGTGGACGGTCGCCAGAATGCGTCCCGTCCCTCGGCGACCCTCCGCGCGATCTTCTCCGCTGCGTCGAGGAGGTCGGTCAGACGCCCGGCATCGTCCCTCACAGCCGGATAAGGCGAATCCGGCCGCGCACGGGGACGATGTGCGCAGCCGGATTCGCCACTCGGGAGGATCAGTCCTAGAGGACGCCCTTGCTCCAGGGCCCCCAGATCGCGACCGTCCGGCCGGGCTCCAGCGCCGGATCGCCCAGCAGGCCCCGCGTCGCGCCCTGCATGTTCGCGAACAGCACCTTGCCGTCAGGCGAGAACGTCGCGCCGCACCACTCCGTCTTGCCCTCGTGGTAGACCAGCGGGAAGATCTCGCCGTCGCGCGTCAGGCCCCGCATCGCGGGCAGGTCGCGGCTCGTGTCCTCGCACAGGATCAGGTTCCCGCCCGGCGAGACCGTGATGTTGTCCGGATAGGACAGGAGCTCCGCGTCGGGCGATTCGAACACCAGCTTGATCGTGCCGCCCTTGTGGCCGCGCGGCCGGTACTCCCACAGCTGGCCCTCGCCCTCGTCACCACCCGAAGTGGACGCGATGTAGACCGCGCCGTCGCCGTAGAAGCAGCCCTCGAGCCGCCCGAAGACCGCCGCTCCCCGCGCCCAGCCCTGGTTGAACACGGCGAGCGGGTCCTCCTCGGCATCGGCCGGATCCGGGTCCTCGATGTCCACCCACTCCACGTACAGGCCCCTCCCGGCGCGCTGGCCGGTGCGGGTGTCGTAGTTCCACTCGTCCGCGATCTTGAGCATCTGCAGCTGCCCGCCCTCGGCGAGGTCGCCGGGCACGTTCGGCAGGAACCGGTAGAACCCGGACGTGTTCTGGTCCTCGGTCTCGTAGACCACGCCCGAGCGCGGGTCCACGGCCACGGCCTCGTGCACGAACCGGCCCATCTCCTTGAGCGGCACCGGAACCGTCTCGCCGTTCTCGGCGGACGGCACTTCGAACACGTACCCGTGCTCGGCCGCCCAGCCGGCGCCCGTGCCCGCCGTCGTCTCCTCGCACGAGAGCCACGAACCCCAGGGGGTGGGCCCGCCGGCGCAGTTGACGATCGTGCCCGACAGCGACTGCCAGGCCTCCGTGAAGTGCGGCTCGCCGTCGTCCCAGCGGACGCTCATCGTGGTCGTGCCGCCGCCCGCGAGCGCGTCGTAGCGGTGCTCGGGGCTTCCGGCCGGGATGCCGACGCCGGGCTCGTTGCGCTCCTCGTGGTTGCGCACGAGGCGCCATTCGCCGCGCCGCCCGGTCGGGAAGCAGGCCATGCCGTCGTGCGCGAGCGGCGTGCGGAAGCCGTCCCGCATCGGCGACGCGGCCAGCGCGAACACCTTGAAGTCGAAGCCTTCGGGGAGCCACAGGGTCTGCTCGAACCCGGTCTCCGGGTCGGCGCGCGTGAGCTCGCGCAGCTCGCCGTAACCGCCGTTGTCGGGGCAGTCGCGGTCCTTCTCGCCGTCCTTCGCGTGGGCCGCGCGGATCGAGAGCCCCTCCATCGCGGCGACCGCGAAGAGGCTCGCGCCGGCGGCGGCGGCGCCGCGGCGCAGGAAACTGCGGCGGTTCGAACCGCCGGTCGAGAGGATCGCCATACCTGGCTCCTTTGAGACGGGGGCGTAAAGAGGGCTGTACGGGCCGTACGCGGCTGATCCTTCCGTTCCTCGGGGTGAGTCAGGCAATCACGACGTGAACGGGGGGTGACCGGTTGCATAAGGCTTCGGCCTCCCCGAAACGTCGGACCCAGCTGACACAATGGGGCCGTGAGCACGACTGACGCAGACCTGGACGGCACCGACCGGACCGCAGACCCTGAGTTCGCCCGCGCCCGCGGGCGCCACGAGAAGCTGGCCGCGGAGATCACCGAGCACCGGAAGCGGTACTACCTCGCCGAGCCCACGATCTCCGACAGCCAGTTCGACGAGCTCTTCCACGAGCTCATCGACATCGAGACGGCCTACCCCGAGCTGCAGAGCAACGACTCGCCCACCCAGCAGGTCGGCACCTTCTCCGAGGCGTTCACCCCCGTCACGCACCTCGAGAAGCTGCTCAGCCTCCAGGACGTGTTCAACCTCGAAGAGGTCCAGACCTGGGCCGACCGGATCACCGCCGAGGTCCCCGGCGAGCCGTACCTGTGCGAGGTCAAGATCGACGGCCTCGCCGTCGACCTCGTCTACGAGCACGGCCGCCTCACCCGCGCCGCCACCCGCGGCGACGGCGTCACCGGTGAGGACGTGACCGCGAACGTCGCCACCATCAAAGCCGTCCCGCAGCGCCTTACCGCCGCCGACGGCTACGCCGTGCCCGAGCTCCTCGAAGTGCGCGGCGAGGTCTACTTCCCGAGCGCCGACTTCGTGCGCCTCAACGAGTCCCAGGTCGCCGCGGGCAAGGCCCCGTTCGCCAACCCGCGCAACGCCGCGGCCGGGTCCCTGCGCCAGAAGGACGCCGCGAAGACCGCCGAGCGGCCCCTCAGCTTCATCGCCCACGGCCTCGGGGCCCTGCGCGGCTTCGATCCCGAGTCGCAGTCGCACTCCTATGCCGCGCTCGACGCCTGGGGCCTGCCGACCAGTCCCTACTGGCGGGTCGTGAGCACCCTGAAAGAGGCCTTCGAGTACATCGCCGAGTACGGCGAGCGGCGCCACGAGCTGGTGCACGAGATCGACGGCGTCGTGATCAAGATCGACGACATGGCGGTGCAGCGCCGCCTCGGCGCGACCTCCCGCACCCCCCGCTGGGCCGTGGCCTACAAGTTCCCGCCCGAGGAGGTCAACACCAGGCTCCTCGACATCAAGGTCTCCATCGGACGCACCGGCCGCGCGACCCCCTACGCCGTGCTCGAGCCCGTGCGCGTCGCCGGCTCCGAGGTCGAGTTCGCGACCCTCCACAACGCCGACCAGGTGAAGGCCAAGGGCGTCAGGATCGGCGACACCGTCGTCGTCCGCAAGGCCGGAGACGTGATCCCCGAGATCGTTGCCCCGGTCGAAGCCGCCCGCACCGGCGACGAGACCGAGTTCGTGATGCCCGAGCGCTGCCCCGAGTGCGACTCGGTGCTCGCCCCGGCCGCAGAAGGCGACGTCGACCTGCGCTGCCCGAACGCCCGATCCTGTCCCGGCCAGCTGCGCGAGCGCCTCGCCTACCTCTCCGGCCGCTCCTGCTTCGACGTCGACCGCATGGGCTACATCGCCTGCGCCGCACTCGTCGAACCGCTCGGCGCCGACCCGGTCCTGGCCGACGAAGGCGGCGTCTTCGACCTCAAGATGGAGGACCTGCTCCCCATCCAGGTCGTCGTGCGAGACCCCGACACGGGGCTGCCCAAACCCGACTCGAAGACCGGCGGGGACAAGGTCGTCGCCTACTTCGCCAATAAGGACGGCGAACCGAAGAAGACCGCGGTCCAGATGCTCGAGAACCTCGAGACCGCCAAGCGGCAGCCGCTGTGGCGGGTCGTCAACGCGCTCTCGATCCGCCACGTCGGCCCCGTCGCCGCCCAGGCCCTCGCCGAGCACTTCGGCGACCTCGACCTGATCGCGAACGCCGACGAAGCCGAGATGGCCGCCGTGGACGGCGTCGGCCCCACCATCGCGGCCGCCATCAAGGACTGGTTCGCCGTCGACTGGCACCGCGCGATCGTCGAGCGCTGGCGCCAGGCGGGCGTGCGGATGCGCGACGACGCCCCCGATCCCTCGGAGGCGCTCCCGCAGACCCTCGAGGGCCTCACCCTGGTCATCACGGGCGGCATCCCCGATTACACGCGCGAGGGCGCCGCGGCCGCCGTGAAGGCCCGCGGCGGCAAGGTCTCCGGTTCGGTGTCCAAGAAGACCAGTGCCGTCGTGGCGGGGGACAAGCCGGGATCCAAGTACGACAAGGCCGTCAGCCTCGGCGTCCCGATCGTCCGGGGCGAGGAGTTCGCGTCGCTGCTCGAAAACGGATTGTCGGTACCGGAAACATCTGATGCCGAGACCGAACCAGAATGATCACAAGTCGGTAACGATCCGTATTCCTCTACGGGGGGAGACTCGTTAGTTCAGGGCAGAGTCATCTCGTGGATGCTTGCCCCTGTCGTACCAACGGCTCGGTTCCCATCGCCCGAAAGGGCCGCCGAGCCCGGAACCGACCACGGGAGACGCTGCAGTGAACACCGGATAACGGTTTCTGTAATTGGCATGTCGCGCCTGGTCACAAGTGTGCCGCATGTGCTCCCGGCGTTGTCTGGGAGCGGAATTCGCGATATGACAGAGGAGTCGGCCGCGACCGACCCCGGGAGATTCTGGCGCGTCTCCCGGAGACGGCGCGGCAGTGGGAGGAGCGAAATGGCCACGACGCTCATGCGCAACACTGCGCCGAGAGAGCATCCGGGCCGGTACTTCGGCTTCATGGCGGCGGTCGCGATATTCGCGATCGCCGGCAGCGTAGCCGTGACCGTTACGAGCAGCGCGCCCGAGGGCGGCTGGTTCGGCGTGCCCTTCGCCTTCTGGCTCACCGCCGGCCTGGCCATGGTCGCCGAGCTGCGCCCGACCCGCTGGGGCGGGCTGTGGATGTCGCCGATGGCGTCGATCTACCTTGTATACGCCCTCGCCACCATGATCACCTGGGGCTTCCTGCCCGCGCTGATCGTCCAGTCGGCGGCCATCGGCATGCTGATGATCCAGCTCAAGGCCTCCACGTGGCGGGCGGTCTTCAACATCTCCCAGCAGGCGGCCGCGCTCGTCCTCGCCTGGTACGTGTGGGACTCGGTCGCCGAGGGCGCGGTCTGGAACGGCGGGGCCGCCCAGCTGCTCGCCATCTTCGCCGCCGGAACCGTCTGGACGCTGACGAGCTTCGCGCTCGTCGCGGCCCGCCACAGCCTCCGCACCGGGGAAGGGTGGATCGCTCTGTTCTGGCAGTGGTTCAAGAGCGAGTGGGCGCTGCGCGCCACGCAGATCGCGATCGCGCCCATCGTCGCGACCGCCGCGATGTCCTCCTGGTGGCTGGTGGCGGCCTCGGCGGTCCCCATCTTCGCCGTGTACCGCATCCTGCAGACCGCCGCCGACCGCGAGCGCGAGGCCGACCACGACCCGCTCACGGGCCTGCTCAACCGCAAGGGCTTCCAGCAGGCCGTCGACGGGAAGCTCACGGACGCCGCCGAGACCGGCACCGCCGTCGCGGTCCTCATCCTCGACCTGGACCGCTTCGCCGACGTCAACTCGGCGCTCGGCCACGCGGTCGGCGACCAGCTGCTCGCCGAGCTCGCGCACCGCTTCGAGGCCGACAAGCCGAAGGGCAAGGCGATCGCGCGCCTCGGCGGCGACGAGTTCGCGTTCATGTGGTCCGAACTGGACGGCATGACCGACCCGATGGAGTGCGCCCGCGAGATCCGCGCCCGCCTGGACGCCCCGATCGTCCTCGGCGACGCCAGCGTCGAAGTGGACGGCTCGGTCGGCATCGCGGTCTACCCCGACGACGGCTCCGACTTCCAGACCCTCTTCCGCCACGCGGACATCGCGATGTACGAGTCGAAGCAGCGCGCCTCCTCGTTCGCGCGCTACGCGCCCGAGTTCGACCACAACTCGCCCGAGCGGCTCCTGCTCCTCGGCGACGTCCGCCGCACCCTCGACCACCCGGACTCGCCCGGCGTGAACCTCTACTACCAGCCGCAGGTGCGGCTGGTCGACGGCGAGGTCATCGGCGCCGAGGCCCTGCTGCGCTACCACCACCCCGAGCGCGGGATCGTCAACCCGGCCGAGATCATCGAGACCGCCGAGCACTCCTCGGTGATGCGGATGCTCACCGAGCGGGTCGTCGACATCGCCCTGCGCCAGCTCCGGTCCTGGAACGAATCGGGCTACGACCTGCGCATGGCCGTGAACGTCTCGGTGCGCGACCTGCAGTCGCCCGAGTTCACGGACTTCCTGACCGAGCGGATCGACGCCTACGGGGTGAACGCCCGGAAGCTGCAGCTGGAGATCACCGAGTCCGCCCTCATGGCCGACCCGCGCCGCGTGGTCGTCAACGTGCAGCGCCTCTCCGACCTCGGCGTGGGGATCAGCCTCGACGACTTCGGCACCGGCTTCTCCTCGATGCAGCACCTGCGCCGCCTGCCCGTCACCGAGATCAAGATCGACAAGTCCTTCGTGACCACGCTGATCGACGACCCGGACAACGCCGCGATCGTGTCGACCACGATCGACCTGGGCCGGGCCCTCGACGTGGAGGTCGTCGCCGAAGGCGTGGAGGACGAGAAGGTCCGCAAGCAGCTCGAGGGCTGGGGCTGCCACGCCGGGCAGGGCTGGCACTTCGCGCGGCCGATGGACGCGGACGCGTTCGAGCGCTGGATGAGCGACCACCAACGGCACAAATAGGACTTTGACTGCACCGCAAGGGCGTATTCGGACCGCCTTGCGGCCTGGCGAATCAGATTTCCGAAACCGTCGCGGCGAATGTCGGTGGCCTGTGCGAGGCTGTGCCCATGAACGTTGCGATCAGAGAAGACGTCCTCGCCGAGTTCGAACCCCACCGGCGGGAACTCTGCGCGTACGCCTACCGGATGCTCGGCTCCTCCTTCGAGGCCGAGGACGCCGTGCAGGAGGCCTTCACCCGGGCGTGGAAGTCCCACGAGTCCTTCGAGGGCCGCTCCTCGCTCCGCTCGTGGCTGTACAAGATCACCACGAACGTGTGCCTCGACATGCTCAAGGGCCCGCAGCGCCGGGCCCGCCCGATGGACCTCGCCCCCGCCTCCGACGCGGGCACGCCCCTGCCCGCGCCCGAGCCCGACTACCTGTGGGTCGAGCCGATCCCCGACTCCATGGCGTTCGGGGCCGACCCTGCTGCGGCCGCCGAGGCCAAGGACACGCTCCGGCTCGCGTTCGTCGCCGCCGTCCAGCACCTCCCCGCCAAGCAGCGGGCGGTGATGCTGATGCGCGAGGTGCTGCGCTTCTCGGCCGCCGAGACCGCCGAGGCGCTCCAGCTCAGCCCCGCGAGCGTCAACTCCGCGCTCCAGCGGGCCAAGGCCACGATGGAGCAGGTCCACGCGAAGCCGGACGAGTCCTACACGATCGACGACGCCGAGCTCCGCAAGCTCGTCGACGGTTACGTGAGCGCCTTCGAGGCGTACGACATGGACGCGCTCACCGCCCTGTGCACGCAGGACGTGGCCCTCTCGATGCCGCCGATCCCGCTGTGGGTCCAGGGCCACGCGAGCGTCGCCCAGTTCATGCTCACCTCGGGCAAGGGCTGCGAGGGCTCCAAGCTCGTCCCGGTCGCCGCCAACGGCCTCCCGGCCTTCGGCCACTACAAGCCGAGCGGCACGCCCGGCCTCTGGGAGCCCTGGTCGATCACCGTCCTCGAACTCGCGGGCGGCAAGATCTCGGGCCTCAACTACTTCCTGGACACCCCGAAGCTCTTCCCGTTCTTCGGCCTCCCGCCCGAATACCGCGAATAGCCTCGTGACCGCCCCGCCCCCGCGCGGGGCGGTCGTCGTTTCGGGACAGTTTCAAAGACGCTGTCGTACCCCGCGCCTACGCTCGCGGTATGCCCGTCCACTTCAAGATCGTCATCGACTGCGCCGACCCCCACCGCCTCGCCGCCTTCTGGGCCGAGGCCATGGACTACAAGCTCGAGGACCACTCGCCGTTCATCGCCGGGCTCCTCTCCCAGGGCGTCATCACCGAAGACCTCCTCACCGAGGTCGACGGCCATCACGCCTGGAAGACCCTCGCCGCGATCCGCAACCCCGACGACCCCTTCGACCCGGCCTCCGACGCGGGCCAGGGCATGCGGATCCTCTTCCAGCAGGTGCCCGAGCCGAAGACCGTGAAGAACCGCATGCACCTCGACCTCCACGTCGGGCTCGACAACATCGACGCCGAGACCGAGCGCCTCGAGGGCCTCGGCGCCGCCCGCGCCAGCGACCGCCTCAGCGAAGGCCCCGCCCAGTGGATCGTCATGCAGGACCCCGAAGGCAATGAATTCTGCGTCCACTCCTGACGGGCGGCCGGCGGCCCCACCCCGTGCCTCGCAGCTGACATGATGGGGCGCACTGGGCCCACGCCCGAACGGAGGCCCCGATGTGGAGGAACCTGATGAAAGCCCCAACCTGCCGTAGCCCACTGGTGGAGGTATCGACTTGGGCGCCTTGAAACCCTGGCATATCCTCGCCGTGCTCTGCCTGCTGGCGGTGATCGCCGCCGTCGTCCTGACGATCGTGCTCGTCACGTACAACTCCAGGAAGAAGCTGCAGCAGCCCCTTATCCGCCGCAGATGTACCCGCCGCCCGGCGGACCGCAGCAATGGCAGGGATATCCGCCGCCGGGCGGTCCCCAACCGCCGCAAGGCTATCCGCCGCAGCAAGCCCCGCCGGGCCACGCGCCGCAGCAACCCCTGCAGCAGCCCGGGAGCCCTCCGGGGAACCCGCCGCAGCCGCAATGAACCACCGAGCGCGACCAAGGGCCGCTTCGCCGATGGCGAAGCGGCCCACTGGGTTCCCGGTTTCCTTGCGGGATTTACTGCTGGGGATAGGGCATGTAGAACGGCTCCCACTGGTGGCCGTCCAGGTCGAGGAACGTTCGGCCGTACATGCCGACCTCGGCCTCCTGGGCGCGGCGGTCCTGCTTCGAGGTCTCCTCGGTGCCGCCGGCCTTGATCGCGGCGTCGGTGAGCTCGTCGACGGCCTCGCGGTCCGGGAGCGCCAGCGCGTACGCGGCGGCCGAGAACTTCGCGGTGTCGGCGACCGGACGCTCGGCGAAGGTCGTGTAGAACTCCTTGGTCAGGAGCATCAGGCAGATGTTGTCGTCCACGACGACGCAGGCGGCGTTCTCGTCGGTGAAGTCGGGATTGATGCTCCAGCCGAGCGCCTGGTAGAACGCCTTCGACGCGTCCAGGTCGTTCACGGGCAGGTTCAGGAAGATCATCTTGTTCGCCATCGTCTCGGTCCTTTCGGTGTTCGGGTGCCTTCACCAGTACAGACGAGATCGCCCCGCGGGATTCATCGTTCGCGTGAAAGAAACCCGCCGCGACCGCTCATGAACCGTTCGCCGACCGCTCGTCGACGCCCTCAACGCAGGATGCAGACCCCCTAGCGACACGCGTCACACCAATACTTCTCAAGGCCACCGGGGTCTCCTAGGTTCCTTGTAAACCCGTCACCGCGTCGACATGCGCCAGTTATCCCGTCGACACGGCCAGCACGAGGCTCCGCCCAGTAAGCCCTTCAAGGAGGAACGGCCCGATGGCTACGACCCCCGACAGTGACGGCCCAGCCCCGCCCGAAGTCACCGACGACCAGATCGCCGCGATGCACGACGACCCCCGCTTCGTCGAGCTCAAGCGCACCCTCTTCCGCTTCACCGTGCCGGTCCTGCTCGCCGCGCTCGCCTGGTACCTCGTCTACGTGCTCCTCTCGGCGTACGCGCGCGGCGTCATGGGCATCGTCCTCTTCGGCAACATCAACCTCGGGCTCGTCCTCGGCCTCACCCAGTTCGTCGTCACGTTCTGGGTCACCATCGCCTACTCGCGGTTCACCGCGCGGAAGTTCGACCAGCAGTCCGCCGACCTGCGCGACGACATCATGAACGGGGGCCGGCGATGAACACGCTCGCGCAGGAGATGAGCGACTCCAACCGCATTCTGACCATCGCCCTCTTCATGGTCATGGTCCTCGTCACCATCGGCATCACCATCCAGGGCGGCCGCACGACCCGGACCGCCACGGACTTCCACTCCGGCGGGCGCGGCTTCTCCGCGTGGCAGAACGGCTTCGCGGTGGCGGGCGACTACGTCTCGGCGGCTTCGTTCCTCGGCATCGCGGGCACCATCGCCCTCTACGGCTACGACGGCTTCCTGTACTCGATCGGCTTCCTCGTCGCGTGGCTCGTCGCGCTGCTGCTCGTCGCCGAGTCGCTGCGCAACTCCGGCCGGTTCACCGTCGCCGACGCCCTCTCGTACCGCATGAAGCAGCGGCCCGTCCGCACCGCGGCCGCCGTCTCGACGCTGAGCGTCTCGATCTTCTACCTGCTCGCCCAGATGGTCGGCACCGGCGCGCTGGTCACGCTCCTCCTGGGCATCAAGGAGGGCGAGACCTTCCTCGGCATGGACTCGGGCGCGGCGAAGGTGGCCGGCATCGTCGTCACCGGGCTGCTCATGGTCGCCTACGTCGCCTTCGGCGGCATGAAGGGCACGACCTGGGTCCAGATCTTTCAGGCCTGCGTCAAGATCGGGCTCGCGTTCGTCCTGGCGATCCTCGTGCTCGCCGAGTACAACTTCAACCTCTCGACGCTCCTGGGCGACGCCGCTCAGGCCTCGGGCCAGGGCGCGGCCTTCCTCGAACCGGGGCTGCGCTACGGCACGGAGGTGGCAGGGGACTCCCTCCAGACGCTGTGGAACAAGCTCGACCTCATCAGCCTCGGGCTCGCCCTGGTGCTGGGCACCGCGGGCCTGCCGCACGTGCTCATCCGCTTCTACACCACCCCGGACGGCAAGACCGCCCGCAAGTCGGTCAACTGGGCCATCGGCCTCATCGGCATGTTCTACCTGCTCACCCTCGTGCTCGGCTTCGGCGCCGCCGCGATGGTCGGCCAGGAGGCGATCATCGCCGAGAACCCGGCGGGCAACTCGGCCGCACCGCAGCTGTCCCAGGTCATCGGCGAGAACCTCGCCGGGTCCACGGGCGGGGCGATCATGCTGGCGCTCATCGCCTCGGCGGCGTTCGCGGCGATCCTGTCGGTGGTCGCGGGGCTCATCATCGCCTGCTCGTCCTCGCTCGCCCACGACCTCTACAACGGGGTCTTCAAACGCGGCAAGGCCAGCGGGCACGAGGAGGTCATCTTCGCGAAGTTCGCGGCGGTCGGGGTCGGCGCGATCGCCGTCGTCATCGCGGTCTTCGCGCAGGACCTCAACGTCGCGTTCCTGGTGGCGCTCGCCTTCGCGGTGGCCGCCTCCGCCAACCTCCCGACCCTGCTGTTCAGCCTCTTCTGGAAGCGGTTCAACACGGCCGGGGCCGTCGCCGGCATCTACGGCGGCCTCATCAGCTCGATCGGCCTGGTGATCTTCTCGCCGACGTTCTCGAGCACTCCGACTTCGCTGCTCGGTGAAGGGGTCGACATCGCATGGTTCCCGTTGTCGAACCCCGGCTTGGTGTCCATTCCGCTGGGTCTCATCTGCGCCGTGGTCGGCACGTTGATGAGCTCCGAATCGAACCCGACCCGGTTCGCGTCCATGCAAGTGCGGGCGCTCACCGGTGCGGGGGCTGAGAAGGCCAGCACGCACTAAGCAGCCCCAGGGGGCGGGGAGGGCTGGGGCAGCCCTCCCCGCCCATTTCTGTGGGCCCCGTTACAGTGAACACGTGATCCCCGGTCGCCTCTCCGCCTCGTTCCGCGCGTCGAAGCTCGCTTCGACGCGCCGACGCGCGCTGGGCTCCGGGACGCTGGCCGCCCTGCGGCTCTCCCGCCAGATCGGCGAATCCCTCACCGACGGCCTCAGCGGCAAGGGCGCGCCGGTGGCGGCCCGCCGCCTCGCGAAGCTCCTCGGGGCCGACGCGGTGGCGCTGGCCGACTGCGACCGGGTCATCACGGTCGCCGGGCGGCTCGATCCGGCCGCCGCCCAGAACCTGCTGGTCGAGACGCTGGACGTGCTCGAGCCGGTCACGGCCCCGCCGCTGCGGGCCGCGCCGCTCATCGTCTCGGGCGACCTCGCCGGGTGCCTCCTCGTGGCGGGGGACGTGAGCGACGCCGAGCTCGCCGAGGCCGTCCACCTCGTGGCGACCGCGCTCGACCACGCCGACCTGGACCGGGCGCGCGAGCGCATCGCGGCGGCCGACCTGCGCACCCTCCGGGCCCAGATCTCGCCGCACTTCATGCACAACGCGCTCGCCGCCATCAGCGCCCACACCCGCACCGACCCCGAGCGCGCCCGCGAACTGCTCACCGACTTCTCGGACTACCTGCGCTACTCGTTCGCGAACACCGGCGACTACGCCACCGTCGCGGACGAGCTGCAGGCGGTGCAGACCTACCTCGAACTGCAGCGGGCCCGGTTCGACGACCGCCTCGACATCACCGTCCGCATCGCCCCGGAGGTCCTGCCCGTGCCGATCCCGTTCCTGGTCGTGCAGCCGATCGTGGAGAACGCCGTGCGCCACGGCTTCGAGTCCAAGCCCGGCACCGGCCACATCGCCGTGCGCGGCTTCTCCGAGGGCGCGCTGTGCGTCATCGAGGTCGAGGACGACGGCGCCGGCATGGAACCCGAGACGGCCAAGGCGATCCTCACGGGCAGCCGCCAAGGCGCCGGCCGCATTGGGCTAGCCAATGTGGACCGGCGATTGCGCGCCGTCTACGGGCCCGAGTACGGCCTGTGGCTCGACACCGCTCCAGGAGCCGGAACCAAGGCCACCGTGAGGATTCCCAGATACGCCCGAGGAGTGCACGCATGAACGCCCGCACCCTGGCGCGCGCCGCCCGCCTCCACCCGACGGCGGCGGCACCGCCCCCCCGCCCCGCCAAGCCGGCCCGCCCCGCGAGCCCCGCCCCGAACCGGAGTGAACGCTGATGAGTCTCCTGCGCGTGCTCGTCGTCGAAGACGAGCCGTCCACCCGCACCGAACTCGCCGGGCAGCTCGCCGAGCTGCCCGCCGTCGGCGAGGTCGTGGCCGCCGGCGGAGGCGACGAGGCGGTGCGGCTCCTCGGCTCCGGCTCGTTCGACGCCGCGTTCCTCGACATCGCGATGCCCGGCCTCACCGGCATGGACGTGGCCCGCATCCTCAGGCGGCTCTCGAACCCGCCCGAGATCGTGTTCGTCACCGCCTACGACAACCACGCCGTCGAGGCCTTCGGCCTCGGCGCGGCCGACTACCTGCTGAAACCCTTTCGGCCCGAGCGCCTCGCCGAAGCGGTGGCCCGCATCGGCGGGCGCCGCTCCGCGCCCGTGGTGGGGGACAAGGCCGACGACCTCGCCGTCGTCCAGGTCGAACTCGCCGGCCGCACCGTGTTCGTGCGCCGCGACGACATCGCCTACGCCGAAGCCCACGGCGACTACGTGCGCCTCCACTCGAACCAGGGCTCCCACCTGCTCCGCCAGTCCCTCACCTACCTCGAACAGGTATGGGACGCAGCGGGTTTCGTGCGCGCGCACCGCTCCTTCCTGATCAACCTCGCTCACGTCACCGAACTGCGCGTGACCTCCACGGCCGGACTCGTGGCCGTCACCGAACCCGGCGAAGTCCCGGTGAGCCGCCGGCACTCCCGGCTCCTGCGCGAACGACTCCTCCAGGCGGCGAGGGAAGGCGGGGCGCAGCGGTGAGGCACGGGAACGGGGGAGCGGCGGCGGCAAGTCGCGAGCCGGCGCGCACGGCCGTGCGCGCCCTGGCCCGGCCGACGTCGACGAAGGCGGCGACCGCGCTCGACCACCGCGACCCCCTGGCGCATCCGCGCCGTAATGCCCTGGCGTGCAGCCGCTTCCGTTCGGTGCGGAGCGTTCGCCGATGAATCAGCGCGTGCGCGTCACCAGCCCCCAGACCCGGCTCGCCCTGCGTCGCCGGTCCGACGCCACACGCCGCCTCAGCCGCCTCTCGGGCCGTCCCCCGGTGGACCGCAGCGCGATCGACCTCGACCACGCCGAACGCGCCCTCCACCGCCAGCGCCGCCTCGCCGTCCGCACGGCCGCCGCGCTCCTCTTCGCCCTGGCAGCCCTGCTCACCGCCGCCGTGTTCACCCCCGGGCGGCTCGGCTGGGCCGTGCTCTTCTTCGCGCCCTACCCGATCCTGCTGGCCCTCGCCGCGATCCACGTGCGCCTGGCGGAGCGCATCGAAGCCGAATACCTCGAGGACCGCTGATGCTCGGCCTGGCCGCGATCAGCCTGGTGCTCGCCGCAAGCGTCGTCATCGGCGTCTGGGGGGTGCGCGCCGCACGCTCCACACCGGACTTCCTGGTCGCCTCCCGCAGCATCGTGCCCGGCTGGAACGCCCTCGCCATCGCGGGCGAATACGTCTCGGCCGCTTCGGTTCTCGGGCTCGCCGGGCTCCTCGTCAAGAACGGCGTGGGCGCGATGTGGTACGCCGTGGGCTTCACCGCCGGGTACGTGCTCGTCGCCGCGCTCGCGGCCGGACCGATGCGCCGCAGCGGCGCGTACACGGTGCCCGACTTCGCCGAGTACCGGCTCGGATCGCCGCGCATCCGCCGCATGTGCGGGCTCGTCGTGCTCGTCATCATGCTGCTCTACCTGCTGCCGCAGTTCAAAGCGGCCGGAGTCGTGCTCGAACTCGTCTCCGGCATCCCCTACTGGGTCGGCGTGGTCGGTGCGGGACTGGTGGTCTCCTCGACGATCGCCGTCGGCGGCATGCGCTCCGCCACGTACGTGCAGGCCTTCCACTACCTGGTGAAACTCGCGTTCATCGCCGGACCCGCCGTCTTCCTCATCGCCCTCGCCGGGCCCGAACGGCGCGACGCGGCGCTCGACCTGAGCGCCGACCCCGACTGGTCGCGCCCGCTCCTCGACCTCGACGGCTCCGGCCACCCGATCCTCGCCACCGTCTCGGTCCTGGTCGCGACCACGTTGGGCGCCATGGGTCTCCCGCACGTCGTGATGCGCTTCCACACCGTCGCCGGAGCCCGCGCGGCCCGCCGCGTCGCCGTCTCGGTGATCGTCCTGCTCAGCCTCTTCTACCTGTGGCCGGTCGTCTACGGACTCCTCGGCCGCGTCGCCACCCCCACCCCCGAGGAGACCGACGTGGTGCCGCTCCTCGTCCCCGGCGCGATCGTCCCGGGCACGGCGGGCGCGGTCCTGACCGCGCTGGTCGCCGCGGGTGCGTTCGCCGCGTTCCTCTCCACCTCCTCGGGACTGCTCCTCGCGCTGGCGGGCGGCCTCTCACACGACCTGTTCGGCGGCTCGCTCTCGCGGCTGCGCCTCGGGGTCGTGGTCGGTACGGCCCTCGCGGTCGCGCTGTCGCTCCCGGCGGCCGATGTGGACATCAATGTGCTCGTCGGCTGGGCCTTCGCGGTGGCCGCCTCCACGTTCTGCCCGCTGCTCACCCTCGGCATCTGGTGGCGCGGCCTCACCGCGACTGGCGCGACGGCGGGCCTGCTCGTGGGCGCGGGCACCTCCACAGGCGCGGCGCTCGCCTCGGTGGTCATCGAACTGGAGCCCGGCACCGTCGCAGTGCTCCTCGCCCAGCCTGCACTATGGACGGTCCCGCTCGCGTTCCTCGTCATGATCGCGGCGTCGCGGCCCGGATCGGTGCCCGAATGGGCCAGCGAGGCGGTCCTGCGGCTCCACGTGCCCGGCCGCTACTCGACCGGCGACTCCGGGGCGATCCCGCGCGCGAGGCTCGATAACCGGGTGGACGCTACGGACGAAACCGGATAATCTCGCGGGCATGGCAGGATCACCGGGGTTGAACGCGTGCGCCGCGTTCGGCCCGAGCTTCATTCGGCTGCGCGCGGCGGCCTAGGCCCCGCACGCGCTTCTTTCGACCGCCGTCTTCACGGCGTTGCGCCCCTGCGCGGGCCTAGGCGAATCGATCGTCCTGATTCGACTCGTCCTCATGGAGCCTTCCCATGTCCCGCAGCCAATTCCCGCGCGCCCGAACTCCGCATGCCAATAGCGTCCGGAACGTCTCTACCCGCAAGGCCCTCTCCCAGAACCTCCTCCGCGACCCGCACACCGCACGTGCGTTCGTCGACGCCGCCGGCGTCGGCCCCGGCGACCTCGTGATCGAGGCCGGTCCCGGCGACGGCATGGTCACCAGGGCCCTGCTCGACCGCGCCCGCCGCGTGATCGCCTACGAGAAGGACCGCCACTTCGTCGAACGCCTGCGCTCCCGGCTCGGCCACCACGAGCACTTCCGCTGCCGCCAAGCCGACTTCCGCGACGTGGTGCCGCCACGCGAGCCGTTCTCCGTGGTGTCCAACGCGCCCTTCGGGATCACCACGGACATCGTCCGGTGGTGCCTCAATGCCCGCGCGCTCACCTCGGCCTCCCTCGTCACGCAGCTCGAATTCGCCCGCAAGCACACCGGCGACTACGGCCGCTGGAGCCGCCTCACCGTGGAGCACTGGCCCGAGTTCGACTTCGCGCTCGGGATGCGCATCGACCGGAGCGAGTTCCGGCCCGTCCCGCGGGTCGACGCGGCCGCGATCCACCTGCGCCGCCGCCTGAAGCCCTTGCTGCCCAAAGCGGCCGCGGCCGACTACCGCGACCTCGTGGACCTCGGCTTCTCCGGCGTCGGCGGCTCGCTCGCCGCGTCCCTGTGCAGGGCCGTGCCACGACGGCTCGCGCACCGGGCCTGCGCCGAAGCCGGGATCGCACGGGACCAGGCGGTGGGCCGCGTCCCGCCGGACCGCTGGATCGCCCTGTTCCGCACGCTCACCCGTTGAGCCAGCGGCGGTACCGGGGCAATGGCCGATTAAGGTAGAGATGCCCGGCCCCGGTACCCTCTTTGGAGCCCATGATGAGCGAAGCCATCTGGATCGAACTGATCAAGGTGCTGCCCGCATTCCTGTGGATCGGCTTCGGCTTCATCGCTCTGGCGATCGCCAAGCGCATCTTCACCGCGCAGGCCCCTCGCATGACCAAGGTCGAAACTCCTTGGGTCACCGTCGAACTCGCTCAGCAGGCCATCGAGCAGGCCGCGGTGCGCGGCCCGTCGCCGCAGCAACTCCAACCGCCGCCCGTCGAAACGGACTGGGCCGCGCTGTACCCGCTGCCCGCCCAGCAGGTCCGGCCCGGGAACGGGGCGGTCTACGGCGTCGCGACCGCCCCGCCCGAACCCTCACCGCCCGTGGACGCCGCCGACGAGGACCTCGATCCCGCGGACGAGAACACCGTCCACACCCGACCGCCCGCCGAGCCGAACCACGCCGCCACGCCTCCCGCGGACGCGCCCGTCGACGCCACCGCCCCGCCCGAGACCGACCCCCACGCCACTGTGACCGCTCCCAACCAGCAGATCCCGAACATTCCGCCCACGTACCCGGTGCTCGCAGCGCCGCCGGGCAACGGCAACGCCTACTACGCCCCGATGCCGCCGAACCAGCACGCGCCCTACTGGAACCAGCCGCTGCCGGCGGCGTACCAGCAGCCGCCCGCGTTCCAGCCCGCCCGGTCCGACAACCGGAGCCTGCGCGCCGCGACGAAACTCGCGCTCGCCGCCGGCGACCTGCAAGGCGGCGCGATCCTGTGGGTCGACGACCACCAGGAGTGGAACGAGCCGCTGATCCGGCTGTTCCGCACCGCCGGGATCACTGTGGACCCGGTCGTCTCCACCGACGAGGCGATGCGCGCCTTCGAGAAGCGCACCTATGACCTCGTGATCACCGACATGCGCCGCGAGTACGAACCCGACGGCGATGCGGCCGGCACGCGGCTGCTCGACCGCATGATCGCGGCGGGCATCCCCACACCCGCCGTGTTCTTCTCCGACCACCCGAGTGCGCAGACTGCCCTCCACCCGCGCGCGATCACCGCCACGAACAGTCCGGAGCAGCTGGTGGACATCGTGGTCGAGTTCGTCGGCGACCGCCGCGACCAGCCGTCCAACAGCGGCTCGAGCTGGTTTGACCGCCTCGCCGGGAACTAGCGCTCCGTCCGGACGGGCAGCCGTGGGACCGATCCCAAAAACTTCCTGAGGCAGGCAACCGCGCGGTGCCGCTCCCGCGTCCACAGTGTGGCTTCGTCGTGCGACGCGGATCCCCCTGCTGTGCAGCGTGTCCTCGGCAACCCGCTCCGTAATGGACTGGAGCGGGGCGCCTTTAGTGTGCAGAAAGGAACGCAATGACGCGAAATCGCATCGCCGCCGTCTTGGCGGCGTTCACCGTGACCCTGGTCGCCGTCCTGGGGATCGCCTCCCCGGCCGCGGCCGCCGCGGAGATCAACTACGCCGTGGACGCCGACTGGAGCGGTGACTGCACGGACCGCCGCTACCTCCCCCAGGTCGACGGCTGCGTCCAACCCGGCGGCGACATCCTGTGGATCAAGGACAACGCGGCCAACGGCTACTCCGTCAAGCTCCGCTGGTACGACATGGACGGCGACCGCTCCGGCGAATGCATCGACACCCTCGGCCAGGCCAAGGCGTGGACCGTCTGCAACAAGGACTTCCCCGAGGGCCACGACATCAGGTGGTCCCTCGGCTGGAACTCCGCCAACGGATGGGACTTCTCCGACTGGTGGACCACCAGAGTCTGAGTGAGGTCCGGCCCGTAAGGGCTGTCCCGCAGCCGGGGACGGGCGCTCTCGCGCCCGTCCCCGGTGGCGGTCAGGCGCTCGGGACCTTGTCGAGGAAACCCAGCACCTGGGCGATCCGCCCGTCATCGTCGAGCACGACCACGTCGAAGCCCACGACCGGCGGCTCGGCGCCCTCGGGACCGAGGCCCCACGCGAAGCGGGCCTGCCGCCCGTGACCGTCGACCGGCCCGACGAGCGTGAAGACCCAGCCGGGGAACTGCTGGTGCGCACCGGCGATGAAGGCCTCGATCCCGCCATGGCCCGCAACGGCCGCCATGGGGTCGGTGTAGGCGACCTCGGGCGTGAACACGTCGGACACGAGGCGCTTGCGCTCGACCGCGCCGGTCGCGTTGAAGGCCTCGATGTAGGCGGCGGCGATGGCGTTGAAGTCGTTCATGTCGGTTTCCCGTCTCTCACTGCCCCGGCGGTTCCGGGGAACGGCACCAGCTTCGCCGCGATGACGGCGCCCGTCGATTACCTCGGAGGTAATGGGCCGCGCTACCTGTCGGTTTAGGCTGGGCCGCATGGCAGCACCGCTCACCGAGACCGCCCGGCAAGCCCCGGGGGACCTGATCCGGCACTGGCGCAGGCAGCGCCACCTGACCCAGCAGGAACTCGCCCTCCAGTGCCGCATCTCCTCCAGGCACCTGAGCTTCATCGAGACCGGGCGTTCCCGCCCGACCGCCGCGATGGTCGTCAAGGTCTGCGAGGAACTGGACGTCCCATTGCGCCACCGCAACGACATCCTCATGGCCGCGGGGCACGCTCCGGCCTACAGCGAAACCGCACTCGACCAGCCCTCGATGAGCAGCATCAGCAAAGCCCTCATCCAGATCCTCGACGGCCACATGCCGTATCCCGCAATCGTGGTCGATCGACAATGGACCATGGTCGACGCGAACCCCGCCGTCGACCGGCTCATCGACGGCTGCGCCCCAGAGCTCCTCGAACCCCCGGTCAACGTACTGCGACTCAGCCTGCACCCCAAGGGCGTCGCGCCCCGCATCCGCAACCTCCCGCAATGGCGGGGCCACCTCCTCTCCCGCCTCGACCACCAGATCCGAGCCACCGGCGACCCCGAACTCGACCGGCTGCGCGAAGAACTGCGCAAGTACCCCGGCGGCATCGACACCGCCCCGCCCCACAGCCTCGTCGTCCCGCTGCGCATCGACACCGGCGGCGGCGTCCTCTCGTTCTTCAGCACCACCACGGTCTTCGGCACGCCGATGGACGTCACCCTCGCCGAACTCGCCATCGAATCCTTCTTCCCGGCCGACCCCGAAACCGCTGCGGCCCTGGGCGGGCGCTCGGGTCAGTCCCCGGCGGTTTCACCGCCGGCCACTGCCTGATACGCGGCTTCGAGCCGTTCCAAGGGGCCGGGTCCCTCGCGTTCGACCGGTGCGGCGCCGAGGTGGCGGACGCGCAGCTCATCCATGAGCTCTTCGACGAACGGCACGCCCTCGGCGCGCATCAGCTCCTGCCGCGTGCGCAGTTCCGTTGTGCCCGTTCGCCAGTCCAGGCCCCAGTTGCCCAGCGCGAAGAGGATCGGCAGCGTCTGGACGCCGGCCTCGGTGAGGCTGTAGCGGGAGCGCTGGCCGCGCAGGGCGGCCTCCTTGGTCAGGATTCCGGCGGCGACGAGCTTCTTCAGCCGGTCGCTGAGGATGTTCGACGCGATGCCCTCGATCGACCCGTTCAGCAGCTCGCGGAAGTACCGGCGGTCACCGAAGATCATGTCCCGCAGCACCAGGAGCGACCAGTGGTCTCCCAGTGCCTCCACCGCCGCGTTGATCGCGCACCCGGATCTCGGTTCCATGTCCCTCCTTGACATCGTCGGCACCCCGAACTACGATAGTGATTGCATTTTACAACCACTTTGAGGAGACGGCAATGGGCCGGGTACGAGTCGATCTCAACATCTCCCTCGACGGGTACGCGACGACCACCGACCAGACCCCGGAGGACCCTTTCGGACAGGACTGGGGCCGCCTGGTCGCGGCGTACGTCGCGACCAAGACCATGCAGGAGCGCGTCATGGGCCGGCCCGGGGAGGGCTCCACCGGCATGGACAACGACTACGCCGAGGCGTACTTCGAAGGCATCGGCGCCGAGATCATGGGCGCGGGCATGTTCGGCCTGCACGCCCACCCCGGCGACCCGGACTGGAAGGGCTGGTGGGGACCCAACCCGCCCTTCGGCGTCCCGGTCTTCGTGCTCACCCACGAGCAGCGCCCGACACTCGAGATGGAGGGCGGCACCACATTCCACTTCGTCCAGACCTCCATCGAGGAGACCCTCGCCAGCGCACGCGAGGCCGCGGGCGACCTCGACGTCCGCATCGGCGGCGGCGCCAGGGTCGCGAAGGCCTACCTCAAAGCGGGCCTGGTCGACCGCCTCCACGTCGCGGTCGCACCGATCCTGCTCGGCCGCGGCGAGAACCTATGGGCGGGCCTCCGCGAGTTCGAACAGAACTACGAGGTCACGAGCGAGGTCGCCCCGAGCGGCACCATCCACGTGACCTTCGCCCGCTAGCCGACGGCAAGCGAGAGCTGGCGTCGCCGGGTCAGGCGGCCTTCCGGGCCGTGTAGAGCGCAGTCACGTAGGGATGAGCGACCTCGCCGCCGAATTCCCGCTCGACCATTTCCGCGATGCGGTCGAGAAAACGATCCCGCTCCTCAGCGGTGAGCCGCTTGAGGTTGGAGAAGGTCGAGAAGAGCCGACGGACGCCGGTCGCGGTGAAGCGATGCTCCCACCTGAGCTCGTCGGCCGCGACATCACCGAAATGGCCGCCGGACCGCAGATCGGCGATGCGCTGTTCGATGTGAAGGCCATGCGGCCCTGGGGAAGCCAGTTCGTTCGCGGACGGTTCGGGCCCCCACTCCGCCCAAAGCTCCCGCAACCGGGCCTGAATCGGGGTCGGCCGTTCAGGATCGCCGACGATGTTCCACCAGACAGCGAGCGCTCCGCCAGGCCGGAGCGACTTCGCCAGCGCCGGTATGACCTCGGCCGGTTCGAGCCAGTGGAACGCCGTGGCGCATACGGCCAGATCGAAGGCGCCGCGCGGTAGCGGCGTCCGGGCGATGTCGCCCACGATGACGTCGAGGCGCGGATCGGGCAGCGACGACCGCAGCGTCTCGGCAAGTCCCGCACCGAGTTCGACCGCGGTGATCTCCACCCCGTATGCGAGCAGATCGCGTGTCGCCTGCCCCGTTCCCGGGCCGATCTCCAGGACCCGGGAGCCTGCCGCCAGACCGCAGCGCTCGGCGAGGATCGAGTAGAGCCCGCTCGGGTAGCCCGGACGGGCCTGGTGGTATGCCTCGGGATCGTCATTGAAGGTCTCGCGGGCGTGCAATGCGGTCATGTCCTGCCTTCCTCGGGGGTCCATGATGCCGCGACCGCCTTCTATTCCGCCAGTGCGCCGATGCCGGGGAACGGCGGTCCGCGTGGTTGGGGCGGATTGTCGTAGAGGGCTGCCATGGAATTCGACTGGTTGGCCGCCCGCCGAAGCCGACCTTCCTCAACAGCGCTTATCAGCTGGTGCTGTTCCTCGCCATGGCGCTGGTGATCGGAGGGATGTAGCGCGACAGGAGGCGGCGTCCGCGATTGTCGATCGGTGATCGAGAATCAGAGGATGGTCGTGCTCGAGACGCCTCGTTTGATCCTGCGCCGTTGGCGGGAGGCGGACGTCGCACCCATGGCCGCCATCAACGCCGACCCTGAGGTCATGCGGTGGATCCGCGACGGCGGCGTTCGGGATGAGCAGCAGACGCGCGACGGGATCCGGGCGTGGGAGAGCGAATGGGAGTCGCACGGTTTCGGCCTGTTCGCCGCAGAGCTGCGGTCCACTGGTGAGCTGGCCGGGTTCACTGGCCTTGCGGTGCCCTACTTTCTGCCGGAAGTGCTGCCCGCGGTCGAGGTCGGCTGGCGGTTGGGGCGGTCCCATTGGGGCCAGGGTCTGGCCACCGAGGCCGCTGAAGCCGCCGTGCGGTTCGCATTCGAGGAGCGGGGGCTGGAGCGGATCGTCAGCATCGCTCAAGTGGGCAACGACGCCTCCGAACGGATCATGGCCAAACTTGGGATGCATCTGTTCCGCGAGACCGTCAGCCCGACCGCTGCTCGGCCGGTGCGGGTGTTCGAGTTGTCGTCGGACCGGTACGTCGCGACCGCTTGACCCTCTCCTCAGGAGGCGAGTTCGCGGATGTCGTCGCTGAAGCGCTTCGGGTCGCTCAGGTGGGGGAAGCCGCCGCCGGTGCGGTAGGTCGCGCAGACCGCTTCGGGGATGCGCTCGCGCAGCCAGGCTTCGTAGTCGGGTCCGGGGGCGCTGGTGAAGATGGCGAGGTAGCGGCAGCGGATGCGGCGGGGTCCTTCGGTGATCTCGCGGAGGGCGTGCTCGGGGTCGACGTGCGGTTCGTCAAGGCGCTGTTCGATGTTGACCACGGCGTGCGCGAGGTAGCGGGCCGCGAAGAGCGAGGCGACCAGTGCCGCGCGGCCGTGTCCCGCGATGACCGGTGCCCGGGTGCCCATGGCCGCGACGTATTCGGCGAGGGCTTCGGCCTGGTCGCGGATCGAGCGGTCCTCCGGGAGGTCGAGGACGGCGACCGCGTGTTCGTCGGCGAGGCGGGCGGCGACCGGCCACCAGGTCGAGCGGTCGGCACCGGTGTCGTTGAGGAGCAGGACGGGACGGCCGTCGGCGCCCCAGCGGTCGGCGTCGTACCGGCGGTCGGGGTCTTGGAGGAGGTCTTCGAAACGCAGCGCCGGCATGGCGGAGGCTCCTGTCGGGTGGTCGGCGAAAAGGTCGTGGGCGAAGTCGTCGGCCGGGCAGGATAGAACAACGGGGCACCGCAACGGATGCGGCGCGCAGAGTCTACGAGGCGACGTGAGGCAATTTCTCCGAGGGTCCGTTTCGTCCCTTCTGATCAGTGCGATATTGATCTCTCACCAACCCGGTACGCTCAGCGAATGTCCTGGTAGGCACCCATTCGAGCGGTTAATCGATTGCCGGCTGTCGGACCCGCCCTTTACGCTCGGCTAGTGAGGTTCCTCCGTGCCCCCGTGCTGCCGCTCGACGATCCGCTGCTCCCCGAAGGGACCAGGGGCGACCCGTCGTCCTCCGCGTCGGCGAAGCAGCCGCCGACCACCCCCTGGCTGCTCCTCGCATGGTTGGCCACGCGCCGCAAGGGCCTGACCGCCGCGGCGCTCGTCACCTCCGGCGTCGCGCTC
The DNA here is from genome assembly GCF_027622875.1 of Glycomyces luteolus. Classification (GTDB taxonomy): domain Bacteria; phylum Actinomycetota; class Actinomycetes; order Mycobacteriales; family Micromonosporaceae; genus Glycomyces; species Glycomyces luteolus. The sequence goes on along the minus strand of NZ_JAPZVP010000003.1, from coordinate 90,551 downwards.
GGCGCGCTGCCCGTGCTCCCGTTCTTCCTCACCGGCGCCGTCGACAACGGTCTGCGCGAACGGGATTGGAGCGCGCTCGCCTTCTGGTCCCTCGGCATGGTCCTCGCCGGGTTCTTCACCGCCGGGATGATCGTCTGGTCGCACCGCCTGACCGTGTTCTGGCGCGCGGACGCCTCCTACCGGGTCCTGCAGCTCGCCACCCGCAAGGTGAACCGGCTCGGCGACGACCTGCGGAAGAAGCTCACCACCGGCGAGGTCGTGAGCGTCGGCGCCACCGACATCAACCGGATCTCGTGGGCGGTCGACTCGCTCGCCCCCACCGCGGGCTGCCTCGTCGGGCTCATCGCGGTCGGCGTGCTCCTGTTCAACACCTCGGTCGCCTTGGGCCTCACCATCTTCATCGGCGTGTTCGTCGTCGGCCTCGTCACCGGCCCGCTGCTCACCCGCCTGCAAGACCGCCAAGAGCAGTACCGCGAACGCGTCGGCGACATCACCGAGCGCGCCTCCGACATCGTCTCCGGCCTGCGCGTGCTGCGCGGCATCGGCGGCGAGGCCCGGTTCAACGCCTCCTACCGCCGCGACTCGGACGCCCTCCGCTCCGCCGGTTACAAAGTCGCCGGGCCCACCGCCTGGCTGAATTCGCTCGGCGAGGGCACGCCCGCCATCCTCCTCGGCGTCGTCATCTGGATCGCCGCACGCCAAGTGGCCGCGGGGGACCTGACGCCCGGCCAGATGGTCGCCGCGTTCGGGTACACCGGCGCGCTGCTGCTGCCCGTGCACTGGCTCATCGGCTGCACTTACCGCATCATCGAGGGGCGCGTCGCCGCCGGCAAGGTCTGCGAACTGCTCAACACGCCCGAACGCGAGACCGCGGCCGAGGTCCTGCCCGGCCCGCGCGACGGCGCCGAGCTCCACGATCCCGAGTCCGGCCTCACCGTCGCGGGCGGCGAGCTCCTCGCCGTCGCGTCCGCCGACTCCGAGCAGGTCGCCGCCGTCTTCGACCGCCTCGGCGGGTTCACCGAGTCCGAAGCCCGCTTCGGCGCCGTGCCCGTGTCCCGATTGGACCGCGACGAGCTGCGCCGCCGCGTGCTCGTCGCCGACCACGACGCGTACCTGTTCGCCGGGACCGTGGCCGCCGCCGTCGCCGCGCGCGACGGCCGCGACCGCGTGGACGCCGCCGTCGAGGCGGCCTCCGCGCACGACGTCATCGAAGCGCTCCCCGACGGCCTCGACACCGAGGTCGACAACCAGGCCCGCACCCTCTCCGGCGGCCAGCGCCAGCGGCTCCGCCTCGCGCGGGCCATCGCCGCCGATCCCGAAGCGCTGCTCCTGCACGAGCCGACCTCGGCCGTCGACTCCCACACCGAGGCCCGCATCGTCGAGCGCCTCGCCGAGACCCGCGGCGGCCGCGCCACCGCCGTCGCCACCACCTCGCCGCTGTGGCTCGGCCGCGCCGACAAGGTCGCGTTCGTCCAGGGCGGCAAGGTCATCGCCCACGGCACCCACCGCGAGCTGATCGCCGAACACGCCGACTACCGCGCCCTCGTCACCAGAGGAGAGTCATGACCGACAAGAGGACGAACCAGCTGCCGATCGCCGACACCCGGACGGTCCGCCGCGCGTTCTTCCGGCTCCTCGGCTCCGAGAAGCGCCGAGCCGTGATCGCCGTCGGCCTCCACCTGATCGCCGCCGTCGCCGCGGCCGTCGCCCCGATCCTGCTGGGGGACATGCTCGACGAGCTGTCCACCGGCTCCGGCACAGGCCAGATCGACAAGCTCGCGCTCGGCATCGTCGCCGCCATCGTCGCGGTCGTGGCCTTCACCTGGGCGGGCACGTACGTGTCCTACAAGCTCGGCGAACGACTCTCCGCCCGCATGCGCGTCCAGTTCGTCGAACGCGCACTGCGCCTGCCGATGCCCGTCGTCGAGCAGGCCGGCTCCGGCGACCTCATGACCCGCTCCTCGGCCGACGTCCCCGAAGCCGGCGTCCTGTTCCGCGACGGCCTCCCGCAGGTCACCGTCTCGATCCTCAAGGTCCTGGTCTTCTTCGGCGCCATGCTCATCGCCAGCCCCCTGCTGGGCCTCTGCATGCTCGTCGTCGTCCCACCGCTTTGGGTCGGCACCCGCTGGTACCTCAAACGAGGACGCGACGGCTACCTCGCCGAGCGCGAGGCCGAATCGAGCATCGGCGACACCATCGGCGCCTCAGCCGACGGCGCCCGCACCACCGAGGCCTACCGGCTCCGCGCCCAGCGCGACGCCGCCGGGGACGCCACGGTCGCCAAGCACTGGAAGGCCGCCCGCTACACGCTGTTCCTGCGCAGCGTCTACTTCCCGTTCCTCGACGGCGCGTACGCGCTGCCGACCGCGGCCGTGCTGCTCGTCGGCGGCGCGTTCTACTTCAACGGCGAAGTCACCCTCGGCACCGTCGCCTCCTGCGCGGTCCTCACCCGCCAGATCATGTTCCCGATCGACCACATCCTCATGTGGGTCGAGAAGGTCCAGCGCGGCTTCGCGGCCATGTCCCGCATCGAAGGCGTCGCGGAAGCCGAGGACGCCGAAGCGAACGCCACCACCGAGCGCCCGACCGACGGCACCGTCGACCTCACCGAGGTCCGCTACGCCTACCCGACCAGCCCCCGCGACGTGCTCCACGGCGTCACCCTCAGCGTCCCCGCGGGTCAGCGCCTCGCCGTCGTCGGCCCTTCCGGCGCAGGCAAGTCCACGCTCGCGCGCCTCATCTCCGGCTCCGACGTGCCCCGCGAGGGCCGCGCCGCGATCGGCGGCGTCGACGTGGCGGCCCTGCCGCTCGACGAGCGCCGCAAGCGCGTCACCCTCGTCACCCAGGAGCACCACGTCTTCACGGCCTCCTTGCGCGACAACCTGATCCTCGCCAAGGCCGAGGCCACGGACGACGAACTGCGCGAAGCCCTCGCCGCGGTCGGCGCCGACTGGGCCTTCGACCTTCCCGAGGGCCTCGACACGCCGCTGGGCGGCAAGAACCGGGAGCTGGACGCGGCGAGCGCGCAGCAGATCGCGCTGGCGCGGATCATCCTGGCCGACCCCGATGTGGTGATCCTCGACGAGGCCACGGCGATGCTCGACCCGCGCGCGGCCCGCGACACCGAACGCGCCCTCGGGGCGGTCCTGGAGGGCCGCACCGTGATCGCGATCGCGCACCGGCTCCACACCGCGCACGACGCCGACCGCATCGCGGTGGTCGAGGACGGCCGGGTCGCCGAACTGGGGAACCACGACGAGCTGATCGCGCTCGACGGGCACTATGCGGCGCTCTGGCGAGCCTGGCACGGCGAGGACACGAGCCGTAAATTTGCTGAGGACGGCGAGGAGGCGGCGACCGAGACGGATGAGCAGGGCGCGTTCGCTTCGAGCGCGAACACCCTGTAGCCGAACAGAATCAGGCCCCGGGCTTTCGCCCGGGGCCTGTACTGGCTCGAGAACACCACCACAAGTCGGAACACCCACCGACTCGTTCTTAGCAAGGAAACAGAAAGGAAACCAGGAAACCCGTTCCGAACCAGTGACGAAAGAGTATCACGTCACATGTCCACTGGCTAGGGGGTCATATCCAGGTCACTCGATCTGTGTCGATCGAATTTCGCGATCCGTCCGTCACACCTCCGGGAAGCCGCTTCCCGAGCGTCCCACACTGGGCGGTGCCCGCTTCGGGCCCCGGCCGCGCACGGCCTAGACTCGACTGGTCTTCCCGCAGCTAGTAACCGTTAGGAAACACCTGTCGTGAGTACGATTTCACGCGAGGAAGTCGCGCACTTGGCGCGACTGGCCCGCCTCGAAGTCACCGATGACGAGCTCGACGCCTTCGCCGGCCAGCTCGACGTCATCCTCGAATCGATGAAGACGCTCGCCGAAGTGAACACGGACGGCGTCCAGCCGACCTCGCACGCGGTGCCGTTGGTGAACGTGTTCCGGGAAGACCAGCCCCAGCCCTCCCTGCCCCGCGACGCCGTCCTCGCGGGCGCGCCCGACACCGCCGAGGACCGCTTCCGCGTCCCGCGCATCCTGGACGAGGAGGCCTAGACCGTGAGCCGCATCATCGACAAGACCGCCGCCGAGCTCGCCGCGGACATCCGCGAGGGCCGCCTCACCTCCGTCGAGGTCACCACCGCGTTCCTCGAGCGCATCGAGGCCGTCGACGGCACCATCAAGGCATTCCTCCACGTCGACCGCGAAGGCGCGCTCGCCACCGCGGCCGAGGTCGACGCCGCCGTCAGCGCCGGTCAGGAACTCGGCCCGCTCGCGGGCGTACCGATCGCCGTCAAGGACGTCGTGGTCACCAAGGGCCTCCCGACCACCGCCGCCTCGAAGATCCTCGAAGGCTGGATCCCGCCCTACGACGCGACGATCACCGAGCGCATCAAGGCCGCGAAGATGCCGATCCTCGGCAAGACGAACATGGACGAGTTCGCGATGGGCTCCTCCACCGAGTACTCGGCCTTCGGGAAGACCCTGAACCCGTGGGACACCGGGCGCATCCCCGGCGGCTCCGGCGGCGGCTCGGCCGCGGCCGTCGCCGCCAAGATGGCCCCGCTCGCCATCGGCACCGACACCGGCGGCTCCATCCGCCAGCCCGGCGCCGTCACCGGCACCTTCGGCGCCAAGCCCACCTACGGGTCCAACTCCCGCTACGGCCTCATCGCCTTCTCGTCCTCGCTGGACACTCCGGGCCCCGTGTCCCGCAACGCCCTCGACGGCGCACTGCTCCACGAGGTCATCTCCGGCTACGACCCGCGCGACTCCACCGCGATCGACGCGCCCGTCCCGCCCGTCGTCGCCGCCGCCAAGGCCGGCGCCACCGGCGACCTCTCGGGCGTCAAGCTCGGCATCGTCAAGGAGTTCGCCGAAGGCGTCGGCGCCGCCGAACCCGGCGTCATCGCCGCCTACGAGGCCGGTGTCGAACAGCTCGTGAAGCTCGGCGCGGAGCTCATCGAGGTCTCCTGCCCGTCCTTCAACTACGCGCTGCCCACGTACTACCTCATCGCCCCGTCCGAGGCCTCCTCCAACCTGGCCCGGTACGACGGCGTCCGCTACGGCCTCCGCTCCGGCGACGACGGCCGGCACTCGCTCGAAGAGGTCATGAGCCTCACCCGCGAAGCCGGATTCGGCCCGGAGGTCAAGCGCCGCATCATCCTCGGCACCTACGCCCTCAGCGCCGGATACGTGGACGCCTTCTACGGCAAGGCCCAGCTCGTCCGCACCCTCATCAAGCAGGACTTCGAGAAGGCCTTCGAATCGGTCGACGCCATCATCAGCCCGACCACGCCGTTCATCGCCTTCAAGTTCGGCGAGCGCACCGGCGATCCGTACCAGATGTACCTCGCCGACCTCTACACGATCCCGACCAACCTCTACGGCGGCCCCGGCGTCTCCGTCCCGGTCGGCCTCTCCGAGGGCATGCCCGTCGGCCTCCAGGTCATGGGCCCGGTCATGGGCGACGACATCACCTACCGCGTCGCGGCAGCCCTGGAATCCACCCAGGACACCCTGCTCGCCGACACCGCGCCCGAGATCGAAGGGAACTAGTCCGATGACCAAGTTGAACGACTACGACAAGGCCGTCGAGACCTACGAGCCCGTCCTCGGCCTCGAGACCCACATCGAACTCGACACGAACACCAAGATGTTCTGCGGCTGCTCGACCGCCTTCGGCGCCGAGCCCAACACCCAGACCTGCCCGGTCTGCCTGGCCCTGCCCGGCGCCCTCCCCGTCGCCAACAGGGCCGCCATCGAAGCGACCATCAAGATCGGCCTGGCCCTCAACTGCCACATCGCCGAATGGACCCGCTTCGCCCGGAAGAACTACTTCTACCCGGACATGCCGAAGAACTTCCAGACCAGCCAGTACGAAGAGCCGCTCTGCGAGAACGGCTACGTCGACGTGGTCGTGGACGGCAAGGAGTACCGCGTCGAGATCGAGCGGGTCCACCTCGAGGAGGACACCGGCAAGACCCTCCACGTCGGCGGCGCCACGGGCCGCATCCACGGCGCCACCGAATCCCTCGTGGACTACAACCGCGCAGGCATCCCCCTCGTGGAGATCGTCACCAAGCCCGTCCCCGGAACCGGCGCGCTGGCCCCCGAGGTCGCCAAGGCCTACACCGCCGAACTGCGCGACATCGTCCGCTCCCTCGGCGTCTCCGACGTCCGCATGGAGCAGGGGTCCCTGCGCTGCGACGTCAACCTCTCGCTCAACCTCCCCGGCGAGGAGTGGGGCACCCGCACCGAGACCAAGAACGTGAACTCCCTGCGCTCTGTCGAACGCGCCGTCCGCTACGAGGTGCGCCGCCAGTCCGCGCTCCTCGACGCCGGCGAGCGGATCTTCCAGGAGACCCGCCACTTCCAGGAGACCACCGGCGAGACCCGCGCCGGACGCTCCAAAGAGGAGGCCACCGACTACCGGTACTTCCCCGAACCCGACCTCGCCGTCATGGAACCCTCCCGCGAATGGGTCGAGGAGCTCCGCGCGACGCTCCCCGAACTCCCGCGCAAGCGGCGCGAACGCCTCCAGGCCGAATGGTCCCTGGGCGACAAGGAGATGCAGTCGGTCGTCAACGCCGACGCCGTCGACCTCATCCAGGCCACCGTCGACGCCGGGACCACGCCCTCCGGCGCCGTCAAATGGTGGCTCGGCGAGCTCTCCCGCCGCGCCAACGAGTCCGGCGAGGAACTCGCCGCGCTCGCCATCACGCCGAAGCAGGTCGCCGAGCTGCAGGGCATGGTCGACGACGGCCGCCTGAACGACAAGCTGGCCCGCCAGGTCATCGACGGCGTGCTCGCCGGTGAAGGCGACCCGGCCGACGTCGCCGCCAAGCGCGGCCTCGAGGTCGTCTCCGACACGGGCGCGCTCGAAGCCGCCGTCGAGGAGGCCATCGCCGCCAACCCGGCCGTCGCCGACAAGATCCGCGGCGGCACCCACGCCGCCGCCGGCGTCCTCATCGGCGCGGTCATGAAAGCCACCAAGGGCCAGGCCGACGCCGGTACAGTCCGCCAGATCATCCTGGACAAGCTGAGCTGACAAGCGAACTCAGGGCCGGGCAGCGTCCGCTGTCCGGCCCTTTCGCGTTCACTGTCCGTTCAATCCTGGTGTGAGCCGCGAGTCTTTGGGCACCCCAGAAGGCGATGTTGTTCACACATGATTGCTACCCTTGACCGCGCAAGGCTCACCCGCGACCGGAGGAGGTGAGGGCCATGGGCGACGACCCCGGATCTAGTCGAGATACCGACGTGTTCTTCCCATTTCCCTTTTACCGTGCTCCGCGTCCTCTTACATTGAAGCGGGCAGCCTGACCTGCGGCGAACGCGCCGCCGCATGAGGTCGGGGCACGGCCCTTTCCTCATGTAATGGAGGTGGCTGCTATGGCTCAGGTCATCCAGCCCATTTCGCCCGCGGCGGTAGACGAGCTCGCGGCGCTCCGCCTGGAACTCGCCGACACCTCGACCGTCGTACTCGCCGAAGAGCTGCCCCGCATGGACCTGGCCGAACAGGCCCTCCGGTTCCGGCTGCTCCCCAAGGACCGCGCGCTCGCGGTCTTCGAAGAGCTCGACACCGTCCACCAGCAGGAGCTCATCGACGGGCTCAAGACCGACACCGTCCGCGAGCTGCTCGACTCGATGGAGGCCGACGACCGGGCCAAGCTCTTCGACGAGATGCCCGCCAAGGTCGCGACCCGGTTCCAATCCCAGCTGAGCGCCGCAGACCGGCGCATCACCGCGCAGCTCCTCGGCTACGAGCCCGAGTCCGCCGGGCGCATCATGACGCCCGACTACGTGTCGCTGCGCGCCTCGATGACGGCGGCCGCCGCGATCGAGCGCATCCGGCACCTGCGCGAACGCCCCCGGCACCTCGACGTGCTGCCGGTGACCGACGGGCACCGCAAGCTCCTCGGCACCGTCACCCTCGCCGACCTCGTGAGCGCCGACCCCGACACGCCGGTCCACGAGCTCATCGCGGACGAGCACTACCAGGTCTCGACCGACACCGACCAGGAGGAGGCGGCCCGCCTCATCCAGGAGGCCAACCTCATCGCGCTCTCCGTGGTCGACCACGAGGAACGCCTCGTCGGCCTCATCACCTGGGACGACGCCATGGAGATCCTCGAAGCCGAGGACACCGAGGACGCGGCCCGCGCCGGTGCCGCCGAGCCGCTCGAACGGCCCTACCTCTCGGCGGGCGTGTTCATGCTGGCGCGCAAGCGCGCGGTGTGGCTGCTCATCCTCGCCGTCTCGGCCTCGCTCACGGTGACCGTGCTCAACTACTACGAGACCTACCTCGCGAACGTCACCGTCCTCGCGGTCTTCATCTCGCTGCTCACGGGCACCGGCGGCAACTCCGGCTCGCAGGCGTCGGTGACGATCATCCGCGCCATGGCAGTCGGCGAGGTCCGCTTCTCCGACGCCTTCCGGATCACCTGGCGCGAATCGCGGGTGGGCTTCCTGCTCGGGGCGATGCTCGCCGTCGTCGGCGGGCCCGTGGTCGGCTTCGTCTACGGCTGGGACATCGGGTTCATCATCGCGGCGACACTCCTGGTCATCTGCACCTGGTCCACGTTCGTCGGCTCGCTCCTGCCGCTCCTGGCGAAGAAAGTGGGCATCGACCCCGCGCTCGTCTCGGCGCCGATGGTCTCGACCCTGTGCGACGCGACCGGCCTGCTCATCTACTTCTCGGTCGCCGCGCTGGTCCTCGGCCCGGCCCTCACCGGCTGAAGCGCAACGTCGGAGGCCCGGAAACCGCGGTTTCCGGGCCTTTCTCAGTCTCGCTGCGGCGCAGGGGATTCGGTGCCGTTCTGGATCTCGGTGTCGTCGACCTGGTCCTCGGTGGGGATCACCGTGCGGTCGAGCGTCACGTCGGTCTCCGTACCCGAACCCACCGAGATCGAGTCGTACGCGGTGAGCGCCTTCGTCGTCGGATCGAAGTAGAGGACGTCCATCTCCATCCGCATCGGCTCCTCGGACTGGAAGTTCCGCAGCCCGGCCGCGCCGGTCGAACCCTCGACCATGAGCGTCGTGCCCTCGCCGAGGTCCTGCACCGCCCGCTCGTGCGTGTGCCCGGCCAGGACCAGCGGCACGGCGCCCGTGAGCGGGACCGCCATCGGCGGCTCGTGGACCATCGCCACGTCGGCCCCGCCCGCGTCGACGATCGCCTGCTCCAGCCGCTCACCGGACTCGGTGAGCATCTGCTGCGCGTACTCGCTCGACGGCTGGGCGCCCTTGTCCGGCGTGAACCGCGGGTCCGCGACCCCGCCGAAGCGCAGGCCGGCGATCTCCTGCACCTCGCCGTCGAGCACGACCACGTTGTCGTAGGCCGAAAGCGCCGCCACCGTCGTGACCGAGTCGTGGTTGCCCTTGACGAACACGTACGGCACGTTGATCTGCTCGACGCCCCGCGAGAAGATCTCGGCCTCCTGCTCAGAGCCCCAGTCGTTCATGTCGCCGGTGTCGGCGACCGCGTTGATGTCGAACTGGTCGACCACCGACTCCATGAGGTGCCAGGCCGACGGGTTCAGGTGGATGTCGGAGACGTGCAGGACCCGGATCGAGTCGTCGTTGATGCCCAGCTGCGGCATGTCCATCGCGAGCGCGTAGAACTCGGAGATGTTCGTGACGAACTTCTGCAGGTTCGCGACGTACTCCTCGTAATTCACCGCGATGTCCTCGGCGTTGCCGACCACGCTGGGCGCGTAGGCGAGCAGGCCCTCGTAGCGCGGCTGCGAGATCGACTCGGCGCGCAGCGTCGTGGCCGCGTACCCCATGAGCGCCGCCGTCACCGCGAGCGACGTGACCCCGGTGAGCAGTGCCCGCCGCATGGTCCGGAACGCGAGCGCGCCCACGAGCAGCCCGCACAGGGTCACGATCGCGAGCGCCTCGACGACGACCCGGACCACCGCGTCGGTGACGTCGGAGGCGAGGCTCTTGGAGGCGCTGGTGACGCCGCCGGGGGTGTTGATGATGTCCTGGGCTTCGATCGGGTCGACGGAGTCGAGGCTGAGGTTGAGGCCGATGGGGCCGTCGTGGCTGTCGAAGATGACGTCCCCGAGGGGCGGGATGGTCACGATGGTCTCGCCGGAGAGGTCGGGGTGGAGCGAGACGGTGGTGTCGAAGGGGCCGATGTCGGCTTTGGTGCCGCCGACGAGCGCGAGGCCTCCGGCGGCCGCCCCGGTGCCGACGAGCAGGATCGCGGCGACCACGGCGAACCGTTTGGCCCGTTCGGAGCGGCGCAGCCGCGACCAGCCCGCTCTCGATCTGCGCCACAAGGAGTTCGCGCGTCTCCCGGCGGGTCGAAGGGCGTCCTCGATGCGGTGCAGTGCGGCGGCGAGCCGGTCGTTCATCTAGTGCCTTTCTCGCGCGGGGTGGCGGTGGTCGTCGCGGTTCAGACTCTTCCCTGGGCCGCGTAGCTGGTGGAGAAGCGGATGATCCGGTCGTCGGCGTCGTCCGGGGTGCAGCCGCGGTCTTCGGTGCACCGGCCGTCGCGGTTGGAGGTCGTCACCCAGAGCATGCCGTCGGGGCCCATGGCGACCGATCGTAGCCGACCGAACTCGTTGACGACGGTCGCTCGCGGCTCGGCCGCGGGAGTGCCCGACTGATCGAATTGGACGGTCCAGAGGCGTTGGCCGCGCAGGCAGGCGGTGACGAGGGTGTCGTCGAGGAAGACGGCTCCGGCGCAGGAGGCCTCGAAGGGCTCCCAGACGAGGGCGGGGTCGGTGTAGGCGTCGTCGGTGTCGGTGCCCTCGAAGTAGGGCCAGCCGTAGTTGCCGCCGGGTTCGATGAGGTTGATCTCGTCGGCGATGTCCTGGCCGAATTCGGTGGCGTAGAGCTGGCCCGCGGGGTTCCAGGCGAGGCCTTCGACGTTGCGGTGGCCGAGGGTGTAGACGGGGGAGTCGGGGTCGGGGTTGCCTTCGGCGGGCCGGCCTTCGGGGGTGATGCGGAGGATCTTGCCGCCGAGGGATTCGGGGTCCTGGGCGTTGTTCCCGTCGCCGGCGTCGCCGGTGGCGGCGTAGAGGAAGCCGTCGGGACCGAACTCGAGGGCGCCGCCGTTGTGGTTGGGTCCGGCGGGGATGCCGGTGAGGACGGGTTGGGGGGCGGCGTCGGAGCCGGTGTCGATCGCGGCGATGCGGTTGTCGGTGCCGGTGGTGTAGTAGGCGAACACGGTGGAGTCGGTGGCGTAGTCGGGGGAGACGGCGAGGCCGAGGAGGCCGCCTTCGCCGCTGTCCGCGACGTCGATGGTGCGCAGTTCCTCGGGTTCGCCGGCGGTGCCGTCTTCGGCGAGGGGGATGGCGAGCAGGCGTCCGGTGGTGCGCTCGCCGACGATGGCGGTGCCGTCGGGGAGGAAGTCGAGGCCCCAGGGGACTTCGAGGCCTTCGGCGACGACGTCCATGAACGAGGTCTGCTCTTCGGGTGCGCCGCTGGGAGTGGGGAGGTTCGGGGGTTCGCCGGTCTCGGGTTCGGGCGGCTCGCCGAATGAGCACGACGCGAGCGTGAGTGCGGCGGCGGTGGCCGCCGCGGCCGAGAGCAACCTGCGCATGGCCCCAAGACTATAGGCCGCGGGTGACGTCGGATCGGCGCAGTTTTCCACGCCCCACCGGTTCCCCGATTCGGGCGCGCCTAACCCCTTCGAGCCGAAATGCGAGATCCTATAGGATAGCCGTCGCGGAGGACGACCGACCGGAGGGAAGCGCCGTGGCCGTGAAGGTGTGGATCGCGCACGAGGAGGGCCGGGCCCTGCTCGGCCCGCTCCCTGCGGGCGTCGAGGTCGAGGTCTACGACGGGCGCGGCGACTACCCCTCCGATCCGGCGACGCTCGACTTCTGGGTGCCGCCGTTCCTCGCGCAGTCGAAGGTCACGACCCCGCTGCGGGACATGACCTCCCTCAAGGCGATCCAGCTCCTCAGCGCCGGCGCCGAGGTCTGGGTCCCGGCCGTGCCGCCGGGCGTGGTCCTGTGCGACGCGCGGGGCGTGCACACCGGGGTGACGGCCGAATGGACGCTCGGCGCGGTCATCGCCTCGATGCGCGGCTTCGATGTCTTCGCGCGCAAGCAGGCCCGACACGAGTGGAAGGTCGAGTGGACCACTACGGCGGTGGGCAAGCGGGCCCTCATCGTCGGCGCGGGCGACATCGGCGAGAAGGTCGCCGAGGTGCTCACGGTGCTCGGCGTCGAGGTCGAGAAGGTGGCGCGCCGCGAACGCCCGGGCGTGCACCCGATCGACAGGATCGACTCGCTGCTGCCGGAGTTCGACGTGGTCATCCTGATCCTGCCGCTCACCGACGCCACGCGCGGTCTGGTGGACGCGAAGTTCCTGTCCCGCATGAAGGACGGCGCCCTGCTGGTCAACGCCGCGCGCGGCCCGATCGTCGACACCGATGCGCTCGTCGCCGAGGTGGCCTCGGGGCGCCTGCGCTGCGCCGTCGACGTCGTCGACCCCGAGCCGCTGCCCGCGGACCACCCGCTCTGGGACCTCGAAGGCGCCCTCATCACTCCGCACGCGGGCGCTTCGGTCGACGGCACGCTCGATCGCGCCTACGCGCCGATCGGTGCCCAGATCCGCCGCTTCGCGGCGGGTGAACCTTTGGCGAACGTGGTCAGCGACGGCTACTAGTCGCCGTCCGCTTCCTTCAGCTCCTGGCCGCCGATGGCGAGGACCTGGGGGAGGTTCTCGGGCTTGAGCGGGTCGAGCCGGACCTGCGACTGATCGTCCAATATGGCCGCCACGCCTTCGTTGCCGGTGGCGAAGCCGTCGATGTGCTTCCACGCGATGGTGCGGCTGGTGAAGAGGCCGCGGACCGCGATGCCCTCGCTCGTGACGTCGATGCCGGAGCGCCAAGCCCACATGGAGACCGCGACCGGCGCGAGGAGGAGCGCGAGGCCGACGATCGCCGAGAACGCGCCCCAGACGGGCCGCTCGACCATGAGTGCCACGGACAGCGGCGTCACCGTCAGCCAGGCGACGAAGGCCGCGCCGGTGACCGCCGCCGGTCGGCGGACCCGCAGCTTGCGCCCGCCGCGCCGGGCACCTGGGATCGGTCCGGTGGAGGCATCGGTACTCGTCATGCCACCAGCCTGACACACCCGGCCACGGGGTACGCAAAGTGGCCGGTCCGGTTTCTGTCGGATTGTCGCTTGACGTGGCCGCCGAACGTGGCACGATCACCTGAACAGCAGCGGCAAAAGCCTGGTGGGGGTGGACGTGGCCGTCAAGATCACATTCCGTCCGACGACGCGCCAGGTGCTCGGTCGGGCGCTGTTCCTCTCCGGCCTCTCGCTCTTCGCCGCCCTCGTCCCCGCCGTGGCGTACATGCTCGCCGTGGGCCACTGGTACCACTACACGCTGCTCGCCCTCTTCCTCGTCGCGATCGGCGTCGCGCTGGGCGTCGCGTACGCGGGGGCCCGCAATCGCGGGGTCGTGCTCGACGAGCGCGGGGTCCATCCGCTCAAAGCCGTTGCCTCCCAGAAGCACACGGAGCGGTTCGCCGCTTGGACCGATATCGCGGACATCCGGGCCGAGCGCCGCGCGAGCCGAACCGTCCCGGTGGTGTACCTGCTCGATCCCGAGCAGAAGCCCTGGCGGCTCCAGGCCCCGTACTCGGGCCGCGCGCTCTCGACCGACGACGAGCTCGACGAGAAGATCTTCGTGATCCGCAGCCTGTGGGACGCGTACAAGCGGGGCCTGCCGCCCTACCGCCAGTGCCCCTAGTCACATCGATATGTGTCGATCGGTATATCGAGGCGGCGGTGCCGATCCCGGATCCTTCGCTGAATGGCCGCAAGGGCAGGATCCTGAACCCGCCGTGCGCGTTCGCGCGCCGCCGCGCCTGCCCCGAGGACCGCTGCAAGACCGGCGAGATCCGTTGGCGGGCGGCTCGCGCTGTGTGCGCGCCGAAGAGCTTGACTTGCGGGGGATAGTCGGGGCACAATCCTGAATGCGCTTTCCGAAACCGTTGTCAATCGTCCGGCGATGACCATCCGAGCACCGAAGGGCCAGCCGTAATGGCACATCCGAACACCGACATCATCCCCACCGTCGAAGGCCTCGCCTTCGGCGGTGACTACAACCCCGAGCAGTGGCCACGCGAGGTCTGGGACGAGGACGTCCGCCTCATGCAGGAGGCCGGCGTCAATGTCGCCACCGTCAACGTCTTCTCCTGGGCGAGCATCAACCCCGGCCCGGGGGAGTGGGATTTCGGGCGGCTCGACGCCATCATGGACCTCCTCGCGGCGGGCGGGATCAAGGCCGACCTGGCCACCTCGACCGCGTCGCCGCCGCCGTGGTTCTCGCAGGCCCACCCCGAGACCCTCCCGGTCAACGCCGAAGGCATCACCCTGAACTCCGGGGCCCGCGCCGAATACTGCCCGAACTCCCCGGTCTACCAGGCCGCCGTCGTCGAGATGGCCTCGAAGCTCGCCGAACGCTACGCGGACCACCCCGCGCTCGCCATGTGGCACGTCGGCAACGAGTACTACCGGGCCTGCTTCTGCGACGCCTCCGCCGCCGCGTTCCGCGACTGGCTCCGGGAGCGCCACGGCGCCCTCGACGGCCTCAACCGCGCCTGGGGCACCACCTTCTGGTCCCAGACCTACAGCGACTGGTCGCAGGTGCTGCCCCCGCGCGTCTGCGCCGAGACCCCGAACCCCGCCCTCGTCCTCGACTGGCAGCGGTTCTGCTCCGACGCGCTCCTGAAACTCTTCCGCTCCGAGGCCGACGCGATCGCCGAGCACAGCCCCGACAAGCCGATCACCACGAACCTCATGGTCACCGGCAACTTCAGCGACCTCGACTACCACCGCTGGGGCGAGCACGTGACCGGCCCGAACCGGCTCGTCGCCACCGACCACTACCTCATCCCCGAACAGGTCGACGGCATTCCCTGGTCGATCCAGGCCGCCTTCGGCGCCGACGCCTCCCGCGGCCTCGCCGCGGGCGGCCCCTGGCTCCTTATGGAGCAGGCAGCGAACTCCTCGGCCTGGCGCCGCGGCGGCTTCCCCAAGCAACCGGGCGAGCTGATGCGCCACTCGCTCTCCTACGTCGCCCGCGGCTCCGAAGGCGCCATGTTCTTCCAATGGCGGGCCTCCCACTCCGGCGCCGAGCGCTACCACTCGGCGATGGTGCCGCACGGCGGCGCCGACTCCAGGGTCTTCCGCGAGATCAAGCAGCTCGGCGCCTGGCTGGGGGACCTCGCCGAAGTCAAGGGCTCCACCGTCGACGCACGGACGGCGATCCTCCTCGACTTCAACTCGGTCTGGGCCGCGAAGACCCCCGGGCAGCCGTCCTCCGACATGGACACCTACCCGGAGCTGCGGCGCTGGCACGCATCGCTCTGGCGGCGCGGCGTCGCCACCGACCTCGCGAACCCCGGATGGGACCTCAGCGGCTACGAGTACGTCTTCGCGCCGCACCTGTACCTCCTCGAGGACGACGCGAACCTCCGCGCCTACGTCGAAGGCGGCGGCACCCTCGTCGTCGGCCCGTACTCGGGCATTGTGGACGGCAATGACCGCGTCCTCCCCGGCCTCCCCGGAGGGCTGGGGGACCTTGTGGGCGTGCGCATCGAGGAGTTCCTCCCGCTCTGGGAAGGCGAGACCGCGGCCCTGGACAACGGCTGGGCGGGTGCGACCTGGTCGGAGGTCGCCCACGCGACGGACGCCGAGACGGTCGCCTCCTTCAAGGGCTACCCGGAGACCGGGGCCGTCTTCCGCCGCAAGCTCGGCCGGGGCGACGTCTGGTACCTCGCCACGCGGCTCACGGAGCTCGACCCGTTCTTCGACCGCATCGGCGTCGCGCCCGACTTCCCGGGAGCCCCGGCCGAGCTCGAACTGGTCCGCCGCTCCCATGAGGACGGCCGCAGCTACGTCTTCGCGATCAACCACGGCAAGGTCCCCGCCAAGGTCCCCGCCGCGGGTCGCAACCTCCTCACCGGCAAGGCCTGGGCCCCGATGCTCTCCCTCAAACCCGGCGAGTGCGCGGTGATTCGCGAAGTCTGAATGTCGCACGGATCGACTAGTGTCACAGGGATCCCACAGCACCCACTGAGGAGCCCCTGATGTCCACGATCGTCTTCGTCCACGCCCTCGGTTCGAGCGCCCGCGCCTGGCAGCCCCAGGTCGCGGCGCTCGGCGAGCGCTATAAGGTGCTCGCCCCCGACCTCCCGGGCCACGGCGACGCGCCCGGCCCCTTCGGCCTCGAACCCGCGGCCTTCGCGGTCGCCGACCTCATCGCCGCCGAACCCGAACCGGTCCACCTCGTGGGCATCTCCGTCGGCGCCACCGTCGCCATGCTCGCGGCCCTCGACGACCCCTCCCGGGTCGCGACCCTCGTCCTCTCCGGCGGCGCCGCCCACGCGCCCGGCGTCGGCCTCCAACGCAACCTCATGCGCCTCATGCCGACCGGCATGATCACCGCCCTCATGTCAGGCATGTACGCCGGAGGCCGCCCCGAACACAAGCCCCAGGCCAAAGCCGACCTCCGCACCGCCGGCAAGCAGGCCTTCATCACCGGCCTCACCGAACTCGGCGCCCTCGACCTCCGCCCCCGCCTCGCCGACCTCGCGATCCCCACCCTCGTCCTCTGCGGCGCCACGGACAAAGAGAACCTCAAACCCGCCGCAGAACTCGCCGCCACCATCCCGGGCGCCAAGCTCGACGTCATCCCCGACGCGGGGCACATCTGGAACCTCCAGTTCCCGGACCTCTTCACGGCGAAGCTCACCGAGTTCATCGCCTAGCTCAGCCCACTCACCGAGCGGAGCACTGCCTGACACCGCTCAACCGGACGCGCCTATCGCCATGAGCGGCGATGGCAAAGCAGGCCATTGCCCGCGCACCCGAGAGCCAACGCAGCCAGCATCGACAGTTCCGCTGCTGGACAACAGTTTCTATAGTTCGCTGGTGATCGGGAACCTTCCATCGCTGGGCTGCGGGCGGCCGCAGATCGCCGCCAAGTCGGTGAAGTCCTTGCGCCGGTTCATGATGAGCTTGTAGGCGACGACCTCTCTGAGCGGCAGGTACTTCAGTCCATCGATCTGCTCCGCCGTGTCCAGGAGCTCGTCCGTATCGCTTCCAGGGAGCACCCAGGTCTCGCTTACTTCAATTGCACCGCCATAGAGGAGGGCGATTTTCGCCCCGGTGTAGGTGCTGATCCTCAGCGGTGCGTTCTCGTATTCAGAGGCATGCTCGAATGCGAGTTCAAGAGCTCTCTGCCAGGTCTTGCTGCCAGGCCGGGCTAGCAGGTCGAGGTCGGTGAAGCGCGGGGTCGTGATGCCGCCGGCGCCGAGGCGGGCGCTTCCCGCGATCACGAAGTCGTCGGGACTGAAGTCCGATGGGACATGGCGGTGAAGCATTTCGATCAGCTCGAAACCGTTCAAGACCTCGCTTCGAGCGCGGTTCACTTCGAAGGTTTCCCATCTGCATGGTCGGTCGGTTCCGGGAGGGCCTGACGTTGTCGCGCTTGCTGCTTCTCCGGCCTGTTCGACCTGAACTGAATTACCACACCCACGACGGCGGCGACCGAGCCGACAATCGCCACCAGGAGCTCGAGTGTGTTGAGGTCAAAGTTCGACATCGCGGATCAGTCCGTTTCGGGTGTAGATGACGGAACGATCCCGGCGCATGGCCAGCGCCTCGATCGTCGCCGTGTCGTGGATGATGAACCGCTCCCTACCCGTTGAGACGGTGCCCCTGGCTTTGAACTGCTTGAGCACCCCGGAGACCGATTCCCGGGAGATGCGAGCCAGATCAGCCAGGTCCGCCTGGCTGAAGCCGGCGATCGTGAGGCCGTCGGCTCCCTCCGTGCCGAGGCCTGAGTCGATGATCCGGAGCATCGCCCGGGCGAGTCGCCGTTCGCTCGTCAGGAATGATTCCTCCTGGACCTCGCCCAGCTCGCGGACCCGCTTCGCGAGCCGTCTCGTCAACGCAAGGTGAATCCGGGGATTCGACTGGAGGAGCTTGAGGAAGACGTCGCCGGGGATGTGCAGGACGTCGATGGGCGTCAGCGCGACCAGATCGGCGGCCCTCGGCTCGCCGGTGAGCGGAGCCAGCTCGCCGATCATCGAGCCCGGTCCGTGGATGCCGAAGATCGTTCCCGGAATGCAGGACTTCACATGGCCCGAGCGGAGATAGACCACGTAATCCGAATGCTCGTTGATCTTCATGAGCGTCGCGCCCCGCGGGTACGAGACCGCGTGCGCCTCCGGTTTCAGTGCGTCCTGGTCCTCATCGCTCAATAGAGGATTCCACAGAACCTGACTACGGGATTCCATGTAGTTGAGTGTATTGGTGCACACAACGAGCCCGGGTCAGCGAAACGCGCTCTGTCGCGAAACCGACCGGAATTCGTTTCGGTTGGGGCGGAAGGGAACCGCGTTACGGCGCGGACTTCTCCGGTGCTTGGGCCCCCGCCGGATCCACGGGGTGCCTGATGCCCGGGTGGTCCTTCGGGAGGATCACGCGGATGACCCAGCCGCTCACGATGAGGCAGAGGACGAGCAGCGGCCACGAGAGCGCCACCTGGGCCACGCCGCCCGCGACGACCGCTAGGCGTTCCTCGTCGCTGTTCCAGAACGGGGTCAGGATCGCCACGCGGAGGGTGTACATCGCGACCCAGACCCAGGACGCCGCGCTATAGGCGCGCAGCAGGTCCGGGTCGCGCCGCCACCGGGTCTTCTGGCCGAGGAGGCCGCCCACGATGAGGCCGAGGAGCGGGCGGCGGAAGACGATGAATCCCGCCCAGACGAGGGCGCTGGCGGCGTTGGAGACGATGCGGGGGAGGAGGATGTCCTGCGCGCGTCCGGTGTAGAGGACGATCAGGCACGCGACCGCGACGCTCAGAAGGCCGAGGATCACCGCCCGTGGCTTCTGGCGCTGCCGCAGCCGGACGATCGCGATCACCCCCGCAGAGAGGAGCGCCGCCGCTGCGGCCCAAGCGATCGAGTTCCCGGACAGCATCCAGGTGAGGATGAACACCACCACTGGGGCGGTGGCGTCGAATGCGCCGCGCTTGCCGCCTAGTAGGCTGACGAGCGTGTCTTGCCGCACAGTATCGGACAACTGCCAACCCTCACCTCTCGACCCGCTACCGCAGGCAAGGCTACCCTAACCGCAGTGGCACGCCGGGTTTCGCCCGCAGCCCCACCTACGGACGGATTGGCACGGTAACGGATGCTCGGCACACACCGGATCAGTGAAGCGCAACTCGTCGACCTGCTCCGCCGGGCGAGAAAGACCGATTTCGGGCGCTGGAACAAGGCGGACCTGCAGCGGGCCATGACCGACCTCGGCTGGCAGGTCCGCTCCGCAGAGGTCGACATCGGCATGTGGCGGGCCGAGACCGGCTACGACACCGGCAACGCCATCGCCGACTCCGTCCCGCCCCAGACCCCGATCGCGGGACGCGCCGACTTCTACTCCATCGAGGTCATGGTCCTGCGCTCCGCCGAACGCGGCCGCCAAGGCGAGCAGCACCGCACCCTCATCTTCCGCGAAGTGCTGCGCACCATGATGAGCGAGCTCGGCGCCCCCGAGATCCGCGGCGGCGACGGCGGCCCGTGGATCCGCTGGTACCGCGACGGCCTCATCTTCGAGCTGCACCTGCGCCGCTTCCACGGCGGCGTCACGCTCCGGCTCCTCTCGCCCGAGCTCTTCGAGCAGCTCGAGGCGCACGCCGTCGGCAAGGGCGACATCTCCGGCTGGGCCGCCTACGCCCGCACCGGCCAGCGCCCGCCCGAACCCGCCTGCCAGGACATGGGCGAGTTCACCGAGCGGCTCTCCTCGCTCCTGGCCGACATGGCCGCCGACGTGCCCGTGGTCGACACCGCCGGCACCGTGCTCCTGCGCACCGGCGACTGGTCGGCGCGGTACGTGGCCGCGTTCGTCGACGGCGGTCTCCGCGTCGAAGCGAGCGCCGCCGTGAGCGGCGCCTGGCGCTCGGGCCTGTCGAACCTGCCGAGCATGGGCTTCCGCGCCCCCAGCGGCACGCAGCCGAACTGGTCGCGGAGCTTCAACTCCACCGACCGCACCGCCACCAACCAGGCCGCGCACATGATGGTCGACGCCCTGCGCGCCTTCGGTATCCAAGACCTGTTCGACATCGTCTACGACGGGTTCACCGCCGACGGCGAGCGCATGTACCTGCCGGTACTCGGCATCGGCAACGGCGACAACCCGTACTAGGGCCGCCTCCTCAGACCGCCGCGGGCTCCGGCCGCGGCGCCTCCATCGTCGCGCGCCGGAACGCCGGGAGCCGCCAGCCGACGACCGCCACACCGGCGACGCACGCGACACCTCCCGCGAGGATCGCGCCGCCGAGCCCCAGCGGCCCCGCGAGCGCCCCCGCCTGCAGGTTGCCCAGTGCCGGTGAGAACGTCGCCTGCGCCAGCCACAGGCTCGTGACGCGCCCGCGCAGCCGGTCCGGCGTGTGGTTCTGGAGCAGGCCCGTGCGCAGCACCTCCGAGACGAGGTCGCTCGCGCCCGAGACCGCCAGGAACACCAGTCCCAATGCGAGCCAGGGCGACAGCGCGAGCCCGACCATCGCCGCGCCCCACAGGCTCGCCGCGATGACCACGACGAAGCCGGGCCGCTTCGTCTTGGTGACCTTCCCGCTGAACGCGGCGGCGAGGAACGCGCCGACCCCGGCCGCCGCCGAGAGCAGGCCGAACGCGACCGCCCCGCCGTGGAACTGCTCCGTCGCGAGCGCCGGGAACAGGCCCTTCGGGTACGCGAACAGCATCGGCATGATGTCGATGAGCAGCACCCCGGCCACGATCTTGTTGCGCCGCACGAAGGCGAACGCGTCCCGCAGCGAGTACGAGTCCGCCTCCTTGCCCTCCTCGCCGCCGTGGTCGGGCGGCATCGGGCCGACGAAGATCATCGCCACGGCGAAGACCGCGAACCCGACCACGTTGAGGCCGTAGCACCATTCGGTGCCGCCCGCGGCGATGACGACGCCCGCGAGGGCCGGACCGGCGACGCCCGTCAGCTGGCCGGTGAGGCCGTTGAGGGCCGAGGCGCTGGCGACGTTCTCCTGGCCGACGAGGGACGGGACGGCCGCGAACGAGGCGGGGATGCTGAGCCCGGCGAGGAAGGTGTCCGCGACGACGGCCGCGAACAGGAACCACAGCAGCGGCTCGTCCTGGAGGGCGTTCACCAAGAGCGCCAAGGCGACCAGGAGCCCCGGCACCCGCACGGTGACGAGGATGCGGCGCCGGTCGAAGCGGTCGGCGAGGACGCCGCCGACGAGGAGCCCGGCGACGATGCCGATGCCGCCGGAGGCGGCGGCCGCGCCGACGGCGAGGTTGGAGCCGCTGAGCTGGTAGATCTGCCAGATCAGGGCGGTCTCGGTGAGCATGGCGCCCACCAGGAGGCCGGTGCGTCCGATGTAGAGCCAGCGGAAGTCGCGGCTGATCCGCAGGGGGGTGGTGTCGACCAGGTGGTGCCGAAGGGACATGCTCTGATGATACCGACCGTTCCAATCGGTGCAACATGGTGTTTCATGGGAAGATCGCGCTGCACGCGCACGGAGGGACCACGATGGACGAGAAGCTGCTGGCCGCCGCCACCGACGTGCTCGGAACGACCGGCTGGGACCGGCTCACCATGGGCGACGTCGCCGACCGCGCCGGCGTCTCCCGCGCCACCCTCTGGCGCCAGATCGGCGGCAAGGAGGAACTGCGCCGCGCCCTCATCCGGCGCCTCCTCCTCGACTACCGCGCCTCGCTGTGGCCCGTCCTGACCGCCACCGGCACCGGGCGCGAGCGGCTGCGGCAGGCGCTCGAAACCATGTGCGGCGTCTTCGACCGGCACCTCGCGCTGCTCACGGCCTTCGACACCGCCTTCCACGAGACCGGCCTGTTCGACGAGCCGATCGAGGACGTCGTCGCCCCGCTCGTGCGCCTCATCCTCGACGGCGCCGCCGACGGCTCCCTCGCGCCCCAAGCCGACGCCGAGGAATCGGGCGACCTCGTCTTCAACACCGTCTGCTGGCCCTACGTCCACCTGCGCCGCCACCACTCCTGGGAACCCGAACGCGCCCAAGGACTCCTGCTCGACCTCGTCCTCGACGGGATGTCCACCGAGTCCGCCTGACCGTGCCGCGCCCCATCGGCCGCAGTAGGGTCGGCCCATGATCGTCGATCTCCGCTCCGACACCGTGACCCGGCCGACCCCGGCCATGCTCGAAGCCATGACCAGCGCCGACGTCGGCGACGACGTGTACGGCGAGGACCCGTCCGTCAACGCCCTCGAAGCCGAGGCCGCCGCCCTCTTCGGCAAGGAGGCCGCGGTCTTCACGCCGACCGGCTCCATGGCGAACCAGATCGGCCTGCAGCTCCTCGTGCGCCCCGGCGACGAACTCCTCTGCGACGTCAAGGCCCACGTCGTCAACTTCGAGATGGGCGCGGCCGCCGCGCTCGGCGGCATCAGCACCCGCACCTGGCACGCCCCGAGCGGCCGCCTCGACACCGCGCTCATCGAGCCGATGATCAACCGGCCCCACCCGTACGCCACCACCACCCGCGCGATCGCCGTCGAGAACACCCACAACATGGGCGGCGGCACCGTGCAGCCCATCGAGGAGCTGCGCGCCCTGCGCGCCCTCGCCGACGCCCACAGTCTCGGCCTCCACCTCGACGGCGCCCGCATCTGGAACGCCCACGCCGCCACCGGCGTCCCGCTCGGCGAATACGGCGCCCTCTTCGAGACCGTCTCGGTCTGCCTCTCCAAGGGCCTCGGCGCGCCCGTCGGCTCGCTCCTCATCACCGACGCCGAACGCGCGGAGCGCGCCCGCGTCATCCGCAAGCGTCTCGGCGGCGGGATGCGCCAGGCCGGGTTCCTCGCGGCGGCCGGGCGCTACGCACTCGCCAACCACATCGACCGCCTCACCGAGGACCACGCCCGCGCGCAGCGCCTCGCCCGCTCGCTCGAGCCCTTCGGCATCTGCGACGCCGCCCAGGTCGAGACCAACATCGTGCTCCTGCGCATCCCCGACATCGCCCAGGTCGCCCGCGCCGCGGCCGAGCAGGGCGTGAAGATCTCCGTGCTCGGCCCCGACCGGGGCCGGATGCTCACCCACCTGGACGTCGACGACGCCGGGATCGAGCACGCCGTGAAGGTGCTCGGCACCTTGGTCCGTTGACCGAGGGGCGGCCTGCGTCCGGCGGGGCGCGGGTCGCCCGTTCGGGTTCGAGTGATCCACCGGAACGGGGGTTGCCGGACGCGGCGAAAACCAGGTAGGTTAGGCATGCCTTCATTAGTCAAGCCTTACCTGTTCGGAGGTCGATGCGTGTACGCCTGCATCTGCCACGCAGTGCACGAGAACGAAGTCCGTGACTGCATCAGCGCCGGCGCGCACACCGAAGAGGCCATCGGCGAGGCCTGCGACGCCGGCACGAGCTGCGGCACCTGCCATGAGCGCCTGGTCGACATGATCGAGAGCTATTTCACCTCCTCGGTGCCCGCGGCGGTCTGAGCCCCTCCTAAGCCACCGGATTCTCCGGAAATGACGGACGCTTTAGGTTGTCCTCGGTTAGGATAGGTTGTCCTATTTTAGGCATTCCTGGCTGGAAATGGGCCCCCACCTGGTCCTAGTCTGAGATCGTCGGTCACGGAGCCGGCGCTTGACGGACCGGGAAGGACGAATTGCAATGCAGGGCGATAAGCAGGTCATCGAATTCCTCAACGAGCAGTTGACGGCGGAGCTCACCGCGATCAACCAGTACTTCCTGCACGCGAAGATGCAGGAGAACTGGGGCTACACCAAGCTCGCGAAGTACACCAAGTCCGAGTCGATCGACGAGATGCGCCATGCCGAGGTCCT
The DNA here is from genome assembly GCF_027622875.1 of Glycomyces luteolus. Taxonomy (GTDB): domain Bacteria; phylum Actinomycetota; class Actinomycetes; order Mycobacteriales; family Micromonosporaceae; genus Glycomyces; species Glycomyces luteolus. Next base: position 66,720 of record NZ_JAPZVP010000003.1, on the reverse strand, counting down.
GACCGACCGGATCCTCTTCCTCGACGGCATGCCGAACTACCAGCGGCTGTTCCCGCTGCGCATCGGCCAGTCGGTCAAGGAGATCTTCGAGTGCGACCGCTTGATCGAGGTCGAGGCGATCGACCGCCTCAAGCGCGGCATCGAGCACATGGAGTCGGTCAAGGACTACGTCTCGCGGGACCTCTTCAAGAGCATCCTCGCCGACGAGGAGCACCACATCGACTACCTGGACACGCAGCTCGACATCCTCGAGAAGATCGGCGAGTCGCTGTACATCCAGTCGCTCATCGAGCAGCCCGACGGCGCATAGCCGCAGGCGAGCGCTCGAACGCTTTGAGGGGACCGGCCTTGCGGCCGGTCCCCTTTTTCATTGCGGCAGAGCCCCTCACATCTCCGCCACAGTGGTAGGTCGGCGCCTTGACAGCCCCGACGAGAGGATCGTAACATATCAATACTTTGGATGAAAGTTTCCGAGAGTTTCGGAATTCAACGCAGTCCTCCGGCCGCTCCTCGACCCCGTGACGGAGCGGCCGGACCCCTCATCGTCAAGGAGCGACCTCAATGCCGACCACCTCCTCCTCGCCTGCCGCGAGCCGCCGCTCCGTGCTCACGGCCGCTGCCGCCGCGGGCGGCGCCGCCCTCCTCCCGGCCGGCTTCATCACTCTCGCCGCGAGCCCCGCCCACGCTGACGACCTGCTGCTCTCCACCGACTTCTCCTCCGGCACCACGGAAGGCTGGGCCGGACGCGGCGCCGCCTCCGTCGCCGTCGACCCCGAGCAGCGACTCCTCATCACCGGTCGCACCGCCACCTGGAACGGCGCCGCCATCGACATCACCTCCCACATCGAGGTCGGCGTCCGCTACCAGCTCAAGGTCTACCTGCGTCTGCCCGAGGGCGAGAGCGCCACCGACCTGCGCACCACCGTGCAGCGCGACGTCGGCGGCGTCTCGAACTACGAGGGCGTCAAGTGGAACACCGCCGTCACCGACGCCGCCTGGACCGAGTTCTCCGGCACGTACTCGATCGCCCAGGCCGCCGACAAGCTGCAGTTCTACGTCGAATCCGACTCCAGCCTCACCCCGATCCTCCTCGACGCCTTCACGCTCACCCGCATCGCAGAACCGGAGATTCAAGACTTGCTGCCGCTCAAGGACTTCCTCGCCGACGACTTCACCTTCGGCTGCGCCGTCGAGCCGCCTGAGGTGGTCGGCAAGCCCGCCGAGCTCCTCGCGAAGCACTTCGCGCAGGTGACCACCGGCAACCAGATGAAGCCCGAGTCGATCCAGCCCACCGAAGGCGTCTTCGACTTCAGCCGGGCCGACCAGATCGTCGACTTCGCCGAGGCCAACGGCATGAAGATCTGGGGCCACACCCTCCTGTGGCACAACCAGACCCCGGCCTGGTGGTTCCTCGACGAGAACGGCGAGCCGCTCGTGGAGAGCCGCGCCCACCAGGCGCTCCTGCTGCAGCGCCTGGAGACCCATGTCAAGGCGATCGCGGCCCACTACGGCGACCGCGTGTGGGCGTGGGACGTGGTGAACGAGGTGGTCGACCCTGAGCAGCCGGACGGACTGCGGCACTCGCGCTGGTACGAGGTGTTCGGCGGGCCGAAGTACATCGAGAAGGCGTTCAAGATCGCCCGGAAGGCCTTCCCGCGCAAGGTGAAGCTCTTCATCAACGACTACAACACCGAGTTCCCGGACAAGCGGGAGGCGATGTTCAACCTGGTGCAGCACCTCAAGTGCGAGGGCGCGCCGGTCGACGGCATCGGGCACCAGGCGCACGTGGACTACAAGCGCGATCCGGCCCTGCTGGGCGAGTCGATCGACCTGTTCCGCGAGCTCGGGGTGCTGCAGACGATCACCGAGCTCGACGTGTCGGTCTCCGACCACATGGAGGAGAGCCTGCCCGCGACGCCGCCGGAGCGGCTGGTCGCGCAGGGCTGGTACTACAAAGAGCTCTTCGAGGTGCTGCGCGAACGCGCGGACGACCTGGAGTCGGTGACGATGTGGGGCCTGTACGACGCGGTCTCGTGGCTGCGGACCTGGCCCGTGTCGCGCCCGCACGAGGCGCCGCTGTTCTTCGACGACCGCCTCCAGGCGAAGTCGGCGTACTGGGGCGTGGTCGACCCGACGAAACTTGAACCGCTCCCCGAAAGCTAAAGGGGGACAAGGCGTCCGGGAGCGGGATGATAGATCCGGGATCCCGCTCCCGGACTTTCACTCGAAAGAGTGAGCGAGAGTCCGGGGAGCTTGTCGGACCTGCTACGTACGGTTGTGCCCTGCCAAGTCACGGCTCGCAAGCTTCGCCGAGCCCGCGTTTCCGAGAGGAGATGTATTCGTCATTTCGGTCATGCTGGGTTTCATGTCGCGGGACGGCGCATCGTGATGTGCATGATGCCGTCCTCCTCGTACTCCTCGCCCTCTTCGGTGAAGCCGAACCTGCGGTAGAAGCCCGCCGCGTAGGTCTGCGCGCCGAGCGTCACCACCGCCTCCGGGCCCAGGAAATCCATCGCGGCACCGAACACCTTGGCGCTCAAGCCCGTACCGCGCGCGGGCAGCGCGCAGCAGACCCTCCCGATCTTCCAGCCGTCGCCGTCCCGCAGCACCCGCACGCACGCGACCGCCTCGGTCGGCGTCTCGCCCTCGACCCAGAAGTGCACGGTCTCGGCGTCCAGGTCGCAGTCGTCCAGATCCGGGTAGGCGCACGCCTGCTCGACCACGAACACCGCCTGCCGCAGCCGCGCCAGCGCGAACACCGTCGCGCCGTCCAGCTCGGCGAACTTCCCCCGCTTGATCCCGCTCATCTACACGCCTGCCCTTCCCGATGCGCTCCGCCGGCTACGCATATTCCTCCGCGATCTCCCGCGCCCGGTCCCGAGCGGCCTCGATCGCGTCGGTCACCGCCGAACGCGCCCGGTGATTCTCCAACTGCCGCACCGCACTGATGGTCGTGCCCGCGGGGGACTCCACGGCCTCCCGCAGCTCCACCGGCGAGGCGTCCGTCTCCCGCAGCATCCGGGCCGCGCCCAGCGCGGTCTGCGTGACCAGCTCCTTCGACACGGCCCGCGGCAGTCCCATGAGGACGCCCGCTTCGGTCATGGCCTCGGCCAGGTAGTAGAAGTACGCCGGTCCCGAGCCGGAGATCGCCGTGACCGCGTCCTGGTGCTTCTCGTCCACCACGAGCGTGCGCCCGAGCGGCTTGAACAGCTCCTCGACCGCGGCCAGGTGCGCCTCGCTGGCGTGCGTCCCGGGCGAGAGGACGGTCATCGCCTCGTCGACGAGCGCCGGCGTGTTCGGCATCGCCCGGATGACCGGGGTCGCGTCGGGCAGGCGCTTCTCGAAGAACGCCACCGGAAGCCCCGCGCAGATGCTCACGAGCGGCGTGCCGCCCTCGAACACCCCGGCCAGCTCCTCCAGGAGCGCCCCGGCGTCCTGCGGCTTCACCGCGACCACCACGACGTCGGCGTGCCGCACCGCCTCGGCGTTCGGCTCGACCCTGATCCCGTACGTCTCGCGCAGCTCGGCGGCGCGCTCGGCGCTGCGCGCCGTCGCCGTCACCGAGTCGCCCGACCAGCCGGCCCGCAGCAGGCCCGACACGATCGCCTGCCCCATCTTCCCCGCACCCAGCACCGCGACAGTCCGCATCAGTACCCCTCTCCCGTTCGACGGCCTCGGCAATTGTCCCTCGCGTTCCCCGAACCCGAAAAACCCGTGCACTCTCGCGTTTCAACCCGCTGAGACCAGTCGAAATGGCACGATAAGCGCACTCAGGCTCTCACGCGCGAACCATTGGGGCGATATGGACGTTCTCGACTTGGCCCGGATGCAGTTCGGAGTGACGACCGTCTACCACTTCCTCTTCGTACCCGTCACCATCGGCCTCTCGCTCCTCGTCGCGATCCTGCAGACCCTGTGGCGCACCACCCGCAAGACCTCCTACCTCCGCGCGACCAAGTTCTGGGGCAAGCTCTTCCTCATCAACATCGCCATGGGCGTCGTCACCGGCATCGTCCAGGAGTTCCAGTTCGGCATGAACTGGTCGGCCTACTCCCGGTTCGTCGGCGACGTCTTCGGCGCGCCGCTCGCGTTCGAGGCGCTGGTCGCGTTCTTCCTCGAGTCCACGTTCATCGGCGTGTGGATCTTCGGCTGGGACCGCCTCAAACCCTCCCTCCACCTCGCCTGCATCTGGCTCGTCGCCTTCGGGACCCTGGCCAGCGCCTACTTCATCCTCGCCGCCAACGCGTTCATGCAGAACCCGGTCGGCTACCAGCTCAACGAGACCGCCGGACGCGCCGAGCTCACCGACTTCAGCGCCGTGATCACCAATCCGGTGGCGCTCGCCGCCTTCCCGCACACGATCTTCGCCGCCTGGCTCACCGCGGGCACCATCGTCGTCGCCGTCTCCGGCTACCACTTCATGCACCGCCGCGACCTCGACGTGCACCGCCCGGCGATGCGACTGGGCATCCTCACCACGCTCGTGGGCGGCCTCGGCCTGATCCTCTCGGGCGACTCGCTCGGGAAGGTCATGACCGCGACGCAGCCGATGAAGATGGCCGCCGCCGAGGCGCTCTACCAGACCACGTACAACGCGCCGTTCTCCGTGCTCACCATCGGCACGCTCGACGGCAGCCACGGCACCCCGATCATCGAGATCCCGGGCCTGCTCTCGTATCTCGCCACCGGTTCGTTCAACGGCGAGGTGCAGGGCATCAACGACCTGAACGCCGAGTACCAGGCGCTGTACGGGCCCGGGCAGTACATGCCGTACATCCCGCTCACCTACTGGTCGTTCCGGGCGATGATCGGCTTCGGGATGCTCGCGGTCGCCATGGCCGTCATCGTCTGGTGGTTCACGCGCCGCGGCCGCCTGCCCCGGCACCGCCTGTTCTGGCCGGTCGCCATGTGGATGGCCGTGACCCCGTTCCTCGCCAACTCCGCCGGGTGGATCTTCACCGAGATGGGCCGCCAGCCGTGGGTGGTGTTCAGCCTCTACGAGACGAGCGAGGCGGTCTCGCCGCGCGTCGGGCTGCCCACCGTCGCCGTCTCGTTCATCGGCTTCACCCTCGTCTACCTGGTGCTCGCCGTCGTCGCTCTCAAGCTCTTCCTGAAGTACGCCAAGGCGGGCCCGCCGAGCGAGGAGGCCGCGCTCGCGGGCGTCGGCCCCTCGGACGACCCCGACAAGCCCATGGCCTTCGCCTACTGACCACCATCGACTGAGGACGCTCATGGAATTGACGACGATCTGGTTCACGGCCGTCGCGGTCCTGTTCACCGGGTACTTCATCCTGGAGGGCTTCGACTTCGGCGTCGGGACGCTGCTCCCGGTGCTGGGCCGCGACGACCGCGAGCGGCGGGCGCTGATCAACACGATCGGCCCGGTCTGGGACGGCAACGAAGTCTGGATCATCACCGCGGGCGGCGCCATGTTCGCGGCGTTCCCGCACTGGTACGCGAGCCTGTTCTCCGGGTTCTACCTGCTGCTCTTCGCGATCCTCCTCGGGCTCATCGTCCGCGGCGTCGCGTTCGAGTACCGCGGCAAGGGCGACACGGCCGAGTGGCGGCGCCGCTGGGACCGGTGCATCGTGTTCGGCTCGGTCGTGCCCGCGTTCCTGTGGGGCGTCGTGGTCGCGAACATCGTGCGCGGCGTCCCGCTCGACGCGGGCTTCGACTACACCGGCTCCGTCTGGGGCCTGCTCAACGGCTACGCGCTCCTCGGCGGCCTGACCACGCTGCTGCTCTTCACCACCCACGGCGCGTACTTCCTGCACCTCAAGACCTCCGGGGAGCTCTCCGAACGGGCCCGGACCCTCGGGCTCAAGCTCGGGGCCGCGACCGCGCTCCCCGCGCTGGCGTTCCTGATCTGGACGCAGGCCGCGCACGGGAACGGACTCACCTTGGCGCTCATCGCCCTCGCGGTGCTGGCGCTGCTGACGGGCCTCGCGCTCGACTACACGGGCCGCGGCGGCTGGGCGTTCGCGGCGACGGCGGTGACGATCGGCCTCGCCTCGACGGCCCTGTTCTGCGCGCTGTGGCCGAACGTGCTGCCGTCCACTTCTGACGTGGCGAACAGCCTCACCCGCGAGAACGCCGCCGCCACCGACAAGACCCTGGGGATCATGACCTGGGCCGCGGTGGTGTTCCTGCCGGTGGTCCTGCTCTACCAGGGCTGGTCGTACTGGGTCTTCCGCAAGCGCGTGAGCACGGAGAGCATCCCGGCATGACGACCCTCGCATCGAAACCCGCGAACCTCGACCGCCGCCTCCTGCACCGGGCGCGCGGCGCGACCCTCTTCATCGGCGTATGCGCCGCGCTCGGCATCGCCCGCACCGCGTGCGTCGTCGCCGGCGCCTGGCTCACCGCGAGCCTCATCGCGGGCGCGTTCGCCGGCGGCCAGAGCAACGGTTCCCTTGGGCCGCAACTGGTCGCGCTGGGCGCGGTCCTCGCCGTCCGGGCGCTGCTCGCCTCGGTGCAGGAAGCCGCCGCGCACCGCGCCAGCGCGGGCGTCAAATCCGGGCTGCGCCGCCAGGCGCTCCAGCAGCTCATGCGACTGCCATCGGGGAAGCGCCATACGGGTGAGACGGCGGCGCTGCTGGTGCGCGGGATCGACGCGCTGGACGGCTACTTCGCGCGCTACCTGCCGCAGCTGGTGCTCGCGGTGGTCGTGCCGGTGGGCGTCCTCGCGGTCATGCTCGCCGCCTACCCGCCCGCCGCGCTGATCGTCCTCGTCACGCTGCCGCTGATCCCGCTGTTCGGAGTCCTCATCGGCCTGTACACGCGCACCCGGGCGGAACGCCAATGGGAGTCCACGTCCCGTCTCGCGCACCACTTCGCCGACCTGGTGGCCGGGCTGCCGACGCTCAAGGCGTTCGGGCGGGCCGGGAAGCAGGTCGAGGCCATCGAGGTCACGACGGGCGCGTACCGCCGCCGGTCGATGGCGCTGCTGCGCGTGGCCTTCTGCTCGGCGCTGGTGCTCGAGCTCGCCGCGAGCCTGTCCGTGGCGGTCGTCGCGGTCACCGTGGGCGTCGACCTGGTCGACGGCGGCATGACCGGCGAGGCCGGGCTCCGGACCGCGCTGCTCGTCCTGATCCTCGCTCCTGAGGCCTACCTGCCGCTGCGCAATGCGGGCGCGCACTACCACGCCAGCGCCGAGGGCCTGGCCGCCGCCGAGCAGGTCTTCGCGATCCTCGCCGAGGCCCCGGAGGACGCGGAGGCCGAGCCGGAGCCGACCGCGCAGGGCGCGGGCGGGTTCGCGCAGTGGCTTGGGAAGCGAAGCGCCGCCCTCGCCGGCAAAGCCGGAGCAGCGGGCGTCGCGCAGCGGCATGGCAGACACGGCCCCACCGCGCTCACCACGTCCCCCGCCCTGTCGCACCCGCCTCTGGACCGTGCGCCCGCGATCATGTTCCGCCGCACCGTCTTCGCCTACCCGGGCCGACAACCGCTCCCCGAGCTGAGCCTGACGATTCCGGCCGGGCAGACCACGGTCCTCACCGCCAGGTCCGGGGCCGGGAAGTCGACGCTCATGGCGGCCCTCGTCGGATTCCGGCAGCCCGTCTCGGGCTCGATCGCGTTCGACGACACCGAACTGTCCGGCCTCGACCTCGCGGCGGTGCGCCGCTCGATCGCGTGGCTCCCGCAGCGGCCGGTCCTCATCGACGGCACGGTCGCCGAGAACGTGCGCCTCGCCGTCCCCGACAGCCGTGGCGGCGCTCGCGCTTCGGATCCCGCTGTGGCGAAGGCGATCGCCGCCGCGCACGCGCCCGCCGCGAACCGCACGGTCGCCGCCGACGGCTCCGGGCTCTCCGCCGGGGAGGCCGCCCGGGTCGGCCTGGCCCGCTTCCTGCTCCGCGTCGACCTCCTCGACCCGCCGGTGCTGCTCCTCGACGAGCCGACCGCGCACCTCGACGGCGACACCGAGCAGGCCGTCCTCGACTCGTTCGCCCCCTACCTCGCACAGCGAACCGTCCTGATCGCCTCCCACCGCTCCGCGGTGCGCGCGATCGCCGACAGGGAGGTGGACTGGTGACTTCCGCCCCCGGGTCAGAAACCGCACGCGGGAGCCCGGTTCGTGCGGCAAGCTCAACTGCTCTCCGGCTTACCGGCCGGGACAACGATCGGGAGGTCACGTGAAGCTGTCGCGCAACACGATCGCGTTGAGGCTCGGCCTCGGCGCGACCCTCGGCGCCCTCGCGCAGCTCTGCGCGCTGGCGCTCCTGGCCGTCTCCGGCTACCTCATCTCGCGCGCCTGGGAGCAGCCGCCGATCCTGTACCTGATGGTCGCGATCACCTCGGTGCGGCTGTTCGGCATCAGCCGCGGCCTGCTCCGCTACAGCGAACGCCTCGTCTCGCACGAGGCGGCCTTCCGCGGCCTGGAGCGGCTGCGGATCGCCGTGTGGCGCAAGCTCGTGCGCCTCGCGCCCGCCGGGGTCCCGGTGTGGCGCACCGGCGACCTCCAGGCCCGGCTCGTCGACGACGTGGACGGCGTGGGGGACCGGTGGCTGCGCGGCGCGCTGCCGCTCGCCTCCGCGATCATCGTGTCCGTCTGCGCGGTCGCCCTCCAAGCGACGCTCCTGCCCGCCGCCGGGGTCATCCTGGGCGCCAGCCTGCTCGCGGCCGCGCTCGTCGGCCCCGCGCTCGCCACCTGGTCCTCCCGGTACGCGGTGCGGGCCACCGCCCGCGAGCGCGGCGACCTCACCGAAGGCGTCCGCGCGTGCCTCCACGGCCGCGAAGAGCTCGTCGCCGCGGGCACCGACGCCGCCGCCCTGGAACGGGTCCTGGAAGGCGACGACCGGCTCCGCCGCGCCCACGCCCGCATCGCCTGGACCGGCGGCCTCGGGGAGGCCGCCGGTCTCCTCGCCCTCGCCGTCGCGCTCGTCGGCGCACTGTGGGCCGGCATCCCCGCGGTCGCCGCCGGGACCCTCGACGGCGTCCTCCTCGCCGTCGTCGCGCTCGTCCCGCTGGCCGCGTTCGAACCCGTGCTCGCACTGCCCGCCGCCGCCCAGCAGACCGCCGCCGCCAAAGCCTGCGACCGCCGCCTCCTCGAGATCACCTGGGCCGACGAACCGCGCCCCGACCCGGTCGAGCCCATGGAATACGAGCCGAACCCGCTCGGCGGGCCGCCCTACATCGAGATCAAGCGCCTCTCCGTGACCTGGCCCGGCGCCGAGACGCCCGCACTGCGCGGCTTCGACCTCACCGTCCAGCCCGGCGAGCGCGTCGCCATCATGGGCCCGTCCGGCTCCGGCAAGTCCACGCTCGCCGCCGCCCTCATGGGCTTCCTGCCCTATGAAGGGAGCCTCCGCTTCGGCGGCGTCGAACTCGCCGAGTACGACGGCGACGACCTCCGCCGCACCGTCGGCCTCTGCTCCCAGGACGCCCACGTCTTCGACACCACGCTCGCCGAGAACCTCCGCCTCGCCCGGCCCGCCGCCACCGACGAGGACCTCGCCCGCGCCCTCCGCTGGGCCGGCCTCCGCGACTGGCTCGAAGCCCTGCCCGACGGCCTTCAGACCCCCCTCGGCGAGCACGGCCGGGCCGTCTCCGGCGGCGAGCGCGGCCGCATCGCCCTCGCCCGCTGCCTCCTCGCCGACCGCGACGTGCTCGTCCTCGACGAACCCGACGCGCATCTCGACGCCGCCACCGCCGAACGCGTACTCCGCACCGCCGCCGCGGCTCTTGAAGGCAAGACCACCATCGTGATCACCCACCGGCCGCTCCCGGACGGCGTCGTCGACCGCGTCGTGCACCTGCGCGGCCCGGTCCCGACTCCCCGACGTGACGCGCCGGACAACCGACTATTCAGCGCGGCTCCTCCTGGGTAGACTCCCGAAACGGTGCCACCAGGACGCGTACTCCGTGCCGGTGGAAACGACCGACGGCGGCGCCCGCCCGGGCTCCCGCCGCACTCATCGCGCTAAGGCATTGATGCAGCCGTGAACACATCCGCACCCGCAACCGGACCGAAAGCCCCGAACTCGGGGCAGCGCTGGCCCGAGGGGTGGACCAAACTCCACGTGTACCTGACCGACCTCGACCAGGTCAAGGCGGTCGCCGAGTCCTACCGCGGGGTCATCGACCGGGCCGAAGGCGACCGGCACGTCCCGCTCGAATGGCTCCACGCCACCATCGCCTCCGTCGAATGCGACGCCGCGACGATCGACGACGCGACCCGCGAGAAGCTCATCAACCGACTCCGCGAGAAGACCGCCCAGATCAAGGCCTTCCCGCTCACCATCGGCCCGGCGCTCGCCGCGACCGGCGCGATCATGCTCGACACCTTCCCCGACACCGCGTTCCGGAGCCTCGTGGACGCCTGTGTGGACGCCGTCAACGAGATCGTCGAAGGCGACTACGGCCGCCCCTGCGGCGGTCCCGGGCACGTCTCGCTGTCCTACCGCTCCGCCGACGTCGAGGCCGACCCGCGCCGCGGCGCCATCCAGAACAAGCTCCGCGACGTTCGACCGGGTAGGACCGAAATCACCGTCAGTGGAGTGGATCTCGTCCGAGTCATCCAATCCGAGGACGCCTCCACGTACACCTGGGAACACATCGCGCGAATCCCCTTGGGGGAGTAGCGATCTCAATCTGTGAACGGGCGTCGCCGCGAGCGGCGCCCGTTGCGGTTGACGTCCCCGACGCGAATCTGACACGATGCTGTCACCGGCCTGTGGCCTACTGTTGGTAGCAGTGTCAATGTCCGGCCACGTGGCGTTCAGGCGTGGTCAGCGACGACCTGCCCGCGCCCGCCGGTCCCATCCCCGGTCCACCCCGGAACGGCGAAAGCCGTGAGTGTCAGGAGGTGTCGATTGTTCGCAGACAATGACCGTCGCATCGCAACCCGAGCGGCCGAATGCATCCCCCCGCTTCACGAAGCGGTGGAACTCACCGACCCCCGGCCCATGGAACCGCACAGCGCCCACGCGCGACCGAGTGCCAAGGCCCGCACCGAAGTCACCGAACCGTACGGCTACTTCTCCGACCTCGCCGCCGCCCATCTCCTCCACCAGGGCGAGATCCGCCCGGCCTACACGCTCGCCGAACCCACACCGCTCGAAGTCTGGCGCCGCAACCTCGAGATCGTCACCGCGATCCTCACCGCCGCCGGCGTCGACTCCTTCGCCGTGCCCGGCTTCAGCCTGACCCGGCCGGTGCTCGCCGTCAACGCCGCCGACCGCCAGCGCGTCCTCACCGCCCTCGCCATGCTCTGCGACTCCACCGGCGGACGCCTCGCCGCGCCCGAACCCGCTTTCCGCGAATCCGAGCTCGGCCTCAACCGTCCCCAGTGGGCCCGCCGCGCCGACATGGGCGACGTGCCGATGGTCCGCGCCTCCTGGCTCTGGACCGACGCCGCCCGCGAGCTCCTCTTCGGCGCCGACTACGGCTGCGACGTCGAGTTCTGGACGTCCACCGGCGACGGACACCTCCTGGCCCCCAGACACAACCGCATCAGTCCCGTCGTCCGCGACGACGGCGCCCGGGTCACCGCCCCCGGGCGCCTCTTCACGGCGCTGGCGGCCGGGCCGCGCGCGGGCCTGCCGCGCGTGTCGACGCGGCCGGAGTTCGCGCGGCCGGGGCTCGACCTGGTGGACTTCCCGATCGACGTGGTCTACACGTGGGTGGACGGCGCGGACCACGCCTGGCTGCGCCGCCGCGCCGAGGCCGACCAGTCGCCGTACCACGCCGAGTCCGCCAACGCGGCGCGCTTCCACGACCGCGAGGAGCTGCGGTTCTCGCTGCGGTCCCTGCACTTGAACGCGCCTTGGGTGCGGCACGTGTACCTGGTGACCGACCAGCAGCGACCGCACTGGCTCGACGCGGACGCCCCGGGGATCACGGTGGTGGACCACCGCGACCTGTTCGACGACCCGGACTGCCTGCCCACCTTCAACTCGCACGCGATCGAGACGCAGCTGCACCGCATCGAGGGGCTCTCGGAGCACTTCCTGTACTTCAACGACGACATGTTCGTCGGGAAGCCGCTCGACCCGCGGCTGTTCTTCGAGCCGAGCGGGATCGCGCGGTTCTTCCCGGCGCAGACGTTCATCGGGATGGACCCGGTGAGCACGGCCGACTCGCCGCCGAACGCGGCGTTCAAGAACGACCGGGCGCTGCTGGAGCGGGCGTTCGGGCGGACCATCTCGCGGATGATGAAGCACGTGCCGTACCCGTTGCAGCGCAGCGTGCTCGCCGAGGTCGAGAAGGAGTTCTCGGAGGACCTGACGCGCACCGCCCGGAGCTCGTTCCGGAACGTCACGGACGTCTCGACGGTGACCCTGCAGCACTACTACGCGTCCTTCACCGGCCGCGCGGTGGCGGGCGAGGCCCAGGACGCGTACGTGGAGCTGGGGATGCCCGACGTGGCCGAGCGGTTGGAGCTCCTGCTGGAGCGGCGCGACCGGGACACGTTCTGCATCAACGACGCCGGGCTCCCCGAGGACCTCGCGGACGAGCGCTCGGCGATGATGCGGCGCTTCCTCGAGTCGTACTTCCCGGTGCCCTCACCGTGGGAGAAGGCCATGGCGCTGTAGGCGAACAAACCCGCACGACCTCGGGGGAAGTCGTGCGGGCCTTTTCGTCTGCCTACTTCAGGCCCCTGCGCTCCAGCAGCGGTTCGATCTCGGCGTCCCTGCCTCGGAAGCGGCGGTAGGACTCCATCGGGTCGATCGAGCCGCCCTTGCTGAGCAGCGTGGCACGGAAGTGGTCGCCGTTCTCGCGGGTGAGGCCGCCGTTCTCCTTGAACCACTCCACCGTGTCGGCGTCGAGGATCTCCGACCAGATGTAGGAGTAGTACCCGGCGGCGTAGCCGATCGAGATGTGCGCGAAGTAGCCCGAGCGGTAGCGCGGGGCGATCTCCGGCAAGTAGATCCCGGCGTCCTCAAGAGCCTTGCGCTCGAAGGCCTCCACGACCGCGTGCGGGTCGTCGCCGCCGTCGGGCACGTCCTCGGGGGTGAGCCGGTGCCAGGCCTGGTCGAGCAGCGCCGCACCGAGGTACTCGGTGGACGCGAAGCCCTCGCCGAACTTGCCTGCGGCCTTCCACTGCGCGATCAGCTCGGCCGGGGCGGGCTCGCCGGTCTCGTAGTGGCGCATGTAGTTCGCGGTGACCTCCGGCCAGTCCTCCCACATCTCGTTGACCTGCGACGGGTACTCGACGAAGTCGCGCGGCGTCGAGGTCATCGAGGTCTTCGGGTAGCGGCAGGCCGAGAGCAGCCCGTGGAGGGCGTGCCCGAACTCGTGGAACAGCGTCGTCACGTTGTCGACGGTGACGAGCGCCGGCTGCCCCTCGGAGGGCTTGACCACGTTGAGGTTGTTCACCACGACCGGTCTGTCGCCCGTGAGGTCGGACTGGACGACGAGCGGGTTCATCCACGCGCCGCCCTTCTTCGAGTCGCGCGTGAAGAAGTCGCCCACGAACAGCCCCAGCGGCTCGCCGCTGTCGAAGACCTCCCACACCGTGGCCTCCGGGTGGTACCCGGCGAGGTCCTTGCGTTCTTCGAAGGTGAGGCCGAACTCCTGCTCGGCGGCGTAGAAGACCCCGTCCACGAGCACGCGGTCGAGTTCGAGGTACGGCTTGAGCGCTTCGGCGTCGAAGCCGTACTTGGCCTGGCGCACCTGCTTGGCGTAGAACGACCAGTCCCACGCGGCGAGCTGGAAGCCGTCGCCGTCGGCGTCGATGACCTCCTGCAGCTCGGCGGCCTCGCGGCGCGCGTTGCGCACCGAGGCCTCGGCGAGCCCGGCGAGGCGCTCGCCGATGATCCCGGCGTTCCCGGCGGTCTGGTCCGCGGCGATGTACGCGGCGAAGTGCTCGAAGCCGAGCAGCCGCGCCTTCTCGGCGCGCAGCCGCACCATCCGCAGCAGCGTCTCGGCGTTCCCGGCGCCGCGCCCGATCGTGGCCTTGTACAGCCGCTCCCGCAGGCCCCGGTCCTTCAGGTCCTCCAGGAGCGGGTGGCGCGAGAAGTTCGACTGCGTGATGAGCCAGCCGTCGAGGCCGCGCTCCTTCGCGGCCGCCGCGGCGGCCCCGATCTGGTCCTCCCCGAGCCCGTCGAGCTCGGCGCGGTCCGTGACGTGCACGGCCGCGTCGTTGATGTCGGTGAGGATCTGCTGGTTGAACTTGGAGGCGAGCTCGGCCAGCTCGGTGTTGATCGCCGAGAGCCGCTCTTTGCCGTCCGCGTCGAGCGCGGCGCCGCCGCGCACGAACTCGGTCCGGTACCGCTCGAGCAGCCGCTCGTCCTGCTCGTCGAGACCCAGCTTGTCCCGCTGCTCCCAGAGCGCCTCGATGCGCGCGAACAGCGCCGCGTTGAGCAGGATCTTGTCCGCGTGCGCGGCGAGCTTGGGGCTGATCTCGGACTCGATCGCGTTCAGGTCGTCGTCGGTGTCCGAGGAGAGCTTGTTGAAGAACACCAGGGCGACCCGCTTGAGCGTGCCGAGACCGGACCGCTCCAGCGCCACGACCGTGTTCGCGAACGTCGGCTCCTCGCCGTTCCCGGCGATCGCATCGACGGCCTTGAGCTGCTCGGCCATGCCCTGCTCGAACGCGGGCAGGTAGTGCTCGGTCGCGACCGCCGCGAACGGCGGGAGCTGGTAGGGGAGTTCGGAAGGGGACAGGAACGGGTTCTCGGTCACGGAGGCTCCTCGCTGCGGTCGGACCGGCGCTGGCATCAGCGGCGGGCGGGCCGGCTTCGCCGGCTCGCCGGCAAGGCCGCCGACGGTGCTGCCCAAAATGGCGGTGGCCGAATCCTATTCTGGGCCCTTGCCGGTCGGCAAGCGCAATGGGGCGGGCGACCCGCGGCGGATGCGGCCGGAGCAGAGAGCGGCCCGCAACTTCACCGAAGGGGTCCGCGCCGGATTAATATCGAGCCCATGTCTGATACCAGTCCGCTGTTCGTGGCCAGCGACATCCACGGCCACTACGACGCGCTCGTCGAGTCGCTGCGAGGTCACGGACTGGTGGACGAGAACGCCGAATGGGCGGGCGGCCCCGCTCGATTGTGGATTCTCGGGGACCTGTTCGACCGCGGCGAGGAGGGCGTGGCCGTCGTGCGGCTGCTGCGCAAGCTCGCGGACCAGGCGGCCGCCGAGGGCGGGCACGTCGACACGCTCATCGGCAACCACGAGGTGCTGCTGCTCGGCTCGCGCCGCTTCGGCGACGTGTCCTTCACCGACGTCGACGGCCAGGACCGGCAGTTCCTGCACTGGTGGGTCCTCAACGGCGGCTTCGAGGACGAGCTCGGCGACCTCACCGACGACGAGGTGAAGTGGCTCGAGACCCGGCGCGTGCTCCACGTCGCGAGCGACGTCCTCCTCGTGCACGCCGACACCGAGTCGTATCTCGCCTACGGCCGCAGCGAAGAGGCGGTGAACTCGGCTGTCCGCAAGATCATGGCCGCGGACGAGCCGGAGGAGTGGTGGCAGCTGTTCCGCGAGCTGACCCGCCGCCACGAGTTCATGGGCCCCGACGGGCCCGCGCGGGTGCGCGGGATGCTCCGCTCGTTCGGCGGCGAGGAGCTCGTGCACGGCCATTCAACGATCCCGGATACGACCGAGCTGGAGCCGAGCCAGGTCACGCAGGCCCGCCGCTACTGCGACGGACTCGTGCTCAACGTCGACGGCGGCGTCTACCAGGGCGGCAAGTGCCTGGTGGTCCGCCTCAACTGATCCAGACCGCGACGCGGCGGCCGCCTGGTGGAGCGGCCGCCGCTGTCCGTGCCCGGCCTTCGGGGAGAGCGGTGCCCGCGGGCCGGGAGGCGCCGATGGCCCGCGGGTCCGTTCTCAGTCGTCGCCCTGCTGCCCGAAGTAGTAGACGGGGGTGACCGGCGGGGCCGATACGGCCCGGCCGCGCGACTCCACCCAGAGGGTCGCGGCGACCGCCGCGGCGATGCCCGTCGTCACCCACCCGGCGAGCGGAGAGAAGGCGATCGCGTAGCCCAGCGCGGAAGCCGCCGCGGTGGCGATGGCGGCCGTCAAGAAGGCCCTGCGGAAGGCGCGTCGATGTTCGCGACGCGCGACGACTCGGTTGTGTCTCATATCTGACACAACGAGGGAGGCCCTTGAATCGACACGTTGCATGTGCAGATTTCCCGCGAACGGGCGACCGAAACCCGGCATAACCCCTGATAACCGGCTACTACGCGCTGCAGCCGAGTAACACTGTAAGCGTCTTCAAGCGCAGCGTGATATTGGCAGCTGGCGGCCGTTGTGCCGGAAGGTAAAAGACGGTAAACAGTTAGTGTCGGAACGCCAAAGGCGACAGACCCGGAGTCTCCAAAGGGCACGGCCCCCAAAGGACACCGGGCCCGTGCGGGTCAAGACAACCGAGCACAGCTGACAAGCGCAGGCGCTCCGACGAGGCGGCCGTGACTCATGGCCGGAGGAACGGCCGCCACACCGAACACCGAACGACACGGCCATCCGCATCCAACTCCTATATAGACGGTGGGGTCTGACATGGAGTCCGAAACACAACCGATGGGACGGCGCGTCGCCTATTGGCGACAACGCCGAGGCATGTCCCAGCAAGTCTTCGCCGACCGCATCGGCAAGTCCAAGAGCTGGGTCGACAAGATCGAACGCGGCGTCCGCCGCCTCGACAAGTACTCGGTCATCACCGAACTCGCCGAAGCCCTCAGCATCGACGCCGGGCAGCTGCTCGGCCGCGAACCCCGACGGCGCCCCGGCCTCGGCGGCTGCCTCGACCAGGTCGAAGTCGAATCCATCCGGCAATCGCTCGAACGCTACGAACGCCTCGGACGCTTCCTCGAAGCCGCACCGATCGAATCCACCCCGATCCCCGAACTCCGCGGATCCGTCAACTACTGCTGGCTCGCCTTCGAGAAGGGCCACTACCCGGTCGTCGCCCGCTCGCTCATCCAGCTCCTGCGCGACACTCCCGTCGCCGAAGACCGCCCCGTCGGCGGGAGCAGCGCCGACGCCGCCGAACTCATGACGCAGGTCTACCAGATCGCCTCGACCGTGCTCCGCAAACTCGGTGAGGCCCAACTCGCCTGGCTCGCCGCCGACCGCGCCATCTCCGCCGCCAACCGCGGCAACGACCCGCTCCTCGCCGGCATCGCCACGACACGGGTCGCCAACGCGCTCAGGGCACTCGGGCGCCACCAGGCCGCACTCGACCTCAACGTCCAAGTCGCCCACGGCCTCATCTCAGAGTTCGGCGGCGAGAACTCCACCCCTGCCCAGATCAGCGTCTACGGCGCCCTCCTCCTCCAAGGCGCCATGGCCGCCGCCCTCGCCGGCGACGGCACCACCAGCGGCGACCTGCTCGACAGCGCCTCGCGCGCCGCCAACATCCTCGGCCGCGACGCCAACTACTACTACACGTCCTTCGGTCCGACCAATGTCATGGTCCACCGCGCCGCCGCGTTCGTCGAACTCGGCGAAGGCGGCGACGCCCTCGCCGTCCACGACCGCATCCCGCCCGCCGCCTTGGCCGATCTCGTGGCCGAGCGGCGCGCGCACCACCACCTCGACATGACGCGCGCGTGCGTCCAGGTGGGGGACATGGAACGGGCCAGCCGCCACCTCGTGACGGCCGACCGCCACGCCCCGGCCGAGGTGCGCTGCCGCCCGGTCGCGATCGAGCTCATCGATCAGATCCTGCATCGCACCAAGGGCGAACCGGCCCAAGACCTGCGCCGCCTCGCCGAGGAGGTCGGCGCCCTGAACTAGTCGCCATCGGCTGCACCGGCAAGGTGCGTTGGACGGTGTCCGGAGCCAAGCTGCTCGAGCTCCGGGCACCGCCCTAAACTGCAAAGATGCGCACGCTCAGCGAGATCACCGCTGCACTCGACGACCTGTACCCGCGTCGCTGGGCCGAGGACTGGGACCGGGTCGGACTCGTCTGCGGCCGCGGCGGCAACTCCGTCCGCAGAATCCTCTGCGTCGTGGACGTCGTGCCCGCCACCGTCATCGAAGCCATCGAGAACGACTGCGACCTCATCGTCGCCCACCACCCCCTCCTCCTGCGCGGCGTCTCCAGCCTCGACCCCGCCGCCGACTACAAGGGCGACCTCGTCCACACCCTCATCGAGTCCGGCATGGGCCTCTACGTCGCCCACACCAACGCCGACGTCGCGAACCCCGGGGTCTCCGACGCCCTCGCCGACCGGCTCGGTCTCGTCGACCTCAGGCCCCTGCGGCCGCTCACCGACGCCGAGCACCACGGCTCCGGCCGCGGCATCGGCCGCATCGGGCGCCTCCCCGCCCCGCTCACCCTCGGCGCGCTCCTCGAACGCGCCGCGAAGGCCCTCCCTTCGACGGTCAGCGGCGTCCGCGCCGCGGGCGACCCCGACCGGCAGGTCAGCACCGTCGCCGTCTGCGGCGGCGCCGGCGACTCCTACCTCGCCGACGCCCTCGCGGCGGGCGCCAACGCCTATCTGACCGCCGATCTCCGCCACCATCCGGCGAGCGAGCACCTCGCCCGGAGCGGCCCGGCCCTCATCGACGCCGCCCACTGGGCCACCGAGCGACCGTGGCTCGATATCGTTGCCGAGCAACTGTCCCGTCTGGTCGACGACGTCCTCGTCTCCGACCTCGACACCGATCCGTGGACCATCCATCAGAAAACCGGGGTGAACTAGGTTGAAAGCCGACCTTTTCGATCAGCGCCGACTGCTCGAACTCCAGGCGGTCGACACCCAGCTCACCCAGCTGGGCCAGCGCCGCAAGAAGCTCGACGCCGACCCGGCCTACGCCACGGCCGTCCAGCGCCAGCGCGCCCTCGCCGACAAGGCCGCGAACCTCACGGGCGACCTCGCCGACCTCGACCGCGACATCGAACGCGTCGAACGCGAGGTCGAGCTCGTCACCAAACGCGCCGAAAACGACCGCGCCCGCATGGCGTCCGGCGCCGCCACCGCGAAGGAACTCGAAGGGCTGCAGAGCGAACTCGAGTCCCTCGCCCGGCGCCAGGGCAGCCTCGAAGACGACGAGCTCGAGCTCATGGAGCGCCGCGAAGGCCTCGAAGCCGAGCTCACCGACATCCGCCGCCAGGTCGAGGAGTCGCGCCAGGTCCTCGCCGACGCCGAGGCCGACCGCGGCCGCCAGCTCGGGGAGATCGACGCCGAGACCGCCGACGCGACCTCCACGCGCGAGGCGCTCGTCATCAACATCCCCGACCGGCTCGTGGAGCTCTACGAGCGCATCCACGCGAAGCAGCCCATCGCCGCCGCCGAACTCGTCGGCCGCCGGTGCGGCTCCTGCCGGCTCGAGAAGTCCCCGGCCGACATGATCCCGATCAAGTCCGCCCCGATCGACGAGGTCATCCGCTGCGAGGAATGCGGCTGCGTCCTCATCAGAACCGAACTGCCGCAATCCAAGCCGACCTCGCTCCCCTCCGAGGGCGAGCTCAAGAAGTACACGTAGCCGGACACGCGAAAAGGCGGGAGGCGCAATGCGCCCCCCGCCCTTGACGTTTCGCGTTACTGCTTGCTGAACTCGGCCCAGCGCTCGATCAGCTCGGTCGCCTTGCCCTCGTCGATGGCCTTCGCCGCCAGGACGAGGTTCGACTCCAGCAGGCCCTTGCGGGTCTTCACGTCATGCAGATCGACGCCATCGATCAGGCCCTGCCGCGACGCCAGGGCCGCCGCCGCGTTGATGAGCACCGCGTCCCGCACCGGTCGGTTCCCGCCCGCGAACACCTCGCGCGCCACCGCCGTGTTGAACACGATGTCGCCGCCGCGAAGCGCCTCCGGCCCGGCCTGCATCAGGCCGAACTCCTCGATGTCGATCGAGCCCTGCGAGACCCGCCCGCCCGACACCACCCACTCGGAGGTCGTCGCCGAGGTCGAGATCTCGTCCAGGCCGTCGTCGCCGCGCACCACGAACACCGAAGCGCCCCGCGCCGCGAACACCTGCGCCATGAGCGGCGCCTTCACCGGGTCCGCGCAGCCGATCAGGCCCGCCGCCGGCTGACCCGGGTTCGTCAGCGGCCCGAGCAGGTTGAACACCGTCGGAATACCCAGCGCGGCCCGCACCGGGCCCGCATGCCGCATCCCCGGGTGGAACGTCCGCGCGAACGCGAAGCCGATGCCGATCTCGCGCACCGAGGCCTCCACCCGCTCGGCCGTGGCCTCCAGGTCCACGCCCAGCGCCTCCAGCAGGTCCGCCGAACCCACGCTCGACGACGCCGAACGGTTACCGTGCTTGATCACCGGCACACCCGACGCGGCGACCACGATCGCCGCCATCGTCGAGATGTTCACCGAGTTCGACCCGTCGCCGCCGGTCCCCACGATGTCCACCGCGACGCCCAGGTCCGACAGGTCCAGACGCGTCGTCTCCGCCAGCATCCGGCCCGCGATCGCCCCGATCTCCTCGGGCGTCTCACCCTTTGAGCGCAGCAGCACCGCGAACGCCGCCAACTGCGCCGGATCGGCGTTCCCCGCCATGATCTGGGCCATCGCCCAGTCCGCGCTGGCCTCATCGAGATGGTCGCCGTTCGAAAGGCGGCCGAGAACGTCAGGCCAGGTCGCACTAGACATAAGGACTCCTGAAAAGGGGAGGTCAGGCGGCGCGCTGCGCCGGCGCCACGCCTTCTGCGCGGCTGACCAGCAAGTCTACAACCGTCTGCCCGGTTGTCACGGGGTTAAGGGGGTGCATGAGCACCGCATCCGCCCGCGACCACGCCGCCAGCCACCGGTCCGCGGCACGAGCCACCACGACGGCCAGCGTCGGCGGCTCGTCGAACTCGTCCCGCAGCTGCCGGGCGATCCCCAGCCCGCCCGCGGGCTGCGCCTCGCCGTCGAGCAGCACCAGGTCCACGGCGTACTTGTCGATCAGCGACACCGCCTCGTCGTACTCGCTCGCGACGGCGTACTCGATCTTCACCCCCTCCACCGGCTCCTCGCCGATCGCCGAGCGCATCTGCTCGATGACCGCGGGTCGATGGCTGTACAGCAGGACCGCGTACTCAGACGTTGAGGTAGTCACGCCTCGCATATTAAACCGGCCACACTGAAATGGGAAGACCGGCGCGGCCACTTCCCCCGAACCGAGTGCCCACATTGGCCGAACCTGGAATGACCTGGGCACTTGATGTGAGAAGCCTGGGAGCCTACAACCGCTCGACACGCGCGAAAAACACACCCCATGCGCAGCTTGGGCCCGCCGGACCGTAATAATGTGCGCGTGACTGCCGCCGAAGCAACTATCGACCCCAGCCGTATCCACTCACTGACGCGGCCCAACGTCGTCAGTGTCGGCACCATCGTGTGGTTGAGCAGCGAACTGATGTTCTTTGCGGGCCTGTTCGCGATGTACTTCTCCATCCAGGCCGCCGCCCCCGCGATGTACGAGGCCGGATACGAGCACCTGACGATCCCGTACGCGCTGGTGTTCACCGTGATCCTCGTGGCCTCCTCGATCACCTGCCAGCTGGGCGTCTTCGCCGCCGAGCGTGGCGACGTGTACAAGCTGCGGCTCTGGTTCGCGGTCACGTTCGTGATGGGGCTCGTCTTCGTCCTGGGCCAGGTGAACGAGTACCGGAACCTGGTCACCGAAGGCCACTCGATCTCGGCCGACGGCTACTGGACGATGTTCTACCTGACGACCGGCTTCCACGGTCTCCACGTGACCGGCGGCCTCGTCGCCTTCATCGTCTACCTCATCCGCACGACGATGGGGCGCTTCAACCCCGCCCAGGCCACCGCGTCCATCGTGGTGTCCTACTACTGGCACTTCGTCGACGTGGTCTGGATCGCGCTCTTCGCCGTGATCTACTTCCTTCCGATGGCCCAGTACTGAAACACCCCGGCCGGTTCGCCTGTGAACTGACCCGAAGCAAGTCAGGCTCCGGCCCCGCCGGAGCCGCATCCGAGAAATGCGACGGCCGCCGCCCGGAGGCGGCCGCCGGCCGAACCGGGACCGAACAGGGCCCCGTCCGGTCCGAGAGCTAGATAAAAGGTGAGGCAACAACCGTGGCTGCATCAGCGAAACGCCGGCGAGGCTGGCGCAAGCGCCTCGGCGCGCTGGCCAGGTTCACCGGCGCACTGGTCATCGTCGGAGGGCTCTACTCGGCGTTCTCCCCGAGCCTGTACGCCCAGGAGTCCGAGGCCAACGCGATCGACTCCGAGGCCGTCAAGGGCCAGGAACTCTACGACACCAGCTGCATCACCTGCCACGGCGATAACGGCGAAGGCGTCGAAGGGCGCGGACCGAGCCTCATCGGCGTCGGCTCCGCCGCCGTCGAGTTCCAGGTGAACACCGGCCGCATGCCGATGGCCGCGCAGGGCGCTCAGGCCCCCAGCACGAACTACCCGGTCTTCACCGAAGAAGAGGCCGCGTGGCTCGGGGCCTACATCGAGTACCTCGGCGGCGGCGCCGGGACCCCCGACGACCTCGACGCGATGGTCGAGGATGCCGACGTGGCCGCGGGCGGCGAGCTCTACCGCGTCAACTGCTCCTCCTGCCACGGCTACGCCGGCGGCGGCGGCGCCCTCTCCTCAGGTGCGCACGCCCCCTCCCTGGAGGGCGTCAGCAACGACGAGATCTACCAGGCGATGCTCACCGGCCCGCAGAACATGCCGGTCTTCGCCGACAACGAGCTCACCCCCGAGCAGAAGGCCGAACTCATCGCCTACGTCCAGTACCTCGTGAACGAGGACAGGGACCCGGGCGGGGTGTTCACTCTCGGCCGTTTCGGACCGGCCACCGAAGGACTGGCCATCTTCCTGGTCGGCATGACCGCGCTCCTGCTGACCACGCTCTGGATTGCAGGTAAATCGTGAGTGCCCACAACGACAGCAACCCGCCCGAACCGGTGGACCTGAGCAACCCGAAGCTCAGCCGCTTCGAGGTCTACAAAGAGGGCCTGCGTCGCGACGACATCGAGATCATTCACTACGAGCCGCGTTTCGCGAAGCCGGGGACCAAAGCCGAGAAGCGCATGGAGCGCATCGTCAGCGGCCTGTTCCTGTTCTCCGGCCTCTTCGCGACCGCGTTCGTGGCGGCCTACATCTGGTGGCCCTGGGAGTACGAGGGCGCGGCCACCTGGCGCGACCTCCAGACCTGGTACACGCCGGTGCTCGGCACCACGCTCGGACTCTCGCTGCTGTTCTTCGCCGTCGGCGTGCTCACCTGGGCGAAGAAGCTGCTCCCGGTCGAGGAGCTGATCCAGGACCGCCACGACGGCGGCTCGTCTTCGGACGACCGCAAGATCGCCGAGGCGACCGTGGACAACATGGTCGAGGACATGGGCCTCAAGCGCCGGCCGTTCCTGGTGAAGGCCGCCCTCCTGGGCGCCGCGCCGCTCGGCCTGGCCGCGATCGCCCCGCTGGGCGCGCTCATCAAGGACCCGGGCGACATGCTCACCGTCACCGGCTGGAACGCCGAGAAGCACAACGACGGCGAGCCGATCCGCTTCATGATGAAGGACGGCGCCCTGGTGCGCCCCGACATGGTCTCCGTCGGTGGTCAGATCACCGTCTACCCGGCGATCGACCACGGCGCGACCAACCAGCACCCGACCTCGCCGGTGCTGCTGATCCACCTGCGCGACGCCGACGCCGAAGTCCTGCGGGGGAACCTGTACCCGATGTACCAGGACGTCGACGCGCTCTGGGGCAACTTCGTGGCCTATTCGAAGATCTGCACCCACGTCGGCTGCCCGACCAGCCTCTACGAGCAGCAGAGCCAGCGGCTGCTGTGCCCGTGCCACCAGTCGCAGTTCAACGTGGTCGACAACGCCGCCCCCGTCTTCGGCCCGGCCACCCGGCACCTGCCGATGCTGCCGTTCACCGTCGACGAGGAAGGCTTCTTCATCGCGAAGTCGGACTTCCTGGTGCCCCCGGGGCCGGCGTTCTGGAACCGCCCGTCCCTCCCCGAGGAGGATGAGAAGTGAAACGCCGCAAAGGCACGAGCGACAGCCTGCTGACCAAGGCAGGCGGCGAGCTCGACGACCGGTTCAAGCTCGCGCTCCCGGCCCGGATCCTGTTCAACAAGGTCTTCCCGGACCACTGGTCCTTCCTCCTGGGCGAGATCGCGCTGTTCTCGTTCATCCTGCTGCTGCTCTCGGGCACCTTCCTCGCGCTGTTCTTCGAGCCGTCGATGGTCGAGGTGACCTACAACGGCGTGTACGTGCCGCTGCAGGGCGTCGAGATGTCGCAGGCCTACCACTCGGCCCTGGACCTCTCGTTCGAGGTGCGCGGCGGCCTCTTCATGCGCCAGCTGCACCACTGGTCGACGCTGCTGTTCATGGCCTCGATCCTGGTCCACATGCTCCGGATCTTCTTCACCGGCGCGTTCCGCGCGCCGCGCGAGACGAACTGGATGATCGGCATCGTGCTGTTCTGGCTCGGCTTCTTCGAGGGCTTCTTCGGCTACTCGCTGCCGGACGACGGCCTCTCGGGCACCGGCCTCCGCATCATGGAGGGCATGACCGAGTCGATCCCGTTCATCGGTCCCTGGGCCTCGGCGGCGCTGTTCGGCGGCCAGTTCCCGGGCACCAGCGTGATCTCGATGCTCTACATCATCCACGTCTTCGTGTTCCCGCTGCTGATCCTGGCGCTGATCACGGTCCACATCGGGCTCGTATTCGCGCAGAAGCACACGCAGTGGCCCGGCCCGGGCCGCACCGAGCACAACGTGGTCGGCTTCCGGATGTTCCCGAACTACGTCATGAAGCAGGTCGGCTTCATGCTGTTCATCTGGGGCGTCCTCGGGGCGATGGCGGGCCTGTTCCAGATCAACCCGATCTGGCTCTTCGGCCCCTACGAGGTCTCGGTCGTCTCCTCGGCCTCGCAGCCCGACTTCTACGTCATGTACCTGGACGGCCTGATCCGCCTGTTCCCCGCGTGGGAACTGCGCATCCCGCCGTACTTCACGCTGCCGCCGGTGTTCTGGCCGGGCATCGTGGGCATGGGCCTCTCCGTCATGCTGCCGCTGCTGTACCCGGCGCTGGAGCGGCGGTTCACGAAGGACCGCGGGCACCACAACCTGCTGCAGCGTCCCCGCGACAACGCGGGCCGCACCAGCCTCGGCGTCATGGTCGTGGTCTTCTGGATCATCGGCGTGATCTCCGGCGGCAACGACGTGTTCGCCGAGCAGTTCGACATCAGCCTGAACGCCATGACCTGGGCGGGCCGCATCGGACTCGTGGTCATGCCGATCATCGCGTACTACGTGACGTACCGGATCTGCCTGGGCCTGCAGCAGCACGACCGCGAGGTCCTCGCGCACGGCCTGGAGACGGGCATCCTGATGCGCGACCCGAACGGCCGCTTCTACGAGGTGCACCAGCCGCTGGCCGAGCCGGACGAGCACGGCCACACCGAGCTGGAGTACAACGGCTGGGTGGTGCCGAAGAAGATGAACCGCATCGGCGCGCTGCCGCCCGCCGACAAGGGCTTCTTCAAGTCGATCGAGGAGCCGTCGGAGGACGGCCGCGCCGAGCGGCGCGACGAGATCGAGTCGGGCAAGCACTAAGCGATTGCAAAGCGGGGCCGCACCGGAAGGTGCGGCCCCGCTTTGCTTTGCGTGTGCGTGTGATGCCTATGCGGGCGCGGTGTGAGGCCGGATTTGGATCGGGCAGCGACGAAGCGGTGGTGGGTTGGGCGGGGACTCGATTCGGCTGCGAGGTGCGAGCCGTGCGGAGTTCAAGCGGGCAGCGACAAAGGGGCGGTAGTCGGTCGGGGCGTGCCCTGTGGCCGCCTGGCAGCGTGTCGGCGCGAGCGGCGAAGGCCGGAGGATTCGTCGGTTCGCGTTGCCGCCCAGGCAGGTCGGGCACTCCCTGTGAGTGTCCCTCATGGAATGTTCACTCCATTGGGTGATGACACCGCCATCCTGGTCTGTCATTATTGAACTACCGAACAAGAAACCGAAAACAGCCAGATCATTCGAGAATGCGGAACGGAGGCGAAGGACCCATGAGCCACTGCACCACCACCCCGAACCCCTTCCCTCCCTTGGCCTCCGACCGGCCCTCCCAGGCCGCAGCCATCCGCTCCACCCTCGACGAGGCCGCCGCCCTCATCAACACCCAGCACGCCCAGGTCCTGTCGACGGTGATCGCGATGAAAGAGCAGAACCTCCACCGCTCCGCGTTCGGCTTCTCCGCCCTCCGCGATCTCCTGGTCTCCCAGTTCGACTTCACGTTCAACACCGCAGGCGCCATTGCGGCCATCGCCCGCCTCGCAAGCACGTTCCCCCTCCTGGCAGCGGCGGCAACGACAGGGGAAGCCCGGATCGACCAGGTCGCCTACGCTGTCCGCCAGCTCGAGAAGACCCCGGCGATGCGCCTGTTCGCCCGCACCCCCTTCAAGGCCCCGGTCGCCTCGCCCTTCGACGCCTCCGTCACGTGCGAGACACCCGAAGCGCTCATCGCCCAGTACTGCACCCACGCGCCCTTCAAGGACCTGCAACGCCACCTCGAAGAACTGGCCGCCAACCTGGCCGACGAATCCGAACTCCTCGACAGCCTCGGCGAGCAGTCCCTGCAGTGGATCGAACTGGGCGAACAGGGCAACGGCCTCTGGTCGCTCTCCGGGGAACTCTCCGATGAGACCGGGCGGCTCCTCGACAAGTACCTCAAGACCGCCTGCCCCCCGCCCCGCCAGGACGAGACCGACACCGACGGGGTGCTGCCCCCGCAGGCGAACCGCCACGCCGAGGCTCTGCACCAGCTCCTTGCCGGCTACGGTGCCTCCCCGCAGGCATCGACCCGGCACGGGCACACCGCCACCCTCAATTTGACGGTGGACATCGAGACGCTGCAGGGCAAGGACACCGGCCGCCTGCCCCTCCTCGAGGGCCAGCCGATCAGCGTCGCCCGGGCCCGCCTCCTCGCCTGCGAAGCCGCCATCATCCCCGCCGTCTTCAACTACCGCACCGGCGAAGCGGTCGAACTGGGCCGCGCCGAGCGCCTCCCCAACACCGCGCTCCGCCGGAAGCTCGAGCTCGAGCAGCCTGATGGTTGCGCCTGGCACGGCTGCGACCGGCCGGTTGCCTGGACCGAGGCCCACCACCTCCGGCACTGGTCTAAGGTCACGGATTTACGGCCCACGTTTTCCCAGGTCATAGCCTATCATGGCCCGTGAGCCCCTACATATTGTGATGTGTGACATAACTCAGGCCAAAAGCTACATCCGGCCCAGCATGGTTGCGGGTTCTTGTCGGAGATCTGTTGATGTCAGCTCGTTGGATGTCAGCAATCGCAACCAGCGGCCGAACGCCTCTCCCTCGACCAACGAGACGCCATCATCCGCGTCTTTACGATCGCCGGCACGATCCAATTCGCACCGACCTGACATCACGTCGTCAGCACCAGCGCCGTCAAGAGGTGCCTCAATTACGCTGGTGCAGCCGTGAATCCATAAAGGCAATCAACTCTCCGCTCCCAAAGCGGGTGCACCATTTCGTCACATGTATCCGTCTACCTGCGACAATGCCGCGAACCCACCGACCGTCGGGAAAACGTCGGCACGTAATCGGCACGGTCCGATCCTGCACGCCTATCTCGCTGCAGGCGGGAACCGATAATGTCCGGGAACGACTGAGTTCGGCCGCCGGTTTAGCAATCGCACAATTTTCTGAGCGAATAGGCCACAGCAGGGCAAAGGCGACGAGGTTCGCCACGGCGCCGAGGGAGCCCAGTAGCCCGAACTGATATTCGGCGACGTCGGTCAACCCGAGATATCAGCACGAGCGCATCGCCGGCCAGGAAGATGCCCGTAGCGAGGAATGCCCAGCGTCGGGCGTGCCCGCCGCGACGGATGATCTCGCAGGCGAGTTTGAAAAAGGCTCAGTGAATGGACCATTCCGAGGTCATGAAATTCACTCGATCCTTTAGTGGCTCTCTCAAGTATTCTAGACCAATATGTCTTGCAAGATCAGATAGCTGGATCTTAGTTTCGCTTGAGACGTTAGCTTGCCATTGCAGCAAGTCGTTCTGTGTAGACGATTCTGGAAACTCGATCACGGAAACCACGCTCCCACCATTGGCAACATAAATCAGGCCAAGGGAGATCAAATGATTTAGGCAAGCAATAGAACGACGAATCGTCTGCTTACGATTATCCTCCCACCAGCGATCGCGACATTCTACTATCGAGTCCAGTATTTGAGTTGGATCATTCACGATCTGCTCAGACAAACGTTGATGCAGCATGCTCCGGTCATCGTCGTCGAAGCCGTAAACCGTATTTCGATATGACACTTCAGTTGACATCAAGGTGGTTTCTCGATTTACACCCTCCGAAAGTATCAACTTTGATGCAATCATGAGCATGCGATTGTCATACGCCAAGATTCCCTTCTCCGTAATTTCCAGGTCAAACCAATCATCATGCGCATGGCAGGAAGCGAGCGAGAGCTCAATTTCATTCAAGGCATGTAGCCAGTCTTCCAGATTTCCAGGCCATGTGACAAATGGTGCAGTTACGCCTACATTTACAAGGCCCTGGCTGAGCATGGTGCGTGTGACATTGAAAACTTGAGAAATAATCTCAGCATCCCAATGTCCATATGCACTAGAAATTTTGCCATGGTCAGAGGAATCGTTGGTCTTTGAAAGAACGGTTGGATCTTCGATTTCATCTTTTCTCCGCGCAGCCTCCTCCGCAATACCGAGGATCTCATAGCTCGATGTCCAGTCGGCCGCGGCGCTTTGAAGCACGCCTCGGATAACCCATTTGTCGTTAGCCTTATGGGGCAAGATGCACCTTCCTCCACCTACCTGTTCCTCCGTACTGAAATTCGATTGTAACCCCTCCCGAACCCGACCAGTCTTTCCATTTTACAACTGTGCCATCGGTAAGAAGCCATTCTTGAATTGTTCCGTCTTTGTACGTCGCATTCTTCACGGCGCCGTTGCAGGTGCAGACATATTTATCAAAGAACGCCCTCATTTCATCCTCGCTGTCAACCAATCTGGTGTACTTGGAGTCCCCCTTGGCCAACTTGCCGAAAGCTGAACGAATACTATCCGCGCTGCAGTTATGAGTAAGAACATCGCTGCCTCCTACGCGGACAAGATAGTTGTGGGTATTCGGAACTGCGAGATTATGCGTGGCGACCGACTCGATAGATTGGCCGACTTCGACCGTCTGCACCCAACCGCTGCTGACTGATTTGATCAACGATCCTGCTGATAGCTCGCTCGCCAGCATCCAAGTACCTGAAGACAGCAGCCTGGAAGTATCACTCGAATCTATTGCCCAGAAAGCATGGCCTGCAGTGGACGAAATATCGCTTTCAGCCTCTCCGTCACCGTCATGATCGAAACCTAGGTTGACAATGTTTCGGAGTTGCTCGGGTGTAGTGAATGTATCCGAGACTGTTGCACTAGTCGCTTCGCCAGACTCCAAATCAATGGAACGCACCTGCTCGCCCGGCAGGATCTCCTCAATTGGCTTAGCAGTCCCATCGGCCATTACGACCAGTGTTCCGGCCTCAAAAGATTTGCAGGAGTTTCGGAAGTAAGACCTGAGACCGATAGTGCCTTTCATCCAAGGGGCCGTGAACGATGCGCTCCCCGCCTGCAAGATGCCCCCCGAGAGGTCTGCGATAAGCGCGCCTGCCATCGGGTTGCGTTCGGCGGCGTCGGTTGCCCATGCCTGGTCGAGCATCATTCGTTGGTCGTCGAGGGTTTCGAGGTACTCCATCTGACAGTTGTCGGCAACCATCGAATTGAAATCGGACCCGCCATGGCAGAGATCAGTAGTTGCCCAAGCAATTTGAGTTGGGTCAAAGGTTTCGGTGTATTGGTCGGGGTTCTCCCCAATTTCGTATAGATACTCCTCAACCTCGTTTACAAGGTCTTGGAGGTCGCCTTCCCACATGTCGCACGGAACGCCCACTGCTCCTTGGAGCACATAGACGCATCCCCCTTCATCCCCGTCGTATTGCTCTCCCCAGATCGTGTCGCCGTCACTTACCGCGACAGCGACGGGGTCGCTGGCGGGGCCTCCGCTCGGCTCGCTGCCGCCGGTGCTCGGCCCGGTTCCTGCACAAGGGCCTTGCCAGGTGTCGGGGTCAACACTGGGCCCGGTTGCGCAGAGCCCGGAGGGGTCAGAGAGATTGACGGGGTTGTTGTTGGAGTATGCGTAGCCGTTGAGCTGTTGCGGATTGGCGTAGTCAGCGATGGGGTCGACGGAGACGAATCGGCCGGTGGTGGGGTCGTATTCTCTGGCGCCGAGGGTGGTCAGGCCGGTGGTGGTGTTGTCGATGCCGCCGATGAAGCCGCGGTCGTCGGGCCAGGTGCCTTGGGTGAGACCTCGTTCGTTGCCGAAGGGGTCGAAGCGGCGCACGGTAGCAGTGAGGGTGCCTCCGTTGACGATCCAT
This sequence comes from Glycomyces luteolus, assembly GCF_027622875.1. Lineage (GTDB taxonomy): Bacteria > Actinomycetota > Actinomycetes > Mycobacteriales > Micromonosporaceae > Glycomyces > Glycomyces luteolus. Next base: position 36,432 of record NZ_JAPZVP010000003.1, on the reverse strand, counting down.
TGTCCGGTGCCGTGGTGGTCGCCTGCGACGAAGAGGATGTCGCCGATGCCGACGCGCTGGGCGATGACGTTGCCGCCGTGGGTGTAGTAGCGGGTGGCCTGTTTGGTGTTGGCGGTGGCGTCGTAGTGCAGCTCGTACCCGGCGACCCAGGCGGTGATGCTGCCATCGGGGTCCTTGCGGGCGAGCCGGTTGCCCTCGGCATCGTCATAGAAGCTCGTGGTTTTCTCGCCATTTTTGACAGCCTTAAGGCGGCCGGAGCTGTTCCATTCCAGGGTTGAGAGATCGCCGGCGCGGGATATGGAGGTCGCGTAGCCGGTTTCGTTGTAGGTGTAGTTGGTGCGGTCTGCGCCGTTCTCGGTGGTGGCTATCGAGGTGAGGGCGTGGCTGTCGGTCTCGTAGGTGTACGTGTCGGTGAAGCGCCCCGCGACGGTCGATCGAGTCTCGGCGGTGCGGTTGCCGGAGAGGTCGTACTGGTAGGAGGACCAGTATGCGCCGGGTCCGCCGACGGCCTCTTCGGTCGGGGTTGTGGCGCAGGCGTCGGCTCCGGATTGCGCCCATGCTTCGGTGAGACGGTTGAGGTAGTCGTACTGGAAGCACTGGGTTTCGGGTTGGAGCGCGTCGGCGTTGTGCACGGGCTGGTCGGTGATCGAGGTGATCTTGCCGGCCTGGTCGTATTCGTAGGAGAGGGCGGCGATGCCGTAGTTGGTGCCATCGAATTCACCGGCGGTGTCTTTGTCGAAGTAGAACTCCGCGAGCCGTCCGGTGCCTTCCTCGTAAATCCAGGTCTGCCACGCTTGTCCGGAAGTGCCGCCGACGTCGGCAGGGTCTCCGAGGCGCAGCTGCAGCAGTTGCCCGTACGGGGAGTAGAGGGCCTCGTCGACGTAGATCTGGGCCGCGCCAAAGGTAGAGCTGTTGCCTGCGACCCGCGAGGGCTGCCCCATGGCGTCGTAGCCGTAGGTCATGGTCTCGGACGTAAGTCCGGCGGTGGCACTGGCGACCGAGGTCTTCATGCTGCCGTCGGGGTGGTAGGTGAACGCCTCGTAGTAGGAGCCGGCGAGGCTGCCCGCGGCCGACGGCAGCGTGGTCAGGACTTGAGTGGGTTGCCCAGTGATGTCGTAGCGGCGGTACTCGGTGGTCCAGGCTTGGTTGTCGACGTAGTTAATCGACTTGTGCAGTGCGCCCTTCCCGTATGCAGAGGCGGTATCGTACGTCCACTCTGAGAGGAGCTTGTCGCCGTCAACTGCCCCTTCCCACTTCGCCGTCTTGCGGCCCAGGGCGTCGTACTCGTACGACAGTGTGGTCTCGGCGCTCGTCCCGGCATTGGCGGTGGTGGTGACCAGTTGTCCAGCGTCGTCGTAGGTCATGCTGGTGTGCCCGGTGTCGGGATCGTCGGCGGTGATTTGGCGGCCGCGCAGGTCGTATCCGAAGCTCCACTGCTGTCCGGCCGGGTCCGTCACGGATTCCAGCAGACCTGCAGGCGTGTAGGTGTAATGCGTCCGGTCCGGCTCACCTGCCGGGGTGTTGCCGTGGTACTGGAGGGCCTCGACGACGAGGCCGCGCGCGTCGGTGAGCGTGCCAGAGGCTGACGCCCCTTCAGGCGGTGTGACGGTCGTCTGCCAGTAGTCGTCGTTGCCACCGTAAGCGGTGGTGGTGCGCCATTGCTCCTCGTCCTTGACGACGAAGACCTCGGCCGTGACGCGTCCGGCGGTGTCGTAGACGTATTCGGTGCGGGCGACGTCGTTGGAACGGGAGATACGCACGAGGTCACCGGTGGGCCCGGAATCGTTATTGAAGTTCGCGCCGGAAGAGTAGACGACCTGACCGTAGGAGTTGTACTCACTCTGGTTGATCAACCGCCCGCCGTAAGTCTCGGCCTGGGTCTGACGGGGCCGCATGAGCGCGTCGAAGATCTTGATCTCGGTCAGATAGGACTGGTCCCAGATCATCGTCTCAGTGGTGGTGGTGCTGGGGGCCGTGTCGGAGACGGTGTAAGAGAATTTCAGGTTCGGGACCTCGGTCGGCGCGTCCTGACCGGGATACCAGACCGCTGTCGCACGACCGAGCGCGTCGTAGGTGAGCGTGGTCTTGCGACCGGCAGCGCTGGTCGCCGACGTTACGGACCCCCAGGCAGGGCTGATGGTGACCGCGTCGATGTGGCCGAGCGGGTTGGTCGTCGACACGGCAGTGACCGGACCGGCGCCCGTTGGGGTGTAGGCGGTCGTGGTGACATCGCCGAGCGCGTCGGTCGCGGTTTTCTCGCGGCCGAGCGAGTCGTAAGTGGATTCGGCGAGGGTCGCGTACTTCGGGCCCGCGTCCCAGCCGTCGATGGTCTCGGACTTCGTCATCCGGGCGTACGTGGGCACCGCACCGAAATCGTGCCCATCGTAGTAAGCGCGGACGTCGCTCAAGACATCGTCGGGCCTGGACACCGGCTGGTCGCAGGTGACGGCGACAGTCTCGATCCTCGAGGGGGCCTTGAGGATCCATTTGTCGGTGTTGTCGACGTACTCAGTTGTAGTGCACATCTCGTCACCGGATGTGCTGATGTCACCGTGGTTGCTGAGGGTTTCCACACGGCCGCGGGCGTCATAGGTGGTGTCGGCACGGACGGTCTGCCAGGACGTGTCGGAGAGTTTGGTGCGCGCCATGGTTTGATTTGGACCGGTCATCCAGGCTTTGAGCTCACCGCCGTCGTAGGCGCGAATGGCGGTGTTCTTCGTCCAGTACCGGGTGATGGTGGAACCGACGACCGTGGTGTTGTCGTAGGTGATCTGCTCCCAGGCCTGTCCCGCTAGCGCTTCATGGTCGGCAACGGTGTCGCCCCGGGTGCTGGTGAGCGTGACGTCGCGCTCGGTGCCGCCCGGGAGCGGTTCGCCGTCCATGCCCCGGTAGTACCGGGAGGCGGTTCGCAGTTGCGGTTCAGGGTCGGCGGGGTCGCCGACGAGGGTGGTCACCTGCGTGTAGCCGCGCCATTGGTTGTAGGTGCGGAGGTCGTCAGGAGTGAACTCGGAGTCGTTCCAGGCCCAGAGAACATTGGTGCCACCGCCAGAGGTGGAGTACTCGTAAAAGGTCCAGGCCGTGTCAGCACCGGCAGTGGTGTCGGTTTCGGCAACCGAGGTGACCACGTACTTATGGAAGTAGGCGTCAACAGCGTTGTAGGTACCTTCGGGGACCCATTTGGCCGGGTAGCACCGCTGGGTGTTCGACTCGCCGACAGTCGGCAGATCACCGACGCCGCAGTCGGGTGCGGAGTAGTTGACCGTGGTGACACCGCCGGTCTCGTTCTTGATCGAGGTCAGGCGGGGTCGTTGGATCATCGGGTCGGCCGAGCCGTCCTCGACCCGGTTGGGCATGAACGTGCCGCCGAATTCAACCGCAGGCGTGGACTGTTCCCCGTCGCCCACGTGCCCGGTGTGCCGGATCGCGGCCAGCCACATCACTACCTGGGACTTGTCCCCGTAGTCCTTGAACTCGTGGGTGAGCTTCCAGGTGTCGACGGTGTCGAACACACCTGCCCCGGTGTTCCAGACTTCAGCTTGGACTTCAGTGAGTCGCTTGGTGGAGAAGAACACCGGCGCGTACTGCTCGCAACCGGTCCCGGCCTTGCAGTTCAGCTCCCAAGGCGTGTCGGCCCACTTGCTTTCCTTTGGATCGCCTGAAGTGTCGTAGCAGTCCGACAGGCACCGGTCGCCGGCGACAAGTTGGACACGGCCGGTCGCCGACACTGCAGGATCGTCGGATCGCAGCCCGTACTCGATGCGCTTGAGCCAGCCCGAACGGGTGAACGCGACCGCGTCCTTCGTGCTGTCAGCGGCCGGTGAGTAGTAGCCGGTTTCGGTGCCGTAGACGTAGCGGGTCATGTTCCCGTTGAGGTCGACGACCTTGTCAAGCATCCACCGATACGCCTGGGTGCAGCGAGATCCCTTGAAGTCACCTGATTTGTAGCAGGCCTCGCCGGAGTGGTTGCCGAACACCGGGACCGTCCACCGAGATCCGGTCGTAGCCGGGTCGGCAGCGAAGAAGTACTGCGTGCCGTCGGTCCCGGTGACCTTCCATCGCTCCGAAGTCGCCGCAGTAGCCGATGCCGGAGTGCCGAGCTTCTCGATGTGCCAGTTCGCATCGCCAGCAGCGTGCCAAACCCCGGAATCATCGTCCAGGACCAGTGCGGTGTTGATGCCGCCCAAAGCCATGGTGACCGAGGGCGAGCCCCCGTCCCAGCACAGGTCGCCGGTCTGGTCGGTGCCGTTATTGCCGTCCTGTTCAAGTTCAGAGGCGCAGCCCGAGTAGGACCGTTCGATGAACCCGGGCGAGTATCCCCAGCCATCCCCGATCCACGACGCCTGGTTGTTCGTGCCGGATGTCAACCCATCATGCGCGGCCGAAGAATACGACAGCGCCAACGACGGGGTCGGACCGGCGGCCGGTGGCACGCGCATCGCGTAGGAGTACGAATACGCTCCGGATGAGCCTCCCTGCGACCATGACCCTGCCGAAGACAAGTCCGTCGCCGTCCACTGCCCCGCGCCTTCCCCCGTCTCGGTGGTGCCACCGGCCCAGTCGGCGGCATTGTCATCGAATGCCGACTCAGCCGCGCCCACGCTAGAGACGGGATTAGAGGCGAACGTCTGAGCACCGCGCTGGAAGTCAGCAGCCCAAGCCGGGCCGGTAGTCAGCCCGGCCATGGTCACCACCGCGGCGGCGGTCATGGCAAGCAGGAGGCGGATGCGGTGCCGCGGGGAGGTGTGCACGTAGGGGCTCCGAAGCAGGGTCGGGTCAGGCGTGATCGGGAGGCGTCTGGTCACGGTCAACACACCTCCTCGGGAAGGGTCGGCAAGAAGATGCTGGCGATGGTCGCGCATTCGAGGGCGCCTTGCCAGATTATGGTGTCGTCGACCGCGCCGATCAGCCCATCGCGGATGGTGCCATCAGCGTTGCCCTCAGCACCGATCACCACCGAGCCGGTCGAGGAGGGCATCACGACGTCCGTAGCGGTCGCTACGGGGGCACCGTCGATGTACAGCCGCAATTCGTTGGAGGGCAGGTCATACACCCCGACGAGAAAGAGGTACCCCATATGGGTATCTGACGGCGTAGCTGCGGCACCTGCCACGTGCCATGGGTGCTCGGCGGTTGGCGGGGCGGCGAATTCCCAACGGGCGTTCGCGACGGAGTACTTGACGACGATGGTGCTGCGGCTGCCGCCGGTGATGCTCACTGCGACGCCATCGCGAGTGACATCGTCGGCCCGCATCCATGTCGCGATCGTGAACGACTCGTCGGTCGCGATCACCGGTCCGGTGGTGCGGGCATGACTGGTGCCCTCGAAGAGCAGCGCATTGTCCGGGGCCTTGTTGTATCCGACAGGGTCGTAGAACTCGGTGCCGGTTATCGCGAGATCGTTGCCGTTGCCGGTGACATCTGCCCTCGGCGTGAGCGGCTCGTCAAAATTGTTGAAATCCCACCGCGCTGCAGTCTCGGCAGGTGGGGCGGCCATCATGTCGGCGAGCTCGTAGGATTCGACGGCACCGCGCCAGAACCTGACGTCGTGAAGTGAGCCGGTGAAGTACTCGCCGCGGGTGGCGTCGGATTCGGTGCCCGCGCAGCCGATGAGCGTGGCCCCGGTCGCTTGCCATTGCTTTCCGACGGTCAGAGATCCTTCAAGGACACCGTTGACATACAGGTGCATTTGTCCTACGGACGCGTCGTACACGCCGGCGATGTGGTACCACTGTCCCGCTTCAGCGGTCGTGGTGGAAGAACGCTGCCGAACTGTTGCGCCTGCGCCTTCGGCGGCGTCGGCAGAGACCAGCCGGAACTGGAAGACCCCGTTCTCCAAGTGCCGCAGGCGCAATCCCATGTTGTTCTCGCCCGCGATGGACATGATCGTCTCCAAGCGAGCCGGGTCTTCGATGTTGACCCAGGAAGCGACGGTGAACGACCGGTCAGTGGCCACGACAGATTCGGGGTATTCGAGGCAGGTCTCGCCGTTGAGTTCGATCGCTCCGGAGGGCCGGTTGTACGGGTCGGCGCCGACGGTAATGCCGTCGGTATTCAAGTCCCGTCCGTGACCGGAGTCGTCGGTGCCGTCGCTGCGGAAAGTCCACTGCGCCTGGACGCTCGCGGTGGGCAGGTCGGTCATCGCGGCTTTGATTTGGGCTTGGCTCAACACGCCCTGCCAGAGGCCGACCTGGTCGATCGCGCCCGAGACGTGGTACTGCGGCGTCCCGGCGTTCATCAGGCATCCGAGGCTGAAGACCTTGTCGGCGTTCCAGGGCGTGAAGTTGATGGTCTTCTCCCCGACCAGGTTGCCGCCGAGGTAGAGGCGGATCACGTTCTTGTCCGGGTCGTAGACCGCCCGGATGTGCTCCCACGAGCCAAGCGCGACGGTCGGGGCCGCGCCGATGCTGTTCCAGTTCTTGTTCGCGTCCAACACCGAGAAATACCAGAGGTCGGCGGTCGCCGAGTACCAGACTTGGAAGGCCGAGTGCGAATCGTTCACCTGCGTGATCGGCCGCTCGGTGGCCCCGTCGACCGCGTCCATGCGCACCCATGCCGACAGCGAATAGGCCGCGTCCGTGCGCATGATCGGATCCTGTGCCCGTCAGGCAGGTCGAGCCGTCTAGTGCCAGTGCCGCGTTGGCCCGCCCGTCGCGGTCGGCGGTGTAGGCAATCGAGGTGCCGCTGGCGAGCGCGAGGTTGTGGCGGTGGCCGGTGTCGTCGGCGGTGTCGCCTTCGAACCGCCAGGTCGCCATCGGGGTGGTGAGAATGTCCCGGCCGACGAAGAAGGTGTAGGTCCGCGGTTCGGATTCGTTGCCGGCGTTGTCGACCGAGCGGACGTACAGCACGTGCCTTCCGGCCGACAGGGTTCTGGTGATCGTCGCCGTCCCGGTCGAAGCGACTTCCTTGTTGTAGCTGTTGGTCTGCCAGGAGTACTCGAAGTGGTCGATCCCGGAGACGAAGCCGTTCACGGTCGGGTCGGTCGATTTCAGTGTCAGGTTGAGCGTGCCGTCGACCTCATATGGTGCCGCGCTCGCTGGGGTGACGGTCGGTGTCAATGGTTTCGTCCCGTCGACTTTGAACCGACAGGGGGCCGACCAGGCCGAGGCCAGGTCACTGTTGGTACTGGAGAAGCTTCGGGCCAGCCAGTAGTACAGCCCGTCACCCAGCGCGTACTTGGTCGGCAGCGTGTTCCCGTACTCCTTGTTGGCCGTCAGTGGCGCAGCAGAGGTGTAGTCGTAGACGATGGCGTCGACCGGGGTCGAGGAGCGCAGCCGTGCCTGGTACAGGAGCGAGGTGTCCTGCGACCGGTACAGTGCGCTCATTCGTGGAGTGCGACTGTTCGTCCACGGCGCATTCTCCACCGAGGTCGTGCAGAAGACGCCGTTGAGTTTCCGGTTCGAAACCGCATAGGGCATCACGTCGTAGTAGATCTCCAGCACCGCCGTGTAGGAGTCGAAGCGGTTCCACTCCAGTAGTTCTGGTGAGGGCGATTCGTCGGGTGCTCGCAGGCCGAGGGTGAGGTTCGCCCACTCGTTGTCGTCGGCCATCTTGACCATCGAGGTGACGTTGAACGACACGTACGCCGAGCCGTCGCATGTAGCCCCGTTGTTGGCGTTCGAGATCGTTACCGACTCATGCCACGCCGGCTGGGTGTCCCAGGTGTCGTTCGAGTTGTAGCCGCCGGTGCGGTAGACCCTCGCCGTCCCGTTCGAGCACGACGCCGAGTGCCGCTGGACGATCTTGAAGAGGCCCTTATTGGGGATCTTGTAGGCGTTCTGCGTGATGGTGTCGGTGTCCATCCGGAACATCGACCGCATGTCGTAGGTGCTGGAGTAGCAGTCCAGGCCGCTCCAGGAGTCGCAGGTCTGCCCGGCTCCGGCGTTACCCCAGGTGCTTGTGTTGGACATGAAGTAGTCGCCCGAGGTGTTCTTGCCCCGGTAGAAGACCGAGTCCGGGTACTTGGTGTTCACCAATCCCCACAGGTTGTCTTGGATGCCGCCGTTCCATTGCGGGTCGATCACCACCGGGTAGCGGGTATCCGCGCCACGCAGCAACTCCAGGTCCGGGCGCAGCACCAAGTCGTCAGACTCTAGAGTCACGTCGACCGGTGCGACTTCCTGATCCGGATCGGCGGGAGTGTCGGTGATCGCGGTCAGGTCCGGGACGGTCTCGGTCCCGTCGTGGGACGAGGGCGCCTCCCACATGAGCGCTTCCCCAGACGCCATCTCAGCTTGACCGGCGACCTTGACCTCGACCTCACCGGTCGCAGTTTCCGCTACCTCAACGCCCGCGGCCTCGACCGCGAACGCGATCGCCTCGAGATCCGGATTCCGCGCCGCCTCGGCATCAGCCACGACCAGGTCGTACCGGAAGCCCTGCGCGGTCGCCTCGACCACCTAGTCCACCCCGGCAAACACCTCGTTGTAGACCGCCAGCGGCCCTGAAAGAACCGGCACCGGCAACTCGCCCGGCCACGACAGGCTGAACGCACCTTCCGCTCCGTAGCCCACAGCGGCCAGAGGATCGGTGCCACCCGCCGAGAGGATCAAGTCCTCGGTGATGTTCACCGGCCGGATCGACCCGTCCTCGGCGACCTCAAGCGTGGTGTCGATCGGCGCCCACTGCCCGGACTCATCCTGCGCCTGGATCGGCTCCACACCGATTTCCGCTTTGAGCTCACCAGTAGGCAATGCCGTCACGGTGCCGAACTCATCGCGCTGGTCAATCACCTCGACCTCGCGCCCGCACGCCCCTGCCTGCTCGATCGCCGCAAGCTCACCTTCCAGTGCTGCAGTCTCACCGGTCGCGATCAGGCAATCAGCCGCCACACCATCCTCGGCAGCAGCCGGGACCGCCAACAGCACCGAACCGAGGGCAGCGACCGCCACAGCAGTCCACAAGCGAACCCTCCAACGCACCGCACCGGGACGGGAGTGGTTGCGTGGAAGGGCTGCGGCCGCGGGCCGACGACGGGTGCGCAACACCGCGATGGGGGGAAGATGGGGCTTCACAGGGGTCGCTTTCAGTTGTGGGCTCAGCGAGCAGTCGAACACCGACCGCAACGGTACGGAAAGTTAGCGGTTGCCGAACCGTCCTGTCAAGACCGAGTCCACCTACAACAACGATGCCAAAAAGGACAAACCCTATCGATCACTCAGTGCGAATCGCGTCAAAGCTTCCGGCCACAGCCACCGCTGTTGACCTCCGGCTTCAGCGCACGGCCAGGCCAGCGCCACAATCATCCGGATCTCGACCAGAGACCACCGGCCCCGAGCATCACCCGACATCAGGAAGCATCACAGTTCAATAACAAGCATGTCGATCTCGCCCACGCGACAGCGGGCACGGCTTCGGAGGCGAACTCAGGTTGGCCGCACGGCAACAAGACTGAGTAGAGAGCATGGCGACCTCGGGCTTCGACGCGCCAACGCCAGAAATGAGGCCCTTGAGCCCCTTGGTAAATGGTGCCGATCGCGCCACGCTTGATCTTGACGTACCGACTCCGTCATGGATTAGGCGTCACCAGGGAGAATCAAGTGATATATTCCGATATATGAGTACATCACATCTCGGAATGGGCCGACGGCGGACCGACCGTCGCTGAGAACCTGATCCTGCTGTGCCGCTTCCACCACGGCCGCATCCACACTCCCGGCTGGACGGTCGAGAAGACCGGCCCGGGCACTGCGGTCATCACCCACCATGAGGGCCATGACACCACTGACCGCAATGGCTGCGGGTGCTCAGACTGGCGCACCGATGCCGATCTGGATGCCGACCACCGGGCTGATGACTTCGACTACTTCCCGACCGGGCTGTACCGGTCGGAATGGTCACCGAACTTGAAGTTCGATCTCGACTCCAGAGCCGAGGCCATCGAACAGGAACGGTGCCTGGCGGCGATCAAGGCCGCCAAGGCCAAATGCCGAGAGCAGTTCGGAAGTCGATCCCCGGTGCCGGTCTTAGGCTGCCCCAGCGGGCGACCGCTGGGGGAAGCGCCGCAACGCCAAGCAGCGCAGCCCGAACCCGAACGGGTCCGGGCCCCTCAGCATGCCCAAGACAGTCCACCCACCTCAGCCCACACCCATCTGTCGCTGCCTGCCTGACCCGGGCCCGATCGGGCTGGGAAGCCGGAGAGGGACCCAAGCCCTGCCCCTGCCTTGTTGTCGCTGCCTGCCTGAGCCTGGACTCGATCGGGCTGGGAAGCCGGAGAGGGACCCAAGCCCTGCCCCCACCTCTCTCGTGTGGGTTGTTCCGCTGGGAACTGGCTCGGGAGGGCATGAGCAGTACTCGGGAGCGCACTTGGGCAGCGAATCGAAGGGTGAACTGCCAGAAGGGCGGGCCGGAGAACGAACGTAGCTAATTCGGCATCATCGGCGGGGCTTGAATGGGCGGCCTTGCGATATGGACCGGCGCGGGAGCGGGTCAGAAGCGGTCGACCGTGGTGATGAGCTTCTCGGCGAGCTCGTCGGGGTCGAGCTTCTCGCGGGCGAGGGCGAGATAGAGCGAGTCGAGGTCTGGGAAGCCAAGAGACGACGCGACGCCGTGGAGCGGTTGTTCCCCCGCGAGACCGCGCCCGCGGGCGATCAGGGAGCGCCACAGGCGGTTCTTTCCGGCCTTGAGTTCGTCCTCGAAGCGCTGCATCGGGATGATCGGGAGCTCGCCGGTCGAGTCGACGTCCTCGACCGAGCCGAACCAATCGTTGATGTGGAGCTGCGCTTCGGGGGTCTTGGCGTGGTCGAGCCACTGCTTCGAAGGGCCGTAGGGCTGTTCGTTGGTGAGGACGAGCTCGACGGTGTCGCCGTCGCGCAGGGCCTGGGCGAGCGGGGCGATCTCGCCGTTGACGTAGGCGGCGATGAGCCGGTGGCCCGTGGCCGGGCCGGAGCAGTACGCGACGTCGACGGGGGTGGAGGCCTTGGGGACCATGAGCTGGCCGCCGTCGCGGGTGAAGACGAGGATGTCCTGGTCGGCGAGGTCGCAGCGGAGCGAGTCGAGGAACTGGCCGGAGTCGGCGATCTCGTTCTGCCAGTCGAGGAGCCGTTGCAGCCAGGGGAGTTGGATCTCGACCGGGTTGGCGCCCGACTGGCGCAGGCCGGCGACGATGCCGACCTCGGCGGTCTCGTGCATCTCCTTGGTGCGGATCAGGAACTCGACGGGTGTGCCGCCGGGACCGACGACCGCGGTGTGGATCGACTGGTAGAGGTTGAACTTCTTGGCCGCGATCAGGTCGCGGAACTTGCCGCCGATGGGTTTCCAGAGCTTGTGGATCGCGCCGAGCGCGGCGTAGCAGTCGGTGGCAGGGCCCTCGACCACGATCACGAGGCGCGGCGGGTCGGCGGGGCCGGTGCCGGGGTGCTTCTGCATCTCGCGGTAGATCGAGTACGGGTGCCGGGGCCGGTCGTGGAGGGTCGCGGCGACCTTGAACTCGCGCAACGCCTTGCGGACCTGCGGGGCGATGACGGCGACCTGGCGCTTGCGGTCGGAGTCGGAGCCGAGGTGCTCGTGGATGCGCTGGAAGATCTCGGGTTCGAGGGTCTCGAGGACGATGTCCTCGAGCTCGCGCTTGATGACGTACAGGCCGAGGCGGTCGGCGAGGGGGATGAGGACGTCCTTGGTGGCCTCGGCGATGCGGATCTGGCTGGGGCGCTTCTTGAACTTGATGGTCCGCATGTTGTGGAGGCGGTCGGCGAGCTTGATGACCATGACGCGGATGTCGCGCCCGGCGGTCAGCACCAGCTTGCGGAACGTCTCGGCCTCGGCGGCGGAGCCGAGGTGGATCTTGTCGAGCTTGGTGACGCCGTCGACCATGACGGCGATCTCGTCGCCGAAGTCGCCGCGGAGGGCTTCGAGGGAGTAGCTGGTGTCCTCGACGGTGTCGTGGAGGAGCCCGGCCGCGATGGTGGCGGTGTCGACGCCGAGCTCGGCGAGGATGGTGGAGACCGCGATCGGGTGGGTGATGTAGGGCTCGCCGGAGCGGCGGGCCTGGCCCCGGTGCATCTGCTCGGCGATGCGGTAGGCGCGGCGGACGAGGAGCATGTCGGGCTGCTCGAAGTGCGCACGGTGAGCCGCTTCGAGCTGCGCCACCTTCCCCGCGAGGTCCCACGGATCGTCAGGTTTGGCAGACCGAGTAGCCGAAAGCAATGCGCGCAACATGAAAGCCTCCGATGCCCAAGGTTGACCGCATTCTAGATGTACAACGATTCTTGGAGAGAATCGACACTAGACACTGTCGGATTTCGGCAGGGCCGCCGCAATCGGCGGATGACACACAGTACCCGCGCTTGGCGGTCGGCGGAAACCCCAAGCGCCGCAAATGGATGCGAGACGACTCACGTCCGATTCGCCGGATTGGCCGCGTCTCGGCGGATGGCACGGTGGGTTCCGTTGGGACAGCGGAGGGTTCGCGGTCACGTCCCACCATGCGGTAAGCGTTCGCCGTTGGATCGGCGCCAAGGGGACGGGTCGTGCGGGATGGCGCCGTCCCAGCGTTCGGCGCCGTCGAGGCGGCTGGCCCATGCGCGCTCGACCATGACGAGGCGGACGTCGGGGCGGGCGAGCCATTCGAGGAGGAGCCGCGACTCGGCGGCGTGGGCGGCGTCGGCGACGTCGTCGAGCGCTTCGACGACCCGGGAGGTCTCGCGGAGTCTCGCGATGTGCGGCATCGGATCCGCCCTGGGCGGGGTGCGGGCGGCCCCGGCGAGCAGTCCGTGGCGGATCACGGCGATCTCCCAGCCGCCGCCCTTGGCCCGACCGGCGGCCACGATCTCCCCGGCCGCCACGAGGCTCCTGGTGCGGTGCGTGGCGGCGGCGAGTTGGAGGTACGCCCCGAGCTCGTCGCGGCGTTCGGCGGCGGTCTCGAAGCGCTCGGCCGCCGAGAGCTCGGCGAGGCGCTCGGCGACGGCCGCCGCGATCGGGGCCGGGTCGCCGTCCATCGCGCGGGCGGCGCGCTCGGCTACCGCCGCGTACTCCTCGACGCTCACGCTGTGGCGGCACGGCTCGACGCACTTGCCGATCTCGCCGAGCACGCACGAGGGCGACAACCGCTTGGGGGACAAGCGGGTCCGGCACGAACGGATCGGCAGGGCCGCCTCGATCGCGCCGATCGCGGCCTGCGCCTGCGTCCCCGAGGTCGGGCCGAGGCGCGGGGTGCCGGGGCCAGGCGGGTTGCGGGAGATCTGCAGGCGCGGGTACGGCTCGTCGGTGAGGCGCACCCAGGAGCGGTGCTCAGGGAACTTTGCGGCCCGGTTGTAGGGCGGTTTGCCGCCGGAGATGAGCCGCAGTTCGGCGACGCCCGCTTCGAGCCGGTGGGCGCATTCGACGACCTCGACCCGTTCGGCGGACGCGAGCATGTCGCGCAGCCGCCGCCGCTGCTCGGCCGCCGAGAAGTAGCTGCGGACGCGGGCGGCGACGTCGACGGAGACGCCGATGTACAGCGCCCGGTCGTCGGCGTCGCGGAAGATGTAGACGCCGGGGGCGTGCGGGAGCCCGTCGGCGAGGTGCTTCTTGCGGCGTTGCAGCTCAGAGGGAATGGCGCGGCAGAACTCGACGAGCTCGGCGTCGGTGACCACGCCGTGCCCGGAGGCGCGCTCGATGAGACCGTGCAGCACCGTGACGGTGGCGCGGGCGTCGTCGAGGGCCCGGTGGTTCGGGGTGACGGGCGAGCCGAAGAGCCGAGCGAGGGTGCCGAGCCTGCGGTTGGGCACCTCGCTCTTCTCGGTGAGGCGCCGGGCCAGGACGACGGTGTCGACGACCGGCGGGCGGGGCCAGCGGGTGTCGGTGAGCTCGCAGGCGTGGCGGAGGAACCCGATGTCGAAGCCCGCGTTGTGCGCGACGAGGGTCGCGCCGCGCGCGAACTCGAGGAACGCGGGGAGCACCGCCTCGATGCCGGGGGCGTCGGCGACCATCTCGTCGGTGATGCCCGTGAGGCGGGTGACGCGCGGATCGATGGACTCGCCGGGGTTGACGAGGGTCCCGAACTCGCCGATGACCTCGCCGCCCCTGACCTTGACCGCGCCGATCTCGGTGATGCCGCACGCGTCGGCGGCGAGCCCCGTCGTCTCGAGGTCGACGACGCAGAACGTCACCTCCGAGAGCGGGGTCCCCAGGCTGTCGAGGGTCGGCTGGCTGAAGCCTTCGGCATTGAACGCGCCGTCGGTGAGTGCACTGTCGCTCTCGGCGGCGCCGCTTCTGTACATGAAGCCACCCTAAGGGCGACCTGTGACAGACCGGTCCTTGCGGCTGTTCGAACGTCGCGGGCGCCGCACGGCCGAGCGGACCCGGTCCGTGGCGCGGGCCGAGCGCCGGGCCAGGCGGGCGCTTTCCTCGGCCTGCTTTGCGCTCGCCTTCGCGAGGAGCGACGCGGGCCAGAACATCGCCTGGTAGCGGCGGCGCGGTTCGGCGTTCTTGTCCAGTTCGGTGTGGAGGTCGCGCACGGCGTCGGCCAGGCCGGTCGGGTCGGCCCCGCTGGGGGAGTACCGGTGGCGGGCCATGGCCGAGCCGAGGACCGTCGCGGCTTCGCGCGCGCCCGGCGCGGCCTGGCCGAGCACTCCGGCGGCCTGCCGCGGAGTGAGCGAATCGCTCAGGCCCACACCGTAGTCGAGGGCCAGGTCGAGCACTTCGTCCCACGCGGTCTTGGCCGTGAGGCGGGCGGGGTCGAGCCGCCTGCGGCGCAGGAGCCCGCGCGCGAGCGCCGGCAGGAACGGCAGGGCCGCGACGATCAGGAGGAGCAGCCAGGCCGGGTTGAAGCCGGAACCGCCCTCGGAGCCGTCCTCGGCGCCCTGCAGGGAGGGGCTGTCGGTGGGCTGCTCCGCGCCGGCCGTCGGGCCGCCCTCGGCGGACGGGGTCGCGTCGCTGGGGGCTTCGCTGGGGTCGGCGGTCGCGTCGGGCTCCTGAGTCGGCTCGCCCTCCGGCGCGGGCTCGGTCGCCCACGGGGTCGACACCGCGCCGGGCACGCCCGCGGACGGCGTCGGGTCGTACATGACCCAGCCGGGCCCGTCGTAGTAGACCTCGACCCACGCGTGGTAGTCGTGGCTGGTGAGCACCCATTCGTCCCCGTCCCTGGAGCCCTGCGACATGCCGATGACGACGCGGGCGGCGACGTCGGCCTCGCGCAGCATCCACGCCATGGCGGCCGCGTACTGCTGGCAGTAGCCCTCCTTGGTCTCCAGGAAGTCGACGATCGCCTCGTCGTTGCCCGCTTCGGTGGTCTCCAGCGAGTACCGGAAGCCGTTGCCGATCGACAGGTACTTGTAGACGGCGAGGACCTTCTCGTGGACCGTGTCCGCGTCCCCGAGCGCCTCGTCCACGTGCGAGCTCACCTCGGCCACCTCCGGGTGCTCGGTGTTGGCCTCCCACCGCTCGTCCGAGGGGTCCATGCCGTCGGCGTTCGCGAGCGTCTCGGCGTCGGGCTCCTGGTCGGTATACGTGAGGGTGTACTCCTCCACGTCGCCCATGTCGCTGTTGTCGCCGATGATGACGCCGGTGTCGGCGTCGCGGTCCCAGTTCCCGTCGATCGACAGGTCCACCGGGGTCCCGTAGACGGGCACGACCGGCGCCTCCATGCGGAGGTTCTCGATGTCCGCGGTGAACGTCTCGCCCTCGGCCTCTTCCAGGTCGAGGGACTGGTGGTCGTCGTAGTCGTTGGGGCCGAAGCCGTCCGAATCGAGCTCGTCGAGCACGTGCATCCGCAGGTAGGGCGGGCTGGGGTCGTCGGTCGAGACGCGGAGGACGTCGACCTCCTCGGGCCGGTTGAGCGACCCGGACAGCTGCGCCCACGGGTTGACGTCGCCGAGCCCGGCGTCGCCGCCGCCCTCCCAGTCCTCGGCGACCCGGTCGATGAACCCGGAGGTGTTCGTCGGCACCACGGTCAGGGACACGAGCGTGAGAACGATGAAGCCGAGCGCCGACCAGCGCGCGGTGCGCGCCATCGGCGAGGGGAACTTCTGCGAGACGAGCTGGCCCGTGCCGGTGAACCGGTGCCCGAACGCGGACACGCGCCGCAGGTTGTCGTCCGCGAGCAGCCACAGGTAGGAGACGGCGGGGAGGATGAACCAGAACCAGGCCGTCGCGTCCGGCGCGACCGAGACCGGCACCAGGTACATCGTGAGGAGCGTCAGCCCGGCGAGCGCCGGGGTGCGCAGGCCGACCACGAACATGTCGTGCAGGACCGCGACGAGCCCGATCCCGAGCAGGGTGAGGAACAGGATGCCGCCCTCGGCGGCCACCGGCGGGGCCTCCGTGACGATCCCCGCGACGCCTTCACTGGCGAGCACGCCGAAATGCTCGAACGTGGCGGGCAGCGGGATGATGAACAGGAGCGCGGTGCCGTCGCCGAAGCCCGCCGTCAAGACCACCAGCAGCCCCGCGCACATGGCCACGGTCTGCAGGCCCTGCCCGCGCCCGGCCGCGCGGATGAGCGACCCGGCGGTGGCGATCACCGTGATGGTGAGCAGCACCGGGACCGTCCAGCCGACGCCTTCGAAGATGCCGATGAGCGGCGTCAGCGTCAAGGCCAGGGTGGCCGCCGCGACCATGGTGGCGTGCCGCTGTCCGCTCATGCGAGAGTCCTCCACGCGCCCAGGCGGGTCCACACCCGGCGCAGCTCGGTCCCGGCGACCACCGGGATCACCTGCCAGCCCGCGTTCGACAGCGTCGAGACGGCCGCGACGTGCTGCTCGGCGAACGCCCGCTCGCGCGGGTCGGAGCGGCTCGTCGGCGCCTTCGGGATCCACCGCACCGGGTCGACCACGAGCGCCGTGCATGCCCCGCCGCGCTTGGCGAGGCGCCCCAGCGAGGCCGCCTCCTCCGGGGTCACGTGCCCGAGGAACGCGATGATCCCCGAGACCGACCGCGACCGCTGCGCCTTCTCCACCAGGTGCGAGATCGGGGCCTCGGGGGCGGCGGCCACCGTCGCGAGGTACCGCATCACCTGGCTGTAATCGCCTTGGCGGCACTCGAAGTCGCGGTGCGCGGTGATGAGCCACGGGTCGATGCCGTCGCGCGAGAGCCGCACTGTCGCCGAAGCGGCCGCGTCCACCATCCACTCGAAGCTCGAGAGCTCCCCGCGGTGCGCGCCCCGGCGCACGTCGAGCAGCACCGCCGCGTTGTTCTCCCACGGCTGCTCCTCGCGGCGCACCATGAGCTGGCCGCGGTGGGCGCTGGCCTTCCAGTGCACGCGCCGCATGTCGTCCCCGTGCCGGTACTCGCGCACGGCGATGTCGTCGTTGCCGGTGATCGCGACCGCGTGCGCGGCGGACTCCCCTGAGGACATCCCGGCCCCGCCCGGCAGCAGCAGGCTGCGCAGCGGCTGGATGCGCGGGGTCACGATGAGCTCGGTCGTGAGCGGGAACTCCTGCACGGAGACCGCCAGGCCGAACGGGTCCGAAGTGCGCACCGTCAGCGGGCCGAGCTCGTAGGCGCCCCTCGTCCCGGGAGTGATCGTGTAGTTCACGACGCTGCGCGCGCCCGGCGCGAGCCGCTCCAGGACCAGCCGCGGGCGGTTGCCCAGCCGGTAGGGGATGCGGTCCTCCAGCATCAGCGCCGGGGGACGGCCCCGGCCGGTGTTCTGGATGCCCAGGCGCACCTGCGTGGACTGCCCCGCCTCGACCTGCGCCGGGTTCAGCACCCGGTTCGACTCCAGCGAAGGACGCGACCAGCGCAGCAGCACGAGCCCGCCCAAAGGCGCGATGAGCGCCAGGAGCGCCGCGCGCAGCAGATCGCCTTCGCCCACCATCAGCGCGACGAGGCCGACCACCACGCTCACCGCCAGCAGCGTCTTGCCGCGCCCGGTGAGCTCCACGCCTAGTACCTCCCCGGGTTGGACACCACCGGGACGTGCCGAAGGATGTCGGAGACGATCGCCTTCGTGTCGCCCCCGCCCATAGTCGTCTCCGTGGTGGGGATCAGCCGGTGCGCGAGCACCGGCACGGCCAGCTGCTGCACGTCGTCCGGCAGCGCGAAATCACGCCCGTCCATGGCCGCGAGCACCTGCGTGCACCGCAGCAGCTGCAGCGTCGCGCGCGGGCTCGCTCCCAAGCGGACCTGCGGGTTCGTGCGGGTGGCGGCCACCAGGTCGACCACGTACCGCTTCAGCTCCGGCGCCAGGTGCACCGCGCGCGCCGCCGCGATCATCCGCACGATCATCTCCGCGTCGGCCACCGGCCGCAGCGCGTCGAGCGGGTTGTACTCCTCGCGGCGGTCCAGCAGCGCCAGCTCCGCGTTGATATCCGGGTAGCCGATCGCCAGCCGCGCCGCGAACCGGTCGCGCTGGGCCTCGGGCAGCGGGTAGGTGCCCTCCATCTCCACCGGGTTCTGGGTGGCGATGACCATGAACGGGCTGCGCAGCTTGTACGTGTTCCCGTCGACCGTGACCTGCCGCTCCTCCATGCACTCCAGGAGCGCGGCCTGCGTCTTGGGGCTGGCGCGGTTGATCTCGTCGCCGAGGATCAGATTGCCGAAGATCGCGCCCGGCTTGAACACGAAGTCGCGCTTCTCCGGGTCGAAGATGCTCACGCCCGTGACGTCGGAGGGCAGCAGGTCGGGCGTGAACTGGATCCGCCGCACCGAGCAGTCGACCGAGCGGGCCAGCGCCTTCGCCAACTGGGTCTTGCCGACCCCCGGCACGTCCTCCAGCAGCAGGTGGCCTTCCGCGAGCATCACCGCGATCGCGAGTTTGATCGTGTGGGACTTGCCCTCGATCACCCACTCGACGTTCGTCAAGATGCCCTCGGCCGTCGCCTTGAACTCCTGCGGGGAGAGCGGCACCGGGGCCTGTGGCGGCTGGCCTGGGGACGACTCGAAGGTCAATGGTCCTCCCGGGGGAAGTCTGTGGGAATGCGCGACCTGACACGCCGTCCCGCGTTACGGTCGCCTGTCCGCCATCCTACTCGGACGCGCCCAGTGACCATGTCATGCGCCGCCGTAGGGGCCTCCGCTACACTGGGGGCATGTCCCGGGCGATCGCGCTCCTTAGATAGCCGTGCTGGAGAGAACCAGCACGGCCACCCCTGCATGCCAGGGGTTTTTTGCTGTCTAGGGTCTAACCCGGAAACCCGAGCCCGAACCCAGAGCCACCACCGGACCACAGGACGAGCCATGACCGAACCCGCACACCGCTACGACGCCAAGCTGGCCAACGAGATCGAACCGCGCTGGCAGGAGCGCTGGGAGGCCGAGCAGACCTTCCGCGCCCCCAACCCGGCCGGTTCGCTGGCCGAGCCGGGCCACCCGCGCGCCGGGGCGCCCAAGAAGTTCGTGATGGACATGTTCCCCTACCCGTCCGGGGCGGGGCTGCACGTGGGCCACCCGCTGGGCTTCATCGCCACGGACGCGTACTCGCGCTACCTGCGCATGGCCGGGTTCAACGTGCTGCACCCGATGGGCTTCGACGCGTTCGGCCTGCCCACCGAGCAGTACGCGATCGCCACGGGCCGCCAGCCCGCCGAGATCACCGCCGAGAACATCGACCGGTACCGGCGCCAGCTGCGCCTGGTGGGCATGGGCTACGACAACCGCCGCGCGTTCGCCACCACCGACCCGGACTACTTCAAGTGGACGCAGTGGATCTTCCTGCAGATCTTCAACTCCTGGTACGACACCGAGGCCGACAAGGCCCGGCCGATCGACGAGCTGATCGCCGCGTTCGAGTCCGGTGAGCGGGCCACACCCGACGGCCGCCCGTGGTCGGAGCTGGGCGCGGTCGAGCGCCGCCGCGTCATCGACGGCCACCGTTTGGCGTACGTCACCGAAGCGCCCGTGAACTGGTGCCCGGGCCTGGGCACCGTGCTGTCGAACGAGGAGGTCACCTCCGAGGGGCGCTCCGAGCGCGGCAACTTCCCGGTCTACACCCGCACGCTGAAGCAGTGGATGATGCGCATCACCGCCTACGCGGACCGCCTGCTGTCCGACCTGGACGGCCTGGAGTGGACCGAGTCCCTGAAGTCCATGCAGCGCAACTGGATCGGCAAATCCACCGGCGCGTACGTCGACTTCGGGACCTACGCGGGGGACATCCGCGTCTTCACCACCCGCCCCGACACGCTGTTCGGCGCCACCTACATGGTCCTGGCCCCCGAGCACCCGCTGGTCGAGGCGCTGACCGCCGAGTCCTGGCCCGCCGGCGTCCCGACCTCCTGGACCGGCGGGCACGACACGCCGGCCGGGGCCGTCGCCGCCTACCGCGCGTTCGCCGCCGCCAAGACCGATGTGGAGCGCCAGGCCGACGCCAAGGAGAAGACCGGCGTCTTCACCGGCGGCTATGCGACCAACCCGGTCAACGGCGAGACCGTCCCGGTCTTCATCGCCGATTACGTGCTGGCCGGCTACGGCACCGGCGCGATCATGGCCGTGCCCGCCCACGACGAGCGCGACTTCGCGTTCGCCAAGGCCTTCGACCTGCCGATCCGCCAGGTCATCTCCGGCGAGGCCCCCTGGGACGGCGAGGGCGCCTACACCAGCGACGGCGTCGCCGTGAACTCCGGCATCCTGGACGGCCTGCGCGTCCTGGAGGCCAAGGCCCGCATCATCGACTGGCTGGCCGAGCACGGCCGCGGCGAGGGCGCCACCACCTTCCGCCTGCGCGACTGGCTGTTCAGCCGCCAGCGCTACTGGGGCGAGCCCTTCCCGATCGTCTACGACGAGACCGGCCTGCCGGTGGCCCTGACCGACGAGCACCTGCCCGTCGAGCTGCCGCAGATGGACGACTTCTCGCCCAAGACCTTCGACCCCGAGGACGCCGACTCCGCCCCGGAGCCGCCCCTGGGCCGCGCCAAGGACTGGGTCGAGGTCGAACTGGACCTGGGCGACGGGCCCAAGACCTACACCCGCGAGCTGAACACCATGCCCAACTGGGCCGGCTCCTCCTGGTACGAGCTGCGCTACACCGACCCGGAGTCGGCCGCGGCCCTGGCCGACCCGGCCAACGAGTCGTACTGGATGGGCCCGCAGGACGCTGAGGACGTCGGCGGCGTCGACCTGTACATCGGCGGCGTCGAGCACGCCGTCCTGCACCTGCTGTACGCCCGCTTCTGGCAGAAGGTCCTGTTCGACCTGGGCCACGTCTCCAGCCGCGAGCCCTTCCGCCGCCTGTTCAACCAGGGCTACATCCAGGCGTACGCCTACACCGACGACCGCGGCGTCTACGTCCCGGCCGAAGAGGTGCAGGAGGAGTCCGAGGGCGTCTACACCTACAACGGCCAGAAGGTGAACCGCGAGTACGGCAAGATGGGCAAGTCCCTGAAGAACGTCGTCACCCCCGACGAGGTCTGCGCCTCCTACGGCGCCGACACCTTCCGCGTCTACGAGATGTCCATGGGGCCCCTGGCCGACTCCAAGCCCTGGGAGACCCGGGCGATCGTGGGCTCCCAGCGGTTCCTGCAGCGCCTGTGGCGCAACATCGTCGACGAGGAGACCGGCGAGGTCACCGTCGCCGACACCGCGCCCGACGCCGCGACGCTGCGCGAGATGCACAAGGCCATCGCCGGCGTCCGCGAGGACTACGAGCACCTGCGGATGAACACCGCCGTCGCGAAGCTGATCACGTTCAACAACCACCTGACCGGCGTGAACCCGGTGCCGCGCGAGGCGGCCGAGGCGCTGGTCGCCATGGCCGCGCCGATCGCCCCGCACATCGCCGAGGAGCTGTGGGAGCGGCTGGGCCACGAGGGCGGCATCGCCTATGTGGACTTCCCGGTCGCCGACGAGCGCCACCTGGTGGAGGACACGGTCACCTACCCGGTGCAGATCAACGGCAAGGTCCGCGGCCGCGTCGAGGTCGCCGCGGACGCCGGCGAGGAGGCCGTGAAGGCCGCCGCGCTGGCCGAGGAGAAGGTCGCCGCGAACCTGGCGGGCAAGGACGTCAAGAAGGTCATCGTGGTGGCGGGCAAGATGGTCTCCATCGTCGCCAAGTAACGCAGAGGGCAAGGGCGGGACCGGAATCGGTCCCGCCTTCGTCAGTCCTGGGACGACCTCAGGCCGACCCTTGTAGGTGTAGGCCTTGGACGCGTCGCTGCCGAGCAGGAAGATCATGCCGAGCGAGAACGCGACGCTCGCGGCCGTCAACGCGGCGATCGGCCCGAGAGCGGCGAACGCCACGGTGAGCAGTACGGCGATCAGGATGTTGACGAGGTTGAACGCCATCGCGAGGTTCCGGGCCCTGTCCAGGCGCGCGGCGATGCACACGCCGAGCGCGATCCAGATGAGGGCCGACAGTGCCGCCACGACCGAGAACGTCAGTGCCGCCGTCATGGCGGAGGACAGGACGTCGAGGCCGATGAGCACGAGTGCGGCGATGATCTGCCAAGGCATAGGGCGCTGGTAGACGGGTTTGGTCCCAGGGGGATCTTCGATTGCCGGGTTGTCCATACCGGGGATATTAGAGTTCTCCTCCGCTTCGCGAGGTACACCGAACGGTGAGCATTGACCAACATCGATGCATTCGCTAGGCTGTGCTCACCTCGCTGGGAGCGCTCCGCTCCCCGCGGATCCCATCCTTCCTACAGCCTCGTTCCCTCACGGCGCGGCACCACCTTGAGGAGTTCTTCGTGCTGCTTAACCGTCAACGCCGTCGCGCGGTGATCGCGGGGGCCGTCACCCTCGCGACCGCGGCGCTCGGCATCGGGCTCTCGACCCAGTTCGCAGGCGCCCAGGCCACCACGCTGCGCGCCGCGGCAGACGCCATCGGCAAGGACATCGGCGTCGCAGTGGACGTGAACAAGCTCCAGAACAATGCGCAGTACCGCAACACCATCGCCACCGAGTTCAACTCCCTCACCGCCGAGAACGCGATGAAGTGGGACGCGACCGAACCGCAGGACGGCAACTACACCTTCTCCCAGGCCGACACCCTCGTGAACTTCGCGGAGGACAACGGCCAGTCCGTCCACGGGCACACCTTCGTATGGCACGCTCAGACCCCCAGCTGGGTGCAAGGCCTCAACGCCACGGCCATGCGCACCGCCATGGTCGACCACATCAACACCGTCGCGAACCGCTACGAGGGCCGGGTCGACTCCTGGGACGTCGTGAACGAGGTCGTCAGCGACAACAACGGCGCCATGCGCGACTCGTTCTGGCTGCGCACCATGGGCGAAGGGTTCATCACCACCGCGTTCCAGACCGCCCGCGCGGCCGATCCGAACGCCGACCTCTACATCAACGACTACTCGATCGAGGGCGACAACGCCAAGTCCGACACGATCTACCGGATCGCGCAGGGCTTGAAGTCGCAGAACATCCTCGACGGCGTCGGCTTCCAGTCCCACCTCATCCTCGGTCAGGTGCCCTCCACGATGGAGGCGAACCTGCAGCGGTTCGTGGACCTGGGCCTGAAGGTGCGCATCACCGAGCTGGACATCCGGCTCAACACGCCGGCTGACGCCAATGAACTGGCACAGCAGGCGGAGGACTACCGGCGCGTGACCGAGATCTGCGCCGAACTCGCCGACTGCTCCGGCATCACCGTCTGGGGCCTGCGCGACAACGACTCGTGGGTGCCCGGCACCTTCCCCGGCACCGGTGCGGCGCTGCTGTTCTTCGAGGACTACGCCAAGAAGCCCGCCTACACCGCGGTGCTGAACGCCCTCGGCGGCGGCGGCACCGGCAACCCGACCACGACTCCGGCCACTTCGGACCCGGCGACCACCTCGCCCCCGCCCACCGGCTCGGGCTGCACCGCGACGCTCTCCGTCTCGAGTCCGTGGAACACCGGTGCGACCTACTCGGCCACCGTCAAGGCCAACCAGAACCTGAACGGCTGGAAGGTGACGTGGACCTGGCCAGGCTCGGAGCGGATCTCCAACGCCTGGAGCGTGACCGGGACGCTCACCGGTGCGACGGTGAACGGCGCGAACGAGAGTTACAACGGCACGCTCGCCGCGGGCCAGTCGACCACGTTCGGCTTCAACATCACCAAGGCCGACGGCTCGACCGCGTCGACCCCCACGGTGACCTGCACACCCGCCTAGACCTCACTCTTCGCACAGGTCGGGGCCGGGTCGCCGCAAGCGTCCCGGCCCCGACCGCGAGTACCGCTAGGCCAGCTCGGCCTGGAACATCCAGCTCTGCTTCTCGAGTTCGGCGGTGACGCCGATGAGGAGGTCCTGGGTGACCGGGTCGGCCGACTCGGTGACCTCGATGCGCTCGCGCATGTTGGCGATGATCGCGGTGTAGGCCTCGATGAACAGCGAGACGACCTCGGTGTCGCTGATCTGGCCGTCGTGGATCTTGGGGACCGAGGAGGTCTCGGCGACGGTGCCCGCGCGCCCGTCCGCGCTGACGCCGATCGCGATGGCCCGCTCGGCGACGAGGTCGGTGGCGTTGCGCGCCGACACGACGATCTCGTCGAGCTGGAGGTGGAGCGATCGGAAGTTCTTGCCGTAGACGTTCCAGTGCGCCTGCTTGCCGACGAGGGAGAGGTCGATGAGGTCGACGAGTGCGCCCTGGAGGGCCTTCGCGGTGGTCTCGCGGTTCTCGTCGGAAAGGCTGGAGCGGACGGTGGACATCTCGGTACCTCGCATCGGACTGTGCTTGTGGCTGCGGCTGGTGGCAGTGCTTCTTGAACGCGGTGTGCGACAGTGAGCTTCGGGCGGTCGCACCGCCCAGGGTAGCTTTCCCGCGCCCGCGGCGCTGGCGACTCGGCGCACGGAGTGGACGCGCGCGAGGAAACCGGCGAATTGCGGAGTGGAAAGTGAGCGGTTGCCGCCGACCCGGCGGAAAATGGAAAGCCGGGTGGAATCCTGTGGACCCCGGTCGCAATTTGTTGGGATAGTCGATAAACTAATAGTCGTCGTGCCGCCCCACCGGCTCGCGCGCTGTCGTACGAACCCTCAACAGGCAGGAGCATCCAATGCCTTACCGCCCGCCGCTGGTCGCCCGCGAGTTCTTCGTCGCCGACCCCCCGGAGCTTCCCCAGCGAGCCGTCGGCGAGCAGGGTCTGTCCGCCGTCACGAGCGCCGAGGTCGCCGAGACCGGCCCCGCTTCGGTCCTCCTCAAGGCCGTGACGAGCGCGGGGGAGGAGCTGTACATCGGGCTCGCCGCCGTCGCCGAGGGCGTCATCCGCGCCCGGCTGTCGGCCGACCGGGCCGCGCGCCCCTCCGTCGAGAAGATCATCGAACTGGTCCACGCCGGCGCTTACGGCGACGCGAAGGTCCTGGTCGAGGACGGCACCGTGGTCGTCGACGCCGGCTCGGTCCGCGCCGTCGCCACCCTCGACACCTGGTCCCTGACGTACACCGACGCCGCCGGGAAGCGCCTCGTCTCCCAGAACCCCGGCGAGACCGACATCTCGGGCCGCCTGCGCTCGCTCCCCTTCGGCCGCTCCCTCGTCGACGGCCAGCCGGTCGCCTACCACGAGTCGTTCACCGCCGCGCCGGACGAGGCCTTCGCCGGGTTCGGCGAGCGCTTCGCGCCGCTCAACGCGCGCGGCCAGCGCCCCCTCATGTGGAACTTCGACGCCTTCGGGTCCGAGTCGATCCGCATGTACAAGAACGCCCCGATCTACGTCTCCGACCGCGGCTACGGGATCGTCGTCAACTCGGGCGCCCCCGTCGAGTTCGACGTGGCCCAGCAGACCCACGCGGCCGTCGAGTTCATCGTGCCCGACGACGCGCTCGAGTACTTCGTGCTGGGCGGCACGCCCGTCGAGGTCCTGGACCGCTTCGACGGCCTCACCTCCCGGCCCTCGCTCCCTCCGAAATGGGCCTTCGGCACCTGGATCTCCTCGGGCTTCTTCGTGGACTCCGAGGAGCGGGTCATGGAGCGGGCCAAGAAGATCCGCGAGCGCGGCATCCCCTGCGACGTGCTGCACCTCGACACGTTCTGGCAGCACGAGCCGCACTGGTCCGACATGCAGTGGGACCGCGAGAACTTCCCCGAACCCGAGCGGATGCTCGCCGAGCTCACCGCGCAGGGCTTCAAGGTCTGCCTGTGGATGAACTCCTACATCTCCCACAAGTCGCCGGTCTTCGCCGAGGGCGACGAGCGCGGCTACTTCCTGAAGAACGCCAAGGGCGAGACGTACGTGGCGGACGTCTGGCACGGCTCGCACCAGGCCAGCGGCATCGTCGACTTCACCAACCCCGACGCGGTCGCGTGGTGGAAGGACCTGCTGCGCGGTCCGCTGCAGGCGGGCGCGGCCCTGTACAAGACCGACTTCGCCGAGGGCGTGCCCGCTGACGCGGTGGCGCACAACGGCATGACCGGCACCGAGCTGCACAACGCGTACACGCTGCTGTACAACGACGCGGTGGTCGAGGTGACCCGCGAGATCAACGGCCACGAGCTCGTCTGGGCGCGCTCGTCGTTCCTCGGCGGCCAGCGCCACTCCGCGCAGTGGTCGGGCGACGTGCAGACCACGTGGGCGGGCCTGGGCGGCACCATCCGCGGCGGGCTCTCGCACGGCCTGTCGGGCGTCCCGTTCTGGTCGCACGACACCGGCGGCTTCAACGGCACCCCGACCGACGACCTGTACATCCGCTGGGCCCAGTTCGGCGCCTTGTCGCCGCTGCTGCGCTACCACGGCACGACGACCCGCGAGCTGTGGGAGTTCTCCGAGGAGGCCGAGCGCCTCGCGGTCGAGTCGCTGAAGCTGCGGTACTCGCTGATGCCGTACATCTACTCGGCGGCCGTGCACGCCTCGCGCACCGGTGAGCCGGTGCTGCGCGCGCTCAATGTGGACAACCCGGGCGACCCGGTGGCGTGGAACGCCGACCAGGAGTACCGCTTCGGCAAGGACCTCCTCGTCGCCCCGGTGAACGACCCGTCGGGCGAGCGCAAGGTGTACCTGCCCGAGGGCCGCTGGATCGACTTCTGGACCAAGGAGGTCCACGAGGGCGGACGCTACATCGACACGAAGCACGGCCTGGAGACCTTCCCGGTGTTCGTGCGCTTCGGCGCGATCCTGCCGCGCGTCGAGCCCGGCCTCCAGATCGGCGACGGCGCATTCGAGGGCATCACCCTCGAGGTGTGGGGTACGCCGGACCGCGGGATCACGATTTCCGACGTCGACGGCGACACTACCGTGTCTCTTGAAACAGTTTCAGAAACTGTTGTGACCCTGGTGTCGACAGGCCCGGCGGACATCGCTAATGTGAGCGTCGTAGATGTTGCGGGCAAGCCCGCGAACGTGGAGCTGGAGCGTAACTAGATGACCTTGGTGGCCGGAGTCGACTCATCGACGCAGTCGACGAAAGTGTTGTTGGTCGAAGCCGAGACCGGCGAGATCGTCGACTCCGGTCGCGCCTCCCACCCGGACGGGACCGAGTGCCCGCCCGAAGCCTGGTGGGAGGCGCTCCAAGAGGCCGGCAAGGGCCTGCTCGAACGCGCCGAGGCCGTGGCCGTCGCCGGGCAGCAGCACGGCATGGTCGCCCTCGACGCGGACGACCAGGTCGTGCGGGACGCGCTGCTGTGGAACGACACCCGCTCGGCCCCGCAGGCCGGGCGGCTCACCGCCGAGCACGGCGGCCCCGAGGCCTGGGCCGCCGACACCGGCCTCGTCCTCGCCGCCTCCTTCACCGCCACGAAACTCGCCTGGATGGCCGAGAACGAGCCTGAGAACGCGGCGAAAACTGTTTCAGTCATGCTCCCGCACGACTGGCTCACCATGAAGCTCCGCGGGGTCTCCGCCGCCGAAGCCGCGACCGACCGCTCGGACGCCTCGGGCACCGGCTACTGGTCGCCCGCCACCGGCGACTATGTGCGGAGCCGCCTCGTCCAGGCCTTCGGCCGCGAACTCGCGCTCCCGCGCGTGGCCGCCCCGAACGAGGTCGTCGGGCGCACCGCCTCCGGCGCGGCCGTGGCCCCCGGCACCGGCGACAACGCCGGCGCCGCGCTCGGCCTCGGCCTCGGACCCGGCGACGTGGTCGTCTCCCTCGGCACCTCCGGCACCGTCTTCGGCGTCTCCGACGTCCCCGCCGCCGACCCCTCCGGGCTCGTGGCCGGGTTCGCCGACGCCACCGGCCGGTACCTGCCGCTCGTGTGCACCCTCAACGCCGCCCGCGTCCTCGACACCTTCCGCGCGCTCCTCGGCGTCGACCACGCCGAGTTCGACCGCCTCGCGCTCGCCGCCGAGCCCGGCGCCGGAGGCCTCACCCTCCTGCCGTATCTCGACGGCGAACGGACCCCCAACCGCCCCGACGCGACCGGGGTCCTCTCCGGGCTCACGACCGGTGCGACCCGCGAAGACCTCGCCCGCGCCGCCGTCGAAGGCATGCTCTCGGCCCAGGCCGACGGCCTCGCCGCCCTCGCGGCCCAAGGGCTCCAGGCCCAGCGCGTACTCCTCATCGGCGGCGCGTCCGCCTCCGAGGCCGTGCGCCGCATCGCCCCGAGCGTGTTCGGCGTCGACGTGGACGTGCCCCCCACGGCCGAATACGTCGCCCTCGGCGCCGCCAAGCAGGCCGCCTGGGCGCTCACCGGCTCCAAGACCCCGCCACAGTGGAAGACAGGCGACACCGCGCGGCTCACCGGCACTGCCGCCGCAAACGTGTCCGAGCAGTACGCGAGCCTCCGGGACGAGACCTCGTCCTGGGCCGCACACCAATGAGAAAAGGATCGATCATGACCGACAAATACGCACCGGTGCCCGAGGACAAGTTCTCCTTCGGCATCTGGACGGTCGGCTGGGCGGCTCAGGACGTCTTCGGCTCGGCCACCCGCGCCTCCATGGCCGCCGACCGCGCCGTGCGCAAGCTCGCCGAGCTCGGCGCCTACGGCGTCAACTTCCACGACAACGACGTGTTCGACTTCGACGCCTCGGAAGCCGAGCGCGACGCCAAGGTCGGCGCGTTCCGCAAGGCCCTCGACGAGACCGGCCTCAAGGTCACCACCGCGACCACCAACCTCTTCAGCCACCCGATCTTCAAAGACGGCGGCTTCACGCACAACGACCGCGACGTGCGCCGCTTCGCGATCAGCAAGGTCATGCGCAACATCGACCTCGCCGCCGAACTCGGCGCCGAGATCTACGTCGCCTGGGGCGGCCGCGAAGGCGCCGAGTTCGGCGGCTCCAAGGACATCCAGTCCGCCATGGCCCGCATGAAGGAAGCCTTCGACACGCTCGGCGACTACGTCACCGAGCAGGGCTACGACATCCGCTTCGCCATCGAGCCCAAGCCGAACGAGCCCCGCGGCAACATCCTGCTGCCGACCCTCGGCCACGCCCTCGCGTTCATCAACGAGCTCGAGCGCCCCGAACTGGTCGGCATCAACCCCGAGATCGGGCACGAGGAGATGGCCGGGCTCGACTACGCCGCCGGCATCCGCCAGGCCATGTGGCACGGCAAGCTCTACCACATCGACCTCAACGGCCAGACCGGTCCGCGCTTCGACCAGGACCTGCGCTTCGGCGCCGGCAACGTCGGCGGCGCGTTCTGGACCGTCGACGCCGTCGAAGAGGGCATCGCCAAGGGCCAGTACACCGGCCCCGTCCACTTCGACTACAAGCCCCCGCGCGTCGAAGACGACAACGGCGTGTGGGTCTCGGCCGCCGCCTGCATGCGCAACTACAAGATCCTGCAGGCCAAGGTCCGCGCCTTCCGCGCCGACCCCGAAGTGCAGGAGGCCCTGAAGGCCGCCCGCGTCGACGAGCTCGCGACCCCGACCCTGAGCGAAGGCGAGACCTGGGCCGACCTCAAGGACGTCAAGGTCGACGTCGAAGGCCTCGCCGCCAAGGGCATGGCCTTCGAGCACCTCGACCAGCTCGCCCTCGAGCACCTCTACGGCGTTCGCTAGACCGTGAAAATGCGATCGGGCCCGGCGCGTGCGCGCCGGGCCCCCACGCGACCCCACCCCCCACAAATGGTTTTGACACCCCGTG